>CAVUIJ010000007.1:0-76379 GCA_963741505.1 uncultured Alphaproteobacteria bacterium | reverse complement strand
ATTTCTGCCTTGGGGTGAACATTTGCCGAATGATCCTATTCGACGAATTGCCGCCTTAGGATCGCGTCCGTCAGCAATCGCGATGCCGAGCGGTCGATGTACATCTACAAGCCGCCGGTCGCCGCAGACATCGACGCCGTCAAGATGCGTTGCAGCAAATTTGATCGCATCAATCATGCATCAAGTGTGCTGAATAACACACTACGTCTGATGATCAGTCTCTGACTTCGATCGCTCTTGGCCCATCTCGAAAATCTGCTGCGCCGCAGCGTGACGGTCGTTCTCAGGCCTATCGCGTCACCGGCAGCGCGCTTCATCGAGAACGGTCGGTATCGGAGGTGCTGCAGGAGTTGAGTGAACACCGTTAAGGGCTCTTGCTGACCCAACTCTGCCGAAGTTGCAGTGCGGCATCACTGGTGTGCCTTTTGCTTCTAATCTGGCTTGTTCCCGCGCTTGACTGGCATTCTGAGACAAGTGGCTGAAGGCTCGTTGAGGGCCACGGCGACATGTCCAGGTGTCGAGGAGTGAGGCGCGTTGCCGCCGGGCCAGCGTGTCTTGTCCTCGGCCCTAAAGTCCTCCAAAGACTTAATAGTCACACTTCGAGTCGGACCACGCCAGTGTGGGAGGATCAATATGGCTTCATCGCCAAGAGCCGGTCCATGTCCTCCCTCAGCAACAGGCCTTCCGCCATCAGCTTTTCGCACGCGATCTTCAGACACTGCCGCCAATCGGCTTCGGTTCCGTAGCGCTCCTCGAGCGAAAGTCGTGAATTGCCCCTCGCCTCCCGTTCCTGCCGCGTACCGGCGAATGGAATGCATGAGCCAGCGATGCTGTAGAGTTCGCCTTCCGCATAGCCGCGGGCTCTGAGACACCAGCCCGTGTAGCTCGCACGCGGGGCCATGATGAGAGGATGGAGCGCCCCATCGATGGCATTACCATCGGCGTCGGTCGCAGCCGCAAAGACCGGGTATTCGGCTCCCTCGACCGGTGGATCCGTAGAGTAGTCCGTCAAGTGAAGGACGTTGATGACCTCGGGAAAGTTGATGCCAGGGATGGCGGGAAACCGCGCCCTCGCCTCGGAAAGAGTCACGAGCGTGCGCGAGGTGCGCGACGGGAACCTGCTCGCGGGTGGCTCGCGGCCTTTCTCGACCCATTGCAGCATCGCCGGCAGCAATGCCCTGAGCAGCGATCCATAGTCGAGGGGGTTGGCGGCGAGCTGCGTCACGCCTGGCGCAGGCGGCTTGTAACTGCCGTGCTGTAGCCCTCCGGCGAGGTATACGCGCACCTCTTCCGGCTGTTCGATATCCTGACCGTGCGTGTCAGTGACGAGGAGGGACGCGCGCGCCGACCAGATCTCTGACTCTGTATCCACGTGCATGATCTTCGGCACGACCGCGCCCCGGCGAGCGCGCTCGAGAATGCCGTCCGTTCGTCCGCAGATGTGGTCGGTGAGCTTCGTATAGGCGAATGGGAACTTGTTGCTAGGATAATGGTGATCCTCGTGCTGCCGCGAGTAGCGGCTCGTTTGCGAGAATGGCTCGTTCATCAGCAAGCGCCGGCTTCCCGCGATGACTGGCATCATCGCCTCGAACACGGGCTTGCCTGGAGCGCGCTCGTTGAAACCTTCGTGGAGATAGCCTCTAATCATGCGGCCACTCTGCGAAAGACCGAACAGGAGCGCGCGGTTGATCGAGCCGGCAATTGGGTTGAGTGTTCCCGCCTCATCGGCCTCGGCGTCCCGCAGGAAGCTCACGACGTCCCGGACGGCCACGTAGCCGAGCCCCATGACGATGGGATCGCGCCCCTCGTAGACGAACTCGTAGATGGCCCCGCGATCGAACCCCGCCGGGCGCGTAATCTCTATCCGCCGGTCGTCGAGGTAGCGCCACTTGAGGTCGGGAGGAGCCGCCCGAGGGTCGCGCTCATTCTGTCGTACGGTCAGTGTCGATTTGGCTCGATCCAGGCTTGCGGCCGCATAGCTCAGAACGATGTTGAAGGTCGTCGGCGATGTCTCAATAATCAGAGCATCGCGCACCGACCCGGGTGCATCGGCGATCGTCTCCTCCCGGCAGCGGCCGGTGATCGGACGACCATCGACGGATGCGACAGGCAGGTCGGCGAGCATCCGCCCCTCTCCGGACAATGCGTCCCCCTGCCAGGCGACCCAGGCCACGGTGAAGCCCTGCCGCATCAGGAAGCCGTTGCCGGCAGCCTCCGCGTTCGAAGGATCGTTGACGGCCGGCGCGTCATTGATTTGGTGAATGGCTCGCTTGCTGCCTCGATTGAGAATCTCGTGGAACAGCCAGCCATTGCCGCGGCTGGTATCGACCGGCTTCAGAAGCGCAACATCGACGAAGTACTCGACCATGCCGGCCGCATTGGTGGGAGCATGCTC
Source organism: uncultured Alphaproteobacteria bacterium (assembly GCA_963741505.1). Taxonomy (GTDB): domain Bacteria; phylum Pseudomonadota; class Alphaproteobacteria; order Rhizobiales; family Hyphomicrobiaceae; genus JAKFWF01. Next base: position 73,984 of record CAVUIJ010000007.1, on the reverse strand, counting down.
GAGGTTGGTGATGCCGGCGTTCAACCTATGGCGCGGATCAATCTCGCAATGCGCCCGCCCGGAAAGATATTCGTATGGCCCCGCATGGCCGAATGAGACGCCGCCAAAACACGGCCGCCGCTCGGAAAGTGCCAGCCTCACGACACGCCCTGGGGGGACAGGATGCCGGCTCTCATCAGTCACGTTTGACGGTCCTGGTTCAAAGGTTAGAAAGCTAGAGACTGGCGAGCTCCACGTTCTCGCGGCGGAAAGCGACCTCGTCGCGTTCGCTCAACTCGATCTCGCGGGCGAAGCGGTGGCCAGACCAGACGGCGGCAGCGATGATGCTCGGGGCAAGCGCATCGCCAACCCTGGCCACCTTCCGGATGCCGGCCTTTTCGAGATTTTCGGGGCGCTCGATGAGGGAAAGATAGAGAGCATCATCAGACTTCTGACACGTCACTAGAACGAGACTCCCTGCTGCGATGCGCCGCCGCCTTTTCGTATAGACGCACGAAAGCTCCACCTCGCTCCGGTGAACCGCGGCAACGTTGTTTCCGGTGATGATGGAAACACCTAGGTTCAGCAGACGCGTTTGAATTTTCGCCTGCTCGAGAGTGAACTGGGTGAATGCCGATACCATGGCCTCGGAAGTGACGAGCGTGATGGTCAAGCCTCGCTGGACGAGTAGCTCGGCAATCACTCCACCCATGTAGTAGTGGTCATCGTCGTAGATGACGACCGGTCCCGCGGGCACCGCGCCATCCATGATGGAATCCGGCGTCATGACCGGCACGTGGTCGAGACCTGGGATCGGCCGCCGGTGATGCCTTCCGATACCGTCGTCGCGCCATTGCGATCCCGTCGCGATCGCGACGACGCTGCACTCGGCCGCGAGCACGTCCTCCACGGTCATGCGGCTCCCCGGAAAGACCTCGACATTCGGCATTTTATTGAGCTGCGTGATGCGCCAGTCGCGAACCCGCCCCCATGTGGCGAGGCCCGGCAATCGGCATTCGCGCGCCACGCGCCCCCCAAGCTCCTGCCCGGCTTCGGCAAGTTTCACGTCATAGCCGCGCTGCCCGAGCCCACGCGCAGCTTCCAGGCCCGCCGGGCCCGCGCCCACCACCAGCACAGCTTCGTACTTTTCACACATGGGCATGCGCTCCGGGTGCCAGCCTCGCCGCCATTCCTCGCTGACAGTCGGATTTTGCGTGCAACGCATGGGATGGGCGAGGTTATTGCCAGAAACACAGACGTTGCAGCCGATGCACTCGCGAATGTCCTCAGGGCGCCCTTGCTCGATCTTTTTTGGCAGAAACGGATCGGCGATTGACGGGCGCGCCGCACCGATGAAATCAAGAACTCCCTGCTTGACGAGGCTCGCCATTCGATCGGGCGACGTATAGCGACCAACGCCGACTACGGGCTTCGTCGTCATCGATTTGACAAAACTCGTGTAAGTTTCCTGGAAGCCTTCCTCGGCAAAACGGGAGGTTTGGCTGTCGTTCTCCCAGGCGCTGATGTTGACATCCCAGAGGTCGGGAATCTCGGCGAGCATGGCCACCACATCACGACCTTCGCATTCGGCCGTAATACCGTCCTCGCCGAGCAGCTCATCGACCGCGAAACGCAGCGCGACGGCGCAACTGCCTCCCACGGCCTCGTGCGTGTCGTGCAGGAGCTCGCGAAGAAGCCGAACGCGATTGTCGAGGCTGCCGCCGTATTCGTCGCTGCGTTGGTTGTGCCGGCGCGAGAGGAAATGCATCGGCATGGCAAGGTCGTGGCCGGCGTAGACGTACACGATATCAAAGCCAGCCTTGCGGGCATTGAGAGCGGCCTGCCGATGCCAGCGCCGCAAGGCCCGAATGTCGGACTTATCCATCGCCCGCGCGCTCGCGGGGAAGATGCCATAGACTGGCCGCGCAGAAGGTGCGAGCGGGGTTTCGCGCGACTCGAAGTTGGGCACTTTGTAGCCGTTATGGACGAGCTCGATGCCGGCGAGGCTGCCGTGCTTATGAATGGCCTCAGCCGTGCGAGCGAGAGGAGCCAAGTCCTTCTCGTCCCACAAGCGGATCTGGCGCAGCACGTTGCCGCTCGGATGGATGTCACACTGCTCGGTGCACACGACGGCCCATCCGCCTTCGGCTTTGACGCCGCGGCTCGCCGCGCTCGGCGTCGGCCACCATCGCCCCATGCCGGTGCAATGCGGCACCTGATAGAAGCGATTGCGCGCTGTCTTCGGACCGATACGCATCGGCTCGAAAAGGATATCGAAGCGCGGGTCACGAGCCATCCTTTGATCTCCCGATACCCGGCCTGTCAATTGACCATCGCGTATGCGGGCTGGCGGAAGTCGGCGCCGGCGCGCAGGAAGCCAGTTTTCGCATCGAGCAGGATCGCCTCCACCGCGCAGGCGCGACGGGAGTATGCCGCCCAAAGCTCGACATCATGACCGCGCTTGCTCAGATCCTCGATCGTGGCTTTGGCAAAGCGATCCTCAAGATTGAGGCGGCCTGGCAAGTGGGTGTAAGGGGCGAACGAGTTCGGGAAGCTGAACGTGGCGAATCGCGGCTGCTCGATTGCCTCCTGGATATCCATGCCGAAGTGGAAGGCGTTGAGGAATACCTGCAGCATCGCCTGCACCTGGACGTCGCCACCTGGCGCGCCGAACGGCATGACGCTGCCGTCGTCGCGCACGGCAATCGCGGGGTTGGGCGTGAGTCGCGGCCGCTTGCCTGGTGCGACGCCTGACGGGTGGCGAGGATCGGGACGCGATTGCGTCCCGCGCCCCGACGGAACGATCCCAAGGCCCGGGATCACAGGAGAGCGCCATGAGCCGTCGGACGGCGTGGCCGACATCGCATTTCCCCAGCGATCCACGGCGCAGCAGTAGGATGTGTCGGGCTCGATCGGGCTCGCTCGCGCCTTGCGCACGGCGCGGCGGCATGTTGCCGGGTATCGCCCGAATGGTGGCGGCATGTCCGGCATTGCGCGCTGCATGTCGATGGCCTCCACCCTGGCACGCACGTGGGCCGGCGACAGGAGTTCGTCCAACCCCACATCGACGAACAACGGGTCGCCGTAGCGATACTCGCGATCGGCTGCAGGCGGCCTTCATGATCTCGGTGATCAGGTGAATGTAGTCCGCGCTGTTGTGGGACAGCTCCTTCGAGGCCGCCGGCGGTCTCGATCATTACGCAGCGCCTGCGCGAGCATCGGCCCCTGGCACCAGGGCCCGCACGTGATAACCTCGAAGTCGCGCCAGCGGGTGCGAACCGGCTCCTCGTAGCGGCAATGGAACCCGGCAAGATCCTCCCGCGTGAGATAGCCGCCATTCTGCTTATGGAAATCGGCACGATCTCTGCGGCGATGTCGCCGCTATAGAAGGCAGCGCGCGCGGCCTGCAGGCCCGCGACGCGACCGCGCTTCGATGCCACGCGCTCTTCATCGACCATGTACTGCAATGTGCCGGCGAGGTCGGTCTGGATGAACCGGTCGCCGGCCTTTGGCACTTGGCCGCCCGGCAGAAAGATCGCGGCGTTCGAGGGCCACGACCGGTATCCGTCCTCGTAGTGCTTGATCTGACCGGCAAGGTACTCGAAGACGGCGAACCCCTCCTTCGCATAGCGGATCGCGGCCTGTGCCACGTCGCCGAACGACATAGTGCCGTAATCGGTCAGCGCCGTGATCCACGCATCCGGCGCCGCGGGCACGACGGTGCGCAGAATCCCGAGTGGCATCTTGCCGTCGTACTTGCGCATGAAGAGGTCGGCTGGAAAGCTCTTCGGCCAATGACCGAGCCCGGCGATGGTGACGACCTTTCCCTGTCCGGTGCGGATCATGATCGGCGCGACGCCCGCTACATTCACCTCGTCGGGGTGGAGCACGGCCAAGTGCGATGCCGGCGGCGCACCCGGCGTCGATCGCGTTGCCGCCCGCCTCGAGAATGGCGAAGCCGGCAGCCGCTGCGAGATAGTGCCCCGCGGAAACCCCGTGACGGCTTCCATAAAGAGTGGGACGCATTGACTTCATGACAGCTCCTCAATGCTGGTGCGAAACGGAATGGCTAAGCACGCGAGATATGGGGGAGGGCTCGAACTGGTCAAACGCTACTTCGACTTTGCTCGATCGTCTCCGTCGGCATTCACGAACAATTCGAGCCCAATCGTGCGCTGCAGCAGGAGGACCAGCCCGAGAGTCAGAAGAACCAGCAGGGTCGATACTGCTGCGACGACGGGGTCGCCGCTCTGCTCGAGACGCGAATAGATGGTGAGCGGCAATGTCGTGATGCCGGGCGCCATAAGGAATAGCGTCACCGTGATCTCATCGAAGGACACGATGAAGGTGAAGAGGAGCGCGCTGACGATGCCGGGCGCGACCATCGGCAGCGTGATGCGCCACAAGATCATAGCCGGCCTGGCGCCCATGTTCATCGCTGCCTCGGCAAGAGATCGGTCGAGCTTATGGAAGGCGGCCGCGACAGGACGATATGCGAATGGCACGCAGAGCAGAGTGTGTGAGAGGCAGATGCCCCAGTATGTGCCTCGCAGATAGTAGGTCGAGGCGAGGAAGCCGAAGATCGCAACGCCGATCGCGGCGTGAGGGAAGATGAGAGGGGCGAGGATCAGGGTTTCAATCACGCCGCGGGTCGTTTCGCGAGACTGCTCGAGCGCCAGAGCCGCCATCACGGCGGCTGTCGTGGAGACGAGCGAAGCAACGATCGCTATGCCGGTGCTGATGCCAAGCGCAGTCATCCATTGCGGGGAAGCAAAAAACTGCTCGTACCATACCAGTGAGAATCCGGTGGGCGGGAAGCTGATGAACCGGCTGGGAGAAATCGAGATCGCCGCCACCACCGCGAGTGGAAGCGGCAGGAACAATAACAGTGCCCAATTGAGCGAGGTCCACAATACGCGCCGCATCATCACGCCTCATGCTCCCGAGAGTTTGCGCAGACGCGAGTCGAGCCACTGAATGGGTATGACGACGACGAGCGAGGTGACGAGGAGCACCATGGCGATGGCCGCTGCGCGGTGGAAGTTATAGAGTGCAAAAATCTCCTGGAATATCTGCGTGCCAAGCATGGTGTCGCGCAGGCCGCCGAGCAGGATGGGTGTGACGATGGCACCCGAGGCGAGGAGATAGACGATCGAACAGCCGGACAGCACGCCGGGAAGGCTAAGCGGTAACGTCACGCGAAGAAAAGTCTCGAATGGCCCCGCGCCGAGACTCATCCCGGCTTCGGGCAGCCGGCGGTCAAGGCGGACGAGCGTCGCCAGGATCGAGATAATCATGAACGGCAGAAGGACGTGAACGAGTCCGAGGATCGTTCCCATTGGTGTGAACAGAATGCGCACGGGCCCGTCGGTGAGTCCGAGACTGCGAAGCGTATTGTTGAGAAGTCCTCGATTTCCGAGGATGACGATCCAGCCGAAGGTGCGCACGATCACGCTCGTGAGCCACGGCGAGATAATGAGCACTAGAAGAAGATTGCGACGCTTCGAATTGGCGATGTAGCTCGCCAGCGGGTAGCCGATGAGCGCGCAGATGATGGTGGTGAGCCCGGCCACCTTGACCGTGCGCCAAGTGAGGATCTGGATCGTGCTACTGCTCAGGAGATCGGCATAGAGCGCAAGGGTGAAATGTCCCTCGTTATCGCGTATCGACCCGATGACGACCGTGCCGATCGTGGCCAGGAACACGGCGACCAGGATTGCCTTCGGGGCAATGAGCAGGAGCCGTGTCAGCGGCGAGGTGGCGAGGCCGGAAGGGGCGATCATCGGCCTTCTCCCAGCACGGCGGCCGATGCGAGGTCTACCTTGATCGCCACCTTTCTTCCAATCTCGATTTCGGCCGCCTGATCGGCTTGCATGGCGGCACGGATCGGCGCCTTCCGGCCTGGTATCTCTATGAGGAACTCGCAGCGTCATGCCGCCGAATTCCGTCTCCTTGACGATGCCCGACAGGCTTCCACCCGGGCTGGCCGAGACCGATATGTTCTCTGGCCGCACCGATAGCAGGAAGCTGCCGACCGCCATCGTGAGATTGGCGGGGGCCGGCTGCGTCAGGCCGAGCTCCGGAAGGTGCACCTCGTGCCCGCTTTGCTGTGCCGAAAGAATGTTCGTTTCGCCGACGAACTCCGCGACAAACCGCGAGGCCGGGTGCCGGTAAATCTCCTGCGCCGTTCCCACCTGCTCGATGACGCCCGCCCGGAAGACGGCGATGCGGTCTGACATCGCCATCGCCTCTTCCTGGTCATGGGTCACGAAGATGAACGTGGTGTGGGTGTGCCGCTGCAGCCGCTTGAGTTCGCCCTGTAGCTGTCTCCGCAGCTTCAGATCGAGCGCCGACAACGGCTCGTCGAGAAGCAGCATGTCGGGCTTGGAGATGAGCGCACGCGCGAGCGCGACACGCTGCCGCTGGCCGCCGGAGAGCTGGTGAATGCTTCGGGTGCTGAAACCCTCGAGGTCGACGAGCGCCAGCGCCTCATCGATGCGCCTGCGCGTCTCGACCCCTCCAACGCGCCGGACGTTGAGGCTGAAGCCGAGATTTCCAGCAACGCTCATGTGAGGAAAGAGGGCAAGGTTCTGAAATACCATGCCAACAGGCCGGTGGTAGGCCGGGACGTTGTCGAGCCTCCTGCCATCGAGCGCGATCTCGCCCTGATCTGCGGTCTCAAAGCCCGCTACGATCCGCAGCAGGGTCGTTTTCCCACAGCCCGACGGGCCAAGGAGACTGACGAATTCTCCGTTGGACACATTGAGCGAGACGTTATCAAGTGCCTGCACGCCACCCGGAAATTGCTTGCTGACGCCTGAAATCCTCAATTCACCGGGCATGCGCCACCCGCGTGCTGTGTCGGCACGGCTGAAATGCCTTTGCTACTGAGCTGCTCATTGACTCCCATTCCACTTGCTTGCCACCTTTGCCGTGGTTCTCAGCGACGAAGAGGAGACGCGCATGCGCATCACCCGTCGACACCTTCTCGCTTCTGCCCCACTTCTTCCAGCACTGCCTTCGTCCCGCGTGTTTGCCCAGCAAGAACCAAAAGTCATCATCGCCACATACGCCGGACTTGGCACGCAAGCCTGGCGGTCGATCGTTACCGAGCGCTACACGAAAGAGACGGGCGTCATGACGGACGTGTTCGAATCGGCGCTTCCGGCCGCGAGCGTGGCGCAAGCGGAAGGCAGGCCGCAGTTCAACTTGGCGCTGGTGGCGGCCTATTCGGTGCCTGGATTGATCCGCCGGAATTTGATCGAGCTCATGACGCCGGAGAACATTCCCGGCATCAAGAACATACCTGAGAGGCATTGGCCGCGCACGCCCGAGGGAAAGCTCATGGGGATGCCGGTCTACTTCGGGCTGTTCGGCATCGCTTACAATGCCGAATTGGCCAAGGCGTCCGACTTCGCGTCCTGGAAGAGCCTGCTCGATCCCAAATGGAAGGGGCAGATTTCCATCACCCGCCCAAACTTCCTCGCAGCCTACGACATTCAGCTCTATGCCAAGCTCAGCGGCGGCAACGAGCAGAACCTCCAGCCGGGCTACGATTGGCTGCGCAAGCTCGTGCCGCAGGCCCTGAACGTCTACACGTCGATGGCATCGGTCGAAGCGCAGCTTGCCCGCGGCGAGGTTATTGCCGCCGCCTTTTACGCAAATGAGATCGCGATGATGCGGCGCAACGGCAATACTGCAGTGGCAATGCGGATTCCGGACGAAGGCGGCCTGATCCTTCCGTATCTTTTGGTATTGCCGAAGGGAGCGCGCAATCCCGACGACGCAATGCGGTTGATGAATACGATCATAGAGCCGCGCTATCAAGCTGCCTTTGCGCAAACGAGCCTCGTCTGGCCTATGAATCGAGCACACCATTCTCCCCGAGTCCCTCCGCAAGGAGATGGGCAATAGCGTTGAAGAGGTCATGGCTCACAACATCAGTCTTGACTGGTGGACGATCGGGTCCAACCTCGAGGCTGAGACCCGAAAGATCGACCGGCTGTTGCAGGAGCTGAAGTAGGAGCAAGGCTCCTACTTCGACTTGTTGATGATCTCCTCGACCTTGCGTGTGCGCGCCTCGAGATTGGCGGCAACGACCGCCCAATCGGCCGTAACATTTCGCGCCATGATCGTATCGAGTTTCCCACCGAGAGAGGCTTCGATCTCCGGCGAAAGTGGCACCGAAGGATTGGTGGGCAAAAGACCGCTCTCGACAAGGAACGGCACCTGGTACTTGGGCTCGATCAGGGCGTTGAGCAGCTTCTTGGCCTCATCCGTATTCTTCGCCCCCTTCGGGATGGCAACGAGATAGGGGATGACAAGCGCACCTTCCTTCGGAATGACGAAGTCGATGTTCTTCACGCCCTGATGATGCAGGTGCATGACCTCGTCGTAAAAGAACGGCGCCGCCACCACCTCTCCTCGTCCCATCTGGGACATCAGCGACGCCATCGACGTGTAGACGTTGAGCGCGTTTGACACCAACTTGGCGATGAAGTCGTAGCCCGGTTCGACATTGGTATCGCTGCCGCCGAACACCTTCGAGAACAAGGTGAGGTCGTTGCGCGCAAGGATTGCAGGCCGCGTCAGCGACACCTGCTTGTTCCACTTCTTGTCGATCAGCGCGTTCCAGGACTGGAAATCCGACGCCTTTGCGAGATCCTTATTGTAAGCGACGACATAAAGAGAAAAGTGGATCGGGACCCCAAGTATCCCGCCGCTCTTGGTCATGGGCCACATGGACTTCGGGATTGACTTGATGGCGGGCACATCCGCCTCGGTCAGCTCCGTGAGTAGGCCCTTGAGGTGCAGGTCGTAAGCCTGCGCCGAGTTCATCAGTGCGACATTGAAGGGCGGGGCTCCGGCGGACTGCGCGACGGCCACCGCAGGCATGGGCGATTCGAAAATCTCGATCTTGAAAGGGGCGTCCTTGTTGAAGGGCTGCGCGACGACGCGATCCCAGAGCTTGACATCCTGGCCGGCGTAGACGGCGATCAGCACCATTGCGGACTGCTGTGCTCGGGCTGTGCCCGCGACCATTGTGACCGGGAGCGAGAGGCCACCGGCCATGACCGCGCGGCGCGATATCGAGGCGTGTCGCATGAATGAAGCTCCTCCTAGGATTTCATTTTCATCCCCTTCCAAGCAAGGGGAGCCTTGGTTCAAAAACTTTACTATACTAAAATATTTTAGTCGACTAAGAAACGTTCGAGAAGCTCGACAACGAGGTGCAGCAGACTATGGGGCAAGTCGAGGTATTGGGATTGCGCGAGCGCCACCGCGAAGGCCGGCGGCAGCGGATCCTGCAGTCGGCTTCCGATCTGTTCCGAGCGCTCGGCTACGACGAGACGAGCGTCGATGCGATCGCCGTACGCGCCGAGGTCTCGGTGCCGACGATCTACAGCTACTTCGTTTCCAAGCACGAGCTCCTGCTGGGCCTTCTGGAGGAGGACCGTCGTCAGATGCGAGCATCGCTCGGACCGATGCTCGAGGCCTTGCCGCCCGATCCGCTTGAGGCGCTTGTCGAGATTGCGCAAGCCTCCGTCGAGCAGGGTTTTGTCGACATCTCTGAGAAGCCGATCTGGCGGGAGATTTCGGCGGCCGCCCTGAAGGCCTCGCCCGAATGGCGCGACAGCGTGCTTCGCTTCCAGGGCATGCATGTTGACGCCTTGAGGACATTTCTGCTGAAGCTCCGGCAGGAAGAAATCATCCGCGCCGATCTTGATATTGATAGCGCAGCGCGATCCCTCTATGCCGTCTCACGCAATTGCTTCCGTCTTTATCTGATGATGGAGACGGCAACTCCATCCAACCTCCGGGCCATGCTCCGCCAAGACCTGTCCACCGTCTTTCGCGGATTTCTGGCCCAACAGACAACCACGCGTAAAGAAGCCAAGCGGAGAGCTAGCTAATGACAGCCGATGTCACCCTAAGGGACCGCGACATCCGGTTCCACATGCACCCGCAAACGAACCCGGCACTGCACGAGCAGCTCGGGCCCACCATCGTGACGGGAGGCGACGGATGCTTCTTCATCGATCAGGCGGGCAAGCGGTATCTCGACATGCACGCGGGCCTCTGGTGCACATCTTTGGGCTTTTCCGAGCCTCGGTTGAAGGCCGCGGCGGACCGTCAATTCGACCGCATCGCCTACATGCAGACCTTCGCGCATCGCACGACCGAGCCCGTCATCGAGCTTTCCGAGCGCCTGGTCAGGATCGCGCCAAAGGGGCTGACAAAGGCGATGTTCCAGTCATCGGGCTCGGAGGCCAACGATACGGCCGTCAAGATGGCTTGGTACTATTGGCATGCGCTGGGTCAGCCGCAGCGCCGCAAGATCATCGCGCGCACCAAGGCCTATCACGGCACCACCGTCGTCGCCGCGAGCCTCACCCACCTGCCGCACATGCACGCGAGCTTCGGTCTGCCGCTACCGGGTTTCCTGCATGTCTCTCATCCAGACACGTATCGCGGGTCTAATCCCGGCGAGAGCGAGGCTGACTACGCCACACGCCTCGTGGCGGAGCTCGAAGCCACAATCCTGCGGGAGGGACCGGAAACCATCGCGGCGTTCTTTGCCGAACCCGTGATGGGTGCGGGCGGCCTCTACCCGCCCCCTGCCACCTACTTCGAGAAGGTGCAGGATTTGCTTCGACGCCACGATATCCTCTTCGTCGCCGACGAGGTGATCTGCGGGTTTGGACGCACAGGCAATTGGTGGGGCAGCGACACTTTCAATCTCGCCCCAGACCTCCTCACGTGCGCCAAGGCGCTGTCATCGGCTTACTTGCCCATCTCTGGCTTGCTCGTCAGCGATCGCATCTACGATGTCGTCCGGCGCGAAAGCGACCGCATCGGTGTCTTCGGTCACGGTTATACTTACGGAGGGCATCCCGTCTGCGCGGCCGTCGCCTGCGAGACGCTGCGCATTTACGAGGAAGATAAACTCATACCGAGGGCGGCTGAGCGCGGACGCAGGCTCGAGAAAAAACTGAAGGCTCTCGCGGACCATCCGCTCATCGGCAACGTGCGCGGCGTCGGCCTCATGTGGGGAGCCGAGATCGTCAAGGACAAGAAGACGCGTCTCGCCTTTGATCCCAAGTTGAAGGTCGGCCAGGAATTGTCTAGCATCTGCTTCAAGCATGGCCTCAATACCCGGGCGGTCGGAGGCCATACGATGGCGTTCACACCGCCGCTCATTATCAGCGACGCGGAGATCGATCTCGGCCTTGAGATCTTCGCAAGGTCGCTCGATGAGCTTCTCGGCTCGCTGCGGTCGAAAAACATGCTGGGTTGAGAAGAGGGAACCCTAAGCCGATTGCACGCGATCCATGTACGCCAGAATATTCTGGCCCATGATCTTCGTCGTCGCTTGCGGCGAGACACCACGATTGCGCAATGCTTCGGCGAGGGCCTGAAGCTTCGAGCACTGCTCGAGTCCAATGATTGAAAAATTTACCGCACCGTGGTCGCTGCCGATGCAGACATAGTCCTCGCCGCCGATGGCGAGGACGTGGAGGACGTGGTCGACGACATCGGACAGCGTCGGGAAAGGGATGCCAGCACGGTCGAGTACATGGTATTTGGCATCGTCATCATCGCCGAGTGCCAGCAGCAATTGCGATATGGCCGAAAGTCCCGTTGCGCCGGCAGTCGCCGTTGCGTGACCGCCACTGGCGACCGTCTCCAGTTTACGCACGTAGGCAGTGGAGATGTACTCCGGCCACCACGTCACGCCGATCACGCCGCCGCGCTCGGCGAGCACCTTGATCATATCGTCCGTGAGATTGCGCGGATGCGGCGTCAGTGCCCTCGCAGACGAATGTGAAGCGAACACGGGATGCCGGCTCGTCGCAAGCGTATGCCAGAACGCATCGTCCGAGAGGTGGGAAACGTCGACCATCATGCCGAGCCGGTTCATTTCCCTGACTACCTCGCGGCCAACCGGGCTTAGCCCGCCGTGAATGGGTTTGTCGGTAGCGGAATCGCCCCAGGCATTGGATGCGAAATGCGCGAGCGAGATGTAGACCACGCCCCTTGCCCTCAACGCCTTCAGTTGCGCGATGTCTTCGCCGATCGCCTGGCCTCCTTCGACGCATAACAGTATGGCCTTACGGCCCGACGCCACGATCCGCCGTACGTCGCCGGAGCTGCGGGCGAGGTCCACGAGATCGCGGTGGCCGGCGCAAAAGGCTTCCACCGCACGTAGCTGATACTCCAGTCGTTGCGATGCTGTTCCGCGGGCCACATGCATCTGCTCCACGCAACAGGCGAAGAACGCGGCGGATAGGCCGCCCTCCGCCATCCTGGGCAAGTCCATGTAGCCGTCGTCCCGGGCTTTGGTGAGGTCATGCCCGAGATCCAGGATGCGAAGGACGGTGTCCACGTGTAAATCGATCGCTCCGACGACCTCCGGCGCACCGGCAGAGCTCCCTCTGGCGTAAGGCTCGCTCATGCGTCTGGCTCCTGCTCTACTCGCGTCAAAGCATTCGACCCTGGGCCAATAGCAGATGATCCATCAGGGCCTGGTTGAGCCCTTTAGCGTCACGCGCAACGACCTTGTCGGCGATGGTTTGATGCTGCCCCTGGTACACCTTCCAACGCGCCATGGAGAAGCTGCTCTGCTTCAGGTTCAGCCAGGTCGACTGACGGCGCGTCTCGGCGATCATCTCCCATATGTGCATGAGCGCGGAATTGTGGGTGGCGGCAAAAAGTGAAGCGTGGAAGGCAACATCGCTTCTCTCGGCCGAAAGCCAATCCTTGAGCCTCTCGCCTTCTTTGACGATGGCTTTCATGTGAGCCAAGTCGGCGGCAGAGGCCCGCATAACGATGAGACTGGCGAGCTGGGGCTCAAGGCAGAGCCGCAGCTCGAGCATATCGGCTGGCGAGAAGGATGCATTGCTCCGTGCATTTTCCGCGCTTTCGCGCACGAACGTCCCGCGTCCGACGTGCCGCAGGATGGATCCTTTTTGCTCGAGCGCCTGCAAGGCTTGGCGCACGGCGGTACGAGAAAGCCCTATCTTGGACGCCAACTGCCGCTCGGTCGGCAAGCGGTCGCCGGGCCGCAGCCGGCCTTCGGCAATGGCCTTCTGGACGGCCATCTCGAAGGCGTGCTTCGTCTCGGCCCCCGAGCCAATCTCGAAGACGGTCGCCGCCCGGTCCCTCTTTTCGATGCGCGAAACGCTCGACGAAGGCCTGAGTGTGAGTGGCCGCGCCAACGCCGCGATGGAACGGCCGACACTCGAGCCGTCGCGTCCCTCCGGACTAGCTGACGGAGAGCCGGACCCGAAAGATCTTTTGAATGGCAATGAGCAAGCCTCCGATGAGCAGGATTTGGATGCCGGACGCAGCCGCGATTGTCGGATCCCCGCCCCAGACAATCTCGGAAAAAATTTGCAGCGGCAGCGTCTGTGTGTTGGGTCCCGATAGGAACAGAGCCACGTTGATATCGCTGAAGGACACGATGAGCGCAAACACGAAGCCGGAAACGAGGCTGCCGCGTATGACGGGTAGGACCACCTTAAAGTATGCACCCACACGGCTGCACCCGAGATTGATCGCAGCCTCCTCGATGGCCGGGTCCACTCCGGCAAGGCCGGCGCTGACGACCCTGACGACGTAAGGCAGTCCGATCAAGATGTGGCCCACCAGCAGGGCGACGATGCTTCCACTAAGCTGGAGGCGCGCGAAGTACAAGTAAAGCGCCGCACCAAGCAGCACACTGGGGATCAGCAGCGGCATCATCAGAAATCGCCTCTATTGCCCGGTGGCCGGGCGGCTTGAAGCGAGTGAGGGCGATTGCGGCAGCGGTACCGAGAATCGTCGAGATCGCCGCCACCGCAAGCCCGAGCGGAAGGCTGACGACGAACAGCGAATTGTAGAACGTGCTCTTTGAGAAGAAGGTCCGGTACCATTTGAAGGAGAGGTCGACCCCCTGCATCGCAATCTGATCGCCGGGGCTGACCGAAACGAGAAGAACGATGACCAGCGGTGCCAAGAGTGCCGCGAAGATAAGCGCGACAGCCGCAAGGAGCTTCCAACCGAGTAGCATGCTATGCCCTCGATCCAGCGCCAAAGAGGCGGGAGCCCACGCCGCCCATGGCGAACACGATCAGTATCGCAAGGACGAGAAGCAAGGACATGGCAGATGCGAGGGGCCAGTTGAGCCCTGTCAGCACCTGATCGTAGATCTCGTTGCCAACCATGCGCCCCTTGCGCCCGCCAAGAAGTGCCGGTGTCACCACCAGGCTCACCGCCACAGCAAAGCAGAGCACCATTCCAGCGACAACGCCCTTCAGGCTTAGAGGCACTATGATCTCGCGGAAGATGCCCCAACTGCCGCAGCCCAGGTTGGACCCTGCTTCTTCTAGCTGGATGGGAATGTTCTCAATCGCTCCCATGATCGGGATCACCATCAGCGGAAGGACGAGTTGGACGACGGCTATGATAACTGCGGTTTCGGTATAGGCGATGCTCAAGGGGCTGACGCCCACGGCATTCAAGAAATTATTGATAAGGCCATTGCGGCCCAGAATGATCAGCCAGCCGAAGGCGCGAATAACCGTGCTTACCATCAGAGGCATTACCAGCAGGAAGAGCCCGATCGAGAGGGCACGCGGCGAGCAGCGCGCAAGGTAGTAGGCGATCGGATAACCGAGCACCACGCAAAATGCGGTGCTGATTGCGGCGATCCGGAAAGAGCGAACGAAGATATCGAAGTAGTAGAGGTCGAGCGCCTGCAGGTAGTTGGCGAGCGTCAGATCATGAGTCCAGAGTGACGTCGGCGAATGCGTAAGAAAGCTCAGCATGAGCAGATTGGCGAGCGGCGCCAGCAGGAAGCACACCATGAAAAGCATCGGCGGGATGAGCAAAAAATAGGTCAGTCCGTTCTGGTGCACGGCCGCATTCCCGCCGGAGATTTTCAGCCGATCGGATGAGGTCATGGCGTCACTCCCCCAAGAGATAGATGGCCTGCGGCGGGATCGCGACCTGGCACATGCTTCCTGACGGGCGTGTGACATATGATGGCGCGAACTTCCTCGAGACCGTCAACTCGAGTCCACAGTCGAGCCGGACCCGATACTTCGTGCTTTCGCCCAGGAATTCCTCGTCGATGATGATGCCGCCGAACGAATTCGATTGGGGAGCAGCGTCCACGTTCATCAGCTCAATGGCTTCCGGTCTGACGATTGCTGTGGCCTTCTTAGTTGAGACTTGACGATCCGGCCCCAAGGTCAGCATCAGCCCTTCCGGCGTTACACCGAAGGGATCGGATTGGCCCTCCTGCTGTAGCGTGAGGTCGATCTGATTGGACTCACCTATGAAGCTTGCGACGAACCTCGTCGCTGGCCGGTTGTAGATCTCCCGCGGCGTGCCGATCTGCTCGATCCTGCCATTCGACAGGACGGCAATCCGATCCGACATGGCTAGAGCTTCCGTCTGGTCGTGGGTGACAAAAACCATGGTTTGGTTCAGCCGCCGCTGCAGCTTGCGCAATTCCTCACGCATCTGGCCGCGCAGCTTCAGATCAAGGCTCGACATAGGCTCATCGAGCAAGAGCAGGGGCGGCTCGAGAACCAGCGAGCGGGCCAGCGCAACCCTCTGCTGCTGGCCGCCCGACAGCTGCGAAGGCAGGCGGTTCTCGAGCCCGGACAATCCCACGAGCTCGATGACAGAGCGCACCCGCTGCTCGGCGACGTCCCCGGCCACTCTGTGCTGCCTCAGCCCGAAGGCGACGTTGGCCCGAACCTTGAGATGGGGAAAAAGCGCGGGCCGCTGGAACACCAGTCCAATTCCCCTTTTGTTCGGTGGAGTGCGGCTTATGGACTTGCCCCGCAGAGATATCTCGCCCTCATCCACAAGTTCGAAACCAGCGATCGCGCGCAGCGTCGTGGTTTTCCCACAGCCGCTCGGACCGAGTAGCGAGAAGAACTCTCCTTCCTTCACTTCAAAGCTGATCGGACCGACGCGCGCTTCGGGATTGAACTGCCTGACAAAACCGTCGACATCGAGGATTACTGCTCCGGGTCCGCATTTCTGAGAGCTGTTCCCTGAGCCGGCCTCCCTCACTTCAAGACCTCTTTGTTCCAGCGCTCGAGGTGCGCGGAGCGGTGCTTGTTGATCTTGTCCCAGTCGAGTTTGGCGGTCAGCGCGAACACTTCATCGCTGAGCTTGAACGCTTCCAGGTCTTTCGGCACCACTGCCTTCTTGTTGGTCGGCGGATACTTCGACCAGTTTGCGAACTCCGTCTGCAGCGCCGGGTCGAGCGTGTTGTTGACGAAGATATTTGCTGCCTTCTGGTTCTTGGCACCCTTCAGGATCGTAAACCCGACGCCAACGGTGATGCCGTTCTTGATCATCTTAAATTTCGTGGGCAGGCCCGACGCTTCGAGGCGAACAGCACGGCCGTTCCAGAACGGCATCACGTCGACCTCATCGCGCTGGAAGACCTGGCTTCCCTTATCGGCGTTGTCGATGATGACCGCGTCGTTCTCCTTCACCAGCTGAGAGATGAACTTGATTCCAAGCGTGACGTCGTCCTCGGTGCCGCCCAAATGCTTGTTGACGGCGTGCAGCCAAGGCATGCCGTACCAACCGAACGCCGGCACGCCAATCCGTCCACGATATTTCTTGTCGGCGAGGATCGTCCAATCCGCGGGCTCTGGCACCTTCTTGTGGTTCCACACCATGCCGAAGGCGAGAATAGCGAACGGCGCGTAGTGCTTGCCGTACTTTGCTCCTTCGTAGATGTCGTTGAAGTTGGGCACGGCGGAGAGATCATAGTCCTCCAGGCATCCGCCGCCGCGCGTGACGGCGATCTCCGGCTCCCCAGCGCTGCTGACGTCGAAGGGAGGATTGCCGCAGTTTGCGACTGCCTTCGACGCGGCCACTAGAGTCGAGCTCGACGGCCAGCGTCGGCTCCAGGCCCGATTGATTGGCGAAGTTCGGCCGCTCGATGAAGATCTCCCGCAGCTTGTCGCCCCAAGTGCCCGCTGTGGAGCTCCAGACGAACTTCTGCGCCTGCGCTTGTGCCGGCGAGAGGAGACCTTGCTCCGCGGCCCAGATGGCGGCCGGAGCGGCGGCAAGTCCCGTAAGAAGTGCACGACGTGATACATCAGACATGCTGACCTTTCCTTCCTTTCGGGCATCTTTGCCGGTAGGCTAACCAATGCGGATAGGTTGCGCAACGCCCGCGAACACCGAATTGGTTCGGAGACTAGGCCTTTGGCGATGGAAGGCATGAGATTGGCAAGCAACTGCGATGCCCGGATCGCGATCGACCGATCGCTCCCGCTTCGTCGGCAACCGCAGACGGGGCACAACCGCTGGCATCCGGACGTGCCCCCAGCTCTGACCGTCGAACCCGGGCAGGTTGTCGAGCTAGAGACCAGGGACGCCTGCGACGGTCAGATCAGCCCTGGCTCGACGTCCGCCGACATTCTCAAGATCGATGGCACTCGGGTGCATCCGTTGACTGGCCCAGTCTTCGTGAATGGAGCAGAGCCGGGCGATCTCCTCGAGGTCGACGTGCTGGAGGTCCGCACCCAGTCGTTCGGCTTCACGAACTGCAGCTCACGCTACGGCATCCTGAAGCAGTTCATCTCCAAGACCTTCTTGGTTCGCTGGAAGATCGAAAACGGGGCAGCAACCTCCGTTGATCTGCCGGGTGTGACGATCCCCGCTGCCCCATTCATGGGCGTAATGGGGGTGGCCCCATCCCACGTCCTTCTGAATCACTACCTCGAGTATGAGGGTCAACTTGCTGTTCGCGGCCTGGCCCTGCCACCGGCGCAGCCGAAGGGTGCCGTACCTGCTGCAGCCGCAAATGGCTTGCGGACCATTCCGCCTCGGGACAACGGTGGCAACATCGACGTGAAGCAGCTTTCGGCTGGAGCTGTTCTCCTGCTGCCGGTGTTCGTTCCGGGCGCGCTCTTCTCTGCAGGAGATGGACATTTTGCGCAGGGCGACAACGAATGCTGTACCGGCATCGAGACCGGGGCCACCTTGCAGTGCCGCTTTGGCCTCCGGAAGGGAATGGCGCGCGCTCGAAACATCAGGGACGCGCAGGTCTGCCGCAAGGAATGGCTGCCAATACCGAGTTCTTCACCCATATTCTGCACGACGGGCCAGTCCTATGCGCGGGATGGCGCGCTGACCCACTCCGACCTTAATCAGGCGGCGAGGTCGGCTCTCATGAATATGATCGAGCATTTATCGCATGAGTACGGTTACGACGTCGAGCAGGCAGCGGTTATATGCAGCGTTGCAGCTGATCTGAGGATCAGCCAAGCTGCCAACGATCCGAACTACTTGGTCACGGCCATGCTACCGCTGCGCATCTTTGACGGTGCGAGCCGCCAGAGCTGACAATTGGTACAACTCAGCAGTGCTGCGCCGATCCTGGCGCGGATACCTCAGCCTATGACGGGGCACGATCGAGCAATGACACGCGAGCCACTGCCGCCCAGCCTCTACGCAGCCACAGCGAGACCCGCTCCCGCAACGCCGCCACTCGATGGCGACTGCAGGGCCGACGTCGCCGTAATCGGCGCAGGCTTCACGGGTCTCTCCACCGCCCTCCATCTCGCAGAGCAGGGTGCCAATGTCGTCGTCCTCGAAGCTCACGAGGCGGGATGGGGCGCATCCGGCCGCAACGGCGGGCAGGTCAATCCAGGACTGAAATGGGATCCGGACGACGTCGAAAAGGAGTTCGGGCCTGAGCTCGGCGGCAAGCTGGTTCGCCTCGCCTGGGGCGCCCCTGAGGCGACTTTCACCCTCATTCGCCGCCACCAGATCGAATGCGATGCGCGCCAGGGCGGCACCATGCGGGCCAGCTACCTGCCGGGGGATGCGGACAGCGTGCGCCGGCTCGCTGAGCAGTGCGGGCGGCGCGGCATGGCGGTCACGCTGCTCCAAGCTGACGCAGCCCGCGAGGCGACCGGCACATCGCGCTATCTTGCCATCCTTCGCGACTCCAGCGGCGGAGACCTCCAACCGCTCGATTACGCGCGCGGTCTAGCCAAGGCCGCGATCCAGGCCGGGGCGAAGGTGCACGGTGACACGCCCGTGACTGGGCTGACCGCCTCGGGCAAGGGTTGGCGGGTCGCAACTCCTCGTGGGACGGTCACCGCAGACAAGGTCGTGCTCGGCACCAACGGTTACACCGGCGACCTCGTTCCCGGCCTGAGGCGCACGGTCGTCCCTGCCTTCAGCTCGATCGCGGCGACCGAGCCTCTCGATCCGGCGGTCGCGAAAAAGATCATGCCCGCTGGCGGCGTGCTGTATGAGGCAGCTCGCATCACCGTCTACTTCCGACTGGATAACGCGGGGCGTCTGCTCATGGGAGGCCGTGGCCCGCAGCGGTCCGGCGTCGATGCGTCTTCGCTCAAGCATCTGACGAATTATGCCGTCAGGCTATGGCCCGATCTCAAAGGCGTACGCTGGACCCATTCTTGGAATGGCCAGGTTGCAATTACGACTGATCAGTATCCTCACATCCATGAACCGCGGAAAGGAACTCATCGCCTGCCTCGGATACAATGGGCGGGGCGTCGCCTTCGCCACCGTGATGGGCGCAGAGTTGGCCAAGCTCGCACTCGGCAAGGAGGCGTCGGCGATCCACCTGCCCGTGACGCCGATCAAGCCGATGCCCTTTCACGGCTTCTGGCGTGTCGGCGTTGCGGCTAAGTTGATCGAAATGCGCCTGCGGGACCGGTTCGGCTTTTAGCGGTCTGCATCGGTTGTATTGTGTGAGCGAAAAGTGGCCGCAAGGGCTGATTTGCGGTTGCCGGAGCCGCCGCCCCTCGCCCTTGTAAACCACCCTGGCCTAGCCGAGGTTTGTTGCATATTTACAATCCGTATCCGTATCTTGCTGCGCTGCACGAGTTGGGTCCTGGCCCACCTCGAAAAAAGAACGAATACGGACCCGGGTGGGAAGCTGCCATTGAGGCTGCGAACCATTACAGCGCCGCATTTTTGCGGCGCACCACGCCCAATGAATTGCTGAAGGCCCAACGGTAACACCAGTGTTGAGCGCCGGCACGACGGTCGGTGTGGGTCAATCGCGAGATGCATCAACGAGTTGATCGACGCGGTGCAGAGGAAGCAGTCATGCGCCCGTCCGAGAATTGCACTAGAGCCAAGCCCATGGTCGATGTCCGCTTGACATTCGCGACCGACCAACGAGGACGGTGACAATCAGACCACTACCGGCATGCTCGTGCCGCCAGACGCCGAGCCCGGACACCAATAGCCCGGTGACTCAATCTCGGTCTTCCGCGCCGAGACAGCACACGCAGCCGTCTTTGGCGCTGTCGAGCAGGCTGCCGCCGATTTGATACTCGCCGCACCAGTCGCAGGTACCGATGTCGGAGTTGTCGTAGAAACACTCGACGCACAGGAATTTCTCGCCGTGGCGGACGACGGTCTCCTCGGCACCGCACTCCCCGCAGTTGATTCGGGTTGGCTCACCGTCGCGCGGTCCGTCGTCGAGGAACCGACGAAGGTCGGCCTGTGTGATGAGGTGACCGCAACCGCAGTTGATCGGCTGGAAGGCGTGATAGCCAGAGAAGCGGTGCGGGATGCCGCAGCCGTCGCCGCAGACGTAATCGACAAGGCTCATGCGATAGTGGCACACGGCGCAGGACTGCGAATGCAGCGCGCGCTCTTGCTGACTGATGACGGCGGACTCGAAGCCGCAGCTCGGGCATCCGGCGACAGCTCGGCCGGCGGCTCGCGCCGCATCGAGCCGGGGCTTTATCCTCGTGAATGACACCTGCAAGTAGGTGCGTACCTTGCGCATGCCGATGTCGATCTTCACGATGTCGCGCTTCAACAAAGCGAAGTGGGACGACCAGTGCTGCAGCAACTGGGAGAGGAAGAACCAGCCGAGACAGATGTCAGCGGCGATGCTCTCCTTCATCTTGATTTTGGTAACGTCGTCGATGTCATGCACGAAGTGAATGACGCGGTTGCGATGCCGTGCGATTTTTTCGAAGGCGATCTGCGTGTCTTTCGGTAGCGGGTCGTTGACGACGGTCGCGAGACGTTCGATGGCGGCACCGAGACCCACGCTATCGAAGTCGCCGCTCTGGAACTTGCGAAGATCCGGCTTTGACATCACGACGAGCGACCAGTGCTCGCGCATAAGCCTAGCCTTCAGGATAAGCTCTAGGCCGGCGCAGAAGTGGACGAGCGCGAACTTCGGATTGGCCTCGACCTCCGCCATGGCGCGGCGAAGAAACTCGAGCGCGCTGGTGGTGAGGCGTCGGAAAAGATCGTCGTGGGTATGTGTGGTCGACATGGGTCACGTTTGGAGCGGAGAGATTGGCGCCCGGAGAGCGCGCACCGCTATTATAGCGATGCTGCCGCCAGGTCGCAGTACGCCTCAAGGGAGGACCGCGAGATTCCTGAGAAGATCGACATTTGATGAGATCATAGGATAAGTTGACCTGGCTGGCGCTGGGTATCATGGTCATCGCGACTTCTTCTGGTGGTGTCGTCCGCCAAGCGATCGGCACCCTCGCCTTCCATCGGTCGCAACGGTCCGAAAGCCTCCGTTGCCCCGGCCGACGCGACGGGCCAACAACTGCCTTCCCAAGGCACTGACGATCAGACGGCGTGTGCTTTTTGCGTGCGTCAACCGACAGCGTAGCGGGCCAAGTTTTGCTGCGCCGCAATTGGATTGGCGCATCCAGTGGCAAGAACGGTCGGTCTTGGGTGATCACCGAGCATCGCCGCGTCCCTCGACTTCAGTCCGCCGCCGGGCGGACAGTCGCTCTGGGTTCGTTCCCTACCCCAGTTTCGCGCCGAACTTCTCGCGAAAGACCCGCTCTCCCTTTGAAGTGATGAGCACGGCGCGGGTACCGTCCATTCGGCTGGTCCAGCCCGTGTCCAGGCTGTGCCGGCAGATCGCTGCGCCGACGACACCGGCAAGATGCGGTCGCCGCTCGCTCCAATCGAGGCAGGGTCGGCATAGCACGCGACCTGAACGCTTTGTTCGCCGCGCAAGCATTGGTTCAATATTGATCCCGACCCCGCCCAGAAACGCCATACCGGTCTCTGTCAGTATGCCCGCATCGCTGGTCAGCTCGACGTGTTCATGTGCGATCAATGCATCGGCGAAGGCGACACCGAGTTGTCCGGCAAAGTGATCGTAGCAGGTGCGCGCTTTCCTGAGTGCTGCGTCGCGTGGCCCGACCGTGAGCCGCGAACGATCAGGCTCCAGCTCGGCAGCCACCTCCATGATGCTTTCCAGCATGCGCGCGATCGAGGGCGCTGCCAGTCGGTGATAGCGATGCCGGCCCTGCTTCTCGACGCTCAGGAGGCCGATGGCCGTCATCCGGCTCAAGTGACCGCTCGCCGTTTGCGGCGTGATGCCGGCAACCTTCGCCAACTCCGTCGTCGTCAGGGCTCGGCCGTCCATCAACGCATGCAGCATGCTCGCGCGGGCTGGATCGCCTGATAGGGCCGCAACTTCGGCGAACATCGCATTGCTGGCCATGACCTCGATCTCCTCGTTCGGCTGAGCATCTTACTCCGACTCCCAGTCCGATGCTTCGGTCGTCGCCGTAACATCCGGTGTCGGTTTCCTTCAGTGTGTGCAGCCATGAGCACCCGGCACGTACCGCTGTCCGATCGCTGCCGCGTCTGCACGTCGTCGCTGTGCGTCTGGTGGCGTCGGGCCAAGACGCGGCACGCGCTTCGCCAACTCGACGCTTGGTTGCTGGCCGACATCGGCCGGTCGGAGGCGGAACGCCGTCGCGAGTGCTCCAAATGGTTCTGGCACGATTAGCGGCTGGGTGGACTGTGAAAACTCGCGGAAACTCTGGGGCATTTTACGGCTGGCGGGTCGTCGCCGCTGCTTTCGTGCTCGCCATGTTCGGTTGGGGGTTGGGATTCTATGGCCCTCCGGTCTACCTACACGCCGTGCGCGAGGCTCGCGGCTGGTCTCTGGCGTTGGTCTCGACGGCGGTTACCGTGCATTTCCTGTTCGGCGCGTTCGTCATCGCCAACTTACCCAAGCTCTATCGCCGGTTCGGCGTACCGACGGTTACAAAGGCCGGCGCTATATCGCTGGCTTTGGGCATCACCGGCTGGGCTGTCGCTCTTGAGCCTTGGCATCTTTTCATGGCCACGCTGCTCAGTGGGGCAGGTTGGGTCACGATGGGCGCAGCCGCCGTCAACGCGGTCGTCTCTCCGTGGTTCGAGCGAACCCGCCCGGCAGCGCTCGCGTCGGCCTACAACGGGTCGAGCATCGGCGGCGTTGTATGTTCGCCGCTCTGGGTCGCGGCGATCGGTCTCTTGGGCTTCCCATTGGCCGCAGCCGTGATCGGCCTGGTGATGATCGTGATCATCTGGGTTCTGGCCGACGTTTTTTTCGCTAAGACACCGCAGCAGATGGGTTTGACCCCGGATGGCGACGCTCCTGGATCGGCGGCCGTTTCAGTCACATCGGCGTCAGCGCGCCCGCCCCCGGGCAAGCAACTGTGGCGGGATGTCCAGTTCATCACGCTGGCGTCTGGCATGGCGCTCGGCCTGTTTGCGCAAATCGGAATGATTGCACACCTGTTCTCGCTCCTGGTGCCGGCGCTTGGCGCCCAACTCGCGGGCGTCGCAGCGGGTGCTGCCACTGCAGCAGCCATTGCCGGACGAACTCTGGTTGGCTGGCTGACGCCGGCCGGAGCGGATCGCCGCCTTTTCGCCTGCGCAAACGCCGTCGTGCAAATCACGAGATCGCTCGCGTTCTTTCTCGCTGGCGGCGACAACGTACCCCTGCTGCTTCTCGGCGTCGTGCTGTTCGGGGCGGGCATTGGCAATACGACATCGTTGCCGCCGCTCATTGCGCAGGTCGAATTCGTGAAGGAGGACGTGCCGCGCGTGGTCCCCCTCATTATCGCCATCGGCCAAGCCAGCTACGCGTTCGCACCGGCCGGCTTCGGATTGATCCGGGAACTTGCTCCGAATATGGGCGCGACGTCAGCGGGCGCGGCCCCCTACCTGTTCGTCGCGGCAGCATTGATCCAAGCTCTGGCAATCACAGCATTCCTGGCTGATCGACGTCGATAGCGCCGACTTCCGGAATTGGCCCTCCTCGACGTTGCGCTGCGCTGCGGCATGACGGACGGTGTCAGCCACATCACGTCGAGGTCGTTGGATCGTCGCACGAACAGTCACGAGCGAGGGCATTCCGGACGTGCGCTGAACACCGCTCAAGCCGGCCCCTGACCCATTGCGGTCATCGCGCAGTTCGAAAACCGCACGTATTGGCAGGATCAATACTCGGCTATCCCCTCGAAGAAGAACAGGCAGCCACCCTCCAACAAGACCCGGTCATCGACGAGAGTACAAGTGATCTCGCCGCCGCGTTGCGACGCCTGATAAGCTCGGCATTTTGATTTGTCGAGGCGGTTCACCAAACCGTCGGCGAGATGGCGCATGAGTTGACCAGAACAACGCTCCATATTGGCCCGCTGCTGAGATGAAGGAGTAGTGAAGGTCACGCCAGCGCCGCGCTTGCCGCCTCGTTGACTTCAACTCGGCTTATATCACTATCGGCGAAGCCACAGCCTACATAGCGAAGGCGGGGCTCGCCATGCGGATGGATCGTTCAGAGCTGGCCAATCAGACCAGGATCTGACCATTCGCCAGCATATGGCTGGCCGACGTTTCATGCACCCCCATCAGGTTGACGAGGTCGAGGAACGACGTTCCGATCTGGACCGAGACGAGCGTGCCCTGCGCGCTGTTGGTCAGGTGTACGACGCTGTCGAGCGGTGACGACGGGAACGCCTTGACGAATTCGTGCAGGTCGAGCGTGTCGCCGGCACCAAAGTCCGTGATCATGTCGGCACCGAGGAACTTGCCGCCGGAAAAGACGTCCTTGACCAGCCAGTCATAGGTGTCGTTGCCGGCGCCGCCCGTGAATGTATCGGCGCCGCCCATGCCGCGGAAGGTGTCGTTGCCGGCGCCGCCGTCGAAGAAATTGGCGCTCTTGCCGCCGACGAAGTTGTCGTCGAACGCGGTGCCGATGACCTTTTCGATTTCGGACATTGTGTCGCTGGTGAACCCGAGGATCGTCTTCTTGCTGGCATCGACGCTGATAGCGTTGGTGGCACTCGAGTAATCAAGCGTGTCGAAGCCCGCACCGCCGACATTGTTGTCCTGGCCGGTGCCGGCGTAGATATAGTCGTCGCCGTCGCCGCCGTTCACCGTGTCATTGCCGGCACCGTCGTAAATGACGTCGTTGCCAGAGCCGCCCTCGATCTGGTCATTGCCGGCGCCGCCAAGCAGCGTGTCATTGCCGGCTCCGCCGGAGATCTTGTCGTCGCCAGCGCCGCCTTCGATCCGGTTGTCTGCGGCCGAACCAGTGAGCGTATCGGCGGAGGCGGAACCGATGATGCCCTCGATCGAGACGAGCTTATCGGTGCCAAGCCCGGAGGCGGTGCCCCTCGACAGATCGACCGTCGTGTTCTGCGTGGCGAGTGAGACGTTTATCGTGTCGTAGCCGGTGCCGCCGTCGTACGTGTCGTTGCCGAGACCGGCGAGGAAGGTATCGTCGCCGCCGTTGCCGTAGACGAGATCATTGCCGGTGCCATCGATGAGCATGTTATTGCCGGCACCGCCGACAATCTTGTCATTGCCCGCGCCGCCATCGAGCGTGTCGCTGTCGGTACCGTAGCCGAACGTGACATTGAGTGCCGCCGACGCCGTTGCCGTTGGTCCGGCGGCTTCGTGCGACGTCGCGGTCACGTTCAACGTGAAATCGGCCGCGATCGAGGTGACCGAAAGACCCGAAAGCTGGGCTTGGGTCAGGGTCCAAGAGCCGTCGGTGTTGTGAGTGCCGGCGGAAAGCGTTGCACCCGATGGAACGCCCGTGATCTTGATCGACGATATGCTCTCGGAGCCGTCGAGGTCGGTCAACGCCGTGCCAATCGACAGTGCCACTGTTTTGGTGGCGACCGGGCCGGTACCGGAGATGGTGTCGTCGCCGTCACCGCCGGAGATGAAGTCGTCGCCGATGGTGCCGGTTAGAACATTATTGCCGCTCGTGCCATTCAGCGTGATGCCCGCGGACGCGAGGCTGTTGGCGACCGTCAGCGTGGGTGTATCGGCGACGGCGCCGATTGCGACGCTGATCTGCTGCGAGAAGAGGCCGCCGTGCCCATCGGCGACGGTGATCTTGAATGTATCGGACCCGCTGTAGTTAGCGGTCGCCGTGTAGGTGTAGGCGCCGGTGGCGGCATTGAGCGCCAGCGCGCCGTGGACGGGACCTTGAGCCAGCGAATAGCCAAGCGTGTCGCCATCGACGTCCGATGCGACCACCTGGCCGGAGACGGCAACGTCTTCCTGGGTGGCGAGCGCGACGGCGGCAGCGGCGACCGGCGCGTCGTTGACCGGCGTGACGCCGACGGTGACGGTCTGGGTCGTCAAGCCGCCGTGCCCGTCGGCGACCTCGACGGAGAACACGTCGGGCCCGTTGAAGTTGGCGCCGGGCGTGTAGGTGTAGGCGCCGGTGGCGGCATTGAGCGCCAGCGCGCCGTGCACCGGCCCCTGGCCGACGGCGTAGGCGAGGCTGTCGCCATCGACGTCCGATGCGACCAGCTGGCCGGAGACGGTAACGTCTTCCTGGGTGGCGAGCGCGACGGCGGCAGCGGCGACCGGCGCGTCGTTGACCGGCGTGACGCCGACGGTGACGGTCTGGGTCGTCAAGCCGCCGTGCCCGTCGGCGACCTCGACGGAGAACACGTCGGGCCCGTTGAAGTTGGCGCCGGGCGTGTAGGTGTAGGCGCCGGTGGCGGCATTGAGCGCCAGCGCGCCGTGGGCTGGACCCTGGGCCAGCGAATAGCCGAGCGTGTCGCCATCGACGTCCGATGCGACCACCTGGCCGGAGACGGCAACGTCTTCCTGGGTGGCGAGCGCGACGGCGGCAGCGGCGACCGGCGCGTCGTTGACCGGCGTGACGCCGACGGTGACGGTCTGGGTGGTCAAGCCGCCGTTGCCTTCGGCGACCTCGACGGAGAACACGTCGGACCCGTTGAAGTTGGCGCCGGGCGTGTAGGTGTAGGCGCCAGTCGCGGCGTCAAGCACCAGCGCGCCGTGGACGGGACCCTGGGCCAGCGAATAGCTGACCGTGTCGCCATCGACATCCGATGCGACCACCTGGGCCGAGACGGCAACGTCTTCCTGGGTGGCGAGCGCGACGGCGGCAGCGGCGACCGGCGCGTCGTTGACCGGCGTGACGCCGACGGTGACGGTCTGGGTGGTCAAGCCGCCGTTGCCGTCGGCGACCTCGACGGAGAACACGTCGGACCCGCTGAAGTTGGCGCCGGGCGTGTAGGTGTAGGCGCCGGTGGCGGCGTTGAGCGCCAGCGCGCCGTGCACCGGCCCCTGGCCGACGGCGTAGGCGAGGCTGTCGCCATCGACGTCCGATGCGACCACCTGGCCGGAGACGGTAACGTCTTCCTGGGTGGCGAGCGCGACGGCTGCAGCAGCGACCGGCGCGTCGTTGACCGGCGTGACGCCGACGGTGACGGTCTGGGTGGTCAAGCCGCCGTGCCCGTCGGCGACCTCGACGGAGAACACGTCGGCGCCGTTGAAGTTGGCACCGGGCGTGTAGGTGTAGGCGCCGGTCGCGGCGTTGAGCGCCAGAGCGCCGTGGGCGGGGCCCTGGCCGACGGAGTAGGCGAGGCTGTCGCCATCGACGTCGGTGGCCGTGACTTGGCCCGAGACGGCAACGTCTTCCTGGGTGGCGAGGGCGACGGCGGCAGCGGCGACCGGCGCGTCGTTGACGGCGGCAACGCCGACGGTGATGGTCTGGGTCGCCAAGCCGCCGTTGCCGTCGGCGACCTCGACGGTGAACACGTCGGCGCCGTTGAAGTTGGCACCGGGCGTGTAGGTGTAGGCGCCGGTCGCGGCGTTGAGCGCCAGAGCGCCGTGGGCTGGACCTTGGGCCAGCGAATAGCTGAGCGTGTCGCCGTCCGGCTCGGTCGCGCCGATGCTCGCGGTGAAGGCGGTGTCTTCCTGCGTCGAGACGGCAACGGCGGCATTTGCGACCGGTGCCTGATTGAGGAAGAAGCTGATCGGCTTTTCGACGCCGTCGAGCATGACCTTGACGCCTTCGATCAGGCTGACCGTGACGCCCAACGCGGAAAGCGTGAGGCTGGCGCCGGTGGTCTGCGCGCTCTGGGCGGCAAGAGAACCGGCCGCTGCGGCCTGCTCGGCCATCCAGGTCTGGAGCGTGCCGAGGTCGCTGCGCATCGCCGCCGTCAGCGTCGCTGAGGACAGCTCCAGCACGATGGTGTCGTTGCCGCCGCCGCCGATCAGCGTGTTGACGCCGGCGCCGCCGTACAGCGTGTCGTCGCCGGTGCCACCGTTCAGAGTGTCGTTGCCATCGCCGCCATAAAGGATGTCATTGCCGCCATCGCCAAACATGTTGTCGTCGCCGGCTTCGCCATACAGCGTATCGTTGCCGCCGCCGCCAAAGAAGCCGTCGTTGCCATCGCCGCCGTAGAGGATATCGTTGCCGGCGTCGCCGGTCAGCGTATCGGCGCCGAGGCCGCCATAAATGATGTCGTTGCCTGCACCACCATTGATCCGGTCATTGCCCGCGCCGCCGTCAATGATGTCATCGAGCGTCGTGCCCGCGATGACGTCATTGCCTGCGGTGCCGTTGATCACTGCCATAATATGAGTACCTGTGACGTGTTCCCAAAGACCTGGCGACACTACTCCAAAGTATATAATATGAGGTTCGCGAACCGCGGAAAAGTCGCACAACGATTGTCACAAATTGCGCAAGTGCAGTTTACCTTTCGCTTACGAGCGTTGGAAGATTTTCGGGTCATTTGTACGACTGTCTGCGATAGATCCTCCTGCCTGAAAAGCTCTCCGATCTTGTGAGAAGTGAGATTCTGGCTCTATTCGCGTTGGCCGTGGAACCCCCGATTCTGCGGGCCCGCAGCAGGTTCTCGACCAGCCGATTTACTGGGGATTTTGCGCTCCTCCACAGCCAACGCGAACAGAGCCGAGATTCTTGGTTTAGCAGGGTCCCTTCATCCGGCGCAATCGTGTGCGATCTGACCTCTGACGAGGAGGCCTCGCATGGCACACACGGACAAGAGCCAGGACGATCTGTGGCGGGATTTCCCGAAGACGGCGCTGGAGTTCGAGACGCGGTTCGCCACCGAGGCGGACTGCCGCGCCTACTGGATCGAGGCGCGCTGGGGCGGCGACACCGGCCTGCGCGCGCTGCAACAGCACGCGGGTCTGGCCGCGAGCGCGGCGGCACCCTGTTCGAGTGCGCCGACTGCGGCCATCAGACCAGCCTCACATCGGGCACGCTGCTGCAGGGCACGCAGAAAGCCGTTCAAGACCTGGTTCCGCGCCGTGTTCGAGATCTCCTCGCGCCGCAACGGCATCTCGGCCAAGGACCTGCAGCGCATCATGGGCTTCGGCTCCTACGAAACCGCCTGGACCTGGCTGCACAAGCTGCGCGCCGCGCTGGTCCTGCCCGAGCGCGAAGCCGCTGGGCCAAGGCGTTCAAATCGATGAAGCTTTCGTCGGCGGCACGCGCGGGGGAAAATCGATGGTGCTCGTCGCGACCGAAACAACCGACGTGGCGCGTGCGTCTCGCCCACGCCGACAACAATGATGAAGCGACACTCAAGCGCTTCGCCGACGGTTGCGTGCCGGCGATGCCGCGGTCACCACCGACGGCCTTGCCAGCTACAATTCCAACAGCCTCGGCGAGCGGGCGCACGAAGCCAACGTGCAGACCAATGCCGAGCGGCGCGAGCACGACACTCTGCAAGGCGTGCACTGGACGGTGTCGCTGCTGAAGCGCTGGCTGCTCGGCACGCACGCAGGCGCGGTCCGCCGTAAGCATCTGCAGGCCTATCTCGACGAGTTCGCGTTCCGTCACAACCGCCGCAAAACCAACGGCGTCGGCCGCATCGCCGCCCGGACGCTGGCGCAATTAGTCGTGCACGCCCCGATGACCATGCGCCACCTCGTCGACAAAACTCTGCCCTGCCGCGCTTTCCGGAGTTAAGGGGATAGGTATGATTGCAGCCTCTCCCTCTGCACAGAAGGTATGGGCGTTGCCGCAACATTGAATGAGGCCCAAGCCGATATCAGGCGCTTCGGAAATGCTATCGCAGCACCCCTGGCCGCAAGCAATCAGTCTGGACGTTTCCGCTCTGTATTCAAAATCCGATAGATGGAAGCTCGACCCACGCCGAGGCGGGAGGCGATTGCAGTTTGACCGAGGCCTTCCACGCAATGTAGTCGGCGTACCTCGACAGCATCAATCACTGGCGGGCGACCACTATGAACATTCAATTCCATTTTCCGCAATATCGCCAGAACTTCGAGGACCACATGGCCATTTGCCGAGTCCGTGTCGAAGACCGGTTGCTCCGTAACTCTTAGGTGCGCCCCGCGCATGATGAGATTGGAAATGATGTTGGATAGACCCAGTGCTTTCGAGCAGATACTTTCTACGCGGGTGACAACGAGAGTATCACCTGCTCGGAGTGTCGTCAGCAGATCAGCAAGGACTTTAAGTCTCCCCACTCCAGCCTGACGCCTTTTTTCGATGCGCACGTCGACGCATCCGGCGGCTCTCAATGCCGTGCACTCGGCGACTACGTCTTTGCATCCAGGCAATATATTCGCATAGCCGTACAACATGGCGGTGATGCTCAAGTTCGCTAACGAGTGACCGACGTTTCCAACGTGACGTCCACACTACCCTCAAAGCCTGAACTAGTGCCTAATAAGATGAAAGCCACGTCTTTTTCGCGTTATATCGGCCCAATCTCAGGAAAACTAATCGCGCTTGCGGCGGTATCACGCTTGTCGCACCATGAGAGGGTGGCCTGCACCAAATTCCGCCTCTCCGCCTGCGCGTACGCAGGGGTTACAAACGTTATTTCGCATTTTGATAAAATTAAACCAATTTCGTTTCCACACTATTGTTGATCTAAACTTATTGGTGCGACGCCTTTACCACCATTAAATGCACCGGTGATCAATATGGCGCCGCGTATTGATTGCGCAGGAGTGTATCATGGTCGCCGTGAATTCGACATCAGAAGTGGTCTCGTCGGGGTCTAAGCTAAGCAACGCAGGGAGCTTGGTCTCTCTATGGCGTCGCTGGGCTACCGACGAGGAGGGCAATATTGCGATCACCTTTGCTCTCATGACGATCATTGTTGTGTCAATCGTAGGCGGGGCAGTTGATTATGGGCGCTGGCTGAGCGCGCGTTACCAAACTCAAGCGGCCATCGATGCAGCCCTGTTGGCAGCTGGTCGTACCGCACAGACGACCTATGGCGACGCGACCGCCGCGGTGAACGCAGCGAACGCCTACTATGCGCAAATGAAGTCGAAACTCACTGTTGATGACACGATCGCATTTGAGGCGATCAACTCGGCAACAACTTTCACCGCGAAGGGGTCGGCGTATATTCAGACGCCATTCCTCAGCATCGTCCGTGTCGAGCGCTTGCCGGTTCTAACGATCGGCGACGTCCTCCAGGCCGAGTCGACGATTGCCCAGGGCGGCAACTCCGGCTCAAGCGTCGAGATCGGTCTGATGCTCGACACCACGGGTTCGATGGCTGGACAGAAACTAGTTGATCTCAAAGCTGCGGCAACTGACCTCATCAACATCGTGATCTGGGACGACCAAGGCACCTACACGTCGCGGGTCGGCATCGCGCCATTCTCCTCAACCGTCAACGTCGGAAATTTTTTCCAAGCCGTGACGAACCAGAACCCGAACCTCGTCACCCACACCCAAACGACGACAACGCAGACGGGCACAACGCCAATCTATACCTATCCGCCATCGTGTTATAATAACGGTGTCCTGAAGAACAGCTGTAAGAACAAGTCGCAGTACCAAACGGGCTCAACGCCGATCTACACCACGACGACCTCGACGATCACCGATAATTACGCCAAGGCACAGTGTGTCGTGGAGCGCACGGGCACCGCCGAATTCACGGACGCTGTCCCCGGCGCAGGCTCCTGGGTCAAATCGTATTACGACGCCCTCAAGGCGGCAGGCAAAACCGATGCGCAGACCGCGTCATACCTGACTTGCCCCGAGACCTCTGAGATCGTGCCGCTGACCAGCAATAAGACCACGTTGCATAGCACGATCAACGGCCTCGTGGCTGCCAACAGTACTGCCGGCGCCCTCGGCACCGCTTGGGCTTGGTATCTGATTTCGCCAGAGTGGGGAACGATCTTCACCGGGTCGTCGAAGCCCGACAGCTATAGCAAGCTGACAGAGCTCGGCCCGAGTGGCCAGCCGCGCCTGCAGAAGATCGCGATCCTGATGACGGACGGCGCCTACAATCTCCATCAAAACGCATCTGCGTCTACGTCCTACGTAAACCCGAAGGCGCTGTCTCTTTGCAGCGCCATGAAGGCCAAGGGCATCAAGGTCTACACAGTCGGCTTCGATCTCGGCACAGAC
The DNA here is from genome assembly GCA_963741505.1 of uncultured Alphaproteobacteria bacterium. Classification (GTDB taxonomy): domain Bacteria; phylum Pseudomonadota; class Alphaproteobacteria; order Rhizobiales; family Hyphomicrobiaceae; genus JAKFWF01. Next base: position 41,514 of record CAVUIJ010000007.1, on the reverse strand, counting down.
ACCACGGCGAAGAACATGCTGAGTTCCTGCGCCACCGACTCGAGCCACTTCTACGATGCCGCAAGTGGTGACGCCCTAAAGGCCGCCTTCCGCGACATCGCTCTCAAGATATCGGCGTTGCGGATCACGCACTAAGTAGAGCCACACGTGGAAGAGGATGCCATCACATGTACCTATTCGAATATAATAGCACCCAAATGGGGTGCGCCCGCGTGGACAATTCCGATATTGAAAGATCAGTTCTAGCACTCGTAATCAGCACTCAGAATATTGCTGCTCTCCCCCCATTGACGCAAATGGTCGCCAGAAAGCTCATTGAACAGAAGCTCGTGGTGCAGGACCCACGGGGTGTTTGGAGAATGGCTATGCCAACGCATCAAACTATGCCTACTCATGCGCATGCATAGGAGCCAAGAAGGCGAAACTGAGCTTCTCGGAGCCAGAACATGGGAAGTTGCCGAAAGCCGCCCGGCCTTGAACGCACTTCGGCTACGCGCTGAGCGGCTCGACGATGAATGCATTCCATCCGCGTTTGTCGAGCCTTCCACAGCCGTCAATCTCGACGGTTGACCGTGAACGACGATGCACCGTTACTCAAATCTTAGACCGAAGCTCCTATCTCGCGTTTGGCGCGGCCGGAACTGCAGCCGAGCTGACTAGTGTTCCCCGTCTGACGGATGATTCCCAAGGCGCCGCAAATCAGTCACTCTGCGGGCATGAGACGAGATGACATCTGCCTTTACGTGAGCCCGACGAACAGGTCGCGGCTCGAAGCGATCATCAAGGATCGCAACAGTTCGCGCAAGGCGGTGTGGCGCGCCGAGATCGTGCTGGCGACGGCCGACGGCCACGGCACCAACGCGATCATGCGGCGCACCGGCAAATCGAAGCCGTGCGTCTGGCGCTGGCAGGAGCGCTTCGTCGAGGAAGGCGTGGAGGGTCTTCTGCGCGACAAGACGCGTCCCTCGCGGGTTGCGGCTCTGGCCGAAGAGGTCAAGCTCGCCGTGCTGACGAAGACGGCGAAGGAAACGCCGGGGAACGCCACGCATTGGAGCCGCACGTCGATGGCCAAGGTGGCCGGCATCAGCCCGTCGAGCGTGGGACGAATCTGGCGCGAGGCGGGGCTCAAGCCGCACCGGGTCGATACGTTCAAGGTCTCCAACGACCCGCACTTCGAGGAGAAAGTCGCCGACGTTGTCGGCCTCTATATGCGCCCGCCGGACAAGGCGATGGTGCTGTGCGTGGACGAGAAGAGCCAGATTCAGGCGCTCGATCGCACCCAGCCGGGCCTGCCGATGAAGAAGGGCCGCGCGCAGACGATGACGCACGACTACAAGCGCAACGGCACCACGACGTTGTTCGCCGCCCTCGACGTGAAGTCGGGCATCGTCATCGGCGAATGCCAGCCGCGGCACCGGGCCAAGGAGTTCATCCGCTTCCTGAAGAAGATCGATCGCGTCGTTCAGAAACACCTCGACCTGCATCTCATCATGGACAACTACGGCACCCACAAAACAGCCGAGGTGCAGGCGTGGCTCGACAAGCACACGCGCTTCAAGCTCCACTTCATCCCGACGTCGTCGTCCTGGTTGAACCTAGTCGAACGCTTCTTCGCCGAGATCACCGGCAAGCGCATCCGCCGCGGCACGTTCGCCAGTGTGGCTGAGCTGGAAGCCGCGATCGAGGACTACCTGCTGCGCCACAACGCCAGCGCCAAGCCGTACGTGTGGACCAAGAGTGCCGCGGAAATCCTTGCCAAGGAACGCCGCGCCCTCGAAAAACTCGAAGCCATCAAATCGGGGTACCAAGCGTCAAACTCGGAACACTAGAGGTTCGCACTCGTCACGTTATGTGAAGTGGGGTGGCGTTGCCGTGCTGGCGATCTCACTGGGAGACGAACCCCAGTTCGCGATGGTGGATATGGCGACGAAAGCAAAGCTCACGGTCGTAATGCACGTCGCAACCCCAATCGCAATCTGGTGGCGCAACCTGGCCCTCACGCTGGCGCGATGGCGTGCGCGGTTCAAGTCGTAGACCGTTCGGGTCTCTGGATCCCGCAGGATCTCATACGCCCGCTTGATAGCTATGAAGCGCTGTTGCGCGGTCGGATCATCGGCGCTCATATCGGGATGGCATTTCTTGGCCAGCGCGCGATAAGCGGCTTTGATCGCAGCACTGGGCTCTGTTCGCGTTGGCCGTGGAACCCCCGATTCTGCGGGCCCGCAGCAGGTTCTCGACCAGCCGATTTACTGGGGATTTTGCGCTCCTCCACAGCCAACGCGAACAGAGCCCAGCACTGTCCGCGCGCTCGGGCAGACCGAGAATTTCATAGAGATGTGGAAGCACCGCACCCCGCCTCGCCGCAATAAGGGACTATTGCGTCAGCTGATTAGTTACAGTCTCGCCCCCGCGATACTCCGCTATCTGTCCATCAAAATTTGACAAGTCTGTGGCCGGAATTGCGCTAATCTCGAAACTGAGCCCGCCGGTACCATTCCCGAAAATTGCGCCGAGCTCTGGATGCCCTGGAACTTGCTTAAGCCGGGAACCAAGCATCAGTGTCGGTCTAGTGGCTCAAAGCGACCATTAACCCCAGCCTCGGCATCTGAGGGTGATCTCCGAGCGGCGTGATCACGGTCGCCGAAGGTGACCGTTTCCGCGCCCTCGCCGATCTCGAGCGGCGGGGTCAGCCTGCGGCGGGGTCAAGCTTGGCGATCAGGCCGGTGTAGAGCGTCGACAGGCCGTCATCGTCGGTGTAGTCTGGATGCTCGCTGAGGAAGTCGAGCACCTTGCGGTAGCAGTCGGCCGCCTCGCGGCTGTTGCCGCGCGCCTCGTGCACCATGCCGAGCCGGTCCCAGCCGTCGTGCACGTCCGGGTAGCGCGCCAACAGCGCGCGGGAGGCGGCCTCGGCCTCGTCGAGCTTGCCGGCCTTCACGAGGTCGATCACGGCATTGGAGGCAGCTTCCAGCGCATCATCGAGCTGATCCTCCTCCTCGGCTTGTCGAAGCCAAGAGGCAACTTCCGCTCTCGCCTCGCGATCGTGCTGGCGCCGCTCGGCGGCTTGCCTCATCGCGCTGCGCCTGGGCCTCGGCGAGCCCATCGCGCTCGGCCGCCTCATCCTTCGTCAAGCAACATGCCTTGTATTTCTTGCCGCTGCCGCAGGGGCAGCGATCGTTGCGTCCGGGCTTGGCCATTGGGGTCAACTTTCCCGTTGAGGAGGACGTCGTCCTTGTACGCAACCCTACTGGCCGACACCAAATTCCACGAGCTGCTGCTCGCCATCGATCGCGATCTTGCCGACGCCTGTCGGGCCGAGGGCTGCGAGCACTGCGGTGGTGCGCTGCATTCCGCACGCTTCCCGCGCCAGCCACGCGGGCGCCCCAAGACCGTCGTCTGTCGCCTCGGTCCTGATCACGATAAGCGCTTCAGCTTCTGCTGCGCCGTCGATGGATGCCGCTCACGCGAGACGCCGCCGTCGGTGCGCTTTCTCGGCCGCCGGTTCTATATGGCGGCCATCGTGGTGTTGATGGCGATCGTGCAACACGGCGTGACTGACGCAAGGATGGGGCGACTGTCGGAGGTCGTCAGCGTCGACCGTCGCACACTGACGCGCTGGCGCGGATGGTGGCGCGACACGTTCACCGCAACGCCATTTTGGCGGATCGCCCGCGCCCGGTTCATGCCGCCCGTCGAGAACGACAAGCTGCCGGCCTCGCTGCTCCAGCGCTTCACCGGTGAGGACGCCGAACCGCTCGTCGCACTCCTGCGCTTCCTCGGGCCCATCACCGGAGGGGCCGGCATGCAGGCTCGGTGACGGTCGGGTTCGGCCCGCAGAGAACGCTCGTCGCTTTGTACTCGGTGCCCTGCCTACCCTTGATCGATCTCTATCGAGAGGAGCGCCGGCATGGTCCAGCAGCCACGAGGTTCACGAGTTCACGAACGGTGGGCGCACCTGCGCTTTGCCATCGTCGGCTGGCTGCTGGCCGCGCCGCCCGAGAAGGGCGCACTCAAGGCCGCCATCACCGAGCTCAGCGAGCGCACGTGGCAGCATCCGACTTCCGCGCAGCCCGTGCGCTTCGGCTTCTCCACCATCGAGCGCTGGTACTATCGCGCCTTGAAGGAGCGCACCGATCCCGTCGGCGTGCTCCGACGCAAGGTGCGCGTCAATGCCGGGCAGCAGCACGCGGTCAGCGACGCCGTCCGACAGGCCGTGCTGGCCCAGTATGCCGCGCACAAGAGCTGGAGCATCCAGCTTCACCACGACAACCTCGCAGCCCTCTCTGAGAAGCACCCAGACCTCAAGCCGATTCCGTCGTATCCCACGCTGCGCCGCTTCATGAAGGCCAACGGCCTCGACAAGCGCCGGCGCCTCACGCCACGCACGACCGACGGTGCCGAGCGCGCCGAAGCGCGCATCGTCGATCGCGAGATCCGGAGCTATGAGGCCGAGTATGTGAATGGCCTTTGGCACTGGGACTGTCACCATGGCTCGCGCAAGGTGCTCACCCAACGCGGCGAATGGGCGACGCCGATCCTGTTCGGCGTGATCGATGATCGCTCGCGGCTCGCCTGTCACCTGCAGTGGTATCTGGCCGAGACGGCGGAGGTCATCGCCCATGGCCTGTCACAGGCGTTCCAGAAGCGCGGCCTGCCACGATCAGCCTTGAGCGACAACGGCGCCGCCATGACGGCGGCCGAGATCAGCCAAGGGCCTCAACCGCCTCGGCATCCTGCACCAGACGACGCTCCCTTATAGTCCCTACCAGAACGCCAAGCAGGAGGCCTTCTGGGGACCCGTCGAGGGGCGCCTCATGGCCATGCTGGAGCATGTGCCGGACTTGACCCTGTCGATTCTCAACGAGGCGACGCAAGCCTGGGTCGAGCAGGATTACAACGGCAAGCGCCACTCCGAGATCGGCGAGGCACCGATCACCCGCTTCCTGGCCGGACCCGCTGTCACGCGGGACTGCCCCGACAGCAACGCGCTGCGGGCCGCATTCACGCGCAGCGATCAACGCATGCAAAGAAAGAGCGACGGCAGCATCGTTATCGAGGGTCGCCGCTTCGAGATCCCCAACCGTTACCGGCATCTCGCCCGCATCGAGGTGCGTTACGCATCGTGGGACTTGGCCCACGTGCACTTCGTCGACGCGCGCACCGGCACGGTGCTCACCCGCCTCTATCCACAAGACAAGACGCTCAACGCCAGCGGCCTGCGCCGCACGCTCGATTCCGTCTCGACGGCCTCCATGCCCCAAGCCGTTTCGCCTGCGACCGGCCTGCCGCCACTGCTCGCCCGGATGCTCGATACGCAGGCGCGCACCGGTCTGGCGCCGCCCTATCTGCCCAAGAACGACAAGGCCCGGGACGACGAACAAGGAGACGACACATGAACAAGAAGCTGCTGGCCCTCTACGGCCTCAAGTGGAATCCGTTCGCCCCCGACGTGCCGGTCGAGGCCCTGCACGTGTCGCGCCGAACCGAGTCCTTCTGCTGGCGCGCCGAGCAGCTGGTCGGCGAAGGCGGCTTTGCCCTTGTCACCGGTGCGCCCGGCACCGGCAAGTCCGTGACCCTGCGCATCCTCGCCGAGCGGCTCGAAGCCAAGCGTGACGTCAAGGTCGGTATCCTCTCGCGCCCACAAGCCGGCTTGACCGACTTCTACCGCGAGATGGGCGATCTGTTCGGCGTCGAGCTGCGGCCGGCCAACCGCTGGGGTGGCGCCAAGCTGCTGCGTGATCGCTGGCAGACCCACATCGATGCGGCGTTGTCGCGCCCCGTCCTGATCGTCGATGAGGCCCAGGAGATGCAGGCGGCCGTACTGGCTGAGTTGCGGCTGCTCTCGTCGACCCGCCTCGACAGCCACATCCTGCTGACCGTCGTGCTCGCCGGCGACGGCCGATTGCTGGAACAGCTGCGCTCCGACGAGCTGATGCCGCTCAACAGCCGCATGCGCGTGCGTCTGGCGCTGGAACGGTCGACACCGGATGAACTGGCCGAACTCGTCGGCCACGCGCTGCAGAAGGCCGGCGCCGTCAAGCTGATGACGCCCGAGCTGGTCGCTACCCTGTGCGACCACGCGCAGGGCAACCCGCGTGCGCTCATGAACATTGCCGGCGAGTTGCTCGATGTCGCCGCACAGCGCGAGGCCCGCCACATCGACGAGAAGCTGTTCCTGGAGATGTGCGCCGCGCCGCCTGTCCCTGAGGCGAAGACGGCGAGGCAGCGGCGATGAGCCAGCTCCCGGTCGAACTGGCATGGCGACTGGCCGAGCGCGCCGAGGAGCACCGCTGGCTCGTCACCGGCCTGTGGGCCGAGCAGGCTGTTGGCATCGTCGGGGGCGAGCCCAAGTGCTGCAAGTCGTTCCTGGCGCTCGATCTCGCGGTTGCCGTCGCATCGGGCATGCCGTGCCTGCGCCGGTTCCCGGTGTCGCGCGCCGGCCGCGTGCTGCTCTACGCCGCCGAGGATGCCCTGCACATTGTCCGTCGACGCCTCGAAGGCATCGCGGCTGCCGCCGGTGTCGCGCTCGCCGATCTCGACATCCAGGTCATCACGGCGCCCGTGCTGCGCCTCGATCTCGACGCCGATCGCCGCAAGCTCGCCGACACCGTCGCCCGATTGCAGCCACGCCTGCTGATCCTCGACCCGTTCGTGCGGTTGCACCGCATCGACGAGAACGCCAGCGGCGAGGTGGCCCCGCTGTTGGCTTAGGCCTCTTGGACAAATGCATATCAATTCAACTCGGAGTACAAACTTGGTCGAAACACAATCCAGAGTTGAATTTCCCTACGTCTGAGTATCTTGAAATACACGAAGCAAAACGGCTCGCGGCCCTCAAAGCTACCGCTTGTGGCCCTGACGTTGCGCTGCGGTGCAGAAAGACGGAATCTATAACCTTCGCACCAGATTGCAGCTGCGTACAGGGCTGAAGGTAGCGGACTGCGTCTGCCCTATCTGCCTCGGCACCGCGCGGTGGTGGTGCGCCAATCCTGGCCATCGGCAATGCCCTTGGTGAAGCAATCGAGCGTCTGGCCGGCGCTGCGCGCGCCGCCGCAGAGCACCAACGCGTTGGGAGTGAGCCACACCGTGCCGCCGCCCCAGTTGACCTGGCCGCTCATCAACTTCTCGAAGCACTTGCCGGGTTCCGCCGAATTCTCGGCACCCTGACATAGCCGAGCGATGCTGGCGGCATCCCAGGTATTCGGACCGTTGGGGCGCAAGGGCACTTTCCCCCGAACCGCCAAGGCACACGGCGTGTTCAGGCGCGGGTCGGTGCGCGCGGCGTCCGCCGCAAGTGGCGGCGCCAACAGCAAACGGTTCAACGCCAGCTTCTGATCGGGCGTCGCACTGTCCCCTTGGGGCGCCGGTACCGTGGCCTTGGTGGGCTCCAGCTGCTGACCCTGCTCGATCGGATGGCCCTCTCGGGGTTTGGCGAGCTGCGCGCGGATCGCCACGAGATCCTGTTCGGCCTTCGCCCGCAGCCCGCGTTCGGCTTGTACCGCAGCTTCGAACTGCTCGATCCTGGGCCGCAGGGCGTCATAGGCCTCCTGTGCGACTTCGGTGCGTGCCTTCTCCAGCGCCAGGAACACGGCGCCGTCCTTGGCGGACTGCTCGGCCGCACCCAGCACCTTGCGGGATTCTGCCAGCGCGCGATCAGAGTCCTCCCGTACGCGCTGCGCCGTCGTTAGATCCGTCTGCAGACGTTGCAGCGACCGAGTTGCCTCAGCGCGTGCGGCTTGCTCCTGCTTGAGCCGGTCTACGGCGTCCTTGGCGGTGAGGTCGACCGCGGCGCGGCGGGCGCGCTCGTCTGCCAATTCAGCACGCAGCGCACTGATCTCCGCGGAAGGCTGCGACGCGCTCGCGACACTGGCCGTCGGCGGCATGCCGCCGTGATTGCGCTGATAGCTCAGCCACCCGCCAGCGGCCCCCAACACCACCAGCAATGCCGCCGTGCGACGCACGACCGCACCGCGCCTCGAAGGGATATCGCGGCCGGCGCCATAGGTGCGCGTGCCGAAGGTCCACAGGTGGCCTTCGAGATCGCGGCACATGTAAAAGCGGCCGCCAGTGCCATCGTCCTGCGGCTCGAGCTCGATCTTGGCGCCGCTCTTGCGGGCGCGCGCGTGATGCTCATCGAGATCGTCAACCGTCAGATAGCAAGCCTGCGTACTGGCACCGCCAACCTGCGCGGGCTGCGCCATCAGGTCGTCGAGCGCCGTCTGCGACACGGGGCACACCAGCACGCGACTGTCGCCGAACTGCAGCGCGATGTAGGGAACCGCGTCCGCGGGCGCCGCCGCAACATGGTGCTGGTCCAACCCGAAGGCGAGGCACAGCCACCGCGCCGCCGCACCGGGATCACAATATCGCAAGATCGGAGTTATGGTCCGTGCACAACCCATTGCACCCTCGCACCTGGAACCTTCGCACCCGCACTGAAAGTTTTGACGTATCATACTAAATATGCTGCTCAATATATGCGTAACACGCGCGCGCCCGCAAGGCGCCCGAGAAGGCGGACGCCCGCGCAGGCCTCGGTGGATCTCGAACTGGTGACGAAGCCGCGCCGAGTGTGCCGCGCTGCCATGTATTCCATGTCGGAGCCTATTGGGTTGTCCGACACGTCCGGTCATGACGCGGCACAGCGCGATGAGCTGCACACCATGACACTCCGGAAGCTCGAGGCGCAAATCATCGCCGCCGGCATTCTCATGTCGCGCCAGCAAATCATGCGTCATTGCAAGGCCGGCATTTTCGAAGCACAAAAATTATCGGCGACCAACACCGTCGAGGAGTTCATCGTCCCCACATTGGTTGAAAAGGCATCGCCCACATCAAGACCTTGGAAGATCATCGGCCGCGGTTGTGTTTGCCGCCCTTAACGCGCGTACGAGGGGCTTGGCTCGACCGCCATCAACGTTGTTTATATCAAGCAATAAATTAGTTGGCCGGATCGCCATATAGGCAAACCAACATTGTAATATTTTGGGGCCTGCGGCCTCCGCAGCGGCACGCCGCCAAGGCATTTCTCAATTCATTTGGTGGCCCTTGAACCTTCGTTGGCGAATTCGAGAAGCGCCCGCCCAGCTGTGCCCCCCCGGCTGATGAGACTTCCAGGCCGGCCTCGTCCAAAACTATGTATCCGGCAGCAGTCCCGTAATTCCGCCGAACCTCGGCCAGTTCTGCGTTGGCAACGCGCTCTGCCCCGGCGATCGTGGAGTAGGTGAGCGGGTGCTGGCGGCACGGCAAACTCTCATGGTACCGCTTGATATCCGCGTAGAATTTCAAATGACAGAAGCCGGCCATGCATCCTCCTACTTTACGCTAAGTAAAGCGTAGAGCTGGGCGCCTTCCGAACAGTTGTCAACGGCGTCGAATTGCAAACAGGCTACCAGCGGACATTAAAAAATGCCTTTGTGGTCAGCATCGAACCAAAACGTCATCCGCCCTGAATTCCTGATCGCATATTTTCGTCGCCATGACGATGCGTGGAGCAAGCGATCGGCTCTCGCCGCCGAACGAGGCGATCACAACGAGCATGGAGGTCGGGCAACCGATATACGCGTAAACGCAGCGACGAATTTGATGGAGCCGCTCTATGCTGACTGGTCAACTGGCACTTGTGTTCGCTGCTGCTTTCGCCGGGGCGGCGTTCTACATCAATTTCGCCGAACACCCCGCTCGTCTCAAGCTCGATGACAAGAGCCTGCTCAGACAATGGAAACCAAGCTACGATGCCGGATACACGATGCAGGCTAACTTGGCGATTGCGTCCGGCACGCTCGGTTTGCTCACCGCATGGGTGACATGGACTGGCGCTGGATCGCCGGAGCGATCCTGGTTCTCGCGAACTGGCTCTATACCCTAGTTTGCATCATGCCGACCAACCACAAGCTGAAAGCCATTGCGGAGAGTGATGCCGGCCCTGACTCTCGGATCATGTTGGAGACTTGGGGACGGCTGCATTCTGTTAGGACGATGCTTGGAGCGGCAGCGACAGCGGCCTATCTCTGGGCGCTGCATTGAAGATCGCTTGGCGACACGAAGTCGTCCCAGACGCCTTCGGATGAACCTCTCGATCGTGGTCCGGTTTTGCCCTTGACCGACGAGGCGCTGAGCTGCAGCAGAGCTGCAACTATCTGCGCGTACAGCTGAAGTGGTGCGCAACTCACCAGATCGACGTGGCAGCCCGGGCTCGCCTACAGCAAGGACGAGATCCTTGCGCACCATGCAGAGGGATGCCCCGGTGCGGGCACAGAGGGCATGGGGCCTGCGGAGATCGCGCGAAAACTCGAGTGTGGCCAGTCGACTGTGTTCCGCGCGCTACGCTCAATCGCGCAAGACGCATCTGCAACCTGAGGTTCATTTTCGTCCAGGGTGGGCGCGACTATGGTTCGTGGGCAGTCAGAGCCCGATGGCGGAGAGTTCCCCCGTCTCTGGTGGTGGATGGGGCTTTGGGCAACACGGACACTCGTGCTGCATCTTGACGACGGCCGCCGGCCACACGACGAATCCTATTGTGGGCTCGCCTGTTCAAGCCGAAGCAAGAGCACTTGGTCTGCGAAACTCTCCTTGCTCAACAATCGCTTCGCGTTGAGGTGCACGATCTATTGCCGATCTTGGACCAGATCATCGTGGCCAAGACGGGTTCTCGAAAACCACAGTACGTCTGACGATCCGTTCAAATGGTGTTCTGGTTGTGTGCAGGTTTCTCGGACATCGGCATGCGGATGGCGCCGCTTGCTCGGGCCGATGTTCGAGAAGCGCCAAGGCACGAAGTCGCGGGAGGTTGGCACTGGCGGTGCAGCAGCTCTATGGGGATAGTGCCGGAGCGCATCGGTAGGGCCGAGCCGCCGGCGTGGCCTCTTGGGCCGTCCGTCGGTCGAGCTCGCGGCGGAATCGACGCTTTTGGATCGTCCGACCAGCGTCGTGTAAGAGTGTCATCAACACGGATTGTGCCTTGAGGACGCGGGGCGTCGCCCCCGGCCTGCGACCAGGATGATAACGCTTCGATACTCCGCGCGATGACCGTCATGACGTATCGATCTTGATCTTCGCCGGTCGGCGGCGACGGCCGGTGCCGCGGAGTTTCGCCGCACGCGAAGATCTCGATGATGAGCATACGCCCGCCGCAGCAGGGGCACGGTCGAGGTGCGACGAACGGCTGATCGGTATCTCCAGTCGCAGCTGCTCGATGGCGCATCGGCGGCTTTCGGCCGCTCCGCCGTGGCGACTGCGAGCAACTCGCGTGCCCGCGCGATTGTCTCGCTGCGATTGCCGTTGGCGAACAGGCCGTAGTGCCTGATGCGGTGGAAGCCCTTCGGCAGCACGTGGATCAGGAACCGCCGGATGAACTCGTGGCTGTGCAGTGTCATCGTCTTCCAACGGTCGCGCCCATCGATGCGATAGTCCTTAAAGCGGAAGGCGATTCCGCCTTCGTCGAACGTCATCGTCTTCCAACGTCCGGGTCCTTCGACGCGATAGTCCTTATAGCGGAAGGCGATTCGCCATCGTCGGCGGCAACCAGCCGTCGGTTCGAGATGGCGACGCGGTGCGTGTATCGGGAGAGATAGCGCAGCACCTGCTCGGGACCGGCGAATGGCGGCTTGCAATGGACTCGCCAATTGATACGGCGCAGCGGCCCGAGGAACCGATTGAAGGTTTTCGGCTCGGCGAGACCAGCGTGGGTGTTGAAGAAGTTGAGTTTGCCATCGGCATGCGCCTCGCCAAGCATGGCAAGGAACTTGCCCCGGAACTTGCTCGCGAGCACGTGCACGTGGACGAGGAAGTTCTCACGCGATGCGATCCAGCGTGTGCCGTCTTCCGACAAACCGCCGCCCGGCACGATCATGTGCACATGCGGGTGATGCGTCATCGCCGAGCCCCACGTGTGCAGTACGGCGGTGATCCCGATCCTGGCGCCGAGCCGCTTCGGATCGGCGGCGATCTCCAGCGTCGTCTCGGCGGCCGCCTTCATCAGCAGATCGTAGACGACGCGCTTGTTCTGATACGCGACGTCGCGCAGCTGGCTCGGCAGCGTGTAGACCACATGGAAGTAGGGCACCGGCAGCAACTCGGCCTCACGCTCGGCGAGCCATTTGCGTGCCGCAGAGCCTTGGCACTTCGGGCAATGTCTATTGCGGCAGCTATTGAAGCGACGAGCCGTATGGCCGCATGTCGCCGTTCTCACAGCGCGCGACATGGCCGCCGAGCGCCGCCGTGCGGCAGCGCTCGATCGCACTCATCACCTTCAACTGGCCGAGGCTCACATGCCCACGGTTAGCTTGACGCCAAGCGGGGCCGAGGTCGAGGAAGATGTCCGCGACCTCGAGCGATGGACGCTGCACCGCCGAGCGCTACCGGGAAGGCGGCCGGCCCTTCCGCTTGCGCTTTTCCGCGCGTCGCACACTTTCGGCAAGGACAGCGCCTCGAGCGGGCTCTCGATAGCCGCGATCATGCCAGTTGCCACGCGCGTATAGCGCGCTGTCGTCTCGAGCTTGTCGTGGCCCAGAACCGCCTGGATCTTCCGGACATCGACGCCCGCCTCGAGCAGATGCGTCGCGAAGCTGTGACGGAGCGTATGCAGTGTCACCGACTTCCTGATGCCGGCTGCTACGGCTGCCTCCTTGAACAGCCGGCCGAACTGGCGGACGGTGAGATGGCCGATGCTCGCCACGGCCGGGAAACAACCAGCGCCTCTGCGACGTAATGCCGGCGTCGTGCTCGATAGGCCGTTCCTTCCACCATTGCCTGAGCAGATCGAGCACCTCGGCCGGCAGCATGACGTGGCGATCCTTGTGCCCTTTCGACTGCACGACGCGGATGATCATCTGCTCGCTATCGATGTCGCCGGCCGTGAGGCGGACCACCTCGCCGGCTCTGAGCCCGCAACCATAGGCAAGCGTCAGCATCACCCGTGCCTTCAGGCTCTCGGCACAGGCGAGCACGCGCTTGATCTCGTCGGACACGAGCACCGGAGGCAGTTTGAGCGGCTCCTTCATGTGCCAGACCTCGGCGGCAAGGTCGTGGCGGCGCAGCGTGACACGAAACAGGAACCTCACCCCGGTCATGATGCGGTTGCGATTGCAGATCGACGCGCCGCTCTCAATCAGATGCAGTTGAAAGAGGCGCACCTCGTCGGCCGTTGCCGTGTCGGGCGAGCGACCTCAGCCAGGCCGCGAAGCGCTTGCAGCTCGAGATGTGACTGCGCTGCGTATGCCGGTTGAGGTTGCGGGCAGCCATGTCCTCGATCATGCGATGACGCAGCGGCGTACCCGTAGTCGTGTCGGTGCTCATGGGGAACCTCTCTGAGTGAGGGTTGCTGAACACCTCCGTCCTCAGGACCTGGCTCCCCACATCAGTATCGCCGACCTCTCAGAAAGTTACTCCAACCCCGATCCCGGCTCCCGCAACGCGGGCTGTCGCGTAGCGACTTCGTGCGTTGGCCCCTCTCGTCGAAGAGAACGGAAACGGACACGAGGGGTAAGCTGCCATCGATGCCGAATGGCCCTCAAGGGGAGTCCCTTGCAGTGCACAGCGTGATCGCCGGCTTGCCCTGCAATCATGCAACATGACTGTTGAGCGCCGGCACTTCGGCAGCAGTGGGTCAGAATCGACAGGTGGTAACCATTTCATGGAAGAAGTGGTCTGGAACCGGTAGTGAGATCAACTGCTTATGCCCGTTCAGGCCCATCCTGGTTTGTCTCCCAACCAAGGAGACAGACCATGGAAGAAAACGAAGCACCAGCCGCCGCAATGACTGCTCGCCGCACCCCTTGGAACAAGGGCAAGCTCGTAGGCGCCAAACCGCCACTGCGACCGAGCCACGTCTGGTCGATCCGTACCAAGTTGCAGATCGAGGGTCGAAAGCGCGACCTCGCGCTGTTCAACTTGGCGATCGACAGCAAGCTGCGTGGCTGCGACGTCGTCGCCGTCCGCGTTGATGACGTGGCCCCGAGCGGCTACTCAATGGATCGCGCGACCATCCGGCAGAAGAAGACCGGCAGGCCCGTGCGGTTCGAGTTGACGGATCAGACGCGGATGGCGATCGACGATTACCTGAGACTGACTGGCCGGAAGCCGGGGCAGTTTCTGTTTGCCGGTCGTGGTGACGATGAAAAACGCGGGTTGACCACGCGGCAGTACGCGCGACTGGTGCAGGAATGGGTTGCCAGCATCGGCCTCGATCCGGCGAAGTTCGGCACGCACTCGCTGCGTCGCACCATAGCGGTGTTGATCTACCGGCGAACGGGGAACCTTCGGGCGGTCCAACTTTTGCTCGGACATTCGAAGATCGAAAGCACCGTTCGCTATCTCGGTATCGAGGTCGACGACGCGATCGAGATCGCCGAGAAGATCGATATCTAAGGGCTTGACGCTATACACCAATCAACGGACGTAGTCGGCGACGAGAAAATCGCCGCCGATTTCTGAGCGCTCAATGGCAGCTAATGTATACCTACGTCCAGCTTCGACAGTGCTACCTTCCCAATTGACCTGCCATTCGGCGGCTCACTGGCAGGCTGGCAGAAGGTCATCAAGGGCAGCCGTTGCGAACGTCGGCGATCGTGCCGGCGCTGAACAAGGCGACGCCGGCACTCGCGCCACCATATCCAAGCTCCAGTCAATCCGCCAATTCAGGTTGTGATGAGGGTCGCAGTCATCATCTCGCCCATCAAGAATAAGCGGGGCGGCATGATCCCGGAACTCTTTGAGGCGACCAGCAGGCGGCCACATTCGATTTGCGATCATCTGGCCGGCTCCGTGCGCCGGCAAGTTGCATGCGTCAAGTCCCGCAAAGTGGCTTTGACCGGTCGGGATTTCAATGGGGTCATCGGCCTCAGTATCAACTGCGCGGCGGCAGTCCGCGCCCCCGATCCAGCGTCCAGGTCACCCGGTTCGGTCCGATCATCCCTGTCACCGCCCTACCGCGCATCGGTTCGAGCGCCGGCTTCCAAGGTGCCAGGGCGAAAGTATCCTCGCGCCGAATGACGGCGAATTTTCCGGTCGGCGTGGCGATCGCGCGATCATAGATGCCGGAGATGCGGGCCCCCGGCGCGACCGGCATGAACTCGGCACCGAGGTGCCTGGACAAGTCCTTGATCAGCCGTTCAGTCTCGAGCTTGCGCAATCCGGCCATCATCCCAGGCAACGGAGTGACGGTGCCATCGCCGGCGACCTTCGCCAATTGCCGTTCGGCAAGCCACTGCCCACGAGCGGCGATGGTCGCACGCAACTCGGTGGCGAAGCCCGGGAGTCCTTGCTCCGGGCTCCATTTTGCAACGATGGCTTCATCGAGCCAGGTTGGCCCCTCGTAAGCTGCGTGCCTCTGTACGTCGACCGGCGACAGGATATGCAACCGTGGCACCGCGCTCGGCTTTTCCTGAAGACTGTCGCCACCGAGTGCGACCAGCATGCCGCGCACCAGGTACGTCGGCCGGTTTCAGGCGGCCCAATTCGGCGTAGTGAACACGGCCATCGACGGCATCGAGAATGATCCAGGTGCGGTCGGTGATCTCGTCGACCAGGCCGATGCCGACGATCTTGCCAATCAGCGGTTGTTTGCGCGGTCGCTTCTCGAACAGCGCCATCTGCGACGCCGCGCGATCGATGCCGGCCTCCCTCAGCGCCCGTTGCATCATCTTGAGCTTGTCGGCGCGTTCGCCAAGTTGGCGCAGTTTGGGCTCCATCCGCGCATCGAGCTGCCAGACGCCAGTTTGGCGCTCCTCGGCCAATCCCAGCCGCTCGAGCTTCTTGAGCCGGCCCAGCCGCAAGGCGCGTTGTCCCGGATCCTGCTCCTGGTCCGCCGTGACGACCAGAGTGCCGTCCTTGGCGCGCATCAGGATGGCGCGGTCGAGCCGGGTCAGACGTTCCTGGTCGACCTCATTGTGGAGCTTCTGCAGCCGCTCAAGGTCGGTCTCGCGGCCGAGCTCGAGGGTGATGAGCGTTTGCGCCCGGGCGCGGATACCGTGGCCGATGTAGTCCCGCGCCATAACCAAGTCGTTGCCCTGGTCGTCCTTGCCGCGGATGACGATGTGGGTATGGGGATGGCCGGTGTTGAAATGATCGACGGCCACCCAGTCGAGTCTGCTGTCGAGGTCGCGCTCCATCTGGCGCATGAGGGCACGAACGAAGGGCTTGAGGTCGGCGAGCCGGGCGCTGTCCTCGGCCGAGACGATGAAGCGGAACTGATGCGGGTCGGTTTCGGAGCGCTCCAGAAACAAACCGCCGTCGACCTGGTCACGGTCCCCATCGTAAAGCCGGCCCGCGGCGCCCTCGCGGGTGACGCCATCGCGCTGGATGTATTTCAAGTGCGCGCGGGCGGCGCCGAGATTGCGGTTGACGATCCGCGTGTAGCGCGCCTTAACGATGACGCGGCGACTGCCGGGTGCGATCAGGCCGCTCGCGGCACGCACACCGGTTCCCATGCCGCGATTGAGACTGCGCGGCGCGACGTGGCCCGAATGCCACTTGGTGCGCAGACCGGACTTTCCCGCCTGCGTGAGCACCCGCTGTTTGAACGATGGCTGTCGCACGGGCGTGCCGTCGCGAATGCGTCCGAGCTTGGGTTTGAAGTCGTCCTGGGTCATGATACGCACCTCGTTTGCGCCTGCTGGCGCATCGAGATGAGATCAGGCAATTGAATTACAAGACGGCGCGCAAAACAGCGCTGATATTACAAATGAAATTCAGGCTCTGACGTTATTGTCGCTTTGAGGACGCCTGCGCTCAAGCCGTATTATCAGGCTTTGACTCTCAACTGACGTCGCTTCTTTATCTCGATGTCCAAAACTGTCCTGCCAAACTTCCCGCATTCTCCTTTCGAGCGTTGCTCAATTCGATTGCAAAACGAGGGCAAATTCGACCTGCAAACAACTGATCGTGAGCGATAGCAGCATTGAATGTTTTGCGCTCGCAAACGGATCATCTTGAGTTTTGGATCTGAGCCAGAGTTCCAGTCTTGTGATTGCAGATGACGAACTCGAGAACTGAACTGCCACAGCTCAATGTGGTTCGATGTCAACATCAAAACTTTGAGACGGCAGAGCCTAATGATGTCTTGTCGCGGCGAGGTTCTAAGCGACCGACAAGCCCGACGGGCGGGTGGGTGGGGGCGGGAGGCGGATGGTCAGGCAAGAAATAGGTGCCCTCGCGCCGGCGGTGCGGCGCGAGGGCGATTGACGTCAGTCCTGCGGGTTCCAGATCAGCGCGAAGACTTCAGGGTCGGTCTGGCCGGCTGCTCGTCCGAGGTTGGCGTAGAGCGTCTTGGCCCCGAGTTCGGGAGCCGCGATTGAAAGCGCTACGTACTCCTTGTGTGAGATCTGGCCGGTGCGGATCCAGCCGGCACCGATCTCGATGCCTTGCGACATCACGCGATAGTCGGGCTGGCCCGGCGACGACTTGTCACTGACCGGGACGATCGCGATCTCGGCGCGGACCGAGAGGGTCCTGAGCTCGCCTTCGTAGCGGCCGTCGTCGCGTTTGGTAACTGATCCGATGGTAGCCATGGTCAAAGTCCTCATCTGTTGCGCCGGCGGAAGACCATCCCCCGCCGGCGTGCGCGAGATGGCGGCGGGCGGCGACTGAAGCACCCGCAGGGCCGAAACACCGTGGCGGACCCGGCCCTTCCGCCGGGTTGCTTCGAAGGCGACGACTGCCGCACCGTCGCACATTGATCGGCGGGGTGTGGGGACGCAGGAACAGACCTGAGGACGTGACATGCTGGTCGGATCAGGCCGACGCGAGACTGAACGAGGCGAGCGGCAAATGACCGCCGGCGCCGCAAAGCACGGTGCGAGCTGCGGTGACGGCGCCAACGCACGATCATGCGAACGGAGGTGGCATTAGACGGGCTGGCAGAAGTGCCAGCTTGCCGAAGGGGACGCCTGGTCAGCCGAGCGCTGACATGCATGGGGCGACACCGCTACGACCTCGACAGATCAACCCATGCCCCGATACCGCTCGGTTGGGGAGAGCGGGACACGTGCGTCGCCGCCGACGCCGTTCGTGCCCGCGCCATTGAACAGTTTGACCGGGGCGCTTGCCCGCGGGAGGGATCGCAACCCGCATGGGCCGAGACGCCGCCCGATCGCGGTGGCTCGGTGGCGCGGCCGGTTGAGCCGCGCCATAGAGCCCGATCCGCCCGAGGTTTTGAAGCCGAGGGCGGACCCGCCCAGATCACGTTCGAGATATCGAAATTGCGACCGCAGATCGTTGCTGATTGACGTCGAACATCGTCATGAGCGACATTGGCAATTGGCGCTGCAGCCGGTGAAACTTTATCTTGATCCGGGTGATAGCAAGCATCACGGCGCGCGAGCGCCGGGTGTGATCAATAACGTCAGCGCCTTGTCATGGTGTTGCGCGTCTGAGCCAGAGCGGCACGGCCCGCCCGCCGACATGGTCGGCGGCGACGGAGCCGAAATAGCGGCCATCGAAGCTCAGAGCGTCATCGGATAGCAGAAACAATTCGCCGCCAACGAGGCGGCGACAGCCATGCCAGACCGGCATGAGGCGTCCCTTCGCGTCTCGACGTATGGCGGTGGCGGCGCGCTGGCCGTGCAGCAGGATGTGGTCACCGACCCGGCACACCCGATCTCCGGCGACGGCAACGACGGGTTTCAGCACACGATCGGTGGCCGTCAGATATCCGCGCCGCTGGGCCAGTTCCGCCAAGGGCGGCGGCAAGCGCGCCAGGGCAAGGTCTCCGCGGCGCGGCTCGGTTGGCTTGATGACGTAGAGGCCAACTGGGATGCTTGGTGACGCATTCCACACCAGCTTGGGCGTGATGTTGGTTTTGGGCATTGCGATCAGCAGTCCGGCCAGAGCCGATATCGTCATCAGGACGACCGGCTTCATTTTTCCGACCCGGAAGAGGACCGCCGGCGGTTCTGCTCCGACCACTGTTTCAATTCAGTACGGTGGTAGAAAATGCGACCGCCGTGCTTGCGGAAGTTCGGACCGGTGCCCTGCCAGCGCATATTCTCGAGCGTGTGCTTTTTCAACCGCAGATACTCTGCGGCCTCGTCGGCGGTGAAGAATGGAGATCGGGCTTGTTTGGCCATCGAGCGGTCCTTTTCGGGCAGGAGCGCCAGGGATGATGCGGGAAAAGGCAATGGTTGAGAGGTGTCGGACTGCGTACTGTCAGAACGACACCCCCTACTGTATGAGCGCGCGGTAACCGCCGTCGCGATACGATTTGCCAAGGTTGAACGCCCGATGCAGTCGATCCTTCAGCGATCGACTGTTGCTGTTCCAAGCGGTCTGCGTGCGATCCTTGCCGTAGATGATGCATGCAATATCCCGATAGCTCGCCCCTGAGCCTCGGCCATCGAGCGTGATTAGCGCGTCGCGCATCAAAATCTGCCTCCTGGAGCGTTTGAATCGCCGTGGCGCGGCGACGAGCATATCCGGCAAGACCGCCAACAGTGCGCCAAGGTTGCGCGCGCTCGACAGTCCCGGCACCAGAAACGTCAGCTGGACCGGACCGTCGGCGGCATGAGCGCCATGCAACCTCAGGGTCACGGCGTGATCGGTTGTGCGGATCAGCACCAGCTCAATACCCGCGTGGTCCTGCACGATATGCCTGACGCACGGCAGCTCGGCCAATACAATGTCGGAAACCACGCGTGAGCCGGCGAGCGCTGATCGGGCATCAACAATGGCGGCACCAGTGGCGGCGAGCCAACAGATGGGGGCATCGGGTGCTGCCAACGCGGGATCGACGAAAGGAGCAGAGATCCCACTTCGAAGCGCCTTCATTGGGCCGCGCGCCGCGCCACAGATGCTGTCCGGAGGCGAGGCGGCGAGCCTTGCCGAGCTTGGCCTGACTTCTCCTGACATCAACTTGATAGTCGGAGTTGCGCCGCAGAAACTCCCAGGCAAGTTCGGCGTCACTGAGCGTCAGCACGTAGTCGTAGGCGCCGGGGAGGCTTGGCCAGATCGAACCAGCGCTGCGGATGAGCGTGCCCATCAGTCCCATTCATTCGGTCCAACGGGCCGCCAACCCGGTCGCTTTGACGCGCACAACGTCACTCGCTGCCGTACGGCAGTGTGTCGCATGCGTTGTTTAGTCGGATTGCTGTATGAGGTTAGAGACGTCAAGAGACGATTTTTATACAGTCAGTTTGCCTGAAACCTGACCAAATGCACGGAACGGCTGCGAAGATGATTTATATTCAATAAGAATTTTGCGCCGCGAGTCCAATTTTTGGGCATGACTTCGGCGTGCGAAAGAGATGCGCCCCGAACAGGCCAATCAGCGGAGCGCCCGCTGTTTAAGCCGGCTCTGTTCGCGTTGGCTGTGGAGGAGCGCAAAATCCCCAGTAAATCGGCTGGTCGAGAACCTGCTGCGGGCCGGCAAAATCGGGGGTTCCACGGCCAACGCGAACAGAGCCTTTAAGCCTCCTGCAGCTGGAAAACGCATTGGCTCACGCGCGAGCATGCAGGCCTGCACGATAAACAGTGCTGCAAACAGATAGGCCATCCTTTTGATGCACGCGAAAGTATCCGCTCGATGAACCTTTCAATTACCCACAATTCTTGTAATCCGCGGTGTCGCAAGGGCGCGGAATTTCTTGAGCCGCTGGAATCGGTTGTGATTCCTTGTCGAGCACCTGATTCGCGATTGTGGGTGCTCAATGGCGACGAAAAACTGCGGATCGGCTGCAAATGAGCGACGTTCCAGTGACGCGTGTAAAAGCCGGAGCAATAGTCCCTCACAGAAGCGGCTGATTAGTTCGGTCGCGCTGCCGGAGTGAAAGTGCGGCAGATAGAGCCCTTGTGCCTGCGTCGGCCGAGGGCGGGGGATGAAGACAGTGGAGCTATGCGCACGTGTGCGGCACGCGGTTCTGATCGAAGGGATCAGTGTGCGGGCGGCGGCTGACCGTTTCGGCATCAACGCCCGGACGGTTTCAAAGATGCTGAAGTTTTCGGTGCCACCGGGTTACGTACGGACGAAGACGCCGTTCCGCCCCAAACTCGACGCGTTCGTTGGTGTGATCGATGCGATCATGGCGGCGGACTAGGGGCGTCCGAAGAAGCAGCGGCACACCGGCAAACGGATTTTCGAGCGGCTGCGCGATGAGCACGGCTTCACGGGCAAAGTCACGATCGTGAAGGGCTACGTGGCGGGTCTTCGTCGGCGGACACAGGAGATGTTCATGCCACTGGTCCAACCGCCGGGCCATGCGCAGGCGGACTTCGGCGAGGCGCTCGGGGTGATCGGCGGCGTCGAATGCAAGATCCACTACTTCGCGTTCGATCTGCCGCATTCCGACGCGACCTTCGTCGTGGCCTATCCAGCCGAGACCACGGAGGCGTTCTGCGATGGCCACGTGAAGGCGTTCGAGTACTTCGCCAGCCTGTTTGAGACAGGCAGAGCCGGCGTGCCGCAGTCCGCCTGCGCATGGCCCGCGCTGGCATCGCAATAATGGCGCGGCCCATTGCCCCGTTCATCGTGATAGGGAGCCAGACCTTCCCATCAAAGACGGCGCCGATAGCCGGGATCTGCTGCGGCGCCCCGCCGGGTGGGCTTGTCGCGACGTCTATGTGGCCGGGCAGCGAATAGGAGATAGCAATGACACCAGTCTCAATGTTGACTTCGCGGCAACCGGTCAAATCCATGAAGACGAACAACGCTGAAAACGAGCGTATGAAGCGCGCCTACTTTACATACCTCAAGGAGGCGCGACGTTACAGCGAGCCGTCACTTGATTCCGTCGCCAAGGCTTAAATCGTTTCGAGACCTAAACTAGGAGCCTGTCCGAGTAGTGCCTCGCCAACGAGGGCAATAGAATGTGATTCCATCCGAATGCAGCGCGTCGCCCCGGACAACCTCGAAATGACAACTGTGATGCCGCTGACGGTGAGCAACAGGCAGTGCCCGCGATACCGATGAGAAAACTATTCTGCGATTTTGCTCCGTATACGACTACTCGGACAGGCTCCTAGGTTCCGCAGTTTCAGGTTTTTTGATATTCAACAGGCTGTCGCCTTCAAGCGCCATCTCGCGGAGCAAACCAACCAGGTGACCGGCGAGAAACTGAGCAAGGCCACGGTCTATGCCACGCTCATGGCGCTGCGGAACTTTTTTCACTGGCTCGCCGGCCAGCCAGGCTATCGATCCCGCCTGAGCTACGCCGACGCCGACTACTTCAATCTCTCCGAGAAGGACAGCCGGATCGCGAAGTCGCACGCACCGGAACGCGTGCCTTCACTCGAGCAGATCAATCACGTGCTCGGCGGGATGAAATCGACCACCGATATCGAGCGCCGCAACCGGGCCTTGATCGCCTTTGCCATCCTCACTGGCTGCCGCGACAATGCCATTGCCTCGCTGAAGCTGAAGCATGTCGACCTGTCGCAGCAGCGGGTCCATCAGGACCCTCGCGAGGTCAGGACCAAGTTCGCTAAAACCATCATCACGACGTTCTTCCCGGTTGGTGATCTGGCCCGGCAAGTCGTCGAAACGTGGGTTGAGCATCTTCGGCTGGCACTTCAGTTCGGACCAGATGATCCGCTTTTCCCCGCAACCCGTGTCAAGCTCGGTGCATCAGGCCTGTTTGAAACATCGGGCGTCGATCGCCGGCACTGGAGCAACGCGTCCCCGATCCGCGCGGTGTTCCGCGACGCCTTCATCGCCGCCGGACTGCCCTACTTCAATCCCCATAGTGTCAGGAAGACACTGGTCCAGCTTGGCCAGCGCATTTGCAGATCGCCGGAGGAAATCAAAGCGTGGAGTCAAAATCTGGGGCACGAGGGTGTGATGACCACGTTTACGAGCTACGGATCGATTTCCCCATCCCGGCAGGCCGAGATCATACGGGACCTGGCTTGCGATTGCAGCCCAGGTGACGGGGATCGGACGATCCTTGAGCAGATCAGGCGACTCGCTAATCGAAGCTGAGGTTGGAACGTTAGCTTCAATGGTGATCTCCTGCAGCCGCGGCGCCGGTGATTTTCCTGGCCGCGCAACGTCGCCTGCGCGCCAAACTGTCATGGGATCGATCGCGTATGAAGAATATATTCAGAAACCCGACGGTGGCCGACGCCATCCTCGACCGCCTCGTGTAAAGCGCACACCGCCTGAACCTCGCCGGCGAGAGTATGCGAAAGGAGGCGCACAAACGCGCAGGACTTGACGCGAAGCAGTCTTCGTGAGTCTGTAAACCTGTCGATGGGTGGCGCTGTCCGGCTTCGTCGGAATACGCACTCTGTCGACCCTGATGGTTTCCGCAGAACGATCCCCAATCATTGAACGCTCTCTTTGGAGCGATGTATCCGTCGGGTTCGATCGTTCCTCGGTCTGCAACCGATCCGCCATCACCTCAATCGCCTTCGCAGCTCTCGTGCCGATGTCGCTTTCTTAAAGAGCGCGACAACGACCGTGATCGTAGTCGACGCCGGTGTTCATCACCGCCCATGCGACACGGGCGCTTTTGTTGGCCAATGCCACCGTCGCCACGTTAGTGTGTCGGCGGCTCCTCGGCTGGACGGGCCGCAGGTCAATTCGATGCGCCGTCTCCGATTGCTCTTGCAACGCGAAATCCGACTGTCCTGTAGCGACTATCGCCGCCCAGCGAGCCTCGCCAAGCAGAACGAAGCAAAGAGGGCTCGTTGAACCATGAGCCGCCCTTCACAACGCGGCGATTGCAGTTTCCCGTTTGCCGCGGAGCAGAGTCGCCGGGATGTCCCGCGTGGCTGTCGTTCCAGCAATCGGCGGTCCATTCGCTGACGTTGCCATGGACATGAAACAGTCCCCATGGGTTGGGCACCATGCTGTTGACCGGCAGCGTCTGTTCCCAGAGGTAGTTGGCACTTTTCGGGAACGGCAATGTGCCGAACCAGTATGGCGACGTCGTTCCCGCGCGGGCGACATACTCGCGCTCCGCTTCCGAGAGCAGCCGATACGACTGGCCGGTCCTGCGCGATAGCCATGCGGCATAGCTGTTGGCCTCCGCCCACGTTATATTGATGACAGGCCGGTTGGCTCGCCCCCAGCCGTTATCGCTGGGCCTGACGGCGCAACCACCGTCGCCGACGCAGGTCTCCCACTCGTCAAACGATACAGCGTATCGCCCGACTGCAATTGGATTTGCGATTGTGATTTTGATCTGAGGGCGTTCCCTTTCCTTCTGCCAGTCGCCACTCCATGCTTCGCCATTTCCCGCCCCGAGCCTGAACGTCCCGGCCGGCACGACGACCATCTCCGGACAGTAGGGGCAGATCTGGCCGGTAGCGGTCCGATCCTGGAACATCTGACCTGAGCCGGCCCTTACTGTGGCTGCGGGATCGGCGGCTCCGGGCATCAGCGTGGCGGTCGGCTCCGGCGGGCTCACACTCGAAGCTGGGCCTTCCTTGAGCTCTTCGAGCGGCTCGCGACCTGCCGGACTGGCATCGGCAACCGGAGCTCCACCACTTGCTGCTGCGTGGACCGCGCTGGGAATCCCTCGTTGTGCAATGGTTGCCATCTCGCCCGCAGCGCGATCCTGCATTACTGCGAATGCGAAATAGAGGCTGGCGCAGGCATACGTGATAACGGCGAGGCACCCGATCCAGAAAATCATCTCGCTCGTTGAGCCGAACGCGCGCGCGGCGTCAAGCTCCTCGAGGTCGCTGTCGATCGCTTCTCGTAGCTGATGCCGGCCCGCAACACTGGCAGGAGAGTGGTCGAGCCGGCCCTTTCCCGTTCGCTGTTGGGAGTGACCGTCCGAAAGCCAGCGGTCGTCAGGTTGGCGTGTTAGCTCGAAATCCACCATCCACCATCCGCAGAGCTGCGATCAAGTCAAGGCTGCCCCCGACAGTTTGCGGGCGTGCCGAATTGCTTCTGGGTATGCCGCTGAAAAGTCAGCGATCTCGAGACTTTCCGGCCTGCTTCGAAACGCAGTGAACACCAACTCGTGCCTCGTCGCGTGATTCACGGCCTCGGTGTCTGCACCAAGCAGAACGGACTATAGGCGATTCGATGCTCCGCGGCGGACGGGCACTGGTCTCCGACCGACGTGTGCATAAACCGGGGGCGTCGCTGGCCGACCTGGGCGGGCTGGAGGGGCGAAGTCGGTTCGGGTCATCCATTGACGTACAGGCTATCTCTCGGAGGCCAACCTCGCCACGCTGCACGCACGCGGGATCGTGCCCTACATCGCGCCGCACGCGCCAAGCATCCCGACGAGATCAAACGCAAGATCGGCGGGCCGCTCACCCAGGCGATGCGAAATAAGCTGAAGCGGGCCGGTTGGCGAAGCCGGTACAGATTGAGAAAGCAGATCGTGGAGCCGGTGTTCGGACAGATCAAACAGGGACGCGGCTTCCGCCAGTTTCTGTTGCGGGGCGTTGAGAAAGTGCGTGCCGAGTGGGCGTTGATCTGCCTCGCCCACAACCTCACCAAGCTCGCCAGGGCCACCTGAGCCGGCTATCCTGCCAACAATAACCCCAAATCGGAGCTATCTGGACGGGCTCCTAGCAGCACCCGACCGCGAAGATGGCACCATTTATCCGCCAACAGCATGGCTTTGCGACCACTACCCCCGGAAAGTTGGCGAGATACCGATTGTCAAGCATTGCGCTTGGCTCGAATCGCAGCGCATGCTGCGGTAAACGGCGGACGGCGCGTCTGTGGGCGGTAAGTTCGGGTTCGAAGCAACCGGAAGGCCAGTGCACAATTAGATCGCTGCGTTCATCCAGTTCATTTGGTGAGCTTTGGTTGCCGCCCAATGACACCACAGTACTCCTGGGATCGAGCTTGCAGCCCTCAGGCGCTCGAAAACGGGTGCAGACGAGCGAGAAATGCCTGAAATTCTAGCTCAAATTCCACAGGCTCTTGGCCGAACGGTGGCCGAAACGATCGATCTTATCGGTCGCGACCAGAATGCTGCGGCTCTTGCCGTCGCCTTGGTGGTTGCGGGGCTTGCCGCCGCGGTCATGCTGGTGGTCAGAACAGCAGAACGGGTCCGGCACGTCCGGCGGGCAGTCGCCGCTGTCGAGCTTACGAGCGGCGCATCGGGTTTTGCCCGGAGTTTTGACAAGGTTTCCAATCAAATCGAAGCCTTGCGCCTGTTGCGCACACCCTGGCTCCGGTTCAAGTCGACGCTGGTTCGTTCGCAGACAGCGGTCGCCGACGATAGTGCAGTGATCCAATGCACCGGTTCGCCGGCCGAGTACTTTTCGCTCGCCGCCCTCAGAGAGGGCTGGCGCGACTACCGGGCCTTGCCAAGTTTGTTCCTGAGTCTTGCGCTGCTGCTGACTGTGATCGGTGTTGCAGCCTCCTTGTCCGCCGCGAGCAAGGCCTTTGACGACAGCCGGGCGAGCGCGGCTGTCGGGTCCGCCATACCGGGGTCCCATGGCACTTTGTCGAGCCGCGCCACGGCAGGGCAGCCTGACGCACCCCCGCAGGGCCGGGACAGTGGTGGCACTCACGCCCCGACGCAGACCGTGCACTTCGAGTCTATGCAAATAGCCTTGCGCAATATGCTCAACTCCGGCCGAGCCAGCTTCAGTCTGGCAATCGCTGGATTGCTGATTTCACTGCTGCTGACGGCCGCCCTTCGCATCTGCTCATCGCGGCTCACCTCGGCAGTGCAGGTGTTCACCGCTGCCCTCCAAGACCGCCTTGTGCTGGTCTCTTTCGAAGCGGTTGTGCTGGAGCGGTTGGCGAGCGGTACTGCTGTCCAGGCCGGCACTGAAATTGTTCCCTTCGACGCGCATGGACGAATCCTGAAGGTGGCCATCGAGCAGGCAGTGCCCCTCAATATCGAAGCAGCAATGGCCCGGCTTCAGGCCGAGATCGAGCGCAATTCGGCGGCGAACGCCGACGCCAGCAGTGCGGCAATCCGTGGCCTTATCGATGAGCTCGGCAGGCTGATCGATGATCGTGTCGTCGGGCCGGTCCGCGGCATGACTGATGAGATATCGAACGTTCGCGGGCAATTGACGAACCTGGCGGACATGGCGGTCGACAATATGTTTCGTGTGTCACATTCCGACCCGAGCAGCACCGCTGCCAACTCGTCAGCGAACCCCTCACAGACGGGGCAATCAAAGCTTCGGCGAGTAGGGTTCGAAGCCACCGCGTTGGCGCCTCAGCCGGATTTGACCAATGAAATCCGCAATCTCCTGGCAAAGCTCGAACACAGCAACGCGCAGATCGCGGTCGTCACCAGGTCCGCAAACGAGCGGCTCGTCGCTGACATCGTCGAGCGGCTCAAGGCCGATATCGCACAGCCTGTAAGTAGTGTCTCCAAGGCGATAGGGGAGGTTCGCACGACACTCGGCTCAGTATCTGACGCCGTGGCGAGGGTGGGCGCGGTGACCGCCTCCGGCTCTGGCAATCACGTCCAGATTGAGCAGCTGTTGGCTGAGGTTGCACGGTTGCGACAGAGCGTCGAAGTGGGCAACGAGCGGATCACCAGTGACAATCGGGCGACAATCCACGATCTGAAGCAGGCATTGGTGGAACGGCTCAATGAACGAGACCATCCCGATCCGGCCGCGATCGACGCACTTTCGAAAATTGAATCAAGGCTTGACCATCTCGATACGGCCGTTGATCCGGATGCTCTGTTGAAACGCCTCAATGCCGTCGTTCTCTCGGCGGTTCGCGGCGGCAACGAGCAGGTCGTCAAGCAGCATCTTGAAGGGATCAATGCCCTCGCCGAGGAGTTCACCCGGAGGCTGGGCGGCAACGTCGGCCATCCGATTCAGGAACTGGCCGCGGTTGTGAGCGATATGCGACAGACGCTATCGGCCGCCGAGGCCGATGCTGCGCAGGCTCGCGCCCACCTTGCCGGAAGCGTCAGCAAGGTCGCCGAGGAGGTCCGGCTTGCGACGGACGACCTCCGTGGCGCGATCACCACGATGGCGTCCCAGGCAAAGGCAGAAGGCGAGATCGCCCGGCACACCCTGCTCGAGCAGATGCGCCAATCCGTTGAACAGCTCGACCAGGCGAAACGCCAGCTCGAGCAGCACGATTCGGACGTCACCAACCAACTCAAGCAAGCGCTCGATGCCGCCTCCGCCACCTGGTCGCGTGAGGCCGAAACGGCAGCCGCGGCGCGGACCATGGATTCGGCAAGGGAGGTAGTCAACGCCCTCGCCGAGGAGTTCACCCGGAGGTTGGACGGCAACGTCGGCCATCCGATTCAGGAACTGGCCGCGGTCGTGAGCGATATGCGACAGACGCTATCGGCCGCCGAGGCCGATGCTGCGCAGGCTCGCGCCCACCTTGCCGGAAGCGTCAGCAAGGTCGCCGAGGAGGCCCGGCTTGCGACGGACGACCTCCGTGGCGCGATCACCACGATGGCGTCCCAGGCAAAGGCAGAAGGCGAGATCGCCCGGCAGACGCTCATGGTGCACATCAAGCACGCCGTTGAGAATCTCAGCCAGGCGGCGACCCAATTCCAGCAGAACGGGTCTTCTATTGCAAACAGGCTCACTCAGGTTATCGACGCCGCCCCTGCCAGCTTGACGCGTGGGGCTGAAGCCGCGATGCGGACTGTGCAAACGGCGGCGGCCGTAGCGCGGGCCCAGCTTGAGCGGACAGCAGCGTCATTTGCCGAGACGACAGCGCGCGACGCCGCTCAGACCACGGCTGCAGTGACTCATGTCAGCGAGCAACTCGTGCGCCAGACCACCCATGCGCGCGGCGAGTTCAGGGTGGAGCTTGCCAGCACATTGGCACAGATCAAGGAGGCGTCGACCAACATCAATCAGGCTATCACTGACCTGAGGGGAAATCTGTCGCAGGATACGCAGGTCCCGACCGCCGAGGCGTTGGACGATCTCGCTGCTGCAGTCGTGGAGTTGCGGGCCGCAACTCAGCGTTCAACCGACGAGAAGGTGCAATCGGTGACGGAGATCTGGGAGGCGGCGACGGAGGCGCGTACGATGATCGAATCCGAACTTGCCCAGATGCGCCAGAAGGCACAGAGCGAAGCCGCCCAAGCCGATGATGCCGCCGCCACCAGGCTGCAGGAGGCCGCTGCCCAGGTTGCGAGCGCAGTGGCATGCTTTGGTGGCAACCTGTCCGCGACTACCGATAGCCTCGTCCAGACGGTGCAGGCGCTGTCGGCGGAGATGCGGCAACTGAAGGCAACGATCGTGGATCAACGCGTTTCAGAGATGGAGTTTGCTACGCCCCTGAAGCTTGCGGCCAACGACAGATCGAGGTCCGTCGGCGGGCGTCACCTTGGTCCCATGCTCTACGAGAGCAATCCGATCGAAGTCCCTCAGCCCTCATTCGAAGCGGGAGTGGAGCCACGTCAGCCGAGCGTTGGGCAGCCCCCCCCCCCACCCCGCTCCCAATGCCGGGACGGTGCTCGCGGTGCTTGATCACTACATCGCAAGAAAGCGCGCGTCTTTGAAAACCGGTGACTGAGCCTAGTGGCTTGCACCGGCTAATTTGACTCATGTGCATCCGCCGCGAACACTGATTCTTACCCTGTCGGGCTCACAACCGACAGGGGTAGCGAGATGGCAGCCAAGAAATTCATTGTCGTGCTCGACGCAGCCGAGCGCGAGCGACTGAACGCTTTGATCTCCAAGGGCAAGGCTCCCGCGAAGACGATCCTGAAGGCGCGCATCCTATTGAAGGCGGATCAAGCCGAGGGTGGACCTGGGTGGTTGGATGCCGAGATCGTCGAGGCGCTCGACACCAACCTGACCATGGTGTCGCGCACGCGCGAGAAGCTGGTGACCGAGGGGCTCGATGCGGTGCTGACGCGCAAGAAGCGCGAGACGCCGCCAACCAAGCCAATCTTCGATGGCGAGGCTCGACAAGCTCGCAACGACGTTTCTGGCTGGCGTCCTGCTGGTCTGTGTGGTCATCTGGCTCAACTGACGACACGCTTTAGCCTTTGACGGTCACACGCACGGTGGCACTCTCGCACGGCGCGGGCACGAGAGGTCATTGCCGCGCCGATCGGTGACCGTTTGTCGTACCGACCAGGCCATTAAACTGCGCGATCCGGTTTTGCCCTCCGCCGACGTCGTCGAGAAGGTCCCGCGCATTGCAGTCCGCGGCTTGCCGTGGTGATGCCTGGGCAATCACGACGGCGTGGCGCCCCAAACCGGTTCAGTGAAGTTCTCGCCCACATGGCCAAAGAAAATCCGGTGTTAGGTCGCCGTGTCTTCAGTCGGGCCGCCCACTGAGCGCGGCAAGCAGCCGTTTGTTAACCCCTTCGGGGTTACGCTTTCGCAGGACAGCTACTGCCCTTCGATCACGGGCAGCTAGTGGCATGACGCCGCCTGTCGAGCCGGCCTTGCCGGCATGAGATCCTTCGACACATCAGCCCTAGATAGCTCGCCTTCGAGCACCAGACGGCAGCGTAGTTCGATCTGGGCCAAAATCTGGCACCGATGTGGATTATCAATGAGGTTCGTCCCCATGCCTGTTGAATGGCTGCGCTCCGTTTTTTTGGGTCATCTACGGCGTCGCCGCAACAATAGTTGCCATTGGTCGGTTTGCTCGAAGAAGCGGCCGCAGTTGGTTTCAGGAGAAAATTCGCGGCTTGAAATGCGTTTCGATATCTTCGCGAATTGTCTGCGCGGGCCTTCCCGAGCGGCTTTTCGGAGATATGCCAGATTTCCTGCGCGATGGGCTGCCCAGTGCACCACCGATATGGGCCGGACATGGGGCACGACTGTCGTGGACACTTCGATTGGCGGCCTGGGGCTCTCTCCCTGCCCCCAATTGGCGATTGATCAAGTGATCCACGTCCATCTCGATAATATCGGCAAATTCTATTGTCGTG
Organism: uncultured Alphaproteobacteria bacterium; assembly: GCA_963741505.1. Lineage (GTDB taxonomy): Bacteria > Pseudomonadota > Alphaproteobacteria > Rhizobiales > Hyphomicrobiaceae > JAKFWF01. The sequence continues at coordinate 10,771 of CAVUIJ010000007.1, read as the reverse complement.
TTGCATGGTATGAAGATGCAAGATGCGGCGTCGAATTCTTGCCTGGCGGAAACCAAGTGGACGTGGAGGCATTGTCGTGTGTGATCGAAACCATTTCGAGAATGCCGCCGGTGTAGCCCTCGTCGTGCCCCGTCCCGACCGGTTTTATCTGCATCACGACGACTAAGCCGGGGCGGATCGTCAGGCGGGACATGGCCATTTCCTCGGCTGCTGGAGAAGGTAAGGAGCCGCGCGCACTCTCGCGGTTCTTGGAGAATCTCTCGTTCCTGGATGAGCGATGTGCGACCGGAAGTTGCACAGATCGTCGTCGTTTGGCCGATGTGCCGGGTTGAGCCATTTGTGATTGCCGCACAACGCGGTCAGATTTCTCTCATGATGCTTGCGTGATCTTTGATCCATCCGCGATCGAATCATGTATTCGGTCTGTGGGCGGCGAGATGGTCAAGACACAGAGTTGGTTTATCCTCAGATACTCGAGATGGTGATGCAAGACGCTGGCATCCGCCTCATATCGCTGGCCTTTGCTCTTGCTCTTGCGCTTGCGCTTGGCGGGTGCGTCGTCGCGCCGAGCTCGCTCTCGGATGAGGAAATCTCGCATCGCGCACAAGACAATTTGGCACGGATCACGGCCAACCAGGAGCCGGTGGAGCGTGCCATTGACCTGTACGAGGCGATGGCCCGCGCCCTGAAGTACAACCTCGACCATCGCGTCGAGGCGATGGAGGCGGCACTACGCAGCAGGGAGCTAGATCTTGCTCACTTCAGTCTGTTGCCTAACGTCGTCGCCAACTCCGGGTACGCAGCCCGCAACAATTTCCAGGCCTCGAACAGTGTCAACATTCTTACGGGCGCCCAAAGCCTTGCGACCTCCACGTCTCAGGAGAAGCAGATTTCAACGGCCGACATCGCCTTCAGTTGGAACGTACTCGATTTTGGATTGTCCTACGTTCGGGCACGACAGGCGGCGGACAAGTATCTGATCGCAGAAGAGCTGCGCCGCCGGGTGATCAATCGCATCGTGGAAGATGTGCGCACAGCCTACTGGCGGGCCGTGAGCGCCGACCGCCTCATCGCGAAGCTGCGCAGCCTCGAGGGGCGCATTCAGCGGGCGCAATTCAACTCCCGCGCAATTGCAGCCGACAGGCAGACTTCTCCGATTACAGCGGTGACATATGAGCGCGAGTTGGTTGAGATCAAGCGCACGATCCAAGAGTTGCAGCGCGATCTATCAGTTGCTCGGACACAGCTTGCAGCTTTGATAAATCTGAAGCCGGATACCCGCTTCACCCTTGTCGGAGCGCGCCGTGGGGGCGGCCTTGCGCTCACGATGCCCGTGCGGGAGATGATTTCCACGGCTCTGCGCAATCGCCCGGAGCTCAGAGAGGTCTGGTATCGGCAGAGGATAAACGAGCGTGAGCTTGACGCCGCGCTTTTGGAGCTCCTACCAGGACTAACGCCCTACGCTGGCAGCAACTATGATAGCAACGATTTTCTGTACAACAACAACTGGGTCAATTGGGGCGCTAAGGTGAGCTGGAATCTCATTCGTGTCTTCCAGTACCCCGCCAAACGTGAAGTTGTCGATGCTCAGGATCGCCTGCTCGATGCACGCTCTCTGGCTGTCACAATGGCTGTCGTGACGCAGGTGCACGTCAGCCGGATCCGCTTCCACCATTTCCGCAATGAGGTGGAGACGGCCAACGAGTTCCTTGGGGTACAGACCAGGCTCCTGGGCCTAATGCGTGTCGAGGCAGCGGCCGACCGCATCAGCGAGCAGACTTTGATCCGCGAGGAGATGAACACTTTGGTCGCCGAGGCAAAGCTCGACATCGCCTATGCCAGTTTTCAGAATGCTTTCGCAGGTGTCTATACGTCGATGGGTCTCGATCCTTACCGATCTGAGATCGATCTCGCAGCCGACGTAAAATCTCTCGCAGCCAAGCTCCGCAATATCTGGTTTGAGCGAGGCGATCACGCGGGTGCCTATCGAGTCAGATCCTGAAATTCGGGCCTCTACATCTCTTGGCGCCAAAGTCGCGCAAGAACCGTGCGGTGGCGGTCGTATATTTTGCGTGACAGTTCTTTTCGTTTTAGAAACCATTCTAGTTTAATTTTGTCCGCAGAACGATTGTTCGATTTGAGGGTATTTGCGTGCAGTATGTGCATGTCGTCAGGACGACTATTCTGCTGTTGCTCGCCCTGGCGGTCAGTGGCGGAACCAGCGCTGGTGCTGAAGTGCGCAGCAAGCTCCCGATTCGCGGGATGGTGCGCCCCGTCAATCAGGCTTCGATCGCGATCGATCTGCCGATACGCGTCTCCAGGCTCCACTTTCGCGAAGCGCAGTCCTTCAAGAAGGGTGATACGCTAGTAACTTTCGATTGCGAGCGTCTGAGCGCGGAGCATGCCGCAGCAGAGGCTGTGCATCGCGAGATGCAGCTCGGCCTGGAAAGTCAGACCTACCTCGACAAGCGTGGCGCGGTCGGCAAGCTCGATGTGGAGATCTCCCGGTCGCGGGTGGACAAGGCGCGTGCAGAGACGACGGCGCTTGCGGCCCGCCTCAAGCAGTGCGCGATCGTGGCACCCTTCGGCGGAAGAATAGTAGAGCTCAGGATCAACGAGCACGAGATACCGGCTAACGGTCAGCCTTTCATCAGCATCGTTGACGAAACGACATTCGAGATCGACGTGATCGTGCCGTCGGTCTGGCTGAGGTCGCTCGCGACGGGTGAACCATTCAAATTCACGGTCGATGAGACTGGGAGTTCCTACGACGCCAAAGTTCTCAGGATTGGGGCTGCGGTCGATCCTGTGAGCCAGACGATCAAGGTTATTGCCGCATTTGCAGCCCCCGACGGTCGAGTGCTTTCTGGGATGAGCGGCACTGCGATCTTCCCGGACTTGGAGGCCGGTCGATGAGCGGGACGGCGCGATCAGGGGATCGAAGTGCGAAGATCGATCATGGGCAACCGGAGGCTTCGGGCAATCCAGGAGGTGGCGCATTGCGGGGCCAGGCCGCCGATGGACCAAGCCTCCAGGCGGCTGGGGCAAGGCCACTATCGGTTGCGTCCGCGACAGCGAATGCCGGAGAAGATCGGCTCCGCTCGGCGGCCTTGGCACTGCTGCAACTCCAATCCGACATGCGCAAGGCGCGCAATCAGGCAGAGCTCGCGTATTTCATTGCCAACGAGCCTCGTCAGCTGTTGCGCGCTCAGCAGATCGTGGTCCTCGAAAGAGGAATTCGAAAGGACCTCGTAGTCCGGGCGGTCTCTTCCCTCACGACTGTGGATCGGGCGTCGCCGCTCGTTCTGTGGTTCGAAAACGTAATCAGATCGCTCGGGCAGGAGTTCGGGCTGGGAGAGGCACGCGAGTTCGATGCCGCCGCCTTTCCGAGCGAGTTCGAAATCGTCCAGAGCGCATATCCACTGCGCAACCTCCTTTGGGTTCCCTGGGCTACCGCCGATGGCGAGGTCATCGGCGGCACGCTGTTGGCGCGATCGACCCCTTGGACCAGCCAGGAGATGAAGATCGCGACTCACCTTGCCGGGGCGTTCGCTCATGCCTGGGACGCCCTTCACCGCCCCTCGGCTCGGTCGTTCCTCGGGCAGTACACTTCACGCCGGTCCCTGGCGATTGCCGCCGTTGTCACGCTGGCATTGCTCGTGGTTCCAGTGCCAATGACGGCGCTGGCTCCAGTAGAGGTTGCCCCGCGCAACCCTTTCGTCGTGACATCCGGCGTCGAGGGCGTTGTCAAGAGCGTTGCTGTCGAGCCAAGCGAGACCGTGAAGTCCGGGCAAGTGCTGGTGATGCTGGCCGATACCGTTCTCAAGAACCGCTTCGAGATTGCTGAGCGTGAGGTTCTGGTCGCCGAAACCAAGTACAAGAAGGCCGGCCAGCTTGCGTTCGTCGACAGCCGCGGCCGCCACGAGTTGGCTGTTGCGATGGCCGAGCTCGAGCTCAAACGCGCGGAGCGCGACTATGCGCGAGAGCTGCTCGCCCGCTCGGAAATCAAGGCAGAGGGCGATGGAGTTGCCTTCTTTGCCGATAAGAAGGACCTTGTCGGCAGGCCGGTCGCCATTGGCGAGAAGCTGATGGAGATCGCGAACCCAAAAAGTACGGAGTTTCACATCGACCTGCCTGTGTCGGATGCCATCGTCCTGCGGACGGGAGCGCGGGTGAAGGTGTTCCTCGACTCCGATCCGCTCAATCCAATCGAGGCGCGGGTTGTGCGTGCTGCCTACAAGGCTACGCTTCGCGAGACCCAGCAGCTGGCGTTCCGACTGGTTGCGGAGGCCGGCTTGTCGCGGCCGATACCATTGCGTCTCGGCGCGCGCGGCACGGCGCAGGTCTACAGTGATATGGTGCCCCTGGGCTTCTACCTTTTCCGCAGGCCGATCGCCGCTGCGCGTCAATGGTTGGGACTATGAGCGAAGCTGGCGGACCAAAAGGGCTCACAGAGCTGCGGCCGGAGCTCCAACTCTTGAATGGCGCTCCCAGCCCGAACGGCGAGCCGACCTGGCTCGTGCACGACCCAGTGGCCAATCAATTCTTCCAGATCGATTGCGCAGCCTACGAGGCGCTGCGTCATTGGCGGGATTGCAGTTCGGCAGATGAGCTCATCGTGCGCGCCAACGCTTCGCAGCGTGTAAGCCTCGATGAACGGAGTCTTGGTCAGCTCGTCGAATTCCTGCATGCGAACCAGCTCACGACGGAGCCGCGGTCGGAGGGGTGGCGGCAGTTCGCACGGCAACGGGCGTCGAGCCGCCATTCGCTTTCGGGCAAGCTCGTTCACAATTACCTGTTCTTCCGCGTGCCTCTCTGGCGACCACAGGTCTTCCTGGAGCGGACTTTACCCCTGGCGCGGGCCTTGGCGACGCCGGGCACGCACGCAGCCGTGGCACTGCTGGGGATAGCCGGTATCTATCTCGTCTCGCGCCAGTGGGAGGAGTTCACAGGCACATTCCAAAGCATGTTCAGCTGGGAAGGCGCCGTGCTCACCGCTGTGGCGCTGATGCTCGTAAAGGCTGCGCACGAGCTGGGGCATGCCTACACGGCTGTCCGCTTCGGTTGCCGCGTGCACACGATGGGCGTGGCATTCGTCGTGCTGGCGCCGATGTTGTACACGGACGTGACGGATGCTTGGCGATTGAGGGATCGGCGACAACGCATCCTGATCGATAGCGCAGGAATCAGGGTTGAGCTGGCGATAGCCGCCGTTGCCCTGTTCCTCTGGGCGTTCCTGCCGGAGGGGGCGCTGCGCAGCTCGGCCTTTCTGCTGTCCGCCGTCAGCATCGCGAGCAGCCTTGCGATCAATCTCAATCCGTTCATGCGCTTCGACGGCTATTACCTGCTGTCCGAGGCGATCGGCATCGAGAACCTGCAGTCCCGCTCATTCGCGGTCGGGCGATGGAAAATGCGTGAGCTGCTGTTCGGCCTCGGTGCGCCATGCCCCGAGGATCTGCCGCGCCGGCTCGTCGTAGCCCTCGTCGTCTACGCGTGGGGGGTATGGGTTTATCGCCTGCTGCTTTTCGTCGGCATTGCCCTGCTCGTCTATCACTACTTCTTCAAGCTGCTTGGCATCATTCTGTTTGCCGTCGAGATCATCTATTTCGTCGCCCAGCCTGTCGCTGCTGAATTGAAAGTGTGGTTCATGTTACGCCGTCGAATTGCTGCGACCCGTCGCACGTTGCTGACTGCCGCAAGTGCATTCTCGGCGTTGGTGCTGTGCCTCATTCCCTGGTCGACGCGGGTGGATATCCCGGTCGTGGTCGAGAGTGCCAGGTTGCAAATGATTTTTCCCGTACGAGCAGCATGGATCGAGGCGCGGCATGTCGAGCATGGCGCCGTCGTCCGGACCGGCAATCCAATCATCTCGTTGAGCTCACCGGAAGTCAACCAACAGCTGGAGCAGGCCCGAACCGCGCTGAGTCTTGCCAAATTGCAACACGCCCGTCGCCTTGCCGACGCTGCCGATCGCGAAGGCTCGCTGATCCTGGAGAGCGCCATTGCCGCCTTGGCGGCAAAGATTGAAGGGCTGGAGAAGGAGCGTGCCGAGCTGAAGATCGTAGCCCCGTTTGATGGAAGGGTCGTGGATCTCAATCCAGATCTTCATCCGGGCCGTTGGATCAGCCCGCGGGATCAAATCGCAGTCGTTGCTGTGGATGCTCCTATTGTCGCTAGAGGCTACGTCGCCGAGAGCGATCTCTGGAGGGTTGCGGAAGGTGCCGTGGGTGTGCTCATTCCGGAGCAGCCGCAGAGACGGAGCCTGCGCGTGAGGATCGACCAGATCGCAACGGCCGGAACGTCTCAGGTTGAGATCGCAGATCTCGCTTCGACGAATTCAGGGCGCATTGCCGTCAACCCGGATGAGAAACGTCGCCTTGTTCCTGCAACCGCGCAGTATATGGTGAATATGTCCGTGTTGGAAACCTCGTACATGAACGATGTTTCGTTCCGCGGTGTCGTGCTCGCGGACGGCCGGGCGGAGAATTCTATTGGCTCGCGTGTGGCGTCGGACGCTCAAGGTGCTGTTGCGCGAGAGCGGCTTCTGATTTGCGCAATGTGCGTTAGCACCTATTCGCACGCTTGTCTGATCACGGCACGCCGGTCCGAGGCGCAGGTCAGACGGGGGCCACAATAGAGCCGCTCGAGCTTGGAATAGGTTATGATCGCGGTACCCTTCGGGCACCGCACAATCATTTCCAGAATTGGTCCTCGATCGGTAATCGCCTCGATCTCCAGATTGGGATTGTTCGACCCCGGATAGAAGGTGAATGTTCCGGCAAGGGTTGCAGAGATCAAGGTTGCAAGCACACGATGCTCCAACTTGGATAACTCCTATTAGGCGAACCCTGCAAGCCACATGCCATGCGGCTGCTCTGGCGGACACCGGCTGCTTTCCGAAATATAATGAGAGATAGTAGCAAGACGCTACAACCAATTGACCTTCCATTAAAAGTTTTGTGTTTCAAAATGAGGCGATGGCCCAGGTCGTCACCGTGCAGCGTCCCCGCTTATCACGGACTCGAATCCGAGCCATCCATGAACTTGCCCAAAACGCGCTTGACCACCTCAATCAGATCGAGCGGCGACAAGGATCGAATGATCGAGCTCGTGCGCCGGCTCAAAGCTGGGGCATCGTATCGATTGCTCGAGCAACGGATGGTGTTCGACGGCGCTGCCGTCGATACCGCGGTTCAGGCGGCCCAAACCGCTGCCCCGCCCGCCGACTATTCGGCCGCCGACGCGGCGCGTGACCCTGCAGCTCAGTCGGCCGAAGCCGTCGCGCCTGCAGCCGACCCAACAGACGGCCACGCGTCGCCTGACACCACCGATCTGTTGCAGGCATTGGCAGCAATCCCTGTTGAGCCGGCGCACGCCGTGAGCACCATCGTGTTCATCGACAGCCGCGTCCAAGACATGGGGGTCATAACCTCGGCTGTGCCGGAGGGCGCCGAGATCGTCATTGTCAACGCTGACAGGGACGGCGTCGAGCAGATTGCAGCAGCTTTGGCGGGCAGGTCGGGCATCGATGCCATTCATATCGTCAGCCATGGCTCGGAAGGCAAGCTCTTCCTCGGCAATGCCATCCTGGACTCGGCCAGCGCACAGGGCGAGCACCAGGGCGAGCTGACCACAATCGGCCGGTCGCTTTCAGCTGACGGCGATATCCTGATCTACGGTTGCGACGTCGCCGCCGGACCGCACGGCCGATCATTCCTGGGCGTGCTGGCGGCTCGGACCGGAGCAGACATTGCGGCGTCAATCGACGCCACCGGTGCGGCGGATCTCGGTGGCAACTGGGTGCTCGAGGCGAAGACGGGGCATATCGACGCGACGGCCATCATCCCGAGCATGAAAGACGAATGGGACTTCCTGCTCATCGCGCCGCCGCTCAATGTTGGCGGAACGACGCTCGATTTCAACGGTGCGAACCGGACGCTGGTGTCCGGCGTGGGCAAGGCGACGGGCGCTGTCTACAAGTACACTAACGTGGCCACGATCGCGGGGACGCAGGTCGACGCCTACGTCACGATCACCGGCATCACCAACGCCTCGCTCGTCACGGTCGATAACGATGCGCCCGCGAGCTACGTTCCTCCTGGCGGTACGACGGCAGCCAACGTCTTCGCCCCAGAAATAAGCGTGACCGCCGCCAACGGCAAAGTCGATTTCGCGATCAATTTCAAGGATCCGAGCGGCAACCTCCTGACGCTGCTCAACTTCTACAACAACTCCGTCGATATCGACGGGGCTGGAACACCCGGCGCCTTTCAGGAATTCGTCGAGTACGGCGGCTTCAGGTCTTACACGGTGGGCAGTCCAACCGACCTGGCGATCAGCGCGGTGGCCGGCACGGACCGCCTGCGTTTTACCGGCACCAACGCCTATAACGGCCTCGTTGTAAATGATCTGGGGCGCGTGCAGGCGAATTTCGACGCGGTATCGACCCTGCAGATTTCCATGGGTGCGACCGGCGACACCGGCGGCCTTCGCCAGTTCGGCTCGCTCTTTTCGGCGGTGTCGTTCTCGAACCCGGTGACGATTTCTGCACCCACTGCAGATCTGGTCACGACCACCGATACCACGCCAATCCTTTCTGGCACGGTCGGCGCCGCTCCCTTGGTCGGCGGGGAACTCTTCAGCGTGACGGTGAACGGTACGACTTACACCACTGCGAGTGGCCTCGTGGTCAGCGGGACGACCTGGACCCTGGAAGTCCCGACCCCTCTACCATCCGGCGTGTACGACGTCAGGGCAGTCCGCACCACGGCCGGGCTGGACATCGCAGATCAATCCAGCAAGGAACTCATCATCAACGACGCACCGGTGCTGGCCGACACGCCGCTCGCACTCACGGTGGCCGAGGACTCGCCTGTTCCGGTCGGCGTGGTCGGCTCGCCGTTGTCGGCATTTACCGGCGGCATCACCGACCCCAACCTGGGCGCAGTGAAGGGCATCGCGATCACCGCGACGAACGAGACGAACGGCACCTGGTACTACACGACCAATAACGGCGCTACTTGGACAGCGGTGAACCAAGTGGACGGGACGGTGAGCAACAGCAATGCGCTGCTCCTCGCGGACAACGCCAATACGCGTCTCTATTTCAAGCCGAACGCGGACTACAACGGCGCTGCTCCGGCGGCATTGACCCTGCGCGCCTGGGACGCGACCACCGGCACCGTGGGCACCAAAGTGAATACGGGCGCTGGCGGCAATGCGCTGGCGTTCTCCGCGGCGACCGACGTGATCGACGTGACGGTGACGCCGGTGGCCGACGCGCCGGTGAATTCCGTGCCTGCGCTTGCAGGCACCGCGCTCAATACGGCGCTCGTGTTCAGCGCGGCAAATGGCAACGCTTTGAGCGTGAGGGATGCGGACGGGAACCTCGCCAGCGCACGCATTACGGTGACCAACGGCGTGACCAACGTGACCCTGGCCGGTAGTGCGATGATCACTGCCGGCGCCAATGGCACGAACACGCTGACGATCTCGGGCACCCAGGCGGACATCAACGCTACGCTGAACGGCCTGACCTATACGCCGACGGCCGGTTATACCGGGCCGGCAGCACTGACGCTGCTGTCGACCGACGCCTCCGCGCTTATCGATTCCGATGTCGTCAGCATCACCGCGTCCGCGAACACGCTGACGCTCGACCTCGACGCCAACAACTCTTCGGGCGCGACAGGAAACGATTACAGAGCGACCTTCACCGAAGCGGCCGCCTACGTACCCGGCGCGGGTGGCGTGCTCATCGCGGACGCCGACACGAGCGTGACCAGCACGCGGGGCAACCTGGGCGGAGCAACGATCAGGATCGTGGCGAATTACCAGGCCGGCGCGGACCTACTCGAATTCACGAATCAGAACGGCATCACCGGGGTGTTCGATGCGACGACAGGCACGCTGACCCTTTCCGGCACCACGAGCAGGGCCAACTACGTAACCGCGATCGAGTCGATTCGGTTCAACAATTCCAGCAACGCGCCGAGCGCCAGCCCGCGGACAATCACCATAGTCTTGCGCGACGATCAGGGAGCGGCGAGCAATATTGCCAGAAGCACGATTTCCGTCGTGGCGACGAACGATGCGCCAGCAGGCGTAAACGACTCAGCCATCGCAGTAGAGGCAGGCGGGGTGGGCAACGCCACGCCGGGGATAAACCCGACGGGCAACGTGCTGACCAACGACATCGATCCAGACGCGGGGGACACGAAGACGGTGTCGGCGATCACGGGCGGCACGGTAGGGGCGGCGAAGGCGGGCAGCTACGGCTCGGTGGTGATCAACGCCGACGGCAGCTACGCCTACACGGTGGACAACACCAATGCGGCAGTGCAGGCGCTACGCACCAGCGCCAACGCCCTCTACGACACATTTACCTACACGGTCCGTGATGCAGCAGGTTTGACCAGCACGGCGACCCTATTCATCACAATTCAAGGCGCGAATGATGCGGCGGTGATCGGCACACCGACGGCGAGCACGGTGACCGAAGACGTGGGCGTCAGTGGCGGCAATCTGACCGCCTCGGGTTCGATATCGCTCAGCGACGTCGACGCCAACCAGGCGGTCTTCAGCACGGTGGTTGCCCCGGTGGGCACGCCCCTCGGCACGCTCGTGTTGCAGCCCAACGGGGGCTATACCTACACCGTCTCTAACGCGGCGACACAGTACCTGGGCGCCGGGCAGACGCGGGTGGACACCTTCACGGTGACCAGTGCGGATGGGACGACGAAGAACGTGTCGTTCACGATCAACGGCACGA
>CAVUIJ010000006.1:32500-486810 GCA_963741505.1 uncultured Alphaproteobacteria bacterium | reverse complement strand
TAATGCTGTTGAAGTTGCTTCATCGTTTTCTCCGCCCCTGGTGTATTGACTTGATTTGAACGAGTCGACGTGCTCGCTGGCGCCGAACAGCACGACTGTTTCCCCTCTTGCTTGGCCGCCAAAGCTAACCGCTTGCCAGGGGCAAGGATTGCCGATGTAGCGGCTGAAGTTCTGCCGCACCGCATGCAATCGGGCATTATCGCCGACGATGGTGACCACCGTCTACTACCGGCACGGTTGCGCTCGGCCATACGCTGAAGACCGACACGACCCATCTGCGGGAATAACGGCGTCGCAGCGACGCGTGATCGAGCGGACAACCGCTGAACGTGTCAGATCAATACCCACCAAAGGCAATTCATTAATGTTTAAAATATATATGATCAATGATCCGCGCGTCGGCCGGTGTGGTCGCCCAGTCGCGAGCAGATGCAGCATTCGGATCGACTAACGCGTCTCCGGCATGTTTTTGCCAGAACGTCGATGATGGAGGCGGGAGTGTGCAAGCGTGGCATGAGCTGCAATCGCATTATAGTGAGCTTTGCCTGGACGTTTCTGGTTGCAGCCGCAATAACGGGTCCGACTCATGCTGATCCGGAAAATGCGTTATCTGCCCGCGGGGTATTGCGCTCTGTCGGTGAGGCTACTTTGGCATCGGATATCAATTCTCGTATTATTAGCATTCCGTTTCGCGATGGGCAAACGTTCTCGAAGGGTGACATTCTGCTATCGTTCGACTGCGACAAGCCCGCTGCCGAATTGAAAGTGGCGGAAGCGGAATCGCGCGGTCATCGGGCAACATACGAGAACAGCCAAAACCTGCAGCGGATGCGCGCCGCAGGTGGACTCGAGGTCGCTGTCGCCAAAGCCCAGTGGGAAAAGGCCGAGGCCGCTGTTGAGGTCGCAAAGGTCCGTGTCGGGCAATGCCGCATCGTGGCCCCGTTCAGCGGGCGCGTGGTCGACGTGCTGACCCATGAGAACGATACGCCTGCCGCCAATGCGCCGCTGCTCCGGATCGTTGATCACTTCAATATCGAGTTAGACCTCATCCTCCCCTCGAAGTGGCTCGTCTGGATGCGAGAGGCTGCTCCCTTCAGTTTCCGGATCGATGAGACCGGCACCACCGTCCGTGGCCGGATCAGCCGCGTTGGCGCGGCGGTCGATCCTGTGAGCCAAACCGTGAAGGTCAGCGGTGTTCTGCTGCCGGGCGCCGTGAACACCGGCACTGTATTGCCCGGCATGAGCGGCGTCGCAACTTTTTCCGGAAGTGGAGAGTGAGTGTGTCGCCAGACAAGTCCAATGAAGGCAACGTCGTGACGCAGCCTTCGCCGCAGGACGAGAAGGCGTCTGGCAGAGGCCGCGCAGCGAGTTTCAAGGTCATCCCCAGCGCCAGTCCTGCAGGCGCGGACGGCGCTTCCATTGCCGCACTGCAGCTCATCCTGAAGATCGAGCGCGAGGCCCGCAATGCGGCAACGTCTGGCGAGCTGGTCTTTCTGATAGCGAACGAAACCCGCAAGGTGCTCAACGCCCGCCAGATCTTTGTCGCCTCTTTGCCGGCCTCGAAACGAGTAGAGATCGTCGGCATCTCAAGTCTGACGGCCGTCGATCGCAACTCGCCCGCCGTGCGCTGGATGGAACAGCTGATTTCGCGCATGGCCAAAGAGGCGGGGGCGGGCGCTGCGCGCCAATTCGCGCTGCCAGCCTATTGCGAGGAGAGCGATCCGGAAACGCGCGTGTATCCATTTCGCGAGCTGATCTGGATACCATTGAAGACCAAGCAAGGTGAGGTTTTCGCCGGCCTCATCCTGGCGCGCGAGACGCCCTGGGGCGAATCCGACCTTCCCGTCTTGACCCGGATCACAGAGACCTTTGCCCATGCCTGGATGGCCCTGCGAAACCCGGTCAGTCTCAACGCCGCGATTTTGCTCAAGAAGCGCGCCATCTTAGGTGTTGCGGCCGTTCTGGCGCTGCTGTGCCTGTTACCGGTGCCGCTAACCGCTTTGGCGCCGGCCGAGGTTGTGCCCGAATCTGCCGGTGGTAGTCGCTGCACCGATCGAGGGCATTATCGACGAGATCGTGGTCGAACCCAATACCCAGGTCAAAGCCGGAGCTATCCTGTTTCGCTTCAACGACACACAGACCCGCAACACCCTGGAGGTAGCAGAGCGGGAGGTCCAGGTGGCCGAGGCGAAATGGCGACAGGTGGCGCAGGCAGCGTTCGTCGATTCGACTGCAAAGCGCGAGCTGGCGATCACTGAGGCAGAGTACAACCTGAAACGGGCAGAACGCGACTATGCCCGCGACCTGCTGCAGAAGTCCGTAGTGCGTGCTCCGCGAGACGGTCTTGTCGTGTTCAACGACAAGCGCGAGCTGCACGGCCGACCCGTTACAATCGGCCAGCGCGTCATGGAGCTGGCTGATCCCCGGCGGGTGGCGTTCAGAATCAACGTGCCGGTTGAAGACGCCGTAGTTCTGGAGCCCGGTGCCCTTGTACGCGTGTTTCTCGACAGCGATCCCCTGAACCCACTCGGCGGCAGGATTGTGCGATCCAGCCATTCAGCGCGGGTCGGCGAGGCCAATCAGCTGTCGTTCCGCGTCGAGGCCGCGCCAACCGATCAGAGCGGTCCCTTGCCGCGTCTAGGCTTACGCGGAACCGCGCAGCTTTACGGGCCTAACGTGGCACTTGGCTTCTACCTCTTCCGTCGTCCGATCGCCTACTTGCGGCAGAGGTTCGGGATCTAGTCGGGCAACCATGTTCACAGCGAAATCAAATCCGATAGCCCCGCAAGATGCCCGGATTCCCGCCTTGCGCGAGGACGTGCAATTGCTGCCGGGAGCGCCGACCGTGACGGGAGCGGCGACATGGCTGATCTTCGATCCACTCGCCAATCGCTATTACCAGATCGACATCGAGGCCTATGAGCTGCTGTCGGCATGGGCGATATCTGCGACAGCGGGCGACCTGCAGCAGACCGTGCAATCCCGATTTGGGCGACACGTCGAGCCCGAGGCAATCGCCTCGTTGAGCCGGATTCTCGAGCAGTGTGGATTGCTGGTCGAGATGAACGGAGGCTGGCGGGCATATGCACGGCGTGCCGCCGACGCGAAGCTCGGCTGGATTATGTGGCTCGTGCACAACTACCTGTTCATTCGAGTGCCCCTCGTTCGCCCCGAGCGCTTCCTGCGGGCAACCCTGCCGTGGGCCTCGATCTTCTATACGCGGACTTGGTTCACTTTCGTCGTCGCGGTCACCATCGCCGGCCTTTACCTAACGTCGCGGCAATGGACGACCTTCGTGACGACCTTCCAGCATTTCTTCTCGCTCGACGGTCTTGCCGCCTACGCGGTGGCGCTGTGCGCCGTGAAGGCGCTGCACGAGCTTGGTCACGCCTATACGGCAATGAGATTCGGCTGCCGCGTGCCGACGATGGGCGTCGCGCTCTTGGTGATGATGCCGATGCTCTATACCGATGTCACCGATGCCTGGAAGCTGAAATCACGTCGGCAGCGCATGCTGGTCGATGCCGGCGGCATCATCGTCGAGCTGATGCTGGCGGGACTGGCGACATTCGCATGGGCATTCCTTCCCGACGGCCCGGCCCGCGGCATCGCCTTCGTCGTTGCGACAACGAGCTGGATGACAACCCTGCTCGTCAACCTCAGCCCGTTGATGCGGTTCGACGGCTATTTTCTGTTAGCCGATTTCGTCGGCATCCCAAACCTCCAGTCGCGTGCCAACGCGCTCGGGCGTTGGAAGCTGCGCGAGCTGCTGTTCGATCTGAAAGAGCCGCATCCAGACAGGCTGCCGGCCCGAACCGAGGCGTGGGTCATCTGCTACGCGTGGACGATCTGGATCTATCGTCTGGTGGTTTTCACCGGCATTGCGCTCGTCGTCTATCACATGTTCTTCAAGGTCCTCGGCGTGATTCTGTTCGCCGTCGAGATCGGCTGGTTCATCTTGAAACCGATTGCCAGCGAGCTGATGCACTGGTGGAAGCGACGCGGCCCCATCGCCGTCACCCACCGCAGCAAGGTGACAGCGGCGGTGGCGACGACCGCTATTCTGCTTGCCGTGGTGCCGTGGTCGGGTCGGGTCACGGTTCCAGCAGTCATCGAGCCGGCCGAATTCGCGCGGCTCTTTCCGGTAGCGCCGGCCATGGTCAGCGCCGTGCACGTCAGCGCCGGCCAGACGGTCAACGCCGGCGATCCCATCATCGACCTGCAATCACCGAAACTCGTGCACCAATTGCGGCAAACCGAGACGAGGATCGCTCTGCTCATCGCGCGGCGCGACCGACGGGTGGCCGACAAGAAGGACAAGACGGACAGCCTTTCGATCGAGGAGGAGCTGGGCATGCTGTTGCGGCGGCGCCAAGGGCTGCAGCGCGAAATTGCGGAGCTTTCGGTGCGTGCGCCGATTGCAGGTCGTATTGCGGAGTTTCCCGCTGATATGCACGTCGGCCGCTGGCTCGGGCGCACGGATGAGATCGCGTTGATCGTGTCGCCGAAGGGACTGATCGCCCGCGGCTACGTGCACCAGGACGATCTTGGCCGGATCGAGCCGGGCACCAAGGGCAGCTTTTCGTTCGATCATCCCCTGCACGGCGCGGCAGCAGTCGAGGTCGCCACGGTGGCATATTCCGGCACGGCCGCCATCGAGATTCCAGAGCTGACCTCCGTCCACGGAGGATCGATCGCGGTGCAGGAGGACAAGGAGCGCGGTCTCGTGCCGAACGAGGGCGCCTACCTCGTGACGCTGCGTCCGGCTCATTCAGTGCAGGGTATATCGCACGTGATGCGCGGCGTGGTGCATCTCAGTGGCAAGCCCGAAAGCCTGATGGCCGCGTTCTGGCGACAAACTCTCAAGGTTCTCGTCCGCGAAAGCGGGGCGTGAGCCGATCAGGGCACATTGCTTTCGCACCCACCGGTTGCGTCAGCGACAGGTCTGAGCCAGCGTTTCTTGCAGGCTCTTGCTGCAACGCATGCGGGGCGTGCAGTAAAGACGTTCAGTTTTGGAGTAGGACATGATCGCGCTGCCACCCGGGCAGCGCACGATCAGCTCGACAATCGGCCCTCGGTTTGTAGTGGCCTCGATGCGGACCTCCGAATTGGCAGCAGGCGGCGAGGCGATGTTGCGGTCGCCGTAGCCGGGATAGGCCGTAAAATTGGCCGCGATCGCGGCCACAGCAAGCTCTCGTATCATCCGGAACACCTGTCGAAAGTGTCGCGCGCCGGGACACTCCGACACGTATGTTTCAGGCTTTCGCAATCCGCATGCCAGCAGCAATTGCAGACAAGGTATTGATTTGGGACGGGCAGTGCCAACCGGAATCGTACTCGGCCAAGGCAACGGTCCAGGTTTCCGAATCGAAGGCGCGTATCGGCGGTTGCTGCTGCGCCGAAACATTAATTTTTCAGGGATATTCAATAAAAATGGAGAACTGACTTTTCGAATATCGACGCCAATATTCGGGATTTTTGCTTCGCTTGAGAACAACCATTAACCTCTGTTGCGCAGAGTACGGAGTGAAGAACCGTTTCGACCGCGATAGCTCGGCTTGGTTTCGCGTCCATTCTGTAGAGCGCGTCCTCTTCGTCGAAATGTAGCAACCACGCAAGCAACCGCAGAACGCCGGTACGCGGCTGGGTTGTCATAGCACTCCGGCAACCGGCCAAGTATGGCTTGAAAGGCACGACGGCAATGACCAAGAAATCGCGCGCGAAGTCGATGGACGCTGACCAGATCGGTACACGGCAGCCCGAGCTGACCTACACGCGCCTGCTGAATTCGAACTCGCTCATCGCGCTCGAGCAGCGGATCGTGTTCGATGGCGCGGCCGCAGCCCAGGTTGCGGAGGCCACCCAGCCGGCGCCGGCCGCCGAGCCTGCGCACGATGCCCCTGAGGCCAATGATGCCGCAGTGCTCGCCTGGGATGTTGCGGCCCACATTCCCGTCCCAGCCGATGCGCAGCAGGCCGCGCCGGCGGCGACGCACGAGATCGCGTTCGTCGATACCGGTGTCCTCGACCTGCAGACATTACTGAAAGATATCCCTTCGAACGTCGAGATCGTGCTCATCAACTCGACGAAGGATGGCGTCGACCAGATCGCAAGAACCTTGATGGGCCGTACCGGCATCGATGCGATCCACATCCTCTCGCACGGCAGCGAGGCCAATCTCTATATCGGTACGAGCGACCTCAACGTCGCCTCGATGAGCTCGACCTACGCCACCGATCTTGCCATTATCCGCAGCGCACTGTCGGAGAATGCCGACATTTTGCTTTATGGCTGCGAGACGGCCAGAGGATCAGACGGCCAGGCGTTCATCGACACATTGGCTGCAATGACAGGCGCAGATGTTGCGGCAAGTGCCGACGCGACCGGACACGCAACGTTCGGCGGCGACTGGACGCTCGAATACGATTCCGGAGTCATCGAATCTGCCGTGGTCATCAATGACGCTACGCAGAGCGAATGGGTGCATCTCTTGGCCGCACCCGTGATCACGAGAACTTCGAGCCCAATAATGTATGTGGATTTCGGCCCGGCAGGCACAGCGACGGACGTCACCTCTGCTTACGCGTCCTATACGATCAGCAGCCCAGCCGGCTCTGCGAACATTAATGACCTTTGGGTCAAAATAGATAACTTCGCGGGAGGCTCCGTCAATCTCGCGGCAAACGAAACGAATCTCGTGAATTTGGGATCGCTTGCGGCCAGCAATACGAAAACCGCTTTCTTCTTTCTTACCGCATCGCTAGCCACAACAACCGACCAAACCCACACGATCTCAGTTTATGAAGGCAAGCCCGGCGCGGGCGGAGTTCTGTTGAGCTCAGGCAACTTCACGTTGACTGATGTCAGCAGCACGATCGAAGCTTCCGCAAACAAGGTCACCTCTACCGTAACTGGACCCACACCGGCTGAGCTGGGTGGATTGGTGACAATGACCGTTACGGGAGCCACCGGAGTTCTTGGCAGCACAAATGTTTTTTCGACATCGCCTGCGACTTTCTCGAATTGGGATCCCGATGCGTATGAATTGATCAGCTCATCTATTGCGTTTACCGGGGCCAATACAGGTACTTACACTGACCAGCTTGAAATTGTTCTGCCGAACGGTGCCACCTCGGATTACACGGCTACATATATATTTCGTGCGACAGAGACCACGACGGCGCCGCAGATTGTAAGTCCGGTCTCGGAAATCAACAGCGGTGGCTCAAACATGAAGCATACCGCACTGAACACCATCTCCTCCCTCCCGACGATTGTCAGTCCAGTAAACAATCTGACTCTGACTGAGACTGTCGACACGAGTCTCTTTACTAGCGGGGGCACAGCCACCTTCACCATAACGCTAACGAATACTGGCGCATTGAGTGTGACCGTCGATGACATCGTCGATTTGTTGGCGACAAGTCCGGGTACAACTTCGTATGTCGCCGGGTCGTCGAAGTTCGGCGGCGTCGCCATAAGCGATCCCGCGATCTCCGGCTCGACGCTGACATGGGGCAATACCTCGAACTTTACGGTCGGAGCCGGCTCCTCGGTCACCTTGACGTACCAGGCCCTCATTCCTTCGACCAATGGCATATATGTAAATCAGGCGTACGCCCACGTCGGTGCGACCCAGATCGACACGACACTGAGCACCTCCGACGACAGCAAGGCATCGGCAACAGTAGCTGTCGGCACCCCGCCTACCGCTGTCGACGATTCCAAATCGACGTTGGAGGACGTTACGGTCAGCGGAAATGTACTCTCCAATGACCTTTTGGGAGGGTCGGGAGGTGCATTGACGGTTACCCAATTCACAGTTGCCGGTGATGTGACTGTATACCTCGCAGGTCAGAATGCGACCATCGCCGGCGTAGGGGCTCTCCGCCTAAACAGCGATGGATCATACACCTTCACGCCGGCCGCAAACTATGACGGTGCCGTTCCGATCATCACGTATACTATATCCGACGGCGCATTACCGGATGTTGGGACACTCTCGCTGTCAATTACCCCGGTCAACGACGCCCCGGTCAACACCGTGCCGGCGGCGCAGACCGTCAACGAGGACGCCGCGCTCACCATAACCGGTCTCAGCGTCGCCGACGTCGATGGCAACCTCGCCACAACCAAGCTCACGGTCGGCAACGGCACCCTCAACGTCAGCCTGGCCGGCGGGGCCACCATCAGCAGCGGCGCCAACGGCTCGGCGACGATGACGCTCGGCGGCACCCAGGCGCAGATCAACGCCGCGCTGGCGACGCTCAACTACCAGGGCAGCCTCAACTTCAGCGGCGCCGACGTGCTCTCCGTCGTCTCCACCGACAGCGCCGGCTCCCCGCTGTCGGACACCGATACGGTGGCGATCACCGTCACCGGCGCCAACGATGCCCCGGTGCTCGACCTCGATACGTCGGCGGGCGGCACCGGATACACCACGACGTTCACCGAGAAGGGCGCTGAAATCGCGATCGCCAACGTGACCGGCACGTCGGTCACCGATATCGATAATGCGACCGTGGCCTCGGCCACGATCGTGCTGACCAATGCGCAGGCCTCCGACCTGATGACCGTGGGCGCGCTGCCGGGCGGCATCACCAGCTCGATCGACACCTCGGTGCCCGGCCAGATCACCGTGACGCTGACGGGCTCGGCCTCGCTCGCCAACTATCAAAGCGCGATCGATGCGGTCAGGTTCTCCAACAACGCCGCAAACCTCAATCCGTCGGCGGTCGACAGGATCGTGACGGTCACGGTCAACGATGGTACCGCCAATTCGAATACGGCGACCACGACCATCCACTTCACGACTGTCAACGATCCTCCGACCTACGTGCAGATCGGCGCGCAGACCGCCAAGGACGGCGACGTCGTCGCGTTGACGACAGCATCGAGCTTCACCGATCCCGAAGGCGACACGCTGACCTTCTCGGCGACCGGGCTGCCGGCCGGACTGTCGATCGGCAGCACAACGGGTGAAATAACCGGCACGCTTGGCGCTGCCGCCAGCCAAGGTGGCACCGGCGGCGTCTATTCGATCGTCGTAACCGCTTTTGACGGCAAGGGCGGCTCCGTCGCCGAGACGTTCAACTACACGGTGACCAACCCGGCACCGGTCGTCGTCACGACGCTCGCCAACCAGGGCGTCAACGACGGCGCCACCTTCACGTTGGGCACCTCCGCCAATTTCCACGACGGCGTGCTCGACACCGATACGCTGAACTACAGCGCCACGGGCCTGCCGGCCGGGCTGTCGATCAATTCCACCACCGGCGTGATCTCCGGCACCATTCCCGCCAACGCCTCGCAAGTCGGGCCGTACACCGTGACGGTGACGGCCAGCGACGGCCAAGGCGGTACCGTCGCCAGCACGTTCTCGATCACGTCGTCGAACCAGGCGCCGGTGCTCGGCACACCGATAGCGGCTCAGGCGGCGTCCGACGGTGGCGTCGTCACCCTCGCCACGGCAGGCGCGTTCTCCGATCCCAATGGCGATACGCTCACCTACTCGGCCAGCGGCTTGCCGGCCGGCTTGTCGATCAACGCGACGACCGGCCTGATCACCGGCACGATCGATCATTCCGCCAGCCAGGGAGGCACCGGCGGCGTCTATTCGATCGTCGTAACCGCTTCTGACGGCAAGGGCGGCACCGTCGCCGAGACGATCAACTTCACCGTGACCAACCCGGCACCGGTCGTCGTCACGCCGATCGCCAACCAGGGCGTCAACGACGGCGCCGCGTTCTCGCTCAATTCGCGTCGAACTTCGAGGACGGCGGCCTCGATGCCGACACGTTGAGCTACAGCGCCTCGGGTCTGCCCGCCAGGCGTGTCGATAAACCCCACCACCGGCGCAATTACGGGCACCATTCCGGCAGACGCGTCTCAGGTCGGCCCCTACACCGTGACAGTCACGGCCAGCGACGGTCAGGGCGGGACGGTTGCGACAATCTTCACGATCACCTCCTCGAACCAGGCACCGTCTCTGGTCGCCCCGACGCCGAGCCAGTCCACGTCCGACGGCAGCGCCGTGACCCTCGCTGCCGGTGCGGCCTTCTCCGATCCGAACGGCGATCCGCTCACCTACTCGGCCACTGGTTTGCCCGCAGGCCTCAGCATCAACACGTCGACCGGCGTCATCACCGGCACGATCGATCATTCCGCGAGCCAAGGCGGCACCGGCGGCGTCTATGCCGTCACGGTGACTGCCTCCGACGGCAAGGGTGCCACGACCTCGGAGACGTTCAGCTACACGGTGACCAACCCGGCGCCGGTCGTCGTCACGCCGATCGCCGACCAGGGCGTGACCGACGGGCAGGCCATCGTGCTCAGCGTGGCATCGAACTTCAAGGACGGCGCTGCCGATACCGATACGCTGACATTCTCCGCGAGCGGCCTGCCCACGGGATTGTCGATCAATGCCGCCACTGGCGTCATCACCGGCACGATGCCGCACGATGCCTCGGTCATCGGTCCTTACACCGTTGTCGTCACGGCCAACGACGGCCAGGGCGGCACGACCTCGAGCACGTTCACGGTGTCATCGACCAATACGGCGCCCGTGCCAGTAGTCGGCGGGCAGACGCCACCCCAGAACACCACCGACGGCGCCACCGTCACGCTCAACACGGCAGGTGCCTTCGTCGATCCAAACGGCGATGCACTGGCCTACTCGGCAACGGGCCTGCCCACAGGCTTGTCGATCAACGCCGCGACTGGCGTCATTTCCGGCACCATCGACCATTCCGCCAGCCAAGGCGGTGCTGGAGGAGCATATTCCGTCACGGTCACGGCCAGCGACGACAAGGGCGGAACCGTAGCCGAAACGTTCACGTACACGGTAACCAACCCGGCGCCGGTCGTCGTCACGCCGATCGCCGATCAGGGCGTGCACGATGGTCAGGCATTCTCACTCTCCGTTGCGGGCAGCTTCGGCGATGGCGGCGCCGACAGCGATACGCTGACGTACTCTGCAACCGGATTGCCTGCCGGCCTTGCTCTCGATCCCTCGACCGGCATGATCACCGGCACGATCCCGACCGACGCGTCGCAGACCGGACCGTTCAACGTCATCGTCACGGCTAGCGACGGTCAGGGTGGCAGCGTATCGACGACATTTGCAATCCTCGCCAACAACGATTTCCCAGCCGTGGTCCCCGGTCAGCAGACCCCGGACCAGGCTGCGACCGATGGCCAGGTCATCTCGCTCAATACGTCGAATGCGTTCGCTGATCCCAACGGCGATGCGTTGACCTACAGTGTGGCAGGGCTTCCGGCGGGCCTCTCGCTTGATCCGACGACCGGCATCATCTCCGGCACCGTCGATCATTCAGCTTCGCAGGTGAACGGTGGTCTTTACTCCGTCACAGTGACCGCCAGCGACGGTAAAGGCGGATCGGTCTCGGAGACGTTTAACTTCAATGTCTCGAATCCGGCACCGGTCGTGGCAACGGCAATCGCCGACCAGAACGTCAACGACGGCGATGCGCTTGCGCTCGACGTCTCGCCAAATTTCCGCGACGGCCTGTTCGATACCGATGCGCTAACCTATTCAGCGACCGGGCTGCCGAGCGGCATCACTATCGATCCGGCCACCGGCATCATCCACGGAACAATTCCGTTGGATGCATCCGTGACGGGTCCGTTCACTGTCGTTGTCTCGGTCACCGATGGACAGGGCGGAAGCGTCACCGATACGTTCATCCTTACATCGACGAATTCCGCTCCCATCGGCACTCCGGCTCACGTCGGCGCGCAATCGTCCAATGATGGCGCTGCAACGGCACTCGACGTTTCCGGCGCGTTCGCCGATCCCAACGGCGACACCCTCGTCTACTCGGCAAGCGGGTTGCCGGCAGGACTGACGATTGATTCCCACACCGGCGTCATCACCGGCACCATCGATTACTCCGCAAGCCAGGGCGGAGCCGGCGGCGTCCATGCCGTCGTTGTCACGGCAGACGACGGCAAGGGCGGTATCGCCACCGAAGCCTTCACCTGGACCGTGGCCAATCCGGCACCGCTCGTGGTGGCGCCGATCGCCGACCAGGCCGTGCAGGACTTCACAGGCTTTCGCGCTCAATACCGGCGTGCACTTCACGGACGGCGCGACTGACCTCGACTCCCTGAGTTACTCCGCCACCGGCCTGCCGACCGGCCTCGTCATCAATCCCACCTCCGGGTTGATCTCCGGCACGATCCCGGCCGACGCGTCCGGACACGGCCCCTACACCGTCACCGTCACCGCATCCGACGGACAGGGCGGAACCGTCTCCGACACGTTCGTCATCTCCGCGTCGAACCAAGCCCCCACGGTCACCGCTCCGACGCCGGCACAGGCGGGCGTTGACGGACAGCCCGTGGTGCTCGACGTCGCCGCCGCGTTCGCCGACGCCAACGGCGATCCGCTGACGTTCGCGGCCGCCGGCCTGCCGCCGGGGCTCACCATCAACCCGACCACCGGCCAGATCGCCGGCACCATCGATCATGCCGCCTCGCAGGCGGGCCCCTACACTGTCACCGTCACCGCCGACGACGGCAAGGGTGGCGTCGCCACCGAGACCTTTGCCTGGACCGTCGCCAACCCGGCGCCGGTCGTCGCCGCCGCCATCCCCGACCAGGGCGTCATCGATGGTGCCGCCTTCGCGCTCAACATCACCCCGAGCTTCAAGGACGGCGGCAGCGACACCGACACGCTGACCTTCTCTGCCACCGGCCTGCCGGCCGGGCTCAGCATCAATCCCACCACCGGTCTGATCTCGGGCACGATCCCGGCCGACGCCTCGCAGACCGGGCCGTTCATCGTCACCGTCACCGCCGGCGACGGCCAGGGCGGCATCGTCGCGACCACGTTCACGATCACCTCGGTCAACGATGCGCCGGTCGTGGCCGCCCAGACGCCGGCGCAGGCGGACGCCGACGGCGCCAACGTCACGCTCGATGTCGGTGCAGCCTTCGCCGAGCCCAACGGCGACCCGCTGACGTTCTCAGCCACCGGCTTGCCGCCTGGACTGTCGCTCGATCCCACCACCGGCGTCATCACCGGCACCATCGACCATTCCGCAAGCCAGGCGGGCCCCTATACCGTCGCCGTTACCGCCAACGACGGCAAGGGTGGTATCACCACCGAGACGTTCGCCTGGACCATCACCAATCCAGCACCGGTCGTCGTCGCGGCCGTGCCCGATCAATCCGTCGTCGACAACCAGGCGTTCATGCTCGATGCCGCCTCGCACTTCAAGGACGGCGGCGCCGACACCGACACGCTGACCTTCTCTGCCACCGGCCTGCCGGCCGGCCTCGGCATCGACGCCGCAACCGGCATGATCACCGGCCAGATCCCCGCCAGCGCGTCGGTGGCCGGCCCCTACACCGTCACCGTCACCGCATCCGACGGACAGGGCGGAACCGTCTCCGACACGTTCACGATCACCTCAGGCAACAAGCCGCCCGTTGCCAATCCGGATACCATCAACGTCCAGCAATTCGACACGGTCACCTTCGATCCGCGTGGCAACGACATCGATCCGGAAGGCGCACCACTCACGATCGTGAGTGCCAAGGCGGCCAACGGCTCGGTCATTATCAATGCGGACGGCACACTGACCTACACACCGACGGGGACATTCTCAGGGTCCGATACGATCGCCTACACGATCTCCGACGGCCACGGCGGCTTTGCAACTTCGACGATCACCATCGTCGTTGCACAGGGCTCGACGTTCAGCGGCGGCGCCGCACCGCAGTTGCCTGCACTGACGTCGGCTGAAAGCCTGGGAACGCAACCGACGATTGCCGTCGAAGGCATCGTCCTATCGACCGTCAAGTCGTTCAATCCGGGATCGAGCCTCGGGTCGCTGGATGCCGGCCGCATCGTCGTCAGTTGCGTCAACACCGCCGGGTCTCTGGGCGGTACTGCCGAGCTGACGCCCGGCGCCGGTCCGGTCGGCCTTGTGGCACATATCAACGGCGAACTGCGCGGCTCGGCACAAGCCGGCGCCACGCGCGCCCAATACGACAATGGCACCTGGACGCCGCAAGGTCTCACCGGCTTCTCGCTGCACTCGATCACCGGCGAGCACTTCTCGGATCGGCTCACGATCGGGAGCCACAAGCTCGTCATCGAGTTCGATGGTGCGCGAGCGCACGTTGTACCTGCAGTTGCGCGAGCTGATGGCCGTGAACAGGGACGGGACGACGGGCTGGATCGGTAGCAGTGAACCGGCCTCTTACAGCGTCACCCTGGCCGACGGCCGTGCCCTCCCGGATTGGCTGGCGCCGGGGGGCAAGGGCCTCTACTTTGGACAGCGGCCGGCCAACGTCGAGCGCATCGAGTTGCGGGTCGTGGCCACCTTCGCCGACGGCACCAGCATGACGCGGTACATCACGATCGATACCGTCTCCGGAGAGCTCGAGCCCCTGCCCGACAAGCACGCCGTGCTCGACATGCCCCGCATGTTCTCCCGCCAGTTTGCCGCGGCAGAGCCCATCCAAATCGATTCTCGGCAATTGTCGGCCTTACTGGCTGAATGAGCAACA
Organism: uncultured Alphaproteobacteria bacterium; assembly: GCA_963741505.1. GTDB lineage: Bacteria > Pseudomonadota > Alphaproteobacteria > Rhizobiales > Hyphomicrobiaceae > JAKFWF01. Next base: position 472,269 of record CAVUIJ010000006.1, on the reverse strand, counting down.
CATGACTTGAAGACCCCGTTTGGTCATACAGGCCCTTGGGCCAGCTCAGTGAGGCACGTCAAGTGCTCGGCCTGCCGCCTTCGTTTCTTGCGGGAGGTCAACTCGCAATAGTCACTTGATTAACCAATCGTTTACCCATATAAACAACACGTGGAGGCCGGCACTGGTCTTAGTGAGGCGCACTCGCTGTGCGTGGCCAGCGTCAATTTTCAATCCGTATCTCGTTACAAGTCCTTGCAGCTGGCTGTGCTTTTGCGCAAGCTGGCAGATCTGTTGCGTTCTTGCGTCCAGGCGGTCACGCCTTATTGGAGCGGGGAAAATGCGCATCAGGTTGGTTGGCTCACGGGGCTTGGCACCCGGGGTAATTATCATGTTATCCACGCTCGTCGCTGGCTGCGCCGTTTCGCCGAATCCGCTGACGAGCAAGGACATGGACGAGTTCGCCAGTGGCAAGCGTGCCATGGCCACTGCCAATCAGGAGCCGTTGCACGGAACGATCGACCTCTACGAGGCGATGGCGCGCGCGATCAAATACAACCTGGACACGCGTGTCGAGCTGCTCCAGCGCGAGCTCAAGCTGCGCGATCTCGATCTGTCGACCTACAAGATGCTGCCCTCGATCGTGGGCAATACCGCATTTGCCGCCCGCAACAACGATAGCGGAGGCGTCAGCCAGTCACTGTTGAACGGCCAGCAAACTCTCGAGCCGTCGACCTCGCAAGAGAAGCGCTTGATCATATCGGACCTGACTTTCAGTTGGAACATCCTGGACTTCGGCTTGTCCTATATTCGAGCGCGGCAGGCGGCCGACGAAGCCATGATCGCCAACGAGGCACGGCGCAGAGCCATCAATCGCGTCGTCGAGGACGTGCGTACAGCCTATTGGCGCGCTGTGAGCAGCGAGCGGCTGCTCGCGAACCTGCGGGCGCTCGAGGAGCGAGTGGAGGGGGCGATACAACGCAGTCGGCATCTCTCCACAGACGAGCAGTCGTCGCCGGTGACAGCGCTGACCTACGAGCGCGAACTGGTGGAGATAAAACGCGAAATCCAGCGGCTCGACGGTGAGCTCAGGATTGCCAAGACGCAGCTCGCGGCACTGATGAACGTCGATCCGGCGCAACGTTTTCGCGTGTCACAAAGGCCGCAAGGCGCCAGTGAGACCGCGATCCAATTCGGTACCGACCGCATGATCGACGTGGCGCTGCGCAATCGTCCGGAGCTGGCAGAGGTCGCATACAAGCAGCGCATCAATGTCCACGAGGCGCATGCCGCGCTGCTGGAGTTGCTGCCGAGCGCCCAGCTCTATCTGGGCGCCAATCGTGACAGCAATCACTTCCTCTACAACAACGACTGGGTCGGCTGGGGTGCGCGCGCGAGCTGGAACTTGATGAAGGTGTTCCAGTATCCTGCCCGGCGGGCCTCGGTCGAGGCCGGCGACGATCTGCTGCGGGAACGAGCATTGGCCGTCACCATGGCAATCATGACCCAGGTGCATATAAGCCGCATTCGCCTCGCCCACACTCGCAAGGAGCTTGCCACCGCGACGGAGTACCTCGATGTGCAGACGCGCCTGATCGAGCAGATGCGCGCGCAAGCCGCCGCGGACAAGATCAGCGAGCAGACGCTCATTCGAGAGGAGATGAACACGCTGGTGGCCCGAGTGAAGCGGGACCTCGCCTATGCCGCAAATCAGAACGCGGTCGGCAATGCCTACTCGAGCATGGGCCTCGATCCATGCGATCCGAAGCTTGTCTACACCTCCGATGTGAAGACACTCGCCCAATTGCTGCGAACCGGACAGGGCTGGCGCGGTGGCTTCATCTCACCCATCGAAACAGCCAGTATCAGGTGAGAGTTCCAGGAGCAGACATCCAAAAGTCGAAGTGCAAATGAGTGCGCGCCGCCGCCTCGGTGATCCGACCGTAGGCTCTCCGTCCCCCCTAACGGCCCGGTCCATCATCTTCCGCTCGCCGTCCGCCAAGACACGCGCAAATAGTTCCCGTTGCGTTACGCTGTAATGCCTGGCGAGGCGCTCGAGTTGGGCCCCATACCCGGGGTTCGCAGTTTTGTTCGCAATTGGCGCACCCAAGAGGATTCGAACCTCTGACCTTTGCCTTCGGAGGGCAACGCTCTATCCAGCTGAGCTATGGGTGCTGCTTGGTCGTCGAGAGGTTGTGTTTAGTCGGTTCGCGCAGCCTCGGCAATGGCCAAGAGCGGCCACTGCCCTCACAGCTCCGGATTATCGCGTGTCGCCGCACCATCGCAGGCCTGAGCGCGCACCGCGGCCGCCAGAATCGCTGGGATTATGCCCGGGAACTTGGCGTTGATCTCGCTGCAGCGCAGCGTGTTGACGACCTCGGTGCCGCGCCGCTCGGAACGGATCAGACCGGCCTCGCGCAGCACCTGGTAGTGATGCGACTGGGTCGACTTCGGCAGGCGGGTCGGCGCGGCCGACGAACAATTCATCGGACAGTTGCCGGCCGACAGCTTGCACACGATCGACAGCCGCACCGGATCGGCCAGCGCGTAGAGCACGCTTTCCAGCGTCACATCGTCGAGCGTGGGATGGAGGAATGGTCGCTGCATGGCTGTTATATGCAGGCGCCGGGCCAAATATTCAATAGTTCCATCAACATGAACTATGCGGCTTCAGGCGGCGCGGGCCTCGACGCCGAGATAGGCATCGAAGGCGGCCCAGAATCGGGCGCGGATCTCGTCGTTCTCCTGCAGAATCTCGTGCCGGGAGGTCGCCAGCATCACCTCGCGACCGACCTTCAGGCGCGTGGCGAAATCCTCGGTCGCACGCGGCAGCACGATGGTGTCGGCGCCGGCGACGAATAGCAGCAGCGGCACCTTCACGCGCGCCGCATAGTCTGGATCGTTGAGCATGTCCATCGAACGGTAGGCAGCCCGCAGCCACTTTACGGTGGCGGCGCCGATGGTAAGATGCGGTGCCGCCTGGCCAAGTGCACGGTTGCGCTCGAACCGCTCGCGGTCCGAGGTCAGCGGATTGCCCTCGAACACCGCGGCTTCCTCGAACTCGTCGCCGCCGCCCGGTATGTAGGACGTGGCCAGTCCGGTCAGCGAGCCCACGATCGCGAAGCATCGTGCGGCCCGGTCCGGCGCGCCGACGCGCGAGGGATGGAACTCGAGCATCGGGGCGGTCACGATGATCCGTTCGAACCAGCTATCCGCTTGGCCGGCTTCGCGCAGCATAATGTGCCCGCCCAGCGAATGACCGAGCGCATAGTAAGGTGCCGGACAGTTCGGCAAGACCTCTTGCTGCATGAAGCAGGCAAGGTCGCGATCGTACTCGGCGAAATCCGAAATGTGGCCCTTGCGTGGATTGGCGAGCGAGCGATAGGAACCGCCCTGCCCGCGCCAGTCCATGGCGGCAACAGTGAAGCCGCGGCGGCGCAGATCGGCAATCGTCTCGAAGTAGCGTTCGATGAATTCGCTGCGGCCGGGAAAGCAGCACACCGTGCCGCGATGCGGCGTGCGTGTCGGCTGCCACCGGGCGAACCGCATCGGCTTGCCGTCATACCCCGGGAACAGGCCGACCACGGCGCCGCTCGGTACCGGATTACGCGCCAGCGCGACGAGCGTTGCGGTCTGCACCATGGGTGGCGGTCCTGTTGGCTGGCGACGTGTTGTCAATTGACATCGCTATATCAGCGCCGAGCCGATTCCAACAGGTCTGCAGGGCATGGCCCGCCAGGACGTCCGCATTCACCTTTTCACGCGGATGCGTCGAAAGGAAGCCGACCGCGCAACTCGGGGCCAATACAGGAACACCGGTCGCCAGCGGTCGACCCCTGGCTACCGGTGGTGCGAAGTGCTCGGATCGCCGTGCGTGACCTTCAGTAGGTACGGCCACCGTAGCGATCACGATAGGCATAGGGCACCGGCCGTTCGTCGAGTGGGCGCGCGCGCACGATTTCGCCGGTGCAGCGGTCGATCTTCAACGAATACAGGTGGCCGTTGGGGCGCCGTGCCTGCACCACCGCCGTGTCGCCGCGGAATTCGAGATCACGGAATTCGCTCCAGCCTTCGTCGATCAGCGAGCGGCGGATTTCCCCGCGCGGGACACACGCCGATGGCTCGGCATTGCGATACCGCGGCGGCTCCATCGGCCGCAGGTAGCCGTAACGGTCGCGATCGGGCGGCGGCGCGTCGTCGAGATAGGCGTAGGGCCGCTCCGGCAACCGCTCGGCATAGGGCGGCGGCGATGGGTAGTAGCGTGGCTCGGCATACCGCGGTGGCGGCGCGGGATGGCCGTAAATGTCGGCGTAGCGCGGATCGTCATAGGGCGAATACGAGCGGGCGCCGTACTTGTCGTAGATGTCGGCGGCGCTGGCTGGCGTCGCAGGTGCGGTGAAAGCCGCCAGTCCGGCAAGGCCGGCGCAGGCGATCGACTTGGACAGGTTCCACATTGAAATACGTCTCCGAAGAGCCGATTGAGGGGACGCCTCCCCTGGCTGTAACGCGGGCACTTTCGCGGCCCACAGATGAACGTAGCATGAAGGATGCCCCTGCCGTCAGGGGGTCTTGACGGTTGCCGTTGGCCGATGCCCGCTGGCCACGAATATACCCGCTATGAGCTGAATTGAACTTCCGGGAATTGACACGCCCCCTTGAAAGCCCCCGTGACGCTCCTAGATCAATGACATCGGCAGGCCTCGGCTAAGGCTGCCGGTATTAGCTGCCTCGGCCCACCGGGCGAGGCATTCCACTGGTCGCTTCCTCAGGAGGACTCGTGATGCGACACTTCGATCTTTCACCTCTCTATCGTTCCACCATCGGCTTCGATCGTCTGGCGGGCCTGCTCGACGCGGCGTCGGGCCTCGATAGCGAGGGCAACGGCTACCCGCCCTACAACATCGAGCGGCTGGCCGAGAACCAGTACCGGATCACCATGGCGGTAGCCGGTTTCACCGATGCCGACCTCAAGATCGAGGTCAAGGAGACGGCGCTGACGGTCAAGGGCGAGAAGCCGGCGGACGCGTCCAAGGATACCCAGTTCCTGCATCGCGGCATTGGCCAGCGCGCATTCGAGCGCCGCTTCCAGCTCGCCGACTACGTTGAGGTTTCGGGCGCCGAGATGAAGGATGGCCTGCTGCACATTGATCTAGTGCGCAACCTGCCGGAGCGCATGAAGCCGCGGTCGATCGCGATCCGCAGCACGCAGGCGCCGAAGCAGATCGAGGCCAACGCCTGATCCAACGACCGGGCCGAGCCTCACCGCGACGTGAAGTCTTGGCCACCGAACGCGATGAGCGCCCTCAACCCCGGAGGGCGCTCATTGCGCGTTGATGCCGACCGGCATGGCGGCCAACAGCCCGAGCCGGCCGCAAACCCCCGCGATATCGTTAGGCAGTTGATCGATCTGGTGATCACTCGACAGCCCCCCGGCAAACGCCCGCCAAGCCTCGACATTATGCTGCGGCACGGCGATCAGCACCGGGATATTGCGGCCCAGCGCCTCGGCGATCAGGCTGCGAAAGCCGCCGCCCTCGCACTCGGTCTTGCCGAACTTGTTGATCACGAGCAGCGCCGGCCGCCGCTCCAATCCGCGCATGGCGAGGCTTGCAGCGCGCAGCAACTCGTCGACATCCAGCATGCAGCCGCGGGCGTGCTCGCCGCGATCCTGCGAGATGCCGACGCACTCGCCGCTGGCCAATTCCTCGAGGATCATGTCGCAGCGCGACCGGCCAGCACGCGGCCGGTTGATCTGCACGAAGCCCACCAGTGGCAAACCAAGCCCGCGTAGATGATCGGCGATGCCGCGCATCAGGGGATCGATCTTGCGGCCCTCGTCATAGACGATGGCGGTAATCGGCGTCGGCGGGGCAATTTTGATCATCGGCGGGCTCGGGCGGTTCTCGCAGTGCTTTTTTGTGCGCCCGTCCGGCGCCGCTCGCAAGGCGATATCGCGGCACCGCGACATCAAGTGCCAGTTGGTCGCGGCGCCGCCGCCTGCTGCGCCAGCCAGATGCCTCCGACCACCAATATCAGCGCGATGGCATGAAAGTGCGCGAACGGTTCGCCGATCAGTCCGACGCCGAGAGCCGCCGCGAACACCGGCACCAGGTTGACGAACACGCCGGCGCGGCCCGGTCCGATCAGATCGACGCCACGCAGGAAGAATAATTGTGCGAGGCAGGACGGAAAGATCGCGACATAGGCGGTGATCAGCCAGCCGCGCGCGGTCGGTGCAACGAAGCCGATGGTCGCAGCCTCGAGCAGCACCAGCGGCAAGGAGGTGGCGGCGGCGATCAGCGCCAGCAGCGTGAAGAAGGCGGCTGCCGGCATCTTCGGGCGGTCACGCAGTGCCACCGCGTAATAGGCGTACAGCACGCAGGCCGCCAGCATCGCCAGATCGCCGCGGTTGAGGTCGAGATCGAGGATCGAGCGCACGTCGCCGCGCGTCGCCACCACGGCGACACCGACCAGCGTGATCGCGACGCCGATCATCTGCAGCAGTGTCGCCTTGACGCCGTGCGTGACGAACGCCCCGGCCAGCACGATCACCGGAACCGAGCCTTGCAGAATGCCGAGGTTGATCGCACTGGTGTGGTGCGCGCCGTAGTAGAACAGCACATTGAAGGCGGTGAAGCCCAAGCCCGCCATCAGGACGATGCTGAGCAGCTGCGGCTTGATCGCCGGCCAAGCCGCACGAACCTGTCCGCCGTAGAGCGGCCAGAGCACGACGAGCACCAATCCCCAGCGCAGGAAGGTCAGCAGCAGCGGCGAGATATGATCGATCGCCAGCCGGCCGGCGACCGCGTTGCCGCCCCAGAACAGGGCGGTCAGGGTGAGCAGGAGTATGGGCGCAGCGTAAAGTGCGTCGATCATGCGCTTGATGCCGGAAGTCATTTCGGTGACGGGTCTCTGTGACGTGCCGTGGGGAATAGCGCTGGCAGGTACGCGGCGCCGGTGTAGCCCGAAACCGCCGCCATGACGAGAACAAGCGGCCCCGGCGCCTTATACCGAATTGCCGTAACAGCCCTGCAGCCGGTCGCGCCGACAGGTCGTGAATTCGGTATATTGTCCGCCGCCAGCAAGCAGCACGGAGACCAAACCGAGATGGCGGCAAATATCAAGCGGGTCGGCAGGCTCGACCTGTGGCTCAATCCGGCATTCAACGAGCGACTGCAGGCGGAGCCCGACATCGAACTGCGAATTGCCGCCGCAATAGGCCCCGAGGCCGAGGTCTGGGACGTGCTGGCCCGCGCCCACGTCTACCAGGTGTCGTCTGCGATCAACGAATTGCCGAAGCCCTACCAGGTACGCGAGCCGCTGCTGCAGCGCTGCCCCCATCTGCTTTGCGTCTCGGCCGGCGGCGCCGGGCTCGACACCGTCGATATCGAGGCCTGCACCCGCGCCGGCGTCGCCGTCGTCAACCAGAGCGGCGCCAATGCTCAGTCGGTGGCGGAGCTCGCCTTTGGCTTGATGCTGTCGGTCGCCCGCAAGATCGCGACTTCCGACCGGCTGCTGCACAGCGAGCGCGGCTTCTCGCGCGAGTCGCTGATGGGCACCGAGGTCAGTGGCACGACGCTGGGCATCGTCGGCATCGGCAATACCGGGTCGCGCTCGGCCGCCATCGCCCGGGGCTTCGGCATGCGGATCCTGGCGGTCGACCCGCTGCTCACGTCGGACGAGATCACCAAGCGCGGCGCCGAACCCGTCGATATGCCCACCCTGCTCGCCGCTGCCGACGTCATCTCGGTGCACTGTCCGCTCGACAAGACTACCGCCGGCATGTTCTCGCGGGCCGAGTTCGCCGCCATGAAGCCGGGGGCGATCTTCGTCAGCACCGCGCGCGGCAGCATCCACGACGAGAACGCCCTCTACGAAGCGATCAAGTCCGGCCACCTCGGCGGCGCCGGCCTCGACGTGTGGGAAGTCGAGCCGCCACCGCTCGACCACCCGCTGCTGACCTTGCCGAACGTGGTCGCGACCTTCCACACCGCCGGCGTCACGCATCAGGCGCGCAAGAATGTCGCAACCTGGGCCGCTGACCAGATCATCCACGTTCTCAAGGGCCACAAACCGCCGCGGCTGGTGAATGCCGAGGTTTGGCCGCAATTCCTCAAGCGCTACAGCGCGACGTTCGGTCCGCCGGCGGCCTGAACTCGCGATGAACACGGCACTCAGATAAGGTTCAAGCTCGATCCGGCATCTAACGGCGTATTCAATTGCCCGACGACGACCGTGATATGGTGGGCGCCCCTTCCGCGGTCGTTATCCGCGGCTGCCAACCGAAAGAGGCTTGCACCATGACCGATCACCCTGCCAAGGCCGTTCTTTCCGCCATGTCCGAAGACGCCAAGCGCGGCCCCCTCGCCCGCCCGCTGCTGCTGGCCCGCATCATCGCCATCGGCGCCGCCATTGCCGGCGCCATTCCGACCGGCATGAACGTCTACCAGTCCTGGAAGCACGGCATCCCCTACACCCAGGTCTCGCATCGCCTCGGCCAATACGACCTGTGGGTGAAGAATTTCGAGTGCAAGATCGACTACAAGACGATCAGCACCGGCCAGGGCACCAAAGTCGACGTCGGCGCCTGCCCCAAGAGCGGTGACATCGCCGTGCGACTGACCGCGCCGACCGGCAAGGCCGCCTACGAGTGGATCCCGGCCGAGCGGCTGCAGCAGGCCGGCATGGCGGCGGCGTCCGGCTTGATGTCGCTGTTCGTGTCGCCGGCCGTCGCCGACGAGCTGTCGGCCAAGACCATGCCGGGCACATCGGCGCCGCGCCGGTTCGAACTGGCGCAGGCGAGCCTGCAGGTTGTCTGCCAGTCGATGCAGGGCAAGGCGCAGATCGTCCGCATCGTCAACGAGGGCGGCAAGTGCTACCGCGAGACATTCTCGCCAATCGTCGGCAAGGTCGAGAAGCGCGAGGAGGTGCCGTGCAACACCGCCTGCCCGGCGCCGGCGAAGGGATGATGTGATCGCGCGCCGATTTGCCCGCGAATAATCATAGCTCGGCCAAGATCGGCGATTATCATCTCTGCATCAGAAGCGGCAATGGAGGAATTCGATGATTCGCAAGCTCATGATCGGCGCCGTCACGATGGCCGTGCTCGCGCTTTCCGTGTCGGCGTTCGCCCAGGCCCCGTTCGGCACCGAGGCCGAAGCCAAGGCAATGCTGGAAAAAGCGGTTGCCGCCGTCAAGGCCGACAAGGCCAAGGCGCTCGCCATGTTCCATGAAGGGCGAAGGCGGGTTCAAGGACCGCGACCTGTACCCGTTCTGCGCCAATGCCGGCGACGGCGCCTTCACCGCGCATCCGGCGCTGATGGGCAAGAAGATCCAGGACATCGTCGATAAGAACGGCAAGAAGCTCGGCGAGGAAATGCAGAAGGTCGCGGCCGAAGGCAAGATTTCCGAAGTGAGTTACATGTGGCCGCGGCCTGGCGCCGATACGACGCCAGTGGCCAAGGTCAGCTTCGTGACCAAGGTTGCCGACCAGGTCTGCGGCGTCGGATATTACAAATAGAGTGCGCGAGCCGGGTCATGGGTCATGCCGCGGCCCGGCCGCACGGCAGCGCTACTGCGTCAGCAGCACAGATATAGCCCCTGGCAGATATAGAAGGTCGCGACCGCGGTGATGATGTACCAGGTCCAGTTGCGATACTGCGTATCGGTGAGGCGCTCGAGCACGGGGCGGGCGGCGGTGGTGCCGATGATCGACGCGGCGACGGCGAGGCCGGCCATCAGCGGGTCGATTGCCGCGCCTTGCGTGATGAGCCCGCCGAAATAGACGAACTTGGCGAAGTGACCGAACAGCTGGCAAATGCCTTTGGTCGCGACGATCTGTCGGCGATCGAGGCCGCCACCGAGAAAGTAGGTGTCGAGAATCGGTCCGGTGACGCCGGTCAGCAGCATCAGCGTCATGCAGATGGTGCCGAAGATGCCGCCGTGCAGGAAGTTCTGCGGGTCTGGCTTCAGGTTCTTCGGCATGAAGCGGACCAGGAACGGCGTGACGCCGAGGGCGAGCAGCGCCACCGGCTTCGACGGCACATAGCGCAGATATGACCAGGCCGCGAAGGCGATGACACAGCCGCCGAGATAGGCTGCGACCGCCCGCCATCTGACGTGGTTGATCCACAGCATCCCGCGCCAGCCGTTCGACGCCATCTGCGTGACCGCGTGCAGCGCCATCGCCTCCGGCACCGGCATCAGCGCGAACAGCACGCCGATCAGGATCAACCCGCCGGCCATGCCGAAGATACCGGACAGGAACGCCGTCGCGATCATGATGGCGACGAGCAGGATCATCGTGGCAATGGGCATGATGCGGCTTTCGTTCAGGTCGCGTCGAGCATGGTCTCTGGAATGGACGGAGCTGTGCTCCATGCGCCGGTCGAGGCCGCAAGCTGCAGTTCGTCGTGCCCGGCACTGGCGGCGATCGCTGAATCGACGGCGGCCACCGCACGGCCAAGCGGCCAGCCGGCCGCAATCAGCCCCGCAAGCAGATCGCCGGTGCCATTTGGTACGAGGTCGCGCCTTGCGACGGCGAACGAACGCGTATGCCACGCATCGATCTCGATCGTCAGCAGCGCGCCGGCTGCGGCCGGGATCGACGTCGCAATAACGGTGCGTGCGGCAAGCGCTCGGGCCGCGATCACCGCCTCGGCAGGTGTGGTTACGGCCATATCGGCGAGCCAAGCCAGCTCGAAGCGGTTCGGCATCGCGATGTCGGCGAGCGGGATCAGCAGGTCGCGGATACCGGCGGCTGCATTCGCCTCGATGTAAAGCCCTTTCGGATCGTCGCCGAGGACCGGATCGCAGATGTAGCGGCAGTCGGGATTGGCCGACAGCAGGCGCTCGACGGTCGCGGCGACGAATGCCACGTGTTCGATCGATGGCAGATAGCCAGACAGGATCACGTTGATCTCGCCGAGCCAACCGTTAGCTTCGAGCGCGTCAATCATTTGGCCCAGCACCGCTGGGTCGACGCGCTGGCCCGCGACCTTGGCGTGGCCTGGATGATTAGAGAGCAGAACAGTCGGCAGCGCGATGACCTCGTGCCCCAGTGCCTGCAATGCTGGTACGATGGCCGAGAGGCCCACGTGCCCGTGCGCCACCTGACTGGAAATGACGAGGTGCCTGGCCATCGTCAAAAGATGTTGAGCTCGAACAGTGGCTCGTTGCGCCGGATGCGGCCGTAGCCGAAACGGGCGAGATCGATCGAGCGGAAACCGCCGTGCACGATCAACTCGGCGATGGCGCGGCCGGCGCCGCCCGACTGCTGCAAGCCGTGCCCGGAGAAGCCATTGCTGAAGTAGAAGTTCGTTAGTTCCGGGTGCGGGCCGATGACCGCATTCTGGTCGAGGGTGTTGTAGTCGTAGTAGCCGGCCCATGCGCCGGTCACCTTGATCGCCTCGAATGCCGGCACGCGCGCGGCAATTCCGGGCCACACCACCTCTTCGAACGGGGTGTGGTCGATGGCATCGAGATCGCCGACCGGCGGCTCGTCGTCCTCGTCAGGCGAGATCCCCGTGATGAACTGCCGGCCCTCGGGGCGGAACCACACGCCGGTCGCGTCGGTGGTCAACGGCGCACCGTGCAGCGCAGGCGTCGCTTGCCTGCAGTCGATGACGTAGACGTAGCGCTTGCGTGGCTCGACCGGCAGCTCGATGCCGGCCAACCCGGCAATCTTGCCAGCGGCATGCCCGGCGGCATTGACCAGTGCGCCGCAGGCGATGCGCTTGCCGCTCGCGAGGCGGACTCCTGTGACCATTTTCGCGTCGTGGTCGATGCCGACGACGGCATCGTGCAGCACCGTGACGCCACGCGCTTGCGCCGCCCCGCGGAACAGCCCCATCAGGATCGACGGATCGAGCCAGCCCTCGCCGCTGCGGCCGAATGCGCCAAGCGCGATGCCCTCGACGTTGAGCCAGGGAAAGCGGCGCGCGAGCCCGGATGCGTCGAGCAACTCGATGTCGCCGCCATTCGCCTGCTGCACGCCGTGGTTGGCACGCAGGACATCGACGCCGTCGGCCGACGCCAGCACAAGATAGCCCTGCTCCTTGAAGCCGACATCGGCATCGGCGCCGAAGGTCGCCTTGAGATTGCGGATAATATCGAGCGTCGCCTTCGACAATGCGATGTTTTCTGGCGTCGAGAACTGGGAGCGAATACCCCCGGCCGAACGCGCGGTGCTGCACTCGGCATACGTTGTATCGCGCTCGACTATGACGATGCGGCCGGGCGCGAAACCGCCGAGCATGCTCAGAAAATATGCTGCAGCGCTGCCCATTACCGCGCCGCCGACAATAACCACGTCCGCCGTCTGGTCGCTCGAAAGGGTCATCATGTCACTCGATCTTATGGCGTTTCAGCTCGCGCACCAGGATGGTCAAGCGCTCGGACGAATCGAGGCCGGTTTCAACGCAAGCACGAATTGTAGCGCGGCTCTGGATCAGCTTGTTCAGGCGCTCCTGCACCTCGCCGAACCCGAAATAGATTTCCTCCGGCGCCGCGATCTCGCCGTCCTCGATTGCCGCCATCACATCGAAGGCGTTCTGCGAAGCCAGCACCAGCATCGACGCCGTGTCGTTGATCAGCGCGCGATAGAGGCGAGCACCATCCTCGTCGATGCGCGGCCCATGCACGCCGAACTTCATCGGTGACGAGGTCGCCCCTTCGCCGGCGAAGATGCGCGGATGGCGATGAAACCTACGGAAGATCTCGATCAAGCCGAGACAGCAGCTTTCGAGGTCACGCAGCGCCATGCCGGCCTTGCGTTTGACCTTCGGGCGGGAAACCGTTTTCTCCTGCGCCACCCAGTTGATCGCCGCGATCGACGAGATGGCGCCGAGTGCCGCGATTGCCGGCAACACGGCCGCGAACGGGTCCGGCGCGATTTGCGCGTCGGCATCGGTTCGCTCAGAGCTGGGGCGCGGTGGTTGGGCCAAAATCAGTAGATCCGAGTGAAGTCAGAGTCGGGAGTGGGTTTGTAGCAAATGCGCTGGCCTTCCCCAAGCGTTGCCTCGAATCCCCTATCCTCTGCTCGCCGTGCCGTTTCGGCACCGCGACCTCAATACGTCCGCGCCTTCGGCTCGATGTAGCTGACCTCGTTGGTCATGGTGTAGGTGTGCACCGGTCGGTAGTCGATCCTGCAGGTCCTGGCGGCATCGTCGGCCCACACCAGCGAGTGCTTCATCCAGTTGACATCGTCGCGCTTGGCGAAATCCTCGCGGGCGTGCGCGCCGCGGCTTTCCTTGCGGTTCTCGGCACTAACTACAGTGACGGCCGCCTGGGCGATCAGGTTGTCGTATTCCAGCGCCTCGATCAGATCGGAGTTCCAAATCAGCGAGCGGTCGGCGATCTTGATATCGACCGACTGCTTCCAGATCTCGTGGATCTTGCTGACACCTTCGGCCAGCACCGGCCCATCACGGAACACGGCGCAATTGGTCTGCATCACCTTCTGCATCTTGAGCCGCAGCTCGGCGGTGTTGCTGCCGCCGTTGGCATGACGTGTCGTATCGAGGCGCCACAGCGCCAGGTCCGCAGCATCAGCCGGCAGCGGCGGCTGGGCGGCGCCTGCTTCCGTCGTTTCAGCGGCGCGCAGGCCTGCGGCGCGGCCGAACACCACGAGGTCGATCAGCGAATTCGAGCCGAGGCGGTTGGCGCCGTGCACCGATACGCAAGCGGCTTCGCCGATCGCCATCAGTCCCGGCACGACGGTATCGGGGTTGCCGCCCTTGGAAGTCAGCACTTCACCATGGAAGTTGGTCGGGATGCCGCCCATGTTGTAGTGCACCGTCGGCAGCACCGGGATCGGCTGGCGACGAACATCGACGCCGGCAAAGATCTTGGCACTTTCCGAAATGCCGGGCAGGCGCTCGTGCAGTATCTTCGGGTCGAGGTGGTCGAGGTGGAGGTAGATATGATCCTTCTCCGGGCCGACGCCGCGGCCTTCGCGGATCTCGATCGTCATCGAGCGCGATACGACGTCGCGCGACGCCAGATCCTTGGCGTGTGGCGCGTAGCGCTCCATGAAGCGCTCGCCGGCGGAGTTGGTGAGATACCCGCCTTCGCCGCGTGAGCCTTCGGTGATCAGCACGCCGGCGCCGTAAATGCCGGTCGGGTGAAACTGGACAAACTCCATGTCCTGCAAGGGCAGCCCCGCACGCAGCACCATGGCGTTGCCGTCGCCGGTGCAGGTGTGCGCCGAGGTGCAAGAGAAGTAGGCGCGGCCGTAGCCGCCCGTGGCAAGAATGGTCTTCTTGGCGCGGAAGCGATGGATGGTACCGTCGTCGAGACACATGGCGACGACGCCGCGGCAGGCGCCGTCCTGATCCATCATCAGGTCGAGGGCGAAATACTCGATGAAGAACTCGGCCGAATGGCGCAGCGACTGGCCGTAGAGCGTATGCAGCATGGCATGGCCGGTGCGATCGGCGGCAGCGCAGGTGCGCTGCGCCGGCGGGCCCTCGCCGAACTCGGTGGTCATGCCGCCGAATGGGCGCTGGTAGATCCGGCCGTCCTCGGTGCGGCTGAACGGCACGCCGTAGTGCTCGAGCTCGTACACCGCCTCGGGGGCATTGCGGCACAGGTACTCGATTGCGTCCTGGTCGCCGAGCCAGTCGGCGCCCTTGACGGTGTCGTACATGTGCCACTGCCAGTTGTCCGGGCCCATGTTACCGAGCGCGGCGGCGACGCCCCCCTGGGCGGCGACGGTATGCGAGCGGGTCGGAAACACCTTGGTGATGCAGGCGGTCTTCAATCCTGCCTGGGCGCAGCCGAGGGTGGCACGCAAGCCGGCGCCGCCGGCACCGACCACCACCACGTCGTAGGTGTGGTCGACGATCGTATAGGAATTGCCGTTCACACTGGGCTTGGCGGTGCCATTGGCGTTTCCGTTCGTGCTCGCGGCCATGTCTTACGCTCCGAAGCTCAGCTTGAGCACCGCAAGACAACATGCGGCGCCGATGGCGATTGCGAAAAACGTGTTCAGCATCAGGCAGGCGATCTTTTTGCCTTCGGACGGGACATAGTCCTCGATCACGACCTGCATGCCGAGCCGCATGTGGAAGATGCCGGAGAGGATCAACAGCAACAGCCCTAGCGCGATCAGCGGATTGGCGAGCGTGCGTTTGACGCCGCGTAGTCGGCGCCGGCGAGCACCACCACCAGCCCGACCAGGAACAGAGCACAGGAAAACATTGGCGATCGCGGTCAGCCGCTGCTGCCAGAAATGGCGTCGCACCCTCCTTGGCGGAACCTAGCCGGCGCACCTGCTTCAGCGGCGTGCGCATGTTGGTTGAACGATTGGTCGCCATCACAGTGCCCCCCGCATGTTGAGCGCGACCACCCATACCAGTGCGGTGAGGATCACCGATCCGATGATCGTGCCCCAGCCGAGGCGGTCTACGGTCTTGACGTCGAAGCCGCGGCCGGTGTCCCAGATCAGGTGGCGGATGCCGCCCAGCATGTGATGCATCAGCGCCCAGGTATAGCCGAACAGCACCAGACGCCCGGGCAGCGTGCCGAACAGGCCGTTGACGAAGTCGAAGTAGGCCGGTCCGGTGGCGGCGGCGATCAGCCACCATGCCAGCAGCAGCGTGCCGAAATACAGGGCGGCTCCGGTCATGCGATGCAGTATCGACATCACCATATTGATCGGCGTCGCATGAATCTGCAGGTGCGGCGACAGCGGTCGCGCCGCTGACCCGCCCGCGGCGGGCTTGGAATGCGCCATTTCGGTATGATCTCCAGTGATGCTGGAGGGGCTTTTAGCGCGGTGCACCATAACCAGCAATGCACCGTTCGGCGCAGCTGACGTGCCATCATGGGTTATTCGCTACTTGATCGCCTCGATCATCGCCTTGCCGAGCAGGGCGCCGCTATCGAAGGCATGTTCGCCCAGCCGGCCGAGACACCAGTCACCGGCAACCCCGACCATATGCTCGCGCGAGAACAGATAGGTTTCCCCGAGGTGGGTATCTACGAGACCGTGCCGCCACATGTGGGCGACCATCTGTGCCGGACGAATTGGCGGCAACCCGAGGACATGACTGACCTCGCCCCACAACTCCTCGGCCACCGCTTCCGGATCGGCATCCTCGGTCTCGCGCGACCATACCGGCGAGGCGTGCACGACGATTGTTTCGCCACGGCCGGTGCGACCGGGCTTCGAGTTGTTGCGCGATACCCACCGCACCACCTGGCTCATGTCCGAGTAGACGTCCTGGTCGGGCAATACGCGGTCGTCGATGCGCACCATCAGCGCCCAGCACGGTGACATCCGTACCCGCGACAGCGGCTCCGCCAGATCGTCGAGCCGACCCAGCAGCAAGCGTGCCTCGGGCGCCGGCACGGCAACCGCGACCTGGGCAAACGGGCCGGCCGAGGTCTGGTCCTCGAACCAGAGGTGCCAACCTTTTTCCAGCCGCTGGATGGTGTGCACCCGGTGCCCGGTATTGACCCGCACGCTTTCCGCCAGCGGCCGTGCAATCGAAGCCATGCCGGGGATGCCGACATACCAGGGTAGCATTTGGCCGCCGCCTTCCTCGCCCGCGACCGCGCGCGGCGTCCAGCGGGCAGCATAACCGGTGGCAGCGAGCTCATCGATGTATGACTTGAAGCGTTCGGACCGGGCGGTGATATATTGCGCCCCATGATCGAACGGCACGACGCCGATGCGGGCTGTTCCGACCCGACCGCCGATCACCCGTTCCTGCTCGAAGATCTCGACGTAGGCGCCCGCCCGGCGCAAGACCCTTGCGCACGACAGGCCGGCTAGCCCGGCACCGATGACAGCGACCCGATGCGTCAAGACAATTCCTCAACCGCAGCTCGTGCGGCGATTTATTGAACAGCGATCATAAAAACGTATGCCGGCGGACCGGCACACTAATTCACTGACCGACACTACTGTCAGAATGGATAGATACAGTTAACGGACCGGGTAGATATATGTCGATCGTCGTTCATTTTGCCGCGACGATGACGCCGCAGGCAATCCTTGCCCCGGCGTTGCCCGACGGCTCGGATTGGTAATCGTCGGCCTTTTCGAAAATGACAAGCGAAGCACCGCTGGCATCGATCAGCGTATCCTCGGCATCCTTGGAAAGGGTCGCGAATGGGCTCAGGAAATCAACTTCGATCTCGCCGCTCGCCGGTACGATGAGGTTGGGCAGATCGCCGACCATCGGGCCTTCGTCGTTGAGGTAGCCGTGTTTTCCACCTAGCGGGTTGAATATGCCGCCGGCGCTCTCGAAATCCCCCTCGCACTTGCCGTTTTCATGAATGTGAAGCCCGTGTGCGCCTGCGGGCAGGCCTTTGAGCCTGATCCGAAGCAATATTCCGGATGTGGTCTCGGTCAGCTTGATCCGGCCGATGTCGCGGCCATCCCGAGCCCGCATGTCGGCTTGTGCCTTTTCCCCGACGGCATGAGCCGCGTTGCCGGCGGCAAGTAGCCCGAACAGGCTCGACAGCAACAGCGCCGTCCGCTTCCGCGGCGTCGGCAACGCAGCACCTGGCATTTCGACTCCCCCAACCAGCAATTCACCGGTCACACGGCACCGGTGCACCAACGACGCCGCCCATCCCTCATTTGTTGCGTCAGCGCGGCAGCAGCGCCCAGTAGTCTAGATCAAGAATGACCCCTTCGCCATAACTGCCGTCTTCACGGGCGCCGACAAAATCAGCGCCAGTGCGATTTTTCATCGCTATGGTGCGGATGCGCAAGGCTGCGATATCCTGGCGGCCAGCGATCCCCGAAGTCGCCAGAATCTGCGACCAAGCATAGACGGTATCGCCCGCGAAGGCCGGCGCGACGTGCCGGCCGCCATTGATCGCGGCGATGTGAAAGGCATTGCCAAGTCCGTTGAACGATAGTGACCGGGCCAGCGAAATGACGACACCGCCGTAGACCAAACGCCGACCGAAACGACCCTGGCCCTCGGTATGCTGGTTGAAATGCACCTTGGCAGTATTCTGGTAGAGCCTGGTGGCAATCTGGTGCTCGGCTTCCTCGATCGTCATGCCGTCGACGTGGTCGATGCGTTCGCCGACCTCATAGTCGGCCCAGCGAAAGCGCGACCCGGACCGATCATTGGCCCAGCCGGCTGAATTGATCCGCGGTACTGCCGTTCCAAGCTGCGCCGGCTCGACAAGCGCGGGCAGCGACGGCAAGTGCGGCGCCGCGACCTGCGCATCTTTCGAGCGCTTGCGGACCATGACCCAACGGACATAGCTCAGCACTGTCTCGCCATGCTGATTGCGACCGCTCGAGCGGACGTAGACGACGCCGGTCTCGCGGTTGGAATTCTCCTTGAGGCCAATCACTTCACTGTCGGCAGAAAGGGTGTCGCCAGGGTAGACGGGCGCCGTGAACCGGCAATCGGCGTAGCCGAGGTTGGCAACCGCATTCAGCGAAATGTCCGGCACTGTCTTGCCGAATACGATGTGGAACACCAGCAGATCGTCGACGGGCGATCGCGGGTAGCCGATCGCGACGGCGAACGGATCGGCAGACTGCACCGCAAAACGGCCGCCGTAGAGACCGGCGTAGAGTGCGACATCGCCATGCGTCACGGTACGCGGCGTCGCGTGGACGATGCGCTGGCCGAGGCTGAAATCCTCGAAAAAATTGCCGCCGGTGGTTTTCGTGTCGCTCATCCGTGCCATGCCCTCAATTCAGCCGTTGTCGCCCCTGTTTGGGGCAACCGCGAGCCACATGGCAACATTTCATCTGCGCAGGAGTGTGGCGATCAACTTCCGCACATCTGGGCGCGCGCAGTGCAGCGGTAGAGGGACGAAGCTACGTCGCCGGCAAATGCTGGCGTGCAGTCGTTGGTCTGCTGCACCAGTTGGATGCGGCGCAAGCCGGAGTTGAACATGTAGCCGCGCAGGTCGGTGAGCTGGTTCTTCAAGGCGATGTCGGCATAAAGCTTGCCGGTCGACCGGCCGAATGTGAGGACATTGGCGGTGGCGGTATCGCAGGTCAGCGCCTTCGCGCTCGGCGGCGTCCGAAATGCGAATTCCGGTTGTTTCGGCGCGCACGCGCCGAGAGCGACGCCGATAGCTGCCACTGAAACGAGTGCTCCGACAATCCGAGCCATGATCTAATCCCCTGGGCCCTGCCCCCGCTAGGGCAAGTCAACGCGCACCGGCAAAGGGTACCGTACCGGGGTTAGCCAAGGATTAAGGCCTGTGTCGGTCTGAAACACGGCGCTGCGGTGGAGTCTGACTACAGATCAGCCGCCGATCGCGCGGGCAAGCGCCAAGGTGCGGCGCGCCATCTCGGCATGGAGCAGTTCCACCATACGGCCATCGAGGGTGATGACGCCGCGGCCGCTGTTCTGCGGCAGTTCGAAAGCAGCGACAATCCTCTCGGCGGTTGCGACCTCGGTGGCCGAAGGCCGGAATACATCGTTGACGACGGCGATCTGATCGGGGTGAATGACGGTCTTGCCGTCCATGCCGAGCTGGCGGCCCTGACGGCACTCGCGCAGCAGGCCTGCGCCATCCTTGAAATCGTTGTAGACGCCGTCGAGTACGTCGAGGCCGTAAGCCTTGGCCGCGGTCATGATTGCCGACAGCCAGTACAGCGCCGCGGTACGATCGGCATCGAGTTCGGCGCGCGTCTCCTTGACCAGATCGTTGGTGCCGATGACGAAGCAGGCGAGACGGCTGCCGGCAGCGGTTGCGGTAGCTGCGATTTCGCGCAAGTTGAGAATGCCGAGCGGGGTTTCGATCATCGCCCACAGGCGCATGGCGGCCGGGGCGTCGGCCATGCCGCGTTCCACATCGGCAATCATGGCCGCCGCCGATACCTTCGGCACCAGCACGGCGTCGGCCTTCGACGCCACTGCCGCGGCGAGATCGTCGCGTCCCCACGGAGTATCGAGCCCGTTGATGCGCACCACGACCTCGCGGCGGCCGAAGCCGCCGGCCGCTACTGCCGCCATCACCTGCGCCCGGGCAGTCGGCTTGGCGTCGGGCGAGACCGCATCCTCCAGGTCCATGATCACGACATCGGCCGCCACCGACTTGGCCTTCTCGAGGGCGCGCGCATTCGAGCCCGGCATATAGAGTGCGCTACGGCGGGGACGGGTATCCATTATCGAGATCTCCGGAGCTTCAGCAGTCGAGCAGCGGTGGCCGTGCAAACTCGAGCATGAGGATACCGAATGGCATGACAGCACTCCACCTAAGGATGGCGTTGACAGCTCGGTTCTAGGCTTTCATGTGGTAGTAGCACATGCACAAATCGTCTAGGACGCCAAGCCCATGGTTC
Source organism: uncultured Alphaproteobacteria bacterium (assembly GCA_963741505.1). Taxonomy (GTDB): domain Bacteria; phylum Pseudomonadota; class Alphaproteobacteria; order Rhizobiales; family Hyphomicrobiaceae; genus JAKFWF01. The sequence goes on along the minus strand of CAVUIJ010000006.1, from coordinate 452,009 downwards.
AATTGACGCTGCCGAAGAATTCCAAGGTGCACACCGGCAAGACGTGGAACAAGCCCGCGGCAAAGGGCGAGTGGAAAGAGTTCAGGATCTATCGCTGGAATCCGGATGATGCGGAAAATCCACGGCTCGACAGCTATTGGATCGATCGCAGCACCTGCGGGCCGATGGTTCTCGACGCCCTGGTCAAGATCAAGGGCGAGATCGATTCGACGCTGACCTTCCGTCGGTCCTGCCGCGAGGGCATCTGCGGCAGTTGTGCCATGAATATCGACGGCACCAACGCCCTCGCCTGCCTGCGCGCGATCGACGACGTCAAGGGCGCGGTCAAGATCTACCCGCTGCCGCATATGTCGGTGATCAAGGACCTGGTGCCCGACATGACCAATTTCTATGCCCAGCACCGCTCGATCGAACCTTGGCTCAAGACCGAGACGCCAATGCCGCCAAAGGAGTGGAAGCAGTCGCGCGACGACCGCGAGAGGCTCGACGGCCTCTACGAATGCATCCTATGCGCCTGCTGCTCGACATCGTGCCCGAGCTATTGGTGGAATTCGGATCGTTACCTCGGGCCTGCAATCCTGCTGCAGGCCTACCGCTGGGTGATCGACTCCAGAGACGAGGCGACGGGCGAGCGGCTCGACAACCTGGAAGATCCCTTCAGGTTGTATCGCTGCCATACGATCTTGAATTGCGCCAAGGCCTGTCCGAAAGGCCTGAACCCAGCCAAGGCGATCGCCGAACTCAAGAAGCTGATGATCGAACGGCGCGTCTGATTGTAGTTAGATCGAGTTTTTTCGGCCGGCCGCTGCAATAAATCGGCTTGGCGGCCGTTATGTTAGTAAGATTTGGAAATAGTGCGCCATCGAGCGGCACTTGGTGGCGCGCCATGGCGCAGTGTCGGTTGGGGTATAGACAATTCGACAAAAAAGAAAAACCGGAGGTGCTTGCGCGATCCTCCGGTCTCGAAACAGTCGGGCGCGTCGGCCCGCTGTTGAAGCTCAGGTGCGCCCCTCAGGTGCCCAAACCCGAGGTGGCACGCCGGCGCTTACGCGGCCTTCCGCTTGGCAACCGCCTTCTTGGCCGGAGCCTTCTTCACGGCCTTCACGGCGGCCTTCTTCACGGTCTTGGTCGCGGCCTTCTTCGCCGGAGCCTTCTTCGTCGCCTTCGCTGCTGCTTTAGCCATTGTCATATCTCCCTCTAGAGTTCGAATCAGCTCGAACAATTTCAGCATGTGCAAGTTCATCTGATTTGTTGACAGCAAAAATGGATTCGCCGCTGCAAAACGTGACCTTTTACCCGATTGTGTTGCATGAAATCATCAAAATGCGAGTAATTCAAAGCCGTTATCCCTCCGAGAAGAGAAGAAAGTTGAGCGGAGCAATCAACCGCGCGATCCATTATCGCGCAAACAGCACCATGAAATCTTCGTCCGGAATGTAGTCGCTCGCCGCCCACTCGAGCTGCATCGGACCGGTTCGCTTCAAGCCTTCGCGACACGACGCAACCACCGTGACTGGATCGCGGACCTCGACGATGAGACGAAAACGGCGAACCGGACCCAAGCCATCGACATTCGGCGTCGCACTATATGTGACGCTTGTCAGCGTCGGCGCTGCAGCGCCTTCCGCCGGCAACTTGGCGATGATATTTTCCTGCGCGGCGGTGAGGCACGCGCGCTTGCCAAGTGCCGACACTGTTTCGGCACGATATTGCGACAGGCCTGCGATCGGGCGATAGCTGTGCTGGATCGTGATCGTCTGATCGGCGGCGAAAGTCTGGCGCCACGCGGCGACGGTCTTCAGGGTCCACGCCGGCGTCAGCGTGGTTCCGTCGTCCTTGAGGATGCCGCGCTCGAGCAGATCCAATCGCTGCGCCGCAGGAAGCGCCTCCAGCTTTTCCGCGAAGCCGTCGGCCAAAGGAAACAGCGGCAATCCGGATGCCGACAGCAGTCCGGTCACGTCAAAACCCAATGCCGATGCCCGTTGCTCGGCCTGCAGACTGATCGGCTGACCGTCGACGAGCGTGCTGAACTGAACGAAGTTATGCGGCAGCGCGGAGCCCAGCGCGATCTCGCCGTCAGCGACCGCACCAGCCTCGAGATCCGGCAGCAGGAAGGAGATATGGATCGACTGCTGCGAACCGGCAGTGTTGCGCACGGTGTACGTAACGCTGACCTTGTCTGGCCCGACCAACACATCCTGCTGCTCAATGCGGATCGAAGGATTGGCGGCAAAGGAAAGGCCGCCGGCGCCACTCTCCGACGAGGTCTCGCTGCCGTCCGCAGCCTGCGCCGGTGCACTCGCGCGGAAGGAACAAAGCAATGCTGCCGCAAGCATCACCACGTAGCGGTGTTTCATCGCGTCACTCCGTTGCCGCCTTGTCCACATGACAACTTGTGCGCCCGCCGTCACAATTGGCAAGCGCCACACCATCGTCACAGTAGCGGAACTATAAGGCGGCAGTGCCCAGCTCGAAAATGTGAAGCGTCGCGTCGGCACCGGATTGCGCCGGGCCGCGTTCAATCGTCGGCTTCCCGATGATGCGAGAAAGGCCCAGGAATGACGATCAAGACGACACGCAATCTCCTCATCGTCGGCACCGGCAATGTGAGCCGCAGCATCATGGCCGAGGCCTATTTCAATGCGGTCGCCTGCGGCGCCTGGCGTGCTGTCAGCGCCGGCTCGAAACCGGCCGGCAATATCAACCCGCTTACCGCCATCACCCTTGCCGAGCGCGATCTGCGCCCGACGTTGCGCTCGAAAAGCTGGGACGAGTTCACCGGGCCGGCCGCGCCGATCATGGATGTGGTGATCACCGTGTGCGAAGAGGCAGCAGGCGAGGCTTGCCCGATCTGGCCGGGATCGCCCCGCATGCTGCACTGGCCGATTCCGGATCCAACGACGGCCTCGGGCGCGCTCGACGAGCGCTTGGAGATGTTCCGTGCGGTGTTCGCCGCGATCAGAGGCAATGTCGATCACTTCCTGGCCGAAGAAGCCTCGGCGGCCGCGGCCTGACGCCGGTCAGGCGGCCTTGACCAGCCTGCTCTGCAGGTCGAGCACCGCCATCATGTAGCCGACACGATCATCGACTGCCTCCTGCAGAATCGTGAAGTAGTTGGGCTCGACCGGCACGATCTCGCCGATCACCTCGCCATACTCGAAGCGCAGATCGGCTTCATGCTTGCGCGCGATGGCCTGCATTTTCGAGTTCTCGGCAAGGCAGCTCATGTACAGCCGTTGCACCCCCCTATTGCGCGCGGCACGGATCACGCGCCCCATGAGATCGCTGCCGATGCCCTGGTCTTGAAAGGCGCGCTCGACGGAGAACGCGGCTTCCGCCTCGGGACCCCAGTCATCGCTGAGCCTACGCAGTTCCGCTGCAGCGTGCACCTCACCGTCGACGTAATAGCCGTAGACGACGCTGCCCATATCGCTCATGCGGGAGGCATAATCCTCGATGAAGCTGTCGGAGACGCTGTGCGCGAACCGCATCCGGCGGCTGTCCTTGTCGAGCCGCAATAGGTGGTTGCGAAACTTCCCCGTTTCGGAGGGCCAGATCTTTCGGATGCTGCCCTCTCGCGTCTTGTGATCGCTCATGATCATGACCTCCATTGCCTAGTCTTCGATGCAACGTTGGTTGCTCAGTCACAATTTGATTTGTTTTTGTTGGCTCCAGTCGATGCCGACGCGTTGGCCGGCACAGTTAAGATAGGGCTTTGTGTGCGATGCACAATAGCACGCTTCGCACGACTGCATTATAACAGATGATAGTGATTATTATCAATTGTTTATGTGAAATATTGCATTGCCACAAATTTGCCTAATGCAACGCCAGTTGCTGCCCTTTTGGGCCGACCTTGCGGAACAGCTTGTGAACGCCACGCTTGACCCGCCGCGCGACCTGCGTGTAGCCGAGGCGCCGATGAAGGGGCAACCAATAGACCGTTACCGGGCGCGAGTGGCTGCGGGGGAGATGGATGGCGATGCGGCGCAAGCGGCAGCCGTTGCGCGTCTCGATGCACTGGCTGCTGCCATGCGGTCCTGGAAGCCAAAAGGCCTGGGCCGGTTCGCTGGGTTGTTCGCTTCTCGTGGCGAGCCGCCGCGCGGCCTCTACCTCCATGGTGCCGTCGGCCGCGGCAAAACGATGCTGATGGACCTGTTCTTTGGCGCCGTCGAGTTCGAACCGAAACGGCGCCTGCACTTCCATGAGTTCATGGCCGAGGTACACGAGTTGATGGCCGAAGCTCGGGCAACGGTGGAGGAAGATCCCATTCCCCATGTCGCCGCATCGATCGCGCGGCGGGCGCAGCTCTTGTGCTTTGACGAACTGCACGTCACCGACATCGCCGATGCTATGATCCTCGGCCGCCTGTTCAAGAAGCTGTTCGAGGCCCAGGTCGTGTTGGTCGCGACTTCCAATTCCGCTCCACGCGAACTCTACCGCAACGGCCTGCAGCGGGAGAATTTCCTGCCGTTCATCGATCTCATCGAGCGGCAACTCGACGTCATCGAGCTGGTCGCGGCTAAGGACTATCGGCTGGATCGGCTGAGCGGCCAGACATTGTACTTCACGCCACTCGACGACAACGCCCACCACGCGCTCAACGCCGCATTCACCCGGCTGACCGGGGCGTGTTCCGGCAAGCCGATGGCAATCGAGGCCAAGGGTGGGCGGCATCTTCGAGTGCCGCAGGCCGCGAACGGCGTCGCCCGTTTCACCTTCGCCGATCTTTGCGAGGCGCCGCTCGGCGCGGGCGACTATCTGGCTTTCGCCCGCAACTTCCACACCATCATCGTCGAGGCGATCCCGGTCCTGGGCCCGGACAAGCGCAACGAGGCGCGCCGCTTCATCAATCTGATCGACACCCTCTACGACAACCAGGTTGGGCTCATAGCTTCAGCCGAAGCCGAACCGGACAAACTCTACGTCGCCGGCGACGGCGCCAATTTGTTCGAGCGCACCGTATCGCGATTGATGGAGATGCGCACCGAAGGCTATCTCGCCGGACGTGGCAAACGAGAGGCGTGATGGCGGCGGCCTCGCCAGCAATCGCTGCGCCTCCTTTCACCTTGCCCCGCCGTCCATTCCAGCTACGATCCGGCCCAAACGATAACTTGCCTGCTGGGGAGACGACCAATGAGATCTAAATTAGCCGGTCTGGTAATGGCATTGCTGATGTCGGGCAACGCGACGGCGCCGGCGCGCGCGGAAGTGGGCGAGGTGATCCTCGCACAGCAGTTCGGCATCATCTTCGTACCGCTGATGGTGATGGAACAACAGAAGTTGGTCGAGAAGCAGGCCGCCGCCCGCGGGCTGCCGGACCTCAAGGTCACCTGGAGCAAACTTGCCGGTCCCGCCGTCATGGTCGACGCCATGTTGTCGGGCTCGCTGCATTTCTCGGCCCAGGGCGTGCCATCGATGATGCTGATGTGGGATCGGACCCGCAACAACGTCGGCGTGCATGCGGTGTCGTCGATCAACGACAGCCCGATCTACCTCAACACCCGCAATCAGAGCGTCAATTCACTAAAGGACTTCACCGAGAAGGACCGCATCGCGATTCCCTCGATCAAGGTGTCGAGCCAGGCGATCTACCTGCAGATGGCGGCGGAAAAGGCTTTTGGCCCGGGCAAGCACACGCAGATGGATCATCTCGTCGTGGCGCTGTCACATCCCGATGCGGTCGCAGCCGTCATGAACCCCAGCGGCGAGATCAATTCGCACTTCGCCACATCGCCGTTCCACGAGGTCGAGAAGAAGGCGGGCTTCAAGACCATCATGTCCTCCTATGACGCGATCGGCGGCCAGAGCACCATCCTGACGTTCGTTACCACCGACAAGTTCCGCAAGGAAAATCCCAAGGTCTACGAGATCGTCAAGGCCGCGTTCGACGAGGCGATGGATTACACCAACGCCGATCTGAAGCGGGCGGCGCAGGTCTATATCGACGTGTCGAAGGACAAGAAAAGCAGCGTCGAAGAGCTGCACGCGATCATGACCCAACCGGGCTTTGCCTATTCAAAGAAGCCGGCGACCGTCGGCGCCTTCGCCGAGTTCATGCATCGCACCGGCCTGATCAAGAACAAGCCGGCTTCGTGGAAGGACATGTTCTTCCCCGAAGCGCACGCGCTCGGCGGCAACTGAATGCCCGCAACCTTCAGGCTTTTTTCTCCCAGCGGCCGCTATCGCCCTGCTGCCAATAGGTGGCCTCGGCGCCGGCGGCCTTCACCGCCTTCCACGCGCTGCGCGCCTGATCGCGCTCGTCGGCGTCGTTGCCGTCGAACATGACAACCACCCGGGTATAACCTCGCAGCTGGCGACCGACATCGTCGACGCGCGCGCCGTCGACCATGAAACGGACATCGGCACGATTGGGGTTTTCGTCACCGTTCGTCAGGAACACCGGCTGCAGCGCCGCGTTGCCGGCCTTGGCGGTGCCGTGCGGAATGAAACTGCCTTCGCGGAAGGTCCACAGCAGCTGATCGAGTGCCTCGAGGCGTTCGGGGCTGCCGGCCTGGATGACGGCGCGCCAGCCGCGCTCGATGGTCTTTTCGACCAGCGCCGGCAGCACCTCGTCGAGCGGACGGCGCTCGAGGTGGTAGAATAAGACTTCGGCGAGATCGACCGACACGTTGGCTCCTCCTGCCCGAAACGGCTCGGAGCGGCACCGTCAAGTGCCGCTCCGTCCCCCGCACATCGTCCGTCTCCATCAGCCCCCTGAGAAGAGACGGACGATCCCGATGTGAGCGCCTCAGTTGCCGAGCAGCTTCTTCAACTCCTCGATCTCGTCCTTGAGGCGCACGCTGTTGCTGATCTCGCCTTCGATCTTGCGGATCGCGTGCAGCACCGTGGTGTGGTCGCGATTGCCGAAGCGGCGGCCGATCTCCGGCAGCGAGCGGCTGGTCAGCTGCTTCGCCAAATACATGCCGATCTGCCGCGGCCAGACCACCGATCGATGCCGCCGCTGCGAAAGGATGTCGCCCTTCGACACGCCGAAATGCCGCGAGACGGTCTTCAAGATATCCTCGATCTTGATCCGTCGCGGTTCGATGCCCTGGACGAGATCGCGAACGACGGTCTCGGCGATGTCGAGACGGATCGGCGTACGCATGTACTGCCAGGTGGCATGCAGCCGAGTGATCGCGCCTTCGAGCTCGCGACCGCTCTCGGTAAGCTTTTCGGCCAGCAGTTCGAGCACATCGCGGCCGATCTCGAATGACGGATCGATCTGCCGCTTCTCCTGCACCCGCTTCTCCAGCACCCGCAGGCGAAGCTCGTGATCGAGCGCGCCGAGCTCGGTAACGAGGCCGCGCTGCAACCGGGAACGCATCCGCTCATTGAGCTTTTCGATATGGTTCGGCGCCCGCGCCGATGCCACCACCACCTGCTTGCCGCCGTCGAGCAGCGAGTTGATGATGTGATCGAATTCCTGCTCCGTCTGTTGGCCGTGCAGGAACTCAAGGTCGTCGATCAGCAGAATGTCAATCGAGCGGAACTTCTCCTTGAAAGCCAGCGGGTCGGAGCTGCGCAGCGCTTCGACGAACTGATAGCGGAAACGCTCGGCGGTCAGGTAAAGCACCTGTGCGTGTGGCGCCCGCTGCTTCACGTCCCAGGCGATGGCGTGCAACAGGTGCGTCTTGCCGAGGCCGACCGAGGCATGAATGTAGAGCGGATTGAACGAACGCACCTCGCTCAGCACCGTCTCGGCCACCTGCGTCGCACCGGCGTGCGCCATGCGATTGGACGGGCCGATCACGAAGCTCTCAAAAGTGTAGCGCGGATCAAGCGGCGAGCCTTCAAAGCCGCCGGCCTGGGTGCGGCCGAGCGCCGGCTGGGTGGTGCGAGCGATATTCGGCCGCTGCCCGGCATTCGATGAAGTCTGGGCATTGGCATTCACCGCCGCGTTGGAGTCGCGCAAGCCGAGCTCTTGCGGCGCACGCGCCGCAGGACCGGCTGGCTGGCGAAGGCCGACGTCGACGCGCTCGGCATCGGGGAATTCCGCCCGGCAACATTCGAGCAGCGCATCGGCGTAGTGCGACTGGATCCAGTTGCGCAGGAATTTCACCGGCACGGAAGCGCGAACGATGTTGTTTTCGCAGGCTTCGATCTCGAGCGAATTGAACCAGCTGTTGAATATCTCGTCGCCGAGCCGCGCCTTCAGCAACGTCCGAATTCTGGCGCCGAACGCCTCGCTGCCGCCTCCCGCCGCCCGCCCGCACGCCCCCCGGCTAGCACCCTGCTCGCTGGCGGCTGACAGTTCATCTGCCACCGCCGCTTGTTGATCGACGGTCGACTCGCCCGTCCGCTTGACCCGCTTCTGCGCCGATGCCCCCGCCAGCCCCGCCGTGTTGCCGTCCGTGATATCGCTGATTGTCATGACTTGTTTACCCCGCACTGTTTGAATGACAGCCGCCCTCTAGCGACGCTTCACACAGGACTAGCCGGCCCGCCCGCATAGCGGCGGTCAGAACTGTGCGTTTCGAATGCTGCGCACCGCTGCGCAGCGTTTGAATCCAGGTCAGCCCTGGGTCCAAGGCAGGCCGGCGGCTTTCCAGCCGCCGAGCCGACCACGATGATGGTCAGCATCAAGCGGCCCCTCGAAGCCATCGGCCACGTTGCGGCAGCGCGTGTAACCCGCTGCCATCATGATCAGCGCCGCGCGCTTACTGCGGCTACCCGATCTGCATATGAAGAACATTTCGGCGTCGTTCTGGCTGCCGACCTCTTTGAGGCTGGCAATCAACCTTTCGGCGAACCGCGGGTCTTCGCGATTGTCTGGAAAGGTCTGATATTCCACCAACACCGGCTGCTTGCCTGCACCGGTAAGATCGGGGATACCGACGAACGCCCACTCAGCACGCGTACGTACATCAATCAACACCGAGTTGGGATCGCTCCGCAAACGCTCCCAAACCTCCGCCACGCCGACATCGTCGACGTGACCTTGTCGTGCTTGCCCCACCACATCAGTCCTTTCAATTTACGCGCCGAAACCAATCGCCCACACAGCCAGTTCCAGCTCACTCCAGCAGAAGATTGAACTATTCACAGTCCATCGGCTGGCAAATTCGCCATCTCTTCACACTTGCCGACTCTGTTTGTGCTTGACGAACGAGAACTGAATACGAGTCTTACTCGACGTCATGACGATTATGCTGGCGACTTAAATACTAAATACAACGTCGCTTCTCTGATGGAAGGAACTAAATCATACAGTCTCCCGCGATGCAATAGGATGTTAACCCTGATGGTCGTCCACAGGCTCGACCTGCGATTTCCACCGATCCAGTGGAGAATGCGGCGCCCGAGCCGGCAAGCTGGGGACAAAGCCGTTGATGAATCGGGGAGATTCAGATCCTCCCGGCGGGCCCCGAAAAACAAAAACGGCGCCCCGCCAGGATGCGCCGCAAGTGCACTTTTTTCGTTGCGTCACCGGCTCGCCGGAGTCTTTGCCGGCTCGGACGGCTTCGAGTCCATTTTCGAAACGACTGTGAATCCAGTCGCTTCGAGTTTCGTACGCAGTTCAAAGTTGAGAGAGGGAAATATCGAACTGTCGCACTTGTGTCACACTCGAAAGCGGACGGTTCGGACCACCAAATTGGAGGCTCGCGCGTCGCCTCAGGCCTTGAGGGCCTGCACCCTGACGGTGAGGCGGGATACCTTGCGGCTGGCGGTACGTTTGTGCAGCACGCCTTTCTGCGCAGTACGCACGAGCAGCGGCTCGGCAACCTTCAGCGCGGCGGCGGCCTTGGCCTTGTCGCCGGCAGCGATCGCTTCCTCGACCTTGCGCACTTCTGTCTTCAGCAGCGAACGACGGGACTTGTTGATCTCGGTGCGGCGGATGGCCTTGCGGGCCGCTTTCTTCGCCGAAGAGGTATTTGCCATGGCCTTTTCCTTTGTGCTCTAGAATGGTTTCGCTTCGGGTAGTCCGGTGCGTTAAGCCGCCGGGCCGCGCGGTCGAAGCGTCAAATGCGCGAGCCGCCCGGGGCGAGATCGCTCCAGGCGGCAGTGCACATGCCTATAATCCGGCCATTTCCTCTGGTCAACGTCGCAAACGGCGGGCGACCTCACCGAAGTCAAGGCCGTCTCGTCAATCGTGAGCTGTGTTGGAATTCAAGGAATGGCCGGCCGTTGTTATTCCATCTGGCCCGCAAGGCGGGGTTGGCAGCAGCGGCCTTGACTTCTGATCGAGATCAAGGGGCGTAGACTTGTTCTTGCTATGCGGTTGGCCAAAGAGGTAACGGGTGCGGAAGAAACCGAGGTCCAGCGATGAAAGTTACGAACATGCCATCCGCTCCGGCGGTCCGAGTGTCGGACACGACTTACGAGGCCGCCTTCGGCGATCATATCGCGAGCTTGCACGCCGAGGGCCGGTATCGGGTGTTTGCCGACATCAAGCGGCGCTGCGGCAGCTTCCCCCGCGCCGAGCGCCGGCGTGACGGCCGCCTGTCGGATGTGACAGTCTGGTGCTCGAACGACTATCTCGGCATGGGCCAGCACCCCAAAGTGCTCGCCGCCATGCATGAGGCGATCGACAGCTGCGGCGCCGGCTCCGGCGGTACCCGGAATATCTCCGGGACGACGCGCTATCACGTCGATCTCGAACACGAGATCGCCGACCTGCACGGCAAGGAGGCGGCCCTCGTCTTCACCTCCGCCTTCGTCGCCAACGAGGCGGCGCTGTCGACCCTGCAGCAGCTGCTGCCCGGTGCGGTGGTGTTCTCGGATGAGAAGAACCACGCCTCGATGATCGCCGGCATCCGCCATGGCCGCGGCCCGAAAGTGATCTTCAAGCACAACGACCTCGCCGACCTCGAGGCGAAGCTCATGGCGGTGCCGCTGGCGGCGCCAAAGATCATCGCCTTCGAGAGCGTCTATTCGATGGACGGCTACATCTCGCCGATCGCTGCGATCTGCGATCTCGCCAAGAAGTACAACGCTTTGACCTATCTCGACGAGGTGCACGCCGTCGGCATGTACGGGCCGCGTGGCGGCGGCATCGCCGAGCGTGACGGCGTGATGCACCGTGTCGACATCATCAACGGCACGCTGGCCAAGGGCTTCGGCGTGATGGGCGGCTACATTGCGGCAAGCCGCAACTGCTGCGACGCCATCCGCTCCTTCGCGCCGGGCTTCATTTTCACCACTTCGCTTGCCCCGGCCGTGGTCGCCGGCGCCATCGCCAGCATCCGCCACCTCAAAAATAGCGATGCCGAGCGCCAGCGCCATCAGGAGCGGACCGCGACGGTCAAGCGTCGGCTGACCGCGGCCGGCATCCCGGTGCTGGCCAATCCCAGCCATATCGTGCCGGTGATGGTCAATAACCCCGTCCACTGCAAGGCAGTGAGTGACACGCTGCTCGACGCCTACGGCATCTACGTGCAGCCGATCAACTATCCGACGGTGCCGCGCGGCACCGAGCGCCTGCGCATCACGCCGACACCGTTGCACACGGACGAGCAAATCGACCATTTGGTGGAAGCTCTGAGTGCGCTATGGATGGCCTGTCCAATGGCCAATGGCGCAACCGTCAGGCTGGCCGCGGAGTAGCACCAGGTAATCGCGAGACGCCCGATGATGCCGACCTGCCGACGTGTGGCCGCGATGCTCGTGGCCGCTGTCATCGTTGCCGCGCCGGCCTTCGGGCAGTCGTTTCCCTCAAAGCAGATCCGGCTGATCGTGCCCTATCCGGCGGGCGGCCCGACCGACGCGCTCGCCCGCATCATCGCCCAGGAGCTGACCGAGGCGAAGGGCTGGACCATCGTCGTCGAGAACAAACCAGGCGCCTCGGGCGCGATCGGCAGCCGCGAAGCCGCCAAGGCCGAGGCCGACGGCCACACCATCATACTCGGCAATAACCAGACGCACACCACCAACTCATTCCTGCTGAAAGAACCGGGCTATGATCCGGTCGCCGATTTCGCGCCGCTGGCGGGCCTCGCCGACCTGCAGCATGCACTGGTCGTGCGCAAGGACTTGGGCGTCTCGAGCGTGGCCGATCTGGTGGCGCTGGCCAGGAAGGAGCCCGGCAAGCTCAACTACGGCTCGACCGGCATCGGCTCGGGATCGCATCTGGCGATGGAACTGTTCAAGACCATCACCGGCACCCAGATGGCGCATATCCCATTCAAAGGCGCGGCGCCGATGGCGCTCGAGATCGTGGCTGGGCGGATCGACGTGGCGTTCGCGACGCTGCCTTCGGTGTTGGGCCAGGTCCAGGGCGGGGAAATGCTGGCGATCGCCATCGCCTCGGATGGCCGTGCACCCCAATTGCCAGACGTCAAGCTGTTGAAAGAACAAGGCATTACGGGAGGCGAAGCAGATAGCTGGCTGGCCCTGTTCGCGCCCGCCAGGACACCTGCGCCGGTGCTGGCGGCAGTATCGAAAGCGGTGATCGATGCAATATCGAAACCAGCCGTGGCAGCCAGCGCCGTCAAGCAGGGGATCGCCGTCAATGTCCGCGATCCGGAGGCCTTCAAGGCCTACCTTGCGGCCGAGCTGAAAAAGTGGGCCGCGGTGGTCAAGCAGGCGCAGGTGAAGGTCGAATAGGACTTCACCTGAGCCGCGTTCACACATTGTATCTGCCTGCGAATCCGTCCATTTGAATGGTTCCGGAATCTGGGGACTGCAGCATCGGCCGACTGGTCGATGCTCGCTTTTCGTCGTCTGCTGATGCTACAACCCCGGGACGGTGATCTGACGGAGGTTAGAGGTCGACATGCGGCTGGTGATCGAACGTGGCGAGCTATTGCGGGCCCTGGGGCACGTCACCAGCGTGGTCGAGCGGCGCACCACCATACCGATTCTGTCGAACGTGATGCTGAAGGCGTCCGGCTCGACCGTCGAGTTCAAGGCCACCGACCTCGAGCGCGAGGTGATCGAGACAGCCAATGCCGAGGTCAGCCTTCCTGGCGCGGTAACGGTGCCGGCGCACATGCTGCACGACATCGTGCGCAAGCTGCCGGACGGCGCCCAGGTCGAATTGAAGCGCGAGCCCGAGAAGGACCGCCTGGCACTCTCGTCGGGCTCGTCGCGATTTGCCCTGCAGGCGCTCGCGGCGGAGGAGTTCCCGGATCTGACGCCCGGCGAAATGACGCACAGTTTCGAGATTGGCGCCGCCGAATTGAAGCGACTGATCGACAAGACCCGGTTCGCGATCTCGACCGAGGAAACCCGCTACTATCTGAACGGCATCTATCTGCACACGGCGGCGCGCGCCAACGGCATCGCACTGCGGGCCGTCGCCACCGATGGCCATCGCCTGGCCCAGGTCGAATTCGACGCCCCGAAGGGTGCCGACGGCATGCCCGGCGTGATCGTGCCGCGCAAGACCGTGAACGAGCTGCATCGCCTGCTGGAGGATACCGGCGCCAGCGTCCAGGTCGGCGTATCGAAGGCCAAGATCCGGTTCGAAATCGGCACTGTGACGCTGACCTCGAAGCTGATCGACGGCACCTTCCCTGACTACGGCCGGGTGATTCCGCAGTCGAACGACAAGGAGCTGCAAGTCTCCAATGCCGCCTTCAAGAGCGCAGTCGACCGCGTTTCGACCATCGCCAGCGAGCGCGGCCGGGCGGTGAAACTCAGCCTTTCGACCGACAAGCTCATGCTTTCAGTCAACAATCCGGAAGGTGGCAGCGCGACCGAGGAAATCGACGTCGGCTATCACGCCAGCCCGATGGAAATCGGCTTCAACGCCCGTTATCTGCTCGATATCGCCGGCCAGCTCGAGAGCGACGATGTCGTCTTCAAACTCGCCGACAGCGGCTCGCCGACCGTGGTGCGCGACAGTGCCGACGACACCGCGCTCTACGTGCTGATGCCGATGCGCGTTTGAGCGCTGCACTGCCGAGGACGGACATGACTGCCGAGCCGGCGCCGGTCGCCGCCGCCTGGGTCGAACGGCTGAGCCTGACCAACTTTCGCAACTACGCATCGGTCGAATTGAAGGTCGGCCCGGCGCCCGTCGTGCTGCTCGGCCGCAACGGCGCCGGCAAGACCAATCTATTGGAAGCGGTTTCCCTGCTGGCGCCCGGCCAGGGCCTGCGCCGCGCCGCCTACGCGGACCTGGCGCGCGCCGGCGGCGGCGGCGATTGGGCGGTCGCCGCGCGTCTCATCACCAACGATGGCGCCGTCGAGATCGGCACCGGTTTGCAGCCCAGCGGCGCCACGGCGGCCTCGCCGGGCCGGATCGTGCGCATCGACGGGGTGTCGCAGTCGGGTTCGGGCGCACTCGCCGACTATGTCGACATGGCGTGGCTGACGCCGTCGATGGATGGCCTGTTCACCGGTCCGGCGGGTGATCGCCGCCGCTTTCTCGACCGCCTGATCCTGTGCTTCGATCCCGGCTACCGGACCCGCGCCGCGCAGTTCGAGCGGGCCGTGCGCCAGCGCAATCGGCTGCTGGAGCATGGCGTGCGCGAGGCGTCTCAGTTCAATGGCCTCGAGCAGATCATCGCCGAGACCGGCGTCGCGATCGCGGCTGTGCGCGCCGAGGCGGTGGCCGGATTAGCCTCCACCATCGCGGCGCGGCGCGACAGCAATCCCGCCTCACCGTTTCCGTGGGCCGATATCGCCCTCGACGGCGAGCTTGAACGGATGTTGCAGGAGCGTCCGGCGATCGAAGTCGAGGATGCCTATGCGCTCATGCTGGCGCGGGGCCGCGAGCGCGATCGCGCCGCCGGCCGCACCCTCGACGGTCCGCATCGCACCGATCTCGTCGTCGCCCACGGCCCGAAGGCGCAGCCGGCACGGCTATGCTCCACCGGCGAGCAGAAGGCACTGCTGATCGGTCTCGTGCTGGCGCACGCACAAATGCTGGCTGAGCGGCGCGAGCGCGGCGCGCCGATCCTGCTGCTCGATGAGATCGCGGCCCACCTCGACGACCTCAGACGTGCCGCGCTGTTCGATGAAATCCTGAGTTTGCGCCTGCAAGCATGGATGACCGGAACCGATCACCATGCCTTTGCCGCGCTAACCGGACGGGCTTCGTTCGTGGCCGTCGAGGACGGCCGGACCAAGGTCCAGCCTTAAGGCCGCAAAGTCGCGTCGAACTGCGACCATCTAAGTATTTGATTTCAAATCGCAAAAATATGCACCGCACAGCTCTGGATCATGCCGATTCTTGGCTTGTTTTGGGCCGTTCTGTGCTACACATACAACACTCAAAAAGCAGACCTCCAGGAACGAGTTCGTAATGAGCGCGCAGCCAGCGAAAAAGCAGCCCGAAATCGAAAGTTACGACGCCGACAAGATCAAGGTCCTGAAGGGCCTCGATGCCGTTCGCAAGCGTCCCGGCATGTATATCGGCGACACCGACGACGGCTCGGGTCTGCACCACATGGCCTACGAGGTGGTCGACAACGCCATCGACGAGATCATGGCGGGTTACGCCACGTCCTGCGAAGTCATCCTCAATGCCGACGGCTCCTGCACCGTGACCGACGACGGCCGTGGCATCCCCACCGGCATGCACTCCGGCGAAGGCAAGTCGGCGGCCGAGGTCATCATGACCCAGCTGCACGCCGGCGGAAAGTTCGGCGAGAAGGGTGAGGATGACAATCCGTACAAGGTGTCGGGCGGCCTGCACGGCGTCGGCGTCACCGTCGTCAACGCCCTGTCGACATGGCTCGACCTCACCATCTGGCGCGAAGGCAAGGAGCACTTCGTCCGCTTCCAGAATGGCGATGCGGTGGCGCCACTGCAGGTCGTCGGCCCGGCCAAGCCCGGCCAGCGCGGCACCCGCGTGACGTTCCTGCCAAGCCCCGAAACCTTCACCATGGTCGAGTTCGACTACGCGACACTCGAACATCGCCTGCGCGAGCTGGCGTTCCTCAACTCCGGCGCCAAGATCGTGCTGGCCGATCAGCGCCACGCCGACGAGAAGCGCTCCGAGATGTTCTACGAGGGCGGGCTTGGCGCCTATGTGAGCTATCTCGATCGCTCCAGAAAGGGCCTGCTGCCGCTGCCGATCCAGATTCAAGGCGAGAAGGACGGCATTGGCGTCGAGGTGGCGCTATGGTGGAACGACGGCTTCCACGAGAACACGCTGTGCTTCACCAACAACATCCCGCAGCGCGATGGCGGCACCCATCTTGCCGGCCTACGCGGTGCGCTGACCCGGGTCATCAACCGCTATTACGAGGACAGCGGCATCGCCAAGCGCGAGAAGATCGCGCTGACCGGTGACGACGCGCGCGAGGGCCTGACCTGCGTACTTTCGGTCAAGGTGCCGGACCCGAAGTTTTCCAGCCAGACCAAGGACAAGCTGGTCTCGTCCGAGGTCAAGTCGGCGGTCGAGTCCTCGGCCGGCGAGCAACTCGCCGCCTGGTTCGAGGAGCATCCGCGCGAGGCCAAGGAGATCATGGCCAAGATCGTGCAGGCAGCGCAGGCGCGCGAAGCCGCCGACAAGGCCCGCAAGATCAAGCGCAAGGGCGCGCTCGACGGCCTGAGCTTGCCCGGCGGCCTCGCCGAGTGCCAGGACCGCAACGCCGCCAACACCGAGCTGTTCATCGTCGAGGGCGACAGCGCCGGCGGCTCGGCCAAGCAGGGCCGCAAGCGCGAATATCAGGCGGTGCTGCCGATCCGCGGCAAGATCCTCAATGTCGAGCGCGCGCGCACCGACAAGATGCTGTCGTCCGAGCAGGTGACCAACATCATCGGCGCGCTCGGCACCGGCATCGGCAAGGACGAGAAGAACGGCTTCAATCTTGAGAAGCTGCGCTACCACAAGATCATCATCATGACCGATGCCGACGTCGACGGCGCCCATATCCGCACGCTGCTGCTGACGTTCTTCTACCGGCAGATGCCGGAGCTGGTCGAGAAGGGACATCTCTACATCGCCCAGCCGCCGCTCTACAAAGTCGCCAAGGGCAAGTCCGAGCGCTATCTCAAGGACCAGCTGGCGCTCGAAGACTATCTGATCGACGTTGGCCTCGAGGACGCGGTGTTGACCGTCGGCGGCGGTGCCGCGCGCGCCGGCCGCGATCTGCGCGACATCGTCAATCAGGCGCGCACCGTGCAACGCATCCTCGATGGCCTGCATTCGCGCTACACCCGCTTCGTCGTCGAGCAGGCGGCGATCGGCGGCGCACTCGACGCGAAACTCCTCGGCAACCGGCCGGCGGCCGAAGCCCGCGCTGCCGAGGTCGCCAAACGCCTCGACATGATCTCGGAAGAGACCGAGCGCGGCTGGACCGGCAAGCTCGCCGATAACGAAGGCCTGGTGTTCGTTCGCGAGAAGCGCGGCGTACGCGAGGCCCACGCCCTCGATCGGGCGTTCCTAGGCTCGCTCGACGCCCGCAAGCTGCACGACCGGCACGCCCATCTCGACGAGGTCTACAGCACTGTCGGCGCGTTGAAGCGCAAAGATGTGAGCCTGCCGATCTTCGGGCCGCTGTCACTGTTGAAATCGGTGTTCGATACCGGCCGCAAGGGTCTGTCGTTGCAGCGCTACAAAGGCCTCGGCGAGATGAACCCTGAGCAGCTGTGGGAGACGACGCTCGATCGCGACGCGCGCACGCTGATGCAGGTCAAGGTCGGCGACCTCAGCGAAGCCGACGAGATCTTCTCCAAGCTGATGGGCGACGTGGTCGAACCACGCCGCGAGTTCATCCAGGCGAACGCGCTGTCGGCCAATGTGGACGTTTGAGGCAAAGGGAAGTTGAATGGCAGTTGCAGCCCTGAAAACAGCACCGCGTTTGTCGCTGGAGCAGTTCAGCGCTTTCAGAGACACGCGCCCAGACGAGGAAAGGTGGGAGTTGATCGATGGTGTGCCGATGATGATGCCGCCGCCGACCATCGCGCACCAGATCATCGCGCGCAACCTCGTTCGCCACCTGATGGACGTGCTCGAGCGGCAAAGGCCCGACTGGCTTGCCACCCACGAGGTTGGAGTACAACTGCCGAGTGAGGCGCTCTATCACCCCGAGCCCGACGTGATCGTCATCGACGCCGATATCGCGCCGGGTCAACGCTATGCAGAGACATTCCACCTTGTCGCCGAGGTGTTGTCGGAAAGTGATAACCTTGGATCAATTGCCGCGAAGGTCGCCTTCTACCAGTCGCATCCGGCCAATGCCTGTGTGCTGCTGATCGACCAGGACAAATATTTCGTCGAAATCATTGAGCGTGGCGTAGGCGATGTCTGGAACCGCCGCACCCTCGAACGAGCCGAGGACAAGTTGAGCACGGCGCCGATCGGCGATATCTGCACGCTGGCACAGCTATATCACGGCGCGCCGCTGCCGCAGCAAACCTGAACACAGGGACACGACGGATCTGCAATGAACGTACTCCTTCTCGGCTCCGGCGGTCGCGAGCACGCACTGGCCTGGGCGATCGCCAAGAGCCCGCTGCTGACGAAGCTGTGGTGCGCGCCGGGCAATGCCGGCATCGCCGCCGTCGCGACGTGCGTCGCCCTCGACATCACCGATCACGCCGCAGTCATCGCCTTCTGCCGCGCCCAGAAGATCGATTTCGTGGTGGTCGGCCCGGAAGGACCGCTGGTCGCAGGCATCGTCGACGACCTGGCCGCCGCCGGCATCAAGGCGTTCGGACCCAGCAAGGCGGCAGCCCGGCTAGAGGGTTCGAAGGGCTTCACCAAGGACTTCTGCGCCGAATTCAAGATCCCGACCGCCGCTTATGGCCGGTTCAAGGACGCAGGCGCCGCCAAGTCCTATCTCGCCACGCAATCGCTGCCGATCGTGGTCAAGGCCGATGGACTGGCGGCCGGCAAGGGCGTCGCAATCGCCACGACGAAGCGCGAGGCCGAGGCGGCGATCAACGCCTGCTTTGCCGGTGCATTTGGCGCGGCTGGTGCGGAAGTCGTGATCGAGGAGTTCATGGATGGCGAGGAGGCAAGCTTCTTTGCGCTGTGCGACGGCCGCCACGCGCTCGCCCTCGCCACCGCCCAGGACCACAAGCGCGTCGGCGACGGCGACACTGGCCCCAATACCGGCGGCATGGGCGCCTATTCGCCTGCGCCGGTGATGACGCCGGAGCTGAACCAGCGCGTGATGGACGAGATCATCCGCCCGACCGTCGCCGGCATGATGAAGCGCGGCTGCCCGTTCAAGGGGGTGCTTTATGCCGGGCTGATGATTACCGCCACCGGCCCGAAGCTGATCGAGTACAATGCCCGCTTCGGCGATCCGGAGACGCAGGTCCTGATGCCGCGCCTGAGGTCGGATCTGCTGCCGGTGCTGCTTGCGACCGCCGATGGCACGCTGTCGACAGCCGAGCTGCAGTGGCGCAACGAAGTTGCCCTGACCGTCGTGATGGCCGCGAAGGGCTATCCTGAAAAGCCGAAGAAGGGCAGCGTGATCAAGGGCCTGGAAGCCGCCGCCGCGGTCGAGGGGGTGACCATCTTCCATGCCGGCACCGTCGGTCTACGGCGACCAGATCCAGGCCAACGGCGGCCGCGTCCTCAATGTCACCGCCATCGGCCGCACGGTTGCCGAGGCCCAGGGACGCGCCTACGTTGCCATCGATAATATCGACTGGCCGGGCGGGTTCTGCCGCCGTGACATCGGCTGGCGCGCCATCGCCCGGGAGATCGCAGCGAAATGACCGCGTTGCCCGACCTCTACCCCGGCTTCGAGACGCGTCGCATCAAGACCAAGGGCGCCGAGATTCATTGCCGGATCGCAGGCTCTGGCCCGCCGCTGCTGCTGCTGCACGGCTATCCGCAGACGCACGTCTGCTGGCATCGGCTGGCGCCGGAGCTCGCCCGGCACACGACGCTGATCATCCCCGACCTGCGTGGCTACGGCGCCAGCTCCTGCCCGCCGAGCACGCCGGCCTGCGACCCCGACCACGAGGTCTATTCGAAACGGGCGATGGCACGGGACATGAAGGAAGTCATGGCCGCGCTCGGCCACCGCCAATTCATGGTCGCCGGCCACGATCGCGGCGCCCGTGTCGCCTACCGGCTGGCGCTGGATCATCCGGAGGCGGTGACGCGGCTGATTCCGATCGACATCCTGCCGACGATCGATGTCTGGGAAGGCTGGCGCTGGCAAAGCGCGATCAACTCGTACCACTGGTCGTTCCTGGCGCAGCCGTCGCCGCTGCCCGAGACGCTGATCGCCGCCGATCCGGCCTATTACGTCAGCCACACCATCGCCAGCTGGACCGCCGACAAGACCCTCAAAGCCATTTCACCCGACGCAATGCTGCACTATCGCGCGGCGCTAATGGCGCCCGAGCGCATTCATGCAGTGTGCGAGGACTACCGGGCGGGCGCCAGCTACGACCGCCTCGCCGATGCCGACATCCCGGGCCAAGGATCGAAAGATCAACTGCCCGACGCTGCTGCTGTGGGGCTCCGACTACATCGGCAAGGGCGCCGCCGATCCGCTCGAGGTCTGGCGCCGCTGGGCGCCAGGCGTCACCGGCGTCGAAATCCGCTCCGGCCATTTCCTCGCCGAGGAAAATCCCTCCGATACGTTGCGAGCCCTGCTTCCATTCCTCACCGCCCCGTAGCCCTGACGCCATGCGCAAAGCTCACGTTACCACCAAGGAGCAGCTGCCGGTCCGCCAGCCGACGATCGCGCTGGCGCTCGGCGGCGGCGGCGCCCGCGGCCTCGCTCACATCCTGGTGCTCGAGGTCTTCGACGAACTCGGGCTCAAGCCGAAGGTGATCGCCGGCACTTCGATCGGCGCCCTGTTCGGTGCCGCCTATGCCTCGGGACTTTCGGCCAAGCACATCCGGGCGCTGACCGAGGAGACGCTCAGCCGTCGCATCGACATCGTCCGGCAATTGTTCTCGGCGCGGTCCGATCCGGTGCAGAAATTCCTCAACTTGTTCCCGCTGCGCACGTCGCTGCTGAAGTCCGAAGCCGTGATCGACATGATCTTCCCGTCGCAGGTGGCGAAGGATTTCAAATCCCTCGCCATTCCGCTGCGGCTGGTTGCGACCGACCTCGCCACGCGCAGCGCCGTGGTTATGACCGACGGGCCGCTGCGGATCGCGGTGGCGGCAAGCATCGCGATTCCGGTGCTGTTCCAGCCGGTGATCCTGCGCGGGCGCACGCTGGTCGACGGCGGCCTCGTCAATCCGCTGCCGTTCGATCTCGTCGCCAAGGACGCCGACATCTCGGTTGCAATCGACGTCAGCGGCACCGCCACGGACCTCGACCTTGGCGAGCAGCCGTCGGCGCTGGTCGTGGCAGCGCAGTCGCTGCAGATCATGGAAAAGAGCATCACCCGCGAGAAACTCCAGCACACCAGGCCCGACATCTATGTCGACGTCGAGGTCGACATGTTCCACGCCCTCGAATTCCACCGCGCGAAGGAAATCCTGGCCGCGGCGGCACCGATCAAGGACCGGTTGAAGCGTCAGCTCGACCGCGTCCTGGCAGCCGAGACGGTGCCGCACGCGGCTGCGAAGCGGCTCTGCGACGGCAAGGCGCGGAAAGCATGAGTGCCGGCGAACCGCGCATCGGGCTGGCGCTCGGCGGTGGCTCCGCGCGCGGACTCGCACATATCCTGATGCTGGAAGTGTTCGACGAACTGGGCCTCAAGCCTGCGGCGATCGCCGGTACCTCGATCGGATCGATCATCGGCAGCATGTATGCTGCCGGCATGACCGCGGCCGAGATCCGCACGTTCGCCGAGGAGCTGTTGTCGAGCCGGTCGGAAGTCTTCATACGGCTGGCCAGGTCATACGGCGGCCTCACCTCGCTGTGGAGCATCAAGCGGCCATCGGTGGTCGATGGCGTCACCTTGTTCGAGCTCTTGATGCCGCCGCAGATCCGCTGCGATTTCGCGAGCCTGAAGATCCCCTTCAGCGCCGTCGCCGTCGACTACTATGCCATGGAGCAGGTCGTGCTCGACCACGGTCCGGTGATCCCGGCGATCGCCGCCAGCAGCGCGCTGCCGACGATCCTGAAGCCGGTGACGATCGCCGGCCGCATCCTGGTCGACGGCGGCTATGCCAACCCGACGCCGTGGGACGTGGTGCAGGCGCGCGCCGATGTCACGGCGACGGTAGCCGTCGACGTCACCGGCCAGACCGATCTCGGCTCGAAGGACGCTCTGCCAAGCACGCTCGATGCCTGGGTCGGCTGCACCCAGATCCTGTTCCGCACCGTCACCCGCCACAAACTGAAGGAACGAGCGCCGGACTTCCTGATCCGCCCGTCGGTCGGCACCTTTGGCACCATGGACTTCACCCGCATTCGCGAAATCTTTGCCGCCGCGGCGCCCGCCAAGAACGAACTGAAGCGCGATCTCGAGCAGGTGCTCGGCAGCCGTTCGCGCCGATAGCTGCAGGACCCGCCCCCGATCATGCTGGCCATCATCAATATCGTCGCGCCGGTGTTCGGCATCATGGGGCTCGGGTTTCTCGCCGCACGTTGGCGCTATCTGTCCGACAGCGCCGCCCGCGTGATCGCCGAGTTCGCGTTCAGGGTGGCGATGCCGGCGCTGCTGTTCCGCGCCATGCTGGCGATCGGCCCGCTGCCGGGCTCGCCGTGGCGGCTGATCGCGACCTACCTCGCGGCGATCGCCATCCTGTGGACACTGGCGACCGTGGCAACCCGCCTGGTGCTGTGGCGGCCGGCGATCGACGCGCCGTCGATCGCCATGGGCGTTTGTTTTGGCAATACGGTGATGCTCGGCGTTCCGCTCGCCGTCACCGCCTTCGGCCCGGACGCGGCGGCGCCGATCGCGCTACTGATCTCGATCGACACGCCGCTGCTGTGGATCATAGCCACCATGCACATGGAGGCGGTGCGGCGCTCGCAGATGCCGCAAGCCGTCTCAATACTGGCGGCACTGCGCGGCGTCGTCATCGATCTCGCCCGCAATCCGATCGTAGCTGCCGTTGATTGCCGGCTCGCTATGGCGCTTCACTGAACTGGGCATTCCAAAGCTCGCCGACCGGCTGCTGGAAATGATGGCCGGCGCGGCGGTGCCGGCGGCGCTGTTCTCGCTCGGCATGTCGCTTGCGGCCTACGAAATCAAGGGCCAGACGCGCACGCTATCATTGATCGTGGCATTGAAGCTGGCGGTGTTTCCGATGGTCGTCTATGGACTGGCGGTCTGGGTGTTCGAACTGCCACCGCTGTGGACCGCGGTCATCATCCTGTTTGCGGCGATGCCGGTCGGCGCCAATGCGTTCCTGTTCGCAACCCGTTACGAGCGCGCCGTCCATTCGATTTCTGCCGCGGTTGCGGTCTCGACTGCGATCGCAGTGGTCACGACCGGCGTGGTCCTGTATTTCCTGCGTATAATCGCAGATCAACATTAGCCGGGCCCGAACATGTCGAGTGTGATCACCGTCGTCATCCCTGTATTCGCCCTGATCGCGATCGGCTGGGCAGCGGGGCGCTACGAATATTTCGCCGCCGACGCGGTCAAGGCGATCAACGACTACACCTTCTACCTCGCGGTGCCGGCGTTCCTGTTCCGCAGCATGGCCAAGATCGAGCTGACGGAAGTGCCGATCAACCTGTGGCTCGCGTTTTTCGGCGCCGCGGCGATCAACTGGATCATCGCCACTGTGCTGGTGTCGCGCCTGCTCGGGCGGCCTGCCGCCGACGCGCCGCCGATCGCCATGAGTTCATCGTTCGGCAACGTCGTGATGCTTGGAATTCCGATCGCGATTGCTGCATTCGGCGAAGCCTCGGCCGGCGGGCCGGCGGCGCTGCTGGTGTCGCTGCACACGCCGCTGCTGTTCTTCGTCGGCACGCTGCATCAGGCGTTGGTGGCGCAGAATGGCAAGCGATCGGCAGCAGAAATCGCGCGTGAACTCGGCCTGGAGCTCACGCGAAACCCGATCATCATCGCCATTTTCGCCGGCACCCTGTGGCGCCTGACCGGGCTTGGCCTGCATCCGGCGCCGGATCGGGTCCTGCAATTGCTCGCCCAGTCGAGCGTGGCGACGGCGCTGGTCGGCCTCGGTCTCAGCCTGGTCAAATTCGAGATCAAGGGCCAATTGCCGACGCTCGGCATGATCCTGGCGCTGAAGCTCGTGGTGATGCCGTCGGTCGCCTGGATCCTGGCAATCCATGCGCTGGACCTTGCACCGGTCGCGGCCGCCGTCGTCATCCTGTTCGCGGCGATGCCGACAGGCGCCAACGCCTACGTGTTCGCGGGACGCGAAGGGCGGGCCGTGAATTCTGCCTCGGGCGCCGTCGCGCTCGGCACGGCACTCGCCGTCGTCACGGCATCGGTCATCGTAGCGCTGCTTGGGATCCGCTGAGGCTTCAGGCGGCCATGGCCGATGGCAATTGCGCTGGCGCCGCCGCCGGCCAGACCTTCTCGGCGAGCGGCGAGGATGCCGCCGTCGCCATCACCTGGCCGAGTTCTCCCAGCAGGCAGTGCAACCCGTACTCGGCAGCCTCGAGCTGGCGCGCAGCGGCGGCATTGTGCGAGACCATATCGGCGGCACGAGCCAGCGACAACTCGACAATCCCGGTCACCCGCGCCCATTGGGTCTCGCGAGACATGACGGCCGGGAACGATCTGGCCGCCACCGGGCGTTCTCGGCGCAGCCTGGCGGCGAAGCCCGTAATGCTCCGGCTCGCCAGGTAGGTTGCCATGGCGAGAGCAAACAGCAGAGCAAGGGCGACGATCGTTTCCATGGTATTGCCGAATGTGGCCGCCCATTGCGGCGGGCAGAAACAGTGCTTAGGCTTGCGAACGCCGACTGCAATCCAGAATGCGCTTATTCGCAGTCTTTCACAAGACCGCCACATTCTGAATTATGGACGCAAACGAATCAGCGCGCCGATTATTATGTCCGTTGAACTAATTTCGATCGGCTTTAGTTAATTTTTCGTGTTCGAGATAAAACTCGATTTGGCATCATCGGTTATCTGAGTTGTCCGCGGCGATCGGCGGTACGCGCCGTGACAACCGCCGACGCAGCCTTGGCAAACGGCAATCCCAGTGACGGACCCGGCGCGGGCGGCGCCCCGGCCGCCATCCTGCCCGGCGTCACCAACAGATGCGGCGCCCCGGCAAACCGATAATGTCCGGTAATGCGATCAACGAACAGTGCATCCTCAAGCTGAGGCCCCCAGCCGCGATTATGGACGATCATCGGCCGCCCCGACGGGCCGATCGTTTCGGAAACAATCGCGATATGTGCCCGCGAGACCCGGCTATAGGGGCGATAATAGGTGACGATATCGCCGGGCTTATAATCCTCCGCGAATGTCGAGGGCGGGATTTTTTCTCCGTGCCGCGTGAAGAACGCGCGCAGGGTCTCGGTACGGCGATGATCGATGTTGGGATCGCCACTGCCGACACGGGCGCGCTGCACCAGATCCTGCAGGTCGACACCCAGCGCGCGATAGGCGCGAATAACGAGATCGGAGCAGGCGCCGTAAAGCGAAGGCACATCGCCCATTGGATAGGCGATACGCTTGTAGGCGGCGCTGTAGATCACAAAGTCATTGGTCTGCGCCTGCGCCGCCTGGGCGAGCCTCAGTCCGAATTCAGATGCCGGCGGTGGCGTCGACAACGCCTCCCGCTTAGGCGCCGGCAAGCAGGCAAGTGTATCGGGCGCCGCGGGGGCCGCCGGTGCGCGGATCGCGGGCGTCGGCAGCGGCAGCGACACCGGCGGCGTCGGCACGATGATCGATGCCAGATGAGTTGGCGGCGACAGCGGGATGATAATCGGCGGCGGCGGCACGATGACCGCAACGAGTTCGGCCGGCGGTGTCAGCGGAACGACGACCGGCGGCGGCGGCACCACGACGGCCAGGCTCGGCATCGCCGGCGCGATCGCAATAGCCGGCGCTTGCTGCGGCAACTGCAGCGGCGTGGTCAGGATGATTCGCTCCGGCGCGCGCAGGGCCGCCGGGGCCGCAGACGGCAACACCAAGGGCGCCAGCGCGATCGAGCCATGGAGCGGCACCGGTTCGGCGACTGGCCGGTGCGGACGGGCGATCTCGATTAGCCGCTCAACCGGTTTCAAGGTCTGGCTGAGGCCGAGCGACAGGGCAATGATCAGGAACGGCAGCAGCAGCAACGCGATCGCGTATTGCTCGTCGGGCTCGTAGGCCGGTGCCGCGGCGATTGCCCGCGACCGGGACAATTGCGCCTTGTTGCCACTCGATCCGGCGGCCGCCGGAGCCGCCTTGCGCGGCGTGTCGAAGGCGCGATAACCCCCGCCCGGCCGCGTCTGCCGCGAACGCGCGGCAGCGGGTTCGGCTGGTCGCTGCCGCGACGCCTTGGCCGCCTTGGGCCTCGATTTGCCGCGCTTCTTCACTGCAACACGTCCCCCCGAAGCATGGTCGTGTTTCCAAGCATTAGTTTACGCTGCGAACCGGCTGATGAACAATAGGTTTTTCTTAGTCTACATTCGGGATCGTGAATTTATTCTAAGCGCCCGATCCGCCGCCGGATTTCGGCCGGACAAACACCGGCCGCACGCAGATCGGCCAGAGTTGTATCACCAGCGCTTTTCGACAACTTGCGCCCGTCCGCGTCGGTCAGCAATCGGTGATGATGATAAAGCGGCTGCGGCAATCCAAGCAGTACCTGGAGCAGCACATGGATATCGGTTGCAGCCAGCAGATCGAGGCCGCGGGTCACATGGGTCACTCCCTGGCGGGCGTCGTCGACGACGCAGGCGAGATGGTAGCTCGCCGGCACGTCTTTGCGCACGATCACGGCATCGCCCCAGCGCGCCGGATCGGCAACGATGGTCGCCTGCACCTCGCCGGCCTCATCCACGGCGGTAAATGACAGCCTGGCGCCACGACTGGTCTCGGCCGCGCGCTGGACGGCTCTCGCCATATCAATCCTCAGGGCAAAAGGCTCGCCACTCGCCTGACGCGCGGCGACCTCCCTTGCCGTCAGCCGCTTGTGCAGGCCCGGATAGATCGGCGCGCCGTCGGGATCGAGCGGATGGCCGGGCCGCAACGCCGCGGCAATCTCGGCCCGGCTCGCAAAGCACGGATAGAGCAATCCCATGGCCAGCAGCCGATCCACCGCCGCCCGATAGACGCTGAAATGCTCGGACTGCTGCAGCACCGGCCGTTCCCAGGCGATGCCCAGCCAGGACAGATCCGCGAAGATCGCATCGACCAGCTCGGGCCGGCTGCGGCCGGTATCGATGTCCTCGATCCGCACCAGGAAGCGACCGCCCATGCGGCGAGCCATGTCGAATCCAGTCAGCGCCGACAGCGCGTGACCCAGATGCAGACGGCCGTTCGGGCTCGGGGCAAATCGAAACGTCGGCGTCACTGGGTGGCTTCGCCGCAGCTACCGCCCTCGCCGCGTCCCGGCTTATAGGTGCGGTGGATCGCCTCGACGATCGCATCATACTTGCGGCGCTGGCTCGCCGGATAGTTCACCTGCCAGCCGTAGATGTAGCGGCCCTGGCAGACGAAGGTGATGCGCTCGTAGAAAATCGTGTCGCCCTTCTGGCCCGAAAGTACGAACCAGGTCTCCTTGGTTGGCGTATAGTCGAACTGCGCGTCGGCATAGCTCTCGCGCATCACGAAGTCGCGATAGGATTCGAGGGTCTCGCCGGTCTCGTTCTGGGTCGCGGTTGCGAGCAGGCGGGCGCCACCATCGGTCGAGGTCCACAGTGCGCCGCTCTGGCTGTTCGGCGTTTCCTTCTGGGTGAACAGGCCGCCTGGATAGCTCAACTGGAAGCCGAAGCGCTCGTTGCGGTAGGTCGACCAGCCTTGGGTCTCTGTCGCGGCAGCGACAGCCGTCTCGACGTCGAATGGACATCGCGCAACTCAACATCACGGCCAGCGCTGGCAGCACTTTGAGAATTCGATTGGGCATCGACACACCCCGTCACACGTTGCGCCTAACTATATAGATAATGCACGCGCGGCGATTTTCATCTGTCGCAAAGCGCACGACTGGTCGAATATGCGCAACCGTGTTCGTCGAGGTTTCAGTTTATGCCACCGCGCCGCCAATCCACCCGCCTGATCGTCGCTGAAAGCGATATCCGCGACGGCATCAGGGCGCTGCGGCGAAAGTGCGCCTACATCCGCCGCATGCACGACCTCGCCGGCGATCCGCCGCTGCGGCGACGCGAGCCAGGCTTTGAGGGACTGGCGCGCATCATCGTCGCGCAGCAGCTGTCGGTGGCGAGTGCCAACGCCATCTGGAATTGATTCGCCGCCGTGGTCGAGCCGATGCAAGCGACGGTCGTGCTGGCCAAGGCCGACGACGAATTGCGCGCCGCCGGCCTGTCGCGACCGAAGATCCGCACCTTGCGGGCGATTTCCACGGCGGTGGCGCACGAAGGCTTGCGCTTCGACAAGTTCGAGAAAGCCAGTGAGGAAACGGTGCACGAGGCCCTTACCCGTGTTTCGGGCGTCGGCCCATGGACCGCTGACATCTTCCTGATGTTCTGCCTCGGTCGCTCGGATGCCTTTGCCGCCGGCGACCTCGCGCTGCAGGAGGCGGTGCGAATCGCTTTCGAGCTCGAATCACGTCCAAATGCCGCCGAACTGCTGGAAATCGCCGAACGCTGGCGTCCCTGGCGCGGCGTCGCCGCCCGTCTGTTGTGGGGATACTACAAGGCGGTCAAGCAGCGGGAAGGCGTAACAAACTGAACTTCCTATCTTTTTTATCCATGTGGCGGAAAACCTCAGGGAGCTTCACAGAACGGACACAGGCGGCTAGTATCGCAGCCGTCGGGTCGGGAGGTGCGAGACCGATCCGTTGGGAAACCGACGGGACGCTTGCACGTGAATGCTCACGCCGCGATACCGGACCAATGTCCGGCCCTGGTTCTGAACGCCGACTTCCGGCCGCTCAGTTATTACCCGCTGTCGCTTTGGTGCTGGCAGGATACGGTGAAGGCCGTGTTCCTGGATCGGGTCAACATCGTCTCCGAATATGAGCGTTCGGTGCGCAGCACGTCGTTCGAGATGCGGCTGCCAAGCGTGGTTTCGCTCAAGACCTACGTGAAACCGGCGCTGTATCCGGCCTTCACCCGGTTCAACGTGTTCCTGCGCGACCGCTTCGTCTGTCAGTACTGCGGCACCAGGCACGACCTGACCTTCGATCACCTGGTGCCGCGGGCGCGCGGCGGCATGACGCGGTGGGACAATGTCACCACCGCCTGCTCGCCCTGCAACCTGCGCAAGGGCAGCAACATGCCGGACAAGGCTGGTATGCGGCCGATGCAGCATCCCTACCGGCCGACGGTGTTCGAGCTGCATCGCAACGGCCGGCTGTTCCCGCCCAACTACCTGCACGACAGTTGGATGGACTACCTCTATTGGGATACCGAACTCGATCCGTAAGGTTCGCCGGCGCGCCGCGCAAAAAAAATCCCCTGGTGGCGGGCACCGGGGGACGAGGTCTTGCGGGATCGAGAGGGAGAGGCGACGCAAATCAGGTTTGAAAGTGACGGGCCGGCCTGACGGCCCGATGGCCGTAGGTTGGGTCACGCTCGCTGGCCACCTCCGCGCGTAACCCAACATTCCTTGGGCGGGTGCCAGATGTTGGAGTTACGGACGCAAGCGGTGCGTCCTAACCTAACCTGCGGATGTTCGACCGAGCATCGTGTTCACGCCGCCTTGCGCATCGTGCGCGGCGCCGAGCACAGCTGCTGGGCGATCAGGTCGACAGCCTTGCTCCAATCGATCGCCACGGCTTCGGCGGCGCCGAGCCCGAAGGCCTCGAGCGCGTCGACCGGGCTGCCGCCATCGCGGAAGATGCGCGCGCAGGACTGGCGCGACAGGCCCTGGGCCTGATTCCACTGCACGGGATTGAGATGGGTGGGGAGCATGGGGTTGCCTCGAATGGTTGGGAGACCACGACAGAAGCGGCTCGAATGCTGACTGACGGGGGACGCGAGGTTACGCTGCAGTGCCTACGCAAAAACGCGACGATGACGCTACCAACGCAACCGGCACCAGAACTCGACAGGTGGGCGGCCTTGGCGCTCAAGGCCGGTTAACAGGTCGGCAGACGCATCCAGTGCGGGGACATCACGACGCGGAACCATGAACAGTGATGTCTGGTTGGACTACAGGTCCTTTGCACTCGACACGTCTGCCTACTCGCTGGACGGCAGCGGCGATCGAAGATCCGCGCCGGCCGAATTCCATGGGTCTATGTCTTGGCTCTCGATCTTCAGGCTGCCTTCGGCTGTGGCTCGGACTTGGGGGCAACCACGAGCTTCGGACGACGGCGGTCAAGATCGGCCAGGATCGCAAACGCAACGCCACCCAACGAACGCCACTCGGAACCATCTTCGCAGACGACGGCCGGCAGCGGGCCTGCAACTCCACTCGATGCTACGGCCCGCAACGGCACGACCGACGCAACGGCACTCGTTCTCGACGACATGAACCTAACTCCTCACTGGACGCTGGCGATACGGCGACTGACGCAACGGTACGCAACGAGGACGCGATAGAACGCTAGGCCCTACTCAATGCAACGCCACCGAACGCGACTTCGACGAATGCGACGCAACCTGACTGCAACCCACATTCGAGGGTTCGGCGAGCCGCTCCAACGTACGCTTCAACTTCACCGTGGCAGCGGCTCGCCTGCATTCATGGAGGGTGCTCTTCAGCACGCCCCTCGGCGACGCAGACGCAACGAATTGGGACGCAACAGAACGCAACTGACGCTGTACAAACGCAACGGGTACGCAACGCTTTACTAATGGGGCACCAGGAACGACGCTTTCGACAGGGCCACGCGCCTGAGCAATATTCGAGACCTTCACTCGTGCAGTACGCGACACGTTACGCCACTCGATCTGCTGGTCTTGAACTCACCCGTTCGCCCTGTGTTCCGCGAACAAGGGAGAATTAATACCTGCTGTGTGGCGGCATTACGACAGGGTTAAGGAGAAGCGGTGGTCTTTGGCTGAATGCCCTTGCAGAATCGACTTGATTCGATCTCACGGTCAGATTCAAACGAGCAATCTATTGAAATTATTGCATTTTTTTATTTTGTGGAAAAAGTCGCCTGCAGCGCGCCGATGCATAGCGCCAGGGAGAGAAACACATTCCATCCGGCAAACGACAGGCCGAGAAAGCGCCCCGCTGCCTCATCGCAGCGGATCACCTTCACGTTCTGCAGTCGTTCCAGCAGATTACCTCCCGCGGCAGGTCCGCCGCCGGTAGCAGCGCAGGTGTCCGGACCCGGCCAGAACTTCCATTCGGCACCGGCATGATAGACGCCGAGACCGGCGTTGGCGAGAAACGCGAGCGCCACCAGCAAGAACAGGATCGCCGCCTCCCGACGCCGTCCTGCGCCGAGCAGCACGAGACCTGCGAACAGCACCGGGATGCCGGCGTAATAGGCATAGCGCTGCTGCAGGCAAAGCGGGCAGGGCTGCATATCGCCGAAATACTGGAAGCCAAGCGCGGTCCCAAGGCCGGCCGCGGCCGCGAACAAGGTCAGCGCCGCCCAGCGATAGGCCGAATCTCTGTGCAGGCTCGACGGGGCATGGATCATCAACATTCGCGATACTCTGGAGGACCGACGGCGGCCTCTCTACACCAAGAACTTCACCACGACGAATCCGCCGACCAACAGGATCACGCCGAGCGTCGTCACCAGCGTCAGACGCCGCTCGATGAAGTCGCGGATCGGCTCGCCGAACCAATAGAGCAACCCGGCCACCAGGAAGAAGCGCATCGCCCGCGCAATCACGCTCGCGCCCATGAACGCGACGAGGTTCATGTGCACCGCGCCGGCGGTGATGGTGAGCAGCTTGTAGGGAATCGGCGTCATGCCCTTGATGATCAGTATCGGCACGCCCCACTCGCGGAACCAGGCCGCTGCCTCGTCGAACTTCTGCGCTAG
Source organism: uncultured Alphaproteobacteria bacterium (assembly GCA_963741505.1). GTDB lineage: Bacteria > Pseudomonadota > Alphaproteobacteria > Rhizobiales > Hyphomicrobiaceae > JAKFWF01. The sequence continues at coordinate 420,242 of CAVUIJ010000006.1, read as the reverse complement.
GCCATAGAAATTGATCACCGGCTTGCCGATGCTTTCGAGCAGGAAATAGCCGATCGCATAGCCGGCAACGCCGCCGATCACCGAAGCGATGGTGGCAAGCGCGGCGTAGCGGAAAGCCTTGGTGCGATCTTTCAGCACCATCGGGATCAGCATCACATCGGGCGGGATCGGGAAAAACGAGCTTTCCGCGAACGACACCCAGAACAGGGCGGCCGGCGCGCGCCGGTCGCCGGCAAGACCCATCATCCAGTCGTAGAGGCGTTTGATCATGGGCCCGGGAGTTAAGTGGCGCCAGCGGCGTTGTCTACAGGGTGGGTGATTGAACCTGTGCCTCGGTCGTCGCCTACCGCGCGGAAAGTTGGCCCACAAGGGCATTCCAAGGCTATAAGCGACTTTGCAACATTGCGAACTTCAGGCGGGGCATCTTGCGCAACGGCAACGGCACAGCACGCGGCTTCGAGCGGACAGCCACCTGGGTGTTCGACCTCGACAACACACTCTACCCGGCCGAATGCGACCTGTTCGCCCAGGTCGACCGGCGCATGGGCGAGTATGTCGCCAAGTTCCTCGGCGTTCCTCAAGTCTACGCCCGGCATCTGCAAAAGAGCTACTACCGCCAGTTCGGCACCACGCTGTCCGGCCTGATGCAGGTCCATCGCATGGACCCGAAGCCGTTCCTCGACTACGTGCACGACATCGACCTGACGCCGGTCAAGGCAAGTCCGGAACTCGCCGCCGCAATCGACCGTCTGCCCGGCCGCAAGCTGATCTTCACCAACGGTTCGGTGCGTCATGCCGAGCGCGTCGCCGGCAAGCTCGGCGTCCTGCATCTGTTCGACGGCATCCACGACATCGTCGCCTGCGACTACGTGCCGAAGCCGCACGCCTCGGCCTATGATGGCTTTGTCAAGGCGCACGGATTGGAGCCCCGGACCGCCGCCATGTTCGAGGACATGCCACACAACCTCGAAGAGCCGCACGTGCTCGGCATGACGACAGTGCTCGTGCATTCGAGCTACATGGACCACCCGATTCAGCAGAAGATCAAGGGCTGGACCGCACCACCGCCGCACGTGCATCATATGACCGAGGATCTGCTGGGCTTCCTCGACGATGTCAATTCCCGCCTCAGCAAACCAGTTTCAAAGTGACCCGCCGCACATGCTGACCCTGCTCTGGATTCCAGCGACATTCTTCGCCGCTGGCGCGCAGACCGCGCGCAACGCGATGCAACGCCATTTGACGACGGCGCTCGGCACGGTCGGAGCGACGATGGTGCGTTTCGTCTATGGCCTGCCGTTCGGGCTGTTGTTTCTCGCCGGCGTGATACTTTTCACGGGCGCCAGCCTGCCGGGCATGACAGCGCGCTCGATCCTGTTCACTGCGATCGGCGCCGCCACCCAGATCCTTGCGACCGGCCTGATGCTTGCCGCCATGCAGGCGCGCGGCTTTGCCGTCACCACTGCCTACACCAAGACCGAGCCGGTACAGGTTGCATTGTTCGGACTAGCCGTGCTCGGCGATCCGATGACGCCGCTCGGCGCACTCGGCTGCCTGATCGCGACCGTCGGCGTCGGCCTGATGTCTTGGAAGCCTGGCGCGGCGTCCGAGCCCGGCAGCTGGCGGTCGGCGGCCCTCGGCATTGTCGCCGGCTCGTTCTTTGCCGTCTCGGCGATCGGCTTCCGCGGCGGCATCGTCAATCTGGCCGACGGCACGTTCCTGATGCGAGCAACGACGACGCTGGCACTCGGCCTGACGATGCAGTGTGCCCTGCTGGCCGGCTGGATGCTGTTGTTCGACTGGGCCTTGCTGAAGAAGCTCGCCGGCGCCTGGCGGCAGTCGATCCTCGCCGGCTTCATGGGTGCCTTCGCTTCGCAATGCTGGTTCATCGCCTTTGCCCTGACCAATGCCGCCAACGTGCGCACGCTTGGCCTGGTCGAGGTGCTGTTTGCGCAGGCGATGTCGAAGAAGGTGTTCGCCCAGGATGCCAGCATGCGCGAGAAGAGCGGCATGGCGCTGATCATCATCGGCGTGGCGATCCTGCTGCTCGGAGCGGTTGGCTGAGGCTGCCGTAATGTCTTCAACTTGAAATAGCCGCCTGCTAGTACCCGGAATCACACTTGGATAGTACACCTGATCGTGGAACCACGAGTTGATCCGGCAGGAGGATCGCCGAAGGCCGTAGCCGTAGCTACGGACGAGGCGTCCGACGCCCCGGGCGGCCGTGGGCCGCGACCCTACGGGCGATCGAGGATGTTCGCCGGCGGCATGCTGGAAGCATGCGGCCCGCATGTCGCACCGCTTGTCCGATGGGGCAACATCGGCCGGCGCGGCGCTCCTGGCCGGCGAACATCCTCGATCGTCATGTGTACTATCCAAGTGTGATTCCGGGTACTAGGCTTTCACTCGCGACACGTCCAACAACCAACACCCCCACGCCCGTGAGCTGAACAAATGTCCATGAAAATATCGGATCTTGTCACCGGCCTGATTTCACGACGCTTCGTTGCAGCGCTGCTCGGTATCTGCGGGGGCATGGCTGTGCACGCGCCAGGCGTGCCGGCCGCCGATCTCAATACGATCGAAAACATCGTCGTGATCTATGCGGAGAACCGCAGCTTCGATCATCTCTATGGTCTGTTCCCCGGCGCCAACGGCATCGCCAACGCGACCAAGGAGCAGATGACGCAGCGCGACCATGACGGTACGGTGCTGCCCTATCTCAAGGTCTGGGACAGTCACGGCACGCCCGATCCGCGCTTTCCGCAATTGCCGAACGGACCGTTCCGGATCGATGCCGAGCCCGTCAACCTTGGCGCCGACAAGGTGATCCTGAGCCCGATCCACGCCTACTTCCACAACATCGAGCAGATCAACGGCGGCAAGAACGACATGTTCGCGGCGATGTCGAATGTCGGCGGCTACGCCATGGGCTATTTCGACGGCTCCAAGATGAAGCTGTGGCAGTGGGCCAAGGAGTTCACGCTGGCCGACAACTTCTTCATGGCGGCCTTCGGCGGCTCCTACCTCAACCACCAGTGGCTGATCTGTGCCTGCACACCAATCGACAAGGACGCGCCCGATAAGATGCGGCCGAGACTCGACGGCGCCGGCAAGCTCGAGAAGAAGCCGGGTTCGCCGTCGGCCAAGGATGGCGCGGTGCAGACCTATACTGTCGGACTCGGCGGCCAGGTGACGCCCGACGGCTATTCCGTCAACACCACGCAACCGCCGTACCAACCGAGCGGCCTGCCGCCGGCGGAAGGCGGCTCGCTCGACCTCGCCGACCCCAAGGGCAACGATCGCATCGGCTTGCCGCTGCCGCCGCAGTCAGCGAAGACCATCGGCGACACGCTGTCGGCCAAGAATATCGAGTGGGCCTGGTACGCCGGCGGCTGGAATGCGGCGCTGGCCGACGGCCGCCGGCCGCCGTCCGAGAAGCGTGGCGTCATCTATACCCGCGAGAACGGCGCCTTGAACTTCCAGCCGCACCACCAGCCGTTCAACTACTTCCAGCGGTTCGCGCCCGGCACGCCGGATCGCGCCCGCCATCTCAAGGACGGTGACGACCTGCTGCGCGACATCGACGCCGGCAAGCTACCGCCGGTCGCGTTCTACAAGCCGGTCGGCAAGCTCAACCAGCACCCCTCCTACACCGACCTGATGAGCGGCGACGCCCACATCGCCGACGTGCTCGAGCGGCTGCGCCGGAGCCCGCAGTGGAAGAGCATTTTGGTGATCGTCACCTACGACGAGAACGGCGGCTTCTGGGATCACGTAGCCCCGCCATCCGGCGCCGGCTGGGGAGATCGCTGGGGACCGGGAACGCGCATCCCGGCGCTGATCATCTCGCCGTTCGCCAAACGCGGCTTCATCGACAAGACGTCGTACGACACCACGTCGATCCTGAAACTTATCACCCGCCGCTTCGGCCTCGAGCCGCTGCCCGGCGTGCGCGAGAAGGCGGGCGACCTGACGGCTGCTTTGGAATTACAGTAGCCTCGCGCGCATCACCGCAATGCCGGGCGCGCAATGGACAGGGCCCAGGCCGGGCCCTGATGGTTCAGCATAGCAATCCGAGGAACCCACGCCGATGACGATCGTCGCGAACAACACCAAGCGCAAGCTGCTGGCGAACGAGCTGGCGCTCGGGTTCGGCGTGCATCACATGCGCACGAGCGCCACCGCCATGCTGGCGGCAGCGACCGACCACGACTGGCTGTTCATCGACATGGAGCACGGCGCTTTTTCGGTGCAGGAAGCCACGCAGATCTGCCTCGCCGCGCTGCCGACCGGCATCACCCCGATCGTGCGCATCGCCGCCGACGCCCTCGACGAGGGTACGCGCGCGCTCGACAACGGCGCCATGGGTGTGATCGTGCCGCACGTCGACACCGTCGAGCAGGCAAAGAAGATCGCCCGCGCCTTCCGCTACCCGCCGATCGGCTCGCGCAGTTGGGGCGGTCCGCCGGCGGCGTTCGGGTTCAAGCCGCCCGGCAATGCCGAGGCGCAGGCAGCGGTCAATGCCGCGATACTGGTGGTGGCAATGATCGAAAGCCCCGAGGGCGTGAAGAACGCCGGCGCGATCGCGGCTGTCGACGGTATCGACGCGCTGCTGATCGGGACTTCGGACCTCTCCGCCGAGATGGGCATCTCCGGCCAGATCAACCACCCGCGCGTGCAGGAGGCCTACAAATCGGTCGGCGCCGCCTGCAAAGCCGCCGGCAAGGCGCTCGGCATGGGTGGCGTCTATGATCGCGAGACCGCGACGCAGTACATCAAGGGCGGCGCCCGCTTCGTGCTCAGCGGCTCCGACCATTCCTATGTCCTCGCCGGCGCCAGGGAACGCGCGCAAGTCCTCAGGCAGTCCGTGTAGGCGGGTGGCGGGACAGGTGTTCAACGCTGGATGAACGCAACCGCTGGCGACGTGCCGATACTTACCGCGTCGGCACCGGCTTTTCACCGCGATAATCGTAGAAGCCGCGCTGCGTCTTGCGGCCGAGCCAGCCGGCCTCGACGTATTTCACCAGCAGCGGGCAGGGGCGGTATTTCGAGTCGGCCAGCCCCTCGTACAGCACCTGCATCACCGACAGGCAGGTGTCGAGGCCGATGAAATCGGCGAGTTCGAGCGGGCCCATGGGGTGATTGGCACCGAGCTTCAGCGCTTTGTCGATCGCCTCGACCGTGCCGACGCCCTCATAGAGCGTGTACACCGCCTCGTTGATCATCGGCAGCAGGATGCGGTTGACGATGAAGGCAGGGAAATCCTCGGACACTGCGATCGTCTTGCCGAGGCTGGCGACGAACACCTTCGCGGTCGAGAACGTCACGTCGTCGGTGGCGATGCCGCGAATCAGCTCGACGAGCTGCATCAGCGGCACCGGATTCATGAAGTGCATGCCGATGAACAGCTCCGGCCGGTCGGTCGAGGCCGCCAGCCGGGTGATCGAGATCGACGAGGTATTGGATGCGAGCAGCGCGCCGGGTTTCAGGCTCTTGCACAGCTCGGCGAAAACCTGGCGCTTGATGCCCTCGTCTTCGACCGCGGCTTCGATCACCAGGTCGCAATCGCCGAGGTCACCATAGGACGCGGCATAGTTGATACGCTTCAGCGCAGTCACCATCTCGGCATCCTTGAGGATGCCCTTGGCGACCTGCCGCGCCATGTTCTTCTCGATCGCTGCAAGTCCCTTGTCGACGCGCGCCTTCTCGACGTCGTTGAGCGCTACATCGTAGCCCGACGCCGCGATCACGTGCGCGATGCCGCTGCCCATCTGGCCGGCGCCGATGATGCCCACACGCTTGATCGTCAGGCTCTTCTGCGGCGCGGCGCCGGCTTTGTTTTTCACTGCGACATCCATGATACCTGGATCCTTGTTGGCGACGATGAGCGAGGCACGGGCGACCTAGCGCCCGGCCTTCTGCAGCTCGGCGTCGAGTTCGGGCAAGGCCTGGAACAGATCGGCTACGAGGCCGTAGTCGGCGACCTGGAAGATCGGCGCCTCGGCGTCCTTGTTGATGGCGACGATCACTTTCGAGTCCTTCATGCCGGCCAGATGCTGGATCGCACCCGAGATGCCGACGGCGACGTAGAGTTCTGGCGCCACCACCTTGCCGGTCTGGCCGACCTGATAGTCGTTCGGGACGAAGCCGGCGTCGACGGCGGCGCGGCTCGCGCCCATGGCGGCGCCGAGCCGATCGGCCACCGGCTCGATGTACTTCTTGAAGTTCTCGCCGGAACCCATGCCGCGGCCACCAGAGATCGACGATCTTGGCGGAGGCGAGTTCGGGCCGGTCGGAGCGGGCGATCTCGGCCTTCTCGAAAGTCGACAGCCCGACGACGGCAGGAGCCGCAACGCTCTCAATCGCAGCCGAGCCGCCTTCCGGCGTGGCCGCGAACGAGGCGCAGCGCACCGTGATCACCTTCTTCGCGTCCGACGACTGCACGGTCTGGATCGCGTTGCCGGCATAGATCGGCCGCTCGAAGGTATCGGCCGACTTCACCGCCGTGATCTCGGAGATCTGCATCACGTCGAGGGTGGCGGCGATGCGCGGCATGAAGTTCTTGGCCTGGGCGGTGGCGGCGGCAACCACAGCATCGTAGCCGGCCATCATCGGCACCACGAGCGCGGTCACTTCCTCGGCCAGCTGATGGGCGTATTGCGGCGCATCGGCAACGAGCACCTTGGCGGCGCCGTTGAGCTTGGCCGCGGCTTCGGCTGCCGCCTTGCAGTTGTGGCCGGCAACCAGAATGTGAACTGGCGAGCCCAGCGCCACCGCCGCGGTCATCGCCTTCGCGGTCAGCGCGTTCAGTGCGTCGTTCGAATGCTCGGCAATGAGAAGCGTTGCCATCAGATCACCCCCGCCTCGGACTTCAACTTCTGCACCAGCTCGGCCGGCGACGCGACCTTGACACCCGACTTGCGCGACGGCGGCTCGGTCGTCCGCAGCACCTTGAGACGCGGCGCGATGTCGACGCCGAGGTCGGCCGGCTTCTTGACGTCGAGCGGCTTCTTCTTCGCCTTCATGATGTTCGGCAGCGAGGCATAGCGCGGCTCGTTCAAGCGAAGGTCGGTGGTGACGATCATCGGCAGTTTCATCGCCAGCGTCTCGAGGCCGCCGTCGACCTCGCGGGTCACGTGCGCGGCTTCGCCCTCGATCACAATCTTCGAGGCGAATGTCGCCTGCGGCCAGCCCATCAACGCCGCCAGCATCTGGCCGGTCTGGTTGCAATCGTCGTCGATCGCCTGCTTGCCGAGGATCACCAGGCCAGGCTGCTCGGCGGCGATCACCGCCTTGAGCAGCTTCGCCACGGCCAGTGGCTCGATCAGCTCGCCGTCGGGCGTCTCGACCAGGATGCCGCGGTCGGCGCCCATGGCGAGCGCGGTACGGATCGTCTCCTGCGACTTCGCCGGCCCGATCGATACGGCGACGATTTCGCTGACCGTGCCCTTTTCCTTGAGGCGGATGGCCTCCTCGACGGCAATTTCGTCGAACGGGTTCATCGACATCTTGACGTTGGCCAACTCGACGCCGGTGCCGTCAGGCTTGACGCGGATCTTGACGTTGTAATCGACCACGCGCTTGACGGGCACGAGGATTTTCATGGTTCAGCGAAGCTCCAGAGCCGGATTGTTCCTGAGCGCCACAGCAGGCACCTGGTGCAACACGAGAACGAGCTGCCAGTCGGCCGCGTGCTGCTGAGACATTTTTGTCTCACGGGATTGCATGTGACTATTTCATAGGCGCGCCGGCCAAGCGGCCTTCGCATCTGCGAGAAGCAGCGTATGCATGAGGTCTAGGTGCTGTCAATCTCGCCTAATGGCGCAAATGTTACAATCCCGGGCTGCCAGAAAATTAAGCAATACCGACGACCTTCGTCAGGTAAACAACTGGACGCCGGGGCGGCGCAGAATCAACACGAGTAGCGCGCCGGCGGTGAGCCCGCCGATGTGCGCCCACCAGGCGATGGGCACCACTGGTCCCGACTGTGGCAGGATCACCATGATGAGCTGGGTCAGGATCCAGGCGCCAATAGCAAAGCCGGCGCTGACATGCAGCGGGATGATGCGGAACGCGAGTATCCACACCATCACCCTTGGATAGAGCATGATGTAGGCCGCGATCACGCCGGCGACCGCACCGCTGGCACCGATCAACGGCACCGCCGAAGCCGGCTGCATCGCCGCGTGCGCGAGACCGGCTAACACCCCGCAGGCGAGATAGAAGCCGAGGAACCTCAGATGGCCCATGGCGTCCTCGACGTTGTCGCCGAACACCCACAGGAACAGCATGTTGGTGCCGACATGAAAAACGTCGCCATGGAAAAACATGTAGGTGATCAGCGTCAGCCACGGCGGCAACTCGTGGAAGTTCGCCGGCAACGCCACAGAACCGGCTGTCAGCGGCTGCGCCAACAGCTTGGCCGGCACGATGCCGAAGCTCGCGACTACCTGCATCTGCAGGCCGGTGGTTTGCAGTGCGAACACCGCAAGATTGATGGTGATCAGGGCGACCGTGACATACTGGAACCGGATGCCGCGCAGCGGATTGTCGTCATAGACGGGCACGAACACTGGGCCATCCTCCTGCCGCGGGCGCCGGGCCCGGTCGCAACTCGAATCCGATCCTACCTGTTCTTGCCGGGGATCCAGAGCACGTCTTTATGGCCTTTGTCGTTCACGTAGCGACTGGCGACGAAAAGAAAATCCGACAGCCGATTGACGTAGGTGATCGCCGGCCGGCTAACCGGTTCTTGCGGATCGGCCTGCAACTCGACGATCAGCCGCTCGGCCCGCCGCACCACGGTGCGCGCCACATGCAGCGCCGCGGCGCCGGCCGAGCCGCCCGGCAGAACGAACGAATTCAGCGGCCTGAGATCGGCGTTGAGCTCGTCGATCTCGCCTTCCAGGCGCGTCGCCTGGGCGGCGGTGATGCGCAGCGGCTCGTAGCCCAAGTCCTTGCCACGGTCGGGCACGCACAGATCGGCGCCAAGATCGAATAGATCGTTCTGGATGCGGGCCAGCATGGTGTCGATACGGGCATCGGCCGTAGTCATGTGAACGCGTGCCATGCCGATCGCGGCGTTGGCCTCGTCGACCGTGCCGTAGGCCGCAACCCTTACGCTGTCCTTTCGCACACGCTCGCCGGTGCCGAGCCCGGTAGTGCCATCGTCGCCGGTGCGGGTGTAGATCTTGTTGAGCTTGACCACGGCCATTCTCGTCCCGAATTAGCGGCGGAAATAGATCGCCAGCATGATAACGACGATCGCCAGGAACTGCAGCCCCACGCGCCAGCGCATGAATTTCTGACTGAGATTGGGGCTGTCGCCCCTCATCATCGTGCGCAGACCGAGACCGAGTGCGATCAATACTGCGATCGTGGCGACGAAAGTGAGATTGTAGAACACGTCGGGCATGCCGGTTCCAGTCGCGAGCAACTGCCGCTGCTCTTAGGCGTGGCTCCTACCGGTTGCAAATGACATTTGTCGCCGATCGTGCGGTGCAACACGATTATCGCAACCCAGGACGCAGCATTGTGAGTTGCACCGCAAAACAATTGCCGTAATCCTGGCGTCCTTGGAGAATCAAGGGTCGCAGACAGTTGCCGCCAACCTCATGGATTGACCGGATTTCGTTGGATCTCGCCAGCAAAACGCCGCGCCCGCAGGGCCTCCGCCGCATTGCCTTGCCCCGGCTCGACCGGGCGGGGTTGGCGGTGTGTGCGCTGGCAGTACTGTTGGCCGCGTCCGCCGCCAGCGCCCAGGACCCATCGCAGGCCCTGAAGGCCAATCGCGAGCGGCTCGAGGCGGCGGAGCAGAAAGCCAAGCAGCTGCAGGCCGACGTCGCCCAGATGGACGCCGACCGCGCTCGACTCAATGCCCACCTTCAGGAAACCGCCCGCCTGATCCAGCGCTCGGAAGGCCAGATGACGGCGATCGAAGCCCGTCGCGACGAGCTCGAAAGCCAGCAGAAGCTGTTGCAGGGCTCGCTCGCCCAGCGGCACGGCCAGATCGCGAGCCTGCTCGCGGCAATGCAGCGCATGGGGCGCAACCCGCCGCCGGTGATCATCACCAAGCGCGAGGACGCCCTGCAGATGGTGCGCAGTGCCATGCTGCTCGCCCGCGCGTTTCCCGAGCTGCGCACGCAGGCCGAGGAACTGGCCGGCCGGCTGTCGGAACTCGCCCGGGTAATGTCGGACATCAAGTCCGAGCGCGATAAGCTCGAAACCGAGACCGGCGCGGCTCAAGGACGCCCAGTTGCGGATGGCCGGCCTGATGGAAACCAAGCGGCAGACGCTGGCCGAGCGCCAGGAGCAGCTCGACGAAGTGCGCAAGGCCGCCTCCGAGATCTCGCGGAACGTGACCGATCTGTCGGAGCTGATCACCCGGCTCGACAAGGCGGTGGCCGACAACACCACGCTCGGCGCCTACGAAAAGCAGGCAGCATTGACCCCGCCGGAACCGCAGCGCGCCGCCACCGACTTCGGCAGCAACCCCCGTGGCGGCCGCAACGTCGCCGGCTCCGGCGACGGTCGGGTCGCCAACGCCGGCAATACCCAAGAGCGAGCCGCCGGTGGTGGTGGCGGCGTTGCCCAGGACGTCCAATCCGGCGATCGAGCTTGCCCCGCAAGGCGGCGCGCTGTCGGCCAACCCAAGCCGCCTGATGCCGGCAATCCCGTTCCACCAGGCCCGCGGCCACCTGCCGCTGCCGGCACAGGGCAAGCGCGTCATCGCGTTCGGCGAGCGCATGCCCTCGGGCGGTGCGTCCAAGGGCATGGTGATCGAGACCCGCTTCAGCGCACAGATTACCGCACCTTGCGACGGCTGGGTGCTGTACGCGAGCGAGTTCCGCTCGTATGGTCAGCTATTGATCATAAATGGTGGCAATGGCTACCATGTCGTTCTTGCGGGTCTGTCGCAAATCGACGTCCAACTCGGCCAGTTCGTACTCGCCGGAGAACCGGTCGGCACGATGAGTGCCGCTCCCAAAGGCAAAGCGCAGGACAGTGCCCCCGTCCTGTATGTCGAGTTCCGTAAAGAGGGGCGTCCTGTGGATCCCGAGCCCTGGTGGGCCGACGGTTCGAAAAAGGTGCAAGGATGACGCGCAAATCAGACTTCGCATTCTGGTCGTTCATGCTGATGGCAGGTCTTGCCGGCGTGACGACCGTGTTTAACGTCAGCCGCACCTATTCGGCAACGACGCCTAATTCCGAAATCTACCGGCAGCTCGATCTGTTCGGCGATGTGCTGGAGCGGGTGCGCTCCGACTACGTCGAGAAGCCGGACGATGCCTCGCTGGTCGAGAACGCGATCAACGGCATGCTCGCCGCCCTCGACCCGCACTCGGCCTATTTGTCGCCGAAACACTTCCGCGACATGCAGGTGCAGACCCGCGGCGAATTCGGCGGCCTCGGCATCGAGGTGACGATGGAGAACGGCGTCGTCAAGGTGGTGTCGCCGATCGACGATACCCCGGCACACAAGGCCGGCGTGCAGGCGAATGACCTGATCACCCATCTCGACAACGAGCAGATCGTCGGCCTCACCCTCGAGCAGGCGGTCGAGAAGATGCGCGGCCCGGTCAACACGCCGATCACGCTGACGATCATTCGCAAGGGCCGCGACGATCCCTTCGACATCAAGGTGACGCGCGACGTGATCCGCATCAATGCGGTGAAGTCGCGTCTCGAAGCTGACGGTGAGGTGATCTACGCCAAGATCTCGACCTTCAACGAGCAGACGCACGCCAATCTGGTCAAGCAGATCGATGCGCTGAAGAAGCAGACCACCAAGAAGATCAAAGGCTACGTCATCGATCTGCGCAACAATCCGGGCGGCTTGCTCGATCAGGCGGTATCCGTCTCCGACGACTTCCTGGAGAAGGGTGCGATCGTGCTGACCAAGGGTCGCAACCTGGAGGAGACGCAGCGCAGCCAGGCGCGTGCTGGCGACATCACCGAAGGCAAGAAGATCCTGGTGCTGATCAACGGCGGCTCGGCCTCGGCTTCGGAGATCGTCGCCGGCGCCCTGCAGGACCACAAGCGCGCCACGGTCATCGGTACCCGCTCGTTCGGCAAGGGCTCGGTGCAGACCATCATTCCGCTCGGTGCCAACGGCGCGCTGCGGCTGACCACGGCGCGCTACTACACGCCGTCCGGCCGTTCGATCCAGGCCAAGGGCATTGATCCGGACATCATCGTCGAGCAGGACTTGCCGGACGACATGAAGGGCAAGGAAAAGCCGCGCGGCGAGTCGAGCCTGCGCGGCCATCTGAAGAACGATCCGAAGGAGAAGGAGCAGTCGGGCTCGTCGGCCTTTGTTCCGCGCGAGCCGGAAAAGGACAAGCAGCTGCAGTACGCGCTGGCCATGCTGCGTGACGGCGCCGACACTGCGGCGGTACCGGCTCCGGCGGCGCCGACCGAACCGGCCGCGCAGCCGGAAAAGAAGGCGAATTGATCGCGACCGCGTCGTCGCTGACATGGATGTGACGAACCTTAGCAGACCTTGGGCGCCTCGACCGGCGCCCAAGTCATTTCAAAACCAGCTGCCTGGATATGTTCGCATGGACCCTGCCACCCTCGGCTACCGCCTCAACGTCGGCATCATGGTGCTGAACCGCGACAACTGCGTCTGGATCGGCCGCCGCAACGACGCACCGACCGACCCGGAAGGGCCCGGCACTTGGTGGCAGATGCCGCAGGGCGGGATCGACGCGGGCGAGGACCCGGCCAAGGCGGCATTGCGCGAGCTGTGGGAGGAAACCGGCATGCGGACCGTCACGCCGTTGGTCGAAATCCAAGGATTGGCTGACCTACGACCTGCCGCCCGAGCTGATCGGCAAGGCCTGGGGCGGGCGCTATCGCGGCCAGCGGCAGAAGTGGTTCGCGGTACGATTCGAGGGCGACGAGGCCGAGATCAGCATCGAGCCGCAAGCCGGCCATCCGGTCGAATTCGTTGCCTGGCGGTGGGCACGGGCCGCCGAGCTGCCGGCCTTGATCGTACCCTTCAAGCGCGAGGTCTATACCCGGGTGCTGGCCGAATTCGCCCATCTCACAGATCGTTGAACACTCGCGAATTTTTGATGCAACAGTGCCGCGGTCGCCGCAAAAAATGCTGCGCACCGGTCATAAAATCGTAGCGGAATCAACGTATCTATTGTTTCATAGACGACTCCAACCTGAACGAAGATTGATCCTGCCTTGCCACGCGCGCCGCACATGCTGCCCGATGACCTGCCCCTGCGCCCCTGTGTCGGCATCATGCTGATCAACGGCCAGGGCCGGGTTTGGGTCGGCCGTCGCACGCCGAAGTGGCTGGGTCACAAGGCCGAGCCGATATGGCAGATGCCGCAGGGCGGCATCAACCCCAAGGAATCGCCGCAGCGCGCCGCCATTCGCGAGCTCGAAGAGGAAACCGGCGTTCGTAGTGCCGAGATCATCGGCGAGATTCCCGATTGGCTGACCTACGAGCTCCCGGACCATCTGCGCGGGGTTGCTCTCAAGGGCCGGTTTCGCGGCCAACGCCAGCGCTGGTTCGCGATGCGCTTCACCGGCCACGACCGCGAGATCGACATTTCCGGCTGCAAGGGCCAGAAGCGCGAGTTCGAAGCCTGGAAGTGGGTGGCGATGCGGCGGCTGCCGAAGCTGATCGTGCCGTTCAAGCGCGAGACGTACATGACCGTCGTGCGCAGGTTCCAGCATCTGGCGGCGGGCTCGTAGGAGCCAAGCGAGTCGCCGGGTCTCGCAACAAAGTCGTCACGCCATCGCCGGTGCCTTGTCGGTCGAGCTCAGCGCCATTGCGAAGGCCGAGATCGCGACCGGTGCCTGAGAAGTTGTCGGGCACCGCAAGGCGGCTCTGCCCGACCTGCGAAAGTCTTCGCAGCCGAATTCGAAATTTCTAATGCGCCGCCTTGCTACCGACCAGAGCGCGCAGCTCGTCGATGGCGCGGGTGATGTGCAGCTTCGCATTGTCGTCGAGGCCGTCGTTCAGCGACTTCTGCGCGGCGTCGAGCTCGGCCTCGATCTGGCGCGGGTCGACCTCGTCGGTGATGAAGGCGCGCTCGGCGAGTACGGTGACGTGTTCCGGGCCGACTTCGGCAAAGCCGCCCCTGACGAAGATGCGCTTGATGCCATCGGCAAGGGTGATGCGGGCGACGCCCGGCAGCAGCGTCGAGACCACCGGCGCATGTCCGACCAGCACGGTGAAGATGCCTTCCGCGCCGGGCAATATTGCCTGCTCCGCATTTGCCGACAGCAGTACCCGCTCCGGCGACACCAGCTCGAACTTGAATGTACCTGCCATGGATCAGTCTTCCGTCTCGCTCGTTCAGCTTGTCACTTCCGGCTCATCCGGGTCAGCGCCGACCTTGGCCTTGACCTCCTCCGCCGTCTGTTGCCTGACGCCGCAGAAGGGGCAGAAAAACAGCGGATGGTCGACCAAGCCCGGCTCGTCCTCCTCGAGGTCGATCAGGCCGACCGCCATGTAGAGCACACCGTCATCGCCTTCGGTGATGAGCGGATCGAAATCGTCGCCCGCCATCGCTTCCTTCAATTCGGTGCAGCACTTGCCGAACTTGGAAGCCGCCGCCACCTTCTCGTCCGCCATGGCTCATGCCCTCGCTTGCGTTCGGCTACCGGTTGGGTGACCGGGAATCTCACGCAGCTTCGGCCAGCTTCTCGGCCTTGGCAATGGCTTCCTCGATGGTTCCCACCATGTAGAACGCCTGCTCCGGCAGATGATCATAGTCGCCGTCGCACAGGCCCTTGAAGCCCTTGATGGTGTCCTTGATGTCGACGAGCTTGCCGGCCGAGCCGGTGAACACCTCGGCGACGTGGAACGGCTGGCTGAGAAAGCGCTCGATCTTGCGGGCGCGGGCGACCGTGGTGCGGTCCTCTTCCGATAATTCGTCCATGCCGAGAATGGCGATGATGTCCTGCAGCGACTTGTACTTCTGCAGCACCTGCTGGACCCGGCGGGCGGTGTCGTAGTGCTCCTGGCCGACGACGCGCGGCTCAAGGATGCGGCTCGTCGAGTCGAGCGGGTCGACCGCCGGATAGATGCCCTTTTCGGCGATGCCGCGCGACAGCACGGTGGTCGCGTCCAAGTGGGCGAACGAGGTGGCGGGTGCAGGGTCGGTCAAGTCGTCGGCCGGCACGTAGATCGCCTGCACCGAGGTGATCGAACCCTTCTGGGTGGTGGTGATGCGCTCCTGTAGCGCGCCCATGTCGGTGGCGAGCGTCGGCTGATAGCCCACCGCCGAGGGGATGCGGCCGAGCAGCGCCGACACTTCCGAACCGGCCTGGGTGAAGCGGAAGATGTTGTCGACGAAGAACAGCACGTCCTGGCCCTGGTCGCGGAAGTGCTCGGCGACGGTCAGCCCCGACAGGCCGACCCGCATGCGGGCGCCCGGCGGCTCGTTCATCTGGCCATAGATGAGGGCACACTTGGAGCCCTTGGTCGAGCCGTTGTTCTTCTTCGGGTCGATGTTGACCTTCGATTCGATCATCTCGTGATAGAGGTCGTTGCCCTCGCGGGTACGCTCGCCGACGCCGGCGAACACCGAGTAGCCGCCGTGCGCCTTGGCGACGTTGTTGATCAACTCCATGATCAGCACCGTCTTGCCGACGCCAGCGCCGCCGAACAGGCCGATCTTGCCGCCCTTGGCGTAGGGCGCCAGCAGGTCGACGACCTTGATGCCGGTGACGAGGATTTCGGCTTCGGTCGCCTGCTCGGCAAAGGACGGAGCGGGCTGATGGATTGCACGACGACCGGCGGTCTTGACCGGACCAGCCTCGTCGACCGGCTCGCCGATCACGTTCATGATGCGGCCGAGCGTCTCGTCGCCGACCGGCATCGAGATTGGGCTGCCGAGGTCGGTCACTTCCTGCCCGCGCACCAGGCCTTCGGACGAATCCATGGCGATCGTGCGCACGGTGCTCTCGCCGAGGTGCTGCGCCACCTCGAGGATGAGCTTGTTGCCATGGTTCATGGTCTCCAGCGCGTTCAGGATTTCCGGCAGGTGGCCGTCGAACTTGACGTCGACGACGGCGCCCATCACCTGGGAGATTTTACCGACCTTGTTGCTCGCAGCCATTTGTCTGTCGTCCTCGTGTGCAGGTTCGTTTAGAGCGCTTCGGCGCCCGAGATGATCTCGATCAGTTCTTTGGTGATGTTGGCCTGGCGCTGACGATTGTACTTGATCGTCAGCTTGTTGATCATGTCGCCGGCGTTGCGGGTGGCGTTGTCCATGGCGCTCATGCGCGCGCCCTGCTCGGACGCAGCGTTTTCCAGCAGGCCGCGGAACACCTGGGTCGAGAGATTGCGCGATCAGCAGCGACCCGAGGATCTCTTCCTCGCTCGGCTCGTATTCGTTGACGGCCATCGCCTTGCCGTCCTTCGCCGCCGCCTTCTCCTCCGGCACTTTGGCCGGGATCAGCTGCAGCGCCGTCGGCTTCTGCGCGATCACCGACTTGAACTCCGAAAAGTACATCGTGCAGACGTCGAATTCCTTGGCCTCGAACATCTTCAGGATCTTGCCCGAGATCTCTTCGGCATTGGCAAACCCGAGTTGCTTGACACCCTTGAGGTCGACGCGATCGACCATATTCTTACCGAACTCGCGGCGCAGCGCATCGGCGCCCTTCTTGCCGACCATGATCATCTTGACGGTCCGGCCTTCCCGCAACAGCCGCTGCGCGTCGGCGCGAGCGAGCTTGGCGATGTTGCCGTTGAAGCCGCCGCACAATCCGCGCTCGGCGGTCATGACGACCAGCAGGTGGACCTTATCGCTGCCGGTTCCGACGAGAAGCGGCGAGGCACCTTCCTTGTTGGCGACCCGGGCATTGAGGTTGGCCAGCATCGTGTCCATGCGCGTCGCGTAGGGGCGAGCCGCGGTCGCTGCCTCCTGCGCGCGACGCAACTTGGCGGCGGCCACCATCTGCATCGCCTTGGTGATCTTGCGCGTCGCCTTGACCGAGGCGATGCGGTTGCGCATTTCTTTGAGTGAGGCCATCGATCTCTTCCGTCGTCTTTGCCGTAGTTTGGGTTAGGACGCCGCCTTAGCGTCCGTAACCCAACAACTTCAAGCACCACTCGTGGAACGTCGGGTTACGCGGCCCAAGGGCAGCCAGTCCAACCTACGCTCATCAGGTGAACTGCTTCGCGACCGTTTCGATCGCGCCCTTGAGCTTGTCGGCAGTGGCGTCCGACAAGTCCTTCGAGTCGCGGATGTCGTTCAAGATCGCGGTGTTGGTGGAGCGCAGATTGTTGAGCAGCGCATCCTCGAACGGCTTGATCTTTTCGAGCGGCATCGGGTCGAGATAGCCGTTGACGCCGGCGTAGATCACGCAGACCTGCTCCTCCATCTTCAGCGGCGAGAACTGGCCCTGCTTCAAGAGCTCGGTCAGGCGCGAGCCCCGCGCCAGCAGCTTCTGGGTCGCCGCGTCGAGATCGGAGCCGAACTGGGCGAAGGCGGCCATCTCACGGTACTGCGCCAGCTCGCCCTTGATCTTGCCGGCAACCTTCTTCATCGCCTTGGTCTGGGCCGAGGAGCCGACGCGGCTGACTGACAGACCGACGTTCACGGCGGGGCGGATGCCCTGGTAGAACAGGTCGGTCTCGAGGAAGATCTGGCCATCGGTGATCGAGATCACGTTGGTCGGGATGAACGCCGACACGTCGTTACCCTGGGTCTCGATCACGGGCAGCGCGGTGAGCGAGCCATTGCCGGCACCGTCGCCCATCTTGGCAGCCCGCTCGAGCAGGCGGGAGTGGAGATAGAACACGTCGCCCGGATAGGCTTCGCGGCCGGGCGGGCGGCGCAACAGCAGCGACATCTGGCGGTAGGCGACGGCCTGTTTCGACAGGTCGTCATAGATGATGACGGCGTGCATCTTGTTGTCGCGGAAGTACTCGCCCATGGTGCAGCCGGTGAACGGGGCGAGGTATTGCATCGGCGCCGGGTCGGACGCGGTGGCGGCGACGATGATCGAATATTCGAGCGCGCCGTTCTCCTCCAGCGCCTTCACGAACTGGGCGACGGTCGACCGCTTCTGGCCGATCGCGACATAGACGCAATAGAGCTTCTGGCTCTCGTCGGTGCCCTTGTTGAGCGGCTTCTGGTTGAGGATGGTATCGAGCGCGACCGCGGTCTTGCCGGTCTGGCGGTCGCCGATGATCAGCTCGCGCTGGCCGCGACCGATCGGGATCAGGGCATCGATGGCCTTGAGCCCGGTCGCCATCGGCTCGTGCACCGACTTGCGCGGCAGGATGCCCGGCGCTTTCACGTCGACCCGCGACCTTCGGTCAGACTTGATCGGGCCCTTGCCATCGATCGGATTGCCCAGCGCATCGACGACGCGGCCGAGCAAACCCTTGCCGACCGGCACTTCGACGATGGCGCCGGTGCGCTTGACGGTGTCGCCTTCCTTGATGGCGCGGTCGTCGCCGAAGATCACGACGCCGACGTTGTCGGCCTCGAGGTTCAGCGCCATGCCGCGCACGTTGCCCGGGAACTCGACCATCTCGCCGGCCTGGACATTGTCGAGGCCGTAGACGCGGGCGATGCCGTCGCCGACGGACAATACCTGGCCGATCTCGGAGACTTGCGCCTCCTTGCCGAAGTTCTTGATCTGCTCCTTCAGTATCGAGGAGATCTCAGCGGCGCGAATTTCCATCAGCCAACCTCTTTCATGGCGATCTTGAGACTATTGAGCTTTGTGCGAAGCGAGCTATCGATCATACGGCTGCCGACCTTGACGATCAGGCCGCCGAGCAAGCCCTGGTCGACGCGGGACGAGATCGAGACGTCCTTGCCGACCGAGGCCTTCAACGTGTCCTTGAGCTGCTGCATTTGCGCGTCGTTGAGTGCCACCGCCGAGATCACCTCGGCCTGCACTTCGCCACGGCCGCGGGCGGCGAGCGCGTGGTAGTTCTTGATCATCTCCGGCAGCGTGAACAGGCGCCGGTTCTTGGCGATCAGCTTGACGAAATTGGCGGCCAGCCCCCCAATGCCGGCTTTTTCCAGCACCGCGCCGAGTGCCTTGCCCTGCTCGTCGGCCGAGAAAACCGGACTGCGGACCAGACTGCGCAGATCGGCGCTCATATCGAGCAGGCCTTGCAGCTGCGTCATCGCCTGCTCGACTGGCTTCACCTGGTTCTGCTCGGTAGCGAGGTCATACAGCGCGGACGCATAGCGGCCGGCCACACTCGCCATCATCGGATCATCATTCGCCACGTCGAAGGCTCTCGTGAGGTCTGGATCAGGCTGTTCGGGAGGGATGGCCAAATGCAGCGGTTGCCCGCGCTTGACCCAAGCTCAACAAAAAACGCTCGGGGAGCGCGACAAGCGCCACCCGGCCCCTTCATCAAGTTCGGCTCGCCTTAGCATGGGTCGCGCGGATCATCAACAGGGTGTGATGCGCACGCAATGCCGCATTTGGCGGGGGCAGGCGCGCCTCGAATCGAATGCGACATGAATGAATGCTGCAGATGCCGTTCAAGATGCATTCAAGTGCGCTGCCCCACACGTCAAGCCACTGCCCACCGGAGTTGGTTCCGGTGAGGCCACTGAATTCGGACTTGGGGTCTGCAACATGTCGGTAAAGCGCGTCCTTGTTGTTTCCGCAGTCGCGATGGGCCTGATGGCCTCCAACATCACGCTGTTGGCCACCGCCGCCGCGCAGCAAGAGCCTGGTCGCAAGCCCGACGGTCGGTACCGCGGTGGACAGGCTGCAAGGCCCGCGCCGCAAGCACATCGGCCGGCGCCGCCACTCGCACGCGCGTCGCGGCCACAGTACACCGCCCCGGCGCCACGCCACTTTGCGCCGCCGCCGGTGCGGCATGCTGCCCCGGCACCGCGTCCTCACCATGACGGCCCGCGTCGCGGCTGGGGTTGGCGGCCATGGGGCTACGGTGCAGCAGCGGCCGGAGCCGTAATCGTCGGCAGCGCCATTATTCGGGCCCGGCCAACCGACGCCGAGGCATGCGCCAACGACTTCGAGAGCTTCGACTGGGAGAGTGGCACGATCATCAACAGCGACGGTGAGCGCCAGCTGTGCCCGTACCTGGAGTGAGCCGTCACATCCGCGCCATAGCCATCCAGCGCCGCAGGTGAACTGCGCGCCGCGGCAGCAACGCGCGAACTTGCGGCCGCTGATTACCATGCGGTCGATGCAACGCTCGGCGCGGATCGCCGTCTGCGCCGGTGATTTTTTCGTATTCTGCGACAAAATAGCAGATACCGGAACATTTCCGTGCTCCCCACGTTATATTGTTACCACGAACTCTTGGCCGCGCTCGAAGTCCGCGTACGGTGACGGAGTTCGTCAAACTCGCGTGAAAGGAGTTCCAGCATGTCCTTCGCGAAATCCGCCCGATCCGCAGTGATCGCCACTGCCCTCGCGGCACTCGTCGGCACATCGATGACGACCAGCGCCGAAGCCCGGTGGCGGGGTCACCACGGCGGCGGCTTGGCACTGGGCATCGGTGCACTGGTCGTTGCCGGCATCCTGGCGAGCCAGCATCACCGGCATCATCGCCACTACTACTACAGCAGCAGCTACTATCAGCCGTACTACGGCTACTACGGCCATCGCCGGCATCATCGGCACCATCGGCATTACCGTCGCTGGTAGTGATCGACGTCACATGAAGCTATAGGGATCGATGTCGACGCTGAGGCGCAGGTCGCCCTTGATATCGGGCATCGCCTCGAGCCAGGCGCGCAGATAGGCCTGGATGTCGATCTCGCGCGGAGCTTTCAGCAGCAGCCGCCAGCGATGGCGGCCGCGGACGACGAAGATTGGCGCCTCGGCCGGGCCGAGAAGCTCGATGCGCTCCGCTGGCGGTGCGCGGCGAGCGATTTCGCGAGCGAAGCGTTCCGCGACCTCCTTCTCGCGGGCGGATACGATCAGCGCCGCGAGCCGCCCGTAGGGTGGCAGCAGACCCAATCTGTCGCTGCCTGATCTCGCGCTCGATGAAGGCGTCGCGATCTCCTGAAATAATGGCTTCCATCACCGGATGTTCCGGCATGTGCGTCTGCACGAAGCCGCGACCCTTCATCTGGGCGCGGCCGGCGCGGCCTGTCACCTGATGCAACAATTGGAACGTGCGCTCGGCGGCGCGCGGATCGGCTTGGCCGAGGCCCAGATCGCCGTCGACGATGCCGACCAGGTTGAGGTCGGGGAAGTTGTGGCCTTTGGCGACGATCTGCGTTCCGATGATGATGTCGGCCTCGCCGCGTTCGATGCGGTGGATCACCTCACGCATTTCGATGAGGCCCGGGATCAGGTCGCTGGACAGCAGCGCCAGGCGGGCATCGGGAAAGCGCTCAGCCACTTCCTCGGCGATCCGCTCGACGCCCGGCCCGCAGGCGACGAGGCTATCGGGCTCGCCGCACTTCGGGCACTTCTCCGGCAGGGCCAGCGAAAAGCCGCAATGATGGCAGTTGAGCCGCTTCTTGAACCGGTGCTCGACCAGCCAGGCGCTGCACTGCGGGCATTCGAAGCGATGGCCGCAGGAGCGGCACAGCGTCAGCGGCGCATAGCCGCGGCGATTGAGGAACAGCAGCGACTGCTGGCCGCGGCCGCGCGCCTCTACCATCGCCTCGACCAGCACCGGCGACAGCCAGCGGCCGCGCTCGGGCGGATCGCGGCGCAAATCGATCGCCGATACCTCCGGCATCTCGACGCCGGAAAACCGGCCCGGCAGACTGATGTGGCGGTAGCGGCCGGTGCGGGCGTTGACGTGGCTTTCGATCGACGGCGTGGCGCTCGCCAGGATCACCGGAATCTTGGCCAGGCTGCCGCGCACGACTGCCATGTCGCGCGCCTGATAGTGCACCCGGTCGTCCTGCTTGAAGCCCGGATCATGCTCCTCGTCGACGATGATCAGGCCGAGGTTCTCGTACGGCAGGAACAGCGCCGAGCGGGCGCCGACCACGACGCGAGCGCCACCCGTCGCCGCCGCCCGCCAGACCCGCCCACGCTCCGGCCCCGACAGCGCCGAATGCCATTCGACCGGCGGACAGCCGAAGCGGCGCTCGAACCGGTCCATGAACTGGCTGGTCAGCGCGATCTCCGGCAGCATGATCACCGCCTGCCGGCCTTGCCGCAACGTGCGCGCCACCGCCTCGAAATAGACTTCGGTCTTGCCCGAGCCGGTGACGCCGTCGAGCAGCGACACCGAGAAGTTGCCGGCATCGACGGCCGACCGCACCGTTTCGACCGCCGGTATCTGATGCTCGCCGAACTGCGGCATCGAGTGGTCGGGTTGCGGCATGCGGTAGGTGCGCTCGGGGATCTGCACCTCGACCAGCAGGCCGGCCGCGACCAGGCCGTCGACGACGCCGGTCGAGACGCCGGCCTCGGCCGCGAGCGCCGACTTGGCACGGATCAGCCCGTCACGCGCGACCTCCATCGCCTTGAGCCGCGCCGGCGTCATGCGTGGCGGCGCATGCGCGCCCTCGGCCAGCCTGACTCCGGTGCGCGGCTTTTGCGGCTCGAACGCCGACTGCGCCCCCATCATCATGCGCAGCACCATGCCGAGAGGGCCGAGGGTGTATTTCGCGATCCACTCGGCAAATCGCATCGAGATGACCGGCAGCGGCGGCACGTCGATGCGCTCGGTCACCGTCTTCATCTTCTTGATGTTGAACGGCTTGTCGCTATCGCCCAGGGCCCGGTCCCAGACCACGCCGATGCGCGATTGCGGGCCGAACGGCACGATTACGAATGCTCCCGGCTCCAGTTCCAGACCGGACGGCAACAGGTAGTCGTAGGTCTGGTCGAGCGCCACCGGCAGCAGCACCGGCACGGTCGCCGGCTTGACCGCCGCTGCAGCATCATTGTCGAACAAGCTGTTCAAACCGCTAACCACCGGATTACAAGATCGAATCACTCGAAGTTTCGAGCCTAGGCCGTGAATTGCGATGGCCTGAAGGCACCTGGGAGGCCTGATACCATGAAGTTCTTCGTCGATACCGCGGATGTGGCCGAGATCGCCGAGCTTGCGGCCACCGGCCTCCTCGATGGCGTGACGACCAATCCGTCCCTGGTCGCCAAGTCCGGCCGCGACTTCAAGACCATCATAAAGGAAATCTGTGGCCTCGTACCCGGTCCGGTGAGCGCCGAGGTCGCAGCCCTCGACTACGACGGCATGATCGCCGAAGGCCGCACTCTGGCGGCAATCGCCAAGAACGTCGCGGTCAAGCTGCCGCTGACCTGGGAGGGCCTGAAAGCCTGCAAGACGCTGACCGCCGAAGGCACCATGGTCAATGTCACGCTGTGCTTCTCGGCCAACCAGGCGTTGCTGGCGGCGAAGGCCGGCGCCACCTTCATCTCGCCGTTCGTCGGCCGCCTGGACGACCAGGGCCTCGAGGGCATGGAGCTGATCTCCGAAATCCGCACCATCTATGACAATTACGCGAGCCTATCGACCGAGATCCTGGCCGCCTCGATCCGCACCGTCAATCACGTCAAGCAGGCGGCCATGATCGGTGCCGACGTCGCAACCGTGCCGCCGGCGATCCTCAAAGCCCTGGTCAAGCACCCCCTGACCGACAAAGGCATCGAGCAGTTCCTGGCCGACTGGAAAAAGACCGGGCAGAAGATTTGAGGGGGGGGGGAGTGGACATCGAGCGTCTAACGAACCTAAGGGCGGCTCGGGGCGAGGCATCGTCTCCAATGGCGCAGTGAGCGGACGTCAGGGCGGATGCTGACGTGATCGGTGAGAGGTCAGGCGAGGCCGATGAGCTTGGAAAGTATCACGCCGATGCCGGCCGCAATGAGGTTACCAGCAGTGCCCTCACAGGTTCTGATCGCACTTTCGGCCAATGCCTTGAGTTTTGACGGCTGAGCGGTGGGCGACGACAACTCGCGCTCCATTTCTGCCAGGACAGGGGCCAGTCCGGCGGCAAGATCGGCAGAGGCGCCCGGCATGACGGCCTTGATCTGTGCGACAGCACTTTGCCAAGCCGCTGCATCCGTGCTCATGAAGGCGGATTGATTGTTAGTGACGGTGGCCTTGCCATCACATCACCGACAACGCCTGCGTTCTGAATGAAATACTGGTGGGTCACGGCAACTGCCTTCTGCTGCTCTGCCTGGTTGAAGTTGACGCCGTCACCCAGGATGCCTTTGCTCTCAAGCTCAAGCGCCCAGTTCAAAATCAAGTGGCGAACGGCATCGACAACGGCGAAGAGGCTCGTTTCACTGAGTTGCAAGCGTACATCGTTTGAGAACCTGATCGCTTGCATGATCCGGCTCTTTCGGCCTGGCGACATACTGAAGGTGAAAGCCCCTGTGCGGCCAGCTCTGAACAGACCCTCCTCGACGGCGCCGAGTGCTTGGCCGAGAGGAGCTTGGGAAATGATCTCGGCAAACTCTGGATCTTCGTATTGGACAGGCTCCCAGCCGCGATAAGGATTGAAGCCCATCAGCTCGCCGGTCAGCTGGCGATACGCAGGCAGCGTGACGCCTTCCTCGTTCGGGTAACCGTCAATCTCGGCATCGATCCATGCAAGGGCTTCAGCGAGCTTGAGCTTAGTGGCGACGACCTTGGCCTTGCGCAGCAGCGTGATTACCCGGACATTACCGTCCATGGCTGCCTGCTGCAGTTCAACAACAGATGAACTCGACGACACAACAAGAACTTCAGTTAGAGCGCCCCGGCTCTTACTGCTCACCGATTTCGAGTGGTATGGGCAATGAGTTTGGCGCCGGCCTCCCCAAAATGTTGTCAGCGTCGGTCCGCGCTCAACATCCGCGTTATGCCTCGCGTCATGCGAGATGGCGAGTTTCTGGTTGGCAATAGGCCCCATCGCCAAGGCGTCAAATTGTCGGCTTATGTGGCTACTCCAGCCATGCTGTCGGCTCCTGTATAACCGCCGCCAGGGAAACCCGGGGCAGCACCCCACTTCCCAGAACCTCGGCGGCCGCCGACCGCACCTTCCTGCATTGCTTCATTCCAATTCCTGGTGCCCTCCGCGCTAACCTCCCCAAAACTCGTCACCCCCGCGTCGTGCGAATGCACGCGGAGCGTGACGGCGGGGGCCCATTCAGGCCGACAGTTGGGCTGCGACGGTGGATGCAGCTTTCCAGTGCTGCACGACGCGAAGCTCGACGCTCGCGAAGGCAGCCGACTTTTTCCATGATCGACAATGAGACCGTTACTGGCTTGGCTGGGCCCCCGCCTTCGCGGGGGTGACGGAGGTGGGGGAAGCTTCCATCCTGGTCGGAACGTCGCGAGGACAGCCGGCTTTTTTCCATCATCGACACTGAGGCCGCCATTGGCTCGGCTGGGGCCCCGCCGCAGCCTGCCCCCGCGAAGGCGGGGGCGGGGGTGACGGAGAGTGGGTGGAAATCGGTGACTGACCGGAGATTTGTTTCTGGCTGCTTGCTGGCCGTGGAGGTCGGACTGTCGCCCTGATTTCCCACCTGCGGCTGACCCAACGACCGCCACGCGACAGCCACGTGCATCCACTGTCCGTCTTGCTGCCATAGTCGTGCCCCAGGAATAGCGCGCGGCCCGCTGCGAGCCCGCTGCAACGTCCTGTCGGTGCTGCTGCTGCATGCTCAGATACGCCATTGCTATCGTTTTCGTGTTCGCCACCGCCGCCAGCGCGGCAGAGCCGCCACCGTTGGCCGGCCCGGCGATCAGGGAGCTTGTCGCCGGCGCGACGGTCGAAATCGACACCCCGGTCGGCAGCAAGATCCCGATGCAGTATGCACCGCACGGCACGGTCGCCGGCGATGCACCGGACCTCGCCTTCTACCTGGGTGCTGCCAGCGACCGCGGCAGCTGGTGGGTATCTGGCGATCGCCTGTGCCAGAAGTGGAGGACGTGGTTCGACGCCGCCACCCACTGCCTGCAGCTGCGACAGGCGGGCAATCTGATCCACTGGCAGCGCGAGGACGGCAAGACCGGCACCGCCACGATCGTCCGGCGCGAGCCGCCACCGGTACAGATCGCCACCATGACAGTGTTACCCGTCGCAAAACCGGCACCGGCGCCGTCGGTGCAAGACAGCACACCCGCGAACGACAAAGCCCCTGTCCGGGCGGACGCCGTATCGCCGCCGGCAACTCGACCGAACCCGGCCGGTGGGTCGCAGGTGGCCGCGCCAAAGCCGGTGACGCGAGCGACCGTGGCTGTCGAGGCGAGCCGACCCGCGCGCGCCGCCAAGGTGAGTTCAGCGCCACCGATCCGCCAGTCGCCGAGCCAGGACGGTGCGGCCGGCGATGCATCCAAGGCCGGCTCCAGGACCGATACCGGCAGTCGTGAGCCCTTGTTCCGGGTGGCAGGCGTCGACCCATCGGACACACTTTACGTTCGCCGCGGTCCCTCGTCCGAGTACGCCGCCATCGCTGCTATTGCGCCTGAGGCGCGCGGTGTCCAGATCATCGGACCATGCCGGCAGGAGTGGTGCCCGATAACGCATCGCGGTGTCGATGGCTGGGTCAACAGCTACTATCTCGCGCCGGAGCCGGCCGTCCGCACCGGCCGGCGGCAATATTAGACCATCAGGTCCGCTGCATCACCGCGATGAAGAAGCCGTCGGTGCCGTGGCTCAGTGGGGTGAGCAGCAGCGTGTCGCGGCGGCCGTCGGCGGAAACCGGCGCGTCGCCACCGAGGGTCGCAGCCCACGCCTCGGCCGTCGGCACCAGCTTGAACTCGGGCGCAGTCGAAAGGAACGCCGCCACCTGGTCGCCATTCTCCTCCGGCAAGACCGAGCAGGTGACATACACCAGCCGGCCGCCGGGCTTGACGAGACCGCGCGCCAGCGCCAGCACCGCGCGCTGATCGGCGAGCCGCTGCTCGAGGTTCTCAGGCGACACGCGCCATTTGGCGTCGGGCCGCCGCCGCCAAGTCCCCGAGCCGGTGCACGGCGCATCGACCAGCACGACGTCGAAGCGCGGGCCCAGCGCTGCAAGCTCATCGGTCTTGCCGGCATTCATCACCTGGGCATTGCGCACGCCGGCCCGTTTCAGCCGCTCGAAGATCGGTCGCAGCTGGCCTTTGTCCGAATCGTAGGCGTAGATCTGGCCGGTGTTGTGCATGGCGGCCGCCATCGCGAGGGTCTTGCCGCCGGCGCCGGCGCACAGATCCATCACCTGGCAGCGCGGCGCTGCGCCGCTCAATGCCGCCGCGATCTGGCTGCCCTCGTCCTGGACCTCGAACCAGCCCTTGCCGTGCGCCGCCTCGGCCTCGACATTGGGGGTGCGACCGGGACCTTCCGGCGCCGGCAGGCGCACGCCGAGTGGCGCATAACTGGTCGCGACGGCGCCGTACTGCGCCAGCGCCTTCAGCACCTTGTCGCGCGCAGCCTTCATCGAATTGACCCGCAGGTCTACGGCGGCACGGCGGGCGAGTGCCTCGCCCTGGGCAACTGCGTCATCGCCGAATGCGCGAGCAAAGCTCGGCATCAGCCATTCCGGAATGTCGCCTCGAACGTGCGCCGGGACAGCGTCGTCGAGCTTGCGCTTCAACCCGGCGATCTCGTCGCCGGTCAACGGCTGCAGCGCATGCGGCGAGCCATCGGCGTTGGCCTCAATCGCCTCCGGTGACAACGCCAGCGCCCGCCCCGCCGCCGCCAGCACCAGCGCGCGTGACGTGTCCGCCCGCATCTGCGCCGCCAGCGACAATCGCCGCCGCAGCACGTCGTAGACGAGATTGCCGATCGCGGCGCGGTCACCCGAACCGGCGAAGCGATGCGCCTTGCCCCAGTCGGACAACGCATTGGCCACCGGGCGATGGCGCAGCAGCACCTCGTCCAGGACTTCCACCGCAGCGGCGAGGCGTGCACCCGGCTTCATCGCGATAATCCCCTCTCCCCCGCCGCCTCGGGGGAGGTTGGGGTGGGCCGCCACACGGGGAACGGTGCCTGGCTTCAGCCTGGCACCGGACGGTGCCAGGCTGAAGCCAGGCACCATCGGCCGAGTATGCGCCGATCGAATTCGTCGCGAACAATATTCAATATGCCACCATGACCCGGCCAAAGAGCAAGATCCACATGGCGAGCAGCGCCACCAGTCCGACCAGATAGACGCGGAACCGTTGCAAGACGACGTTGGCGCCTAACTGAACCACGGCGTGGCCGATGCGCGATGCCACATAAATCCAGGCCAGACCCAGCATCCAATAGTCGACCGACTTGGTGATCAGCGCGAACGCGCAAGCCATGTAGAACAGTACCGGCGTCTCGAACTGATTCTTGAAGTTGTTGGCGGCCTTGGTCGCATCGTCTGGCCACGCATTTTGACCAAGTGCGATGTCCTTCATCTTGACCGTTCCGGTCATGAACGCATTGCGCCGCCGCGTCGCCATCGCGATCAGCACCACGAAGGTCAGAGCCACCTGCGCGAAGACGGGCAGGATGATAGCGGTTTGCGACATGTGATTTCCATCTCTTTTCGAAGCTACAGGCTGCCCGAATTCGCTGCGCTTCGCCTGATGCGCGACCCGCGTTAGCCTATTGTGTGTCTGGTGGTGCAATTTGTTCGGGGAACAATCCGGGCATCAACCTCGGCGCCAGCTTGGCCGGGAATGCGATTTGCCAATCGGCGCGCGCACCTGCCGAAGTGATAATGCCGTGTTTGCTGAGCGCATTCGTCGCGGCCCTTGCACTCCTGTCGGACTGACCGAGTACATCGACAACTTCGGATTTTGGCAGTGAGCCGCGAAACAGAATGGCATCCAGCACACGCGGGGCTTTTGGCGGCAGGTTGCCATACGTCATTTCTTCCTCGGCCCATTTCAATATTCGATTCCGGAACAAAGCCGGCTGCATCAGATCACTCATGAACTTTATCTGATCGATGCAGACCTCCAAGAAGAACTGGGTGAATTCGGAAAGTGCTGCTTCACCCAGGTGGCCGCGCCCGTCGCGATCGCCACGTCGTTTTTCGTCACATGCGGCCAAGTGCTTCTTGTAGTCATCCTGGCGGCGCGCCAGACCGCGTGCGATCGACCACAAGCCCGCTGTTTCCAGCGTTCTAAGCAGCGTGGCATAGGACATCAGCCTGGTAACCCGACCATTGCCATCAGCGAAAGGATGAATGAACAGCAGTCGATGGTGGGCCGGAGCCACGGCAAGAATGGCCTCGAAGTCGGTCAGCCCGGAGAAATTGTCTTCGAACCGCCGCATGAAGCGCGGAATGGCGCCCGGACTCGGCGCGATGTGTCGTCCGACTTTGGCGTCTCGCGTTCTTGTGGCGCCGGGCGCGACCGAAATCCTCTCCCCGGTCGTCGGGTTCGCCACCCAGCGTAGGTTTTCTGGGAGCAGATTGGTGAAGCGTCGGTGGATTTCGAGTATACCGTCCGTAGTGGTTTCGTTTCCCTTCAATCCGCCTTCATCTATCCAGCGCTGCACAGCGATGTGTGCTTTCGCCTCGAGCTGAAGGTCGCGCTTTTTCGGGTTTTCGCTGAATTCATCGTTGAGCGCTCGTTCGATATCCACTGGATGCGTATTGTGGCCCTCGATCAGGTTGCTGTAGTAGCAGTTCATCGACCTGACGAATTCGGCCAGGGGCTCCGCTAGTCCGCGTGGTAGGCTGGACCGGAACGAAGCGTTCCGCTTGGAAATCTCGAGGACGAGTTCGGTCAACGCGGGCCGTGCGCCATTTTCGTGCGAGATCCGCATCGGCTCCATCAGGTAGACATCTTCTCCATCGTCTCGCGGGGCTACGATTGCAGCCGATTTCGCCGGTTTTTTTGCCGTTATTTTTGCCGATTTTCTTGGCATGCGTCGCGCTATTTATCTCAATAGTTACAGAGTTTTAGAACTGCATTCCGTCGCACGCCGAGCTCGAATTGCCAGAATCTTTGCCGCTTCGATTGCCGCTTATTTTGCCGCTTCCGACCCGCGCTGGCAATACCCTTACTCCGCCCGGACACGGGATTGCCGGCCGGCGCCAAACAATCCATCCATCAACCCTCAGCCGTTGCCTGGATAATTCGGGCTCTCACGGGTGATGCCGATCGAGTGGGTGTGGCTCTCGCGCATGCCGGCGGGCGAGATGCGGATGAACTTGGCGCGCGCCTTCAGCTCGTCGAGATTGTGCGCGCCGAGATAGCCCATGCCGGCGCGCAGGCCGCCGACCAGCTGGTGCACGACGTTGCCGACCGGGCCCTTGTAGGGCACCTGGCCCTCGACGCCTTCCGGCACCAGCTTCAGGGTATCCTTCACCTCCTGCTGGAAGTAGCGATCGGCGCTGCCGCGCGCCATGGCGCCGACCGAGCCCATGCCACGGTACGACTTGTAGGTGCGGCCCTGGTAGAGGTAGGTCTCGCCGGGGCTCTCTTCGGTGCCGGCGAGCAGCGAGCCGACCATCACGCAGTCGGCGCCGGCCGCCAGCGCCTTGGTGACATCGCCGGAGAACTTGACGCCACCGTCGGCGACGATCGGCACGCCGGCGCGGCGGGCAGCGGCGACACAGTCGAAAATCGCGGTGAGCTGCGGCACGCCGACGCCGGCGACGATGCGGGTGGTGCAGATCGAGCCCGGACCGATGCCGACCTTGACCGCGTCGGCGCCGGCATCGATCAGCGCCCGGGTGGCGTCGGCGGTGGCGACGTTGCCGGCCATCACCTGGGTGCTGTTCGACAGCTTCTTGATCCGCCGCACCACCTCCAGCACCTTGGCCGAATGGCCGTGCGCGGTATCGACCACGATCAGGTCGCAACCGGCCGCGATCAGCCGTTCGGCGCGCTCGAGGCCGTCGTCGCCGACGCTGGTTGCGGCGGCGGCGCGCAGGCGGCCTCGCTCGTCCTTGCAGGCGTTGGGGTAGTTCTGCGCCTTCTCGATATCCTTGACCGTGATCAGGCCGACGCAGCGATACGCTTCATCCACCACCAGCAGCTTCTCGATCCGGTGCTGGTGCAGCAGCCGCATCGCCTCGGCGCGATCGACACCGGCCTTGACCGTGATCAGCTTGTCCTTGGTCATCAGCTCCTTGATCGGCGTCCTCGGATTGGTGGCGAAACGCACGTCGCGGTTGGTCAGGATGCCGACCAGCTTGCCGGCGCGCTCGCCGGCCTTGACCGCCTCCACCACCGGAATGCCGGAGATGTGGTGCTCGCGCATCAGCTCGAGGGCCTCGCCGAGGGTGGCGGTCGGCGCGATCGTCACCGGGTTGACCACCATGCCGCTTTCGAATTTCTTGACCCGCTCCACTTCCTTGGCCTGTGCCTCGGGCACCAGGTTGCGATGGATGACGCCGAGGCCGCCGGCCTGCGCCATGGCAATCGCGAGGCGGGCTTCCGTCACCGTGTCCATCGCCGACGACATCACCGGAATATTGAGCGAAATCGACTTGGTAACGCGGGTGGCGACGGAAACCTGACCCGGCATCACCTCAGAGGCCTGCGGCACCAGCAGCACGTCGTCGAAGGTCAACCCCACATCGGCGGCGATTTTCGGCGCGGCCAGGTCGTAGGCGGTGTCGGGGGCGGTGGTGGAGGGCGCATTGGCCATCGGGCAGCTCCTCGTCAGAAGTGAAACCGCGAGCTGGCCTAGCGTGAAACCGACCTGCTGCGCAGATGCGTGGCGATTTCGAAGCGCACGTAGCACGGCCTGGCGCGCTACGGGAAGCCGTTCAGGTGCACCAGGTCGCGGCCAATCTTTCGCATATGCACATGAACCTTTCGAGCGCTCGGCTGCGACAACCTCGTGCATCGACCGCAACGCCACTCCAACCAGGGAGCCCGCCATGACCCGCATTCGGCTCACCTGTACCGCCCTCGCGCTGCTGCTGCTGGCGACCGGCACCAAGACGCCGCCCGGTCGAGATCGCCAAGGAGCGATTCGAGCGCCAGAAGCCGCCGGTCAGCCTCGACTGCTGACCGCACAGGCCTGATCGCGTCTGCGAATTGCGCCCTTGCCGGCAGGCCGCGGCATCGGCTTTAACCTCCCAAGCATCGACGCAACTGAGCGCTCGCTAGCCAATACAGGAGGTCAACATGCCGCGAATTCTGATGACTGGCGCCGGCGGCGGCATCGGCACGAGGCTGAGGCAGATGCTGCCGGCGATCTACCCCGAT
Source organism: uncultured Alphaproteobacteria bacterium (assembly GCA_963741505.1). Taxonomy (GTDB): domain Bacteria; phylum Pseudomonadota; class Alphaproteobacteria; order Rhizobiales; family Hyphomicrobiaceae; genus JAKFWF01. The sequence continues at coordinate 388,204 of CAVUIJ010000006.1, read as the reverse complement.
CTGCGACTTTCCGACATCAAGGCGCCGGCCGACCTCAATCCGGCCGAAAAATTCATGGCGGCCGATCTTACCGACCTCGCGGCGGTGGAGGCCATTTGCCAGGACGTCGATGGCATCCTGCATTTCGGCGGCTATTCGGTCGAAGGGCCCTGGGCGCCGATCCTGCAGTCGAACATCATCGGCTGCTATAACCTGTTCGAGGCCGCGCGCCGGCAGGGCGTGAAGCGCGTGATCTTCGCTTCGTCGAACCACGCCGTCGGCTTTTACCCGCGCAACCACCACATCGGCAACGATGTGCAGCCGCGCCCCGACAGCCGCTATGGCGTGTCGAAGGTATTCGGCGAGGCGCTGGGCAGCCTCTATGCCGACAAGCACGGCCTCAAGGTCACCTGCCTCAGGATCGGCAATTTCGGCGACTTGCCGCTCGACAAGCGCCGGCTGTCGATCTGGTTGCACCCGGAAGACCTGGTGCAACTCTGCCGCATCGGCCTCGAGCATCCCGCCATCGAGTTCGAAGTGCTGTATGGCGCTTCGCTGAATGATCGCACCTGGTGGGACAACAGCCGCGCCTACGCGCTCGGCTACCGGCCGAAGCACCGCGCCGAGGATCACCGCGAGCACGCCATGGCCGAGCAGGCGAAGCTGCCAGCCGACGCGGTGGCGGACTTCTACCAGGGCGGCACCTTCTGCGCGATGGAGTTCAGCGGAGATACCAGCCGGATCTGGAGCTAGCCGCAATTACAACAGGCTGGACGAGTATCGGTGCGCCTCGCTAGTAGGTCAGGTCTCTGACCTCGATCCGATAATTCCCGCGAAGGCACACCAGATGAATGAGAAAGACGCCCGGCGAGCCAAGGGCTTTTCCAGTATTTTCCGGCCGAACCTGTTTGCCGGCCGGGTCATTGTAATCACCGGCGGCGGCAGCGGCATCGGTCGTTGCACGGCGCACGAACTTGCGAGCCTCGGTGCCAAAGTCGCCCTGATCGGACGCAAGGCCGATAAGCTGATCCGAACCGAGGCCGAAATCCGTGAGACCGGCGCCGAAGCCGGCTGGTGCAGCCTCGACATCCGCGACGAGGCGGCCGTCACTGCTGCGGTGGCCGAGATCATTACCCGTTTTGGTCGCATCGACGGCCTCGTCAACAATGCCGGCGGCCAGTTCGCCAGCGACCTCGACAAGATCTCGGCGAAGGGCTTCGACGCCGTCGTGCGTTCCAATCTGCTCGGCGGCTTCCTGATGTCGCGCGAGTGCTACAAGCAATGGATGCGCGACCACGGCGGTGCCATCGTCAATATGGTCGCCGACATGTGGAACGGCATGCCGAGCATGGGGCACTCTGGCGCGGCGCGAGCCGGCATGATCAATCTCACCGAAACTGCAGCGTTCGAGTGGGCGCCGGCCAATGTCCGCGTCAACGCCGTGGCGCCAGGCGTGATCGCGTCGTCGGGCATGGATACCTACCCGCCGGAACGGCGCGACTACATCCGCGCCCGCGGCGAGCGCGTGCCGCTCGGCCGCTTCGGCACCGAGAGCGAGGTGTCGGCGGCGATCGTGTTCCTGCTGTCGGACGCGGCGCGCTACGTCACCGGCACCACGCTGCGCGTCGACGGCGGCACGCCGACGGTCAGGCCGTCCATACCCTTGCGGCCGCGCGCCAAGGGCGACCAGGCGCCGGCCTACCAGGGCTTTCACCTGGCCAGGACGCCGAAAGTGCTGGAAGGTCTGTAGCCGTCCGCGATCGGTCGCATATGCGCTTCTATTACCCCGATACGCCCGATCTGCCGCTGCCGCCCGGGCATCGCTTCCCGGCCGGCAAGTATCGGATGCTGCGCGACAAGATCGAGGGCGAACGCATTCTTGGCAACGCGAGGCTGATACCGTCGCCGAGCATAACGGGGCAGGATCTGCTGCGCGCCCACGACGCTGCCTACATCGACAGCGTGCTCGACGGCACGCTTGCCCCCGACGTTCAGCGCCGCATCGGCCTGCCGTGGAGCGAGACCCTTGTTGCCCGGTCGCTGGCGACCACGGGCGGTTCGCTCGCCGCCGCCCGCGCCGCGCTCGAATATGGGCTATCGGGCCAGCTGGCCGGCGGCACCCATCACGCCCATCGCGGCTTCGGCTCCGGCTACTGCGTGTTCAACGATCTGGCGGTGGCAGCCCTTGTGTTACTGGCAGAGGGTCTCGTGCGGCGTGTCGCCATCGTCGACCTCGATGTGCACCAGGGCGACGGCAATGCCGCCATTCTCGGCGACCGGCCGGACGTGTTCATCCTCAGCATGCACGGCGAGAAGAACTTCCCGTTCCGCAAGGTGCCATCGACGCTCGATGTCGGCTTGCCGGATGGCACCGAGGATGAGGCCTATCTGCGCGCCCTCGGCGGCGCACTGGAACGGGTTGCCGAGTTCCAGCCTGAGCTTGTGCTCTATCTGTCGGGCGCCGATCCGCTGCAATCGGACACGCTCGGGCGCCTCAGCTTGTCCTTGGCCGGGCTCGAGCAGCGCGACCGCATGGTGCTGCGCTTGTGCCGCTGCCGTTCAATCCCGGTTTCGATCGCCGCCGGCGGCGGCTACGCCGATCCCATCACCGACAGCGTCGCAGCCTACGCCAATACCTTCCGCGTCGCCCGCGAGGTTGTTCTCCTGCAGGCGCAGTGGAGAGGCTCACGGCACCAATATCTGCCTGACGCTCTCGCCATCGGCGAGGCGGTCGAAGCCTTCGTTGATCTCGTCGAGGCCGATCTTCTCGCTCATCAGCCGGTCGACCGGCAGCAAGCCCTGCTGGTAAAGCGAGATGAAGCGGGGAATGTCGCGCGCCGGCACGCAGGAGCCGACATAGCTGCCCTTCAGCGTGCGCTCCTCGGCGACGAGGTTGGTCGCCGGCAGGCTCATCATATGGGTCGGATGCGGCAGGCTCGCCGTCACCGTGGTGCCGCCGCGCCGGGTGATCCTGTAGGCAAGCTCCAATGCCTTCACCGAGCCTGCCATCTCGAATGCGAAATCGACACCGCCCGCCGACAGGTCCTTCACTTGTTCGACCACGTCCGGCGCGCTGGCCTTGATGGCGTGGGTAGCGCCGAGCTGCTTCGCCAGCTTCAGCTTGTCGTCGAGCATGTCGATGGCGATCACCTGGCGCGCGCCCGACAGTTTCAATGCCAGCATCGACATCAGGCCAACGCCGCCGAGACCGATCACAGCCGTCGCCGTGCCGGGCTGGACCTTGGCGGTATTGATCACCGCGCCGGCGCCGGTAACGACGGCGCAACCGAATAGCGCGGCTTCCTCGAACGGTAGCGACTTGTCGATCTTGACCAAGCTGCCGCGCGCCACGACAGCGTACTCGGAAAATGCCGACACGCCGATATGATGGTGCACCGGCCGGCCGTCGAGCTTCAGCCGGATCGCGCCCGATGACAACGTTCCGGCGCCGTTGGTCTTGGCGCCCGGTTCACACAGCGCCGGCCGGCCCTCCATGCACGGCAGGCAATGCCCGCAGCTCGGCACGAAGACCAGGATGACGTGATCGCCGACCTCAAGGTCGCTGCCGCCGGGACCGACCTCGACCACCTCGCCGGCGGCCTCGTGGCCAAGCACCATCGGCATCTGCCGCGGTCGATCGCCGTTGATCGTCGACAGGTCGGAATGACAAAGTCCGGCGGCACGGATCCGCAGCAGCAGCTCGCCCGGCCCTGGTGGATCGAGATCAAGGGTCTCGATCACGAGCGGCTTCGACTGGGCATAGGGTCGCGGCTTCTGCATCTCCGTGATCACTGCAGCGCGCGTCTTCATGGGGCTCTTCTCCCTCGGCATGTTCCCAAGCCGAACCGTACCGGCTCCGATAACCTCGACGCAACCGCCAGGCGCTACTCGCGAACTGCCCCGATCGGTCAAACCGGCAATGCAGTTCATGGATGCTTTACCAAGCCCGAAGGACGGACCGGCAGGCTGAATTGTTCGACCGCTGACTTAGCACAATCTTACGAGCTTGGATGCTCAAGTGAACTGGAATACCAGTTCGTGCGGGGGGCCGGAATGCGTTGCCAAGATCTTCTGATCCGTTTCAGGAACGATCGCAACGGTGCGATCGCGCTGATTTTCGCATTCAGCATTTTCATGTTGTGCGGCGTTACCGGACTGGCTGTAGATGCTTCCCGCGCCTACAGCGTTTCGATGCGGATTACCTCCATCCTCGATGCGGCAGCGCTCGCAGGCGCCAGGCTACTGGAAAGCAATACGGCGACCGACGCCGACATCCAGACGACCGCAAAGGCCTATTTCCAGCTGCATGCTTCGGAGCGGACGCTGCCTGGACTGCAGCTCACGAACTTCCGGGCCGTAATCGATCGCGCCAACAACAAGTTGAAGCTCAACGTCGATATCGGCTTGCCGACGACCTTTGCCCAGATTGCCGGCTTCGCCCATTTTAATTTCAACCGCTATACCGAAGTCGTCGTCGGCATGAACAAGCTCGAATTGGCAATGGTGCTCGATGTCACCGGTTCGATGAACTCTAACGGCAAGTTGTCGGCCATGAAGGCGGCCGCCAGCGAGGTGATCGACAGCCTGATGAACGGCGCGATCGCGGAAAACTCGGTTCGGATCGCCGTCGCCCCGTTCTCGGCCTCGGTCAATGCCGGTGCGCTCGCCAGTAAGGTCAGCGCAGCTCCCGCTGTGACCAGCTGCGGCACTGACTGGCATTGGGGCTACACCTGCACCACCACCACCGGCGCCGACGTCGACACTTGCGTGATCGAACGCACCAACAGCCGAGCCTTCACCGACGATGCGCCGATCGGCGCCGATATCCTACCGGCAGTGCCATCGACGCCCTACGGCAACTATGTATGCCCCAACGCCACCGTCATCCCGCTGCTCGGCAAGAGCCAAGTCGCGACGATCAAGTCGACGATCAACAGCTATGCTGCATCAGGTTCGACCGCCGGGCATATCGGCGCCGCCTGGGGTTGGTATCTGCTGTCGCCGAAGTGGGCAACCGCGCTGCCGGCGGCCAGCGTGCCCGCAGCCTACTCCGACAAGACCGCGTCGAAGCACGTGATCTTCCTGACCGATGGCGTGTTCAATACATCCTACAAGAGCGGCCCATCAGCCGATGCCACAACCCAGATGAATGACTCCTATGCGCAGTTCCAGTCGCTGTGCGCCAACATGAAGGCGGCAGGCATCACCGTTTACACCGTGCTGGTTGAGGAAACCGACCCGCGCGCCGTGAGCGAGCTGCAAACCTGCGGCGGCGCCAACTCGTTCACCGCCGACAGTCTCTCGCTCAACGCCGTGTTCCAGCAGATCGTCAGCCAGTTGAACCAGCTGCGAGTGGCTTCCTAGTTGCTCGGATCGGTCAGCCGCGCGTGGCGACTTGCCTGCGGGCGGCCGACCGCTACCCGCGGAACCCGGCTCAGCTCTTTTTGTTCTGCCTGTTCTCGATCAGGTCACTGACCACGGCCGGCTCGGCCAGCGTCGAGGTATCGCCGAGATTGGAGAAATCGTCCTCGGCGATCTTGCGCAGGATGCGGCGCATGATCTTGCCCGATCGCGTTTTCGGCAGGCCGGGCGAGAACTGGATCTGATCGGGTGAGGCGATCGGGCCGATCTCCTTGCGCACATGCGCCACGAGTTCCTTTTTCAACGCGTCGCTTGGCTGCTCGCCGCTTTTCAAGGTTACGTAGCAGTAGATGCCCTGGCCCTTGAGATCGTGCGGATAGCCGACCACGGCCGCTTCCGACACCAGCGGATGCGAGACGAGCGCGCTTTCGACTTCCGCCGTGCCCATGCGATGGCCCGAAACGTTGATCACGTCGTCGACCCGGCCGGTGATCCAGTAATAACCGTCCTCGTCGCGGCGGCAGCCGTCGCCGGTGAAGTAGGTGCCCTTGTAGGTCGAGAAATAGGTCTGCACGAAGCGTTCGTGATCGCCGTAGACGGTGCGCATCTGCCCTGGCCAGCTGTCGAGGATGGCGAGATTGCCCGAACCGGCGCCGTTGATCACCGTGCCCTTGTCGTCGTAGAGCTCCGGCTTGATGCCGAAAAACGGCCGCGTCGCCGAGCCCGGCTTCAGCTTGGTGGCGCCCGGCAGCGGCGTGATCAGAATGCCGCCGGTCTCGGTTTGCCACCAGGTGTCGACGATCGGGCAGCGACCTTCGCCGACGACGCGATGATACCACTCCCAGGCTTCCGGATTGATCGGCTCGCCGACCGAGCCGAGCAGCCTGAGCGAGGAACGGTCGGTGCGCTTGACGTAGTCGTCGCCGGCGCCCATCAGGGCGCGGATCGCGGTCGGCGCGGTGTAGAAGATGTTGACGTCCCACTTGTCGACCACGTGCCACATCCGCGACGGCGTCGGATAGTTCGGCACCCCCTCGAACATCAGCGTGGTAGCGCCGTTCGCGAGCGGCCCGTACAGGATGTAGCTGTGGCCGGTCACCCAGCCGACGTCGGCGGTGCACCAGTAGACGTCGCCGTCGTGATAGTCGAACACGTAGCTGTGCGTCATCGCCGCGTACACGAGGTAGCCGCCGGAGGTGTGCAGCACGCCCTTCGGTGTGCCGGTCGAACCCGACGTGTAGAGGATGAACAGCGGGTCCTCGGCGCTCATCTCGACCGGCGGACAATCGGCCGAGACCTTCACCAGCTCCTCGTGCAGCCAGATGTCGCGACCCGGCGCCATCGACACCTTGCCGCCGGTGCGGCGCACCACCAGCACCTTCTCGTCGCCCTTGCACTTCTTGAGGGCATTATCGGTGTTCATCTTCAGCGGCACCGTCTTGCCGGCGCGCAGGCCCTCGTCGGCGGTGATGATGAACTTGCTCGCCGCGTCGTTGATGCGGCTCGCCAGGCTGTCCGGCGAGAAGCCGCCGAATACCACCGAATGGATGGCGCCGATGCGGGCGCAGGCCAGCATCGAATAGGCGGCCTCCGGGATCATCGGCAGATAGATGGTGACGCGATCGCCTCGTCTGACGCCGTTCGCCTTCAGCACGTTGGCGAATTTGCAGACGCGCTCGTACAGCTGGCGGTAGGTGATCTTCTCGTCCTGGGTCGGGTCGTCACCCTCCCAGATGATGGCGACCTGATTGGCGCGGGTCTTCAGATGCCGGTCGATGCAGTTGGCCGCGACATTGAGGGTGCCATCCTCGTACCACTTGATCGAGACGTTGTGCGGGTCATAGGAGGTGTTCTTGACCTTGGTGTATGGCTTGATCCAATCGATGCGCTTGCCCATCTCGCCCCAGAAGCCATTGGGGTCGTCGATCGAGCGCTGGTACATCGCCCGGTACTTGGCATCGTCGACATGGGCACGCGCTGCCCACTCGGCGGGCACGGGATAGACTTTCTCGGACATGGGCTTCAACTCCCAATGGCGGTGGAATTTGCGGCCACTATGGCCGGACCGCCCGCCCGCCGCAATTGCCCCATTCGTCGAACATCGGGGTGCCTTAGCGCAGGGCCCAGCCGCCGAGGATCGCGCCCTGGATCAGCAGCACGCCGAGCCAGTGGCCGGCGTCGATCGCGGTCAGCATGCGCCGCGCACCCTGGAAGGAATGGTTCGATGCCAGCGTCGTCGCAACGAAGCCCAGCCACAGGAACGCCGCTGTCAGCACCCCGTTGCGCACGCCGACCGCGACGCCGCCCTTGAGCAGGTGGGCGAGAATGCCGGCGAGCACCCAGGCCATCACCAGCTGCGCAATGAAGGTGATCACCATCGGCACCGCGAACCCGGCAGATGCCTTGAGCTCGTCGTCGGTCTTGCCCAGCGCCGCCAACCATGGGCGGCTGAACGCGCCGTACCACACTGCACCGAACAGGAAGCTCGCGACCGTCGCCGCCAGGATCATCGGATAGCTCACCGACATTGCAGCAGCCCTTTCACTTTGTCGCCGGGCGACAGGTTTCGGGTCGCCTGCACCCGCCGCCGATCGTAGAAATCAGCCAGCAGTTTAACGCAGCCCTGGAGCCCGCGCCATGCCGATTCGCTTCGCAGCCCTCGATCCCGCCCTGGTCCGCCACTGGCAGCAGGGCGGAGCCGATGCCAACGGCCAAACGCCGGAGCGTCAGATCTCGGATGGCCAAGGCATCCCTTGCCGGCTGACGTTGAAAATGGTGCCGAAGGGCGAGCCGTTCCTGATCCTTGCGCACCGGCCGTTTCCGAGCCCACAGCCTTACGCCGAAGTCGGCCCGATCTTCGTACACGCCGAAGCGAGCGAGCCCGGCGGCGGCACCGATGCGATACCGCCGTTCCTAAACAGCCCGCGCTACATCATCCGTGGCTACGACGCGCGCGACCGCATCGTCTACGGCACCGGCCAGATCGTTGCGACATCGGAAATTCCGGCAGCGGCAGAGCGTGTGTTCGGCGACGCGAACGTCCGTTACATCCATGTCCGTTCGGCATCGAACAACTGCTATCACTGCCGCATCGACCGGGCGTGAGTGACCGTCAGCCCTTCGGCCGCGCGCCGATCTTGTTTTCTGGCCGCCAGCCCTTGGCGAGCTTCTCGCACTGCTCGATCCACTTGTCGCGCTCGAGGCGGCCGGTGAAGCCTTCGATCTCGTGCTCGAACCACTTGACGTGATCCGGCGTCCAGGCGGCGATCTGGTCGAAATGCCAGATGCCCATGCGGTTCATCCGCTCCTCGAGCTTCTCGGCGACGCCCCAGATCATGGTGAGGTCGTCCTTGCGGCCGTCGCGCGGCCGGTGCAGCAGCGGTGGCTTGATGCCCACCGCGTCGCGCCCCGAAGCGTTCGTCGCCGCGGCCATCTTCGGCGGTCGTGCGGCGATGTCGCTGGCAGTCGCCATGATGCCGGCGCCGGAGGCGGCGACCATGGCCGCCAGCTTGCTGTCGTCGCTCTCCGGCGACCTCGGTGCGGTCGCGGTCTCAACGACGGCAGGCACGACAGCAACGCCGGCAGTGGCGAGTGCCGCATCCGGATCGATCGCCGGCAGTACTTCGCGGCCGAACATCAGCCGGCGCATCATGCAAGCTAGGCAGCAGCCGGCGAGGTAGGTTGCGAACATCAGCAGCCCGGTCTCGAGCCACAGCCCGAAACGACCCGGCAAGATCGTCTGGGCGGCAACGAACGCGCCGACGATGGCCGCCAGGATGCCGAGCGGCAGCCAACTCGACGTCCATGATTTCTCCGAGCGGCCGCAGGTCGCCCAGCCGATCATGAAGCCGATCACCGCCGCCAGCAGCAGCGGCAACCAGAACCTGTCGATCACGAATGCCATGGCGTTGAATCCTCAGATCTGGCGGTGGCTCATTCGACCACCACGAACTCGATGCGGCGGTTCTGCGCCTTGCCGGCCGGTGTCACGTTGTCGGCCACCGGCTTGGCAGCACCATAGCCGGCGGTCCTGATGCGCGCCGCCTCGACGCCTTGCCTGACCAGCATGGCGCGGATCGCCTCGGCGCGCGCTTTCGACAGGCGCTCGTTGAGTGCCTCGCTGCCGGTGCTGTCGGTGTGGCCGGCGACTTCGATCTTCAACGTGCTGCAGCGCTTCATCATGCCGGCGATGCCGGCAATGGTCTTGCGCGCCGACGGCGACACGCCCGTCTTCGACGAGCGGAAGCGGACCCGGCCGGTGTCGACCGCGGCACCAGCGGCATTCGGGCAGCTGGCGGCGGCGACAGCGGCAGCGGGCGGCGGCTGCGATGCTTTCGGCGCAACCGGCGCCGGCGGCGATGCGGGCTCGGCCGGTTTCGGCGCGGTCGAGGGGGCAGCCGGTGCCGCGACCACCGCCGGCGGTACGGCCGGTATCGCCGTAACTGGTGCGACTGGCGTCGGCATCTGTTTCGCGGTCGCGACAGCGGGCGGCCCGACGGCTGGCGGCGTTGGAGTTGGGGTTGGGGTTGGGGTTGCAGTGACGGTAGGTGGCGTAGTCGCGACCGGTGCTGGCGGCGTGGCCGCTGCGACCGGCACGGAAGGCGGAGCAGCCGCGGGTGGAACAGGCGGTGCCGCGGCGACCGCCGGCACGGATGGCGTAGCCGCGACCGGCGCCGATGGCGCGGCGGCAATCACAGGCGCCGGTGGCGCCGCGGCGGGCGCAGCAGCGACCGGCGGCGGCGAGGGTGGCGGTGGCACGAACGTCACCTTCGATTGCGCCGGCATGCCGCCGACGAGTTTGGTGAGTGCATCCTTGATCTCGTTGGCGATCCTCTCCTCCGGCGCCACTCCGCTGATCGTGAGTTGGCCACCCGCGATCGTCGCCTCGCCGCTTTCCAGCCGCGACAGCTGGTCGAGCGCCATGCCCATGGCAGCAGAAAATCCGGCCGGCGCGCCGGACGCAATTGAAGTACGATCGTCGACCTTCAAGTCGGCAAAGCGCTGCGTCACCGCCTGGCCCATCATGACGCGCGTGGCCTCGTCCGGATAATAGCCGCTGAGCGCCAGCGACTTGCCCTCACGGCGGGCCGTCCAGGTGTAGTTGCCCACCCGCGGCGGCGTCAGCGCGGCGCGATCGAGCTTCAGTCCCGCGGGCAGGGCTGCGGCCGTTGCCGCGGTCACGGCACGATAAGCCGAGACATCGAGCGCCTCGCCTTCGATCGCGAGGCTGCCGTCGGTGAGCTTTGCCGTGCCGTTGCGCATCTGGCCGAGCTGGATCAGCGCGAAACCCGATGCGGCACCGAAGTCGACGCTTGAAGGAAGCCCGACCGCCAGCTTCATCTGATCGACGACGCGACCGCCGCCCAGCGTGCTCTTGGCGGCCGCCAGCACCTGCGTGCGGGCGGCGTCCGATGGCACGAAGCCGGTCAGGGTCACGACATTGCCATCGCGCATGCCCTGCCAGACATAGGGACGCTCGGTCGGAATGGCGGGCGCTTTCGGTGCCGGTGGCGCGGCTGCCGGCGGGGCGGTGACATCGACACTTGCGAGCTGCATCGGCGGCGGCAGCTTCCTGGCGGCGGCATTGATCGCGGCGACCGTGGCCTGGTCGGGCGCGGTGCCCTTGATCGCCAATGTCGTATCGACCAGTGCGACCGAGCCGGCCCTGAGCCTGGCCAGCGCCGCCAGCGCCGCCGCCGTCATCGCCACCGCGCCGGCGGGCGCGCCGCGCGCCTCCTTCATGTCATCGACGATGGCCGCGTTCGGCACCAACTTGCGTGCTTCGGCCGCGATCTTCTCACGCGAACCGTCGGGCGCAACGTAGCCCGACAGCGTCAGCTTGGTGGCGTCGCGGCTGGCGCTCCAGGTAAACGGCTTCGCCTCCGGAATGAGGCCCGCGGTATTGATGGCGAGGCGAACACCGTCGGTTTCGAGCACCGCGTTCACGACATTGTGCCGCGCTTCCTCCGACGGCGCCGCGCCTTCGATGTAGATGTCGCGGCCCTCGATCAGGGTCTTGGCCCACGGCATGTCCTTGCGGACCGCGGTCACCACCCGGTGCGCCAGCTCCTCCTCGATCTGCGGCGTCAGGACAAAGACCGACCCGGCCCATAGCGCTGCCAGCGGCAGCAAACCCCACCACCATTTACGCGGCTGACACATCCTCTTGTCCTTCCAAGTCGAACTGCCGCCGGCGCGAATTGTGCCCGCGCGGACGGCAATACCGCTACTCGACAGCGATATTAACGCGACAACCCGGCGGCGTGGATAACTTTCCAGCGCCCCGGCCACATCCCCGCAAATGCTGCAACGATCTTGAGAGGTTAAGTCAGGGGGCTGTCAAGCCATGACACGACCCGGTGTGCTGCCGGCAACAGGTAGTGTTCCCGACAGGCCACGGCGTCTGCCGGGCCCAATGGGGTCGGACAGAACGTCCGGCTTGCCCTCGGCGGTCGCCATGCGCCAGTGTGCCGCCGACTTTACGTCGATGAGCCAGCAGTGGGCGGAAGCGATCATGAAACAAGCCGTCGTCGTCGGCGTCGAAGGCGTTATTGGACGCTACATTGCCGAGCATCTGTCGGGTCTGAGCGGCTGGGAAGTGATCGGGCTGTCGCGGCGCAAAGCCAGGCAAGCCCGGCCGCGACTGCGGCATATCCAGGTCGACCTTCTCGACCGCGCCGAGGCCGAGGCCAAATTGTCGCAGCTCACGACCGCGACCCACATCTTCTACTGCGCCTTCCAGGCGCGGCCCACCTGGGCCGAGCACAACGCGCCAAATCTCGCGCTGCTGGTCAATGCGGTGGAGCCGATCGCGGCCGTCTCGAAGGCGCTGGAGCACGTCAATCTGATCCAGGGCACCAAGTACTACGGCAGCCATCTCGGACCCTTCAAGACGCCGGCCAAGGAGAGTGATCCGCCGCACATGCTGCCGAACTTCTACTGGGACCAGGAGCGGTGGCTGCGAGGCGCGCAGTCGGGCCAGCGCTGGACCTGGTCGGCGCTGAGGCCGCACGCGATCTGCGGCTTCGCGCTCGGCAACCCGATGAACCTGATGGCCTGCCTCGCGGTCTATGCTGCGATCTCGAAGGAGCTCGGCCTGCCGCTGCGCTTTCCCGGCAAGCCCGGCACCTTCGATGCCGTCTACCAGATGACCGACAGCGCGCTCCTCGCCAAGGGCATGACCTGGGCCGCGACCACGCCGGCCGCCCGCAATCAGGTGTTCAACCTGACCAACGGCGACTTTTTTCGCTGGTGCAACGTGTGGCCGGCGATCGCCCGCGCCTTCGACATGGAGCCGGGCCCGGTGCAGACCATCAAGCTCACCGAGTTCATGGCCGACAAGGGGCCGGCTGTGGGGCGAGATGCAGAAGAAATACGGCCTCGAGCCCCACCCCTACGACCAGCTCGTCGCTTGGGCCTTCGCCGACTACGTATGGAGCTGCGACTGGGACATCATGAGCGACATGACCAAGATCCGCCGCGCCGGCTTCCACGAGTACGTCGACAGCGAAGAAATCATCCTCGGCATGCTGGCCGAGTTCCGCCGCTCGCGCATCATACCGTGACGGGCCGGCCGACAATGGCAGCTAAACGCGAAAAAGCGGCCCTGGTGCCGGCCCCCGAGACGGACGAGGTGGCGCCAGCTGCGGCTCCACCGGCGGCGACCGTCGCGACCCCCTCGATGGCGCAGTTCCTCGAGATCAAGGCCGCCAACCCCGACTCGATCCTGTGGTACCGGATGGGCGACTTCTACGAGTTGTTCTTCGACGACGCGGTGGTGGCCTCGCAGGCGCTCGGCATCGTGCTGACCAAGCGCGGCAAGCACCTGGGCGAAGACATCCCGATGTGCGGCGTGCCGGTGGTGCGCGCCGACGACTACCTGCAGCGGCTGATCCGCAAGGGCTACCGGGTCGCCGTGTGCGAGCAGCTCGAAGACCCGGCCGAAGCTCGCAAGCGCGGCTCGAAGGCCGTGGTCAAGCGGGACGTGGTGCGGCTCGTCACTCCCGGCACGCTGACCGAGGACGCACTGCTCGACGCCCGGACCCGCAACTATCTGACGGCATTGAACCCAGTCCCCGGCGGCGGCTTCGCGCTGGCCTCGCTCGACATCTCGACCGGCGAGTTCGAGGTCGGCAGCACGCCGGCGGCCGATTTCGCCGGTGAGATCATCCGGCTGTCGCCCGGCGAAGTGATCGCCGTCGACGACGCATTGCGCGACCCTGAAGTGAAACGCTGGCTTGGCGTCGCCGGCACCGCCTCGACCCCGGTGGCGCCGGCGAGCTTCGATGCCCTCAATGGCGAGCGCACCTTGAAAGAACGCCTCAAGGTCGCCGATCTCGGGGCCTTCGGCGGTTTCTCGCGGGCCGAGCTCGCAGCCATCGGCGCGCTGCTGACCTACGTCGACTTGACCCAGCTCGGCCGGCAGCCGAGCTTGCGGCCACCCCGTCGCGGCGGACCCGAGCAGACCCTCGTCATCGATGCGGCGAGCCGCGCGAGCCTGGAGCTGGTACGTTCGTCTTCCGGCGACAAGGATGGCTCGCTGCTCGGCGCCATGGACATGACGGTGACCGCATCGGGCGCCCGTGAGCTCGCCGCACGGATCGCGTCTCCACTCAAGACGTCTGCCCTGATCAACGCCCGGCTCGATGCCGTCGGCTATCTGGTCGAGCGCGAAGCCCTGCGCGAGCGGCTGCGGGCGCAAGCTGCGCACCGCACCCGACATCGCCCGCGCGATTTCCCGCCTCGCCCTCCAGCGCGGCGGCCCACGCGACCTGAAGGCCATCGCCCAGGGTCTGACCGCCGGCAATGTCTGCGCCCGTCTGTTGCGCGAGCAGGCGATGGGATTGCCCGAGGATCTCAGCCACATCGCCGCGCGCCTCGATGGCGTGCCGCCCACCCTCGCCATTGAACTCGACAAGGCGCTGGTGGACGAGCCACCGCACCTCAAACGCGACGGCGGCTTCGTCGCCGAGGGCTATCGCGTCGACATCGACAAGGCGCGCAATCTCGGCGCCGACAGCCGCAAGGTGCTGGCCGCTCTGGAGAACACATATATCGAGGCGACCGGCGTCAAGACGCTGAAGGTGCGCCACAACAACATCCTCGGCTACTTCGTCGAAGTCACCGCCCTCAACGCGAAACCACTGCAATCGCCGCCGCACGACGCGCTGTTCCGTCACAAGCAGACGATGGCCAACGCGATGCGCTTCACGACGCCGGAGCTGATCGAGATCGAAGGCGCAATTGCCACCGCCGCCGAACGCGCACTGGCGCTGGAGCAGGAGGTGTTCGCCGAGCTGTCGCAGTTGATCCTCGCCGACGAGGCGGCAATGAGCCAGACCGCCGTCGCGCTCGCTGAACTCGATCACGTCTGCGGCTTGGCGACGCTCGCCTGGAACGAAAACTACGTGCGGCCCGAGATCGACGACAGCGTATCGTTCGACATCAGGGGCGGCCGCCATCCGGTGGTCGAGCAGGCGCTGCGCAAGGCCAAGACCGGCCCCTTCATCGAGAACGACTGCACCCTCGGCCGTCCCGCCGCAACCAGTGCCGGCCGGCTTCGACGAAGGCCCGAGCGGCCGGCTGTGGCTCGTCACCGGCCCCAACATGGCTGGCAAGTCGACCTTCCTGCGCCAGAACGCGCTGATCGCCCTGATGGCGCAGATGGGCTCGTTCGTGCCGGCCAAGCGCGCCCACATCGGCGTGGTCGACCGCCTGTTCAGCCGGGTCGGCGCCTCCGACGACCTGGCGCGCGGCCGCTCGACGTTCATGGTCGAGATGGTCGAGACCGCGGCGATCCTCAACCAGGCGACGGAGCAAAGCCTCGTCATCCTCGACGAGATCGGCCGCGGCACCGCTACTTTCGACGGCCTGTCGATCGCCTGGGCCGCCGTCGAGCACCTGCACGACGTCAACAAATCGCGGGCGCTGTTCGCCACCCACTTCCACGAACTGACGCAATTGGCCGGACGCCTGGCAGAGGTCACCAACGTCACCGTCGACGTCAAGGAATGGCACGACGACATCGTCTTCCTGCACAAGATCAAGCCGGGAGCCGCCGACCGCAGCTACGGCATCCAGGTCGCGCGCCTCGCCGGCCTGCCGCGCGCTGTCGTCAAGCGCGCCGGCGAAGTGCTGAGCCGGCTCGAAAAGAACAACCGCCGCGCCGGTGCCGGCGGCTCGACGCTCGAAGATCTGCCGCTGTTCGCGCAGGCCGCGCCGAAGGAGCCGGAGAGGCCCGCCGGCAAGCCGAGCGCGATCGAAACCGCCCTCGCCGCCATCAAGCCCGACGAGCTGTCACCCAAGGCCGCGCTCGAGTTGGTCTACCGGCTGAAGGAGCTGGCGGGGAAGGGGTGAGCGGGTATTCGTCAGCCCACCCCGTGCCGTCATCCCGGCGAAGGCCGGGACACACGACATGTGGCCAGAAGACATTTGCTCGCCGGCCCGACGGCTCTGTTTGCACCCTCGTGTGATCCGATGCACCGCGCCGGCTGATAATTGTCGATCGTCCCGGCCTTCGCCGGGATGACGGCAGTGGCGAGGAGACAGTCAAGAGATCTGCATTATCACACCGGCCGATCCCCCTTCTGCACCTTCAGCGCGCGGTTGTCGGCGGCGGGCAGCATCTTGGCGGGATCGCGGGTGACGACGCAGTCGATCACGGTCGGGCTCGAGGTGTTGGCCAGGCCCTCCTTGATGGCGCTCGAGAGCTTCTCGGGGTCGGTCACGCGCAGCCCCAAGCAGCCGAAGCCCTTGCCGATCTCGGCATAGTTGAGATCGGAGAGATCCGACGACTGGTAGTTGCCCTTGCCATAGACCGCGTGCTGCAGCGCCTTGACGTAGCCCGACGCCGCGTTGTTGAACACGATGGTAACAAAGTTGGCGCCAACCCGGCGCGCGGTTTCGAGTTCGCCGAGGCTCATGTTGAAACCGCCGTCGCCGGTCAGGGACACCACGCGACGTTTCTTGCCGGCGCCGATCTGAGCACCGATGCCGCCCGGCACGCCGTAGCCGATCGAGGCAAAGCCGCGGTCGGGTAGGAAGTGACGGCCGGCGGCCTTGGTGTCGAACATCAGGCCGCCCCAGTGCGCGGCAAAGCCGCCGTCGGCAACCAGGATGCCGTCGGCCGGCATGATCTTGTTGAGCTCGCCCATCAGGCGGCCGACGTTGATCGGCGTTTCCTTCGATTTCCATCCGGTCGGCAGCACCCGCGCGCCATTCCGCCATGCGCTTCGGCAGTTCGGCGAGATAACTGGCGCGCGACTTGGCGCGCTTGCCGCCATCTGACAATTCCGCCGCGAGGTCGGCGAGCGTCAGCCGCGCGTCGCCGACGAGGGCGACATCGGTTCGCGTGGTGCGGCCGATCTCCTCGGCCACGATGTCGACGTGGATGACCGGCTTGCCCGGCGTCATCAGCACGAACCGCTTGGTCGCGATCTCGCCGAGCTTGCAGCCAACGACCAGCAGGCAGTCGCTCTCAGCGATGAGCGCGTTGGCGATGCGGTCATAGCGGCCGAACAGCCCGGCGGAATGGCGGATCCGCGCACGAGATCGCGCCCTTGCCGCTCATGGTGTGGGCGACCGGAATGCCTTGCGCGTGGGCGAAATCGCGCAGCGCCTGATGCGCTTCCGAGATGTGGATGCCGCCGCCGGCCAGGATCAGCGGCCGCTTGGCCTTGGCCAACAGCGCCGCGGCCCGGGTGAGATCGGCCGGGTCGGGCCGGCTGCGCCGCGCCTGCGCCTTGAGCGTGCCCGGCTCCATCCAGAAATCCGACGCATCGAAATCGAACTCGGCATGCGCGATATCCTCCGGCACGTCGATCAGCACCGGGCCCGGCCGGCCGCTGGTGGCAACGGCAAACGCGCGACGGAAGTGCTCGGGAATCCGCTTGATCACCTCGACGCGGATAACTTCCTTCACGACCGGCCGCAGGATTTCGAGCTGCCGGGTTTCCTGGGTCATGTTCTTCCAGGCGTGCTCGCGGTTGGTATCGCCGGTGATCGCGATCATCGGAATGCCGGCGTTGTAGCTTTCGACGAGGCCGGTCACGAGATTGGTCGCGCCCGGTCCGAGCGTGCCGTCGGCGACGCCGGGGCGGTTCGTCACCTTGGCATAGGCGTCGGCGGCGAACGCGCCGCAGCGCTCGTCGTTGATCAGCACGTGTTGCAGTCCCAGCGACCGGCAGGCCTCGTAGAAGGGCAGCAGCTGGAAGCCGCCCATGCCGAACATCGGCCCGACGCCGGCGAGCTTCAGCATCTCGGCCATCGCCTGGCCGCCCGACATCCGCCGCGTGGCATTCGACTTTTCAAGCGTCATTTTCGAATTCACTCCAGGAGCTTGGCGACGTCGTCGCGGAAGGCTTTGCGTGAGGCTTCGCGGCTATAGAACATGTGACCGCCGGGATAAACCACGAGGTTCAGCCGGGCTGGGTCGCCATAGGCGGGGATCTGCGACAGCACCAATTCCGAGCCGAAGTAGGGAGTGATGGTGTCGGTGAAGCCGTGCGCCACCAGCACCTTGAGCTTGGGATCCTGAGCCAGAATTGCCTTTAGATCGCCGACAGATTCCACTGCGAAAGGCGAGTTCGGATAGACCCACTGGCGTTGCGCATCGCGATTGGCCAGCACGTACGCGGCTTCGTTCCGATAGCCGAGGCGCCCGGTGTAGAGGTCCGTTATGGCGGTGGTCAACGGCGCCGAGTATCCCGACGTGAATGGATCCGCCTTCGACGTTGAAGAATGAGACTTGGGCTCCGGTTCGAAACTCATCACCGAACTGTCGTATATGCTGGCGAACTTGCCGGTCGCGCGATTGGCCTCCCGCCGGTAGCTCAAACTGTCGAGGCGCGCGTCATACTGGCGAACGACGGTCTCCGGCAGGCCGACGAACTCGGCAACGCGCTTCACCATCCGTTCGAGCGCCGCGGTATCGCTCGGGCCGCGCAGCAGATCGACGAGGTATTCGCTGCGGGCATACGCTTCTACTTTTTCGAGCATCGATCGATTGACAAAGGCATTACTGTCCTGCCGCTCGATGGCCGAAGCCGCCAGCGACGGCAACACGGACACCAAGCCGGTTGGACCAGAGCCGCGCCATGAGCCACGGATGCCGAAATCGAGTGCCGGCGACACCAACACCATTGCGTTTATGCCGACGCCGTAACGGGTCTGCAGCAGGTGCGCTACTTTCGGTGCCCTTATGCCACCGTAGCTCTCGCCAACAATGATCTTCGGCGAGGCCAGCCGGTCCATCGCGCGCAACCAGGCTTGAATGAACTGCGCAACCGATTCAGCGTCGCCGTTCACCGTCCAGAAATGGCGCGGCCCGCCGTTGTCGCGGCTGCCCGCTCTGCCGCTGGCATCGCCATTTTGTGACGGCGGTCCGCCTATGAAGCGGCTGTAGCCAGTGCCAACCGGGTCGACCAGCACGAGGTCTGCGAAATCGAGAAACGTCTCGGCGTTCGGCACCACCACCGGCGTCGCCGATGGCGATGGTTCCTTGGAGTCAAGCTGCATCCGCCACGGGCCGAGCAAACCCATGTGGAGCCAAGCCGATGCCGAACCCGGCCCGCCATTGAAAGCGAACATGACCGGACGCTTGGTCTTGTCGGTGCCTGGAATTGTATAGGCGACATAACTGAACTCGGCCAGCGCGCGGCCGGCGCTATTGCTGATGGCGATGATGCCGACGGTCGCGGTGAAGCTCAATACCCGGCCCGGCAATTCGAGGACATGCTGAGTTGCCTGCGATGGCGGCAGAGCGCGATTGGGATCCAGCTGGGCCGGACCACTGAGCGGCAATTTGATTTCGAGTTGCGGAAGCTGGATTTCTGGTTGAGACGCACCGGTACTTGGTTGCTGTGCAACAGCCGGCATCACCATCGCGATCAGCACGATCAGCGCGACCGGTTTCTGCCACCCATTCCAACGCATACCGCCTCCCGTACGTTGCCATCACAGTGCCCGCCCACTCTGTCGAGCGCAAGGCAGCGCGGCCGCTGCGAATCCAGGTATAGTTGCCACGCGAATCCGGCAGACGACAGGGGCGGCGGAACCAATGCCTTCAAGACGATGCGTGATCGCGGGGCTGGCCGCCAGCACCGCACTGCTGCACCCAGCGCTGGCCGCGGCCCAGTCGAAGGCGCTCGCCGACATCGTCGATGCGCCGCATGGCCGCTTCAAGCGGCCGCGGCATGACCGGCCATTGCCCGAC
The DNA here is from genome assembly GCA_963741505.1 of uncultured Alphaproteobacteria bacterium. Taxonomy (GTDB): domain Bacteria; phylum Pseudomonadota; class Alphaproteobacteria; order Rhizobiales; family Hyphomicrobiaceae; genus JAKFWF01. The sequence continues at coordinate 368,652 of CAVUIJ010000006.1, read as the reverse complement.
GGCCGGATCGCCCGCGGCAATCGGACGATCCTGGCCGCCTGGTTCGCCGACCCGACCCAGCGCTACCGCCATTTCGCGCTCGGCGCCGAGCACGAGCCGGAATCGCTGGTGATCTCGACCTCCGATCAGCGCGCCTTCAAGCTCAAGCTGCCCGACGACAGCGTGTTCGAGGACCGCGAGCCGCGCATCGTCGACATCGACGGTGTCGACATGGTGATCGCCGTGCGCAGCTATCTCAAGAAGGGAGCGGCGCTGGCCCTCGTCGCGATCGTCAACAACGAGATCAAGATCGTCGCCGAGACGCCGGCGATCGGCGCCCCGTTCAAATGGCTGAACCCGATCGGGCCGGCCAACTTCGCCGGCGACGGCATTCTGCAGATCGCGCTGGTGCGAACGCCGCACGTCGACGGCGAGCTGCAGCTGTGGACGGCCCGCAACGGCGAACTGATCCAGACTGTCGCCATCGACGATGTCTGCAACCACGCACTCCGCTCGCCCCACCTGAGACTTCACGCGATCGCCGATTTCAACGGCGACGGCGTTCCGGATCTGGCGGTGCCGTCGCAGGACCGCCGCCGCATCCGCTTCTTTTCATTCCGTGGCGGCCGCGCCCGCGAATTCGGTCAGGCCGAGCTGCCGAGCGTCGCAGCGGAAGATTTCAAGGTGGTGGCGCAGGACGGCCGGCCGGCGGTGCTGGTCGGCCTCAACGGCGGCCGAACAGTCGTGGTCGGGCCGTAACCGACGATGGCTCAATCCGCAGGGCGGATTAGCGATAGCGTAATCCGCCGCGACAGCACCGCTGCTTGTCCACGCCCGACCGATCACGCCCGGATCGGCGGATTACGGCGCGGAATCCGCGCTACGGATCGCGTGCTCGATGCATCCCGGCGGCGAAGTCGCTTGTGCTGTGGCGCGACGAGCGGCTACGAAGGCGCGCTTGCCCAACGCCCACGGAACGCACATGGAAATCGAATCACTCGCCATCCCGGACGTGAAGCTGATCCGACCCAGGAAATTCGGTGATGCGCGAGGCTTTTTCTCCGAGGTCTACAGCCGGCCGGCGCTGGCCAAGGCCGGCATCAGCATGGAATTCGTGCAGGACAACCACTCGCGCTCGGAAAAGAAGGGCACGATCCGTGGCTTGCATTTCCAGACGCCGCCGTTCGCCCAGGACAAGCTGGTGCGCGTGACCCGCGGCCGCATCCTCGACGTCGCGGTCGACCTCAGGCGAGGCTCACCCACCTTCGGCCGTCACGTCAGCACCGAGATCTCGGCCGAAAACTGGGCTCAAATCCTGGTACCGATCGGCTTCGCGCATGGCTTCTGCACCCTCGAACCAGACACCGAGGTGCTGTACAAGGTATCGAGCATCTATTCGCCGGTGAACGACGGCGGCGTGATCTGGAACGACCCCGATCTCGGCATCGACTGGCAGTTGGACGGAGCCGCGCCGGTGCTCTCCGACAAGGATGCGAAGCTGCCCAGGCTTAGCGACCTGCCACCATTGTTTTGAGGCGATCCGCCAATTCATGAACAAAACTGCGAGCGTGCCATGAACGTGATCGTCACCGGTGGTGCCGGTTTCATCGGATCGGCGCTGTGCCGCTATCTGGTCGCAACCAAGGGCTGGCGGGTGACCAACATCGACAAACTCACCTACGCCGCCAACCTCGCGTCATTGCAGCCGATCGCGGACAAGCCGGGCTACCGCTTCGTCAAGGCCGACATCTGCGATCGCGGTGCCATGGACCGGGTCATCCAGGAGGCGCAGCCGGACGCGATCCTGCACCTGGCGGCGGAAAGCCACGTCGACCGCTCGATCACCGGCTCGGCCGAATTCATCACCACCAACATCGTCGGCACGCACACCCTGCTGGAAGCCGCCCGCGCCTACTGGAGCGCGCTGCCGCAGCCCCGCCGGGACGCCTTCCGCTTCCTGCACGTATCGACCGACGAGGTCTACGGCAGCCTCGGTCCGGACGGCTTCTTCTTAGAGACCACGCCCTATGATCCCCGTTCGCCCTATTCGGCCAGCAAGGCTTCGTCCGATCATCTGGTCAGTGCCTGGCACCACACCTATGGCCTGCCGACGGTGATCACCAACTGCTCGAATAACTACGGCCCCTGCCATTTTCCCGAGAAGCTGATCCCGCTGATACTGCTCAATGCGCTCGAGATGAAGCCGCTGCCGGTCTACGGCGACGGCCGCCAGGAACGTGACTGGCTCTACGTCGATGACCACGCCCGGGCGATCACACTCGCGGTCGAGCGCGGCCGGGTCGGCGAGACCTACAATATCGGCGGCCGTGCGCCGATGCAGAACCTGACCGTGGTCGAGCGCATCTGCGACATTCTCGATCGACTGCGGCCCGGCGACCGGGCGCGGCGCTCGCTGATCACGTTCGTCAAGGATCGCCCCGGCCATGACCGGCGCTACGCCATCGATCCGACCAAGATCGAGACCGAGCTCGGCTGGCGGCCGCTCGAGACATTCGACACCGGCATCGACAAGACCATCCGCTGGTATCTCGACAACGAAGCCTGGTGGCGGCCGCTGCGTGCCGGCATCTATGCCGGCGAGCGACTTGGCCTGGTCGAGAAGAAGTCATGACCAAGCCGCTTCGTGCCGTGCTGATCGGCCGCAATGGGCAGGTGGCGGCGAGCCTCGCCCGAGCCTTGCCCGACGCCGGCTGCGAGGTCGTCGCACTGGCGCGGCCCGAATTCGATCTGACCCGTCTCGATGCGATCGCCGCCGCGATCGTCGAAGCCAAGCCCGATGTGGTGATCAATCCGGCCGCCTACACCGCCGTCGATCGCGCCGAGGACGAGCCGGACGCGGCCTACGCCATCAATCGCGACGCGGCGGGCGCCATCGCCGCCGCCGCTGCCCGGGCAGGTGCCGTCATCATCCACTATTCGACCGACTACGTGTTCGACGGCCGCCAGACGCGGCCCTATGCCGAGACCGATGCGACCGGACCGCAGGGCGTTTACGGCGCGTCGAAACTCGCCGGCGAGCAGACGGTCGCCGCCGCCAACCCGCGCCACGTCATCCTGCGCACCGCCTGGGTGTGCAGCGCCGACGGCGCCAACTTCCTCAAAACCATGCTGCGGCTCGCCGCCGAGCGGCCGGAGCTCAAGGTCGTCGACGACCAGCATGGCAGCCCGACCTTCGCCGCCGATATCGCTGCCGCCACCGCTCGGATCGCCAAGGCATGCGCCGATCGGCCGGCCGGGGCGGCTGAATTCGGCATCTTCCATCTGGTGTCGCAAGGCGAAGCCACCTGGTGCGGCTTTGCCCGCGCCATCATGGCGGCGTCAAGAGCGCGCGGTGGGCCTTGCACGCCGGTAAAGGCGATCACGACCGCCGAGTTCCCGACCAAGGCTCGACGGCCGGCCCATTCCAAACTCGATACGGCAAAGCTCGCCCGCGTCTATGGCATCACCATGCCGCACTGGCAGACGGCGCTCGATCGCTGTCTTGATGGCATGATCGGCGGCGCGATTGCTTGACGTCATTACTTCCGAAAGGGGCAGCGATATGAAAAAGGGCATCATTCTCGCAGGCGGCAGCGGCAGCCGGCTCTATCCGATCACGCTCGGCCTTTCGAAACAGCTGCTGCCGGTCTACGACAAGCCGATGATCTATTATCCGCTGTCGGTGCTGATGATGGCGGACATCCGCGACATCCTGATCATCACCACGCCGCACGACCAGGCGCAGTTCATGGCGATGCTGGGCGACGGCGCGCAGTTCGGCGTCAAGCTGTCCTACGCGGTCCAGCCGAAGCCGGAAGGCCTGGCGCAGGCGTTCATCATCGGCGCCGATTTTGTCGGAGCCGAAAGCTGCGCCCTGATCCTCGGCGACAACATCTTCTTCGGCCACGACCTGCCGCGCATGCTGCAGGCCGCGCGCGGCCAGGCGACCGGCGCCACGGTGTTCGCCTACGAGGTGTCCGACCCCGAGCGCTACGGCGTCGTCGACTTCGATGCCGATGGACGGGCGACCAGTCTCGAGGAAAAGCCGAAGCAGCCGAAATCGAACTGGGCCGTGACCGGGCTCTACTTCTACGACAACGACGTGCTGCGCCATGCCGCCGGCATCAGGCCGTCGGCGCGAGGCGAACTCGAGATCACCGACGTCAACCGCTGCTACCTCGAAGCCGGAAAACTGAGCGTGCAACGCATGGGCCGCGGCTTCGCCTGGCTCGACACCGGCACCTACGACACTTTGCTCGAGGCTAGCCAGTTCGTGGCGACGCTGGAACGCCGCCAGGGCATGAAGATCTCCTGCCCCGAGGAGATCGCGCTGCGCTACGGTTTCCTGACGCTCGCCGAAATGGAGCCATGGCTTGTGAAACTCGGCAAGTCGGATTACGCGGCCTACATTCGTCGCGTCGCGCCCAGGCGCTGACCGCCATCCGCGACCATTACGCCGGCAATTCCAAAATACCTCTTGCCAGGGCGCCGGCTTTCACGCTCAAAATCGCGGGGCTCAGTCGCTTGACCGCCATCCGGCCGTCGGCACGAATTCCGTGCCGGCGGTCGTCGTGCGCAGTGTCGATCCATATCCGCAATGAACTCGAGGGCGTGTGGCATGTTGGGACGTATCATTAGATCGGCGGCCGTGGCTGCTTGCGGCACGGTTGCGCTGGCAACCGGCGCCATCGCCGAGGACAAGCTCAAGATCGGCATCATGGTGTCGCTGTCGGGTCCGCCGGCGGTGCTCGGCGGCCAGGTCCGCGACGGCTTCAACCTCGCCGTCAAGACGCTCGGCGGCAAGCTCGGCGGTCTCGAAACCGAAGTCATCGTGGTCGATGACGAGTTGAAGCCCGATGTCGCCGTGACCAAGGTCAAGGGCCTCATCGAACGCGACCAGGTCCATTTCGTAGTCGGCCCGGTGTTCTCCAACATCCTGCAGGCGATCCAGAAGCCCGTCACCGACAGCCGCGCATTTCTGATCAGCCCCAATGCCGGCACCTCGAACTTCGCCGGCAAGCAGTGCCACCCGAACCTGTTCGTCACCTCCTACCAGAACGACCAGAACCACGAGGTGCTGGGCAAATATGCGCAGACCAAGGGCTACAAGCGGGTGATGCTGCTGGCGCCGAACTACCAAGCCGGCAAGGACTCGCTCGCCGGCTTCAAGCGTCACTTCAAGGGCGAGGTGGTGGAGGAGATGTACACGCCGCTCGGCCAACTCGATTTCGCCGCCGAACTCGCCAAGATCGCGGCGGCCAAGCCCGATGCCTTCTTCACCTTCATGCCGGGCGGCATGGGGGTCAACCTCGTCAAGCAGTACCGGCAGGCGGGTCTCGCCGCGATTCCGTTCCTGTCCGCGTTTACGACTGACGAGTCGACGCTGCCGGCGCAACAGGATGCCGCCCTCGGCTTCCTGTCCGGCGCCAACTGGGCGCCGAACATGGACAACCCGCAGTCGAAGGCGTTCGTCGCCGCCTACGAGGAAGCTTACAAGAGCGTGCCCGGAACCTACGCCATGCAGGCCTACGACGCGGCGATGCTGATCGACAGCGCCATCAAGTCGACCGGCGGCAAGCTCGGTGACCAGGATGCGTTGCGGGCGGCGCTGGCCAAGGCCGATTTCAAGTCGCTGCGGGCCAAGTTCAAGTTCGCCAACAACCACTACCCGGTGCAGGACTTCTACCTGGTCAAGGTCGCCAAGCGCGCCGATGGCAAGTATCAGACCGAGATCGCCGAAAAGATCTTCTCGGACTACGTCGACGTCTACGCCGCCGAATGCCCGATGAAGTGATCTAGTACCCGGAATCACACATGGATAGCACACATGACGATCGAGGATGCTCGCCGGCCAGGAGCGCCGCGCCGGCCGATGTGCCCCATCGGACAAGCGGTGCGACGCCGCCGGCGATCATCCTCGATCGCCCGCAGGGTCGCGGCCCACGGGCGCCCGCGGCGTCGCGCGCCTTGCGCGTAGCTAGGGCTACGCGCTGCGCCCCGCTCCTGGCGGATCGCCTCGTGGTTCCGCGATCAGGTGTACTATCCATGTGTGATTCCGGGTACTAGCGTCGTAGCCAACCTCCACTCCAGCCTTCATGTTGCGACATCACAGACGCCAGCATTGACGACCGCCTCTCCCACAGCTGCCTTCCCGGAACGCCCACGGCAGTGGGCGTATCCGGGATCGCGTCCTAGCGATGGGACGCGATCCCGGGTCTCGCGCTTCCAGCGCTCGCCCGGGAAGGCAAGTGGGGGGAATGGCGCCTGCACCAGGCGGTGGTGTTCAGGACCAGATTACAAGGCGGGCATTCGGTGATGTCGACCGGCCTGCTCCTGGTCCAGACGTTGAATGGTCTGCAGTTCGGCATCCTGCTGTTCCTGATCGCGGCCGGGCTGACGCTGGTGTTCGGCGTCATGGACTTCATCAACCTCGCGCACGGCGTCCAGTACATGGTCGGCGCCTACCTCGCAGCGGCGTTCACGGCGTGGACAGGGAACTTCTTCACCGGCCTCGCGCTGACGCTGCCGACGGCACTTGCCTTCGGCCTGCTGCTGGAAGTGCTGATCTTCCGGCACCTGTATGATCGCGATCACCTTGAGCAGGTGCTGGCGACGTTTGGCCTGATCCTGTTTCTCAACCAGGCGGTGAAGCTCGTTTGGGGCGCGGCGCCGCTGAGCGTGCCTGTGCCTGAGGCCCTGTCGGGCAGCATCGTGCTGATGCCGGGATTGCTCTACCCGGTCTATCGCATCGCCATTATCGCAGCCGGGCTCGCGACCGCGCTGCTGCTCTATGTGCTCACCACCCGCACCCGTATCGGCATGCTGGTCAGGGCCGGCGCCACCAACGCGCAGATGGTGTCGGCGCTCGGCATCGACATCCGCCGGCTGTTCATGATCGTGTTCGGCTTCGGCGCCATGCTCGCGGGCTTCGCCGGCGCGATGGTGGCGCCGATCCTGTCGGTCGAGCCCGGCATGGGCGACAACCTGCTGATCCTGACCTTCGTCGTAATTGTCATCGGCGGCATCGGCTCGATCCGCGGCGCCTTCGTCGCCGCCCTCATGATCGGCCTGATCGACACGCTTGGCCGCTCGTTCGGACCGCAATTGCTGCGCCTCGCCCTCGAACCTGCGGCGGCGAGCCAGACCGGGCGATCGCTGGCGCCAATGCTGATATATATCCTGATGGCGGCGGTGCTGTTCGTGCGGCCCTCGGGCCTGTTCCCGGTCAAGCAATGATCGACGCGGCGGTGGCTAAGCAGCGCGGCGTGCTGGCGATCTTCGCGGTCCTGGCGCTGCTGCCGCTGGCGGCGCGCTTCGGGCCCGAAAGCTACCTCCTGAGCATCGCCACCCGCGTCGTCGTCATCGCCATCGCTGCCCTGTCGCTCGACCTCATCCTCGGGTTCGGCGCGCTGGTATCATTCGGCCATGCAGCGTTTCTGGGACTGGGCGCCTACGCCGTCGGCATCCTGTCGTCGCACGGCGTGACCGACATCCTCGCGCAGAGTGCCGTCGCGCTCGCCGCCGCGGCGATCTTCGCGATCGCCACCGGCGCCATCTCGCTGCGCACGACCGGCGTCTACTACATCATGATCTCGCTGGCGTTCGGTCAGATGCTGTACTTCCTCGCCGTGTCACTGTCGGTCTACGGCGGCGATGACGGCATCACCCTGGCGAAGCGCAGTACCCTCGCCGGCCTCGACCTGTTGAAGAACAACTACAGCTTCTACTATCTCGCCCTGGCGGTGCTGATGGCTGCCTATCTTTTCGCGCACGCGCTGGTGGCCGCCCGCTTCGGTCGGGTGCTGATCGGCGCACGCGAAAATCCGCAGCGCATGCGGGCGATCGGCTTCGAGCCTTATCCCTATCAGCTCACCGCCTACGTCATCTCCGGCATGATCTGCGCGCTCGCGGGCGTCCTTCTTGCCAATCAGGCCGAGTTCGTATCGCCGGCCTACATGACCTGGCAGCGGTCGGGCGAGCTGCTGATCATGGTCATCCTGGGTGGTGTCGGCACGCTTTACGGCGCTGTCCTCGGCGCCATCGCATTCCTGCTGCTCGAGGATGGCCTGTCGCATTTTACCGAGCATTGGAAGATGATCTTCGGGCCGATGCTGATCCTGATCGTGCTGTTCGGACGCGGCGGCATTGCCGGCGCCGCTCGCCGCATCGGTAGCCGACGCCGCGAGGCCGGTCATGGCTGACGCGCTGCTGTCGATCGTCAACCTGCGCAAGGCCTATGGCGCGCTCGCCGTCAGCGACGACATCTGCCTCGATATTCCCGCCGGCGAACTGCACGCGATCATCGGCCCCAATGGCGCCGGCAAGACTTCGCTGATCCAGCAGCTGTCCGGCTTCGCCATGCCCGACGGCGGCCGCATCGTGTTCGACGGCCGCGACATCACGCGGATGCCGGTTGCCGCCCGAGTGCGGCGCGGGCTCGCCCGCTCGTTCCAGATCACCTCGATCCTGGCCGGCTTCACGGTGCTCGAGAACGTGGCGCTGGCGGTGCAGGCGCGTTCCGGTTCGAGCTTCCGGTTCCGCGGCAAGGTCGCCGACGAGGCCGTGCTCAACGAGCCGGCGATAGCGGTGCTGGCACGCGTCGGCCTGGCACACCGCGCGCAATCGCAGGCTTCGCTGCTGTCGCACGGCGAGAAGCGGCAACTCGAAATCGCGCTGGCGCTCGCCACCGACCCGAAGCTGTTGCTGCTCGACGAGCCGCTGGCCGGTGCCGGTCGCGAGGAATCGGTCGTCCTCATCGAGTCTGCTGCGCAACCTACGTTCGAAGCTGACGATCGTGCTCATCGAACATGACATGGACGCGGTGTTCGCGCTCGCCGACCGTATCTCGGTGCTGGTCTACGGCCGCGTGATCGCGACCGGTACGCCCCGCGAAATCCGCGGCAACAGCGAGGTTCGGGCAGCTTATCTCGGCGACGAGAAGGAGCTGATCTGATGCTCACCGTCGAGGCCCTGGCAGCGGCGTACGGCGACAGCCGGATCCTGTTCGGCATCGATCTCGCCGTGGCCAAGGGCGAGGTGCTGGCGCTGCTCGGCCGCAACGGCATGGGCAAGACCACGACGGTACGCTCGATCTTCGGCCTGGTGCGGCCGCTCTCCGGTCGTATCGAATTCGAAGGCCGCGACCTGACCGGCAAGCCACCCTACGTCATCGCCCAGGCCGGCCTCGGCCTCGTGCCGGAGGGCCGCCAGATCTTCCCGACGCTTAGCGTCGAAGAGAACCTGATCGCAACCTCGGCGGCGCGTTTCGGGCCGGCCACGCTGGACGCTGGCGCACCGTCTACGACATGTTCCCGCGGCTGGCCGAGCGCCGCCGCAATCTCGGCTCGCAGCTCTCCGGCGGCGAGCAGCAGATGCTCGCCATTGGCCGGGCGCTGATGACCAATCCCAAGCTCCTGGTGCTCGACGAGGCGACGGAAGGCCTCGCGCCGAAACTGCGCGCCGAGATCTGGGCCTGCCTGCAGCGCCTCAAGCAGGAAGGCGAAGCCATCATCGTCATCGACAAGTCGATCGAGGCGCTGTTGAAGCTCGCCGACCGCCACGTGGTCATCGAGAAGGGCCGCGTGGTGTGGACCGGCACTTCGCGGGCGCTTGCCTCCGATCCGACTATTTCGGACAAATACCTTCACCTCGGCACCGCCCACCCCTGACCTGGAGTTACGCAGCATGCAGCCGCTCACCTTCGCCCCGATGCCGCCCGGCATCACCCGCGCCGGCACCGGCATCGACGGCATCACCTGGAACATCCTCGGCCAAACCTATGTGCCGAAGCAGGTGAGCGAGAGTTCGATGTCGTGGCATGCGACGTTCCCGCCGGGCACGTTCGTGCCGCCGCACATCCACCCGACCCAGGACGAATTCATCTATCTCTTCGAGGGCCGCATCGACCTGATGCTCGACCACAAGGACCATGTGGCGATGCCGGGCGATCTGATCCGGCTGCCGATGGGCATTCCGCACGGCATCTTCAACAAGTCCGACGCAATCGTGAAATGCCTGTTCTGGGTGTCGCCGACGCGGCGGCTCTACGACCTGTTCTGGGCGATCCACAACATGGCCGAGCAGACCCCAGCCGAAGTGGTGGCGCTGTCGGCCAAGCACGAGGTCGACTTCCTGCCGCCGCCCGAGGAGGTGAAATGACGATCCTGATTGCCGGCGCCGGCATCGGCGGCCTCACCACCGCGCTGATGCTGCATGCGCGTGGGCTCAAGCCGGCGATCTACGAGCAGGCACGCGAAGTGCGCGAGCTCGGCGTCGGCATCAACACGCTGCCGCACTGCATCGCCGAGCTGTCGGCACTCGGCCTGCTGCCGGCGCTCGACGCCTGCGCGCTGCGCACCGCCGAGCTGATCTACCTCAATCGCCTCGGCCAGGAGGTCTGGCGCGAGCCGCGCGGCCTCGATGCCGGCCACGCGCAACCGCAGTTCTCGATCCACCGTGGACGCCTGCAGCGGGTGTTGCACGATGCCGTCATCGCCCGGCTAGGCCCGCGCAGCGTGCGAACCGGCCGTCGCCTGACAGGCTTCATCCAGGACGAAGGCGGCGTCACCGCGCATTTCGTCGATTCGCACGACGGCCTTGCCAGCGAAACGGTGCGGGCCGCAGTGCTGATCGCCGCCGACGGCATCCACTCCGTCGTCCGCCGCCACTTCTATCCCGCCGAAGGTAGCCCGAGCTGGCAGGGCGTAATGCTCTGGCGCGGCGCTACCGACGCGCCGGCGTTCCTCACCGGCCGCTCGATGATCATCGGTGGCGGCATGGGCGCCAAGCTCGCTCTTTATCCGATCGCCGAAGGCGCTGCGCCGGGAACGCGCCTCACCAACTGGGCGATCGCGATCCGCATTGCCGATGGCGCGGTCACGCCGCCGCCGCGCGAGAGCTGGTCGCGCCAGGGCCGCACCGACGATGTGATCCCCTATTCCCGCCGCTTCCGCGTGCCGGGATTCGACGTCGAAGCGTTGGTGCGGGCGACCAAGGACTGCTTCGAGTACCCGATGTGCGACCGCGATCCGCTGCCACGCTGGAGCTTCGGGCGGGTCACGCTTTTGGGCGACGCGGCGCATCCGATGTACCCGGTCGGCTCGAACGGCGCAGCGCAGGCCATCCTCGACGCCCGCTGCCTCACCGACTGGCTCGCCAAGGCCGAGCATCCGATGCAGGCACTCGCCATGTACGAGCAGGATCGCCTGCCGAAAACCGCCGAGATCGTCCGCCTCAATCGCAAGGGCGGGCCGGAGCGGGTGATCGACGAGGTGGAAAAACTGGCCCCGGCCGGATTCACGGATATCGAGGCGGTGCTGTCGCGCGCCGATCGCGAGGCGATCGTCAAGGGCTACGCCGGCACGGCGGGGTTTGCAGTCGGCAAGCCGGCGTGAATTCGGAACGGTGCCTGGCTTCAGCCTGGCACCGAGCTCGCCAGGATGGTGCCAGGCTGAAGCCAGGCACCATCAAGTCGAGACCGCACCCGGGTCACTCGCCGCGGCAGGCGTGGTAGCGGTCCCACCAGTATTCGCTGCCGGTGTTGATGGCACGGACCTTCAGCCAGTAGCATCCATTATTGTAGGCATAGTAGCCGCCGCCTGCGAGCAGAAGCCCGGTGCCGATGTAGCGGTGATGACGGTGGGCGAAATGCTTGTGGAACACCTTCTTGACGAAGATCACCTTCTTGGCTTCGGCCGGTGCGGAGACGCCCGGGACGGCGGCGCTGCCGATGGCGATTGCAGTTGCGATGGCGGCGAACTTCAGGGTTTTCGAGATCGTGAGGGTCATGACGCGAACTCCTTTCGGTTGATGTTGGGTCGGGGCGGGGGCTGCCCCATCAGGCTCACATCAGGTTCGTCGTCGGACCGCCGAAAAAGGTTCATGCCTCACTGCAGAAAATCGCGAATTCTTTGTCGACCTGTGACCTCGATTGCCTCGCCACCGGCCTTCTGCTCAACTCGCCGCAGGAGATAGGGGGCATCGATGGCAGCTTCATTAACCAAGTCGATCGGCTGGACTGCAGCCTTGCTGGTGACATTCGCCATGAGCGGCAACGCCAGCGCCGCTGCCAAGACGAGCGACCGCAAGGCGCTGCAGCAGCTGATCGACGGGCCGCAACGGTCGGCGGAAAACAAGGCGCGCGACAAGTATCGCAATCCGCTGCCGGTACTGACGTTCCTGAAAGTGACGCCGCGAGCGAAAGTAGTCGAGATATTGCCCGGCAGCGCCGGCTACTGGACCGAAATCCTGGCGCCGTACCTGAAGAAAGGCGGCCGCTATGTCGCCGCCATCCCGAAACCCAACCCCGAGCGGCCGGAGGTCATGAAGTCGATCGCCGACACCAAGGCGAAGCTTTCTGCCGATCCGGCCAACTACGACAAGGTGATCACGGTCGACTTTTCTGCCGACACGCCCGATCTTGGCCCCGAGGGCAGCGCCGACCATGTCCTCACCTTCCGCAACCTGCACAGCTGGATGGCGGCTGGCAAAGCCGACCAGGTGATTGCCGCCTGCCACAAGGTGTTGCGCCGCGGCGGCATTCTTGGCCTCGAGGAGCATCGCGGCCGCACCGACCTGCCGCAGGACCCGGCCGCGAAATCCGGCTATGTGCGCGAGGACTACGCCATCGCGATGATCGAGAAGGCCGGGTTCAAACTCCTCGCCACGAGCAACGTCAATGCCAATCCGAAAGACACCAAGGACTATTCCGCCGGCGTGTGGACGCTGCCGCCGACCTATCGCCTCAAGGACCAGGACCGCGAGAAGTATGCCGCGATCGGCGAGAGCGATCGCATGCTGCTGATGTTCGTGAAGAAATAGGTCGCGCTTGCCACCCGTGTTCAAGCCATCGGTGCAGAACCTGCTTTCGGCCTTGCCATCGGCCGCCGACGGCGAGGTGAGCGAAACGCTTGCCGCCGGATTGGCCGCCCGCGTCGAGCGCATCGTCTCGAGGGGCCAAGCTTCGCCGGTAGGGGTCTGGTATGACCAGCACGAGGCGGAATGGGTAATGGTGCTCACCGGCAGGGCGCGTCTGAGCATCGAAGGCGAGGCGGACGAAGTGGTGATGGAGCGCGGCGACGCCGTGTTCCTCCCCGCCCATTGCCGCCACCGCGTCGCCTGGACGGATCCCGACCAGCCGACGGTTTGGATTGCGGTGTTCATGAAGACTGATCCAAGCCCGATCGCCTGAACCCGCACGTCCCTTCCCGCCGGGCGCGATTGGCGCTAGTGAGAGGCGAAGTCTCTGCCCAGGAAGCTCCATGGTCCTCGTCATCGATAGAACGCCGGAAATCAGCCCGGCCGCGACTGTCCCGGCCAAGCCGACCCTTGCCGGCCTCGATCGCGAGTGTCTGCGCGCCGCGCTGGCTGCCGTCGGCGTGCCCGAGAAGCAATTGCGCATGCGGGTCAACCAGCTGTGGAGCTGGATCTACGTGCGCGGCGTCACCACTTTCGAGCAGATGTCCGACGTGTCGAAAGATCTGCGCGCGACGCTTGCCACCCGGTACTCGCTCGACCGACCCGAGATCGTCGACGAGCAGGTCTCGGTCGACGGCACCCGCAAGTGGCTGCTCCGTCTGCCCATCCGCGGCCACGAAAGGCGAGCTCCGGAAATCGAGTGCGTCTATATCCCCGAGATCGATCGCGGCACGCTGTGCATCTCGAGCCAGGTCGGCTGCACGCTCAACTGCTCGTTCTGCCACACCGGCACGCAGCCGCTGGTGCGCAACCTCGAGGTCGAGGAGATCGTCGGCCAGATCCTGGTTGCGCGCGACCGCATCGGCGATTGGCCGGGCGCGACGCCGCCGGGCGACTCGCGATTGCTGCCGGAAGGCGACCGCAAGATCACCAACATCGTGCTGATGGGCATGGGCGAGCCGCTGTACAATTTCGACAACGTCAAACGGGCGATGGAGGTCGCCGCCGACGGCGAGGGCCTTTCGGTGTCGAAGCGGCGGATCACGCTGTCGACCTCGGGCGTGGTGCCGGAAATCCCGCGCTGGGGCGCGCAATCGGGCACCATGCTGGCGATCAGCCTGCATTCCGCCCGCAACGAGCTGCGCGACGAGCTGGTGCCGATCAACAAGCGCTATCCCATTGGCGAGCTGATGCAGGCCTGCCGCGACTACCCCGGCCTTTCGAACGCCCGGCGCATCACCTTCGAGTACGTGATGCTGAAGGGCGTCAACGACAGCCTCGACGACGCCCGCGCACTGGTACAGCTGTTGAAGAACATCCCGGCCAAGATCAACCTGATCCCGTTCAACCCGTGGCCGGGCACGACTTACGAATGCTCCGAATGGGAGCAGATCGAACGCTTTGCCGCGGTGATCAACAAGGCGGGCTATGCGAGCCCGGTGCGCACGCCGCGCGGCCGCGACATCCTTGCCGCCTGCGGCCAGCTCAAATCTGAAAGCCAGAAGCTGCGCGCCAGCGAGCGTGGCCCGCGGCAAGCCGGTGCCGCAACCGGCGGTGAGGCCTGAGGCGCATGTTCTGGTCAACGCTTGGACGCATGATCGTGGTGCCGATTGCCTTCCTGACGGCGATGGCGACGTCGATGTTCGTGCTGTTGACGCTCGGCTACGAGCGCATCGTGCAGGCGATGACGGCGTCCGGCACCGACCTCTTCGAGGCGATTCTGGACCTCGTCGGCAACGGCGCGCTGATCGCTGCCAGTTTCACCATCCTGCCGGCGTTGGTGCTGATCGTCATCGGCGAGGTGGCGCGCGTGCGCAGCGCGCTCTACTATATTCTGGGTGGTGGCGCCGCGCTGGCAGCGATCCCGCTGCTCGCCCGCTTCGGCCAGCAGGCCGACGCCGCCGTCGCCGGCGCCGCCCTGTGGCAGGTATTTGCCACCGCCGGGTTCGCCGGCGGGCTCGTCTACTGGCTGCTCGCCGGACGCCGGGCGTGAACACCAGGTGGTTAACGACTTCCGACTGCTGTCCATTGATCTGTCCTGCCCGACGGCGCTAACCTTGTCGGGGGCCCAGCAGGCTGCGGCCAATGCCAAAGGACCAGAGCATGTTGAAAGCGATCTTCCGGGTGCTTTTTGGTTTCGTGCTGGCGTGCTTCGCGGCCGGGCTGACCAAGGTGCTGTTCGCCGTCGGTCCGCAGGATGTGATCGGCGGCGATCCCGACAAAATCGGCACGATCATGGAATGGATCGCCCTGACCGCCACCCATAGCGCCGTATTCGCCGCGCCGTTCGCGTTGCTCGCCGCCGCGATCTCGGAATGGCAGGCCATTCGCGGCATATTCTTTCACGCGATCGTGGGTCTCGGCATCGCCGTCGCCGGCTTTTCCGCACAGTATTTCGGCGAGGCGCCGGCATCGAACTCGATCTTCAATTCCTATGCGATGACGGCCTTTGCCGCCGCCGGTCTGGTCGGCGGCGTCGTCTATTGGTTATTCGCCGGTCGTCGTGCGGGCTCGGAAGAGCAGGATATCTACCAGCCGGCGTCGGCCGTGATGGCAACCGAACCGCAGGCGCCGACCACGCCGCCGCCGGCAAAGGCCTGAACGGGCCACCAGCCGTCGCGACCCGATGTTGATAGGTGCGTTGCAATATTGATTGCTGCAACGCAGCAATTATTGTATCGTGGCGCCGAATTCGCGGTTCATCGGAGTTTGCGCCATGCTGTACGATCAGCAATTCCAGCTTGCCAACGCCGTCGCCAAGTCGATTTCGGATGCCACGGCCAGCGCCCTGCAGGCATCGACGGCGTTCTGGACCGGCGCCAAAGCCCCTGATCCAGCCCGTTCCTGGTACCGTGCGCCAGCGCCGAATCCGTTCGACTGGAGTTCCTGGGCAATGCCCGGCAACGCCGCGAGCGCACCGTGGAACGCCTGGGGCGCATCTTTCAACCCGATGCTCGGCATGCCGATGATGTCCGCCGGTGCGCAACCGTGGTCTGCGCTGGCGACGTTCGCATCCGCCATGGCGGCGATGCAGCCCATGCAATCCTACTGGGCGCCGTTCGCGCCGGCGTCACAACCCGCCATGCCCGGTGTCTTGGCCTGGCAGGCGATGATGTGGCCAATGGCCCAGTTCAATGCCGCCTTGGCGGCGGCCGCGTCGAACTCGGCGGTGTTTGCGAACTACCGCTCACCGGGTGGTCACGCCACTGCCCAGGTCACATTCGCCGAGCAGCCCACCAGCGACTGGCGCTCGAACCATCTGCACTAACCACCGTCTGCACTGGCCCGAGCAAAAAAACGGCTGCCGCAGCCTCTGGGTGCGGCAGCCGTTGTCAAGAGCAGTCGGCTCGCGTGGAGCGATCAGCTCAGGGCTTCTTCGCGGCCGGTGCGCCTGGAGCCGGAGCACCCGCGGCCGGAGCCGCAGCCTTCGCAGCAGCTGGAGCGGCGGCCTTGGCAGCAGCCTTCTTCGGCGGTGTCGGAGCCTTCTTGCAGTATGCGGACTGGACCTTGCCGGTCGCCTTGTTGACCTTGGTCGGGACGACGTAGGTGCACTCGGCGTTGGCCTTGCACGCCGCCTCGTCGAGGCCCTTGCAGGCGGAAGCCGGCTTCTTCTCGGTCTTGGCGGCGGCCTTCGGCGCGGCCGGAGCCGGAGCCGGAGCCTTTGCCGCAGGTGCCGGCGCTGCGGCCGGAGCCTTCGGAGCTGCTGGCGCGGGCGCAAGCTGGGCGCTGGCGGTGGCGACGAACAGTCCGAGCGACGCGGTCGCGGCCGCGACGCCAATTCCCCAACGAGTCAGTTTGTTGATCACGGCAGTCATCTCCATTGGTTGGTGCCGACACGATGTATAGCATTGAATGTGCGGACGAAAACACGGCGGCGAAATGAATAGTTGTTCACAACGAGCATAATGCTTCGCCGCCGAATCGTATTCGGCACCGCAATCGGTACTGCCGAGCCATCGATAACAGCAATCATAATCGGGCCGACGCTGAAAATCGGCCAGGTGAGGAAGTGCCGCCGCGTTCCCGGCGGCCGCGCTTCGACCCAACAAGACCAAGAAAAACCCGCCTAAATCAAGGCGCAACCAGAGCCGACCGGTGATGTGGCCAATGCCTGCCCGGCCGACCGTGTCGCAGAACGGCCGATTTCCGCGACATCAAAACTGCCAGCCGCACCTGCACGGCGTGCATCGATGACTTCGCCGAAGCGACGCCATCGGGTGTGGCAAATGTGACTCGTTTTGGCTGCACACCGTTGTGGAAAACCGGAACTTCGCCAGCACATGACGGCCCGATGCGTCGTGAATCATTACCCGGTCGTGACGAATCGATTCGAGTGGCCCGGCAGCGCTCAGGCGGGTCGAGGGGGGGCATGCCTGAGCCGGGGGATGCTCCCGGTGCCACTCTTGCTGGAACCCAGATATCGCTGCGGTACCAGATCGCGGCAGGTAGCAGACGCCTTCGGGACACGCATCTCACCCTGCCGTACCGATATGACGCTGCAGGTGGCCCAGCGGTTCAAAGGCCGCACAGGATATTTGCTGAGCACGGCCGGTCTGCCCCGCCAATCTGCCTATTGCCGGACCGCCGTCGCGCTCGTAGCCTCAAACCTGCATGAGTGCACGCACGCCCCCAGCCACCGCGGATTCCGGCCCGGCCGGCATCTACGCCCCGATCGAGCCCTACGCCGCCGGGATGCTCGCCGTATCGGCCGGGCATGAAATCTACTACGAGGTCTGCGGCAACCCGCACGGCCTTCCGGCCCTCGTCGTCCATGGCGGTCCGGGCGGCGGCTCGAATCCGACGATGCGCCGCTACCACGACCCAGCCCGCTATCGCATCATCCTGTTTGACCAGCGCGGCTGCGGGCGATCGACGCCGAATGCCAGCATCGCGCACAATACGACCTGGGATCTTGTCGAGGACATGGAATGCCTGCGCCGCCATCTCGGGGTCGAGCGTTGGCAGATCATCGGCGGTTCGTGGGGCTCGACGCTGGCCATCGCCTATGCCGAGCGCCACCCCGAACGAGTGACCCACCTGATCATGCGCGGCATCTTTCTGCTGCGGAAGGCCGAACTCGACTGGTTCTACCAGGACGGCTGCAGCTGGTTGTTCCCCGATGCTTTCGAGAAGTTCAGCGAGGTTATCCCAGTATCCGAGCGCGGCGACATGATCGCCGCCTACTACAAGCGCCTTACCGATTCCGACCGGGCAGTGCAGCTCAGGGCCGCCAAGGCCTGGAGCATCTGGGAGGGGTCGACGTTGTCGCTGCACCAGGACCCGGAGCGCCTGAAACTGTTCGGCGCCGATGCCTACGCCATCGCCTTCGCGCGGATCGAATGCCACTATTTCATCAACCGCGGCTTCTTCGACGCCGACGACCAGTTGCTGCGCGACGCGCCTCGGCTGGCCGGCATCCCCGGCGTGATCGTGCACGGCCGTTACGATGTCGTCACCCCACTCAAGAACGCCTGGGATCTGCACCGGGTATGGCCGTCGGCCGAGCTGCGCATCGTGCCCGACGCCGGGCATGCCATGACCGAGCCCGGCATCGCCCGTGAGATCGTGGCGGCGACGCAGCGCTTCGCCTGAGACCAATCTTCATATTTGCCGGCACGCTGATCGGGATCAGCGGCCCTTCGCGAGCCGCCATTGCGCGAACCGCGCCTTGCTTTCGGTGTTCGCCGGGTAGACCTCGAACAGCTGCGCGCCGCCGCGTACGGCTTCGACGGCAAAGTCCTCGTAGGCGGTCATCTCGAAAGCCTCAGCGGCGAGTTCGTTGGCGAGCTGCGCCGGCAGTGCGATCACCGCCTCGGCGTCGCCGACGATGATGTCGCCGGGAAACACCGGCGCGTCACCACAGGCGATCGGCACGTTCATCTCGACCGCAAAATGCTGTGCCAGACTGATCGGCGCCGAAGGCTGCGCCTGGTAGACCGGCAGACCCAGCGCGGCGATGTCGGCACAATCACGCATGCCACCGTCAGTCACGCAGCCGGCGACGCCGCGCACCTTGAGCCGCGTCATCAGGATGTCGCCGCCCGAAGCGGCACGCGGGTCCTTGCGACTGTCGATCACCAGGACGTGGCCCGGCGGACAGGCCTCGATGGCGGCGCGAGCCGGGTAGTTCCGGTCGGCCAGGATCGCCGGCGTGGCGAGATCCTCGCGCGCCGGGATCGTGCGCAGCGTGAACGCCTCGCCGACGAGACGCTCGCCCGCCGGATCGATCGGCCGGACGTTCTGGATCAATTGCGACTTGAAGCCCCGCTTGAACAGGCAGGTGGTCAAGGTCGCGACGCTGACCTGCTTCAGCTTCTGCCGCGCATCCGCCGTCAGCCGATTGTCTGCCACGTCGAAGTCTCCCGCCGGTTGCCACTCACTTCTTCACGCGGCGTAGCGGCACGCCGTAGAGTTCAAGCCGGTGGCCGACGAGCTTGAAGCCGAGCTCGCGTGCGATCCGCTCCTGCAGCTTCTCGATCTCCTCGCTGCGGAACTCGATCACGCCGCCGCCGTCGATGTCGATCAGGTGGTCGTGGTGCTCGCGCCGGGCTTCCTCGTAGCGCCGCGGCCCTTCGCCGAAGGCGTGGCGGGCGAGTATGCCCTTCTCCTCGAACAAGCGCAGCGTTCGGTAGACGGTCGAAAGCGAGATCCGGCGATCGAGGCGATGCGCCCGGGCGTGCACCTCTTCGACGTTGGGATGGTCGGCAGCGTCGGAAAGGACTCGTGCGATCGTGCGCCGCTGCCCGGTCATGCGCAGGCCGTGCTCGGCGCACAGCTTGGCGATGCGGTTGGCGGTGCGTTCGTCTATCACTGTCATCTGGCGGAGCGTCGCTGCGTTGCCGATCGATGCCGCCGTTATAGGTAGCCGCGCCGGCTACGTCCACGGGGCCGATGCAAAGATGCTCAATCGGGGCTCGTGGCGACCGGCTCAGACCGGCTGCAGGCTGCGCCGCCCCGGCGCCACCCGGCTTTCGCGCTCCTCGGGCTTGCCGAAATGCTCGAAGTAGCGCGGGTCGATCTTCTCCACCGGCAGGCAGATCAATACGTCGGTCGTGCCGAACTGACGATCGATCACGGCGCCGTCGCCGACGAATGCGCCGAGCCGCAGGTAGCCCTTGATCAAGGGCGGCATGGCCTTGAGCGCGGCCCGGGCATCGACCCGCTCTTTCGGCAGCCGGTTCATCGGCACGTGCAGCCGCTCATGCGCGCGGACCCGCCATTCGGGCGGCGCCAGCGCGTGGTGATGCAGGAAGCTCAGCGCCATTGCGTGCTGCTCGGGATCCGTGCCCTCGAAGCTGGCGCAGCCGATCATCACGTCGACGCGATGCTGACGCACGTAGGTCCACAAGCCGTGCCACAGCAGTTCGACGGTGCGCTTGTTGCGGTAGGGCTTCAGCACGCAGCTACGACCCAGCTCCATGAACCTGTGGGTCTTCGAACAACGCGCCAATAGCGGCGCAATGTCATACTCGCCCTGGGTGTAGAAGCCGCTGCCGCGCTCGGCCACTTCCTGCCGCAGCACCCGGTAGGTGCCGACCACGCGCGGTTTGCGGCCACCGCTCCAGCCAGCCCCGACCGAATTCTCGATTTCGCTGTCGAACACCAGAAGGTGGTCGCAAACGGCGTCATAGGGGTCTTCATCACGCTGGCGGATCTGCGCGGCAATATTGGCCACCGCCGACATCTCGCGGTAAAATACATCGTAGCGCAGCCGCTGCGCCATCCGCACATCGGCCGTCGTCCGCGCGAGACGCACCTGCAGGGTGCCGATCTGGCCGTATATTCGCGACGACTTGGTCGGCCGCGGCCGCAGCCAGCGCTTCGAGCGCTGCATATTGCCTTTGCCTGTGCGCAGTCCCTTGAAAGCCTGCAGCGCCGCCAGCCCAAATGCCCGCTTGCCCGGCTCCGGCCGCAGCCGCCAACGTATCCGGCCGAACCCGGATGCCCAAAGCCCCTCGAGCTTACTGGCGGGCCGGCGATGACGCATGAGTGCCATTTTCTTTCCCTCCGGGTCACGATGCCTCATCGGCACCGGCAGCGCCAGAGCACCGGTTGCGCCGTCGTTAGCGTTTCGCGCAACGACCAGGGGTTAACATGGCTTTATGACGCATGAGCGACGCCGCCGCGTCAGGCAGCAACCTGACTATTCTTGGCCGTCGACGGACTGCACCACCGGGTCAGCACTCGCTCGAGATCGGAACGTTCGAACGGCTTTGCCAGATAGTCGCTCATGCCGGCTTCCAGGCAGCGTGCACGGTCCTCGGAAAAGGCGTTGGCGGTCAGGGCGACAATCGGCGGCAATTTCACGCCCGGCTGCGCCATGGCGCGGATCTTTCGAGTGGCATCGAGGCCGTCGAGCTCGGGCATGTGCACGTCCATCAACACCATATCGAAACACTCGGCGTCGGGCTCCAGCGATGCGCGCACTGCGTCCACCGCTTGCCGGCCATCGGTCACCATCCGGGTCTCGCATCCAGCCTTGTCGAGCATGCTCGAGGCCAGCAATGCGTTGATCGGATTGTCCTCGGCAAGCAGCACCCGGCGTTTGCGCTCCGATCCGGCACCGGGCGCGTCCGAGACACCGCGTTCGCAGCCGTCGAAGCCGTCCTCCAGCCGGTTCTCGTTCGGCTGGGCGCTAAGTTGCGCCAGCAGCGACTGCGGCCGCAGCGGCCGCACCAGATAGCTGTCGAAACCTTGGCTGCGGAAGGTCTTGAGCCCGCCGCGCGCATTGGTGCCGATCAGCACCACGCCGCGCACCTGCCGTTCCGGCGCGAGCTTGCGGGCGTTTGCCAGGAATGCGCCGGCCAGCGCCGTATCCTCGTCGACGTCGACGACGACGAGATCGACGGGAACGCCACTGGCGGCGGCGGCTTCGAGGTGCGCGAGGCTCTCGACCTCGTCGAACTCGTCGACCACCACGTCAGCCGCCCGCAGCATGTCGGCGAGTGCGCGCCGCTCGATCAACCGGTCGAGCACGAGTGCGGCGCGGCGCACCCGCGGCTCCTCGATTGCCGGCATCATCATCCTGAGCGGGGGCGCCGCCGCAGCACCGGGCAGTACCAGTTCGACGGTAAACGTCGCGCCCCGCGCCGGAACCGTTTCGACCCGGATGTCGCCACCCATGGCGCGCGCCAGACGCTTCGAGATCGCCAGCCCGAGACCGGTGCCGTCCTGCCGGCGCCCGACCATGCTCTCGACCTGCTCGAACTCGCAGAACAGGCTGGCCAGTGCCTGCCGGGCGATGCCGGGCCCGGTGTCCTTGACGACCAGCTTGATGCGGTCGGCCGCGGCGCCCTTGAGTACGCGAACGAGGACGCCGCCGCGCTCGGTGAATTTCACCGCGTTGCCGACGAGATTGAGCAGGATCTGGCGCACGCGCGCCTCGTCGCCGACCACCTGCGCCGGCAGCATCGGATCGATCGTCCAGGCAATCTCGAGACCCTTCTCGTGGGCCCGGGGGCTCAGCAATTCGACCGCGCTCTGGACGCAGCGGTCGAGTGCGAACGGTTCCTGCTGCAGCGTCAGTTTGCCGGCCTCGATCTTGGAGAAGTCGAGAATCTCGTCGATTAGCGCCAGCAGTGTCTTGGCCGACTGGTCGACGGCGTTGAGATAGGTCTGCTGTTCTGGCGTCAGTTCAGTGTCGAGCAGCAGTGCCGACATGCCGAGGATGCCGTTCATTGGCGTGCGGATCTCGTGGCTCATGGCCGCGAGGAACCGGGACTTGGCGCGATTGGCCGCCTCGGCCTGATCGCGCGCGTTGGCAAGCTCTGCCGCCGCCAGCCGGGCCGTCGTTACGTCGCGGCCAACGCGCTGCACATCGAGCGTGCGGCCATCGACCGCCGGCACCCGGTATTCCTCCCAAGACAGCCAGCGCGGCCCCTCCACGGTCTCGACCTGCTCGGTGAAGCGCCGGCTGGAACCGCCGGTGACATCGGCACCATCGGCTGCAGCATCGCGATCGAGCACCACCGGCTCGAAGCACTGGCCCACAATCAATTCGGCATCGATCCCGAACGTCCGGCAGAACGCGGCGTTGGCGAACGAAATGCGACCGTCGGCCTGCCGCCGCACGATGATGTCGGCCTGGGTGTCGAGCAGATTGCGATAGCGCGCCTCGTTCTCGCGCAGCACCCATTGCATGTCGCGCAACTGCTCGATGCGATGATCGACGCGGCGGCGGCGTTCGGGACCGAACATGATTGACCCGGCCGCCGGCTTGCCGCCGTGGCCGGACAACAGGCGAGCGACGAATGCGCGGGCGCGCCTGGCCGCTCGCTCGAGCAGGCGCCGCGGTTTGTGTACGGTCGTCACTGGCCTTGCACGCGTGTTGTTGAGCCGACGTTCTCCCGCCAGCGTCACCTCACCACAACACGCTTTACAAGTGCTTGATTTTTCTGGTTAATCAGCCGTTTCTGATTGTCACAGCTTGGCGCCATGACGCTTGCGGGCAGGATCCCAGGCCTTGAGTCCGGCGCGGGCATATTGCGGCGGCAGCCTGACCTCGGCGCCGAGCTTGTAGGCGGCGTGCCAGCCCCAGTGCGGGTCGTCGAGGAAACCGCGGGCGATCGCCACCATGTCGGCACGGCCTTCGGCAACGATCGCCTCCGCCTGCTCGGCGTCTGTGATCATGCCGACCGCCATCACCGGTATGCCGACCTTCTCCTTGATCGCGGTTGCGAACGGCACCTGGAAGCCCGGTGCCACCGGCGGGCGGATGTTGAGATCGATGCCGCCCGTTGATACGTCGATGAAGTCGCAACCGAGATCCTTGAGCTTCTTTGCCAGCACCACCGAGTCCTCGATGGCCCAGCCGCCGTCGATCCAGTCGACCGCCGAGATGCGCATGCCGAGCGGCTTCGACGCCGGCCAGGCGGCCCGCATCGCTTGAAACACCGCGAGCGGCAGTCGCATGCGATTCTCCAGGCTGCCGCCCCACTGGTCGGTACGCTTGTTGGAATGCGGCGACAGGAACGCGTGCAGCAGGTAGCCATGCGCGCCATGGGCCTCGGCGAGGTCGAAGCCGATGCGGTCGGCGCGTTTGGCGGCGGCGGCGAACTTGGTCGGCAGCGCCTCGATCTCCGCGGCCGTGAACGGCTGCGGCACGTGCCAACCGTCAGCGAAGGGGATTGCCGACGGCGCCTTGGTCAGCCACGGCGCCTTCTCCTCCGGCTCGTTCATTTGCGCGCCTTCCCACGGCCGTTTGGCCGACGCCTTGCGGCCGGCGTGGCCGAGCTGGATGCCGAGCTTTGCCGTGCCGCGGCGGCGGCAGGCGTCGAACACCTTCTTCATCGCGGCTTCGTTGTCGTCGCTGTAAAGACCGGTGCAGCCGTGGGTGATGCGGCCCTCGCGCTCGACCGCGGTGGCTTCGACGATCAGCAGCCCGGCACCCGAGTTCGACAGCGCCCCCAGGTGCATCATGTGCCAGTCGTTGGCCGAACCGTCATCGGCGCTGTACTGGCACATCGGCGAGACCACCAGCCGATTGTCGAGTTTCAATTCACGCAGCGAATAGGACGAGAACAACTTGCTCGACATCGGCAGGTCTCCATGGCGGATTGGCAATTGCGCGTGAACCTAGTGTCCCGTGTTCGCTAGTTCAAGATTTGCGAACTAGGGGGAGCTATGCGCGCCGGGTTGGGGGACGCTGCGTGCGCGGTCCAGCAGCTCTCACTTGGATTTGGTAGCGCGGCGTTTCATCAAGTGGCAGCGGCGCCTGAACTCGACCGGCGTAACGTGGGTCGATTTCGACCAGCCTTGCTCACACTGCTCGAGGGTGAGCGGCACCGGCAGGGTGGTGTAGGGCACGGTCACGGTATCGGCCGGGCGCGGCGTCAAGACCATCGGCGGCAAAGGCGGCGGCAACGTGCCGCGCGGCCAGATCGGCGTGCCGGTGGTGCCGCCGGGGCTGCCGGGATAAAGCGGGACCGGCCGGGCATAAGGATCGGTCGGCACCCCCATCGGCGACGGCACATAGCGGCCGTCCTTGTCGTATTGCGCCAAAGCCGGGCCGGCAGCCGCCGTAACAACCGCTGCAACAACAATACCGAGAGCGTTTCGCCTGGTCATGCAAAGCATATTGGCACGCGTCTGCGCCGAGACAATCCCTTGTCGGCTTACCCCACCACCTCCGGCACCTTCTCTGCCGGCGGCGTGTTGCGCGAGCGGGCGCAGCGCACGAAGCCGTCGATCACCACCATGCCGATGCCGGGCAGGTCGCCCATGCGCACGCTTCCCAGCAAATCTTTCCCCGCCGAATGCTGCGCCTTGTCCATGAACACGAAATCCGCGGCGCGGCCGACCTCGATCAGACCGCAGTCGAGGTCGCGGGTGCGGGCGGTGTTGCCGGTGGCGAAGCAGAACACCTTTTCGGCCGGCATATCGCCGAAGCTCGACAGCATCGAAATCACCCGCAGGATGCCGAGCGGCTGCACGCCGGAGCCGGCCGGGCTGTCGGTGCCGAGGATGACGCGGTCGAGCTGGCCGATCGAATTGGCGATCTTGACCGCGTGCAGGCCGGCGAATTCGTTGCCGTTGTGCACGACCTCGATGGCGCGGCCGCAGCCCTCGCACAGGCATTCGATCTGCTTCAGGGGCAGCGCGGTGTGGCCGCCGTTGATGTGGCCGATGACGTCGGCGTCGGCTTCGAGCACCACGTCGGCATCGATGTAGCCTGAGCCCGGCACCGACGGCCCGCCGGTGTGGATCGTCGACTGGATGCCGTACTTGCGGGCCCAGGCGACCATCTTCTTGGCTTCGTCACCGGCTTTCACCGTGCCGAGGCCGACCTCGCCCAACAGCTTGACCCCGGCCTTGGCCATCTCGGCGAAGTCACTCTCCTCCATGCCCTTCTCGATGGTCGGCGCGCCGGCGTGGACCTTGACGCCGCCGGGGCGGAAATTGAAGAATGCCCGCTGCGCGGTGATCGCTAAGGCCTTGACGCCGACGATGTCGCGCGGCCGGCCGGGCAGATGCACCTCACCGGCCGAGATCATGGTGGTGACGCCGCCGTTGAGGAACGATTCGATCCAGCCCATCTGGTTCTGGCGCGGCGTCCAGTCACCGAACACCGGGTGCACGTGACTGTCGATCAGGCCGGGTGACAGCGCGCAGCCGCGCGCGTCGATGGTGGTTTTGGCGACACCGGTATCGCAGTCCTTGAGGCGGCCGACCTCAGTGATGCGGCCATCGACCGAGACCACGGTGTCGGCATCGAGGATCGGCTTCTCCAGCGCCCCCGACAGCATCAGCCCGACATTGCGAATGACGACCTTGCCGGCGGTGGCAGTGGCAGCGGCAGGATCGGCCATAGCGGGCTCCGGGGGCTTTCGGGCTAAGGTAGCGCACCGAAGCGTGAAGGCGCTAGATGAGTTGCACGATAAGTTAGAGTCCGGTGATCACGAAGCGAAGGCATCCAAATACCGAAATGTAGCAGCTTGTGTCTGGGCTGTGCCTGCGTGCCGCGATTGAATTCAAGGGGCGCGAAGTTCCTTGATCATGTCGTCTAACTGCTGGCGCGCAATTGCGACTGAGACGCTATCTGCACCAGCAATCGCCTGCTGTGTTTCAAGATTCAGCAGCGCGTGCTCAAGGATATCGATGCCGTCTTGTTGGCTAAGCAGGCCTTTTTCCCCGAGCTTGGCAAATAAACTCCCTGTCCACGACAGGCACAGAAGCAGTGTAGCCGTACTGCTATGCTTATCCATCGCGAGTCTCCGTGTTGGGTTTCAATTCGCTCCCTGATCTTACACGGAGTCCCGGCGAGCCCGCTTCTTCCCCTCTCCCCCGCCACTTCGGGGGAGAGGGCAGAGGCCGGCGCACTTGCCGGCCGAGGGTGAGGGGCGGCCGCTCGCGCCGACACCCTTTTTCTTCGTCCCACATGCATCTCGCCCAGCCCGCTGTCGATCGAATCTTCGCGTCGCTGCCCCTCACCCTAACCCTCTCCCCGTACGCGCGAAAAAAGCGCGCTACGGGGAGAGGGAAATTCCGTGCGCCGCCTTCACAACCTCACGAATTCACCATTTCACTTGCTTCACGCGCCTCCGACTTATCCACGGTCTCCGCCCCCGTGCGATACTGCTCCTCGTCTGACACCACGGTCGGGAGCGTAGACGTGTGCTGGCGGTTACGTGGTGGCGAACACTGGTGATTTGCCTCGGCAGATCATCCGTGCCCCGGTGGGCCCACCCACTCGGGGATGAGTGATGATGCGCGCGGGCCTAAGCTCACCGCCGTCCACACTGCGTTCAGGGGTGCGTGCCCTGATCTGTTCCGCTTTGGATGGGCGGGACGTGCGGCGGACAACGTGTCATCGCAGCGGGACGCGGGAGCAAGTTCGGGCAACCGAATGAGTGACCGGGCGCAGGGGCTTGAAATCCCGGCGAGGCGAAGAGCCCATCCCCTTAAAACCAACTGGCGGCTCGTCGCCGTCCCGCTTCCCGGCGCTTCCGGCCGGACCGAAATGACCCCTATCCCTCGGAGCGCAATGGCGCTGCCGGGCGCATATGGTATCGCTGTGCCATTCGTGACCCAATCACCGGAGCCCGCACCCCCATGCCCCAGTACACCGCCGTCATTGCCGGAGCGACCGGCGCCATCGGCGGCGCGCTCGCGGCGCATCTGGCGACGCTGTCCGAGTGGCGGGTGCTTGGCGTCTGCCGCAAGCCGCCGGCGCGGCCGATCGCCGGCGTCGAGTACATCCATGCCGACCTGATGGACGCCGCCGCCGCCCGCGCCGCGCTCGAACCGCACGCCGACATCACCCACGCCTTCTTCTGCGGCCGCGCGCCGCACGACGATCGCGGCCGGGAGAGCATCGACAACAACGTCGCGATCCTCGGCAACCTGATCGACGCCGCCGAGGCCGCGTCCAAGAAGCTCGCTCACGTCAATCTGGTGCAGGGCGGCAAGTATTACGGCGTGCACGTCGGCCCGTTCCCGAACCCGGCGCGCGAGGATGACCCTCGCACCATCACGCCGAACTTCTACTACGACCAGGAGGACCTGCTGCGCGCCCGCTCGAAAGGCGCGAAGTGGAGGTGGTCGGCGGCGCGGCCGAACACGCTGCTGCACTTTTCGCCGCACAACCCGCGCAACCTCGTCAGCACGCTCGGTGCCTACGCCGCACTTTGCCGCGAGATCGGTATGCCACTCGACTTCCCGAGCACCGACGGCGCCTATACCAGTCTCGTCCAGGTGACGACGACCACGCTGCTGGCGCGTGGCATGGCCTGGATGTCGACGGCTGAGAACGCAGGCAACAACGCCTTCAACATGACCAATGGCGACGTGTTCCGCTGGTCGAGGCTGTGGCCGCAGCTGGCCGAAGCGTTCGCAATGCCGTGCGGAACGCCGCGGCCGGTGATCCTGGCCGATGTCATGCCGGAGTGGGAAAAGGCGTGGGCGCGCATCGTCAAGAAGCACGGCCTCGTCGATCAGCCGCTTGCCAACGTCGCCAATTGGGCCTTCGCCGACGCGACGCTGATCCGCTGGTGGGACGAGATCATGAGCACCAACAAGGCGCGCGAGCACGGCTTCCACGATTGGGACGACAGCGAGCGCCGCTTCCTTTCGATCGTGACGCAGTACCGCCAGGCGAAGATCCTGCCATGAACTTGTGCAATCCTGCCGCACCTGCGCTTGCGAACAGGACCCAGCAATGAGCCTGAACTTCAATGAACGCCTCACCATGCTGGCGGTGCCGTCCGTGCTCTACTACCGGCACCGGCTCGCCGGCGAAGCGTTATGGGGCGAGCACGAATTATATATTCTCGGCGATATCGTTGCGCGTGGCGGAACCGCGATCGATGTCGGCGCCAACCAGGGCTTTTTCTCCTATGCCTTCTCTCGCATCGTCGATCGGGTCGAGGCGTTCGAGCCCAATCCCGACTATGCCGGCTTTGCGCAACGGATGCTCAGAGGGCGCGCGCGGGTACATCAGATTGCGCTTTCGAACGCGTCCGGTACGGCGGAATTCGTCGTTCCGGTTTCGCAGGAGGGTGCCGCGCTGCATTTTGGCGGCAAATTGAAGGGTGCCGAAGCACAACCCGCAAATGCGATGCGTTTCAACGTCGAGGTTCGCACCCTCGACAGTTATGCATTCAAAGACGTGCGGGCGATCAAGGTCGATGTCGAAGGCAGCGAGTTGCAGGTGCTGCAGGGCGGCCGGGAGACGATCGCCCGATGGCGCCCGCCGCTGATCGTCGAATTGCTGACCGGAGCCTACGCCGATCCGATCGCGATCACCGAAACCATCTGCGAGACATTCGGCTACGCGCCATGGCTCGTCACCATCGACCGCGAGGTGGTCGAGGCGCTGCCGGTGATACGCAGCTTGAACAGCAACACGACGTGGGGTTCGCCGATCCGAAACCGCAATGTCTTGTTCCTGCCGAAGGGCCAGCCCGCACCACGCCGCGTCTCAGCGTAGTCCATCGACACCCTTGATCTCGGCCACCGTCAGGCCGCCGATGCGTGGCGCCGGCCGGCCACTGTCGGTGACGACAATCGCAACCAGGATTTCGTTCGCCCGCGGCGCGTCGGCGACCCGTACTTCCATGGCATCAAAATGACTGCGCACGAACGCCGCATCCTTGTGGCCGAGCGGCACGTCGATCGCCGTGCCCATACCGCCCATCTTCTTCGCCGACGGGATCAACGCGGCACCTTTTTCGAGCGCCGTGCGCACCGGCATGCCCATCTTCGGGTGCAGGATCGCAGCGGCGTGCTCGAGCTCGCCGTTCTCGCCGACGATTGCCGCCTTGCCGTAGCTCTCAGCCCTTGCGCCTTCGATGCCGAGCGCTGCAACGGCGCGCTTGGTCAAGAGCCCGCCCAGTTCCTCACCGATCGTGATCAGCGCCGACAAGTCCTCCGACCGGCTGCCGGCGAACGGATTGTCGATCACGGCGACTGCGGCAGCCTTGCGCGTCGGCGGCGAGACCGATTGCCCGGCCTCGCGGCAGGTTTCCTCGACGGTGACGATGATCTTGCGGATGACGGCGGGCATGACGGCTCCTCAGACCGAGAGATATCTGTCGCGAATGCTAGCGTTTGCGTCGAGTTCGGCAAGGGAGCCGCCGAAGCGGACGTGGCCGAGATCGAGCACCACGGCGCGATCGGCGATGCTGCGGGCGAAATGCAGGTTCTGCTCGGACAGCACGATCGCCACGCCGCGCTTCTTCAGGGCTTGCACCGCGACCTCGATGGCATCGACGATGACCGGGGCCAGGCCTTCCGATGGCTCGTCGAGCAGGATCAGGCGCGGGTTGCCCATCAAAGTGCGGGCGATGGTCAGCATCTGCTGCTCGCCGCCCGACATCTGCCCGCCCGGCCGATCGCGCATGGCGCCGAGGTTCGGGAACAGCTCGAACAGCTCGTCCGGCGTCCAGGCGTGACCGTCGCGCGCCGGCAGACGGCCGACATCGAGGTTCTCCATCACGTCGAGATCGGTGAACACGCGGCGGTCCTCCGGCACGTAGCCGACGCCGCGCTGCGCAATCGAGTGAGTGGCCAGCCGGTCGATCACCTCGCCGGCGAACCGCACCCGGCCTTCGACGCGCGGCACCAGCCGCATAATCGCCCTCATGGTGGTCGACTTGCCGGCGCCGTTGCGACCGAGCAGCGCCAACACCTCGCCCGGCGCCACCTGGAAGCCGACGCCGAACAATGCCTGCGCGCCGCCGTACCAGGCCTTCAGATCTTCGACTTCGAGCAGCGCCATGGTTCGATCGCCTCACCCTGCCGCCGCTTCGGCGCGCGAGCCGAGGTAGACGGCGCGCACTTGGCTGTTGGTCCTGACCTCGGCCGGCGTGCCCGACGCGATCAGCCGGCCGCGGTTCATCACCAGCACTCTATTGGCGTGGCCGAACACCACGTCCATGTCGTGCTCGGTGAAGAGAACGGCGGTGTTGCGCTCCTTCGCGGTGCGGGCGGCGAGCCGCATCAGCTGGTCGCGCTCCTTCGGCGCCATACCGGCACACGGCTCATCCATCAGCAGCAGCCGTGGCGCATTGGCCAGCGCGACCGCGAGCTCGACGCGTTTGATGTCGCCGTAGGCGAGCTCGCCGCAAGTGCGATCAGCCTGCGCCGCCATGCCGGTCAATTGCAGCAGTTCCGCAGCCTTGGTTCTGGCGTCCTGGCGGCCCTGGCGCAGGAAACCGAAGGCGCCGGCCTGCGACATCAAGGCGACCTCGACGTTCTCGGCGACGCTCATCGAGGGGAAAGTGGCGGTGATTTGAAATGTGCGGCCGACGCCGAGGCGCCACAGGGCGCGCGGCTCGAAGCCCGTGACATCGCGATCCTCGAGCATGACCCGGCCGCCAGCCGGCTTGATCTGGCCATTGAGCATGTTGAACGTCGTCGTCTTGCCGGCGCCGTTGGGGCCGATCAGCGCGACCAGCTCGCCGGCGGCCACTTCGAACGACACGCCCCGCACGGCATGTACGCCGCCGTAGGATTTCGCCAGGTCGCGGACCTCGAGCACGATCATTGCTCAGCGCCTCCCGATCAACGCCGCGAGCCGACGCAGCGTGCCGACGAGCCCGAGCGGAAACAGCATCGTGATCAGGATGACCGCCAGCCCGAGCACAGCCTGCCAATAGGTGGTCGCCCGCGTGATCCAGTCCTGCAGGCCGATGAATACGGCGGCGCCGACCACCGGGCCGATCAGCGTCTGCACGCCGCCGAGCAGGACCATGACGAGACCGTCCATCGAGCGCGGGATCGACAGGCTGTCGGGCGACAGCGAGCCCTTCGAGAACACGAACAGCGCGCCGGCGAGCCCGGCGAACGTGCCGGCGAGGGTGAACGCCTGCCACTGGATGCGCCGCGTATCGATGCCGATCACTTCCGCCCGCAGCGCCGAATCGCGGGTCGCGCGCAAAGCGTAGCCGAATGGCGAATGAGCGAGCGACCAGACGGCCAGGATGGCAAGCGACGCAATGACCACGGCAAACGTATAATAGGCGCGTTTCGACGCGAGCCACGATGGCGGCCACACACCGACAAGACCGTTCGAGCCGCCGGTCACCGCATCCCATTGGAATGCCACCGCCCAGGTGATCTGGGCCAGCGCCAGCGTCAGCATGGCGAGCGACACGCCGGAGAGCCGCACGCACAGCCAACCGAAGCCGGCGGCGATCGCGGCGGCAAAGGCGACGCCGCCCGGCACCGCCAGCAGGAATGGCAGGCCCGCCTTGGCCAGGATCGCCGCTGCATAAGCACCGGCGCCGAAATAGGCGGCGTGTCCGAACGACGCCATGCCACCGACGCCCATCATCAGCCCGAGGCTCGCTGCAAACAACGCGAACAGCACGATGTCGGTCACGAGCACGACGCTGAACTGGTCGGCCAACATCGGCACCATCGCCAGGATCAGGCCGACCGGCACGAGATAGATCAAATCCTGCGACCCAAGTGGCTCGAGCGGTGTCGCCGCCAGCGTCGTCTGACGCTGCACCGACGGCACCGTGCCGAACAATCCCCACGGCCGCCAGATCAACACCACCGCCATGACGATGAATTCGGCGACCAGCGTCAGTTTCGAGAATGAAATGACAGTTCCCAACAGATGAACATCGCCGATGCCGATGCACCACGACTTCACCACGCTGACGATGATGGCGGCGACATAGGCTCCTGGGATGCTGCCCAGGCCGCCGACCACCGTCACCACGAACACGTCGGCGATGATGCCGAGATCCATGGTCAGGTTGGCCGGCTCGCGCGGCATCGACAGTGCGCCGCTCAGGCCGGCGAGAAACGAGCCGAGCGCGAACACTGTCGTAAACAGCAGCGCCTGATTGACGCCGAGCGCCGCCGCCATTTCGCGATCCTGCGTCGCTGCCCGCACCAGCGTGCCCCAGCGGGTGCGTGTCAGCAGCAACCAGGTGGCGCCGAGAAGCAGCGGGCCGATCGCGATCAGCAGCAGATCGTAGGACGGCACCTGCCGCCCGAGAATCTCGATCGCGCCCTTGAAGCCCGCAGCCTTTGGGCCGAGGATATCGTCGGGCCCCCAGATGTAGAGCGCGGCGTCCTTGATCACCAGCACGATGCCGAAGGTGGTGATCAGCTGCAGCAATTCCGGGGCCGCATAAATTCGTTTCAGGATCACGATTTCGATCGCGGCCCCGATCGCGGCGACAATCAGCGCGGCTGCGATCGCGCCACCCCAGAACCCCAGGGCGCCACCGAGCTTTGCCGCCACCGTCGCGGCAATATAGAGCCCCAGCATGTACAGCGAGCCGTGCGCGAAATTGACGATCCGCGTCACGCCGAAGATCAGCGACAGACCCGAGCCCGACCAGGAACAGCAGCGACGCGCTCGCCAGTCCGTTCAGCGTCTGGATCAGGAAGGAGGAGAGCATCGGGAGCCGATTAAGTTATACTGGTCGTTGACGCTATTTCCCTCTCCCCCGCCACTTCGGGGGAGAGGGCAGAGGCCGGCGCACTTGCCGGCCGAGGGTGAGGGGCGGCCACTTGCTCGAGCACCATTTTCGTCGCCCAACAGGCATCTCGCCCAGACCGGCGTGATTGCAATCTTCGCGTTGCCGCCCCTCACCCCGACCCTCTCCCCCGAGTGGCGGGGGAGAGGGGAAAGTCAATTCGCCGGCCGACGGGCCTTGACCTCGGCGTCGCTTGGCAAGTGCTTGTCGCCGGGCTCGTAGCGCCAGTCGACCATCACACCACGGCCATCCTTGACCGCCAGCCGCCCGACGTAGGCGCCCATGGTCGACTGGTTGTCCTGGGTGCGGTAGACGA
This sequence comes from uncultured Alphaproteobacteria bacterium, assembly GCA_963741505.1. Taxonomy (GTDB): domain Bacteria; phylum Pseudomonadota; class Alphaproteobacteria; order Rhizobiales; family Hyphomicrobiaceae; genus JAKFWF01. Next base: position 335,004 of record CAVUIJ010000006.1, on the reverse strand, counting down.
CCTTGCCGAACGGCGTCGTCACCTCGAGTCCTGCCATGGCGGCAACGAGCTTCTCGGTATCGCTCCCGCCCGCCTTCTTCAAGGCCGCGGCGATGGTCTGAATCGCCGAGTAGCCGACCACCGAGCCGAGCTTCGGCGGCTCGTTGTATTTCGCCTTGTAGGCATCGAAGAACGCCTTGTGCTCCGGCGTCGCGATCTCGGCCGCCGGATAGCCGGTGACATACCAGCCGGACCGGCGTCTCCTCCTTCAGCGGATCGAGGTATTCGGGCTCGCCGCTCAACACCGAGAACACCGGGATATCCTTGAAGATGCCGCGGGTCTGGCCCTCGCGCACGAACTTGGCGAGATCGGCGGCGAAGGTGACGTTGAAGATCGCGTCGGGCTTGGCGTCGGCGATCGCCTGGGCGACTGCGCCGGCGTCGATCTTGCCGAGCGGCGTCGCCTGCTCGGTGACGAACTCGACATCGGGCTGTGCCGCCTTGATCAGCGCCTTGAACGAGGCGACGGCCGAGGTGCCGTACTCGTAGTTCGGGAACACCAGCGCCCAGCGCTTCTTCTGCAGCTTGGCGGCGTCGGCGACCAGCATCGAGGTCTGCATGTAGGTCGAGGCGCGCAGGCGGTAGGTATACTTGTGCCCATTGTCCCAGACGATCTTGTCGGTCAAAGGCTCGGCGGCGACAAACAGGATCTTGCGCTGCTTGGCGAAGTCGGAGATTGCGAGCCCGATATGCGACAGGAACGAGCCGGTCAGCAGCACCACGTTCTCGCGGCTCGCCAGTTCCTCGGCGACACGCACCGCATCGCCCGGCGTGGCATTGTCGTCGCGCGAGATCACCTCGAGCTTGGCGCCATTGATGCCGCCGGCCGCATTGATCTGCTCGACCGCCAGCTCCCAACCCTTCTTGTAGGGTTCGAGGAACGCCGGCTGCGCCTTGTAACTGTTGATCTCGCCGATCTTGATCGTGCCCTGGCCCACGCAGCCGATGCCGAGGCGGCAAGCACCGCAACCGTCGCCACCAATCCCGTCAATCGCTTCATAGCTTTCCTCCTGCTCACGCGGCTCTGGTGACGCGCGCGTTGCCGCCGACGACCAGCATTTCACCCTGCAGCTGAATGTAGGCTGCAATGATACGGTCTTGTCCAAGTATTTCATGCGCCCGGGCCTCGCCGGCCGCCAGTGCGCGCAGACGTGCCGCGGCCGATAGCCGGCCGACAGCGACCGTGACCGGCAGATCGCCGAGGTCGCTGTCGTCCTTGACTCGGCGGGCCGGGCGGCGCTCGATCGCCGGATCATCGACGTCGACTGCATTGGCGATCATGGTGGCGGCGGCGTCCGCCGCGGCCGCAGTCGCGGCCAGTACGGTCACGGCATCGGCGATGCCGAGCGACTGCGAGCGTCCGCGCCAGCCCGATGTCGCCATGCCGCCGATACCGTCGCCGGCGCCGATCGCGATCCTGGCATCGATGCCGGGCGCCGACAGATCACCCACTACGCCGGCCGCGAACACGGTTCCGGGCGCCAAGTGCAGGGCAATGTCGCCACCGTTGTTGACGTAAGCGCGGCGCAAGCGCGCTGCAGACAGCATCTGCACCAGAACATGATCAGCGACGCTGCCCGCCACAGCCGCCATCGGCGTGATGAAGCGATCGCGATAAGGCCACACGGCAGCATACATGCGGTCGGCGACAGTTCCCTCTCCCCCGCCCCTTCGGGGGAGAGGGTCCACCGGCGATCGCAAGAACGGCAATTGCGCAACCAGGGCAGGCAGAATGTCCGGAAACGCAGCCCACGCCGCACGATAGGCACACTCGATGTCGCGCGCATCGCCATCGGCGCCGATGACGAGGTCGATGGGGCCGTGGCTCAGGTGCAGGCGATTGCCCGGCAGCATGCGCATCGTCGCGGTCATGACCGCGCCCCCGCCAGATGGGTCGACGTCGGCGCGGGCACGCACATACTCGAGCGTCACCACTTCTCCGACATGACCACCCATCTCGGCGTAATCGGACAGCCGCAGCGTGAATTCCATCGGGAACACCAGCGCCGGCGTCGGCACGTAGCCGGTCGACCTGTCCGGCAACTCGGCAACGTCGACCATCACGGTGATGCCGCCGCCGGGCCAGACGTAGGCCGGTGCGCCGCCGCAGGTGACGCGCGTCAGCCGGTCCTTCACCGACCTCGTCAATCGCACCGGGTTCTCGGTGACGCCGGCGCGCAGACTGCCGCCGGCACCGCCCATGAACAGCACGGTCGACAGCGCCGGCTCGCAGTTCTCGGCGATGCGATCGACGAGCCTCGCTATTGCAGCCGGTGGCTCGGCCTCGCGCGGCGTCAACGCCTCGTCGAGCACGTACCAGCCGTGGTGCTCGCCGGTGGTCGAGACCATGAACAGGCGCATGCCGGGCCAGGCGATCTTCGGGTCGAAGCCCTTGATGATCTGCAGCGGGTCCTTGAGGTTGGTCCCGCCCCAGCCGAGGCCGGGCTCGGCGACCTTGAAGTAGCGGCCGGGCGTCGACTTGCGGCCGCGGATTTTGAGGCCCGAAGGACGCACGTCCAAAAGTTTGCCGGCTTGATGCTCGGTGAACACGCCGGTGATGTGCTCGTCGACAACCACCACCTCGTCGGCAAGTCCGAGCCACTGCTTGGCGAAGATGCCGGTGACCGCCGAGCCGCAGCCAACCCGCATGCGCTCCTCTCGCGTGCCGTCAATGATCGGCGCGCGATTGGACTGCACGACCACGGTCGAGCCGCCGTCGATGACGAGTTCGACCGCTTCCTTGTTGCACAGCTTCATCAGCGCGTCGCAGGTGGCATTGCCCTCGGCCTTGGAGCCGCCGGTCAGATGATGCACGCCGCCGAGCGACAGCATCTGCGAGCCATATTCGTGTGTGGTGACGTGGCCGATCTGCTCGGCGCCGACGCGGACGGCTGCGGTCTCGGCGCCGATGAAGCGGTCGGTGTCGATCTTCACCTTGACACCGCAGTAGCTGAAAATGCCCTCGGTGACGACAGTGACGAAATCGACGCCGTCGACCTGGCTCGACACGATGAACGGTGCCGGCTTGTAATCGGGATACGTCGTGGTGGCGCCGATGCCGGTGACAGCCACCTCCGGTCCGCGAATGATGGTGCCGTCCCAGTCCTGGCCCTGATCGAGAAAGCGCACCGCCTTGCCGCCCTGGCTGATCGTATGATCCAGCAGCACCAGCGGATCGGTGCGCACCAGCTTGCCGTCGACGTTGCCGTAGCGGTCGCAGGCGCCGGTGTTGCCGCGCCGAATGCGGCACAGCACCGGACAGGCATCACAGCGGATCGGCTCGTCGGCCTCGACCGTCTCGCTCATGGCTAGCGACCCTCCATCTCGCGCAGCGCGGCACGCAAGCGATGCGGCAGCACCGGCACCTTGCGCACCCGCACACCGCAGGCCTTGAAGATCCCGCCGAAGATCGCCGGCGCCGTCGATATCAGCGCCGGCTCGCCGACGCCCTTGGCGCCGAACGGCCCGTCCGGCGTCGGATCCTCGATGATGATCGTGGTCATCTCCGGCATGTCGCCGACCGTCGGGATCAGATAGTCGTGCAGGTTCTCGGTGCGGCCGGGAATGTATTCCTCCATCAGCGCGAGGCCGAGGCCCTGGGCGATGCCGCCATGAATCTGCCCCTCGACCTGCTGCGGATTGATGGCGCGGCCGACATCGTGCGCCGCCGCGATTTTCAGCACACGGGTGAGACCCAGCTCGACATCGACCTCGACAAGTGCCACTTGGGTGGCAAAGCCGTAGCAGGCGTAGGGAGTACCCTGGCCGTCGGCGGTCGAGCGGCGTGGTCGGCGGATCGAACCGGCCGCTGCCGATCATGGGCGCAGCGAGCCTGCAGCGGTGCGTTGCCGACAAGGTGGTAATCGCGATTTCGCCGGCTTCGATCGCCAATCGCACCGACGCATCCTCGACCAGATCGAGCGGTGCTCCCGCCAGCTGCGAACAGCTGCCGGCGCAGATCGAGCGCGGCGAGCTGGCACGCCTTGCCTGAAACGAAGGTCTGGCGCGAGGCGCTGGTCTTGCCGGCGTCGGGGGTGAGGCCGGTGTCGCCGGCGACGAGGCGGATGCTCGACACCGGAACGCCCAATGCATCGGCGGCGATCTGCACCATGATGGTGTTCGAGCCCTGGCCGATGTCGACGGCGCCGCTGTAGAGCGTGACCTGGCCGGACGGATCGATGCCGATACGCATCTCGGAGGGGTTCGACAATGACGTATTGCCGATGCCGTACCAGGAGCAGGCGATGCCGACGCCGCGCTTGCGAGCGGCGCTGCGCCTCGTTGAACGCATCCGCCTGTGTCGTCCAATCGCGCCAGAAGGGCTCGACCGCGTCGATCGAGGCAACGATGCCGACCGAGGAGTCGAGGCGCTGCCCGGTGGTCGTCGTGTCGCCGGCGCGCAGCGCATTGATACGACGGAATTCGAGCCAGTCCATGCCGAGCTTGTCGGCCAGCATGTCCATCGCGGCTTCGCTGGCGATCGCGCTCTGCGGCACGCCGAAGCCGCGGAAGGCGCCCGACGGCGGCGCGTTGGTGAAGTAGGCCGTGCCGCGAGTGGCCGCATGTGGCACCAAGTAAGGACCGCTGGCGTGCACCGGCACGCGATTGGCGACGGTCGGGCCCCAGCTGGCATAGGCACCGGTATCGAGCTCGGCGTGCGACCAGAACGCGGTAAGGCGACCGTCGCTCATCACAGCCGGCCTTCACCCGTACCCGCGCCGGATGGCGCTTGGTCGAGGCCGCCATGCTTTCCGGCCGCGAGTAGGCGTAGGCGACCGGCTTGCCGGTCTTCCAGGCGGCGAGCGCCACGATCGGGTGCACGTTGAGATCGAGCTTGCCGCCGAAGCCGCCGCCGCAGGCGCTCGGGATCAGCCGGATGCTGTCCTTCGGCAGGCCCAATACGCGCGCCGTCTCGTCGCGATGCTGATAGGGCGTCTGGGTCGACACGTGCAGCTCGATCGTGTCGCCACTTGCGCACCGCCCAGCCGGCTTCCGGTTCGATGTAGGCGTGCTCGACGAAGCTCGTCTCGTTGTCGACCTCGACAACGTGGGCGGCCGTTGCGAAGCGCGCGATCGACGTCACCGTGCCTGACGCCACCATCCGCCAGAATGTTGCCGGGGCGCTCGGCATGAAGCTGCGGAGCGCTTGCCGCTTTCGCGTCTTCGGATGCCGGTAACGACCGGTAGCAGCTTGTACCGTATCGGCAGATCGGCATCGACCACGCGAGCCAAGCTGTCGCGGCGGCCCCACCAGCGCCAACACCGCCTCGCCGCGATAGCGGACTGCGCCCATCGGCCAGCACCGGCTGGTCCTTGATGTCGGGATAGATGCCATGCGCGTTGTTTGGCACGTCGGCGGCGGTGAGCACCACGAGGTCGGGGTGGCGCGCCTTGAACGCCGCCAGGTCGGCGATGTCGAACGTCGCACGCGCATGCGGCGAGCGGATCACCCGCACGCGCAATGCATCCGGCGGCACGGCATCGTCGCCGTAGCGCTCGGCGCCGGTCAACTTGGCGATGCCGTCGACCTTCGCCAGCGACGCGCCGACCGCGTGCCCCAGATCCGGCGTTGACGCTGCCGCGTCCGCAAACGCGCGCACATCGAGGATCGCCTCGACGATCTTCTGGTAGCCGGTGCAGCGGCACAGCACGCCGCCAAGCGCGTCCTCGACATCCAACTTCGAAGGCGACGGATTGCGCTCCAGCAAGCCCGTCGCCGCCATCAACATGCCGGGCGTGCAAATGCCGCACTGCGCCGCGCCGTGGGCATGGAACGCGCGCTGCAGCGGCGTCAACTCGCCGTCCGCTGCCAAGCCCTCGACAGTGGCGATCGCGACGCCCGTCGCACTGGCCGACCGCCACCAGGCAGGCGCAAGCTTCGGCGCCGTCGATCAACACTGTGCAAGCGCCGCAGTCGCCGGCGTTGCAGCCGACCTTGGTGCCGGTGAGCCCGTAGCTATCGCGCAGGACGTCGGTGAGCCGGGTTGCCGGATCGCCGGCGTAGGTCCGCGTCTTACCGTTCAGAACGAATGAGAGCGTGTTCGCGGAAGACATCTGGCTCACGCGCGACCTGCGATCTCTGCCAGCAGGCGGCGCACGACCACCGTTGCCGCCTCGTGCCGGTAGGCGGCGTCGGCGCGGATATCGTCGATCGGCGCAAGGGCGCTGAGATGCTCAGGCAGGACCAATCGGTCGAGGTCTTTCGCCGGCGCTCCGACCAGCACCTGTTCCAATGCCGACAGCCGCTGCGCCACCGGCGAGCAGGCGCCAATCGAGATCGCGACCGACGCCAGCCGGCCCTCCTGCACGCGCCAGACGGCCGCGCCCATCACGATCGAGATCAACTGGTATTTGCGTGCGCCGACTTTGACAAAGAATGAGCGCGCTTCGAGATGCGGCATCGGGATCAGCAGCCCGGTCATGACTTCGTCCGGCTGGAGCGCCGTTTGCCGCGGACCGATCAGAAACTCGGCGAGCGGCACAGATCGGGTGCGGTGCAGGCTCGCCAGCTCGACGCTGGCGCCGAGCGCCAGCAACGGCGGCACGCCGTCGGCCGCCGGAGACGCGTTGCAGAGGTTACCGGCGATCGTACCTCGGTTCTGGATCTGCCGGCCGCCGATCTCGCGCGCGGCCATTTGCAGGGCCTCGAATGCCGCCGGCAGCTTCGCCTCGGCGATATCGGTCCAGGTGGTCAGTGCACCGATCCGAAAACGGGCGTCGTTCCGCACGATCCCGCGCAACCCCACCAAGCCGCTGAGGTCGAGAATCTTGGTTGCCGATGTGCTATATGCCGGCTTGCCGACGCGGACCGGCCAGAAATCCGTGCCGCCGGCAAGAATTTCCGCTCCCGCCGCTCGGCATTCGAGTGCATGAGACAATGTAGTCGGGCGGACGTAGGTCCCCATGATGTCCTTGTCATTCCGGCGGGTGATCGACAGGAAGCGTCGCAAAGCGCCGTTCCGCTTGTCAAGGCGCCGCAGGAAAAAGGAATGTCTGTTTCTCGACCGCGACACCGCGTTCCAGCGCAGGGCAATGTATCAAGGCAGGACACATGGCGGGGAAGCCAGGCATCATTGCGGACTTCGTGATCGTCGGCGCCGGCTCGTCGGGTTGCGCGCTCGCAGCCAGATTGTCGCAGGACGGCCGCAACCGGGTGGCCGTGATCGAGCATGGCGGCAGCGATTTCGGTCCGCTGATCGCGATGCCGGCCGCCCTGTCCTACCCGCTCAACATGCGTCGATACGATTGGGGCTATCGCACCGAACCGGAACCGCACCTGGGCGGGCGCACGCTCGCGGCCCCACGCGGCAAGGTGATCGGCGGCTCATCCTCGATCAACGGCATGGTCTACGTCCGCGGCCACGACGAGGACTACAATGCCTGGGAGCGGCTGGGCGCAAGCGGCTGGAGCGCACGCGACGTTGCGCCCTATTTCAAGCGGCTCGAGACGTCGCACGGCGGCGAGCCAGGCGTGCGCGGAACCTCGGGACCGGTGCACGTGACCCGCGGCAGCCTCGCCAATCCGCTGTTCGCCGCCTTCATCGCGGCTGGCCAGCAGGCCGGTTTTCCAGTCACGCCCGACTATAACGGTACCGCCCAGGAGGGCTTTGGCCCGTTTGAGCGAACGATCTGGCAGGGGCGACGCTGGTCGGCGGCGGATGCCTACCTGAAGCCCGCCCTGAAGCGCCCCAACTTGCAGTTGATCCGCGGCCTCGCCTGCCGGGTCGTTTTCGAAGGCCGCCGTGCGGTCGGCGTCGAAATCGAGCGACGCGGGCGGCGCGAGGTGATTTCCGCCGGCCGCGAGGTGATCATTGCCGCATCCGCCTTCAATGCACCGAAGCTGCTGATGCTATCCGGCATCGGCCCCGCCGCGCAGCTTCGATCACACGGCATCGAGGTCGTATGTGATCGGCCTGGCGTCGGCGGCAACCTGCAGGATCATCTCGAAGTTTACGTCCAATACCGATGCCTGCAGCCGCTGACGCTCAATGGCCGGCTCGGCCTGCTGTCAAAGGCGCGGATCGGGTTGCAATGGCTCATTACCGGGGCCGGTGACGGCGCGAGCAATCACTTCGAGGCCGGCGCCTTCATCAAGTCTGGCCCACACGTCGCCTACCCCGACGTGCAATTGCACTTCCTGCCGGCGGCGATCCGCTACGACGGCTACGCACCGACCTCGGGCCACGGCTTCCAGGTGCATGCCGGACCGATGCGGTCGGCGTCGCGGGGCGTCGTGCGGCTGCGCTCAGCGGACCCGCACGCGGCCCCTTTGATCCGTTTCAACTACATGTCTACGGATCAGGATTGGGCCGATTTCCGCGCAGTTCTCAAGCTGGTGCGCCGCGTCGTCGGCCAACCGGCACTGGCGCGGTTCGCCGGCGCCGAGATTTCGCCGGGTGCCGCAGCGCAATCCGACGCCGAGCTCGATGCATTCCTGCGCGACCACATCGAAAGCGCCTTTCACCCGTGTGGCACCTGCCGCATGGGCGACGCCGCACGATCCGCCAAGCGGTGGTCGATCCGGCATGCCGCGTGATCGGGGTCGAGGCATTGCGGGTTGCCGACAGCTCGATTTTCCCGCAGATCACCTATGGCAACCTCAACGCTCCATCTATCATGGTCGGCGAAAAGGCAGCCGATCACATTCTGGGGCGGGTCGCGCCACCAGCCGCTGTCCTGACCAGCCGAGGCCAGTCTTGAAGCCCACGATCAAAGGCATCCTGTTCGACAAGGACGGCACGCTGCTCGACTATCACCTGAGCTGGGGGCCCTTGAACCAGCGCGCCGCCCTCGATGCCGCGAGAGGCGATCAGGCGCTCGCCGATCGCATCCTCGCCGCCACCGGCTATGACGCCCGCACCGGCAAGGTCGTCTCCGGATCGCTACTCGCCGCCGGCACCACCCATGAAATCGCCAGCGGCTTCATCGATGCCGGCAGCACCTACGACCTCGCCGAGCTGACGATAGCCATCGACGGAGTATTTCGCTCAGGCGTCGCCAGTGTCGTGCCGGTGACCGATCTCGCAGTCTTTTTCCGCCGGTTGAAGTCACGCCATTTGCAGATCGGCATCGCCAGCAGTGACAGCGAGATCGCGATTCGCATGACCGCCGAGCGGTTCGGCTTTGCCGGCGACGTTGATTTTATCGCCGGCTGGGACAGCGGCTACGGCACCAAACCATCGTCCGGCATGCTCGACGCCTTCGCTGCACGCAGCCGTCTCGATGCGCGCCAGATCGCGGTTATCGGCGATAATCTGCACGACATGGAAATGGCGACCGCTGGCGGTGCCGGCATGCGGATCGGCGTCCTCACCGGCACCAGCAGCCGCGACGAATTGCAGTCGGCGTGCGACATCTGTCTGGAAAGCATCCGCGAACTGGAATCGGTCTTGTTCGGTGCTACACCGGCGCTGCCCGCTTCCGCCGGCGGATCGTGAGCACCATCAGCAAGGCGATCACGGAAGCCCCGCAATACATCACGAACGCGTTGAGGTAGCCGATCATCGCCGCCTGGCGGGTGATCTCCTTGGCGATCTTGGCCAGACCTGAAGTGCTGTCGATATCCCAGGCGCCGATCGACCACGGCAATGACAGCGTGCCGTTGTACGGGTTGATCATCTCGGTCATGCGGCTGTAATTGGCGCCGGTCGCGCGAACGATCTCGGCCACCGACAGCGAGATGAAGAAGCTCGAGCCGATATTGCGCAGCAGATGGAAGACCGCCGACGCTTCCGCCCGGTGGCTCGGCGACAGCGTGTCGAAGGCCACCACCGCCATCGGCACCCAGATGATGCCGACCGCGAACCCCTGCAGCAGGCTGTTGGCGACCAGCATCGGCATGGTGACGTTGAGATCGAATGCCATCATCCAGACCCCGGAGGCAGCCTGCAGCACAAAGCCCAGCCCCATGCCGATACGCGGATCGAACCGGCCCATCAGCCCGGCAGTGAGGAACCCCACCATCATGCCGGCGCCGCGGCAGCCGATCACCAAGCCGACCAGCGCATCGGGGAAACCCGACATGCTGCTGCAGCAGCGGCGGCAGCAGCACCATCGGGCGTGAAATTCAGCATTCCGTAGATCGTCACCAGCACGAGCCCGATCGCATAATTGCGGTCGGCGAGCAGCCGCAGGTTGAGGAACGGCTTGTCGTAGCGTGAGGCAATGCACGATGAAGATATAGAACGCCAAGGCGGCGACGACGCATTCGACGAGGATCTCCGTCGACTGGAACCAGTCGAGTCTGCACGCCGCGGGCCAGCACCAGTTGCACGCCGGCCATGGCGACGGCGAGAGCGAGGAACCCGGTCCAGTCGAGGTTGGCCTTGCCCGTGCCCCTGTCGGCTGGCAGCGCCAACCGCAGCCCGACGAACGCCACCAGTCCGAACGGCACCAGCATGTGGAACGACCAGCGCCAGCTGTAGACCTCGGCCAGATAACCACCGATGACCGGCCCGAACACCGGCGCAACGCCCACCGCCATGCCGAAGATCGACAGCACCATGCTGTGCTGGGCGCGCGGGAAGGTATTGAGCACGATGGTCTGCGACAGCGGCACCACCGGTGCGCCGAAGCCTCCCTGCACGATCCGCCAAAGCACCAGGATCTCGAGCGACTGGGCCATTCCGCACAGCAATGTCGCAGCCGTAAAGGCGAGAATGCTCCAAACCATCACTTGTTTCGCGCCGAAGCGGGCCACCAGCCAACCGGTCATCGGCGTCATCACCGCGGTTGCCAGGATGTTGAAGGTCATCGCCCAGGCGATCTCGTCCTGGGTCGCCGACAGGGCGCCCTGCATCTGCGGCAGGATGGTCGAGGTTGTCAGCAGCGCCGTCGAATAGAGCGAGGAGCCCAGCACCACCGCAGTCAGGATCAGATAACGCCGCACGGGCGTCAGGTTGTTGGCGTGTTCGTCGGAGATCTACCGGCAACGGTCATGTCCCTGGCAACGGTAAGTCATGCGAATGTAACCTAGCTTACCAATTGCCCGAGGAGTATGATTTTTACTGCATGTCAAACCCCGACGAATACATCGGCTTCATGATTTCCGACGTTGCCCGCCTGATGCGGACAGCTTTCGACCGGCGCGTGCGCAAGCTCGGCCTGACGCGCGCCCAGTGGATGGTCCTGACCAGGTTGCACCGCAATGCCGGCGCATCGCAGTCGGAGCTGGCCGACATGATGGAGGTCGAAAAGGCGACGGCGGGCCGGCTGATCGATCGCCTGGAGGCCAAGGGATGGGTGCAAAGGCGCGTACACAAGGCCGACCGCCGGATCAATCGCATCTATCTGACGCCGGAAGCCGAACGTATCCACAAGCGCATCTGGAAAATCGCCGAGGCGACCGTCGCCGACGCGCTCGCCGACCTGTCGGCGGCCGAGGCCGCCCAACTCGCCAGCCTGCTGGGCCGAGTAAAAGGCAAGCTGCTCGATAACGTCGACGGCCCGCAGCCGCGTCCCGGCACCGCCAACCGACGGCGTCGACCGGAGCGCACCGGCCGCGACCGCCCGATCGAGCTTGCATCAACGGACGAGACACCTGTGGCTGCCGAGGTGATCGGCTCATGACAACGATGGTGCCGCGGCAATTGGAGCAGAGCGGGCTTGCCGTCAGAAGCAGCCGGCGGTCCTACCTACGGCCGATCCTGTTGATCGTGGTGCCGGCGCTGGTGGTGATCGCGGCAGTTGCGGCCTGGCTGCAAGGGGGCCGCTATGCCTCGACCGAGAATGCCTTCGTTCGCGCCGACATCGCCCAGATTGCCAGCGAAGTGCAGGGCCGCGTAATCGAGACCGCGGTGCGCGATCACGCGGGCGTCGTCGAGGGGCAGGTGCTGGTGCGCCTCGATCCTGAGCCCTATCGCCTCGCATTGGCCAAGGCCGACGCCGAACTCGATTCGGCCCGCGCCGCCGTCGAGCAGCTCAAGGCCAGCCTGCGCGAAACGAAGGGCGACTTCAAGGAAGCCGAGAGCCGCATGAACTATCTGGAGGCCCAGGTCGCCCGTCAGCAGAACCTCGCCGGTCGCGGCGTCAGCCCACCGGCAAAGCTCGAGCAGGCCGAGAGCGACGCGCTGCAGGCGCGCGACCGGGTCGGCATGCTGCGCGAACGGATCTCCCGCGTCGAGGCGTCGCTCGGCGGCAGTCCCGACAAGCCGACCGACAGCTACGCCGTCGTGCGCGAAAAGAAGGCGTTGCGCGACCGTGCCGCGCTCGATCTCGCCAACACTGAGATCAAGGCGCCGGCGCGGGGAGTGGTCGTGAATTTCCGCCTGCAACCGGGCGAGCAGGTCAAGGCGCAGACGCCGTTGTTCTCCCTCGTTGCCGATCACCGGCCCTGGGTCGAAGCCAATTTCAAGGAGACCGATCTCACCAACGTCCAGGTCGGCCAGAAGCGCGACGGTGGTGCTCGACATCTATCCCGACATCACCTGGCAGGCGATGGTCGAGAGCATCAGCCCGGCGACCGGCGCCGAGTTCGCGATCCTTCCCCCCCAGAATGCGTCCGGCAACTGGGTGAAGGTGGTGCAGCGCCTCCCCGTCCGGCTGCAAACTGGTCGAGCGCCCGGGCGAGCCGCCGTTGCGCGCCGGCATGACCGCCTCCGTCAGCATCGATACCGGACGCGCGCGCAGCCTCGCGTCGCTGTTCGGCGGCGGCACCGCAGTTGCAACCAGCCGGCCCTGACGCCTATTTGATCGACCGGATCAGTTTCGAGGCGCCGGTCGCGGCGGCATTCATGAACGACAGATCGCTGCCGGCGAGAACCAGCCGCACGCCCATGCCGATATACTTGCGAAACCCTTCCTCGGTGTAGTTGCCGCCGATGCCCGGCCATTTCTTGTGCTTGCGGCAGGCCGCAATCATGGTCTCGAACGCCTTGACCACGTCGGGATGATAGAACTGGCCGGCCAAGCCCATCTCCATGGTCAGGTCACTTGAGCCGATCAGCAGCGCATCGACGCCCGGTACTGCGGCAATGGCATCGGCATTTGCGATTGCGGTCGGCGACTCGAGCATCACGACGATCAGCATATTGGCATTGATGGCGGCGCCTGCCTCCGCCATCGGCATCGAACCGAAGCCCAGTTGCGGCATCGCCCCGTAGACCGAGCGGTGGCCGGCCGGCGGATAGCGCAGCCGATCGACGATCTCGCGCGCTTCCTCCGCGGTGTCGACGTGCGGCATCACGATACCCCAGGCGCCGCCGTCGAGAACGCGGGTGGCGAGGTCATATCGGCCGCGCGGCACACGCACCAGCGAGGAGATACCGGCACCGAGCGCGGCGACCGAGATCTGGGTGGCGGTGTCGAGATCCATCGACCCGTGCTCGAGATCGACGAACAGCCAGTCGAAGCCGGCCTGACGCATGATCGGCGCGATATCGACGGTGCGAGCCTGCCGCAAGCCGACGCCGATAGCGACCTCTCCCCTGCTCAGCCGCTCGCGCGCCGGATTGCTGATCAATGCCATGTGAAATCTCCTCGCCTGTTCCCATTGCCAATTCCGCGCGCGAAGCTATCACGGCCTGGAACAGGGAGACATTCCTCAACCGCCTGACAGGGCCGCATCGATGATGTCGAGTGCCTGCTGCATTTGAGCTTCGGTGACGGTCAGCGGCGGCGTCAACGTCAGCACATTGCCCATCGAGGTCTTGAATGACAGTCCGCTATCGAGCGCGCGGTACATCACCGCCTCGGCAAGATCGTTGGCCGGCGCCTTGCTATCGCGATCGGTAACGAGTTCGACGCCGATCAGCAGGCCGCGACCGCGCACATCGCCGATCACCTGATGCCGGCGCTTCATATCGTCCAGCCGTTCCATCGCCAAAGCGCCGACGTGCGCGGCGTTTTCTACGAGCCCCTCGTCCTCGATGATCTCGATGGTGGTGAGTGCCGCCCTTGCGCTTACCGGGTTCTTCTCGTGCGTGTAGTGGCCGAAAGCCCAGTCGCCGCCGTTGTCGAGATCAGGCCGCGCGATCACCGCCGCGATCGGCAGAATGCCGCCGCCGAGCGCCTTGCCCATGACCAGGATGTCCGGCACGACGCCGTCGTGATCGCAGGCGAACATGCGGCCGGTCTTGCCGAGACCGGTCGGGATCTCGTCGAAGATCAGCAGCGCGCCGTGCCGATCGCAGGCCTCGCGCACCATTCGCCAGAAGCCCGGGGGCGGCGTGTAGGGGACTGCCCTTGCCGGCTCGGCGACGACGGCGGCGACGTCGCCTTCGCGCGACAGCACGTAATCGACCATGCGGGCGCATTGGGTGTTGCACAGCTCCAGCCGCGGTTGACCGCTGGCATCGACCGGATATCCGAACGGACAGTGATAGCAGGCGAAGGGCGGCGTGTGGCTGGCGCCGGCAACCATCGGCGCGGCCGGGCCGGAGCGGAACAGCGCCTCGCCGGACAGGGCAGAGGCGCCGGTGCCGGCGCCGTGAAACGCATCCCAAAACGACAGCGTCTTGTGCCGGCCAGTCGCCGTCCGCGCGATCTTGACCGCGACCTCGACGGCGTCCGATCCACCAGTGGTGAACAGCACCTTGGACAGATCGCCTGGCGATATTTCCGCGAGCTTCCTGGCCAGCGCCACCGATGTCTCGCAGGCATAGCGGCGCGGCGCGAACGGCAGCGCGTCCATCTGGTCGGCGATCGCTTTTTTCAAACGCGGGTGGCCGTAGCCGATGTGGTGGACGTTGTTGCCGTGGAAATCCATATAGCGGCGGCCGCTGGTATCCTCGATCCAGATGCCTTCCGCCCTGGCGATGGCATTGAGGCATGGCGTCGATACCGACTGGCGCAGGAAATAGCGCGCGTCCTCGGCCAGCAGACCACGTGTCCCCTGGTCGAGCGACTTCGCCTGCCAGGCGGCGCGGCGGCTGGTCAGATTGGTGTCGCTCTCCGACTGCGACACGCCCTTGTGCGGTTTCTGCATGTCAATCGTCCGTTTCAGCGCTTGCGCCACGCTTGCAGCCGGCCGAACACGAACCTGTCGACGGCAAGGTGAAGCAGCTTGGCGGCGAGCGCGGTGAGCACGATGATGGTCGCCATCGCCGCGGCGGCGGCGGTGGTGCCGGCCTCGTCCATGTGCACGATCGAGATGGCGGCGAGCTTGGTGTGGGCGCCGTAGAGGAAGATCACCGCCGACACCGTGGTCAGTGCGTTGACGAACATGTAGACCGCGACGTCGAGCACCGCCGGCATGCAGATTGGCAGCGTCACGCGCAGGAACGTTCGCCACACCGGCACCTTGAGCGATGCCGACACCGCCTCGAACTCGTTGTCGATCTGCTTCAACGCGGTGACCGCCGTGATGTGCGCGGTCGTGTAGAAGTGCGCGATCGAGTTCACCGCCAGCAGCGCCAGCGTGCCATAGAAAACGTTGAGCGGGTTCCACTTGGCGTTGATGAAGAACACGTAGCCGAGGCCCAGCACCAGGCCCGGCACCGCCATCGGCAGCATCGCCAGCAGGTGCGCGAAGGTCCGCACGCCGCGGAAGGTCTGGCCCTTCTCGATCAGGTAGGCGCCGATGAAGACGATCGCCGTGCCGAACACCGACGCCAATGCCGGCCATCGACAGCGATGTGAAATAGGGCCCCCAGCCCGCCGGCTCGAAATCGCCGAACCGGTAGTTCTTGACGCTGAGGCTGAGGTTATAGGGCCAGTAGGTGACGAACGACGCCCACACCGCCACCGCCAGGATGCCGACCACCACCCCGCCGACCAGCAGGCAGTAGAACAGTCGCAAGCAGATCGTTGACCTTGTTCGGCTTTGGCTCGAGCGGCACCGCGCGCGCCGACAGCAGCGCCACCTGCTTGCTCTGGATCCGCCGGTCGACAATGAAGGCGAGCACCGCCGGCGCCAGCAGCACCAGCCCGACCACCGCGCCCATCTCGAAATTCTGCTGGCCGACGACCTGCTTGTAGGCATCGGTCGCCAGCACGTTGAACTGGCCGCCGATCACCTTGGCGATGCCGAAGTCGGTGACCACCAGCGTGAACACCACGAACGCGGCACTGACGAGGCCGTACTTGACGCCGGGAATGGTCACCGTGCGGAACACTCGGAACGACGACGTGCCAAGCGCATCGGCCGCCTCGTAGAGCCGACCGTCGGCAAGCGACAGCGCGGTGGTGATGATCAGCATGGCGTGCGGCAGGCAGTAGAACACCTGGGCCATGATGATACCGATCGGACCATAGATCGTATCCCCGATCAGCCAGCTCTTCAGGAAGCCCTGGTTGCCGAAGATGTAGATGAACGAGATCGCCGACAACAGCGACGGGGCAAACAGCGGCAGCAGCGCAATCGCGTAGAACAGCCCTTTCGCCGGCATCGTCGTGCGGCTGAGGGCATAGGCGTAGCCGAAGCTCAGCAGGAATCACGATCGCCGTCGTCAGCAATGCCACCCAGATGCTGTTCCACAGCGAACCGACCAGCGTCGGCGTCGAGAAATAGACGATGTAGTTGGCAAAGCCGACGAACTCGCCCTTGGCATTCTGGAAGCTCTTCGACAGCAGGATCGCCAGCGGCACGGCGATCACCAGCAGCAGGAATGCTATCAGCCCGACCAGCGCCGCACCGATGACGATGTCGTCACGGGAGAGTTTGCGCCTGATGGCGATCGGCGGTGCGGCGACGACGCTCACGTGGCTGCCTCGGCACTGGCCGGAAACACCCGCAGCGCAGCCGCTGGCAGCGCGATTGTGATGGCCTGCCCGGTTGCGATCTTAAGGTCGCGCATGGCATTGGCCGAGAAATCGGCAGTCAGGTGCAAAGCAGGCGCCGCCGGCAGCTCCAGTGTAGCGCGACAGAAGGCACCCAGGTATTCAAGCTCCAGCACGCGCGCCTGCAACATGTTCGGTGTTGTGGCGTCGACATCGCGTACCTGCACTTCTTCCGGCCGGAAGCCGAGACGCACCGCAGCTCCGGGCGGCATTCCCGCATCACTGGCGCAGCTCAGATCGACGCCGGCGATGCGGACCTTGCGCTCGGCCGCCATCACGCCGTCGAGAAACGTCATGGTACCGACGAAATCGGCGACGAATGCGGTGCGTCGGCCGGCCGTAGACCTCGGTCGGCGTGCCGACCTGGTCGATCACGCCGTGGTTCATCACCACGATGCGATCGGCCATCGCCAGCGCCTCCTCCTGGTCATGGGTGACCATGATAGTGGTGATGCCGAGCCGGCGCTGCAGCGACTTGATCTCCTCGCGCAGGCGAACCCGCACGCGGGCGTCGAGCGCCGACAACGGCTCGTCGAGCAGCAGCAGGGACGGTGAAGTGGCGAGCGCCCGGGCAAGCGCCACGCGCTGCTGCTGGCCGCCCGACAGCTGCACCGGATACTTGGCGCCCTGATCGCCGAGGCCGACGAGCGCCAGCAGCTCGGTGACGCGCTCGCGGCGCTTCGCCCGGTCCCAGCCGCGATTGACCAGACCGTAGCCGACATTGTCGGCGATCGAGAGATTGGGAACAGCGCGTAGGACTGGAACACGATACCGAAATCGCGCTCCGACGGTGGCAGGTTCGATACGTCCCGACCGGCGATTTCGATCGTACCCTCGCTCTGGATGTCGAGGCCGGCAATGGCCCGCAGCAGCGTAGTCTTGCCGCAGCCCGATGGCCCCAGGAAGCAGACGAGCTCGCCCTGCAGCACATCGAGTGAAACCGATTTCAGTGCGGTGAAATTGCCGAAACGCTTGGTCACGTTGCGGATCTTCAGATGCGGCTTGGCGCTGCCATTGCCGGCGATCGAGGCCTCGCGCTCCAAGGTCTGCAGCATGTGTGCACTCGATCCGATTCGTCGTAGGGCGTTGCCGTCGGGCTGATTAGCGACTTCGCGTAATCCGCCATTTCCGAGTGCGCCGCACTATGGCGGAGTACGCTTCGCTAATCCGCCATAACTGATCCGGCCGCCACGCGTACCTTGGCTCTGATCGCGCGGCGGCCGGCATGGGCTATGATTTACTTCGGCGCGGCCTTGCTCTCGTAGCGCTTCGACCACTCCTTCAGGATGCGGTCGCGGTTCTCCGCCATCCAGCCGAAGTTGTTCTTGGCCATCCTGGCCTCGCCGTCGCCGGGATAGTTCGGCGGCGCGGCCTTGACTTCAGGGTGGGCGACGAGCGCGTAGTACTTGGCATAGAGCTCGTTGCGCCTTCTTGGAGGCGGCGAAGTCGGCGACCTTCTTGGCGGCGTCGAGGTTCTTTGTGCCCTTGACGATCGCGGTCGCTTCCATGTCCCAGCCGATGCCCTCCGGCGGCACGATCAGGTCGATCGGCGCGCCCTTGGTCTTCTCGGAGGCGCCGCGCATGTCGAAGCCGAGGCCGATCAGGCGCTCACCCTTGGCCGCCTGCACGCAAGGCGCTGATCCCGAGTGGGTATAGACGGCGATGTTGTCATGGAGCTTGTCCATGAACGCCCAGCCCTTTTCCTCGCCCATGATCTGCAGCCAGGCCGCGATCGCCAGATAGCCGGTGCCGGAAGACGCCGGATGCGGCATCACGATCTGGCCCTTGAACTCGGGCTTGGTCAGGTCCGCCCAGCTCGCGGGCGCCGTCGCCTTCGTCCTTCGCGCCTTCGGCGGTATTGTAGCAGACGACTGCTAGCCAGGCGTCCATGCCGGTCCAGGCCGGCGTACCCTCGGCGTCCTTGTAGGCGGGCTTCAGTGCGGCAAAGCCGGCGGGCGTGTAGGCCTCGAGCAGGCCCTGCTTCTTGAACAGCAGCAGGCTGGTGGCGGCGAGGCCCCAGATCACGTCGGCCTTCGGGTTGTCCTTCTCGGCGAGGAAGCGCGCGGTGATGACACCTGTCGAATCGCGCACCCAGGAAATCTCGATGTTCGGGTTTTCCGCCTCGAACGCCGCCTTGTAGGGGGCGACCTGGTCGTTTTCGAGCGCAGTGTAGACTGTGACGGTGGTCTTCTGCGCGAGCGCCGGCACGATGCCCATTGCGAGCACGGCCGCCGCGGTGATGCCGCCCTTAAACATTCGCTTCAACATGGATTTCTCCCCTTTTTTGCACTCAGTTCGCTTCTTTGCTGCCGGTGTCCCGGTAGTGTCCGGCGATGACGGTACGATGACGCCAGCCCGCTACGCCAGCGACTTTTGCTGGGCGTTGCTCAAAGCATAGTAGCCGGCATAGGCTGCAATCGCTCGTGCATTCATGTTTTCGAGATCGCGCGCGATCGCCTTGAAGCGGCCGGGATCGAGGCTTGGAACCGGGAATGTCGGACTGCCGTGCACGATCCAGTCGGCCAGCACCCGGCCGGCGCCGCCGGAAGCGGCGATGCCGGATGTGAACCCAGCCGCCAGCCAGACGTTGGCCGCCCCGGGCGCCGGCCCGAGTATCGGCTCACCGTCCGGCGTCACCGGGATCGGGCCATTGATGATGGTGCGCAGTCCGAGTTCACCGACGATCGGAATTCGGCTGGTGGCTGCCTCCAGGATCGGCGCCAGCCGTTCCAGCTGATTGGGCAGCAGTTCCCGGCCGAATGAGAAGGCCATGTCGCCTGCGCAAGCCGGTATGGTGGCCGGCTCCCAGCCGCCGATGGCAAAGGCGCCGACCTCGGGCTTCAAATAGAAATTGAGGTCGGGATCGCGCAATGCGGGAAGGGCGCGGCCGATCTTCGCGCTCTTTTCCGTCACTGCGTATTGATGCTCGAGCGCGGCCACCGCAACATCGATGCCGAACATACGTCCGACCGGTCGCCCCCACACGCCGCTGGCGAGCACCACGGATCTCGCAATTGATCGTTCCACCAGACGGTCTCGATCGCGATAATTCGTGCGCCCTGACGTTGCGAGCCGACG
This sequence comes from uncultured Alphaproteobacteria bacterium, assembly GCA_963741505.1. Taxonomy (GTDB): domain Bacteria; phylum Pseudomonadota; class Alphaproteobacteria; order Rhizobiales; family Hyphomicrobiaceae; genus JAKFWF01. Next base: position 315,171 of record CAVUIJ010000006.1, on the reverse strand, counting down.
ACCGTGACGCCTTCGAAGAAACGGATCCCGCTGGTCGCGCGCGCGAGCCGCGTATGCATTGGTCAGGCTCGTCGGGTCGACAAAGCCGTCGCCGGCGACAAAGGCAGCGCCCTTAACGCCCGTCGTGGCAATCTGCTGGAAAGCGCCGTTTCGCCTCGGCCGCATCGATCACCTCGAAGCCGACGCCATAGCGCCGGGCGACCGGCGCGGCGGCTTTGTATTCGGCGAGCCGCGCCGGCGAAGACGCGATCCTGCAGCGAGCCGACCGGGTGCCAGTCGATCGGCGTCTCGGCCTGGATCTCGTTCATCGCTTCGACCGATGCCTGCATCAGCCGGGTCAGGTCCTCGGCCGAGCGATACTGCCCGACAAGGCCCGCCGCATGCCACGTCGAGCCGTGCGTGATCGCATTCTTTTCCAGCACTACGACGTCGCGCTCGCCGGCGCGAGCGAGGTGCATGGCGATCGAGCAGCCGATGGCACCGGCACCGACGATCACGATCTTCGCCTGCGAAGGCAGCTGGTCAGACACCGGGGCGCTCCTTGTATCCGGCCGAGCGCCATTTCGGCTTCGACGGCTGCTTGGCCTCCCGCGCCCCGACATCGAGCGCGGCCAGATACCAGTCGATGAATTGCTGCACGTTGGTCTCGCGCGTCTTCGAATAGGGGCCGGGCGTATAGGCCGGCGACGCCACGCCGGCCTGGTTGGCCGCGCAGATGGCCCAGTCCTGCTCGGAAGTGCGCTGCCAGAACGGCAACAGTTTCTCGAGCGTGTAGTCGCGGCCTTCGACGGCGTGCCTGTGCACGAACCACGACACGTCGACTTGGGTCGTGGACGGCGTCAGCGGCGTCAGCCGCGTGGCGACCGCATGATCGTCGCTCGCGTGCTGCCAGAAGTTCGGGAATACGGTCGCCCGCAATGTGCCGTCGCTCCACGTATCGCGAGCGCGAAACGTCCCCATCAACGGCGCAATCGGCGTACCGTCGAGGCTCTGGGTCTTCCAGCCCTCCATCAGTGGCGCGCGGGTGACGCGCCAGTACCTGCCGGTCATGGCGGAAGCGGCGACCGCCTGGCCAAGCCCGAGCGCCTCGAATCGGGCATTGGCGAGTGCCGTCTGCCGGTCGACCTCGGGCAGGTTGGCCTCGCTGAAGCGCGCGGTGTCGTAGGTGCCCTTGACGTATTCGGGATGGGCGTTGTCGCAGTGGTAGCACTCGCGATTGTTCTCGAACACGAGCTTCCAGTTGGCCGCGACGGTGTAGCGGATCGTATGCGCGAGCTTCGCGTCGCTCGAAGCCCTGGTGCTGCATCTGCGCTGCGATCTCGGCCGCACCTTCGTCGAACGACACCGGGTCGGGACCAAGCGCGACGAACAGCAGGCCGCCGAGGTCCATGAGTGCGACCGGATGCAGGCCGAGCGTCGATTGATGAATGCCGAACTCACGCTCGGTCGGCGTCCGCAAGCGACCGTCGAGCTCGTAGGTCCAGGCGTGGTATGGGCAGACGAGCATCCGACTGTTGCCGTGCTCGCCATTGCAAACACGCGCGCCGCGATGGCGGCAGGTGTTGTGGAAGGCGCGAACGTCGCCGTCTTTGCCGCGCATCAGAACGATAGTGTCCGAGCCGACGTTCCACGTCATCCAGTCGCCGGCTTTCGGGATCTGGCAGGCATGGCCAGCATAGAGCCAGTGCCGCCGCCAGATGCGGTCGAGGTCAGCGTTGAAGACCTCGGCGCTGGTGTAGAACTCGCGCTGCAGCGGACCGCCGTGCACATAGCCGGCCTTCAGTTTGGCAATGCGAGTGGCGTCGTATTCGTAGACCGGGGATGTGGTGGTCATTCTAGTGCCTCGCCTGCAGGCAACGCTGAGGACCCTTGGACCCGACTGCACACCCCCACTCCGTCACTCCCGCGAAGGCGGGAGCCTACCCAAGCCACTGTCGGCCGAGGTTTGGAACTACGACCACCGGTCCATGCCCAGGCATCGGGACTCGCCGATGCCTGGATGGGTCCCCGCCTTCGCGGGGATGACGATTTGGGATGGATTAACAGTCGGGCCGGCATCATGCACCTTTGTGTCGGATCACACCGGCCAGGGCAGCGAGTAGGTCTTGACGTTGGAATAGCTCTTCATCGCTTCCCACACGCCTTCCTTGTAGCCGAGGCCTGAATCCTTGATGCCGCCGAACGGGCTCATCTCGATGCGATAGCCCGGCACTTCCCAGATGTTCACCGTGCCGACGTCGAGACCGTTGATGAACTTCGTCGCGGTGTCGAGGCGGTTGGTGCACACGCCCGAAGACAGGCCAAAGGCGGTCGAGTTCGAGATGCGGATGATCTCGTCGATGTTGGCCGGCACCCGGATGATCGGCACCACGGGGCCGAAAGTCTCCTCATGCACCAGCTCGCAATCGTATGGCACGTGATCGACGACAGTGACCGGGAACAGCGCGCCCTGGCGCTGGGCGCCGTAGCAGCCTCTTGGCGCCCTTCGAGACGGCATCGTTGACGCGGGCCTCGAACTGCTTGCGCCGCGCCCTCGTGGATGACGGTGCCGACGTCGGTGTCTGGGTCCATCGGATCGCCGCACTTGAGCTTCTTGGCTTTCGCCAGCACCAACTCTGCGAACCTGTCGGCAACCTTGTCGACGACCAGGATGCGCTTGACCGCGGTGCAGCGCTGGCCGGAGTTCTTGGTGGCGCCCTGCACCGCGAGCTCGGCTGCCTTGTCGAGATCGGTATCGGACAGGTCGTCCATCACGATCAGCGGGTCATTGCCGCCAAGTTCCAGCACCAGCCGCTTGTAGCCGGCCTTCTCGGCGATGTACTTGCCGACCTTGACCGAGCCGGTGAACGTCACCACGTCGGCGTGCGGGTCGGTGATCATCGCGTCGCCCATGGTGCGCGGATTGCCGGTGACGACCGACAGCATCTCGGGCGGCAGGCCGGCCTCATAGAGGATGTCGGCGAGCAGCAGCGCGGTCAGCGGCGTCAGCTCGGTCGGCTTCGCGACCATGCGATTGTTCATCGCGATCGACGGCGCGATCTTGTGGCTGATCATGTTCAGTGGATGATTGAACGGCGTGATCGCCGAGATGCAGCCGAGCACCGGACCGCGCGAGGTATAGATGCGGCGCGGCTTGCCGTGCGGGGTGATATCGCACGAGTAGACTTCCGAGTCGTCGCGGATCGCGAGTTGGCCGGCCAGCGAATAGACGTCATAGGCGCGGCCGACCTCGTAGATGCTGTCCTTCAGGCACAGCCCCGACTCGGCGGTGATGACGTGCGCGATCTCGTCGCGGCGACGGCTGAGGATTTCCGCTGTCTTCATCAGGATCTTCTGGCGGTCGTACTTCGTAAGCTTCGACTTGTAGCCGTTGCCTTTTCTGAACGCTTCTGCCACCTGGGCGGGTGAAGCCGCCGGCACCGTCGCAACGACCTCGCCTGAGTAGGGATTGCGCACCTCGACTTGGGCATCGGCATCGACCAGCTTGCCGGCGATCCGCATCTTCTCGTGGGACTTGATGCAAAGCTTGGGGGCGGCGACTTTTTGCTGCACGGTCTTAGATCCTTTATGGAAGGGCCGGTGCCGTAGGACGCAATAGCGACCTCGCGTATTGCGCCGACCATGAGCACCGAACAAGCGATTTGGTGCAATACGCTTCGCTATTGCACCCTACGAGATCACCCGGTTGAGCGCGACGTCGAACACGTCGAAGTTGCGCAGCTTGTGGCCGTCCTGCAGTTTCAGGCGGCGGTTGGCAATCATCGGTACCCGCTGCTCGGTGAGCCCGCCATGGCTGCGCAGAGGTTCGTCGAGGCCGGACAGATCGTGCTTTGCCGCCGCCGTGCCGATTGTCATGTATCGCGTCGAGGTCACGACGATGTCGCCGATGCGATCGCCCGGCAGACCGAACCGCTCGCAGGCTTCCGCGTTCGACATGACCATGTCGATTCCATCCAGCGCCTTGATGCGCTTGCGCAGCGCCGCGGCGTCGATCTCGACCGGCACGTGCACCGTCGCGAACGAGCCGAGCGCGCCATGGTGGGCGACATAAGGGTCGGTGATCGGCAGGATGACGCGCGTCTTGCCCTGGCCGAGCCACTCGTCGAGGATCGATCTGCAGGTAGACGACATTCGGTGCCTTGGTTTTCGGATCGTGCTTGTCGTTCATGCCGTGATCGGCGGTGGCGACCACGATCGCGCCGAGCTTGTCGAGCGCCGCCAGGTAACCGTCGATCATCGCATAGAAGTCGTTGGCGATCTTGGTGCCGGGGCCGGCCTTGTGCTGGATATAGTCGGTGGTCGAGAGATACATGAGATCCGGCCGATGCGTCTCCATCAGCTTGACGCCGGCGGCGAACACGAACTCCGAGAGATCGGCGGAATACACTTCCGGCACCGGCTTGCCGACGAACGCCAGTACGTTGTCGATGCCATTGTCCTTCTTCGTCGCCTTGTCGGCGCGCTCGGACGAGAACGCGATGGCGCGGCCCGAACCATAATCGAGGCCGTCCGACAGCAGGAGCCGCAGCTTGTCCTTGGCGGTGACCATCGCGACCTTGGCGCCGGCGTCGTGGAAGGCGCGCAGGATTGTCGGCGCGCGCAGGAACTTCGGGTCGTTCATCATCACTTCGGTCTTGGTCGCCGGGTCATAGAAGAAGTTGCCGGCGATGCCGTGCACCGCCGGTGGGCGGCCGGTGATGATCGACAGATTGTTCGGATTGGTGAAGCTCGGGATCACGCTGTCGGCCAACGTGTTGCGCACCGTCCTTCATGAACCGCGCGAAGGTCGGCGCGCGGCCGGTCTTGATCGTCTCCTCGATGTAGCCTGGCTCCGAGCCGTCGAGACAGATCACCACCGTGGGTGCATTCGGCCAGGCATAGCTGCGACCGTTGCAGGTGACTTCCTTGTTCGTCGTCATCAATTCGTTCCTCGGGCAGATGGTGGCACTGTCAGGTAATCATGGTCGGCGTGGCAGGCCGAAGCCAAGCACGCTGCGGGGTCAAGCAGCAGACTTTAGATCGGCCACACCCATCTCGCGCAATACGTCAGCGACGACAGCCAGGAAGGCCCGTATGTGGTCGGCATCGATACGGCCGATGCAGCCGATGCGGAAGCTGTCGGCGACGGTGAGCTTGCCGGGGTAGATCACGTAACCGCGATCTTTCAGCGCATCATAGAACGCCTGGAACTTGAAGGCGGGGTTCTGCGGCATATGAAAGGTATAGATGATCGGCGCCTGCAAATTGTGCGACAGCAACAGCTTGAAGCCGAGCGCCTGCATGCCCTGGCTGAGAACCTTGCCGTTGTTGGCGTAGCGCGCGCCGCGACCGGGCTGGCCGCCCTCGGCAAAGAACTCCATCAGCGCCTGATGGAACGACACGATGACGTGGATCGGCGGCGTGAATCGGTATTGGCCGGTCTTGACGAAATTCTGCCATTGGTCATGCAGATCCAGCACCAGCGTCGTGGCGTTTCCCTTGGTCTCCGCCAGAGCCGCCTCGCGGGCGATGACGAAGCCGAGGCCCGGCACGCCCTCGATGCATTTGTTCGATGAAGCGGCGATGGCATCGACCGGCATGGTGCGCACGTCGATCGGCAAGGCGCCAAATGCGCTCATGCTGTCGAGCAGGAAGCGACGGTTGTACTTCGTCGCCAATGCCGCTACCTCGTCAATCGGATTGAGGATGCCGCTGGTCGTCTCGCAGTGCACCATGAAGACGTGGGAAATTGCGGCGTCCGCCTTAAGCATTGCCTCGACCGCCTTGAGGTCCGGCGGCGTGTCCTCTGCGGTCTCATGTACCACGACGGCGCGATGGGCGATGTCGAGGATCTTCTTGGCGCGCTGGCCATAGGCACCGTTGATCAGCAGCAGCACCTTGCCTGTCGCCGGCACGAATGTGGTCAGCATCGCCTCGACCGCGAAAGTACCAGATCCCTGCATCGGCACCGTTACGTGCGTGCCGACTCCATGAACGATCTCCGGCAGGCGTTCCAGCACCTCGCGGTTGATCCTGAGGAACGTTGCATCGCGCGATCCCCAGTCGTGGACCATAACGGCCTTGACCGACTTCGACGTCGTCAGCGGCCCGGGCGTGAGCAGAAGCGGGTCGCCGGTTTCGGAAACCCCGGCTCTTGTCGTCGTCGTCTTGGACATGATTGTTCGCTCCGCCCTGAGAACTCGTTCCTGCGGTACAAACTATCGGAACTCCAACTATCGATCCAATACAGCGTTTCGATCCATGGCATCGATTTTGTCTATAGTTCGCCCCAGCCACGGAATTGTGAAGACATAATTGTATTGCAATCTCGGCTCTCATGATCCCACAACGTTGCCTCGTGATTCATCTCACGCCGATGTCACCTTCATTGCCAAAAGGACCGCGATGGCTGGAAGCGAGCTGCTGCTGACGCTGCTGGGCGGAGTTGCACTGCTGCTCTGGGGCGTCCGCATGGTGCGCACCGGCCTGACGCGCACCTTCGGCGCGACGCTGCGCAGCGTGCTCAACCACGCCTCGCGAAACCGAATGATCGCCTTCGGCACCGGCATCGGGGTCGCTGGCGTGTTGCAGAGCGCCACCGCCACCGCGCTGCTGCTCGCCTCGTTCGCCGGACGCGGCCTGCTGACGCTGCCGATCGCGCTCGCAATCATGCTCGGCGCCGATGTCGGCACCACACTCGTCGCCCAGGTGTTCGCGTTCGACATAAAGTGGTTGTGGGCCGGCTTCATGATTGCCGGTGTCGTCGCCTTCAATGCCTCGAGCAACGATCGCGTCAAGAGCATGGGTCGGATCTCGATCGGACTCGCATTGATGCTGCTGGCATTGAGCGTGCTCGGCAGCGTGTCCGGCGCGCTGCGATCGAGCCCGACGGTGCAGACGATCCTGTCAGCGTTGGGCTCTGAGCCGGCGATCGCCGTCATCGTTGGCGCGCTGGTCACCTGGCTCGCTCATTCGAGTCTCGCCATGGTGCTGTTCGTCATGGCACTCGCCGCCGGCGGTTCGATCGCCCCCAATCTGGCGATCGCGCTGGTGCTCGGTGCCAACATCGGCGGCGCGGTGGCCCCGTTCATCGCCCTGTCTGGATCGCCGGTTGCCGCCCGTCGCGTGCCGCTCGGCAACTTTGCCGCGCGGACGATAGTTGGACTGATCGCCATCCCGCTGATCGGCTGGCTCGCAGGTCACCTCTCGGTGCTGGGCTCGGATCCGGGCCGGCTGGTACTCAACTTCCACACCGCATTCAACATCGCGGTGGCACTGCTGTTCCTGCCGTTGCTCGATCCATTCGCGCAGCTCGTCGCAGCGATGCTGCCGGCACAGGCGCAGCCAACCGACCAGAAGCTGCCGCGACACCTCGATCCGACCATTCTCGACGCGCCATCCGAGGCGCTCGGCTGCGCCATGCGCGAGACGCTGCACGTCGGCGACATCGTGCTCGACATGCTGCGCCGGTCACTGACCGCGATCGAGGGCAACGACACCAAGCTCGTCAAGGAGATCGAGAAGGCCGACGACGACGTCGACGCGCTGCACGAGGCGATCAAGCTCTACCTGATCCAGGTCTCGAAGACCGAAATGGGCGAGGCCGACAGCCGCCGCTACGTCGAGATCCTGACGTTCACCACCAATCTCGAGCACATCGGCGACATCATCGACAAGAACCTGATGGAACTCGCCGCCAAGAAGATCAAGAAACGGCTGCAGTTCTCCGACGAGGGTCTGGCCGAGCTGAAGCGGTTCCACGGCCAAGTCATGGACAACATGCGCCTGGCTCTCAACGTGTTCGCGACCCGCGACATCACACTTGCCCGCCGGCTGTTGCGCGAGAAGACCTCGATGCGCGCGCACGAGTTCGAGGCGGCGGAGCGGCACTTCGCCCGGTTGCGCGATGGTCGCGCCGAATTGATCGAGACCAGCTCGATCCACCTCGACGTGTTCCGCGACCTGAAGCGGATCAATTCGCACCTGACTTCGGTCGCCTATGCGATCCTCGACGCCGCCGGCGAGCTGCGCGACAGTCGTTTGCGCGACCAGGCCAAATCGACCGATGCTGCCGCCGTGGACCACAAGCCCAGCTCGACGTGAGTGCTGTTACCGCAGACGGATCAGCATCATTCCGGCCACGACCAGCATGGCCGCGAAGATGCGCGCCGGCACGACCGGTTCGCGCAGGAACACGACGCCGATGATCGCCGCGATCAGCACGCTCGTCTCGCGCAGCGCCGCAACGAGTGCGATCGGCGCCACCGTCATTGCCCAGATCGCGGTCCAGTAGGCCGCTGCCGAGAGTCCGCCACCGACCAGCACCAGCTTCCAGTCGGTCCTCATGCCGGCGAGAAACGCGGCCGGAAACCGCAGCAGCGAATAGCCGATCATCATGATGGCATCGAGTACGAACAGCCAGCCGGAATAGGCGTGCGCCGAGCCGGCGAGCTTGGCGCCAATCCCGTCGATCAGCGTGTAAGTTGCAATCGTGAGGGCGGTCAGCAGCGCAAACCCGATCGAGCGAAAGTTCGGAGTCGCAGCCGGTGCGCTGCCCTTGAACGACAGCACCAGCACGCCCGATGCCAGCACCGTCACGCCGAGCCAGCCGAACGCTTCAAGGTCCTGGCCGAGAATCAGATAGGCGCCGGTCGCCGTCATCAGCGGTGCCGCGCCGCGCGCAATCGGATAGACGAGGCCGAGGTCGCCGGTCTTGTAGGCTTCCGCCAGCGCAGAATAGTAGAACAAGTGGACGAACAGCGAGCCGCAGATGAAGGGCCACGCTTCCGGCCGCGGCCACCCGACAAACGGCATCACCGGCAGCACAACGATGCCGCAGCCGACCGAAATCAGCGAGATCGCCACGATCGGCGCGAGCTTGACCTTCAACAGCGCGTTCCATGTGGCATGGAAAGCCGCGGCGGCCAGCACGGCGAAGAACACGAAAAGATCCATATCGAGTGCGTTTCCCCGCATCCGCGGTCGACGAACCGCGCCGATCGTGCTTGATACGCCGACCGTTCACAGGCCCGACCCTATCGCATGATCGCTGTACCTCGCGCTATCCTCCTCTCAATTTTCCTGGTCTTGGCAGTCCCGTGTGCGGCGCAGGCGCAAAGGCTGCAGCCCACTGCGGCCGTGGAAGCGCGAATCGCTGCGCTGCTCGCGCGTATGACACTGCCTGAGAAGATCGGTCAGATGAACCTGCTGGCGCGCGACGAGCGCACGACCTTGCAATTCGACGCGGTGCGTGCCGGCCTCTCAGGCGCGATCATGAACGTGGTGAAACCGGACGAGATCCGCGGGTTTCTCCAGGCCGCGAAAGCGACGCGCCTCGGCGTCCCGCTGATCATCGGGCTCGATGCAGTGCACAGCTTTCGCATCACCCATCCGGTGCCGCTGGCGTGGGCTGCGACCTGGAACCCGGAGCAGGCGGCGCGCTCGGCCGAAATGGTGGCGCGGGAAGCGGCCCACGCCGGTATCAATTGGACCTTCGGGCCGATGGTCGACATCTCACGTGATCCACGCTGGGGCCGGGTAATCGAGGGTGCAGGCGAGGATGCTTACCTTGGCGCGGTGATGGCTGCGGCGCGTACGCGCGGCTATCGCCGGGGTGGGCTTGCGGTCGCTGTGAAGCATTTCGTGGGTTACGGCGCGGCCGAAGCCGGCCGCGACTACAACGACGCGCCGATCCCGACATCGCAGCTGTTCGACCGCCACTTGCCGCCGTTCAAGGCTGCGATCGATGCTGGCGCCGAAACCGTGATGGCTGCCTTCAACACCGTCAACGGCTCACCCGCATCGGCCGACCGCCGGCTGCTCACCGACATCCTGCGTCGACGCCTCGGCTTCAACGGCTTGGTCACCTCCGATTTCGACGCCATCGGCAACCTGATGAACCACGGCGTCGCCAGCGATACCGCACAGGCCACCCGTCGCGCGATCCTCGCCGGCATGGACATGGATATGGTCGGCGGGCATTTTTCACGGCACCTCGAAGTCGAGCTGAAGGCTGGTGGCGTGCCCCAAGCCGCGATCGACGACGCGGTTCGCCGCATTCTGCGGGTGAAATTCGCCATGGGCCTGTTCGACCGACCTGCCGACGCGCCGCCCCCGCCGCTACCCGATCAACAGGACGTGCGCGCCGTTGCGCGTGAAACCGCCCGACAGTCTTTCGTGCTGTTGAAGAATGATGGCGAGACGCTGCCGATCACGCCGGCGGTCAAGCGGATTGCGGTGATCGGCGCCTCCGCCGACACCGAGTACGATCAGTCGTGGTTGAAGGCGTCCGGCGACGCGACGCCCGACACCTCGACCCTGCTCAAGGAGATGCGGGCCCGCCTCGCGCCTGGACAGACGCTCGATTACGCGAAAGCCTTCGCCGACCATTGCGGCACAGCGTTCGCGGACCGTGGGCAGGCCATCGCTGCCGCCCGCGCCGCCGACCTCGTGGTACTGACCGTAATGGAGGATTGCGAGATCCAGGGCGAGGGTGCCTCGCGCGCCAAGCTCGAGCTTTCCGGCGTGCAGCACCAGATGCTGGAGGAACTGGCGGCGACGGGCAAGCCGCTGGTGCTGGTGATTGGCACCGGCCGGCCACTGGTGCTGTCGGCGGCCGCGCCGCTGAGTAAGGCGATCCTCGTCGCCTGGCATGCCGGCACCGAAGGCGCGGCGGCAATCGCCGAGACGCTGTTCGGCGAGATATCGCCCTCGGGCAAGCTGCCGATGTCGTTTCCGCGCTCGGTCGGCCAGCTCCCGATGTCCTATGACCAGATGCCGACCAGCCGTCCGACCTCGGCCGAACGATACACTTCCCGCTATATCGACGAGGAGGTGACCCCGCTTTATCCATTCGGCTGGGGCTTGAGCTACACCACCTTCGATTATGGCCAGCCGAGCATCGAGCGGCCACGTGTGGCCGCGAATGGCAAGATCGAAATTGCCATACCGATCACCAACTCCGGCAAACGCGCAGGCCAGGAAGTGGTCCAGCTCTATGTGCGCCAACTGGTTGCCAGTCGCAGTCGTCCGCAGCGTCTGCTCAAGGCATTCGAGAAGGTCACGGTACAGCCCGGTGAGACGCGGATCGTGAAGCTCACCATTGCCGCGAGAGATCTCGGATTCCACGATGATGCCGGCCGCTACCTGCGTCGAGCCCGGCCCGTTCGAAGTTTACGTCGGCGGCAGCTCGGCTGCGGCCCTGTTGGCGAAGTTCGAGCTGATGGGAAGGTAGCTGGATGATGCCAGGCACCGTTCGACATCAAACCCGCAAGCTCGCGCCGCTGGCCGGATCGAACAGGTGCACCGCGGCCGACGGTGCGGCAATCGCCAGTGACGCATCGCCGTTGAGCGGGGTGGCCGACGGCACCGCCATCACGATTGCCGATTTGTCGCCGATCATGCCATGTATCAGCCGTGTCGCGCCGAGTTCCTCGACGAACTCGCGCCGGACCGGGACCGCGTGCTTAGCGCCGACCGCAGCCAGCTCGACGTCCTCCGGGCGCACCCCGATTTCCACGGCCTGTCCAGCCATCCCCTTGAATAATTTGGTATCGTACCCGAACCGGCCGCCACCATCACACTCGACGACACCCGCCTCGACGATCTTGCCCGGCATCAGGTTCATCGCTGGCGAACCGATAAAAGTCGCGACGAACTTCGAGGCTGGGTGCCGGTAGACATCGAGTGGCGTGCCGGTTTGCTCGACGCGCCCGGCGTTCATCACCACCACCGTGTCGGCGAGTGTCATCGCTTCGACCTGATCGTGGGTGACGAAAATCGAGGTGGCCTTGAGCCGATTGTGCAAACGGCGAATTTCGAGCCGCATCTGCACGCGCAACTTGGCGTCGAGATTCGACAGCGGCTCGTCGAACAGGAACGCCTGCGGCTCGCGCACCACGGCGCGGCCCATGGCGACGCGCTGGCGCTGGCCACCCGAAAGCGCGCGCGGCTTGCGATCGAGGAACGGACCGATCTCCAGCATGCGGGCTGCTTCCGCCACCCGCGCCTCGATGGTCGCCTTGTCGACACCGCGATTGCGCAGGCCGTAGGCCATGTTGTCGTAGACGCTCATGTGCGGATAGAGCGCGTAGTTCTGGAACACCATGGCGATGTCGCGATCGGCCGGCTCGACGTCGTTGACGACTTTGCCTGCGATCGAAATCGTACCGGCGCTGATCGTCTCGAGCCCCGCGATCATCCTGAGCAACGTCGACTTGCCGCAACCTGACGGCCCGAGCAGCACGGTGAACGAGCCATCGGGAATGGCGAGCGACACGCCTTTCACCGCCTCGACGCCACCCGCGTAGACCTTGCGAACCTGATCGAGCGTTACCGATGCCATGATGCGTTCCTGTTTCGCCATTTATCCCCTCTCCCCGTTTTGACGGGGAGAGGGTTAGGGTGAGGGGCGGCGCAGCATTCCGCACCCGCCACTCACCCCCTGAACTGCTGACGGTTTGAGGCGTTCTTTTTGTTGCCGCCCCTCACCCTCGGCCGGCCAAACGGCGCCGGCCTCTACCCTCTCCCCCGGATTGGCGGGGGAAAGGGCAAGAACTACTTCTCCGTCTCGACCAGGCCCTTGACGAACCAGCGCTGCATCAGGACCACGACGAGCACCGGCGGCAGCATGGCGAGCATGGCGGTGGCCATGACCACGTTCCATTCGGTGAGCGCGTCGGCGGTGACGATCATCTTCTTGATGCCGATCACCACCGTCTGCATGTCGTCGCGGGTGGTGATCAGCAGTGGCCACAGATACTGGTTCCAGCCGTAGATGAAGAGGATCACGAACAACGCCGCGATGTTGGTGGTCGACAGCGGCAGCACTGTATCCTTGAAAAACCGCCATGGCCCGGCGCCGTCGAGCTTCGAGGCCTCGATCAGCTCGTCGGGGATGGTCATGAAGAACTGGCGAAAGAACAATGTCGCCGTCGCCGAGGCGATCAGCGGAACGGTCAGGCCGGCATAGGTGTCGAGCAGCCCGAGGTCGGCGACGATCTTGTAGGTCGGATAGATGCGAACCTCGACCGGCAGCATCAACGTCATGAAGATCAGCCAGAACGCAGTCATCCGGAACGGGAATTTGAAATAGACCACCGCATAGGCAGAAAGGATCGAGATCGCGATCTTGCCTGAGGCGATAATGCCGGCCATAGCCATGCTGTTCATCAGCATCTGCCACACCGGCTGGCGCGTGGTGCCGCTGGTGCCGACCATCAGCGTCTTGTAGTAGGTCTCGAAAAACAGCGGGCCGGGCGTCACCGGCATTCTGCCATTCGCGATCACGTCCTGCGGATGGGTCGAGCCGACGAAGCACAGGTAGACCGGGAACGCGATGATCGCGATGCCGATCAGCAGGATCACGTGCGGGATGACGTTGCGCACGAAGCCGCGGTGCTCAACCATCAATACGTCACCTTGCGCTCGATGTAGCGGAACTGGATCGCGGTCAGCGCCACGACGATGATCATCAAGATCACCGACTGCGCCGCGGACGAACCGAGATCGCCGCCGAGGCGACCGTCAGAGTAGACCTTATAGACGAGCGTCTCGGTCGCCTTTGCCGGACCGCCGGCGGTCACCGAGTTGATGATGCCGAAGGTATCGAAGAACACGTAGACGATATTGACGACGAGCAGGAAGAACGCGGTTGGCGACAGCAGCGGGAAGGTGATGGTCCAGAACCGGCGGTTCGGCGAGGCGCCATCTATCGCGGCCGCCTCGTACACGGCCCGCGGGATGGCGGCGAGCCCGGCCAGGAAGAACAGGAAATTGTAGCTAATCTGTTTCCAGACCGACGCCATGATCACCAGCGTCATCGCGTGCGTGCCGTTGAGCAGTGGGTTCCAATCGACACCCAATCCGCGTATGCCGCGCGCCACTACGCCGAGCGATGGCTGGAACATGAACAACCACAACACGCCGGCAACGGCGGGCGCCACCGCATAGGGCCAGATCAGCAGCGTCTTGTAGACTTGTGCGCCCCTGATCGCCTTGTCCGCCTGCACCGCGAGAGCAAGCGCGATTGACAGCGACAGCAACGTCACCGCCGCGGCAAACAACGCTGTCGTGGCCATGGCGCGATAGTATTCGCGCTGCTGCAGCAGATCGCGGTAGTTCTCGAACCAGACGAAATCGGTCCGCAGCCCGAACGCATCCTGCAGCAGGAATGACTGCCAAACGGCCTGACTGGCCGGCCAGTAGAAGAATACGAAGGTGATGACGAGCTGCGGCGCCAGCAGCGCAAACGGCAGCGCCCAGCCACCGAATATCGAGCGCTTTTCCATCCCCCCTCCTTGTGGCCTCGCCGCCCCTTCGATCCGCGATCGTGAGGCGTTATCGCTCCTTCCATAGCACAACCGCGCGACGCTTGCTCACATCGCAGCCGGCGTGCGCAACAGTTTGGGCAACTCGCCGCTCAGGCCTGCGGCCTCGTTGACCAACATTCGTTTCATGCCAGGCAGGCGATCGAGAAGCCCCAGGCCCACCTCGCGGGCGGCACGAACCAGGGCGGAATCGTTCGAAAACAGGCGATTGAGCCCGCTATAGGCTGCCGTCGACATGGCGCTGTCGAACCGTCGCCAGCGCTCGTAGCGGGCCAGCGCGTCGGCGTCGCCATAGTCGAGACCGAGGCCGACCGCCTCGGCGACGCATTCGACCAGTGCCGCGACATCGCGGTAGCCCAGGTTCAGCCCTTGGCCGCCGATCGGATGGACGCCGTGCGCCGCATCACCCGCCAGCGCCAGCCGCGGCCCGACAAAGCTGCGGGCGAGATGCGCCTCGAGCGGCCAGGATCTCCGCGGGCCGGCGAGCGTCACCGCACCGAGGCGACCGGCGACGCGCAGATCGACCTCGTCGAGGAATGCCGCGTCGTCGAGGTCGAGAATGCGGCTGGCTTCGCGCGCGGTCTCGCTCCAGGTGATGCACGAGCGATGACCGCCCTTCAACGGCAGCAGCGCGAACGGCCCACCGGGCAGGAAATGCTGGATGGCGCGGTTTTGATGATCGAGTTCATGCGAGATCGTCGTCACGATGCCGGTCTGCTCGTAATTCCAGTTGATTGTGCGAATGCCGGCCGCTTCACGCAGACCCGACCGGCGACCATCAGCGGCAATGGCGAGCCGGGCCTCGAGCCGCGAACCCTCGTCAAGAACGATGACGGCGCTCGCCACGCCGGGCTCGAAACCGGCAACCGCGGCGGCGTAGATCCGGCTGATCGAGCGGCACCGCCCGACCGCTGCTTCGAGCGCTGCGGCGAGTTGGGCATTGGGCAGGATCCAGGACGCCGGCTGCCCTTCGCCGGCGTCGTTGTCGTAGGTCAGCAGCGAACGCCGCACGCCGCTGTCCAAGCTGGTGTCGGTCAGCTCGATGCGCGCCACCGGCACAGCGTAATCCTCGATCTGTTGCCAGACGCCGAGCGCACGCAGCAGGTTGCACGAACTGGCAGCGATCGCGGATGCCCTCGGATCATGGGTGTCGGTCTCGACCCCGGCTGCCGGCGCGGCCGCCTTGTCGACCACCGCTATTTGAACTTCGGGTCCAAGTTCATGTGACAGCGCCAGCGCCAGCGTCAGCCCGACGTAACTGCCGCCTACAATGGCGATATCGGTCGACCGCCTTGTTGTTGCAGCCTGCATCCTCGCTCCTTCCGCCGTTCACCGCGTCGGCATCAGCTTGACACCACTTAAGGCGTACTTTCCCTATACGGCAACCTGCTTCGCCGCGCAGGCTTATACTGACCGAACTGGACCCCCGGATGCCAACCAAAAAGCAGTCTTCGACCGATGCCGCCAATACCGCACTTGAGGCGCTGGTCCGGGTGCTCGATCTCGAACCGCTGGAGCACAACCTCTATCGCGGACAGACGCAGAAGCAGGGCTGGCAGCGGGTCTATGGCGGGCTCGTCCTGGCGCAGGCGCTGACGGCTTCGATCCGCACCGTCGAACCCGACCGGCTCGCTCACTCCATGCATGGCTATTTCCTCCTTGGTGGCGATCCCGGCCACCCCATCGTCTACGACGTCGAGCGCGTGCGCGACGGCACGAGCTTCAATACCCGGCGCGTGAAGGCAATCCAGCACGGCCGGCCGATCTTCGTGCTGTCGGTTTCGTTCCAAAAGGCCGAGGCGGGCTTTCAGCACCAAACCGAAATGCCGGACGTGCCACCGCCGGAAAACCTGCCGACCGTCAAGGAGCTGCAGGAGCGATTCGCCGACAGGCTGCCCGCCAACCTGCGCAGCTTCTGGCAGCGCGAGCGGCCGTTCGAGATGCGCCCGGTCGACGCCAGCCGCTACCTCACCCGGGCAAAGACGGCGCCGAAACAGAACATTTGGATGCGCGCCAACGGTCGGCTGGGCGACGATCCCAACCTGCACCGGTGCCTACTCGCCTATGCCTCGGATTTTACGCTGCTCGATACCGCTTTGATCGCCCACGGCAAGCTGCTGTTCGATACCGACGTACAGCTCGCGAGCATCGACCATGCGATGTGGCTGCATGCGCCGGCTCGCGTCGACCAATGGCTGCTCTACACCCAGGAAAGCACGTTTGCCGGTGGTGCCCGCGGTTTTTGCCGCGGCAACATCTACACCCGCGAAGGCGTTCTGGTGGCCTCGGTGACGCAGGAAGGGCTGATGCGGCAGCGCGATACGGCGTTCGTGGTCAATTAATAGGCAAACTTGGAAAACTGCCGAGTATTTGAGCTTTGTTCCCTGCTCAATTTCCGGTCAGCCGCGCTGGAATTTCAAATTTGTGAAGCGTTTTCTTGTGGTTAAATAATGGTGAATGACTTGGCACGCCTCTTGAGTTGAACGCCGCACGCGCGGTGTCAACAATTGAGGATGGTGACATGAAACTTGTGACTGCGATCATCAAGCCCTTCAAGCTCGAAGAAGTGCGTGCCGCCCTCACCGATCTCGGATTGCAGGGCATGACCGTCACCGAGGTCAAGGGTTACGGTCGCCAGAAGGGCCACACCGAGATCTACCGCGGCGCCGAGTATGCCGTGAGTTTCCTGCCCAAGGTCAAGATCGAGGTTGTCGTTGCATCAAGCGATGCCGACAAGGCTGTCGAAGCCATAACCCGCGCCGCCAAGACCGGCCAGATCGGTGACGGCAAGATCTTCGTTTCGCCTATCGAGCACACCGTGCGCATCCGCACCGGCGAAGCCGACGAAAACGCGCTCTGATCGCGTTCACCTATCCATCATCGCGTCAACAACTCGACTGAATACGAGGGAGCTCTAGCAATGACATTGGAAGTGACGAGGCAGGCGATACGATCCCGCCGGATCGACCTGGGCCTTGCAACCTTTGCCGCCGCCGTGACGGCGCTCGCTGCCCCGGTGCTGGCGGCCGATCCGGTGCCGAACAAGGGCGACACCGCCTGGATGCTCATCGCCTCGACATTGGTGCTGTTGATGACCATCCCCGGCCTTGCCCTGTTCTACGGCGGTCTCGTCCGCACCAAGAACATGCTGTCGATGCTGATGCAGGTGTTCGCCATCGTCTGCGTCGTCGCCCTGATCTGGGTATTGTATGGCTACAGCCTGGCGTTCGCCACCGGCGCCACGTTCAACGGCTTCGTCGGCGGCCTCTCGAAGGCGTTCCTCAACATCGCGCCCGAGAAAAAGACAATTCTCGACGCCACCGCCGCCACGTTCTCGAACGGCGTCGTCATTCCCGAGCTGGTCTACGTCGCATTCCAGATGACCTTCGCCTGCATCACACCGGCGCTGATCGTCGGCGCCTTCGCCGAGCGCATGAAGTTCTCGGCTTTGCTGCTGTTCACTGTGCTCTGGGTGACGCTGATCTACTGCCCGATCGCGCATATGGTCTGGTACTGGGCTGGCCCCGACGCGCTGGCTGAGGCGGCCAAGAAGGTCGCAGCTGCCAGTGGTGATGCCAAGAAGGTCGCCGAGGCGGCGCTCGAACAAGTCCAGGCCGATGCCGGCTATCTGTTCCAGGTCGGCGCCATCGACTTCGCCGGCGGCACGGTGGTGCACATCAACGCAGGCATTGCCGGCCTCGTCGGTGCGCTCATCCTGGGCAAGCGTGTCGGCTACGGCCGCGAAGCCATGCCGCCGCATTCGCTGACTTTCACCATGATCGGCGCCGCGCTGCTGTGGGTCGGCTGGTTCGGTTTCAACGCCGGCTCGGCGCTGGAAGCCAACGCCATTGCGGCGCTGGCGATGGTCAACACCTTTGTCGCCACCGCCGCCGCCGGCCTCGCCTGGATGTTCGCGGAATGGGCGACAAAGGGCAAACCGTCGCTGCTCGGCCTCGTGTCCGGTGCAGTCGCCGGCCTCGTCGCGATCACGCCGGCCTCCGGCTATGCCGGTCCGATGGGTGCGATCGTGCTCGGCCTGATCGCCGGCTCCGTCTGTTTCATCTTCTGCACCACGGTGAAGAACGCGATCGGCTATGACGACAGCCTCGACGTGTTCGGTGTGCACTGTGTCGGTGGCATCATCGGCGCCATTCTGACCGGCGTGCTGGTGAGCCCGAGCCTCGGCGGCACCGGCATCACCGACTATGTTCTGAAACCGGGCGAGGGCGTTATTGCGGAGTTCGCGATGCGCGCCCAGGTGCTCTCGCAGCTGAAGGCGGTCGCCGTCACGATCCTGTGGTCAGGCATCGGCTCGGCAATCCTCTACAAGGTCGTAGACCTTCTCATCGGATTGCGGCCAACAGTCGAACAGGAGCGCGAAGGTCTCGACATCGCCGCGCACGGCGAGCGAGCCTACAACTACTGAGCGCCATCGAGCCCGAACTGAACAAGCCAGAAGGCCTCGGCACAACCGCCGGGGCCTTTTTTGCCGCACCATCGGACTTTACGCGCCGATGACAACTCGCGTCTGCCGGTTGCAGCGCGCCAGCAGCAGCCGCAGATCGCGATGGCCGAGTGCGACGCAACCCTCGGTCGGCGCATAATCCGGCCGCGCTAGGTGCATGAAGACCGCGCTGCCACCACCCTGCACCCGCGGCACGCGATTATGCGTCATCACGACGATCAGGTCATAGACATGATCGTCGCGCCACAGACGCTCGGCACTTGCCTGGTAGGGGTGACGCACGCGCCGATTGTAGTTGCGATCCCCAACCGCGTCGCACCATCCATCATCGGGGCGCAGACCGCGAATCGGCAGCGCGCTTCGCGGCCGCTGCACGCGATCCGCTCGATAGAGCACCTCGACAAGGCGCCAACTGCCAATCGGTGTAGCGCCATCGCCTTCCCGCTTGCCGACCCGACGACCCGAGCGCCCAACGCTGCAGTGAACTTGAACCCCGCCAATGGCCAGCCTGCCGCGAGGATTGCGAGCGGACCGCCCATAAACCCTCGGCGCCTTCAGCATACGCATCGGCAATCACCTTATCGTCAAGACGTCGAAAAGCTCGCAATGTGGGTCATGGCGGGTCTTCCTGCCATGGCAGCCATGATGTTACAAAGCAGCCAATTGCACGCGCCACAACCGGAGAGTGCCGTATGAGCAATGCACGGCAAATCCTCATTGTCGACGACGACGAGGATCTTCGCAGCTCACTTCGCGATCAACTTGCGCTGTATGACGAATTCGAGGTTTCGACCGCCGGCACGGCTGCCGAGGGACTGGAAGCCACGCGCAAATCGCACCTCGATCTCATACTGTTCGACGTCGGCCTGCCCGACATGGACGGCCGCGAGGCGGTCAAGCAGTTGCGCC
The DNA here is from genome assembly GCA_963741505.1 of uncultured Alphaproteobacteria bacterium. Lineage (GTDB taxonomy): Bacteria > Pseudomonadota > Alphaproteobacteria > Rhizobiales > Hyphomicrobiaceae > JAKFWF01. Next base: position 295,491 of record CAVUIJ010000006.1, on the reverse strand, counting down.
GCAACGGTTTCAAGGCACCGATCGTCATGCTGACCGGAAATACGACCGACGCCGACCAGATCCTGGGTCTCGACGCCGGCGCCAACGACTACATCGCCAAGCCGTTCAAGTTCGCAGTCTTGCTCGCCCGCATCCGCGCGCAATTGCGCCAGCATGAACAAAGCGAGGACGCGGTATTCTCGATCGGACCCTACACCTTCAAGCCTGCGTCCAAGCTTCTGCTCGACGAAAAGGGCGGCAAGATCAGGCTCACCGAGAAGGAGACGTCGATTCTGAAGTACCTTTACCGGGCCGGCGAGAAAGTGGTGTCGCGCGAGGTGCTGCTGCACGAGGTTTGGGGCTACAACGCCGGCGTTACGACACACACGCTGGAGACTCACATCTACCGGCTGCGACAGAAGATCGAGAAGGACCCGTCGAGCGCACAATTGCTGGTGACCGAGTCCGGCGGCTACAAGCTCGTGCCCTGAACCGGGGCTTCGATAATCGCGGGATTTCCCTGCCTTTTCAACCGCTGATCCCCAGCTGCGATTGATCGCTGGCGGCGACCTGCCGAATCAGTCGATTCTTGGCCTGTCATCCAGTTCCGCGTCAGAGCTTGCCAACGTGTCAGTCCACGGGAGTTACGACGCCATGGCGATCGATGCGCTTGTCGCACCACTGTTGAGGATTGCGCTATTCCAGGGCTTGCGCCCGCTGCAGATCACGGAGATCGCGCGACGGGCCGAACGGATCGTGTTCCGACCCGGCCAGACCATCGTGGAAGCCGACGCCGAGGCGAACGCAGCCTTTGTGATCGTCAACGGTGAAGCCGTCCGCACCAAGGGTCCCGACCTCGGCTCCGAGCCGGAGCCGATCGTCGTTGGCTCGCTTATTGGCGAGATGGCGATGCTGGTCGATACCGAGTACACGTCCACGGTGGTTGCCAAGAGCCCGGTTCGGGCACTCAAGATCACGCGTGCGAGCATGTACGAACAGATGGCAGACGATGCTCGGCTCGCCGATCATTTGGTAACAAAAATCGCCGCGCGGCTAAAGAACCTCGCCGTCGAACTCCGTGCCATCGATCAAAGTCTGGCTGGCGAAAGCGTCGGCGCTGCGCCGGCTCTCCAGGCGGAGCCGAGGCGGCCCCGCCTTGCCCTTGAGCAGGTCCGGCCGGGGCTGGAGACCCGCCACTGATATGCTCTCAATTGCACAATCGGCTTCCGCGGCGTCGCCCACAAACGAATTGCGCCCAACTCCGGGGGGAGGAGTTGGGCGCTTGGCGCTGGTTAAGCGCTGACAGCACTGGGAGGGAATCCAGTGCGACAGGTGCGTCATCGGCTAGACGGGGGGCACTGCCGATACAGGTTGACGCCACCTGCATACGGAAGATTTAAGCGCAGCTTTGCGAATTACAATAGAGGGCGACAGAGCTGATCACGAAAAATTTACAATTATTACGGGAATTATCCACAGACTTCGCTTGCTGGCGACTGGCATGCCACAGCGGTCATGGTTAACGGCCCCGCCCGCCTATTGCTTCAGCCTGTTCAGCGCGACGCTCTTGATGTCGAAATTGGCGGCGTCGATCTCCTCGGTGCGGTTGACACCGGACAGCTCGACGCGAGTGTCGAGGTTCTGGGCGTCGGTCGTCACCCATTCCTTCAATTCGAGCGCCGGTTTGACCGTGAAAAACAGCTTGATCTTGCCAGGTGCGTCCGGACTCTTGTCCATCACTGTCAGGATGATGAGGTCCTCGGCTTCCTGCACTTCGAGGATACGCGCGTCGCGAACAAGGTCGACGTCCTTCTTCAGCAACATCCGGAATGGTGTGTTGTCGAGCTCATAGCGGTCGTCCGCGTTGCCGTCGAGATCCTGGATCGCCAGCATCTTGCCGTCGGAAATGACGATCTGCTGGCTCGGCTTGTTGTAGTCAAAGCGGAAGCGGCCGGGCTTCTTCACCGCGACCGAGCCGCGCATTTTCTTGCCGTCCGGATTGGTCTGCTGGAAGACGCCCTTCAAATTGTTGAGGCCGTTGAAATAGTCGGTGACCTTCTTGATCGTTGCCATCTGGTTGGCGTCGAACACCTTCGCGTCGGTGCCTGTACCGACCTGGGTCTGTGCTGGCCAAGGCTGGCCGACCGGACTCTGGGGCGCCTTCTTGGCCTCTTGTGCATTGCCGGTCGAAGCCGCCACGAGTGTCAAACCCGCGGTCACGGCGACCCTGATCAACGACCGAATATGCATCTTGCCCCCACGACATGTCACCGAGGGCCGGCGAATCATCGCCAGCCACCCCACCCGCTTCACCCAATAATCGGGCGAGATGTGGGCGGCAATGGGCGCAGCGGCAGATTTCCGGCGCCGTTACGCGGCATCGGATGCGACACTGCCGCCGGCAACCAGGATCTCGCGCTTGGCAGTGCCGCTAGCGGGCGTGATGATGCCATCCCGCTCCATCCGCTCGATCAAGTCGGCCGCGCGGTTGTAGCCGATGCTCAAGCGCCGCTGGATGTAGCTGGTCGAGGCCTTGCGATCGCGCAGCACGATGGCCACGGCTTTTTCGTAGAGGCCATCCTCGGCGTTTGCCCGACTTGCGGCCGGCTGATGGCTGGCCGGCATGTCCTCCGGACCATCGGTGATGCCGTCGACATAACGTGGCTCGCCGTCGGCCCGCAGCGCCATGACTATGCCCTCGACCTCTTCGTCTGAGACGAAGGGACCGTGAACCCGGGTCAGTTGTCCGGCTCCGGTCGAAAACAGCATGTCGCCTTGGCCCAGCAGCTGTTCGGCACCCTGCTCGTTGAGAATCGTCCGGCTGTCGATGCGCGAGGCCACCTTGAAACTGAGCCGGGTCGGGAAATTTGCCTTGATAGTGCCGGTGATGATGTCGACTGATGGCCGCTGCGTCGCCATGACGAGGTGGATGCCGGCGGCACGCGCCATCTGCGCCAGCCGTTGCACCGCGACCTCGAGCTCCTTGCCGGCGGCGATCATCAGGTCGGCGAACTCGTCGACCACGACGACGATGTACGGCATTGGTTCGGATTCGAGAACATCCTGCTGGTAGATCGGCTGGCCGGTGCGGCTGTCGATGCCGGTCTGCACGGTGCGGGCAAGCTGTTCACCGCGTTTGGCCGCATTGCGCACGCGATTGTTGAATACCTCGATATTGCGCACGCCGAGCTGCGACATGCGCTTGTAGCGCTCCTCCATCTCAGCCACGGCCCAGTTCAGCGCCTGCACTGCCTTGCCCGAGTCGGTGATGACGGGCGTCAGCAGATGCGGGATGCCGTTGTAGACCGACAGCTCCAGCATCTTCGGGTCGATCATCAGAAACCGGCACTCTTCCGGCGACAGCTTGTAGATCAGCGACAGGATCATCGCGTTGACACCGACCGACTTGCCGGAACCGGTCGTGCCGGCAACCAGCAGGTGCGGCATGCGTGCGAGATCGGTGACCACGGGATCGCCGCTGATCGTGCGGCCTAGCGCCAGCGGCAGCGTCGCCTCGCCAGACTTGTAGGCGTCCGCCTCCAGGATTTCCCGCAGCAGCACCGTTTCGCGGCGCACGTTCGGCAGCTCGATGCCGATGACATTGCGGCCAGGCACGACGGCGACACGGACCGCTGTCGCGCTCATCGAGCGGGCGATATCGTCGGCCAGCGCCACCACGCGGGATGCCTTGATGCCGCGCGCTGGCTCGAGCTCATAGAGCGTGACGACCGGGCCCGGTTTGATGTCTTTCACTTCGCCCTTGATGCCGAAGTCGGCGAGCACGTCCTCGAGCAATCGGGCGGTGCCGCGCAATACCGTGGAGGTGAACTCCTGGCTCGGCTTGGCGTAGGCCGGCCGTTTCAACAAATTGAGGCTCGGCCGCTTATAGGCCGGGCCCTGGCGGCGGCTCCACAGGCTGCCGAGCAAGCCGCGGGAACGAGCCGCGGGCTCGCTTTCGTGACCGGCGCCGTGGGGGGCGAACCGCTCGGCGATCTCGCGCGGGTCGTCATCGCCGTGACCTTCAAATGCATCGCCGCGATAGACGGCTGGGTGCTGCTGCCCTTCCGCCATTTGTCGCGGTGTGCGCATGATCGCCGGTATGGCGATATCCATCGCGGCCGGGGGCCAACTGGAAATCGGCAAATGCCCGTTCGGCATAGGCCTGCTGCTCGCGCGGGCCGGTTGGCCCGAAATAGCCGTGGGGCGTTGCAGGATATGGGCGTTGCTCGACATCGAACGCGCCGACGGGCTGCGGCGTGGGCGCACGATGGGCGTAATCGGCAGCCCACGCCCCAGCCGTCGATAGCTTCGCCCGCCACGACGCAAGCGCCGGAGCACGGCGGTCGCCTGGCATCGATTGCATGAGATAGGCCAGGTCGCGGCCGCTCAGTCCCAGATTCTGGATCAGCGCGCCGAAGCCGGTGCAGGCGAACACCAGGCCGGCGGCAAGGCCGCTGCGCTGGGGATTGATCGCGGCGAACAGGTTATTGAGCATATTGAACAGGACATCGCCCAGGATGCCGCCCATGCCGTGATGCAATGGCCAACGTGCCGGCACCGGCAGCGCCGAACAGGCACCGGCCAGCAATACGATGGCGACGGGAAAGAGGGCGATCTTGGAGCGAAAATCGGGAACCCGGCGCGCCAGCGCCAGCTCCAGGCCCCAGATCACCGGCGGCAGCAGCACGAACACCGCGGCAAAGCCCAGCGTCTGCAGCACCAGGTCGGACAATATGGCGCCGGGCGCGCCCAGCAGATTGCGGGTCACGCCGCCGGTTGCGTGCGTCAGGCTCGGATCATTCAGCGACCACGTCAACAGGCTCGCCCAGCCTGCCGCGCCGATCAGGCACAGCAGACCGCCAGCGCCTTGCGACACCACCCCCAGGATCCGATCCTCGAGCGTCTCCGGCAGCAGACGCTGCGGGTCGCTACCTCTGCTCTGGAAGGCCATGGGGCGAACGCAATTCCTACGCGCTGACGTTGACGATCCGTTGCAACGCCTCCCTGATCACCACCGGCGGATGCACGAGTGCCACGCGGATGTGGTTCTCGCCAGGATTGACCCCATTGCGGCCGGTCTGCGCCAGATAGGCACCGGGCACCACCTTCACACCACAGCGTTGCCAAAGTGTTACCGCGGCGTCGACGCTGTTTCCGAGATGACCCATTTCGAGCCAAAGGAAAAACCCGCCGGCCGGCCGCTTATAGGCGAACTTGCCCTTGAGCAACTCGTCGCAGATGTCAAACTTGGTGCGGTAGGCCTGGCGAATGACCGCGACATGCTGCTCCTCCGCCCAAACTGCCGCCGAGGCATGCTGGATGATGCCAGGCATCTGCGGCGCGGTCAGGTTGCGCACTTCCGCAAGCGTCTCGAGAAAATCGCCATCGCCCGCCGCGAAACCGGAGCGCAGGCCGGGCAGGTTCGAACGCTTCGACAGCGAGTTGAACACCACCAGGTTCTTGAACCGCTCCGGTGTCTTCGCCGCGACTTCGAGACCGCCGGTCGGCGCCACGTCACCGGTGTAGATCTCCGAGTAGCACTCGTCGAAGAACAGCATGAAGTCGTGGCGCCGGGCGAGCTCGAGCGCGCGCGTGACGTAGGCGCGGCTCGCCACCGCCCCTTGCGGATTAGCCGGCGAGCACAGGTAGAAGGCGACGGTGCGATCCAAGAGCTCGGTGTCGCCCGCGACCTCATCGAGGTCGGGCAGGTGCCCGGTCTCGGCGGTGGCATTGAGGAATACCGCCTCGCAGTTGGCACCGTAGGCGGCACCGACGTAGGCTTGATAGAACGGGTTCGGCATCAGCACCACTGGCCGGCCCTTGACCTGCTTGCGGCCGGCCGCCGGCAGCATGGCGAAGAACAGGCCCTCGCGCGAGCCGTTGAGGGGATGCACCTCGCGCCTGAAGTCGATACCGGGCCGCAATCCGTAGCGGCGGTCGATCCAGTGCGCGATGGTCTGGCGAAGATCGTCCGAGCCGCGGATTTTCGGATAGGTGCCAAGCGTATCCTTGGCCTCGGCGATGCGATCGACGACGAAGCCGGGCATCACTTCCTTTGGGTCGCCGGCCGTCATCTCGATGGTCTTTTGATGCCCTGGCGGAATATCGGCCAGCAGCCGGTTCAGACGGGTGAAGGGGGACAAAACCGCGCCCTTGGCAAGCGCTTCGAGGCCGATCAGTTGGCTCATGGGGATTCTCGATGAAGGTTAGGGAACAATGTCGGAAACATCGGTGCAGCGTAGGTTGGGTTAGCGCGCCACTTCGCGCGTAACCCAACATCCCACGGGTGGTCTTAAGTTGTTGGGTTACAGACGCAAGGGAGCGTCCTAACCCAACCTACGAGACCCATCAATCCTCGATTGCCTGATAGACAAGCGCTCGGATCATCGGCCGATAGCGAAGGCGCACCAGCCCAGGCGACGCGCACATCCACACGCAGGCCAGATGTTCGGCCGGGTCGACCCAGAAGTAGGTGCCGTAGACGCCCGACCAGTAGTAGTCGCCCTTGGAGCCGGCCATCGCCGGCAGACCGGCCTGCCGCCGCACGGCAACACCGAGACCGAAGCCATAGCCGGCGCTCGACGGGTCCATGCTGTCGGCGATGCGGTTCTCGATCCGCTCCGGCAAATGGTCCGCGGTCATCAGCTCGACCGTCTTACGGCCGAGAATCTGGGCGTCGCCCAGCCGGCCGCCGCGACGCAAAGCCTCGGCGAGCTTCAAGTAGTCGAGCGCCGTCGACACGCCGCCGCCACCGCCGCTGTCCCATTTGGTCTTGGCGCCGGTCGCGTGGTGGATCGACTGCGCCGCACCGGTCAGCACGTCCTTGGCGAACGCCTGCGCGTAGCGCGGGGCCAGCGCCGGCGTCAGTTCGAACCCGGTGCTCGCCATGCCGAGCGGCTGAAAGATCCGCTTCGACAGGGTTTCAGCCAGCGTCTCGCCGGTCACCGCCTCGACGACCATGCCCAGCACATCGGTCGAGAAGCCGTATTCCCAGTCCGAGCCCGGCTCGAACAACAGCGGCGACTTGGCCATTGCGGCGAGATACTCCGTCTTCGTCAGCTTCACCGCGGCGGTGATCGAGCTGCCCGGATAGAGCTTGTGTGCCGGTGTCGTCCCACGATCGCGATAGGTCATGCCGGAGGTGTGGCGAAGCAGATCCTGGATCGACGGCGCCCGCGCCGCCGGCCTGGTGACGAGCGTCGCCCCGGCCGATACGTCGGCGACCAGCATCTCACCCAACTCCGGCAGATAGCCCGAGACCGGGTCAGCGAGGCCGATGCGGCCTTCCTCGAGCAGCTGCAATACCGCGATCGAAGTCATCACCTTGGTCATCGAGGCAATCGAGAACACGGCGTCGGTCGACATCGCCGCCCGGCCCTCGGCATCGCCGCTGCCGAATGCTTCGAGGTAGGCGAGCTTGCCGCGCCGGGCGATCGCCAGCACGCCGCCGGGTATGCGCCTGGCCGCAATCTCGCGCTCGATCGCATCGGCAATGCGCGCCAAACGCTTTGAGGACAGCCCCACCTGCTCCGGCGAAACGTCGTGCAGCGACGGCTGGTCGTCGAGCTTCTTCAGGAAATTCATCCGCAACCCTCACGCGTTCGGTTCGTCGCGCGAGCCTATAGCAACCTGCAGACCGACAACAACCACTTGCTGCCAGTAGAGATTGGGTTCAACGGGTCCGCCGCGGGTTCATGTAGAGGTCGGCTTCCTGCCGTTCGAGCTTCGGCTCGAGCCGGCCGCCGCGGATCGCCGAATGCAGCGAGCGGATGTGGCTGCGGCAGCCGCGGTTGAACGGCAGCATGCCGCAGAACAGCTTCATCACGATGTGCACGCGCTTGTCGCGATGCTCGCGCAGCACCCGGCATTTCCACTTGCCGCCGAGCGACAGCAGCTTGCCGTCGATGTGGCCGACAGCGCGATCGTGCTGGTCGTAGAGCGTGTAGTCCTGACCGAGCGCGAAGATGTCGCGGCGCAGGCGATAGAAGTCGAGCTCGCCGTCCTCCAGCAGGAAGAACGAGAAACTCTCCGGCTGCCATGGCCACTTGTGGGCCGAGCGCTCGATATAGACCATCTGGTTGTGGTCGCCGGTATTCATCGAGAACGCAATCACCGGAAAGCCGTGCGCGCCGAGCGTCAGCTGCAGCGAGCGGCCGAGCATCAGATCCATGGTCGCATGCCAGTTGAGCTTCTCGCCGAACAGCTTGAACACCAGGCGCTTGTCCATGCCCGTCTTCTTGGTCCACAGGTCCTCGCGATAGCCGATGCAGGCCGGTGCGCTCGCCGTTCTCGGTGACCTCGGCGAAGATATCCATGTCGGAGGTGAACTGGCGCGACTTGGCCTTGTTGCGGTCCTTCTTCCAGAAGCCGAACTCGATCGAGTTGAAGTTGGTGATCCAGACGTCGACCTGGAAGCTGTCCCAGCGGCTCTCGTTGGTCGCGGCTCGCCACAGCCTTGGTTGCTGGCGCCGGCTTGGCAGCCTTCTGCAGCACCTCGTCGCGCGCCTCGCGGGCGGCATCGGCCGCGGCATTGTCGGCTTCAACCGTGGCGGTGCTGGCAGCGGCCATGGGCGGTTCTCCTCGCGGACCCGAATCAGTCGGCTGAGGCTAGCAGAGGCGTCACCTCCAGCTTGCGGCGGCCGGGGAAAAACCTGAGGAAAACCGTCACCCCTCCGTCGTCATCCCCGCGAAGGAGCTAGGGTGACGAGCCGCGCCTGACTTCTGCGGAGTGCATCATGTCCGCGCGCCGAAAATCGCGCTGCCGACGCGCACGTGCGTCGCGCCGAAAGCGATGGCGGTCTCGAAGTCGGCGCTCATGCCCATGCTGAGGCCCGGCAGACCGAGCTCCTTGGCCTGGTTGGCGAGGAAGGCGAAATGCACCGCCGGCTCTTCCTCGACCGGCGGAATGCACATCAGGCCGGAGATCTCGAGTTTCAGCTCGTCACGGCACATGGCGACGAACGCGCCCGTCGCCTTCGGCGCAATGCCCGCCTTCTGCGGTTCCTCGCCGGTGTTGACCTGCACGAACAGTTTGGGATGACGGCCCTGCTTCGCGCACTCGGCCGCAATCGCGCGCGCAATTTTCGGCCGATCGACGGTATGAATGCAGTCGAACAGCGCCACCGCCTCTTTCGCCTTGTTCGATTGCAGCGGCCCGATCAGGTGCAGCTCGATGTCGGGAAAGCGAGCCTTCAGCTCCGGCCACTTGGCTTGCGCCTCCTGCACCCGGTTCTCGCCGAACACCCGGTGGCCGGCATCGAGCACAGGCAGAATATCTGCAGCCTGATAGGTCTTCGTCACCGCGATCAGCTGTACCGAGCCGGCTGGACGCTTTGCAGTGCGTTCGGCGGCGGCGATGCGGGCGCGAATGTCGGCCAATGCCGCCGCAGCATTCGAACTCGTCATTTGGAACTCCGCGGATAGGGCTCGACAGCATGGTCGTCGTTGGACAGCAGCTCAAGATACACCTTGTGGATGAAGACCTTGTCGCGACCGACCTTTTCCTCCACCAATATGCCGAGTGCTGCCAGTGTCTTCAGGTAGGTCGATGCCGCCTGACGCTTGGCGATTTTCTTCTCAACCAAATTGGAAATGCGGCAGTAGGGCTGACTGAAGATCAGCTCGACCAGTTCGCGCGAGTAGATCTTTGGCGCTTCAGCCCGCAACAGCGCGGTCGCTTGGTCCATCAGCTTGCGGATCGCGATGATCTTGCCGAGCGTCCAGATCGCTGTAACTTCGACGGCGTCAAGCATGTAGAGAACCCACGGCTCCCAGGCACCCGAGTTCGTCACGCCGGCGAGCAGCCGGTAGTAGTCGCCGCGAGTCCGCAGGATTTGTCGACTGAGGTACAGTGTCGGCATGTCCAGCAACTTATCTTGTACCAGACATAAGATGTTGAGCACGCGCCCGGTCCGGCCATTGCCATCGGTGAACGGGTGGATCGCCTCGAACTGGTAGTGCAGGATTGCCATCTTGACGACCGGATCGAGATCGGTCGGCTCGTTCAGGAATCTTTCCCAGTTGGCGAGTAGCGATCGCAAGCGGTCGGCGCCTTCGGGAGGGGTGTATATCGTTTCGTTGGTGTGCGAATTGCGCAGGGCGGTACCCGGCGTTGCGCGAATATCCAGGGCGACGGCCTTCAGTGTCCGGCAGATGTCGACGATCGTGCGCGTGGTGATCGGGCGCTCCGACAGCGTTTTGAAGCCCTCGAACAGGGCCGTTCGGTAACGCAGGGCTTCTTTCGTGGCGGGGTCGGCTGTGCCCTCCTCCAGGCTCGCCTGCCGGAACAGATCGTCGTTGGTGGTGACGATATTCTCGATCTCGGAGCTACCCTTGGCTTCGAGCATCGGGATGACGTGGATCAGCACACTTTGATCGGGGATCAGTTGCCCGGCCCGCTGCAGGCCTGCCAGTGCGGCGCGGGCGCCAACGCACTTCTTCAGCACGGCCTTGCTTTCAATATCCAGCCCAGGCGGCAGCAGGGGCAGTTCGTTGTAGGGGCGAGCAGGATCGTTCACGGGTCGCTCATATGTCGACGTTTTTGTATTTCATCGACATATCACCACCGATGTGTCGATGCCATCGACATGTTTAACCTCATATGTCGACGTTTTCGTGTTTCATCGACATATCATCTCCGATGTGTCGACGCCATCGACATGTTCAATCTCATATGTCGACGTTTTCGTGTTTCATCGACACATCATCTCCGATGTGTCGATGGCATCGACATGTTCAGCCTCATATGTCGACGTTTTCGTGTTTCATCGACACATTCGATATTCTCCTATCCCATCCCCGCCCTTGACCGACCAACCTGCTTGATGGCTGATACCGGCCAAACCTCACACCTCCGCCCGAGAGAGCCGTCCGTCATGGCATCCGACCAAACGCCCGAAGCCGCCCGCGAGCGCTACAACGCCGCCGCCCGCGAGAAGCACTGGCAGAGCGTGTGGGAAGAGCGGCAGACCTTCAAGGCGTCGAACACCGACCGCAGGAAGAAGTGCTACGTGCTCGAGATGTTCCCCTACCCCTCCGGGCGCATCCACATGGGCCACGTGCGCAACTACGCCATGGGCGACGTGTTCGCCCGTTACAAGCGCGCCCGCGGCTTCAACGTCCTGCATCCGATGGGCTGGGACGCTTTCGGCATGCCGGCCGAGAACGCCGCCATGGAGCAAAAAACCCATCCCGCGAAGTGGACCTACGAAAACATCGCGGCGATGAAGAAGCAATTGAAATCCATGGGGCTTTCCCTCGATTGGTCGCGCGAGTTCGCGACCTGCGACGTGGCCTACTACAGCCATCAGCAGAAGCTGTTCCTGGATATGTTCAAGAAGGGCCTCGCCTATCGCGGCGTCGGCCGAGTCAACTGGGATCCGGTCGACCAGACCGTACTCGCCAACGAGCAGGTGATCGACGGCCGTGGCTGGCGCTCGCACGCGCTCGTCGAGCAACGCGAGATGCCGTCCTGGTACTTCAAGATCACCAGGTACAGCGACGAGCTCCTCGATGCGCTCTCGACGCTCGAGCGCTGGCCGGAGAAGGTGCGCCTGATGCAGGCCAACTGGATTGGCCGGTCGGAGGGCCTGTTGATGCGCTATCAACTGGCGGGCCCAGCGCTGCCGAAGGCGAAGAAATGGGCCGAGCTCGAGGTCTTCACGACGCGCCACGACACCATCTTCGGCGGCTCCTTCTGCGCGTTGTCGCCTGGCCACCCGCTGACTTTGGAATTGGCGAAGAAGAACAAGAAACTTGCAGGCCTTCATCGAGGAGTGCGCCAGGACCGGCACTTCTGCCGAGGATATGGCCAAAGCGGAGAAGCTGGGCTTTGACACCGGCCTGGCCGCCGTGCACCCGCTGATCCCCGACCGGCCAATCCCGGTCTATGTCGCCAACTTCGTGCTGATGGGTTATGGCACCGGCGCCATCTTCGGCTGTCCCGGCCACGACCAGCGCGACTATGATTTCGCATCGAAATACAAGCTACGCATCGTCCCCGTCGTGGTGCCCGAGGACGCGAATCCCGCGACCTACCACCTGCCCGGCAAGGCCTACGACGGGCCGGGCCGGATCGCCAATTCCGGCTTCCTCGACGGAATGACGATTGACGCCGCCAAGTCGGAGGTCGCTTCGCGCCTGGAAGCGCTCAAGAAAGGCAAGCGCCGGACGATGTATCGCCTGCGCGATTGGGGGCTGTCGCGGCAGCGCTACTGGGGCTGTCCGATCCCGATCATCCATTGCGACGACTGCGGCGCCCAAGCGGTGCCCGACGACCAGCTGCCGGTGAAGTTGCCCGATGACGTCACTTTCGACGTACCCGGCAATCCGCTGGTGCGGCATCCGAGATGGAAGCACTGCAGCTGCCCGGCTTGCGGCAAGCCGGCGACGCGCGAAACCGATACCATGGACACCTTCGTCGACAGCTCCTGGTACTTCGCGCGCTTTACCGATCCGAACGCGGCTACGCCAACCAATCTCAAGGCCGCCAAGTATTGGCTGCCCGTGGATCAGTATATCGGCGGCATCGAGCACGCCATTCTGCATCTTCTCTATTCACGTTTCTTTGCCCGCGCAATGGTTGCGACGAAACATCTGCCATCGAATGTGAAAGAGCCGTTCGACGGACTGTTCACGCAGGGAATGGTAACGCACGAAACCTATAAGAGCCGCAATGGCAACTGGCTATTGCCCGGCGAAGTCAGAATAGAGGAAAACGACAACGGCCGCTGGGCAACGGAAATCGCAACCGGCGCGCCGGTCGAGATCGGCGACATCGTCAAAATGTCGAAGTCGAAGAAGAACCTGGTCGACCCGGACGACATCATTGCCGGCTACGGCGCCGATTGCGCGCGCTGGTTCGTGCTGTCGGACAGCCCGCCCGAGCTCGATCGCATCTGGACCGAAGGCGGCATCGCCGGTGCCAGCCGGTTCGTGCAGCGCATCTGGCGCGTGATAGACGAGGCGGCCGACAAAGTCGCACCGCTGCAATCACCGATGCCGGCGCACCTGAGCCCCGAGGCACAGGACCTGCGCCGGGCGGCGCACAAGGCCCTGCATCGAGTGGCGCAGAATATCGAGGGACTGCGCTTCAATGTGGCCGTCGCCCAGATCTACGAGTTGATGCCTGCGATCCAGGCAGCCCTCCCCCGCCAGGGCACCGACCACGCCTGGGTGCTGCGCGAGGCCGCCGAGTTTCTCGTCCATATGATCGGACCGATGATGCCGCATCTGGCCGAGGACTGCTGGGCGCGGCTCGGATACAACACCTTGCTCGCCGATCAACCTTGGCCGGCGGTCGAGGCGGCCCTTCTCGTTGACGATACGATCACCATTGCCGTACAGGTAAACGGTAAGCGACGGGACGAACTGAAGATTGCGCGAACCGCCGCCAATGACGAAGTGGAGGCTGCCGCCCTCAAGCTCGAGGCGGTTGTCCGCGCCATGGAAGGCAAACCGGCCCGCAAGGTGATCGTGGTGCCGCAGAGGATTGTGAATGTCGTCGTCTGACATGAGTTCAGCATCTAACCGGCCAGGGCGACGAGCAGTGCTCGGCGCGCTTGTTGGTGCGGTGCTGGCCGCGCCGCTGCTGGCCGCCTGCGAAAGCGGCTTCCGACCGCTCTATGCGACCGGCCCCGGTGGTGACAGCGTCAACACCCGCCTCAACCAGATCGACATCCCGACCATTCCGAGCCGGGTCGGCCAGCGCGTGCGCAACGAGCTGATCTTCGAAAACAATGGTGGCGCACTGCCATCGGCGCCGCTCTACCGGCTCGACATCGCGATCCGCGAATCGCTGGCCTCGACGCTGGTGCGCACCGATGGCGAGGCCGCGAGCCAGATCTATAACCTCGACGCCAAGTTCAAGCTGATCCGGCTCGCCGACAAGAAGGTCATGCTCGAAGGCATCAGTTATGGCCGCGCCGGCTTCGAGCGTTTCACCAACATCTATTCCAACGTCCGTGCCCGCGAGGATGCGGAGAACCGCGCCGCCCGCACCATTGCGAGCGATCTGCGCAGCCGGCTGGCGGCGTTCCTCGCCACGCCGACCTGATACACAGCGTAGGTTGGGTTAGAACGCCACCTTGCGTTCGTAACCCAACAACTCAGAGCACCCGTGGGCTGTTGGGTTACGCGCAAAGGGCGCTAACCCAACCTACGAGTCCCAGAAATATCGAGGCGCCATGGTCGCGCTCAAGTCCTCCGATGTGCCGGCGTTCCTGAAGTCGCTCGACAAGCGCATCGAGAGCATCCTCGTATTCGGCACCGATCCTGGCCAGGTGGCCGAGACCGCACGCCTCGTTGCCACCCGCCTCGCCGCAGCCGAAGCCCCGCCCGGCGAAATCCTCCGCATCGAGGATATCGACCTCGATTCCGACCCCGACCGGCTGGCCGTCGAGCTCAAGACCGTCCAGATGTTTGGCGGCCCGAAGATCGTGCGCACCACGGCGAGTCGCCGCGTCAACGCCCAAAATCTTGGCCCCTTGATCGCCGGTGGCCTGACCGGCCGCCTCGTGGTCGAGGCCGGCAATCTCAAGGCCGACGACGCACTGCGCGCGCTATTTGAAAAAAGCGCCACTGCTGCGGCTATCGCCTGCTACGCCGACAGCACCGCCGACCTCGAACGTCTCGTGCGCGACGTGCTTGCAGAGGCCAAGCAGACCATCACCGCCGACGCTCGCCAGCTCCTGTTGACGCGGCTCGGCGCCGACCGCGCGCTGTCGCGGGCCGAGGTCGAGAAGCTCTCGCTCTATGCCAGCGGCCGCGGCAGCATCGACGTGGAGGACGTCGAAGCGATCGTCGGCGACGCCTCGGAGCAGACCACCGATCGCATTCTCGAATACGCGGCAGCAGGGCGGGCGGGCGCCGCCGTCACCGAATTCGATCGGGCCATAGCTGCCGGCGAGAGCGCGCAAGCGATCATCGGCGCCATTCAGCGTCATTTCCACCGCCTGCACCGGGTGCGGGCGGCCATCGACGCCGGCCGCTCGTTCGACGACGCCACCCGCACGCTCAGGCCACCGCTGTTCTTCAAGCAGAAGGGTATCTTCCAGGCGCAGGTCACGGCCTGGACCGGCGACCGCCTCGGCGACGCCCGTCGCCGCATTGCCCGCGCCGCGCTCGCCGCCCGCCGCGGCGGCGACCTCGAAGAGATCATCGCCGAGCGACTGCTGATCGAGCTCGGTGCATTGGCGGGGGCGGGTAGAAGGGGGTAGACGCCTGCACCCGCCACACGCCGGCTCACCAACTAAACTCGGAGCGAACAAGACCGGCGCCGCCATCTTAACAGTCCATTGACCCAATGAATGCATCGCCGTTCATCGCAAGCGGCTATTAATCAGCGTATGCTGAGATCCAGCCAGCTGAGGCGATCCTGTATCGGGGAGTCGCGATCGACATGGGCACTTGCAATGGATCACGTCGACGTCGCCATCGTTGGTGCCGGGCTCGCGGGCTCGCTTGCCGCCAACATGATTGCGAATGCTGGCTTCTCGACGGTGCTCATCGATCCATTTCATCCGTTTCGGCCTGATTTCCGCTGTGAGAAGCTCGAGCCGGCTCACGTCGAGGCGATGGAGAAAACCGGCATTGCCGATCAGGTCCTAGCCGCCGCGCGCCGTTACGGCGGGATTTGGATCGGTCGCAATGGGATGTTGGTCGAGAAGCGGGCCATCACGGAATATGGCATCGATTATGCCGCGCTGGTAAATACCGTGCGCGGGCTTCTGCCAGGCAACGTGGCGTTCCTTCACGACAAGGTCACCGGGATCGAGCTTACGCCCGATCGCCAAATCGTGACATTGTCCGGTGGCTCACAATTCTCTGCGCGTTTGGTGATCGCCGCCAACGGGCTGAATGCCAGCTTGCTCGATGCACTCGGCATGCGGCGCAGAGAGATCAGTCGTTGCCACTCCATCTCGATCGGTTTTGACATCGCCCCCCTCGCATCGTCGGGCTTCCCGTTCGATGCACTGACATATTTTGGCGAGCACCCGGCCAGTTGCGTCGCCTACCTCACGCTATTTCCGCTCGCCTCCCACATTCGCGGAAACCTGTTCGTCTATCGTGGGTTAGGGAACCCTTGGTTGAAACGCTTGCGTGACGACCCCGCAGCGGCGATGTCGCAGTGCATGCCGCGGCTGAATGCGATGATTGGCGATTTTCGCGTTGATGGCCCCCTCAAGATTCGACCCGTAGATCTCTATGCGACGGAGAACACGCTGCAACCGGGGATCATCCTAGTCGGCGACGCCTATGCGACCGCCTGTCCGGTCAGCGGGACCGGAGCGAGCAAGGCCCTCGTCGACGTCGAGCGCCTGTGCAATGTCCACGTGCCGGCCTGGATGGCTTCGGCCGGCATGGGGACCGACAAGATCCGACAGTTCTATGCGGATCCCGTCAAACTCCGCTCCGACGCGGATTCACTCCAGCGTTCGCTCTTTGCCAAGCGCCTCACACTTGAGTCGGGTCCGGTTGGGGCGGCCAATCGTTGGGCCCGCTTCGCCGCATCGATTGGGCGGAATGCCTTCAATCAGATCGGGAGGGTTTGGTCACCGGCCGCAAAGTTTTGATCACCACATTTGACGGCCATTCGTCCGGCAGCGGCCGGTGAGATCGAACCGCGGCAGCCCGCACCGGCTGCCCACTTGCTCCGCACCCTTTCATCCCTATAGTGCCGGCCAATCCTACACCCCGACGCCATAGGAACCTGCCATGACCGCCGCCACCGACGTGATCGCCATCGGCAACGCCATCGTCGACATCATCGGCCGCTGCGACGACGCATTCCTCGCTCGCCACGGGGCTGCCAAGGGCAGCATGCAATTGGTCGATGCCGACAAGATCGTTGCACTCTATAAGGACTGCGGACCGGCGATCGAGATCTCCGGCGGGTCGGCGGCCAATACCGTGGTCGGCATCGCCTCGCTCGGGGCCAAGTCGGCGTTCATCGGCAAGGTCGCAGACGACGAGTTCGGCCGCATTTTTGCACACGACATCAAGGCATCGGGCGTCGCCTATACAACCCCGGCCTCCAAGGGCGGCGCACCAACCGCGCGATCGCTGATCCTGGTCACGCCCGATGGCGAGCGCACCATGAACACGTTCCTCGGCGTCAGCCCCGAGTTGGCCATTGCAGAAGTCGACGGTGACCAGATCGCCGCCGCCAGGATCGTCTACCTCGAGGGCTATCTGTTCGACCGCGACGAGGCCAAGGCCGCCTTCCGCGCCGCCGCCGCGCATGCCCAGAAGGCCGGCCGCAAGGTCGCGCTCACACTCTCCGACGCCTTCTGCGTCGACCGCCACCGCGGCGAGTTCCTGGCCTTCATCCGCGACCACGTCGACATTCTGTTCGCCAACGAGTCGGAGGTGACCTCGCTTTACCAGACCAAGTCGTTCGAAGATGCCTCGCGCCATGCTGCGATCGACGCGAAACTCGCGGTGCTCACCCGCAGCGCCAAGGGCGCGGTGATCCACAGCGGTGGCGAAGCAGTCGCGGTTCCCGCCGACAAGGTCGACCGCGTCGTCGACACCACCGGCGCCGGCGACCTCTATGCCGCCGGCTTCCTTTACGGCCATGCCAATGGCCTCGATGCCCGCACCTGCGGCCGCCTTGGCGCCCTCGCCGCCGCCGAGATCATCAGCCACGTCGGCGCCCGGCCGCAGACCGACTTGGCGAAGCTCGCCAAGGAACGCGGCCTGATCTGATGGTTGTACTTGCTGTAATTGTCGGATAATTCAAGTTGTAGCGCAATTTGTTGCCTTGAAGCAGCAATTGCATTCGCACTTACTGTATTTCGGCCACTCTCGCCTGTACAACCACAATATTGCTCCCAAATATCCGTTTAAACTCCCTGGAATAACAGAGAGTTCCTGCGCAGAATGAATGCAACGAATCGCTTCGCAGGATTAGAGCCATCATGAACGCAGCCAAGGCGCAGCGCGGACGGCCGAAGGGCTCGGGCATCAACGACCAGGAGCGGCTGGTGGCGATCGCCCGCATCGTCAGTGCCGACCCGCGCATGAAACCGACCACCGCCATCAAGGCGCTCGGCATCACCGACCCCTCGACCATCCGGCGCCTGCGCGACAAGTTCAACAGCTGCGCGCCTGAACTGAAATCCGGCACCGCCGGCAGCAGTGCGCCGGCCGTCTCAGCGCCTCAGCAGGCGAGTTCGCGACGGGCGGCGCTCAAGATTGTCGATCCGGTCAAGCGCGTGCAACCGCGACCTGCGCCAGTGATCAGTGCTGTGCCCGGGTTGACCGGCCAAGCGCCTGCCCGGCCGGCGAGGTCCGAGACCGTTCCTGTCGTAGCGTTGCTGTTTGGTTTCGGCCTTAACGCCGCCACTGCCCTGTTCGAGCAGCAGATGATGATCGCCCAGAGCGTTATGAAACTGCCGCAGGTTCGCGATCTGGTTCGGCACCAGATCGCATTTACCGAATTCATGCTGAGTGTCGCGAACCCGTCCCCAGGGCCTCGCCTCGCTCACTGAATTTGCCAGCCCAGAGCAAGTGAACTCGACGGCCGCCTCGGCAGGGCGGCCATTTTCTTGGCCGATCGCTCACAATTTCCGTAGCGCCACCGATTCGACCCGGTGATCGTTGCCCTTGCGCAGCACGAGCCGCGCCCGCCGCCTTGTCGGCAGAATATTCTCCTCGAGGTTCTTCAGATTGATCGTACGCCAGATTTCGGTCGCGCGTGCGATCGCCTCGTCATTGCTCAGCGCGGCGTAACGATGGAAATATGCGCCGGGATCGCGGAACGCGGTGCCGCGAAGCTTGAGGAACCGCGCCACGTACCACTGCTCGATCGTCTTGGCGTCGGCATCGATGTAGATCGAGAAGTCGAAGAAATCGGAGACGAACGGCACCGCATCGCCGCCCTTCGGCAGGCGCGCCGGCTGCAGCACGTTGAGGCCCTCGACGATCAGGATGTCGGGCCGCTCCACCGTGATCTTTTGACTGGGCAGAATGTCGTACTGGAAATGCGAATAGACCGGTGCCTCCGCCACATCCCGACCAGACTTCACATCGCCGAGGAAATTCAATAGCTTGGTCGTGTCAAAGCTTTCCGGAAAACCCTTGCGGTTCATGAGTCCGCGTCGCTCGAGCTCGGCGTTGGGGTAGAGAAAGCCATCCGTGGTGACGAGATCGACGCGGGGGTGATCGGGCCAGCGCGCCAGCAATGCCTTCAAGGCGCGCGCGGTCGTGCTCTTGCCGACAGCCACCGAGCCCGCGACGCCGATGATGAACGGTACCTTGCGGTCCTTGCGATTGAGAAAGCGCGACGACACGCTGTGCAGCTCCTGCGCCGCCATCACATAAAGACTGAGCAGCCGCGACATCGGCAGATAGATCTGTTCGACCTCGCCGAGTGACAGCCCGTCCATCAGGCCCGACAATTGTTCGAGATCGCGCTCGACCAGCGTCATCGGCGTGTCGGCGCGCAGCCGCGCCCACTCCTCGCGGCTGAACTCGCGATAGGGAGAGAAATGCAGGCCGCCGCGGGCCGGCGCCGGCTCTTCCGTCAGGGGTTTCAATTCGTAGATGGCCATGGCGATCCACTCAACCCGGCTGGCGCGACGCCTTTTCCACCAGCCCCGATTGCGACATGCGGCTTTCCAGCGTCGCCATAACATCGGCCAGTGGCACGTTGCGCGCCTCCAGCAGCACCAGCAGATGATACAGCAAATCCGCCGCCTCGGCGCGCAAATCGGCTGCGTCCTGACCGATACCTGCAATCACGGTTTCGATCGCCTCCTCACCGAGCTTGCGGGCGCATTTCGCCGGTCCGGCATCGAGCAATTGTCGCGTATAGGACGCATCGACCAGCGCCTGCCGCCGGCTCGAAATCAAAGCTGCGAGGCGGGAAAGAACATCGTCTGGCACGGTTCGGTCTCCGCAAGTGTCGGTTCGCCCGTCGCTTAGGCGTTCTGCGGCGCCTGCACAAGCGAAACGGCCCGATCTGGTGACCGGGCCATTGGGTGTAACAAGGAGCGACGCACTTCACATGTAGGTTGGGTTAGCGCCCCATTTGGCGCGTAACCCAACATTTCACGGGTGCCGCAAGCTGTTGGGTTACGGCCCCAAGTGGGCGGCCTATCTCAACCTACGATTGCCAACATCACCCGCCCTGCGCTCCCGCAATCCGCAACCGGATGTAGTCGAGCTGGTCGAAGTTGCCGTACTTGATGGTCATCAGGCCACTTTCGCCCGAACCGCGCTTGATCTCGACTTTGAGACCAAGCAGATCTGACAATTCCTTTTCGAAGGCGCGGGTATCGGGATCCTTCTCGCGGGTCTTGCGCGGCACACTTGCCGTGGTGGCCGCGCCGCCCTGCACCAGCGCCTCGATGTCTCGGACGCTGAGATCCTGCGTCACGATCCGCTCGGCCAGCGCCTCGGCGTCGTCGCGGCCGACCAGCGCGCGACCGTGGCCAGACGTAATCTTGCCCGACCGCACCAGCTCGATCACGTGCGGCGGCAATTTCAGCAGCCGAAGGGTATTGGCGAGATGGCTGCGGCTTTTGCCGATGACCTCGCTCAGCTTCTCTTGGGTGTAGCCGAACCGCTCGATCAGATCGCGATATCCCGACGCCTCCTCGATCGCGTTGAGGTCGGCGCGCTGCACGTTCTCGATGATCGCGAGCTCGGCCACATCCTGATCGGACAACTCGCGCACGATCACCGGCACGCTGTGCAGGCCGGCTCGCTGCGACGCACGCCAACGGCGCTCGCCGGCGACGATCTCGTAGCCGCCGGTCGACGGATCGGGCCGAACCAGGATCGGCTGAACGAGGCCTTTCTGGCGGATCGAATCAGCGAGTTCGGCCAGATCATCCTCGCGGAAATCCTTGCGCGGGTTGAATGCCCCGCCCTTCAACTGGTCGATCGCGACGACGCGTTGCTCGCCCTCCGGCGGCAACTGCGAATGACCGGCGACCGGTTCGCCGATCAACGATGCAAGCCCACGTCCGAGCCGGCTCTTCTGCAGTGGTACCACCATGGTGTTCGTGTTCCTCTTCAGCGCGTGTTCGTATTGAAAACGGGATTACTCGGCAATGTCAGGCCGCCTTGTAGCGGCGCTCTCGCTCGATGATCTCGGTGGCAAGCTTGACGTAGGCCTGGCTACCGGCGGAATCGTAGTCGTAAAGCAGGATCGGCTTGCCGTGCGACGGCGCCTCCGCGATCCGCACATTGCGCGGGATCATGGTCTCGTAGACCTTGGGCCCGAAGAACGCGCGCACGTTCTGCGCCACTTCCTTCGAGAACGAGGTGCGGGCATCGTGCATGGTCAGCACCACGCCCTGGATCTCGAGCCGCGGGTTGATAGTGGCGCGGATCTGGTCGATCGTGTCTTTCAACTGCGAAATGCCCTCGAGCGCGAAGAACTCGCACTGCACCGGCACCAGGACGGCATCCGCGGCAGCGAGTGCGTTCAAGGTCAACAAGTTGAGCGACGGCGGACAGTCGATCAAGACATAGGAAAGCGGCATCGCTGCTGCCTGTGCCCGCTGGCTGCCGACCAGTGCGGCGACCGCATCGCGCAGCCGGAACGAGCGGTTCGGATCGCTGGCAAGCGTCGCGTCCGTGCCGACCAGATCGGTGTTGGCCGGAACAATCGACAACCCCGGTACGCTGGTCGGCACGCTGGCCGTGAGCAGTGTGGCGTGACCGGTCAGCACATCGAAGCTTGTCAGCTTGCGGCTTTCGGGCGCGATACCGAGCCCGGTCGAGGCGTTGCCCTGCGGATCGAGATCGACCACGAGCACATGCTCACCGATCGCCGCCAGGGCAGTGCCAAGGTTGATGGCGGTCGTCGTCTTGCCGACGCCACCCTTCTGATTGGTGATCGCGAGAACTCTGATCGACTGCGCAGCCATGAGCTTCACGCCTCCTGCCTTCAAACTGGCGACAGATGCCGCACATGCACGACGAACGCGCCCTCCTGGGTCATGCTCGGAACCAGCCGATGCTCGAACCGCCAGGTGCGGCGCGCGTCAGCCAGTTCCTGTTCGACGCCCCGCCCCTTGAGAAACAGCCCAAGAGTGGACGCAGTACAGACCGGGGCGGATAAGCCGAACAGACGTTCGAGAGGCGCGAGAGCCCGCGCGGTTACGACATCGACTGTTGCGACCATACGACGAGTCTCGGCAATTTCGATCCGTTTGGTCACGATCTCCACAGCGATCCTGGTGTGCCGCGCCACTTCGCGCAGAAAAGCGCATTTGCGCTGGTCGCTTTCGATGAGAACCGTGCTCGGCCGGCCCCGCTCGGCAAGCATGATGGCCAGCACCAGCCCCGGAAAGCCGCCGCCGGAGCCGAGATCGGCATGCCGCACCGCATCGAGCGGAATCAACGCCGCGAGTTGGGCGCTGTCGGCGAAGTGCCGGTGCCAGACCTCGGCAAGAGTGCTCGGCGCCACGAGATTGACCGCCTTCTGCCAGCGCTGCAGCAGATCGGCGTAAATCACGAGCCTGTCTAGGGTTTCACGTGAAACAGCAAACGCCTGGGCGAATTCGGCCGGGCCGGTGATGTGCGGCAGGCTCGGCATCAAGCAGAACGGCTCATAGCGCGGGCCGGCAGCGGCTTGCGCACATACGCCAGCAGAATGAGCAGCGCTGCCGGCGTCATGCCGTCAATTTTCGCCGCCTGGGCGATCGTCGTTGGCCGGTGGCGCTCGAGCTTGCCACTGAGCTCGGTCGATAGGCCGGGCAGGGCGGCATATTCGAGGTCGCTAGGAATGATCGTGGCCTCGTCGCGGCGCAACGTCGCCACGTCCACATCCTGCCGCTCCACATAGGCGGCGTAGCGTCCATCAATCTCGAGCTGGGCCGCAATACGCGACGAAATTGTACCGAGCTGCGGCCAAACCGCCCGCAGCCGCGCGATATCAACGGCTGGGTAGGCCAACAGCTCGAACGCCGAGCGGCGCTTGCCGTCCTGGTTGATCTGCAAGCCGGCCTTCAGTGCCTCGGTCGAGGTTATTGACAGCTCGCGCAGCAGGCGCTCGGCAGTTGCCAAAGCATCTGCCTTGCTGGCATAGGCGGCGGCCCGTTTCGCCCCGATACAGCCCACCTGCATGCCCAACGGCGTCAGCCGCTGATCGGCGTTGTCGCCCCGCAGCTTCAGGCGGAATTCGGCCCGCGACGTGAACATCCGATAGGGCTCGGAGACGCCACGGCTGACCAGGTCGTCGACCATCACGCCCAGATAGCTGGCAGTACGCGACAGCACGACGGACTCGCCGCCGCCGACGGCAAGTGCCGCGTTCATGCCCGCCAACAACCCCTGCGCACCGGCTTCCTCGTAGCCCGTCGTGCCATTTATCTGACCTGCCAGGTAGAGACCCGCCAGCTGCTTCAATTCGAGCGTCGGATGGAGCGATCGCGGATCGACGTAATCGTATTCGATGGCATAGCCCGGACGGATGATGCCGACCTGCTCGAGGCCAGGTATCGTTCGCAGGAATGCCTGTTGCACCTGCTCCGGCAGCGAAGTCGACAAGCCGTTCGGGTAGACAGTGTCGTCATCGAGGCCTTCCGGCTCGAGAAAGATCTGATGCGACGCGCGATCGGCGAACCGCACGATCTTGTCCTCGATCGATGGGCAATAGCGCGGACCGACACCCTCGATCTGGCCGGAGTACATCGCCGACTTGCCGAGGTTGTCGCGCACGATCTGGTGCGTTGCCTCGGTTGTGAAGGTGATGTGGCAGCCGATCTGCGGGGTGGTGATCCGGTCGGTGAGGTACGAAAAGGGTTCCGGCGGGTCGTCGCCGGGTTGCGGCTCGAGTTCATCCCAGCGGATGGTCTTGCCGTCGAGCCGCGCCGGCGTTCCAGTCTTGAGGCGGCCAAGTGCTATGCCGAGCACCTTCAGCCGCTCCGACAGCTTGCGCGCTGGCGGATCGCCGACCCGGCCAGCCGGGATCTTGACGTCACCCATATGGATAAGGCCATTGAGGAACGTGCCGGTGGTCAGCACGACTGCGCCGGCGGCGATCCGCCGGCCGGCGTCGGTGACGATGCCGGTGACGCGGCCATCACACACGATGAGATCCTCGACAGCAGCTTCCAATACGGTCAGCCCGGCCGTTTCGGCGATCGCCGCCTGCATCGCCCGCCGGTAGATCTTGCGGTCGGCCTGCGCCCGCAGACCTTGCACCGCTGGTCCGCGCGACCGATTGAGCATGCGGAACTGAATGCCGGCCTGATCCGCGACCCGGCCCATCAGGCCATCGAGGGCATCGATCTCGCGCACGAGGTGGCCCTTGCCGAGCCCGCCGATCGCCGGATTGCACGACATCTCGCCAATCGTTGCGGCCTTGTGGGTGACGAGCGCTGTCCTGGCGCCCATGCGCGCAGCGGCCGCTGCTGCTTCACAGCCGGCATGGCCGCCGCCAACCACGATCACATCATATGAAGTTCTGGTCATGGGGCAGCATTTAGCAGAAGTTTCACGTGAAACAACGTGTTGCGTTACTTGCCAATGCAGAAACGGCCAAATATTGCGGCCAGCACTTCTTCCGGATCGATCCGTCCTGTGAGGCGGCCCAATTCAGCGGCCGCCAGCCGCAAGTCCTCGGCGCGCAGTTCGAGGTCGACGGCGGGGGCGGCCAGGAAGGTCGACAGGTGTTGGCCGGCCCGCTCGAGGTGACCCCTGTGGCGGGCCTGGGTTGGCACTGCTTCCTCGCCGCCTGCGATCTGCAGTTTGGCACGGGCAATGATGGCGTGGATAAGCTGTTCGAGGCCGGCGCCGGTCAGCGTCGAAATTGCAGTCTGACCCGCGTCCGCGGTTTGCCTCGGGCGAAGGTCGATCTTGGTGTCCACGATGAGCACCTCGTTCGGCCAAGCCGGTGGCGCGATCGGCGGCACCACGGTCACGTCGCGGAGCCACAGTACCAGGTCGGCGTCCTCGGCGCGTGCCATCGTGCGCCGAATGCCCTCTTGCTCGACTGCCCCCGTCGCGGCGCGAATACCAGCGGTATCGCTGACGATTACCGGGATGCCTGCCAGATCGAGGCGGACCTCGATCACGTCGCGCGTGGTGCCCGGCTCTTCCGACACGATGGCGGCGTCACGCCGAGCGAGGGCGTTCAGCAAACTAGACTTGCCGGCATTTGGCGGGCCGGCCAAGATTACCTTGAAACCGGAGCGCAGGATCTCGCCGCGATGCGCGTTCGCGAGATGGCCCTCGATCCGTCGTTTCAAGCCAATCACACACGCTCTCGCCTGCTCAACCGCATCGCGTGCGACATCGCTCCTCATCGGCGAAATCGATGGCGGCTTCGACCAGCGCCTGCGCCTGGATCAGCTCGGTCCGCCAGCCGTTGTAGAGCTTGTCGAGCGCACCGGACGCCTGCAGCAGCGCCTGCGCGCGCTGGCCTTCGGTCTCGGCATCGATCAGATCGGCGAGACCTTCGACGGCGGTCAGGTCGAGCTTGCCGTTGTGGAAGGCGCGCCGCGCGAACTCGCCGGGCTCGGCCATGCGACAGCCAGGAATCGCGGCCAGCGCATCGAGCATCGCTGCGATCACGGCGCGGCTGCCGTGAAGCTGGAATTCGGCGATGTCCTCGCCGGTCTCCGTCGCAGGCGCTTTGAAGTACAACACCAACGCCTGATCGAGCGCCTGTTTGGTAATTGGGTGTTGCAGTGTCCGCAAGGCGGCGACGCGGGGAGTGGGGAGGGTGCCGGCAATGGCTTCGAGGGCCGCTGCCGCCTGCCGGCCAGACACCCGGATCACCGCCAGCGCCGAGCGTCCCGGCGGCGTCGCCGGCGCGAATATCGTGTCGAGAGCTGGCGGGGCTTGCTGAGCGGACACGGAACGCGACACCTTTGATCGAGATTATGTGCTGTCCGTAGGTCGGGTAGAGCCTCCTTACGAGACCCGACACTCACGGGCGGCGGTCGAAGTTGTCGGGTCTCGCGAATGGGCCCTACCCGACCTACGCGATGCACGGTTACCCCTGTCGCGATGCCGCGATCAAGTCCGCGAGCCTGGCCTTCTGCTGGCCGGTCGCATCGAAGTTTCCAGCGTCGAGCCACTGCTCATAGCCGCTCCTGATCGCCGGCCATTCCTTGTCGGTGATCGAATACCAGGCAGTGTCGCGGTTGCGGCCCTTGTAGATGACCGCCTGTCGGAAGACGCCCTCGAAGGTGAAGCCATAGCGCTCGGCTGCGGCTTTCGACGGTCCGTTACAGTTATCGCACTTCCATTCGTAGCGACGATAGCCGAGTTCGTCGAATACCCGCCGCATCAGCAGATACATCGCTTCCGTCGCGTGCGGCTTGCGCTGAAGCAAAGGCGAGTAGTTGATGTGGCCGACCTCGATCACGCCGTTTGGCGGATCAATGCGCATCAGGCTGGCGATGCCGACCGCATTGCCAGATGCCAAGTCAATGATGGTATGGAACAGCGGATCTTCCGGCTTGGCGATGCTGTCGAGCCAGGCGCGATAGTCCTCCAGCCGCTCGAACGGGCCGTAGGCCAGATAGGTCCAATTGCGGCCTTCGGCGTCGAGGCGATTGCCGGCGAACAGGTCGGCCGCGTGCGCCGCCGGATCGAGCATCTCGATGCGGCAGAAGCTGCCCGCAATCGCGCTGCGCGGTGGTCGTAGCCGCGCCGTCCAACCCGGCACTGCCTCGCCGACCGGCTGGCCGAGCGCATTCATGGTCTGCGACATGAGAGATCAGCCTGTTTCGAACACTTCGGAGAGATCGACATCGAGCCCTGGTGGGTCGAGGCGGAGCGAGCCCGATGATAGGATCTGCGTCGCCCATTGTTCCGCGCGCAAGCGCCTGTGATGGATGATCAACGGCTGAGTGAGGTCGATGATGACGTAGTGTTGGATCGCGGGGTGCTCAAGGTAGCCGACCAGCTTGCCACTGACTGCCATCCAGTTATCGTTCGAAACCGGCACATCGACGACGACGCACCGATCCGGAATCTCCGGCTGGGTTTTGACCCAGGCGAAGAACTGGCTGGCGGTCATGCGACGTTGCGGCAGCGCGGTCATATTTTGAACCATAGCACGTGGGTCGCACCCTGCCGACGCAAAAGCGGCGGGACCATTACGATCCCGCCGCTTTGACTGTCAGACGATTGGCAGAGATCGCCGTTACGTATTCATGCTCTGGAAGAACTCGCCGTTGGTCTTGGTCGAGCGCAGCTTGTCGGTGAGGAACTCGATCGCATCCATGGTGCCCATCGGGTTCAGGATACGGCGCAGCACGTACATCTTCTTGAGCTGATCGCGCGGCACCAGGAGCTCTTCCTTGCGGGTGCCGGACTTGGCGATGTCGATCGCCGGGAACACGCGCTTGTCGGAGACCTTGCGGTCGAGCACGACTTCCGAGTTGCCGGTGCCCTTGAACTCTTCGAAGATGACTTCGTCCATGCGGCTGCCGGTATCGATCAGCGCGGTCGCTATGATGGTCAGCGAGCCGCCTTCCTCGATGTTGCGGGCAGCGCCGAAGAACCGCTTCGGCCGTTGCAGCGCGTTACTGTCGACGCCGCCGGTCAGCACCTTGCCGGATGACGGCACCACGGTGTTGTAGGCGCGGCCGAGACGGGTGATGCTGTCGAGCAGGATCACCACGTCGCGCTTGTGCTCGACCAGGCGCTTGGCCTTCTCGATCACCATCTCGGAAACCTGGACGTGGCGGGTCGGCGGCTCGTCGAAGGTCGAGGAGATGACCTCGCCCTTGACGGTGCGCTGCATGTCGGTGACTTCTTCCGGGCGCTCGTCGATCAACAACACCATCAGGTAGCACTCGGGGTGATTGGCCGAGATCGCGTGCGCGATGTTCTGCAGCAGCACGGTCTTGCCGGTGCGCGGCTGGGCGACGATCAGGGCGCGCTGGCCTTTGCCCATCGGCGCCACAATATCGATCACGCGTGCGGAGAGATCCTTGATCGTTGGATCCTCGATCTCCATCTTCAACCACTTGGTCGGATAGAGTGGCGTCAGGTTGTCGAAATTGACCTTGTGCTTGGCCGCTTCCGGGTCCTCGAAGTTGATCTGGTTGACCTTGAGCAGCGCGAAATAGCGCTCGCCTTCCTTAGGGGATCGGATCTGGCCTTCGACCGTATCGCCGGTGCGCAGGCCGAACTTGCGGATCTGCGAGGGCGAAATATAGATGTCGTCGGGACCTGGCAGATAGTTGGCGTCGGGCGAGCGCAGGAAGCCGAAGCCGTCCTGCAGGACTTCGACGACGCCGATGCCGGTGATGTCGATTTCCTTCGAAGCGAGCTGTTTCAGCACCGCGAACATGAGTTCCTGTTTGCGCAGGGTGCTGGCGTTCTCGACGTCATGCTCCTCGGCAAATGTCAGCATTTCGGTAGGGGACTTCGCTTTGAGGTCCTGTAGTTTCATTTCAGCCATCGAATGGGCTCCACGCGGGCTCTGGCGGGGTGAGGTGGGTGAGAGGCGGTTGCCGAGCCGGCAGTTTCGTCGGGGGGAGGGGCGCTTGAGATGCGCTGGTCGCGGGTCGGCCTCGATCGGCTGGGCGCCGAAAGGCTTCATTCGCCGGCAGGCCTCTCCGCCGCCAGCAACCCCACGTCAATTTAATTAGCAGGCTTCGCGGTGGTATGAAAGGGAAATATAGCAAGCATCTATGTCGGGCCTGCAGAAAGGCACGGTGGACCAATATCGATTTGTTGTATGTGCCTCACCAAGTGCCACTTGACGAAGCCGGTGTACCGTCCCCTGCAACCGCGCTCAGTCATTGGGGCCTGGGTTCTTGGTCTTCTTTGCCTGTGGCACGTTCCTCTTCTTGACCTCGGCCTTGCCCTGGTTGCCGGAGCCGGTGGCACCGGGATCGACAACACATCGACAGGCTGGCGGCGCCTTCGGCGGATAGGACTGCGCCATACATTCCCGCTTCATGCCAGCCGGGCATCCGTCCTTGGCGATTACCGGCGACGTCAGCGGTACTGCGCATAGCAGCGACGTGGCTATTAGTACGGCGAATACACGCACTCCGGCCCTCCATTTGATAAATGCGTCTCAGTTTCTCTTGTAGCTCGACACCCGCAGAGCGCATTGACCAGCGTCACAGGCTCGCGTTGAATTTAGTGGCGTCTACAACCAATGGCGTCCGTCAACGCTCGTCGATCATGCCGGCCGTCGCGCCGCGCGCGCATACGCAACACGCCGCGATGACAGCGGCGGGAGGAGGTCGCCTTGGGTAATTTTTTGTAGACAGAAAGTCCGTCAGAGATGAACCACCTGGCTGTCGTCAGGGGCCTGCTCGCGACGCTCGTTCATGCCGTAATCGCGCATGACGCTGGCAACGCGCAGCCGGTAGTCCTTGAATATGCCTTTGCGTCCCGCGGCTTGTGTCGCGCGATGCTGCGTGTGATTGCGCCAGGCCGCCACCGCATCTTCGTCGCGCCAGATCGACAGTGACAGCATCTTGCCCGCATCGGTGAGGCTCTGAAACCGCTCGACGGAAATGAAGCCGTCGATCTTCTGCAGTTCACTGCGCAATCGCGCCGCGTGTTCCATGTAAGCGCCGCGCTGATCGTCGGCCGGCCAGACTTCAAAGATGACAGCGATCATGGTCACCACTCCCAGCTGCAAATACGTTCGCGCCATGGAACAACAGCGGGACGCGCAAGTCGAGCCGTTAACGCATCTGCTCGTGCTTGCAGTAGATCGAGATGCCCAACCATTCTCCGTCACTCCCGCGCAGTCGCGAATGACGGCTGTGGGGCGGTGAGGGCTGGGGCATCACCACGGCTTGACGATGACCAGGATGACGATGCCGATCATCAGTACCGTGGGCACCTCGTTGACGAGGCGCCAGTGGCGCGGCGGCTTGTCGTTGCGGTCCTCGCCGAACCGGCGAACCGACGCCGAGAAGTAGCCGTGCGTCGCCGACAGCAGTACCACCAGCACCAGCTTGGCGTGGAACCAGCTGCTGGCAAGCAAGCCGCCGCGCCATGCCAGCCATAGCCCCAGCACCCACGACAACATCATCGCCGGATTGATGATGATGCGCAGCAGCCGCTGCTCCATCACCTTGAAGGTCTCCGATTGCGGCGAGCCCTTCGGCGCATCGCAGTGGTAGATGAACAGCCGCGGCAGATACAGCATGCCCGCCATCCACGAGATGATGGCGATGACATGCACAGCTTTCACCCACAGATAGGCGCCGTCGCCAAGCACCAGCATGGCCGCGCCGACCGCCGCCACCGTCATCGCCAGCGCGATCGCCGCCCTGATCGCCGGCTGCGCCTCGCCCGCCATCACTCAAGCCTTGCGACTGCGGATGACGTCGACCAAACGCGCAACGTTTTCCGGCGACGCCTCGGGCGTGATGCCGTGGCCGAGGTTGAACACGAAGCGTTTGTCCTTCATGGCATCGAGGATCTCGTGGGTGCGGCGGATCATGGCGTCGCCGCCGGCAATCATCAGCAGGGGGTCGAGGTTGCCCTGTACCACGATTCCCTGATCCACCAAGGCACCAGCCATCAGCTCAAGCGGCATCGCGGTATCGCAGCCAATGCCGGCAACCCCGGTCGCCCTGACATAGCCGATTGAAGCCACGCCGGCGCCGCGCGGAAAGCCAATCACCGGGATGTTGGGGTGCTTGGCCTTCAAGGCTGCGACCAGCTTTTTCGTCGGCGCCATCACCCAGCGGGCGAACTCGTCGTCGGGCAAACTGCCGGCCCAGCTGTCGAAGATCATCACCACGTCGGCGCCGGCCGCGATCTGCTGATCGAGGTAGGTCTGCGATGCTTCGACCAGCAGGTCGATCAGGCGGGCGAAAAAAGCCGGATCGCGATAGGCCATCAGCCGGGTTGCGGCCTGGTCGGACGAGCCTTGGCCGCCGATCATGTAGGTCGCCACCGTCCACGGCGCGCCGCAAAAGCCGATCAGCGCGGTTTCTTTCGGCAGGCCGCTGCGGATCAGCGCCACGCTCTCGGCCACCGTCGCGAACTTGGATCTGGCGTTGGCGATCGCGAGCTTTGCCAGGTCGCCGGCCCCCGTCAGCGGATCGAGCCTGGGGCCCTCGCCCTCGACGAAGCTGACCGGTTGCCCGAGCGCATCCGGCACCACCAGGATGTCGGAGAACAGGATCGCCGCGTCGAAGCCGAAGCGCCGGATCGGCTGCAGCGTCACTTCGGCTGCCAATTTCGGCGTATAGCACAGGTTGAGGAAGGAGCCCGCCCGCGCCCGGGTCGCGCGGTATTCCGGCAGGTAGCGCCCGGCCTGCCGCATCAACCATACCGGCGGCGGGCTTACCGCTTCGCCTGTGAACGGCTTCAGGAAATGCATCGTCGCGGCTTTGGCGGCGAGGGTTGCCTCACGCTCGGTCATAACCTTCACTTTCAATCTAGGAATCTAGACTTGAGTTTTTATTCTTACTCTTACCGGCGGGGATTGCGGGAATACGGCGCTTATCCCCGGCGATCCCCAGGCAGCCCGCATGGTGACATCTTTCGACTAGCCCTGGTAGGGCTTGGCCTCGATACCACTAGAGGTCATTTGTTCCAAGCAGATCAAGCAATTGGCGAGGCCAGCCGGCATCATCGTTGCATGCGCTTTTTGGGGACAGGCGTTGGACAAGTGCGGCGAATTGCGGATACTCACATGCCGGCGCGATCGGCGACTGCGCGCTGCCGGCTCGGCTCCGTTTGGGGATGGAGCTGTGGACAGGTGAGCCGGGATGGCGCGGCGCGGGTCGGCCGGGTCGGCCAGGTGTTGATAACAGGCGGATCTATCCACAGATGGCCAACGGCTTGCCGAGCTACTTCCACCTGCACCTGGTGTCGGATTCGACCGGCGAGACGCTGACCACGATCGCCAAGGCGGCGGCGGTGCAGTACGCAGAGGTACGCCCGATCGAGCACGTACATCCCTTGATCCGCAGCCCGAAGCAGCTCGCCCGGGTGCTGCAGGAAATCGCCTCGGCGCCGGGCATCGTGCTCTATACTATCGTCAACCGCGATCTGACGGCCGAGCTCGAGCGCCGCTGCCGCGACCTCAAAGTGCCGTGCCTGCACGTGCTCGAGCCGATCATGAAGGTGTTCGAGAGCTATCTCGGCGCGCCGCAGACGCCGATCGTCGCCGGCCAGCACGTGCTCGACGCCGAGTATTTCCAGCGCATCGACGCGCTCAACTTCGCCCTGGTACATGATGACGGCCAGCTGCCGGCGGATCTGAGCGCTGCCGACATCATCATCCTGGGCATCTCGCGCACTTCCAAGACGCCGACCTCGATCTACCTGGCGCAGCGCGGCTACAAGACCGCGAATCTGCCGCTGGTGCCGTCGATTCCGCTGCCTGAGGCGCTGACCGAGCCGCACGCGGCTTTCGTCGTCGGGCTCGTTGCGAGCGCCGAGCGGATTTCGGAAATTCGCCGCAATCGGGTGCGCTTCCTTGGCGACCGCAGTCTCGCCGAATACGTCGATCGCGATGCCATCGCCCAGGAAATCGTGTTCTCGCGGCGGCTATGCGCGCGCCATGGCTGGCCGGTAATCGACGTCTCGCGGCGCTCGATCGAGGAGACGGCGGCGCAGATATTGCGGCTCTACCACGATCGCGAGACCGGCAGCATTGCCGAAGGTGACGGTGTCGATGGCTAAGGCAGCTGCCGTGCGCACGATCGTGCTCGCCTCGGCCAGTGCCGCGCGTCGCGACATGCTGGCGCGCGCCGGTGTCACTTTCGAAATCGTGCCGGCGCAGATCGATGAGCGGGCGATACAGGACGTGCTCACTGGCGAGGACAGCGAAGTCGAGGCCGCCGACGTCGCCGAGCTGCTGGCCGAGGCCAAGGCCCGCGACGTCAGCGAGCGCCATCCCGGTGCCCTCGTCGTCGGCTCAGACCAGATCCTCGAGTTCGAGGACGAGATCCTGAGCAAGCCCGCCGATGTGGCGCAGGCACGTGCCAGCTTGAAACTGCTGCGTGGCGCCACCCATCAACTGCATGCCGGCGTCGCGATTGCGATCGATGGCGAGGTCGTCTGGAGCATGGTCGACAGCGCTAGCCTCACGATGCGGCAATTCTCGGACAAGTTCCTGTCCACCTACATCGCCGAGGAAGGTGACGGGCTTTGTGCTAGCGTCGGCGCCTACAAGCTCGAAGGCCGCGGCCTGCAACTGTTCGAACGCATTGACGGCGACTTCTTCACCATCCTCGGCATGCCTTTGCTGCCGCTGCTCGCCGAGTTGCGTGCGCGCGGCGCGCTGCTCGTCTGATCACGGTGACCGCCGCGGCCGGCCTGCTACAGGATACCGTATCTGGCAAAAACATCGGCGAGCTTGTCGCCGCGCTGAAGGTCGCTGAGCGTGCTCTTCTCGCCCTTGACCTTGTCGAACGCCAACGCCAGGACCTCGGCCTCGATCGTCCGCGGTATGACGACGACACCGTCGGCATCGCCGAACACCAGGTCGCCGGTGGCAACCATGACGCCGCCGCAGGCGACCGGTACGTCGAGCACCATGATCCGGCCACGCCCCTTGCTGTCGAGCGGCGCGATGCCGCCGTGGAAGACCGGAAACTTCATGGCGCGGATGGCCTTGATGTCGCGGGTGCAGCCGTCCATCAGCGCGCCGGCGGCACCGCGCGCGCGGGCCGCGGTCGACAGCAGCTCGCCCCAAGGCGCGACGCGGACCGGATTGGAGCAGGCGAATACTGGAATTTCGCCGGGCTGCAAACTGTCGATCAGGGCGATCTCGAGTTCGTAGGGGTTGGTGCCGGGTTCATGGTGATAGACCTCCATGAAAGCCGCCGTGCGCGCCCGGCCGACCATCACCAGTTCGTCGTCGAGCGGCCGGATCCGGCTCGGCAGTGCCTGATGGCGGTGGCCGACGCTGTCCAGGCAATCGGAGAGCACGGAAGTGAAGAGCTGGGCGCGGACTTGATCGAGGTTGGTCATGGGCGTGTGCTCCGATGCACGGGTTCACTGGTTCACGGAACGGTAGTGCCAGTGCGTGACGGTAGGCAAGCGTGTCCGGGGGCGATCCAACCGCCAACTCACGTGCTGAATAATCATTGTCCTGTTGCAATATTGGGCATAGCCTTCGTCGTCAGGGAAGCTTCCAATCCGAAAGGTTCGTGCAGCCGCGCTCCGACGTGTTGCGCGACCCAGCCGGACGTGGGCAACGTCGGATGCCAACGCCATGACGGTAGACGCTCACAACGCTCGAGATCGCCGCAACTCCCGTACCGAGGAAGAGGCGGTGTTCGACGCCTCGAAACGACAGATCGCACATTCGGCGCAGTGGCTCGCCGGCGGCGTATCGAGCAACTTCCGCTACGGCATCACGCCGACGCCGCTGGTGTTCGAGCGCGCCGATGGCGCCTACCTCTATGATATCGATGGCAATGAGCTGATCGACTACTACCTGGCGATGGGTCCGATGATCCTCGGCCACAATCCCGAGGTCGTGCGCCGCGCCGCGCTTGAGCAGCTCGAACGCGGCATCCTGTACGGTGGCCAGAGCCGGCTCGAAGCCGAGGCGGCCGAGCTGTTCTGCCATCTCGTTCCGTGTGCCGAGCGCGTGCGCTTCGCCGCTTCCGGATCGGAGGTCGTGCAACTGGCGCTGCGGTTGGCGCGCGCGGCCACTGGCCGAAAAGTGGCGATCAAGTTCGAGGGCCATTATCACGGCTGGATCGACAGCGTGCTGGTCTCGGTTGCGGCGACGGCTGAGAATGCCGGCCCAGCCGCTGCCCCTCATCGCAATCCGGCAAGCCTTGGCCAGGACGCCGATGCCTGGCGCAACACCGAGGTCTTGAGCTGGAACGACCTCGGATCGGTCGAGCGGCGGCTGGCGCAAGGCGATGTCGCCGCCGTGCTGATGGAACCGGCAATGTGCAATTCCGGCGCCATCATGCCGGAAGCGGGCTATCTCGAAGGTGTGCGTGCGGCCTGCAGCCGGCACGGCACGGTGCTGATCTTCGACGAGGTCGTGACCGGCTTCCGCGTCGCCCCGGGCGGCGCTCAGCAGCTGTTCGGGGTTACGCCTGACCTCGCGACGTTCGCGAAATGCCTCGGCAACGGTTTTCCGGTGGCAGCGGTCGGCGGCAAGGCCGAAATCATGGACCGGGTGATGTCGGGCGTGGTCCATGGCGGCACCTATAACACCCAGGCGGTGGCTATGGCAGCTTCCCTGGCGACGATGCGCGCGCTCGCCGACGGCACCGTGATCAAGGCGATCGAGCCGCATGGCCGGCGCCTGATGCAAGGTATCGCAAGCATACTCAAGGCGGCATCGATCCCGGCGCTGGTCACCGGCTTTCCGCAAGTCTTCAACGTCGCATTCGGTATTGTCGAGCCGGTCCGGGACTACCGGGGTCTGATGGCCACGGACAAGGCCCGCTATGTCAAATTCACCCATGAGCTGCTGAAACGGCGGGTCAGGACGCTCGAGCGCGGTACGTGGTTTTTGTCGAGCTGCCATGACGACAATGTCATTGATCGCACGCTGGAAGCCGTGGAGGCTGCAGCAGCGCTGGCCTAAGCGGCGGAAATGTCGGGGAATCGTCGCATCGGATTTATCGCGTAGTTGCCAACCCTGGAGGATCGCATGCTCGGCTTGAAACGGTGCAGATGGGCAATCGCTGCCCTTGTGGCGGCAGCGGGTATCGGCGTGGCGGCCGCCGCCGACGCCCAGACCCTGGCGCAAGTCAAACAGCGCGGCACCTTGAATTGTGGTGTCGACACTGGCGCACCCGGCTTCGCGGTAAAGGACGACAAGGGCAAATGGGTTGGCCTCGATGTCGACTTCTGCCGCGCTATTGCCGTTGCCGTGGTCGGCGATCCTGAGAAGGTCAACTACGTGCCGCTGACCGCCAAGGTCCGCTTCACGGCGCTGCAGAACGGCGAGATCGACGTCCTGATCCGCAATTCGACACTGACCTTCACTCGCGGCACCCAGCTCAAGCTCAATCTCGTCGGCGTCAATTTCTATGCCGGCCAGGGCTTCATGGTGAAGAAGAGCCTGAACGCCAAGGGCGTCAAGGATCTCAACGGCGCGACGATCTGCACCATCACCGGCGCCACCCTCGAGCTCAACATCGCCGACTACAACCGCGCCAACAACGTCAAGATCGGTACGCTATTGTTCGAGAAGCTCGACGAGGCGACGGTGGCGCTCGAATCCGGCCGTTGCGACGGCTATACCGACGACACCGGTAGTCTTGCCGGCGCCCGTTCGACGATGAAGAAGCCGGATGATTGGGTCGTGCTCGCGGAAGTCATTTCGAAGGAGCCGCTCGGCATTCTGACCCGCCAGGGCGACGAGCAATGGGGCATTATCGCCAAGTGGATCCTCAATGCCGCGATAACCGCCGAGGAGGTCGGCATCACCCAGGCCAACGCGGAACAGCTCGCCAAGACCTCCGACAACCCGGAAATCCGCCGCATCCTCGGGGTCGAGGGCGACTTCGGCAAGATGCTGGGGCTCGACAACGATTGGGCGCTGAAGGCGCTCAAGACGTCCGGCAACTACGGCGAAATGTACGAGCGCCATTTCGGCGCCAAGGCGCTGCAGCTGCCTCGCGGCGTCAACAATCTGTGGAGCAAGGGCGGTCTGATGTATTCCTATCCGTTCCGCTGATCGACCAAAGCTGATGCCGCGGCCGGGCACCTGCAAACGCTGCCCGGCCGTGACCGGTGAGGAGACCAGATGCAGGGGAACGGCCGCCGCATCCCATACGCCAGGCAGGCTTTGGTATTCGCCCTGCTGGCCGTCGTCGTCGTTCTGGTCGCGACCACCATCGCCGGCAATCTCGAACGCCGCGGCCTGTCGTTGAGCTTCGAATTCCTGCGCCGGCCGGCGAGTTTCGACATCCCTTTCAAACTGATCGACTTCGCCAGTCGCGACACCTATGCCCGCGCGGCGCTGGTGGCCATTCTCAACACCATGCTGGTCGCCTGCCTCGCGATTATCACAGCGACCGTGGTCGGCGTGGCATTCGGCATATTCCTGCTGTCGCCCAATCCGCTGCTGCGGCGGACCGCGCTGATGTTCGTCGAGGTGATCAAGAACACACCGCAATTGCTGCAAGTGCTGTTCTGGTACGTCGTCATTCTGCGCCAGCTGCCGAACGCGCGGGAGAGCTATCAACTCGTTGACGGGGGTGTTCCTCAACGTGCGCGGCCTATTCCTCCCGACCGTGCAACTTGCGGCGGCCGAAGGCCGATCCTGGCTCGCCTGGCTCGCGATCGCAGCTGTCGTCGCGCTCGTTGGCCATGGCATCCGTTGGTTGTTCACGCCATTGCGTGGCGACCGGCGCTGGACCATCGGCATCGCATCCGGCCTGGCGGCGACGGCATTGGCGGCGTGGCTGGCGAGCGGCGCCACGACATCGCTGAGCTATCCCGAGCTGCGAGGCTTCAATTTCCTCGGCGGCGTGCAGATCGTGCCCGAGCTGATCGCACTGTGGGTGGGATTGGCAGTCTACGCTTCGTCGTTCATTGCTGATCTCGTGCGCGGTGCCGTGCTCGCCGTGCCCAAGGGACAGGAGGAAGCAGCCAGTGCGCTCGGCCTCAAGCACAGCCAGACACTGCGGCTGGTGAAGTTGCCGCAGGCGCTGCAGATCGTGGTGCCGCCGCTGGTCAGCCAGTATCTCAACATCACCAAGAGTTCGACGCTCGGCATTGCCATCGCCTACCCCGAGATCATGACGGTGCTTGGCGGCACGACGCTGAACCAGACCGGTCAGGCAATCGAGACGATGTTGATCATCATGTCGGTTTTCATCCTGCTCAACCTTGATCGTGTCGGCATTCATGAACCAGTACAATCGCCGCGTCGCGATGCGGGGGCACGCGTAATGCAGGCCGCACCGGTGAGATCGCGATCAGGCCTAGGCGCAGTGCAGGATGGCATCAAGGCGATGTTCGGCACGCCGTTCAACGCCGCCGTCACGTGCGCGATGCTGGCCTTCTTCGCCATGGTTATGCCGGCGCTCTATCGCTGGAGCATCGCCGCTGGAACGGTGGCTGGTGCAGATCGCAAGGCCTGTGTCGAGGGCGGCGCCTGTTGGGTATTCCTGCGGGTCCGGTGGCACGACCTGATGTATGGCGGCTATCCGGTGGCCGAGGCTTGGCGGGTCAATCTCGCGGGCCTGCTGCTGGTCGCGCTGATGGCTGGGGCCTTCCTGAAGTCCAACCCATGGCGCCGCGCGTTCGTGCTGGCGCTCTCGCTGGTGTTTCCGGTGCTGGCGGCGGCGCTTATCCTTGGCGGATTGCCGGGGCTGCCTTATGTCGAGACCCGCTTCTGGGGCGGGCTGATGATCAATGTCGTACTGGCCTTCATCGCGGTCGCCGGCGCCGTGCCCTTGGGACTGGTGCTCGCCGAGGCACGCCGCGCCAAGGACGGTACGGTACGAATGCTGGCGACGGGTTTCATCGAGCTGTGGCGTGCGGCGCCGCTGGTGACAGTGCTGTTCATGGGCGTCTTCATCCTGCCCTTCCTCATGCCGCGGGGCTTCGAGCTCAACAAGTTCGTCAGCGTCGCCACCGCCCTGGTGCTGTTCAACTCGGCCTACATGGCGGAAGCGATCCGCGGTGGACTGCAGGCGGTGCCGCGTGGCCAGTTCCAGGCGGCCGAAGCGCTCGGCCTCGGCTTCTGGCAGTCGCGCTGGCTGGTGATCTGGCCGCAGGCGCTGCGGATGTCGGTACCCTCGATCGTCAACACTGCGATCGACCTGTTCAAGGACACCTCGCTGGTCATCATCATCGGCCTGTTCGACATGCTGGGCGCAGTGCAGCAGGCGGTGCGCGATCCGCAGTGGCTCGGCCTCGCGGCCGAAGGCTATGTCTTCGTGGCGATCGTATTCTTCGTGATCTGCACGGTGCTGTCGGCGATGTCGAAAGCCATCGAGCGTGAGCTCGACCCGGCGCTGCAGCGCTAGTTGGTCGAGTGTGGCGGCCTGATAGCTTATGATGCCGCAATAAGCAGTCATCGCCGCCTGCCCATGCGCCGAACCGCAAAAGAGTGGCCTGCTCCAATGTCCCAGTTCACACACCTATTCTCGCCGATCCGTCTGCGGCAACTAGAGATCCGCAATCGCATCCTTTCGACCGGCCACCAGACATTTCTGGCCCGAGGCGGGATGCCGTCGGATGAACTCGTCGCCTATCACGAAGCCCGCGCCCGCGGCGGCGCCGGCCTGATCATCGTCGAGTCGGCGCGCATGCATGAAAGTTCCTTCAGCGATGCGCCGGAACTGATTGTCAACACCGACGCCTGCATTCCCGGCTATGCCCGCATGGCTGATGCCGTACACCGGCACGGCGCGCGGATCTTCGGCCAGCTATCGCATTCTGGCCGCGTGTCACGGCGCATGACCAACGGCATGCGTGGCGTCGCCTACGCGCCGTCCGCGGTGCCCGACAACCGCTTCCATACCATGCCGCGCGAGATGCCGATCGACTTGGTGGAGGAACTGGTCGACGCCTGCGGCGAGGCCGCCGGCCGCTTCGCCGCGGCCGGGCTCGACGGGGTCGAGCTGCTCGCCAGTCACGGCCTGCTGTTTGCTCAGTTTCTCAATCCGGGCACCAACAAGCGGACCGACCGCTACGGCGGTAGCCGCGACAACCGCATGCGCTTCCTGCTCGAAAGCCTCGCCGCCGTGCGCAGGGCGGTTGGCGACGGCGTCGTGGTCGGCATGCGCATCTCGATCGAGGAGTTGGAATCCGATGGCCTCGAAGCCGACGAAGTCACGGCGGTGTGCCGCGAGCTCGCCCGGCTCAAGGCGCTCGACTACGTCAACGTCACGATCGGCTCGATGGCAGGCCTCGGCGGCTCGGTTCACGTCGTGCCGCCGATGGCGATCAAGACCGCATATGTGGCGCCGCAAGCAGGTACACTGCGCGCCGCGATCGGTCTGCCGGTTTTGGTCGCCGGCCGCATCAACCAGCCGCAGATCGCCGAGCAGGTGCTCAGCGCCGGCCTCGCCGACATGTGCGGCATGACGCGGGCGATGATCTCCGACCCCGACATGGCCAACAAGGCGGCGAGCGGCAAGCTCGACGACATCCGCGCCTGCATCGGCTGCAATCAGGCCTGCATCGGCCACTTCCATCTCGGTTACTCGATTTCGTGCATCCAGAACCCGGTGGCCGGGCGGGAATTGACGCTTGGGCTCGCCCAACCGGCGACGGTCCGTAAACGCATCGTCGTCGCCGGCGGCGGACCGGCCGGCATGAAGGCGGCCGCGATCGCCGCCGAGCGCGGCCACCATGTCGTCTTATGCGAAGCATCGGGGCGACTCGGCGGCCAGGCGCTGCTGGCGCAACTGCTGCCAGAGCGGGCCGAGTTCGGCGGTCTAATCACCAATCTCGAGCGCGAGATCACGCGCGCCGGCGTCGAGGTGAAGCTGAACACGCGGGTCGATGCCGGGCTTGCAACTCGCCTCGGCGCCGAAGCGATCATCGTGGCGACCGGCGCCAAACCCTACGCGCCTTCGATCGAGGGCCGCGACAACGGCCATGTCGTCGAAGCCTGGGACGTGCTCACGGCGCGCGCCAACCCGGGATCGAGCGTGCTGATCGCCGACTGGCGCTGCGACTGGATCGGCATGGGGCTGGCCGAGAAGCTTGCCCGCGACGGCCGCCGGGTGCGGCTGGCGGTCAATGGCACCAACGCCGGCCAGAACCTGCAAATGTACATGCGCGACCACTGGATGGGCAAGCTGCACGACCTTGGCGTCGAGATCATTGCCTATGCGCGGCTGTTCGGCGTCGACGGCGACACCGCCTATCTGAGCCACATCGTTACGGGAAAGGCGATCGTGTGCGCCGAGGTCGACACGGTTGTGCTGGCAGGTGGTCATCGGTCGGAAAGCGCGCTCGAAGCCGAACTCCGCATGCTGTCGATTCCGCTGCATCTGGCCGGCGACTGCCTGTCGCCGCGCTCGGCGGAAGAGGCGGTGTACGAGGGCATGATCGCGGGAAGGGCGGTGTGAGGGGGGCTATCACAATTGACGCGTAGGCGCGTAGGTTGGGCTTCGCGCGGAGTGCGCTTAGCACTGCCGTAGGTTGGGTCAAGCGCAGCGCGACCCAACATTCCACGGGCAGGGCCAGCACTGGACGATACCGCAAGGCAGACTTGATGCTTGCGGTTTCATGCCAGTTTGGATATAATTGAATGAGGAAACTACAGCTGCCTATCCCGGCAATGCCGGAGTCGAGACCGCTCCTGTGGATCGCGTCGTCGAGAGACGATATTCGCGAGTTGCCGAAAGCCGTGCAGCGTATATTCGGATTTGCGCTCCGCGCCGCACAAAGGGGCGACAAGCACGTGGACGCAAAGCCGCTCAAGGGGTTTGGTGGTGCGGGTGTGCTGGAGGTTGTGGCCGACTACGACGGTGATACGTTCCGGGCTGCTTACACGGTCCGCCTTGCCGGCCGGGTCTACGTCCTGGACGTGTTCCAGAAAAAGTCGAAGTCGGGGATCGGCACTCCCAAGCCCGACATCGACCGCATCAGAGCGCGATTGAAGCAGGCCGAGCACGCACACAAGGCTTGGCTCAAACAGAGCGAGAAGGACGAGAGGCGATGACGAGCGATGACAACCGTGTGACGCCGAGCAGCGGCAACGTGTTTGCCGACATGGGGCTCGAGGATGCGGACGAGCTGCTGATCAAGGCCGATCTAGCGCTTTCGATCGCCGCCATCGTCAAGCGGCGTGGTCTGAACCAGACGGCCGCCGCCAAGGTGTTGGGTATTGATCAGCCGAAAGTCTCCCGGCTCGTGCGCGGCGATCTTTACGGGTTCTCCATCGAGCAATTGATCCGCTTGCTCGGAGCGCTCGGGCACAAGGTGAGCCTCAAGATCGAAAAGGCGAAGGCGCCACGCAATACGGCGACTCGGGGCAAGCGCCCTGCCAAGGCCGCGTAACCGGACCTCTTGTGACTTGCCTCACCCCCGCGTCAAATACGCATACGCCGCCAGCACGTGCGTGCGCACGATGTGCAGGTAGTCCTCGACGTCGACGAATTCGTCGTAGGAGCCCATGCCGTATGGGAAGGGGCCGTAGACGCAGGTCGGGATGTTCCGGTAGCGCCACAGCCGCGCGTCGGTGCCGCCGAGACTGACGATCGGCGTCGGGCGGACGTTGCGCAGCCCTTCGACCGTGTCCTGGACGATCTCGATGATGTCGCAATTGGGATCGACCCACGACGGCAGGTTGCAGTTGAACTCCTTCATCGTCACGTCCGGGTGGGACTTCAGGATGTTCTCGATCTCCTCGATGACCCGTTCGCGCGTGACCCCCAGCGGCAGGCGAATGTCGGCCTCGAACGAGGCGCTGGATGGCACCATGTTGACCTTCACGCCGCCCTTGATCGTACCGATGTTGAGCGTGACCTTGTCGACAATGGCACCGGCGCCGGCACCCATCGCGCGGTCCATGCGCGTCGCGGCCGGCATCGATCGCGCGCGCTACGTTGTCCGAGATGATCGGCTTGATCTCGGTGAGCCGCTCGAGCTCGGCGGCCAGCGCCATGATCGTCTTGTTGGCGCTCTTGCTCGCGTGCGTGTAGGCGCCGTGGGCACCGGGTGCCAGCACCGAGAACTCGATCCACAGCGGCCCCTTCTCGCCGAAGCGCACGCTGAGCGGACCCGACGGCTCGCCGTTCAAGAGCGCGTCGCCGTGCACCTCCGGGTGGTGCTCCATCAGATAGCGGGCGCCATAGGGGCCGAACGTCTCCTCGTCAGAGACCGCGGTCAAGGTCAGTTTGCCTTTCAGGCGGTCCTTGATGCGGCTGAGGTAGATGTAGGTGAAGATCGAGGCCGTGGTGCCGCACTTCATGTCGGCGACGCCACGACCATAGATCCGGCCGTCGATCAGCTCACCGCCCCACGGGTCTTTGGTCCAGCCAAGGCCGTCGTCGGCGACCGGGAACACGTCGATGTGGCCATTGAGCACGAGGTGGCGGCCGGGCGAGCCGCAGTCGAAACTGGCGACGATGTTGGGCATTTCCGGGTGTGGCGAGATGATCCGGCTAGCAAGGCCGCGACGCTCGAGATTGGCGGTCAGGAAGGCCGCCACGGTGCGCGTATCGCCTGGCGGGTTGGGGCTCTTGTGGCGCACGAACTCGCGCAGGAACGTGACGAGCTCATCGCGGTCCTGCTCGATCCAGTCGAGCAGCTGCTGGCGGTCCTTGCTCATTGTTGGTTCTCCTCGTGCATGCCGGATGCTCGCTGTCGCCTGGTCACGGCTCGAACGGCGGGAAGCTCGCCGGCGACAGTTGATCGATATTGCGGTGCGCCCAATCGCCCTGGCCGATGTCGCGCCACATGTCCTCGGCGCCGGCCTGCAGGTTGCGGGCGAGCACACGCGGTTCGAAACCCGGAATCTTGCGCTCGCGCATGACCCAGCGTCCATCGATGATGACGCTTTCGAGATCCTCGGCCTGGGCCGAGTAGACGATGTTGCGGATCGGATCGCGCACCGGTGCCATGGTCAGGCTCTCGGCATTCCAGATCAGCAGGTCGGCCTTGGCCCCGGGCGCGATGCGGCCGAGGTCGTCGCGGCCGAGCGCCTTGGCGCCACCAAGTGTCGCGGCATTGAACACGTCGGCGGCGGTGGCAACGTCGGTGCGGCGGTCGACGATCTTGGAGACGACGGCGGTCCAGCGCAGCGCCTCGATCATGCTCTGCGGGCAGGTGTCGGTTGCGAGCGTCATGTTGACCCCGCGCGCGAGATAACTGGCGAAGCTCTCCATGGCGATGCCGCGACGCGCGAACACCCAGACGGCATGGGCGACATTGGCGCCACTGCGCGCCAGGATGCCGATGTCGTCGGCATGGTAGTTGGCCCAACTGCCGCCGCCGGCGATGATGGCGTGGCCGAGGATGACATCGGGGCCGAGGAATCCGATTGCGTCGAGCCACTCGATCGGTGTCTTGCCGTGCCGGCGGGTGATTTCCTGGAATTCAGGAACCGACTGCGAGGTGTGCAGGGCGAGCGGAACGCGCAGTTCGCTCGCCTTGGCACGGGATCGGCGCAGCATCGCTTCGGATACGGTATCGACCTGGGAGGGCGCGAGGAACCCGCGGATCAGGCCGTCCCGGGTGCCCTCGACCTTTTCCACGAACGCCACGGCACGATCGAATGCCGCCTGTCCGTCGTCGTCGAACCACTGGTACTTGACCGTCCGTCCATCGTCGGTGAACCAGCGGCCCGAGCGGTAGCTTTCGGCGACGTAGGCGCGCAAGCCCGCCTTTGCCGCCATCTCGACCACATCATCGCCGAGACCGCCGAGTTCCATGATCGTCGTCGTGCCGGTCTGGATCAGCTCGGCGATCGAGAAGGCGATGCAGCTGCGCCTGGCCTCGACGGTCAATGCGCGATCGCGCGCCGGCAGGAACTCGAACAGGCCCGAAAGATAGAACTGCCGCGGGCCCCGATCTTCGACGAAGCTCTTGTCGATCGGCGACTCGGTCAGGTGCGCATGGGTATTGATGAAACCGGGCGTGACGATCCGGCCGGTCGCGTCGATGACCTCATCGGCATCGCCGTCGAAGGACTGACCCACGTGCACGATGCGGCTGCCTTCGCTGACGACGACGCCGTCACGCAGATGGCGGTGGCCGCCGTTCTGAAAGACGATGATGTGCGATGCTTTGATGACACGGCGCGCCACGATGGTTTGCCTTTCTCTGGCTGGCGGGGTTGCCTTGCCCCACTCAAGTTCTCGGCTGCCCGCCCCGCTGCAGGAACTGCGAAAGCCCGAGCAAAACCACGGACATCAGGATCAGCAGTGTCGATATCGCCGCGATCGTCGGGTCGATCTCGTCGCGCAGCGCGTTGAACATGC
The DNA here is from genome assembly GCA_963741505.1 of uncultured Alphaproteobacteria bacterium. Lineage (GTDB taxonomy): Bacteria > Pseudomonadota > Alphaproteobacteria > Rhizobiales > Hyphomicrobiaceae > JAKFWF01. Next base: position 250,729 of record CAVUIJ010000006.1, on the reverse strand, counting down.
GCCGCGTCAGCGTCGCGGACTCGCCGCCGGCGATGAACAGCGAAATGATCACCTCGTCGAGCGAGGCGATGAAGGCAAGCAGCGCCCCCGAGACGACCGAGATCTTGATCTGCGGCAGGGTGATGGTGAGGAACGCCCAGGGTCGGCTGGCGCCAAGGCTGCGCGCCACCATCTCCTGGTTCATGTCGTAGCTCTTGAGGCTCGACGACACTGTGATCACGACGAGTGGAATGGCCATCACCGAATGCGCCAGCACGATGCCGGTCAGCGTGTTGTTGAAGCCGATCTGCGCATAGAACAGGAAGATGCCGATGGCGATCAGGATGCCCGGGATGATCAGTGGCATCAGGAAGGTGACGTAGGCGATTTGGGCCAGGCGTCCGCGGGCGGTATGCATGCCGTAAGCGGCCAGCGTGCCGAGCGTGGTCGACAAGAGCATCGTCAACGTCGCTGCGAGGAACGAAATCCTGGTCGCATCTTGCCACTCGATGGCACCGAAATAGGCCTCGTACCACCGCGTCGACCAGGCACTCGGCGGGAACGCCAGGTAGCGGTCGGCGGAAAAACTCAACGGCACGACGAGCAAGCTCGGCAGGATCAGAAAAATGACGACGCCGCCGACCAGCACGTACAGCCAAAGCCGCCGGCCATGGGTGATCTGCGTTTCGGTGGCGGGTGAATTCAACATCTAGCGTCCCCCGGCGATGCGGTCGAAGCCGATGATGCGCCCGACCACCCACAGAATGCCGAGCGTCATGGCCAGCAGCACGACGCCAAGCGCGCTCGCGGCCCCCCAGTCGGCATGATAGGTGACGTTGCGCTCGATCTGCATCGACCACATCATCACCCGGCCGCCGCCAAGCAAAGCGGGCGTAACGTAGAAGCCGAGGCAGAGCACGAAGACGATAATGATGCCGGCAGCGAGGCCCGGCAGCGAAAGCGGCACGTATATGTGCCAGAACGCCTTGACCGGCGAGGCCCCAAGGTTCGACGCCGCGCGCATGTAGTCCATGCTGATGGCACGCATGGAGGCGTAGAGCGGCAGCACCATGAAAGGCAGCATGATATGCACCATGCCGATGGCGGTGCCGGTGAAGTTGTGCATCAGCCTCAGGGGCGCGTCGATGAAACCCATGTCCGTCAGCCAGGTATTCACCAGCCCGCGCCGCTGCAGCAGAACGAGCCACGCGTAGCAACGCACCAGCAGTGACGTCCAGATCGGGAACATTACCAGCAGCAGCAGCAGTGCCGCCATCCGCGGGCGCGCCTGCGCGATCACGTAGGCGAGCGGGTAGCCGAGCAGGATGCAGATCGCAGTGACCAGAAACGACAGCTCGAAGGTGGTCTGCAGCGTCATCGTGTAAGATGGATGCAGCAGCCGAAGGTAGTGCGCCATGGTGAATCCGTCCGGGCCGCGAAATGACAGCCAGAACAGCCACGCGATCGGCACCAGAGAGACAATAGTGATCAGGATCAGCCCCGGAGCGGCAAGGCTTGCAAGCGCGAGGTTCTCCGTCCGCTCCTGGGCCCTCAATTGCTTCGCGTTGGGAGCGTCGCGGCCGGCGCCGGCAACCCCGATGGCTGCGCGCGTGGTCGCCGAGGCGGTCATGGTCGCGCCTCTGCCGGCACGATGATGCTGTCGCCCGGCGCCAATGCCAGCCGCACCCGTTGGCCGGGCGCCGATGGCGTGTTGGCGCTGATCGAGGTCTGTCGGATCGCGATCTCGTGGTTCGATCCCAATATGATGTAGAGCAGTGAGCTCTCACCCTGATAGACGACCTCCTTGACGGTGCCATCGAACACATTGTCGCCGCTGGCCTCTTCGGCGCCGAGCACGCGCAACTTCTCCGGGCGTACAATTAGAAACTGCTCGGTCGCGGGGTCGGCGATCGGGGCCGCCAGCCGCAGCGCGCGTGGACCGAAGTGGGCGGCGCCATCACGCACCGTGACAGGCAGGAAATTGGATTCACCGATGAACTCCGCGATGAACCGGCTGGCCGGCCGCTCGTAGATCTCACGCGGCTGACCGATCTGACGGAAGAGGCCCTGGTCGATGACGGCGACACGATCCGACATGGTCAGCGCCTCGCGCTGATCGTGCGTGACGTAGACGGTGGTCATGCCGAGGCGCTGATGCAGATGACGGATCTCGATCTGCATCTGCTCGCGCAGCTTCTTGTCGAGCGCCGATAGCGGCTCGTCCATCAGCAGGATGCGCGGCTCGAAGACGATGGCGCGGGCAAGCGCCACGCGCTGGCGCTGGCCGCCGGACAGTTGATCGATGTGACGGTCGCCGAAGCCGGACAACTGCACCAGGTCGAGGGTGCGGGCGACGCGGTCGGCCGCTTCTCTCTTGTCGATCTTTCGCAGCCTCAGCGGATAGGCGACGTTGGCTGCTACTGTCATGTGCGGAAACAGCGCGTAGTTCTGGAACACCATGCCGACGTTGCGTTTGTGCGGCGGCACGAGCGAGACGTCCTGGTCGCCGAACTTGATTTCACCGCTGTCGGGCCGAATGAAGCCGGCCAGTACCATCAGCAGCGTGGTCTTGCCCGAGCCCGATGGCCCGAGCAGCGTAATGAATTCCCCGCTGGCGATATCGAGGCTGATCGAATCGAGCGCCGCAAACGAGCCGTATGTTTTCCTGATCGCTCGGATCGAGATCGGCAGTGAGATCGTATTGCCATTGTCCGAGTGCACCAGCAACCTCCCGCCCGCCGCCCCTGACGCGAACCCGCCCAGCCACAACACGTGTGGCTGGGCGGCCCTTTCACATCGCTGCGCCTACTTCTGCAGGAACGCATCGAAGCGCTTCACCATCTCGTCCGCATTGGCGACCCACCAGTGGACGTCCTGGACAAAGCCCTTCTTCAAGTTCTCAGGCGTATTTGGCAGCCCGGCCAGCTTCTCCTGCTTGATCACGCCGGTGTCGTAGGACTTGGAGTTGGCCGGCGCATAGTTGATCTCGTTCGAGATGCGGGCGTTGATCTCGGGCCGCATCATGATGGCGATGGCCTTCATGGCGAGGTCCTTGTTGGGCGCGCCCTTCGGCACCATCCAGGCGTCCGAGACCAGGATCTGCTGGTTGAAGTTCGTCTTGATCTTGCCGCCCTTGCCCTCGGGTTCGGTCTCGAGCGCCTGGATACGGCCGTTCCAGGCCGCGACCATGTCAACCTCGCCATCCTTCAACACCTGCGCCGACTGGGCGCCCGAACTCCACCACACCAGCACGTGCGGCTTCAACTCCTCGAGCTTCTTGAAGGCGCGGTCGACGTCGATCGGGTAAAGCTTGTCCATCGGCACGCCGTCGGCGATCAGCGCCTGCTCGAGCGCGTAAATCGGGTGCTTGCGGAGCGAGCGCTGGCCCGGGAAGTTCTTGACGTCCCAGAACGCGGCCCAGCCGTGCGGCTCCTTGCCGGGGAAGGCCTTTTCGCGCCAGCCAATGGCAACGGAGTAGACGATTTGCGAGACGCACGAATTGGAGCGCAGGGCCTGCGGCACGTCCTTGGCGATGGCCTGCACCTCCTCGCTCAGCGGCTCGAGCTTGCCCTCCTTCTCCAGCAGCAGGCATGTATACATGCCCTGAGTGGTCAGATCCCACGTTGGCTTGCCGGAGGCGACCTGGGTGCGCACGTCGGCGATGCCGGAGGTGGTGTCCTCCTTGATGGCGACGTCGAGGTCCTTCTCGACAATGCCGAACCAGGCTTCTTTCTGCGCCTTCTGAAAGGCGCCGCCCCAAGACGAGATCGTAAGTGTCTTCTTCTGGGCGAAGGCGTCGGTCACCCCCAAGCCCAGAGTCCCGCCAAGTACCGCGGTCATTGCCAACAGAACTTTACGCATGCTTCACTCCCCGGTGAGCGACTTTGAAGAAAACTCGCGATCATCGTTTCTTGGCTGGTGTTTTTCTGGCTTTGGATCACATCGCGTCCGAGGCTCCCAAGTCAAGAGAATTTGAGGGAAGGGGCCCGGCTGCATAGCTATTTGCCGTCCATGCAGATGGGTCCTGCATTCATGACGCCCTATTGGCAACGGGGATTTAGGTCGGCATTCGGGGAATGGAGCTATGACGTCGGCGAAGAACACTGCGCGCACTTGGGTTGGCGGCAACCTCGGCCAACTTTCCGAATGGTGCGCGACGATCTGGGATTTCGGCGAGACGGCGTGGCGGGAATACCGTTCGTCGGCGCTTTACGTCGACATTTTGCGTCGCGAAGGGTTTGCGGTCGAAAGCGGCAGCGCCGGAATGCCGACGGCGTTCTGCGCCACATGGCAAAACGGCAATGGGCCGACGATCGGCGGCTATGCCGAGTACGACGCCGTGCCCGGCAATTGTCAGGCCGCAGACGTGGTCAAACGTCCACGCGCGGGGCTCAGCCCGCACGCGGGTGGCCACACCGACCCGCATTCGGCGCTCGGCATCTCGTCACTCGGCGGGTTTCTCGCCGCCAAGGCCGCGATGCAGACGCACGGCATCAAGGGGCGGCTCAAGTTTTTTGGGGAATGCGCCGAGAAGACACGCGGATCAAAGCCGATACACGCTGCTCGTGGCTACTACGATGATCTCGATGCGGCTATCTCATTTCATCCGTTTTGGGCGCTGCCGTACTGCAATACGGTCCGCTGGGATACCCACTCCGGTGCTGGCTATGGTGTGCTCTACAGCTTTACCTGCGACGAGCCCGAGAGCTGGCTCTCCACGCAGAATTCATCAGCGATCCCCGGCTATCATGCAGGCTCGCGCGCGCCGGGCGCTAACGACGCGGTGATTGCGTTGTACGGCTTCGGCAAGGCGCTGAAGGACAGCCTGTTGCCGAGCGGTTCGAGCTGGACCATGAACGAGGCGATCCTGACCATGGGCCAGGCGACCGCCGACAATCTGCCGGCCAGCCTCGCGCAGATCATGTACTACATCCGGGTGCCGACGATCGAAATGGCCGAGCATGTCGTGTGCGGCCTCGATCACTTTGCACAGAACGCGGCGCGCCTTGCTCATTGCACCTGGCGGCGCAGTTGGATCTCGAAATCGCGGCCCGGCCTCGCCAACCACGTCATGGCGCGAACGACCTATCGTAATCTCGAGACGGTCGGAGCGCCGCGCTTTGAGGGCGAAGCCATCCGTCTGGCCCAGGCGATCCAAAAGAACCTTGGCCTCGAGCCGATGGAAAAGCCCTATCTGCCGATCATCGAGCAGTTGACTGACCCCGAAGAGGCTGAACGCATCGAGCGGCAGCGACTGCCACCGAGCCAGATCAACGCCTCGTCCGATGACTACACCGAATATTGCTGGCACGCCCCGACCGCTCGCCTGATGGTTGGTCGGCCACTGTTGCAGGCGCCGCGTCCGGGTTACGCCTATCCGGCCTGGGTGATCAACGCGCTCGGCGGCCTACCTCCTTGCATTGATCCGATGACGTCTGTTGCCGCTCAGACGATTGGCATGACCATCATTGATCTGCTCGAGCAGCCGGGTCTGCTCGCCGCGGCGAGACGCGAATTCGAGGACCGCACGGGCGGCGGTATCGGCGGCAAGACGTGGCTCGCGCCGTTATGCGACTATCCCGCGCCGATCCACTATCGCTGGCCGGAGTACATCGAGACCCCGCGAGGCTGCCGCGAATGGGTGATCCCAACCACACCCGATGATGGCGCCGGCGCGGCGTGAGGCGACGAACTGGAGAGGAGCCGCAACCATGGCGCTGCATTTCGAGCGGAGTGAATTTGCCGTGCGGGTCGCATCCGCCCGCGCTGCCTTGCGCAACGAGCAACTCGATGCGCTGATCCTGACGGCGCAGGAGAGCCACTACTATCTGACCGGCTTCGACACCTCGGGTTTCGTCTTCTTCCAATGCGCCGTGCTGACGGCTGATGACAGCCCAATCGTTCTGCTCACGCGCCGCCCCGATCTCGAACAGGCAAAGCGGACCTCGACCATCGACGACATCCGCATCTGGTACGACAGGCAGGGCGTTGATCCGGCGCAAGACCTGCTGGCGATCCTGGCGGAGAAGAAGCTCAAAGGCGCCCGCGTCGGGATCGAGATGCGCTCGTTCGGCCTGACCGCCGACAAGTACGAGCTGATCCGCAATCGGCTGGCCGGCTGGTGCGAACTGGTCGACGCTTCGCATATCGTTCGCAATCTGCGCCTCGTCAAGTCGGCGGCCGAGCTGGCCTACGTCAGGCGCGCGGCTGAGCTCGCCGATCAATCGCTGGAGGCGATGCTTGCGACCGCGCGGCCGGGCGCATTCGAGGGCGACATCGCAGCCGCCGGGTCGGTACCGATCCTCGCGGGGGGCGGTGACCCGCCACCGTCCGGGCCAGTCCTCGGTTCGGGCGATCGCGCACTGCTGATCCGCAGTGCAACCGGCTTTCGCCACCTCGATGCCGTCGACCAGCTGACGATGGAGTTCGCCGGCAGCTATCGGCGCTATTCGGCCTGTCTCATGCGCACGGTGGCGATCGGCAAGGGCCAGGATGAGCAGCGGCGCATGTTCGAAGTCACCCGCGATGCCCTGGCTGCGATGACGGAGGCCGCCGCGCCGGGGCGGCCGATCGGCGGCATCGACGATGCGCATCGGCGGGTTTTTGACGCTGCCGGTTTCGGGCACGCACGCATGTCGGCGTGCGGCTACTCACTCGGCGCCCTCTACCGTCCGACGTGGATGGATGTGCCGCCGATGATCTATTCCGGCAACCCGCTCCCTCTGGTGCCGGGCATGGTGCTGTTCCTGCACGCCATCCTGATCGATGCAGCAAAGAACCTCGCCATGTCGCTCGGCCACACCATTGCCGTCACGGCCGCAGGACCCGAAATCCTAAGCAGGCTTCGCCCGGAATACACGGTTTGCATCTGAGCCAAGTGCTGTGAGCCCGTCGGAGACCAGTTGCCAGTATTGCAATCATAGGTTGTGGATACTTTAGAGAATGTTAAACAAACTTATCTAAAACGTCTCATTCATGGATCGACCGTTGTCGAGCCCAGGTGGCTTATCGGTGCAGGGGCATTTGTCAGTTCCACCTGTGTCTGAGCGTCAGCGCCACAAACCACTCAGACACCCCAGAATATGGAGCTTCCAAATGCGCAAATCTATCTTGGCCGTGGCGATGACGGCTGCGGCCTCGCTCATCGCCGGTGCCGCGAATGCCCAGACCGCTACTCAGGACATCACCATCAATGCGACCGTGCCCAAGCTATGCACAGTCAACCTTGCCGCTAACGGCGCAGTCGACACAGCGACGATCGCGATCACTGCCGCTGCCGATGTCGACACGACGCCCGTAACGCCGACCAATGCGCCTTACACTAACGTCGCTTGCAACGCCCCGGCGAACCTGCAGTTGACGTCGCAGGGCGGCGGCCTCACCGGCCCCGGTTCGGTGCCGCGGCTTCGACAACATCATCAACTACACCGGCTCGGCCACCTGGAACAGCGTCACCGCGACGGTCAATACGGCCACCGTCGCCACTGCAGCAGGCGCCGAGGCAGGCACAGCCCAGGCGGTCGGCGCCAATACCGGCAGCTTGTCGGTCACGATCACGCCGGGAGCCAACGCGCAGCCGCTTGTCATGGGCAATTACTACCGACACCCTGCGCGTGACGCTGACGCCGCAATAGGGCGCGGACCACAGCAAGTCTTGAAGTGCGTGGCTGGGTTCTATCCCCGGTCACGCCCTCATCGTCAGAAAATCACCGAGTTTCCATCAGCTTCAGTGGGGCCACGATGTCGTTGTTCAGACTAGTTGCAGCCGTGTTGATGTTCGCGTTGATCGCGCCGGGCGAGGCCGCTCATGCGATGACTGTTTCGCCGACCCAGGTCGAACTGATATCGGCTGGCTCGCACAGCCGCGGTCAGATTACCGTCGTCAACAACAGTAGCGTGCCACTGCCGGTCGAGGCGGTGATCCAGAGCGTATCGCTCGACGAGATGGGCATGCCGAAGCCGGTGAAGACCAGCGACGAGTTCCTGGTCATGCCGCCGCAGGCACTGATTGCGCCCGGCGCAACCCAGAATTTCCGGGTCCAGTGGCTCGGCGATCCGATGCTGGCAGCGAGCCAGAGCTACCTGCTCTACATGAACCAGATCCCGGTCAAGCTGCCGCAAGGCAAGAGCGGCGTTCAAATCGTCATGAGCATGGGCGTGATCATCAACGTGGCGCCGCCGCAAGGTGCGCCGTCCCTGCAGATCGTCGACACCGGCGTCACCACTGATAAGCAGGGCAAGCGCCATCCGACCCTCACCGTGCAAAACCCGAGCAAGGTCCATGCGCTGCTGCCGCAATCGACGATCCGGCTGGCGGCTGCCGGCTGGTCGACGACGCTGACGCCGGGAATGCTCAACGAGACGATCGGCATCGGCCTCGTGCAACCCGGCAAGCGACGCAAATTCGTATTGCCGGTGGAGCTGCCAGCAGGCGTCGGCAGCGTGCGGGCCAGTCTCGAGATGATCCAGAAACGGTGAGACTTATTTGGATCTAGCTGTTCTGCTTGCAGCGTGGCATCAGTGGCATCAGATGATTTGGAGTATCGGGCAATCACACAAAGAGGCAATGGGTGCGGCGGTTACGGCCAACCTGCGGGCATGCCGGCACGACGGAGGGTCTCTCCGTCGCATCGGTATTGCCGTATCCTCTCGGTTGGTCTGCCGCCATCTCGGTTTTTGGCGCTGGCCCGCATGTCACCTGCACGCAGTTGAATACGACAAGCCGATTTCCAATCGACTCAACGCCACCGGCCGGGCTCTTACACTGCAGGTGCCGTTGCGAGATGGGGACAAGCCGCTCGGCGAAATCACTATCCGGATCAATACCGACGACAGCATCCTGGTCAACAAGAGCGAGCTGATCGAGAAACTGGCCCCGGGTCTGGTCGAGGCCGATCGCCAGCGCCTCGCTGCAGTTGCAGCCGAAGGGGCACTCGTCTCGGTCGCAGCACTTCAGGCGGCAGGGTTCAGGGCCCAATTCGATTCCGGCCTGCAGGAGCTCGTGATCGAGCTCGCCGTCGACCAGCGTGCCACCGGTGACATCCGCCTCGGCGGCAACCTTGGCCGCGCCGATCAGCGGCAACCTGGTCCGGCCTGCGAGCGTTGCCGGCTACGTCAATCTGTTCAGCGGCATCGATTACCTCGCAGCATCGACAGCCAGTCAGGGCGCGCGTACGAGTGGCCGGCTCGAAATCCAGTCGGGCGTGCGCATCCGCGATACCGTCATCGAGAACCAGGCACTCATCGAAGGCGACGTCGATGCCAACACGTGCCCGGCGACTGCCAAATGCACTTATCAGCACTCAGCCGGAGTCAAGCGGCAGAACTCCCGGCTCGTCTACGATATGCCGTCCGATCAGCTGCGGCTGACGATCGGCGACACCGATGCCATCGGCACGACGCTGCAGCGCACAAACGAGCTTGGTGGCATCAAGCTCGAGCGATCCACACGCCGGTTCAATCCCGGCGAAAGCATCCAGCCCACCGGCGGCGGCTCGTTCCGGATCGAGCGGACATCCGATGTCGATGTGCTGGTCAATGGCGTCAGCGTCCGGCGGCTGCACCTGCGTCCCGGCACCTACAATTTTCGCGACCTGCCACTCGGTGCTGGTGCCAACGAAGTGCAACTCGCGATCACCGACGACAGCGGCGAGCGGCGACTGCTGTCATTCACGACTTATTCGGGTGCCAATCAGCTGGCCGCCGGCAAGAGCGAATGGGCGGTCGGCGGTGGTGTGCCGTCCTATCTGCGCGACAACGAGCGGCAATACGTCGACGGTGCGCTGATGGGCACCAGCTTCTTGCGCTACGGCGTGAACGACCAGATTACCGCCGAGCTGCAACTGCAGGGCGACAACCATGTAGCGTCGGGTGGTGCCGGCGCCATCATGCAAACCCCGTTTGGCGCCTTCGGGCTGCAGGGCGCCGGCTCCTTTGCCAGCTTCGGCACAGGCTTCGCTGCGAACTTCCAGTGGGATCTCGTCAATTTCCGTGGCCTGTCCGGTAACCGCGGCGAGAGCCTGCGATTTGGCGCCGAATATCGAAGCAACAACTACCGCACGCCCGGCGACTACCTGACGACCGCTTCCGGAGTTCTCTTTCCCCAGTTCAACGATCGGTTGCGGCTTGATGCGGCCTATAGCGTGCAATTGCCAAGCGATTTCACGGCAACCCTTGCCGGGCGCTACCGTTTTGCCGCCGATCAGCCGATCGTTGATGACGCTTTCACGATAAAGGGCGATCGCTATGGCGCCGACTTGACACTGTCGCGCCCGCTCGGGCGTTCGGCCAGCGCCAGCGTCATGGTTGGCTACTCGAACGAGTTGTTTATGCACGAGGAAGTTACAGGCGACACCAAGCCCGATTTGCGCTTCGGCCTTCGCTTCAACGTCCGCCTCGATGACAAAACGAGCGTCATCGCCGGCTATGACTCGCTCGAAAGGGCATCAAATGTGTCCGCCCGCCGCAGCGAAGGCGCGGGCCTCGACCGCTGGGACGCCAGTGTCGACGTTCAGCACGACGGAATTCGCAACCGCGCCAACGCGAACGCTTCGGTCGGGTATTACGCAAATCGTGCCGAGCTGCGCGTTTCGCAGTATTCCGATTTCGAGGACGCCGGCTTCGCTGGTGGCGCCTACCGCAGCGGCACTCAGCGCACCTCGGTCAGAGCCGGCAGCTCGATCGCTTTCGCTGACGGCACAGTTGCAGTGGGGGCGCCAATTCGCGGTGGCGCATTCGCCATCGTCTATCCGCACGAAAGCATTGCCGGCAAGGAGATTACGGTCGGAGCCAACGGCGATGTCCGTGCCAAGGTTGATGGCTGGGGAGCCGTGGTCGTGGGCGACATCCCGAGCTACGTATCGAGCACGATCCCGATCGACGTCGCCGACTTGCCGATCGGCTACAGCCTCGGCGCCGGCGCGTTCGACACCTTCGCCCCCTACAAGGCCGGCTACGCTCTCGAGGTCGGCTCGGCCTATTCGGTGTCCGTGTTCGGCACCCTCCTGGCGGCGGATGGACAACCGGTCGCGCTTACCACCGGCGTCGCAAGGTCGGTCGACAAGCCGGGCAAACAAACGAGCCTGTTCACCAACGCCGCCGGCAAGTTTGGGGCCGAGGGACTGGCGCCTGGCCGCTGGATCCTAGAGATGGCCGGCGAACGTGGACCGATCCGGTTCGCGATCGAGGTGCCCAAGGGTACCGAAGGGCTCTTTCAAGTCGGAACTCTGACCGCTACGAAACAGGATTCGCCATGACAATGCTTATGCGCGCGCGGCTCGGATCAGTCGCTCTTGCGGCTGTGCTGATGACTTCGGCGGCGGCGCAGGCGCGCTGCACCATCAATGCGGCAGGACTGACGATCACGCCGGTCACGGGCAGCACCGGAACCTATACCTACCCGACGGCGCCGACGGCTCAGGCCATGACGTTCACAGTCAGCGGAACCTACAACACAAACGGGAGCGGCGGCACCTGCACCGTGGCGATCTCGTTCAATCGCGCGAGCCTACCGGCCACGATGGCGATCTTGGGCGGCGGCGGCTCGACGTTGCCCTACACCATCACGTCTGCTGCCGGCGGCGGCAATACGCTCCTCTTCACCGGTGGCGGCGTGCCCTCGGCCGCCAACAGGTTGCCGGTGGCATTCGCTTCGGCCGGCCCCAACCTGACCAATCGCGCTTTTACTACGACACTTACGGCTTACGCCTTGGCGCAGCCCGGAAACCCTCAGCGCGCCGGCAGCTACAGAGACAATACATTGGTGCTGCACGTCTACAACGTGACGACCGGCGGGGCCGCGACCAATCTGATCAGCAGGACCTTCACCTTGTCCGGTACTGTTGCCAAGGTTTGTACGATCGGTGGTGTCGCCACGCCGGCGGCGGATTCGGCCACCATACCGATTACAACCGCGGGTGCGGTAAATACCGCCGTGATCAACAAGTCCTACGCCAATGCGGCCTGCAACACGCCTTCGAATCTGCAGCTGACCTCGCAGAACGGTGCGGTCAAGAACGCCGGCACGGCACCATCCGGCTTCACCAATCTCATCAACTATTCGGCCTCGGCTTCGTTTTCCGGGGCGAGCGCCGCCGTCAACACCGCGACGATCGCCACGGCGACCGGAGCTGAGCCGGGCACGGCTGTTTCAACGACCGGCACGACACCGAGCGGTACGCTGTCGGTGACGATCACGCCCCAGGCCAACGCGACGCGGCTAATTAGCGGCACCTATACCGATACATTGCGGATCACCATCACGCCGCAGTGACGCGTTATTGCATGCGCCATCCAAGTTCCGCATCACGTTGCAGGCCCGGCTGGTTCCGACACCGGCGGCTGGCTGTCCGTTGCGAAAGGCCGGCCGTCGTCGCGCAGCACGATGTAGATTGCCGGGATCACCAGCACGGTCAGCAGCGTCGATGATGCGAGGCCGAACAACAGCGAGATCGCGAGGCCCTGGAAGATCGGATCGAAAAGGATCACGGCAGCGCCGATCATGGCGGCGATCGCCGTCAGCAGGATCGGCTTGAAGCGGATCGCGCCGGCCTCGAGCAGCACCTGCCGCAACGGCACCTCGGCCGTCTTGCGGTGGCGGATGAAATCCACCAGCAAGATCGAGTTGCGCACGATGATGCCGGCAAGCGCGATGAAGCCGATCATCGAGGTCGCCGAGAACGGCGCACGGAACAGCCAGTGCCCGATCATGATGCCGATCAGGGTCAGTGGCACCGGCGTCAGGATCACCAGCGGCAGCTTGAACGAGCCGAACTGCGCGACCACCAGGATATAGATCGCGAGCAAAGCCACGCCGAAGGCAGCGCCCATGTCGCGAAAGGTGACCCAGGTCACTTCCCACTCGCCGTCCCACAGTAGCACCGGCTTCGACTCGTCCTCCGGCTGCCCATGGAATCTGATCAGCGGTCGTCCAAGCGCCCCCCAGTCCTTCTTCGCGATCGCATCCCCAACTGCGAGCATGCCGTAGAGCGGCGCTTCATAGGCGCCGGCAAGTTCGCCCATCACCATTTCGGCCGCCCGGCCGTTGTGGCGGAAGATCGGGAACGAGGCCAGTTCCGCCTTGAGGCTTACGACATCGCCAAGCTCGACGATCGAACGCTCCCCGGGCAGTGCATTGGCCGGCACCGGCGTCGATAGCGTCTTCGCCGACATGGCCAGCATTGCCTTTGGCAGTTGCACCGCGATCTCGACTGGGTGCCGGCCGCCGCCGCGATGTGAATAGCCGACCGGCACGCCGGTCATGTAGGCCTGGATCGTGTCATAGACGTCGCGCTCCTCGACCTTGTGGAACTCGAGATTGTCCTGGTCGATCGAAACCCTCAGGCGCGGCGCCTCGATGCCGAAGCTGTCGTCGTCGTCGACGACGAACGGTACACTCCGGAACAGTTTGCGAACCTCGCGCGCAACCGCGCGTCGCGCTTCGGGGTCCGGGCCATAGATCTCGGCCAACAGGGTTGCGAGCACCGGCGGTCCGGGCGGCACCTCGACGACCTTGATCGACGTTGACGCCGGCAGCGTCAGGCTTTTCAGACGCTGGCGCACGTCGAGTGCGATCTCGTGACTGGCACGTTTGCGGATCTTGCCCGGAGTGAGGTTGATCTGCAGGTCGCCCTGCTCCGGTTCGGATCTGAGGTAGGAATGACGCACGAGCCCGTTGAAATTGAACGGTGCGGCGGTTCCGACGTAGGATTGGATTGAGGACAGCTCCTGCAGATCGGCGAGCTTGTGCGCCGCAGCCAATAGCACGCGATCCGTCGCCTCGAGCGACGTGCCGCGCGGCAGGTCGACGACGACCTGCAGCTCCGACTTGTTGTCGAACGGCAGCAGCTTGACCGTCACCGACTTGGTCGCGAACAGCAGCAGCGAAGCAAGGGTCGCCGCGCCGACAAGGCCGAGGAACTGCCACGACGACGCTCGCGAGGCAAGGATCGGCCGCGCAACCCGGACATAGGCCCGGCCGAGCCAACCGCCATCGTGTGCATGTTCGCCGCTTGCGTGAGCGGGCCGTCCGCCGGCCATTCTTAGCATCAGCCAGGGCGTCACCACGACTGCCACAAAGAAGGACAATATCATGGCAGATGAAGCGTTGGTCGGGATCGGCGCCATGTATGGACCCATGAGCCCCGAGACGAACAGCATCGGCAGCAGAGCGGCGACCACCGTCAATGTCGCAACGATCGTCGGATTGCCGACCTCGGCCACCGCCTCGATGGCAGCTGTCGAGCGGCTGCGGCCATCGGCCATCGCCCAGTGCCGTGAGATATTCTCGATCACCACGATTGCGTCGTCGACCAGGATGCCGATCGAGAAGATCAGCGCAAACAGGCTTACCCGATTGATCGTGTAGCCCATGAAGTACGACGCAAAGAGCGTCAGCAGGATCGTTGTTGGGATAACGACGAGAACGACGAGGCCTTCCCGCCAGCCGATGACGATGCCCATCAACAGCACGATCGAGAGCGTCGCCAGCCCGAGATGGAACAGCAGTTCGTTGGCCTTCTCGTTGGCGGTCTCGCCGTAGTCGCGGGTGACGATGACTTCGACGTCCTGCGGCACCAGAGTGCTCGTCAGCTCGTCCAGCCGGTGCTTGATCCGCTCGGAAATCAGAACGGCATTGGCGCCGGCGCGCTTGGCGAGCGCAATCGTCACCGCCGGCACGCGCTCCAGCTCGCCGGATGCGGCCTTGCGGAAATGCCACGCCTGCCGCTCCAGTGGCTTGGCACCGACCACGATGCTGGCGACATCGCGGACATATACCGGCCGGCCGTCGCGAGCGGAGATCAGCAATAGCCCGATATCGGGGATGCCGCGCAGCGTTTGCCCGGCGGCGACCGCGATGCTCTGGTCGCGGTCCCGGATGCGTCCTGCCAGGAACGAGCGGTTGGCATCCTTGACCTTGGCGATGAGTTGCGACAGCGTGACGCCGTAAAGCGCCAGCTTTTCCGGAGCCGGCTCGACCCTGATCTGATCCGGCCGGCCACCAACGATATAGGACAATCCCACGTCGTCGAGCTTGGCGAGCTCGGTGAGCAGGTTGTCGGCCAGGTGATATAGACCGTTGTCCTGATATCGGGCTGCGGCCTCGGCCTTGGGCGCCAGGGTGAGTGTGACGATTGCGACATCGTCGATGCCCCGGCCGACGATCAGCGGCTCTGATATGCCGGTCGGGATGCGGTTCATGTTGGCGCGGATCTTTTCGTGCACGCGCAGGATTGCGTCATCCGACCTGGTGCCGACGAGAAAGCGCGCCGTCACGAGAACCTGATCATCGAGTGTATTGGAATAGACGTGCTCGACGCCATTGATGGCCTTGACGATGGTCTCAAGCGGCTCGGTGACCAGGCGGACACCATCCTCGGCCTTGAGCCCGTCGGTACGAACAAAGATATCGACCATCGGCACCGAGATCTGCGGCTCCTCTTCGCGCGGCAGCGCAATCAGGGCGACGAGACCGAGTGCGAATGCGGCGAGCAGGAACAGCGGCGTCAACGGTGATCCGATGAAGGCCTTTGTAAGAAGGCCGGACAGGCCGAGCGATCTGTCGTGCAGGGGCGCCTGGTCGGTCATGGCTTCACCGTCGGCCGCACCAGGGTGTCATCCGCCTTCAAGCCTGCCAGAACCTCGATGCCGGCGACACCGTTCGGTAGAGGCGCTGGCTGGCCGAGCTGGACAACGACATCGATCGCAGTGTTGTTGGCCTGGGCGATGCGGCCGTAGTCAAGGCCGAAGCGCTTGAACAGGAAGTCGGCGGGAACGACAATCGTCTTTCGACTTCCAGCCGAGATCCAGACCAGGGCGCGCTCGCCGACGAAATAGTCGCCGATCGATGCCACCTCCGCGTCCGCCAGCACCCGGCCACTCTGCAACTCCGGATAGACCTGGATGATGCGGCCTTCGCTCAGCGCCTGCTGGTCCGCAGCAAGGCCTCGAGCACCGATCTTGATCGGATCACCAATCTTCATGAAACGCGCATGGCGCTCGGGCAGCTCGAGTCGGAGGAGGTATTGGTTGGCGGCGATCGTCGCCACGCTCTCACCCGCCATCACGACGCTGCCTGCGGTCACCGGCACCTTGAGCACGCGACCGGCGGCCGGTGCAAGCACCTGCCCTTCCGACACCTGCTCCTCCGCGACCTGACGCTCCGCCCGGGCCGACTTCAACTCGTTTGTCGCCACGTCGAAGGCGGTCTTGAGCTGATCGATGCGTGCTTGCGGTGTGACCCCGCGCTGTCCCAACTGCTGGGCCCGCTCATAGTCGAGCTTGGCCGTCGCAACCCGGCTGTCGAGCCCTGTGATCTGGGCATCGAGCGCTCGCATTCTCAGTGCGATCTTGGGATCGACAACAAGCGCCAACACTTGGCCGGCTTCGACGTGCGCGCCTTCATCCACTTTGAGCGAGACGACTGTACCGGGTGTTCGCACGCGGGCCTCGATCCGATCTTTGCTGCGCACGGTCGCGAACACCGCCTTCAGATCCTCGACCTCGCTCGCCTGCACCGACCATGCGTCCGCCTTGGCCGCCGTGCCGCCTTGGGCCATTGCCGGCGGTGCAGTAACGAGAAGCGCCGCTAGGAGTGCGACGGCTGAGGCCATGCCGTTGATCGATGCCGTGCGCATTTCAAACTCCTTCGGACGCCCCCTTGACCTTCATATAAGTGACATCTAAATTAGATTTCATGGATATTCAAGAGCTGACCGCAAAGAGTGAAGAGGCATCGCAGCTTCTCAGCCTGCTGGCGAACCCACATCGCCTGCGGATTTTGTGCGAGCTGCACCGCGGCGAGCGATCGGTCTCCGCGCTCGAGCAGGTCGTCGACCTCAGTCAGTCGGCGCTGTCACAGCACCTGGCCAAGTTGCGAGTAGCCGGAATTGTCTCGACGCGACGACAGGCCCAGACGATCTATTATTCCGTGGCAGACGAGCGCACCGCAAAGCTGCTTCCCGTACTCTACGAGATGTTCTGTGCATCGCCGAAGTTGACTGCTGCCCCGAGGAGGAAGAAATGAGCATCGATCGCATTGTACTCGCATTTGCCGGGACTGTCGTGCTGGTGAGCCTGGCTTTGTCCCAGCTGCATAACATGGCGTGGCTCTGGCTCACGGCATTCGTCGGCGCCAATCTGCTGCAATCCGCATTCACTGGGTTCTGCCCGCTGGCAAAGATTCTCAAGATGGTCGGCGTGCGTCCGGGCGAGGCATTCCACTGACAGCTGTCGTGGCGGGCAATCCGGTTGCGGTTGCCTCCGATGCCCGTCACATCGCCACCGGCATGTTGATCGAGATCCAGATCAGCTGGTGTGCCGATGGATGCAATGCGCGATCATATCAGCCGCACAAGTCGGTGGGTCGCGAGGCCTTGA
Source organism: uncultured Alphaproteobacteria bacterium (assembly GCA_963741505.1). Classification (GTDB taxonomy): domain Bacteria; phylum Pseudomonadota; class Alphaproteobacteria; order Rhizobiales; family Hyphomicrobiaceae; genus JAKFWF01. The sequence continues at coordinate 233,374 of CAVUIJ010000006.1, read as the reverse complement.
CGCAAACCTTTGAGCATCAACTCGCCCAATGCTTCGGTCTCGGCCAGATGCTCCGTCTCGGCCTTGACCCGGTGCGATACCAGGATTTCGCCGGCCTTGGCATGATCGCACAATCGCGACGCCTGATTGACGACGGTCCCGATCGCGGCATAGTCGGCACGGCGCTCGAACCCGACACGGCCTAGCGTCGCGAAGCCTAGCGCGATACCGACACCGAATCCGAGCTGGTGACCGCGAGCGCGCCAGCGTTCGGCGAGTTCGCTGACCGCGTCGCGCAACTCGACCGCGAGCCGCACCGCCCGCTCGGCCGGGTTCGGGCACGGCAGCGGATCATTGAAGAAAAGCATTAGGCCGTCGCCCGTGAAACGTTCGAGCGTCGCTTCATAGCGTTCGATCAGCGCCCCGGCCGATGCGTGATAGGCAGAGAGCACGCTCATCACTTCCTCAGGCTCGGCGACCTCGGCGAATGCGGTGAAGCCGCGCAGGTCGCAGAATACGACGGTGATTTCCCGCCGGTGGCTCGCGAGCATCGCCTCCCGCTCCGAGGACACGATCACCTCGGCTACCTGATGCGGCAGGAAGCGGCGCAACTTTTCCAGCCGCTCCAGTTCGGCAACCTGCGCCTGCACACGGCTTTCGAGGCTCTTGTTCCATTCCGCGAGCTCGGCGGCCTGGCTTGCGAGTTGCCTGGCCTGCGCCAGGGTCTCGTCGTGCAGCGCCTTGATGCGCAGGATTGATCGCGCGCGAGCGGCAAGAGCGGCATGATCGACGGGCTTCGTCAGGTATTCGTCGCCACCGGCGTCGAGGCCGGCGACGACATCGCGGATGTCGGCCTTGGCGGTTACCAGGATGATCGGCATGAACGGCAGCGCCGCATCGGCCTTGAGGCGGCGCGTCACCTCGAGCCCGTCGAGCTTCGGCATCATGATGTCGAGCAGGATCAGGTCGGGCAGGTCGGCTCGGGCCCGGTCGAGCGCCTCCTCGCCGTCGCGGGCGGTGATGATCGCGTATCCGAGCGCCGTCAATCGCGTTGCCAGGATATCGACGTTGGCTTCGACGTCATCGACAACCAGGATCAGCGGCTTGTCGCGCATCGTCAGTCTTCCTTGGGCAGATATTCACGGATCCTGGCGAGCAACTGGCGCGGGCTGTACGGCTTGGTCACGTAGGCGTTGCAGCCGGCTGCCAAGGCTTTGGTCTCGTCGCCGCTCAGCGCATAGGACGTCACGGCGATGATCGGGACCTCGCGCAGCGCCGGGTTCTGCCTGATCTGCCGGGTCGCCTGGTAGCCGTCGAGCAGCGGCAGCTGAATGTCCATCAGGATCAGATCGGGCCGCTCCCGTTCGGCCGCCGCGACGCCTTCGGCGCCGTTGACCGCTTCGATGAACTCGTAACCGACCGAGGCCAACAGGTCTCGCAGGATGGCACGATTGTCCTCCTGGTCTTCGACGATGAGAATGCGCTTGGTCATGGCCCACCAATCTGTTGTTGCACTGCCACCGGCAGCTCCACGGTGAATTTCGATCCGGTACCGACGACCGAGGCCACCGAGATGCGGCCGCCATGCATCTCGACGATCCGGCGTGAAATGGCGAGGCCGAGGCCGGTGCCGCCCTTGGTCTTGGTATTCGAGCTGTCGACCTGATGGAACTCCTCGAAAATCTTGGCCTGCTCGGCTTCCGGAATTCCAGGTCCGGTATCGGCGACCGAGACGACGAAATGGTCGCCTTCGACGCCAGCCGAAATCCGGATCTCCCCGCTCTCTGTGAATTTTATCGCGTTACCCAGCAGATTGAGCAACACTTGCGAGATGCGCCGCTCGTCTCCCCGCGCCGGCGGTAGCTGCGCCGGCAGCTCCAGTTTGATCGGCAGCTTCTTTGCCGCCGCCAGCGGCTCGGTGGCGGCGACGACGGTGTGCACTAGGCTCGCCATCGAGTAGTCGTCGATCCCGAGCTGCAACTGCCCGGCCTCGATCTTCGACAGGTCGAGCACGTCGTTGATCAGCCCGAGCAGATGGCGGCCGTTCGACTGCACGCGTTCGAGGACTGCGTCGACTTTCGGCGGCATGGCGCCATAGACGCCATCCTGGATGAGTTCGGTGTAGCCCAGCACGGCATTGAGCGGAGTGCGCAATTCGTGGCTCATATTGGCCAGGAACTGCGACTTGTGCCGGCTGGCGATGGCGAGTTGCTCGCCCTTCTCCTCGACCTCGCGGAACAGCCGGGCATTCTGGATGGCGAGCGTCGACTGGCTGGCGAAGGTCTTGAGCAGCGACACCGTCGCGGCATCGAATTCGCCGGGCTTCTTGCGCTGCAGCACGAGCACGCCGAAGGCGCGCTCGCCGCGGACCAACGGCACGAACAGCACCGACTTGAATCCGGCCGAAATCGCAAGGCGACGCAGCGGGTTGTCGGGCCCGGCGGCGAGATCGTCGAGCTGAAGTGCCTCGCGCAGTTGGATGGACTTGCCCATCGCCGTCTCGCCGGCCTTGAGCTTAAGCGCACGCGCCTGCACCTCCAGCTCCGGATCGAGGCCCGAAGCATGCCACAGCCGGAAGGTCCGGTCGCTCTCCTTGTACCGGAAAATCGCACAGCCGTCGGCGGCGCCCAGGTCGCTCGCCTCCGCCACCACCGTTTCGAGCACGGTCTCCAGATCGAGCGTTGAGCTGACCGCGCGGCCGACTTCGCCCAGGGCTTCGAGTTCACTGACCGAGCGCGCGAGCTCGCGCGTTCGCGCCTGCACCTCCTCGAACAGCCGCGTGTTCTCGATGGCGATGACGGCCTGGTCGGCGAAGGTTTCGACCAGCTCGATCTGCTTGATCGGTAAACGGAATTTTCGTGTTCCGGGTATGAGCCAATGGCGCCGATCGGGCGGCCCTCGCGCACAGGGGGAACGCCAGCATTACGGTTCCGTGGCTTGGTCGTGGGCTGGCCGGCGGGCAGGGTGAGCTCCGGATCGGCAGCGACGTTCGGAACTTGGATTGTCTTGTTTTCCAGCGCGACGCGACCAATGATCGACCCGCGACCAGGGCTAATGGGGTTGTGCAGAAAATATCTGACGTTGCGTCGTCAACTGCCGACCGACGATGCCAGCCGATACTCGTCGCCCTCGCATCCTCCATATCGTTGTCCGTGTCGGAGCCGCACAGCCTCCGCGGCGTAGCAGCAATCGCATCCAGCACCGGCTGAAGATCGTAGGGCGAGCGCGAAATCACACCAAGCACTTCCGCCGTTGCCGTCTGATGCTCCAGCGACTCTGCAGCTCCTGCGTCCGCTCCTCGACCTTGCGTTCCAGCCCTTGATACTATTCCTTCAGCCGCGCACCCATCTCGTTGAAGCCCGTCGCCAGCGTCTCGACCTCGTCGCCGGTGCGGATATCGAGGCGATGGTCGAGGTCGCCGGCGCCGATCTTGGCCGCGCCATTCGCCAGGGCGCGGATCGGCACCACCATCCGCTGCGCCAGCCACAGGCCGGCCAACGCCGCGAGCCCGAGGCCGGAGAGCAGCACGAGCCCGCTGCGCAGTAGCGAAGCGTAGAGCGACTCGAACGCTTCCGACGTCGGCAGGTCGACGAACACGTGCCAGCCCAGCGACTCGACCGGCGCCGAGGCCGTCAGCACTTCACGGCCGGTTGGATCACGTGCGATCGACGGGAACACGGCGCCGGTTCCGCTCGTCATCGGGGACGACCGGGCGGCCGCTACCTGCGGCGACGCCGAAAGGTCGGTCTTGCGCAGCACGAGGCCGATGTCGGGATGGGCGATCAGCAGGCCGCGGTTGTCGACGACGTAGGCCGCGCCGGCCTTGCCGACCTTCATCCGGGAGATCACATCCCAGATGAACTTGAGATTGACCTCGGCCACCGTTACGCCCGAGTTGCGTCCGGGGCCGGCGATGCTGAGCGTCATGTACGGTTCGGATTCCTTGCGGAAATAGACCTCGCTCATGTGCCGGCGGCGTTCCTTCGCTTGGCGGAATTGCAGCTCGCCCGAACGATCGACGCCGCTGCCGGCAACGTCCATGGACAGCCGCGAAACACGCAGCTGCTCACGGCCCTGGGCATCGAGATAGGCGACCTCGGTGATGGCTGGCGCCTGGCGCAGCAGCCGCAGGAAATCGAACCGCCGCTGCTCGGCGCCGCTCTGGCCGGTGACGAAGGTGGCATGGGTGGTCCAGCCGACCTGGCCCTCGATTTCCTTGACGAACTGCTCGATGACCGTCGCAGCGCCGATCGCCTTCTCGCGCTGGATGGCGACGAGCGCGGCGCGGTTTTCCTCGTAGGAGTAGTACGGATTTCGATCGCGGCGCTGATCACCAGCGCACTGCCGACGAGCGCGACCAGCAGCGCCGCGTACTTGCGGAACAGCCGCCCCTTGGCGCGCTGCCACGAATTCGGCGAGCCCGTGCCGCATCCGACCTGCAAGGTCGCCAGCGGCCGTCATTCGATCACCTCGTCGGCGCGGAGCAGAATCGATGGCGGCACGCGTGAGGCCGAGCGCCTTGCGCGGTCTTCAGGTTGACGACGATTTCGAACTTGGTCGGCCGCTGGATCGGAAGGTCGCGCGGGCTTGGCGCCGCTGAGGATCTTGTCGACATAATCGGCCGACCTGGCGGAACTATCGGCCCGGTCGGTACCGTAGGACATCAGATCCGCCGGCCGTGACGAAATACGCGCAGCGGATACATCGCCGGAAGCCGGTGCCGCGGCCGCGAGCCGCGACGATCAGCTCGCGATGCGACGTTCGCGGTGGCGTCCGGCAGCACGACCAGGCCGCCGCAGGTGGCCGCGACACTCTTGATCGACGCGCTCGATATCCGTCGGCGGCTCGACCGGATGGTGCGACGCTCGATGCGCGAGCGTCGACGCCGATGCCCCGGTCGTGCGAAGACAGTAATCAGAGTTGCTGGTCATTGCGGTTGGCCAACACCGCGGCGCGCTCGAGCCGGGAGCGATCTCGCTGCAACATCTCGTAGCCATTTGCCAGCGAGCTGGCTTCCATGTGGTGAAGCCCGGTGACATTGCCGCCCGGTCGCGCCAGCTCGCGATGAAGCCAGCGCCGATCGGGTCGGCTAGACGCCCGCGACCACGATCGGCATACGTGCGCCACTCTCCCGCCGCGCGCCGGCGATCCATCAACCACGAATATCCAGGAGCAGTCAGGCCGCCTGGCGCGATCAGCTCTTGGCGCACGCCGTCCACCTGTCGCCGACCGGCGTATCGCGGCCGTCGATGCGGAACTGCGCCCCTGCCCGACCATCCCAGTGTCTCGCAGTCCGTCTGCCGGAAGGCATGCGAAGTGGGCGTCCATTCCGGATCGTGCTCGGAGGGGACCAGAGCCGATCGCGCCGCATCGATCCGGCTTGCTGCGCCTAGTGCGCCAGCGGCGGCGATCGCCACGATGCCGCACCAGAGCCGGATACCAGTTGGCGCCGATCGATCATTCGATCACCTCGTCGGCGAGGGCGAGGATCGAGGGCGGGATCGTCAGCCCAAGCAGTCTCGCGGCGTTCTGATTGACCACCAGCTCGTATTTCGTCGGTTGCTCGACGGGTAGATCGCCCGGCCTCGCGCCTTTCAGGATCTTGTCGACGTAACCGGCGGCGCGACGGTAAAGGTCGGAGAGGCTCGCGCCATAGGACATCAGCCCGCCGGCTTCGACGAACTCGCGGTAGGGGTAGATGCCGGGCAAGCGTTGATTGACCGCGAAGTCGACGATGGTCTTGCGGTTGGCGTAGGTGCCGGGGCGCCTGGCAACGAAGACGGCATGGGGCCGCTCGCGGGCGAGCAAGCGCCACGGCGTCGGCAAAATTGGTCGGCGTGTGCTCCGCCAGGATCATCGTCATGTCGAGCACTCGTGCTGCTGCCCGCACGCTCGTGCCTTCGTCGTTCTCCCAGTCGCCGCGTGTGCCAAGGAATGCGACACGGCTCGCCCCGGGCACGGTGTCCTTGAGCCATTGCAGCCGTTTGGCTTCGAATTCCGGGCCTGTACTGCCGGTCAAGCCAGTGATGTTGCCGCCCGGCTGTGAAAGACGATCCGCAAGTCCCGCGGCGACGGGATCGCTGCTGTTCACGAAAACCACCGGCATGGCCGGGGCCATCCGCTTTGCCCGCAGAGCCAATTCGTTGCCGGCGGACACGATCACATCTGAATTCCGCGAGACCAGCTCGGTCACGATCTCTCCGAGCCGGTCGAAGTTGCCCTCCGCCGACCGCCGTTCCACGATGAGGTTTTGGCCTTCGACGTAGCCGAGTGCACGCATTCCCTGCACAAAGGCGCGGGCGTTGGGATTGACCGGCTCCGGCCCAGTCATTTCCGCGGCGCGGGCTGTCGTCAGGACAAATCCGACGCGATGGACCTTGCTGGCGGATTGAGCCCGGACACCCCGCGGCCAGGCTGTGACCGCGCCTGCAATGCCAGCGATGAATTGCCGACGTCTCATTCGATCACCTCGTCGGCGAGGGCGAGGATCGAGGGCGGGATGGCGAGGCCGAGCGCCTTGGCGGTCTTGAGGTTGACCACCAGCTCGAATTTCGCCGGCCGCTCAATCGGAATGTCGCCGACTTTTTCACCGCGCAGGATCTTGTCGGCGATCTCGACGGCGCGCGGAAAATAGGTCTCCTGGAGTGGGACCCGTAGCTCATCATGACACCACCCTTCGGCGGCGGCGCGCAGGAAGGTGATTGTCGGCAGCCCTGCCGTTCGGCCGCCGCCGCGAATGTTCGGCGCGACTGTTGTAATGCCGGGGAAAGTGAGCTGAACGATGCCGGTCGGCTTGTCGCTGGCCAAGCATGGGCGAACTTGGCGTCGAAGTCGTCCGGTGGCGGCCGATTTCGAGGACGCTGGCCCCGATCGGCAAGCTCGCGCCGGCAGCGAGCTGCGATGTCCAACTGTTCCCTCGCCGTCGACGGCTGCCAGGCGAGCGCAATGCGCTGCAACCCGGGTGCCGCCTCGCGCAGCAGTTCGATCCACTTCGTCGCCAGCGACGGCAGATCGAGGAACAGCCCGGTGACATTGCCGCCGGGTCGGGCATAGGCTGGCGACAAGTCCGGTGCTGACCGGATCGGTCTCCATGATCGATGGCGACGATCGGGGTGGTTTTTGTGGTGCGTGCAGCCGCTCGGACAGCGTCGGCGCCGACCACGATCAGCACGCCTGCGCCCTGCGCGATCAGCTCCGTGACGAGTTGCGGCAAAGCGTTGCAGGTCGCCTTGCGCCGAGCGTGCCATCACGCTTTGGCCCTCGACATAGCCAAGCCGCTGCCACGCCTGCTGCAGAATCGAAATGGTGATGTGATCCGGGTTGATGGTGACTGGATGCAGGTAGCCGATCTTGCCTGCCGGGCGCGCGGTTTGCGCTCCGGCAAATTTTGGCATGCCGGCAAAACCGAGTATTCCAGCCACCAGTTGCCGCCGAAGCATCACTCCACCACCTCGCTGGCACGCAGGATGATCGACTGCGGAAACACGATCCCCAGCGACTTGGCGGTCGACATGTTGAGCACCAGATCGATGCGGGATGACTGGATGACCGGTAATTCGGACGGCTTCTCGCCTTTGATAATGCGGCCGGCATACCTGCCGGCCTGCTGATAGGCGTCCTCCAGGCTCGGGCCGTAGCTCATGAGGCCGCCGACTTCGACGAATTCGCGCCACTGGTAGATCGCCGGCAAGGCGTGGCGGGCAGTGAGCTCCACCAATTGCTCGCGGCGGCTGACGAACAGCGGATCGGCCGCTACGACGAGGGCGCGGCCGCCGCGCTCGGTGAGACCGGCAACGGCTGCGGTGAGGTCGGCATCCAAGCTTGCAGGCAGCAGCACCACTTCACGGCCGATCGCAAGCGCCGCCGCCTGAATTCCCGACGTCTGGCTTTCGCTTGCCGGATTGTTGGGGTTGTAGAGTACCCCGATGAGGCCGGTGCCCGGGATAACGACGCTCATCAATTCAAGCCGCTTGGCATCGAGTTGGATGCCAAGAACGCTGACACCAGTAACGTTGCCCCCTGGTCTGCTCAAGCTGGCAACCAATCCGGCCCGGACCGGATCGGAGACGCCGGTGAACACGATCGGAACAGTTGCAGTCGCGGCTTTGGCAACAAGTGGGGTCACGGTGCCGCCCGCCGCCACGATCACTGATACCTGCCGGCGGATGAGATCGGCCGTCAAATCGGCCAGCCGCTCGTATTGATTATCGGCCCATCGATATTCGATCGCGACAGTTTGATGCTCGACCAACCCCTCCTGCCGCAAGCCAAGCTTCAAGGCTGCCAACGAGTTGCCGAGTGGTGCCGCCTGGGTACTGCTCAGAAATCCTACTATCGGTAGTCCGGCCTGCTGGCCGTAAGCGATTCGAGGCGGCATCGCCGCCGCTGCTGCAACCGTGATGAATCCTCGCCGGTTCATTCGATCACCTCGTCGGCGCGGTCGAGCATGCGCTGCGGGATCGTCAGGCCCATCTCCCGGGCAACTTTCTGGTTTATCACCAGCTCGAACCGGCGTGGCTGGACGATCGGCAGGCTTTCCGGCCGGGCACCAGCAAGAACACGAGCAACATAGTCGGCCACCAGCTCGAACATTTCCTTTTGGGTAGGTCCATAGCTGGCGAGACACCCCGACTCGACCATCTCGCGCCACTGGCAGATCGCCGGAAGCCGGTACTTCGACGACAGCGCTCCAAGCTGCGAGCGCATCGTCGCAAACAGTGTCGACGAGTTGATGGCCAGGGCTGTAGCTGCGGCCGCGCGGAAGCTCTGAAATGCGGCTTCGAATTCCGCCGGCGCGGTGACGCTTTGGGTCGTCAACTTGAGGCGCAGCTGGTCGGCCGCGGCGGCCATCGCTGCGGGGCGTTCGGGGATCCTTGTCGCCGCATCGTTGAGCACCGCGACGTGACTTGTCTCCGGCAGCAGTTCCTTCAGGACCTCGAGTTTCTTGGGATCAAGCTCGTTTACGAGAATGCTGACCCCGGTCAAGTTGCCGGCGGGACGGGAAAGCTGGCTGACAAGACCCTCCTCGACGAATGCCGAAACCGCCACGATCGGGATCGTCTTTGTCGCCGCCATCGCAGCGCGGGTGGCATCGGGCCCGAATGATACAATGATCTTGGCGCCGTCGCGGACCAAGGCTTCGGCGAGTGCCGGGAAACGCTCGATCTGGCCTTCGGCGCTGCGGATCTCAAAGCGTATCTTTTCACCGCTGACAAGGCCGTGGGCCGCCAGCGCCTGGCGCAATGGCTTGCCCGCTTCCTGCTCGGGGACAGCGATCCGCAACCAGCCGATCAAGGGCAGCGACCGGCTGCCGTGCTGGGCTGCGGCTGGGACCGGATAGCAAAGCATGCACGCAGCCATGGTCGCGCAGGCGAAGGCCACTGCGCCCGCAGTCCGGTTGATCACACAGGAGGCCCACGCGTGGACGGCGCTGCCCCCGACGAAAAATGCCCAGCCCGGTCGCCGACGTCGGTAGCTGCCTGGCATGATTGGAACTCGAAATGGCGAAATCAATCCTGAGACTACTAGTAACAGCCGGCCTGCGATGTGGGAATTGTCACAAATCCGCGGCCGCTAGAGCGTCGATGCGTGTTCGACCAGTCGCTGCAGGCGCTCAAGATCGGTGATCACGAGCGCCTTGCCGCGGCGTAGCAACAGGCCGTCTCGCGAGAGCCTGCTCAGCTCGCGTGATACCGCCTCGCGATGCGTCGCGATTCGGTTGGCGATATCGGCGTGACGCGGTGACGGCTCGATCACGGCAACGTTGCCTGTTGGTTCGCATTCGCGGCCGATGCGCAGCAACTCGGCCTGGATGCGATTGCCGACGGCGAGCGAGCTGAAGGCGTAGATGCGGCCGGACAGCTCCCGCACGTAGGCGATCGACTGGTGCAGCAGTGCCAGGGCCACCGACGGCTCGCGCTCGACCAGGGCGCGAAAGGCCCGGCCGCCAAGCTGCGCCACCAGCGCCGCACTTGCCGCTTCGACGCTTGCCGAGCGCGGCTTGCCGTCGATCGCTGACAGCTCGCCGATCACGCCGCCCGGTCCCATCGACCGGAACAGCACAGCACGGCCGTTCGGCGCATAGATGATGACGCGCAAGCTGCCTTCGACCAGGAAGAACACGTCATCCGATGGATCGTCGTGACCGATCAGCGCCCGGCCGGCCGCGAGGCGGCGCCAGACGCACGTCTGTTCGAGTTCGGCCAGGGCATCAACCGATAGCCCTCGCAGCAGAGACACTCCGCGCAGTGTCCGAACCGGGGTCGCCGCCATGAACGAAGCTCCAACTGCGCGACACCTCGGCAGTCCAATCTTACCAGCATATGGCGGGAAGACAGATACCCGGTCAGTGCACCGAACGGGGCGTCTTGGAATTTTGCCTGACAGCCTTACCGGCCTCGTACCAGCCGCGCGTCGCATTCACGATCTTCACGACCGACAACATGACGGGTACTTCGATAAGAACGCCCACGACCGTGGCGAGCGCGGCTCCCGAGTCAAAACCGAACAGGCTGATGGCGGCGGCAACTGCCAATTCGAAAAAGTTGCTGGCGCCGATGAGGGCCGAGGGCGCGGCGACGCAATGCGCCTCGCCTGCGGCCCGGTTCAGGAGATAGGCCAGGCCAGAATTGAAATACACCTGGATCAGGATCGGAACGGCCAGCATCGCGATGATCAGCGGTTGGGCCAGGATCTGCCTGCCCTGGAAACCGAACAACAGGACGAGCGTCGTCAAGCAGCGCGACGAGCGAGAGCGGCTGCAAGCGGGCGAGCAGTGCCGCCAATGCCGCCTCGCCCGTTGCCGGCGACGACCGATCGGCGGACAATCTGCGCCAGGATCACCGGAACAACGATGTAGAGGACGACCGAGAGCAGCAGCGTCTGCCACGGCACGGTGATTGCCGACAGGCCAAGCAAGAGGGCAACGATCGGCGCGAATGCGAAAACCATGATGACATCGTTGAGCGCGACCTGGCTCAAGGTGAAATGCGGCTCGCCGTCCGAGAGGTTGCTCCAGACGAATACCATTGCGGTGCAGGGGGCCGCCGCCAACAGGATCAGCCCGGCGATGTAGCTGTTGATCTGGTCGGCCGGCAGGTATGGCCTGAACAGCCAGCCGATGAAGATCCATCCCAAGAGCGCCATCGAGAACGGCTTGACCGCCCAGTTGATAAAGAGCGTGACGCCGATGCCGCGCCAATGCTCCTTGACCCGCGAGAGCGCGGCGAAGTCGATCTTGACCAGCATCGGAATGATCATCAGCCAGATCAGAATAGCGATCGGTATGTTGACCTTGGCAACCTCGGCGGCTCCGATTGCCTCGAACAATCCGGGCAGCAGCCAGCCAAGCGCGACACCGACGGCAATGCAAAGAGCGACCCAGAGCGTGAGATACCGTTCGAACACCGACACCAGCTGAGTTCCTTCCTTTTGTCGTCTCAGATCAGCTGGTAGAGCTTGGTCTGGTCGAGCGTGGCGCCGAACCACGAAGAAATCGCTGCGGCGCGGGCGCCGATGTAGGCAGGCTTGCCGTCCTCGAGGGTCATCGGGACGTCGTGTCCCGGCACCAGCAGAGTTCCCGGCTTGCGCCGCCAGATGGCCCAGATCGCCTCCATCGAGCGCCGGCTGACAGCCTGATCGTAGGTCATGTCGGCCGTAAGCGAGAGCAGTTCGGCGCGGTTCTTGGCGGCGTCGCCGGTGAAGATCACGTCGCGCTGCTCCAGCCGCCAGTGTGTAGATCAGGTGGCCCGGCGTGTGGCCGGGTGCCTTGTCGGCGCGAATGCCGGGCATTGCCTCGTCGCCGGCATTGATGCGCACCAGCTGTCGGGAGGACGCGAGTTCGCGCACATAGAGCTCAGGTACCGGGCTCATCCCCCACGGTTCCTGGACCGACCAGTCGAGTTCCTCGCCGCCGATCATCACGCGCGCCTTCGGGAACATCACCCAATTGATCGAATGGTCCCAATGCGAGTGCGTGAGCAGCACGTCGGTGACGTCGCCGGGCGCCAGACCGTGCGCTGCCAGCCGGTTGACGATCAAATTGCGCTGGCTGAAGGAGCCGACGTCGATCAGGGCAACGCGGCCGTGACCGCGCAGCAACGCGATGGTGCTCCAGCCGAGCCCGCCATGGCATACCGATTTGCCGGGGTAGCCCTCGACCACGATCTCGATCTGATAGCCGCCGAACGCCTCGAGCGTGCGTGCGGGCCGGCCGGCTTGGGCGGCGGGTGGTTCGGCATTGTCTCGCATCTGGGGCTTCCTCTCGTGCGTGTCGTCGAAGTCATCGACCGCTTCTCCCGGCCGGAAGCGCGGCAAGCTGCATGATCGATAGACCGGAACCCGCAATATCAGTGAGATCGATGGCGCATAGGTGATCAGCAGCCGGCAGGGTGATGGGACAGCGCCGGCAAATATCGAAAGCGGGGAACACCGCGACTGCCATATGGCTTGTCCCGGCTCGCGAAATCCTGCCGCGCTGCGTTGATCAAACCAAGGCTGATCGGTGCCTCCCACAATTGCCGCCGATTGACAATCGGGCCGGTATGGCCTCGAATTGACTAACTGGTTAGTTGATAGGCGGGAGTTCATGCTGGACCGTCGGGCGGAGGGCGCTGTCAGGGTTGCGGTCGACATCGGCGGCACATTCACCGACATTGCCCTCACTGACGGCCGATGGCCTCGTCCACGAGAGCAAGATCTCGACCACCCCCGATGACCCCAGCCGCGCCGTGGTCGAAGGGCTCGCCCAATTGCTGGCAGAGCTCGCCATCCCGGCAGGCGCCATCGCCGAGATGCTGCACGGCACCACCGTCGGCTCGAACACCATTCTGCAGCGCCGGGGCGCCAAGACCGGACTGATCACCACGCGCGGCTTTCGCGATGTGCTCGAGATCGGCCGCATCCGCATGCCGGACATGTTCGATCTGACCTGGGACAAGCCGAAGCCGCTGGTGCCGCGCCGCCACCGCATGGAAGTCACGGAACGGATGGCCGGCGACGGTACGGTGGTGACACCGCTCGCCGAGGCCGAGGTCATCGACGCCGGCTCAGGCACTGGTCGACGCCGGCATCGCCGCGGTCGCAATCGCCTTTATCAACAGCTATCGCAATCCCGCGCACGAACTTAAGGCACGAGGCGATCCTCGAACAGCGCTTTCCACAGCTGCTGGTCACCGCCTCCTGCGCCGTGCTGCCGGAGATCAAGGAGTACGAGCGCACCAGCACCACCGTGGTCAACGCCTATCTGCTGGTGGCGATGCGCGACTACCTGCAAAAGCTCGAGGCCGGCCTGCGCGCGATCGGCATCGCCGCGCCGATCCTGGTGATGACCTCGAACGGCGGCATGCTGGCGGCCAGCGTCACCTGCGAGAAGCCGGTGTTCGTGGTGGCCTCCGGCCCGGCCGGCGGTGTGATTGGCGCGGCGCGGCTGGGTGCGGCCCGCAATGAGCGAGATATCATCGTGTTCGACATGGGCGGCACCACCGCCAAGGCCGTGATCATCGAGGACGGCCGGCCGAGCATGACGTCGGAATACGAGTTCCGCGACGGCATCTCGACCTCCAGCCGCTTCATCAAGGCGGGCGGCTACATGCTGAAAGTGCCGGCGATCGACATCGCCGAGGTCGGCGCCGGCGGCGGCTCGCTCGCCGGCATCGACAAGGGTGGCCTGCTCGTGGTCGGACCGCAGTCGGCCGGCGCCGTGCCAGGGCCCGCCTGCTACGGCCTCGGCAACGAGCGGCCAACCGTCACCGACGCCAACGTCGTGCTCGGCTTCATCAATCCCGATGCGCTCGCTGGTGGCCGCCTGCATATCGATCGGCGGCTCAGCGAGAAAGCGATCGCCGAGCATGTCGGGCGGCCGCTGGGCTATCGACCGAGGAGGCAGCGCACGGCATTCGCGCCGTCGCCAATGCCGCCATGGCGCGCGCTATCCGCGCCGTCACGGTCGAGCGCGGCCGCGATCCGCGCGATCTGACGCTGATGGCCTTCGGCGGCAATGGCGGCATGCACGCCCCCGACCTCGCGCGCGAACTCGGCATCCGGCGCGTGATCGTGCCGCCGCTGTCGGGGGTCTTCAGCGCCGTCGGCATGCTCGCCTGCGATGTCGAGCATACGGCGCTGGCAACGGTGACGACCGGCCTCGATACGTATGATCGGCGAGCGATCTGCGCGACATCAAGGCCCGCCTGCAGACCGATGTCGCCCTTCGCCTGGCGGCCGACGGCTACCCGGCCGACAGGACCGACTTTCTCTGGGAGGCGGACCTGCGCCACGAGGGCCAGGCGACCGAGCTCACCGTGCCGTTCGCCGGCGAGGACCTCGACGCCGATGCGCGACCCGGTTCGTTGCCGAATACCTGAAGACCTACGGCTATCGCGACGAAACACCGATCGAGCTGGTGAAGGTGCGCGTCGCCGGCAAGCGGATTGCGCGAGAACCGGCTCGACTTCGGCGGCATGCGTATCGCCCATCGCGCCCGGCGCATCGATGTCGGGCTCCGCGATCAGTCGCGTTCACGCGGGGGCAGGCGGCGATGCCGGTCACGAGATCGTCGCGCCGCAGCGATCTCGGCGACGAGCCCTCAGGCGGGCCCGCTGATCATCGAGGAATTCGACGCGACCATCGTCGTGCCGCCCGATGCCACTGTGCATCGCGACGCGATCGGCAGCATCGTCGTCGACCTGGGAGGCCCGTCATGAAAGTCGATCCGATCACCTTCGCGGTCATCAAGAGCGGGCTCGATTCGATCGCCGACGACATGGCCTACACGGTGGTGCGCATCGCGCGCTCGGAGATCGTCAAGGACGTGATGGATTTCTCGGCGGCGCTCTGCGCCGGCGACGGCCAGATGGTGGCGCAGGCCAAGACCATCGCGCAGCATCTGGGCGCCATTCCCGAGGCGATGGAGTCGGTGCTGGCGAAATTCGGGGACGATCTGCAACGACGGCGACGTCGTGATCATGAACGATCCCTATCACGGCGGCATGCACCTGCCCGACATCTTCATGTTCATGCCGCTATTCTTCGAGGGCAAGCGCCGCGCCTTCGCGGTCGTCATCTGCCATCACACCGATGTCGGCGGGCGGGTGCCGGGCTCGAACGCGTCGGAACTCGACCGAGATCTACCAGGAAGGCCTGCGCATCCCGCCGCTGAAGCTCTACGATCGCGGCGTGCTCAACAAGACGCTGGAGACGCTGATCAAGATCAACGTGCGCGTGCCGGATCGCGTCTGGGGCGATCTGTCGGCGCAGTACGCCGCTGCCCAGGTCGGCAAGCGCGGGCTGGAGAAGCTGATGCAGCGCTACGGCGCCGACGAGGTCGAAGCCTACATGCAGGAGCTGCTCGACTATGCCGAGCGGCTTGACCGCGCCAGGAGATCAAGACCTGGCCGCAGGGCACCTATCGCTTTACCGATTACATCGACAGCGACGGCTTCTCGGATGCGCCGATCCCGATCAAGGCCGCCATCACCGTGAACGACGACGGCACGCTGTTCGTCGACTACACCGGCTCGTCGCCGCAGGTGAAGGGCGCGCTCAACTCGACGCTGAGCTTCACGCATTCGCTGACCTATCTGAGCGTGCGCTGCGTGCTGGCCAAGGACATGCCGAACAACGTCGGCCTGTTCCGCTGCATCACCGTTAAGGCGCCGGAGGCCTCCGTGCTCAATCCGGTGATGCCGGGCCCGTGCGCGGCGCGCGCGCTGACCGGCTACCGCGTGTTCGACACCATGCTCGGCGCGCTGGCGCAGATCGTGCCGGAGAAGGTGCCGGCGGCGGGCGAAGGCGGCAACAGCGTGATCTGCATCAGCGGCTTGCGGCCCAACCGCAAGCCCTTCATCATCGTCGACATGATCTGCGGCGCCTGGGGCGGCCGGCCCGACAAGGACGGCCTGGAGGCGGTCACCAACGCCTCGCAGAACCTGTCGAACATGCCGGTCGAGGTCATGGAAGCCGAGCATCCCGTGCGCGTCGAGGACTACAGCCTTCGTGACCGACAGCTGCGGCGCCGGCAGATGGCGCGGCGGCGTCGGCGTCCGGCGCTCCTACCGCATCCTCGCCCCGGAGGCGCTGCTGCAGCTGCGCACCGACCGGGTGAAGTTCCAGCCCTATGGCCTCGCTGGCGGAGAGCCCGGCGGCTCTTCGCGCAATTTCATCGAGATCGATGGCGAGACGCCAGTCCGCTGCCGGGCAAGGTGACGATGGCGCGTCGCGCAAGGGCACGCTGATCATCCACGAGCAGGCCGGCGCCGGCGGTTTCGGCGATCCGGCGCTGACGCGTGACCCGTCGGATGTGCACGAGGACTATCTCGACGGTAAAATCACCGCCGCCTTCGCTGAGAAGCATTATGCGGTCGTCTTCCTGACCGATGGCACCGTTGACGCGGTCGCCACCAGCCGCCTGCGCCGAGAACGTTCCGCCGGGGGCCGCCATGTCGCCTAGCGTGGTGGAGCCGCCGATCCGGGCGCCGCGCAATGCGCAGGCGAGCCGCGCGAAGATCCTCGACGCGGCACGGATCGAGTTCGTTTCACACGGGCTCAACGGCGCCCGCGTCGATCGCATCGCCGAGCAGTCGGGCGTCAACAAGAACCTGATCTATCACTACTTCGGCTCCAAGGATGGGCTCTACCTGGAAGTGCTGGAGCGCATCTATCTCGGCCTGCGTGCCAGCCAGAGCGACGACGATATCCGCGCCCTGCCGCCGGTCGAGGGCATGCGCCGATTGGTCGGCAACACCTTCGACCACCTCGTCGAGACGCCCGATCTCATCCGGCTGATGAGCATCGAGAACATCCACCATGCCCAGCATCTGAAGCACTCGAAGCTGATCAAGCCGCTTTATGCGCGCTTGCTCGATACGCTGCAGGCCCTGCTCGAACGCGGCCAAGCCGAAGGCGTCTTTCGCGGCAACGTCGATGCCGTCGACCTTTACCTGTCGATTTCGGGGCTTGCCTATTTCTTCCTGTCCAATCAGCACACCCTGTCGTGGTTGCTCGACCACGATTTCGTTTCGGCCCGGCGCCTGAAACAGCGACGTCGCCACGTCACCGAGATGGTGCTCGCCTACTTGACGCAGCGTCCGTCGGATGCGGTGGCAAGGGCGAGTGCCGAAGTGCTTCGAACAAAAGTTAAACCGGAGGGTCGCGGAAAATGACAAAGCTCCTATCGACGTTGGCCGTGTTCGCAGGACTGGTTGTCAACTGCTTGCCAACGACGCCGGCGGTTGCCCAGGACAAGCTGTCGGTGCGCCTCGATTTCTCGCCCTGGGGGGTGCAGGCGGCGATGCATCTGGCGAAGAACCGCGGCTGGTTCAAGGAGGCCAACCTCGATGTCGATATCCAGGATGGCCGCGGTTCCGGCAACACGATCCAGCTTGTCAACGCCGGCCAGGTGGACGTCGGCCAGGTCCAGGTCGGCCTCGTCGGCTCGGCCCGCGCGCAAGGGGCAACCATCCGCTCGATCGCGACCTTCCAGCGCAAGACCGACCTGTGCGTACTGGTCGACCGCGACTCGCCGATGAAGCAGGTTGCGGATTTGAATGGACGCAACATCGTGGTGTTCGCAGCCAGTCCATGGGCACCCTTCATCGACATGTTCCTGAAGTCGGGCGGCCAGACCCGCGATACGGTGAAGGTCGATTTCGTCGATCCGGCCGCCCTGTGGGGCACCTATACCGCCAAGCGTACCGACGGGCTGATGTCGACCGTCGGCTCGGCAATCCCGCTGGCGGAGGCGACGCGGCCGTCGAAGTGCCTGCTCGCGGCCGACGCCGGCATCACGTTTCCGAGCTACGGACTGGTCGCCCGCGAGGATACCATTGCCGCCAAGAGTGATGCCCTGCGCCGGCTCATCAAGGTGCAGCAGCGTGCCTGGGAGCATCTGCGCACGTCGCCCGATGACGGCATTGCCGCAATGATCGCCGAACGCCCGGATGCGCGGCTCAATGCCGACGTGTTGCGCGGCCAAATCAAGCTCACAATCGACTACTTCGACACCCCCGCCTCGCGCGGCAAGCCGATTGGCTGGCAGGCCAAGGAGGACTGGGAGGCGGCGCTGAAATCGATGGAAGCGGCAGGTGTGGTGAAACCCGGTTGGAACGCGGCCGACTACTTCACCAACGCCCTGGTCGAATGAATGACGCACGCTGGCGACCGCGCCGGCCGCGGGCGCATCGCTCGTCTCCGTTGCCGGCATGGCCAAGACCTATGCCTCGCCGCGCGGGGCGGTGCAGGCGCTTGCCGGCATCGACCTCGATATCCGGCCGGGGGAGTTCGTGAGCGTCGTCGGGCCGTCGGGCTGCGGCAAGAGTACATTGCTGAAATGCGTCGCCGGGCTCGAAGAAATTTCTGCCGGCGAGATTCGCGTTGGCGGCAAAACGCTGAACGGCCCGCCGGATGGCCTCGGCGTGGTCTTCCAGCGCGACGTGCTGCTCGACTGGCGTACGGTGCTCGACAATGTCCTGCTGTCGACCGAGTTCATGGGGCTGCCGCGTGCCGTATACCGAGATCGGGCGCTGGCACTTCTAAACCGCTTCGGGCTTGGCGGCTTCGAAGGCCGCCACCCTTGGGAGCTATCCGGCGGCATGCGGCAGCGTGTCGCGATCTGCCGTGCCTTGCTGACCGACCCAGTACTGTTGCTGATGGACGAGCCGTTCGGTGCGCTCGACGCCATGACCCGCGACGATCTCAATATCGAGCTTGCCCGAATTTGGCAGGATAGCCGCAAGACGGTGCTGTTCATCACCCACTCGATCCCGGAAGCGGTATTCCTGTCGGACCGCGTGATGATGATGTCGAAGTCGCCTGGCCAGATCATCGATATCATCGCGATCGAGCTGCCGCGGCCGCGGTTATTGGCGGCGCGCGAGAGCGCGGCATTCGCCGGTTACGTCAAGCGCATCCGGCATCATTTCGCCGAGCTGGGGATCGTCAAGGAATGACAGGCGCGCGCAAGAAGCTGTTCGCCGGCGACAACGAGGTTCGCGACGTCGCGATCGTGCTCGCCGCCACCTTGGCGCTGTGGGAGATCGGCGTCCGATTGCTGAAGCCTTCGCCGCTGATCCTGCCGGCGCCATCGGCGATCTTCGCCGCCTTCCTCGAGACGCCGACGCTGTTTGTGCGCCACCTCGGCTTTACGCTGGCGATGACATGCGTCGGCTTTGTCCTGGCGGTTGTGATCGGCATAGCTCTCGCGGTGGCGATCGTCTCCTCGCAATTGCTGGAGCGAACGATCTACACCCTGCTGGTGGCAGTGAACTCGATTCCGAAGGTCGCGCTGGCGCCGTTGTTCGTGATCTGGATGGGTACGGGCAGCGCGCCGAAGATCGCCATTGCCTTGATGCTGGCGCTGTTTCCGATCGTCATCGACATGGTGCTCGGGTTGCGCTCTGTCGATCCCGATATGCTCAACCTGGCTCGGGTGTCGAAGGCCCCGGCGTGGGCGATCCTGCTCAAGATCCGCTTTCCGTGCGCACTGCCGAGCTTGTTCTCGGGCATGAAGGTCGCGATCTCGTTTGCGCTCGTCGGCGCCATCGTCGGCGAATTCGTCGCCGGCAGCCAGGGTCTTGGCTTCCAGATCCTGTTGGCGCAGGGCCAGTTCGATACCGTCCGGGTGTTCGTGTCGCTGATGCTGCTGGGCGTCGTCGGTACTTTGCTGTTCTTCGTCGTCGACTACGCCGAGCGCCTGTTGCTGCCCTGGCATGTCTCGCAGCGATCCCGGCACGGCAACTCGTCGCGGCACGCCTGATGAGCGCTGGAACGACTGCTGCACGAGACGGGTTTCTGGGCACGCTCGCGCTCACGGCGACGGCGGCGTTGTGGGGCAGCAACCATGTGGTTGCGCGCGCCGTGCACGAAATGGTGCCGCTGCCGGCGCTGATCTTCTGGCGCTGGTTGATCGGTGCCGGTCTGCTGACCGCAATTGCGGTGCCGGCCTTGCGGCAGGCTTGGCCGGCGATAGCACCACGTCTGCGCGAACTGTGTTTCGGCGGCGCCGTCGGCGTCGGGCTGTTCTCCTATTTCCTGATCGGCGGCGCCTACCACAGCCTCGCCCTGGAGGTCGGCTTCATCAATGCCACGACACCGGTTTGGGTGGCGCTGCTCGGCAAACGGATGGGCGAGGGCCGGGTGCCTGGGCGGACCTGGGCGGCGTTGGCACTCGCCTTCGCCGGCACGTTGCTGATCATCAGCAAGGGCCAGCCGGGCGATCTCCTACGGTTCCATTTCAACGTCGGCAATCTGTGGTCGCTTCTCGGCGCCATGACATTCGCCTGGTTTTCCATCCGGATCCGCGGTTGGACGCGGGTTATCGATCCACTGCCGTTGACGATCGTGACGGCATGGGCCGGTGTCATTGCGGTCCTGTTGCCGGTCTATCTCGTATGGCTCGCGACCGGCGGCCCGTGGTTCTACTGGCATGACCGTGAGGCCACGGCTGCCATCGCCGCGATTGCCTACATCGCGGTCGGGCCGACCATGTTCGGCAATGCGCTCTACCTTTACGGCATCGCCAGCAAGGGCCCGGCGCGCGCGGCGGCCTTTCTCTATCTCACCCCGGCATTCTCCGCCCTGCTCGCGATCGTCTGGCTGAAGGAGGTGCCGGCATGGTTCCATTTTGCGGGTTTCATTGCCATCGTCGGCGGCTTGATGCTTCTGCAGACTGGGCGGCCGAAGGCGCAACCTTGAAGGGCGTCCACCTTCATATCGGTCTTGAGCTCCTGGTAGGCTATACTGGACCCTCGCCCGCGAATTGCTGCAGCAGGTCGGCCTTGCCGAATTCGCCGACAAGTGCGCCTGCGAGTTGTCGGACGGCGTGCTCCAGCGCGGCGCGGGGTAGTGCCGGGCGGTGCGGGAAAGTCGTCGTCGCAAGTCCGGCGGCGTCGAAGTGGTGCTGTCAGGTTTCCTCCGGGATCATCTTGATCGCGCCGCATGGGCATTCGGCGGCGCACAGTCCGCAGCCCTTGCAATAGTCGTAGTCGAAGCGGAACCGCTTGCCGGGTCCGAGCTTGATCACGGCATTGTCGGGGCACGCGCCGTAGCAGTTGTCGCACTCGAAGCAGTTGCCGCAGGACAGGCACCGGCGCGCCTCGTAGAGGGCGTTGGTCTCATCGAGCCCGCCCTGCACCTCCTCGAAGGTCGACTTGCGCCGGGCGATCTCCAGCTGCGGCTGCATCGCCATCGGTGCGTCGCCGTAGTACCAGATGTTGAGCTTCTCGAAGGCGGCCGGCTCGTGCTTGTCGGCCGGCTTGTAGGCAACGTCGCGCAACCAGGCGTCAATGTTGCGGGCGGCCTTCTTGCCGTGGCCGACCGCGACCGTCACGGTGCGTTCGGCCGGCACCATATCGCCGCCGGCAAAGATGCCGGGATAGCCGGTCATCATGTTGGGCGCGACCTTGACGACGCGGTTCTGCAGCTCGAGGCCCGGCACGCCGTCGAGCAGCGACAGGTCGACGTCCTGGCCGAGCGCCAGCACGACCGAGTCGGCGGCCAGCGTCTCGATTTCGCCGGTCGGTTGCGGGAAGCCCTTGTCGTCGAGCTCCATCTTCTCGATCGCGATCGAGCCTTCGTCGACCTGCGTGATGGTCGAAAGCCATTTCATCATCACGCCTTCCTCGAGCGCCTCCTGCAACTCGAAGTCGTGCGCCGGCATCCGGTCGCGGGTGCGGCGGTAGACGATGATCGCCTCTTCGGCGCCGAGGCGCTTGGCGGTTCGAGCGACATCGATCGCGGTGTTGCCGCCGCCGTAGACCACGACCCGCCGGCCCAGCATCGGCAGGTTGTCGCCTTCCATCGAGCGCAACACCGATACCGCATCGAGTATCCTCGCCGCCTCGCCGGCGGGGATGTAGGCGCGCTTGGCGATGTGGGCACCGACGGCGAGAAATACCGCGTCGAAGCGGCCCTGCTGCATCGTTTGGCGGATGTCGGCGACCTTGCTGTTGAGTTCGAGCTTGACGCCGAGGTCGAGGATGCGGGCGACCTCGCCTTCGAGGATGTCGCGTGGCAGCCGGTATTTCGGGATGCCGAACCGCATCATGCCGCCGGCGAGCGGGCCTGCCTCGTGGATCACCACGTCATGCCCGAGCCGGCGCAGATGATAGGCCGCCGACAGTCCTGAGGGTCCGGCGCCGACAACGAGGACGCGCTTGCCGGTTTCCTGTTCGGGCTTGGCGAACGACCACCCTTGTTTCAGCGCCTGATCGCCCAGGAAGCGCTCGACCGCGTGGATGCCGACCGTCTGGTCGATCTGGGCGCGATTGCAGGCACCTTCGCACGGGTGATAGCAGACGCGGCCCATGACCGCCGGCAACGGATTGTTCTCGGTCAGTTTGCGCCAGGCCTGCTCGTATTCGCCGGCCTCGGCATGCGACAGCCAACCCTGGATATCCTCGCCGGCCGGACATGCAGCATTGCACGGCGGCAGACGGTCGACATAGACCGGGCGCTCGTTGCGCCATGAGCCGGTGTGGTTCGCCAGGCTCGTTCCGACGTCGAGTGTGATCGCGAACGGACGTTCCATTACGGGCGCTCCTCGTTCGCGATCAGGCCATATTCCTCGATGTTGCGATCACAGATCGCCTGCAGGCGGGTGACGCTCGGGTCCGGCACCGCGCCCTTGAACAGATGGGCGAAACGGCGTTGCGGTTTGAGATACTCGGCGATCGGCACCTGCTTGCGGATGTGGCGCACGGCGGTAACACGCCCTGCCTCGGCTTCGAAAATGGGAAATAAGCCGCTCTCGACGGCAAGGCGGGCAAGCCGGATGGTATCGTGGCTGGCCGAGCCCCAGCCCAGCGGACAGGGTACGTGGATCTGCAGATAGCGCGCGCCGTGCATCGTCATGGCCTTGAGCACTTTGCGCTCGAGATCGTGCAGGTCGGCGACGGTGGCGGTGGCGACGTAGGGGATCTGGTGGGCAACTGCGATGCGCGGCACACTCTTGCCCTGGCCGAACACGTTGCCCGGGTCGGCGCCCATCGCCGGCGTCGTAGCGGTACGGGCGGCCGGCGGCGTTGCCGACGAGCGCTGGACGCCAGTGTTCATATAGCCTTCGTTATCGTAGCAGATGTAGAGCACGTCGTCGTTGCGCTCGAACATTCCGGACAGGCACTGGAAGCCGATGTCGGTAGTGCCGCCGTCGCCGCCCTGGGCGATGACCCGGACCTTGTCGCGACCCTTGACCCGCATCGCGGCGGCGACGCCCGAGGCGACCGCGGCGGCATTACCGAACAGCGAATGCAGCCACGCGATCTGCCAGGACGTTTCCGGATAGGGGGTGGTGAACACTTCGAGACAGCCGGTGGCATTGACGGCAATGAGATTACCGTTGGTCGCGCGCATGGCCGCATCGACCGCGTAGCGTGCGCCAAGCGCCTCGCCGCAGCCCTGGCAGGCGCGATGACCACAGGTGAGCGCGTTCGACCGGTCGAGCGAACCTTGCACCGAGCGCTCGGCTTCGCTCACCAGCCGGTTGCCGACGGTCAACGTGCCCTTCTGGTAGAACTTGAGCTTCTGCACGCGATCCAGCGCATCGGTCGGCCCTGTCATGGTAAGCTCCTGCTCGCCTGCCCGGCCGCGCCGCCGGTGGCCAGCTGCCGCAATATGTTCTCCGCCAATGGGCCCGTCTGGCGCGTCGCCTGCATGCGGTCGATCTCGTTGCCGACGATCGCTCGGTTGAGATCGAGGAAGTGGGTGCCATCCCAGCCGCCTGCCAGTGCCTCGCGGAAGAGGCGATGCAGCGATGCCTTGGTGATTGGCCGGCCGCCGAGGCCGGCGATCGCCGAATGTACCTGCGGCGCGGTCACGAGATTGCGCAGCGCCGCGCCGATATCGTTGGCCAGCGGCCCGCCCATGCCGGCCGACAGGCTCTTCTCGACGACGACGATGTGACGGGCGCCACCAAGGGCTTGCCGCAGCGCCTGCATCGGAAACGGGCGGAACGCAACCAGCGTGACGATGCCGATTTTCACGCCGGCATCGCGCATCTCGTCGACTACGTCCTTGATGGTACCGCTGACCGAGCCCATGGCGACGACCAGCAATTCCGCATCATCCACCCGGTATGTACGCAACAGCCCGCCCGACGACCGGCCGAACTGCTCGGCGAATTGGTCCGAAAACTTGGGGATTAGATCCAGCGCCAGCGTCTGCTTGTGATGCTGCATGTAGCGCACTTCAGTGAACGCATCGGGCCCGACCATGGCACCGATCGATATCGGCGTCTGCGGATCGAGCACCTGCGCCGGCTCGAACGCCGGCAGGAACGTATCGACCTGCGCCTGCTCCGGCACGTCGATACGCTCGACGGCATGGGTCAAGATGAAGCCGTCGACGCAGACCATGACCGGCATCGACAGCGCCTCGGCGAGCCGGAATGCCTGGATGTGCAGATCGGCTGCCTCCTGGTTGGTTTCGGCAAACAACTGCATCCATCCGCTGTCACGCATCGACATTGCGTCGGAATGATCGTTCCAGATGTTGATTGGTGCACCGATTGCGCGATTGCCGAGCGTCATCACGATCGGTAGTCCGAGGCCGGAAGCGTTGTAGACCGCTTCGGCCATGAACAGCAGGCCCTGGCTCGCCGTCGCGGTGTAGGCGCGCGCGCCGGCCGCCGACGCACCGATCGCCACCGAAAGTGCCGCGAACTCGCTTTCGACGTTGATGAATTCGCAACCCTGAAGGTCGCCGGTCCGCACCATCTCAGCCAGGCCTTCGACGATGTGCGTCTGCGGCGTGATCGGATAGGCGCAGATGACTTCGGGCCGGCATAGGGCGATGGCCTCAGCCATCGCCCGCGATCCTTCGATCTGCTTGAGCATTCACTCCTCCCGCCATCGCGCCGGGTTCACCAGCGGCTGCGTCGAACGCGGCACGGGCTGCGACGACATTGGCTTCGCCGATCTTGCCCGGAAAGAACTCGCGGATCGCCTCGGCGACGTGCTCCAGGGTCACCAGTCCGGTCAGTGCTGCAAAAGCGCCGAGTAGCGCTGCATTCGGCAGCGGCCGGCCAATATGGCGGGCAGCAAGCTCGCTCGCCGGCACAATCCGCGCGCGGCCCGGCAGCAGCCGGGCGACGGCTGGCTCGATATGCAATTCGACGAACGACTTGCTCGAATTGACCAGCAGATAGCCATCGGCTTTCAGGCCTTGGAACACGTCGACGGAGCGGAACAGCGTTACGTCCTGGACGATGAGGCAATCCGGCTGCATCACCGGCTCGCGCAAGCGAATCTCCTTGGCTGCGATCCGGCAAAACGAGACTACGGGCGCACCCGTGCGCTCGGATCCGAAGCTTGGAAATGCCTGGGCATGTTTGCCGGCCCCGAAGGCAGCAACCGATAGTAACTCCGCCGCCGTCACGACGCCCTGGCCACCACGGCCGTGAATGCGGATCTGGAACATTGCGCGCCCTTCGCAAGCCAAAGTGCCTGCCGCACATGCCCGGGACGATCGATGACTAAGCAGCGGCAAGCCATTGGTGGCTGCAGCGGGGGCAGCGGCATTGATCGAAGTCAAGCGGCCAACCCGAGCCGGAGTACCCGACATCAGGCGGGATCGGAATGCCCAATTATGCCGGCGGTTAGGTCGATGCAGCAGGCGACCGTTGCCGCAGTGCCGCAGTCTACCTGCGGCGCCTAGACCGACCTTCTCAGTGCGCTCCGACGGCGCGTAGCACCAGTGGAGGCAGTTTCCACCCAGAGAGTTGTCGATTGATCTGGTAGCTGGCAAGCGATTTGTCCGCGGTGCTTGGCAGTGACCGCGGCTGGCAGCTCACGACCTGCTTCGGTGGCGAGATCGATGCTGTACGCCTTGGGTACTGCCATCATCTACCGCCGTCGGCTAACGCATCATCTGGACGTCACCGCAGACGCTGATCGCCTGGCCAGTGATGTTGCGGCCAAACGGCGACGCGAGATAAAGCGCCATGTTGGCGATGTCGGCCATCTCGACGTTTCGCTTGAGTGACACGACGTCGAGATACTGGCGCCGCATCGCCTCCGCGTCGAGCCCGATGGCTTTGGCCTTGGCGGCAACCACGCGGTCGAAGCGATCGGTACGCACATGGCCTGGCAGAATGGCGTTGACGCAAATCTCGTGCTCGCCGAGCTCGACGGCGAGGCTCTTGGTGAAACCGATAACGGCCCACTTCGAGGCCGCATAGGGACTGCGCATGGTGAAGCCGAGGCGCCCCGCAATTGAGCTCAGATTGAGGATCGTACCATGGCGACGGGCTTTCATGCCGGGAACGACGTGCCGGGCGCAATAGAACTGGCTGGACACGTTGACATCGAGTGTTTGTGCGAGCGCTTCGTCTTCGACATCTTCGACGTTGGCCGTCGGTCCCGCTATGCCGGCATTGTTGACCAGAACATCGACGCCGCCGAGCGCGGTCTCGACGCTGCGAAAAAACGCCGCGACCTGCGCGGGATCGGCGACATCGGCTGCCTGAACGAATGCGTTCGGCAGTTCAATTCCGGCATTGTCCAGCCTTGCACGGTCGACATCGCAGATCGCGACTTTCGCCCCGCGTTCGTGGAACGCCTGCGCGATGACGCGACCGATGCCGGACGCAGCCGCAGTCACGACAACGCGCTGGCCACGAAAATCAACGGGGAGGAAACCGGAGGTGCCATCGGTTGTCATCTCGGTGCTCCCTCATATTTCAGTCGACTGGCAGCGGCTGCCAATACCACCACTTCCGGTCGGCCACCCAGGCGTCGGTATCGCGCTTGTAGGCCGCGAAGTGCTCAGAGTTGCGATGTACCGCGAGCGCAGCGTCATCCCGGTAAGTTTCGATCAACAGGAAAAGCGTCGGATCGTCGCGGTCCTGATGCACGTTGAAGCGGAGGCAACCGCCAGGCTCGCGGTCGAGGCTTATCCTGGCGTGCTGCAACAGGCGCTTCTTGTACTGCTCGACGGCGTCGGGATGGGTCCGCAGATGGGCCGTGTGATGGATCGTCATTGGTCGGTCTCGCGGGGGGCTGGTCTCAGGATACAACGCGAATGAATTCCTGCGGGGCCTGCGGGTTTGTCGGTGCCGGCTCCGCCGAGCCGCTCACGATCATGCGCAGGATCTCCTCCCGCGAGGTCTCGCTCGTGCGGCGCGTACCGACCACGCGCCCGGTCTTCATCACCGTGATGCGGTCGCAATGCTCGAACACGTGGTTCATGTTGTGGCTGATCATCAGCACGGCGAGGCCCTGCTCGCGCATCTCGCGCACGAGATCATAGACTTTCCGTGTCTCTTCGACGCCGAGCGCCGCCGTCGGCTCGTCGAGGATCACGACTTTGGCGTTGAAATAGACGCTGCGGGCAATGGCGATGGTCTGGCGCTGGCCGCCCGACATCGAGCGGACCCGCTGGCGGATCGAGGGAATGTTGATCTTGAGCCTGCCGAGCAGCCGCCGCGCTTCTCGCCTCCATACGACCGATATCGAGGAACAGGCTCAAGGGTCGCGGCAACGTCAACTCGCGGCCCAGGAAAATGTTCGAAGCGACGTCGAGATTATCCGCCAATGCCAAGTCTTGATAGACCGTCTCGATCCCAATTGCCTTCGCCGCTCGCGGCGTTTCGAGATCGACTTCGCGTCCCTCGAACGCGATGGTGCCGGCATCCTTCGGGACGGCGCCGGAGAGGATCTTTATCAGGGTCGATTTGCCCGCGGCATTGTCGCCGACCAGCGCATGCACCTCGCCGCGATGGATTGCGATGCCCGCATCGGCGAGGGCCTGGACGCCGCCGTAGCGCTTGGCAATGCCCTTGGCTTCGAGGATTGGCGGTTTCTCGGTCATCGTCCCCTCGGGAGTTATTCCCGCAACTCAATGGCGGCCGGCAAATACTTCCGGCCGCCACTGCGCATTCGTCAGCTCTTCTGTGCGACAGCCTTGTCCCAGGATGGAACCGGGCGCTCCTCAGGCGTGCGCGCGACCTTGCCGACGTTGTCCTTGTCGATGATGAACACCGGCAGCAGAATCTGAGGCGGTATCTTCTCGCCTTTCAGGTGGCGCACGGCGGCGTGCACAGCAAGGTATGACTGGTCGTGTCCGGAGAAGTCGACGGTCGCAAACATCTTGCCATCGGCGATCGCCTGGATGGCATCGGTGATGCCGTCGATGCCGACTACCCGGGTCTTGGCCCCGCGGCCGGCCGCCTGCAGGATCTCGACGATGCCGACTGCCATATCGTCGTTTGCGGAGACCACCGCATCGATTTCGGGGAAACGTTGCATCAGGTTCTCGAAAACCTGCTGCGCGACCAAACGGCGATATTGACCGGGCTGGGATGCCAATACCTCAATACCCGGTGTCTCCTTGACCGCCCGCTCGAAGCCCTTCTTGCGGTTCTGAGCCGTGATCGCAGCCGGTACGCCGTCGATGTGGACGACCTTGCCCTTGCCGCCCATCGACTTGAACAGATATTTGCAGATCTCGTACTCGAACATCTCGTCGTCCGAGCCGATGAACGTCGCCTTTTCGATGTCGGTCATTGCATTGTTGTAGTTGATGATCGGGATCTTGGCCGCGTTGGCCTTCTGAATGCTCGGCACCAGCGCCTTGTAGTCGACCGGCACGAACACGAACGCGTCGGGCTTTTTGACGATCCAGTCCTCGACCAGTCGTGTCTGCTCCTCGATGTTGTCGGGTTTGGTCGGCGCCACCACTTCGAGGGTGACACCGAGCTCCTTTGCCGCCTTTTCCGCACCAATGCGGCAGGCCTTCCAGAACGGGTTGGTCACGTTCTTGACGAAAAATGCAATCGTCGGCGCCTTGCCTTGTGCCAGGGCGTGCGGTGCCGAAGCGGTGCCGAGAACTGCGGCAGAGCCCAGACCCGCCGCAACCGAGCCGAATTGCCGTCTATTGATACGCATTTGGCCTCCTCCTTTGTCTCCGCTCGATTGGATGTTGGCGCCCCTGGGAGACAAGGGGTGCGCCTGAACCGAATACGTCGACCTGTTCCACGTCATACGCGATGTTGCCGCCCCGATCATTTCCGATGCCGGTTGATCCGTTGGGCCACGAGTTGATCTGCCAGCACCGACAGCAGAATGATCAGGCCCAACACCCCAGCCTGCCAGAACGTCTTGACACCGAGCAGGTTCATCCCGTTCAGCACCAATGCGAGAATGATCGCGCCGACCGCGGTTCCTGCAACCCCGCCGACCCCGCCGAAAAGCGACGTGCCGCCGAGACAAACGGCCGCAATTGCTGGCAGCAATTGTTCCTCGCCGAGGCTGACGTCGGCGGCATTCGTGCGGGCGATAACGATCAGGCTGGCGAAGCTCGCCATCAATCCGCTCAAGGCATAGACGATGACCAGTCGGCGCCCGACCGGCATGCCCGACAACCGCGCTGCGACCGGGTTGCCGCCGATGGCATAGATGCCGCGGCCGAGCGGCGTGCGTTGCAGCAGGATGTGCAGGACGGCGAGCGTCACCAACAGAATTATGATCGGCAACGGGATCGGACCGATCATGCCGGTGCCGATTTGGCGGAAGCCCGCCGGCAGGCCGTAGATCACCTCGCCCTTCATGAACACGTAGGCCAGGCCGTTGGCGATCCACAGCATGCCATAAGTGGCGATGAACGAGGGAATGCGCGCATAGGCGACGAGTGCGCCGTTGATCAGGCCGCAGCCGAGCCCGACGCCGAGCGCGGCGAGCACGCCAAATATTGGACTGCCGCCGGTGATCATCGAAGCGGCGACGCAGGCGGCGAGCCCGAGGACTGCGCCGACCGACAGATCGATGCCGGCGGTCAGCACCACCAGCGTCAGGCCCGCCGACATGACGAACAGGGGAGTGGCCTGGCGCAGCACGTTGATGAGGTTGTTCCACGTCAGGAAATGCGGCGACAACAGAGACAGCGCAATGACGAGACCGACCAGGGCCGTCACGCGCGACAGCACGACGAACAGACGATCGGGCGACAGCCCGAGGAACTCGTGGAGTTGACCGGATGCTGGTTGCGTCTGCGTGCCGGTGCTCATGCGTTGTGCCCGCGCAACGAGTCGAGACCGACAGCCGCAATGATCACGATGCCGACTATGGCGACCTGCCACTCGGTCGAGACCCCCAATAGATTGAGACCATTTCTCAGCACGCCAACCGCGAGCGCTCCGATCAGCGTTCCGGCGATGCCGCCGCGTCCCTTCTCGAACGACGTGCCGCCGAGGATGACCGCGGCGATGGCATCGAATTCTAGGCCGACGCCGATTGTCGGATGCGCGGCGTTCATGCGCGACGTCATGATGAAGGATGCGAGCGCGGTCAGCACCCCGGCATAGACATAGACCAGTGTCTGATAGAGACGGGCGTTGCTGCCCGACAGTACCAGCGCATTGCGGTTGCCGCCGATCGCGAACACGTAGCGGCCGAATCTGGTGCGATAGAGCAGCAGCCAGGTGAAGGCGAATACCGCTGCCGTGGCCCACAGCGGCACCGGCAGTCCGAGGATTTTGCCGTCATTGAACCAGCGTACCGCCGCCGGCAGCCCGGTCACAGAATTGCCCTCGGTGACAACTGTCGCCAGCGACTGGGCGATGCCGAAGGTGGCGAGCGTCACGATGAACGGTGGCAGCTCGACGTAGGCGACGAGCGCGCCGTTGACGATGCCGAACGCAGCGCCGATCAATATCGCAACCAGCACGGCAAGCCATATCGGCTGCCCCGAGACGACCAGCGTTGCCATCACCACGCCGCACAGTCCCAGGATCGGGCCGAGGCTGAGGTCAATGCCTTCGGTCAGGATGACGAGCGTCATACCGAGCGCGACAATCACCAGCACGGCGATCTGCAACGCGACGTTGGTCAGGTTGGCGACGGACAGGAAACTCGGCGTCGCGATCGTCAAGCCGATCAGCAGGACCGCCAGCAGATAGACGGCACCCGGAGCCGCGCCGAGCCAGACCAGCAGCTGGGATTGGCGCACATGTTGCGGATGGCCCGACACCGCACTCATGTCCACTCCTCGCGATTGGCCCGCATCCAATCGGCGAACGACTGTATACCGGCGACAAGATCGAGCTTCGGCTTGAAACCAGCGTCCACCAGCAGTCGGTCGCCGGCCAGCGGCCCGCGCATGCGCGTGTGGTCGGTCCACGGCGCGGTGCCCCGACCCACTGCGATGGAGGCACCGGGCACTGCCTTGCGAACCGCGTCCGCGACTTGACTGGTGCTGAAATTGACGCCCCAGCCGAGGTGGTAGACCGGATGCCGCAACTCCGTGGCCTCCAGCGCCGCGAGTAGCCCTGCGGCCACGTCCGAGACATGCGTGTAGCTCGCGGCAAAATCGCCGCCGCCGGGATCGTCGACCGGCTTGCCTTCGAGCGCGCACTTGAGGAACCATGGGATCGGTCCGCGCGGATTGTCGCGCACCTTTGGCACCAGTGGCGGCCCATAGACCCATGAAATGCGTACCGTCGCGGCCGGTACGTCGAACTGCGAGCGGTACATGGAGGTGAGCAATTCGCCGCAGAACTTCGTCGTACTGTAGGTGTTCGTCACCGCCGGTGGATGATCCTCCAGGATCGGCGCCGGTGCATCGGCTGCCTTCTGAAAGACCGAACCCGTGCTGACGTTGACGAAGCGGGTCCAATTGCGCCGCCGAGCTTGATCGAGCAGCTGAGCGACGGCACCGACGTTGGTGTTGACGGCACCCATTGGATCAGGCCGCGCAACGCTATCGTTCGGGACCGCCGCGGTATGGATGGCGGCCGTCACGGCATTGGCTGCGACCGTGTCATCGACGGCCTTGGCATCCGTCAGCTCGAGGCGCACCCAGGTGACGCGGGGACCGCAAGCCGCGGCGGCCTTGGCATTGAAGCCACCACGATACTGGGCCACCACGCGATGGCCCCGGCCGACGGCCTGGCGGACGACTTCCAGTCCACAGTGCCCCATTGCACCCGTGACGAGCAGCACCATTTGCTCCGCCCTTCGGCTGTAACTGGTCGCCGGCGAGCACCTTGGCCGCCGGACCAATGCGCTTGCTCATCGACCGACTTGCTCTTCATACCCGCCAATTTGCGATATTGTGGCAGGCCTTTTCTTTAGTAGAAATTGTCGAGGCAGCGGCTTTCGGTGTCAATCCGATATTTGCCAAGCCGCTCGGCTGGCGCGGAGCTGGTCCACCCGCTCACAAGTTCGGGCTGCTCCAGGGTGTTGCCATTGTAAGCCTCAGCCCTTGCCGGTTGCGAGCAAGTCGATCCAGTCATTCAAACCGCGCCGCATGTCCCAGCGTGGCTGATAGCCGAGCTCTGACCGCGCGCGTTCGATCGACAGTGCACCCTTAGGTACCGCCTCGGTGCCATCGACAAATCGCAGCGGGCCGGGCCCGACAGAGATATCGGCCTTGGGCAGCCGCTGCTTGATGATGGCGACGACTTCGTCGAAGGAAACAGCGCGCCCGGTCGTGATATGATACGCATCGAAGCGATGCCGATCCTTGTCGAGGGCGAGCAACACCCCCTGGACCACATCGTCGATGTGGACCTGGTCAACCGCGTATTTGCCGCCACCGGGCAGGTGCAATGGCGTGCCGCCGACCGCTGCATCAAGCAGATTCCGCGGCGCCCGCGCGCGCGGGAAATACGGTCCGTACACCCAGCAAGTGCGGGCATGGATGCATTCGAGGCCATGTGCTGCCGTGTAGTCCCGGCAAACCTGCTCGACGACGAACTTGGAAATGCCATACGGCTTGGTCGGCAGGCAGCGATGGGTCTCGTCGATCTTCTCGGTCTCGAACGGCCCGTAGATTTCCTCCGAACTGATGTTGACCATGCGCTTGACACCGAACAAGCGCATCGCTTCGAGCACGGTGATCGTGCCCTCGACGTTGACCCGGAACGTATTGATGGGGGAACCAACCGAGGCGGGAACCCCGACGATCGCAGCACAATGCACGATTTTGTCCGGTCGTTCTTTTTGCACCAGGCCAACGACGTGCGGCCACTCGGTGATCTCGCCGGGATGCCATCCGACATTGCGCTGCCGTTCGACCAAAGATCGCAGACGCGGACCGGCGGCGAGATCCGTCGCGATCACCTGATCACCGCGTTTCGCCAGTGCATCGGTAATGGCGTAGCCAATAAACCCATTCGCACCGGTGACCAAGACACGTGTCATATCCAAGCGCCCCTACCTGCTACCGAGCTGGTTGATCACGCGGGCGAACCGAGCATCGTTCGCCAGTCGATCTCGGGCTCGTAGCCGAGCACCTGCCGGGCTTTTGTGATATCGAGCACCGAGGCGTGCGGATTGCGGGCGTAGTATTCCGGGCGGCGAATTTCCGGCAGCTTGCCCCAGCGCTCGGCCGCCATTTCGAGAGTAGGTCTCGTGTTGAGGCCGTTGGCCGCCGAAATCGTGAAGGTGTCAAATCCGCGATAATCGACCATCAAGGTACGGTGGAAGGCCTGAGCAACGTCCTGCGGCGCCACGTACGCCCAGAAATGGTAGTTCTGCGGATCACTGCCACGTGTAATGAGCTCAGGGTACTCGGGCGGGAACACGACGTGCACCGGTCGAATGGCAAATACCTCGAGCTTGTGCCGTGCCGCGAAACTCTGCGCGATCGTCTCAGTGATGTACTTGCTGAGCGAATAGAATTCGGTCGGCCGACAAGCATGCTCTTCGTCGACGGGAAGGTATTTCGGCGGCCAATCGGGTGGATTATATGACAACCCGAACACCGAGTCGCTCGATGCCACCGAGATGCGCCCTACCCCGGCGTCCTCGGCCGCTTGCATAACCACCCACGCGCCCTGGACGTTGGTGTTGAATGTGACCGCCGGCGGCGCAGTGCGCGGATTGGGAATGGCCGCCAGATGCACCACCGCTTGCTGGCCGCGGAATGCTTCCAAAACCGCGCCGTAGTCGGTCATGTCGACGCGCCTGAACTTGACCCCCGGCGGCACCGTCGCCTGCGGTTCGGCAACATCTAGGACGGTGACCTCGGCCACGCTCGCAAGCCGCTCGACGACGGATCGGCCAAGCCTACCAAGCCCACCCGTTACCACGACGCGTTCGAACTTCACGGCGCGCTCCCCTTGATCGCTTGCAGCGTCGTCTCCGGCAGACGCTGGCGTGATCATCATTACCACTATCTGAGATGTCAACCGAGATTGCCGCAATGGCATGCTGCGATCAATTTGCCGAATCGGCATGCCATTGGCATTGGCGTCAATGCTGCGACCGATGCCGCGAATGAAGCACTGCTCCAGCTATGGCTCGTGGCGCCGACCTCGGTGGCAGCCACGCCGAAGCGTGCAATCCGGGTGCGGCTATCTGATCAGCAAATGGGTTTCAGCGATGTCGCATGCCATTCCTTGCAGTGCCTCGCCACCGGTTCCACGACTGAGACCGGTCGTGCTTTACGGGGAATTAGCAGATGCGCGGCGATCTCTGGGATGGCTGTCGACCGCACCGGCGGTTCACCTCCCTCATCGGAAGAAGAGATACTTGATCAGCGCGGCGATCACCAGGACCACCAGCA
Source organism: uncultured Alphaproteobacteria bacterium (assembly GCA_963741505.1). GTDB lineage: Bacteria > Pseudomonadota > Alphaproteobacteria > Rhizobiales > Hyphomicrobiaceae > JAKFWF01. The sequence goes on along the minus strand of CAVUIJ010000006.1, from coordinate 198,904 downwards.
GCGCCGCCAGCCAATGACCAAATCCCAATCCCCACATCATGCCATCGTTCATCATCGCAGTGCTCTCCTACTGCTTTGCGTCGACGAAGTGTCGGCTACCAAGTGCTTCATTACTGTCGGCGCCAAGGCTGGCGCCCTTCACCAGGGCGTAGATCGCCGGGATCACCACGAGTGTCAGAAGGGTCGATGACACCATGCCGCCGATCATCGGCACGGCGATGCGCTGCATCACCTCGGAACCGGTGCCGTGGCTCCACATGATCGGCAGCAGGCCGGCCATGATCGCGACCACCGTCATCATCTTCGGTCGGACCCGCTCGACCGCTCCCTCCATGATCGCAGCATGCAGATCGGCGCGGTTGAAGGAGCGTTCTTCGGCTGCCACCAACCGTCTGCGATGGTCGAGCGCGTGATCGAGATAGATCAACATGATCACGCCGGTCTCGGCGGCAACACCGGCAAGGGCGATGAAGCCGACCGCGACGGCGACCGACAGGTTGAAGCCCATGGCCCACATCAGCCACAGTCCGCCGACCAGCGAGAACGGCAGCGACAACATCACGATCAGCGTTTCGGTCATGCGGCGGAAGTTGAGATAGAGCAGCAGCAGGATCAGCCCCAAGGTCAGGGGGATCACGAGCTTCAGTCGCGCCAGCGCCCGCTCGTAATATTCGAACTGTCCGGACCATACCGCGTAGTAACCGGCCGGAAACTTGACTGCCGATGCGACGGCCGACTTGGCGTCGGCGACATAACCGCCGAGATCACGCTCGCGGGCATCGACGAAGATGTAGGCCGCAAGCTGCGCATTCTCGGTCCGGATCGATGCCGGACCTTGGGTCAACCGCACATTGGCGACCTGTCCCAAGGGGATCGAGGCGCCATTGGGCAGCGGCACCAATACCTCACGCGCGATCGCTTGCGGATCGGATCTCAGATCGCGCGGAAAACGAATGCTGACGCCATAGCGCTCGCGACCCTCGACCGTGGTCGTGACCGTCTCGGCACCAAGGCCGGAAGCCACAACCTGCTGCACATCGCCGACCATCAGGCCATAGCGTGCGAGCTGCGTTCGATCGGGCTCGATTTCGAGATAATATCCGCCCATGATGCGCTCGGCGAAGGCGCTCGACGTGCCCGGCACGGTCTTGATCGCGGTCTCGATCTGGCGGGCCAACTGCTCGATCACCTTCAAGTCCGGACCGATCACCTTGACACCGACCGGCGTGCGGATGCCGGTTGCCAGCATGTCGATGCGGGCCTTGATCGGCATCGTCCAGGCATTGGAGACGCCGGGAAATTGCAGCGCCTTGTCCATCTCGGTGATGAGTTTGTCGACCGTCATGCCGGATCGCCATTCGCGCTCCGGCTTCAGATTTATGATGGTCTCGAACATCTCCGTCGGCGCTGGGTCGGTGGCGGTCGCGGCCCGGCCGGCCTTGCCGAAGACGCTATCGACCTCGGGGAACGACTTGATGATCTTGTTCTGCGTCTGCAGCAGCTCGGCCGACTTGGTGATCGACAGCCCCGGCAGGGTCGTCGGCATGTACATCAGCGTGCCTTCGTTGAGGCTTGGCATGAACTCCGAGCCGAGCCGGGTCGCCGGCCAGATGCTGACCGCAAGGACGGCGAATGCCGTAGCAATGGTCAAAGTCTTCGCCCTGAGCACGCCTGTCGATGATCGGGCGATAGATCCAGATCAGGAAGCGGTTCACTGGGTTCGAGTGCTCCGGCACGATGTGCCCGCGCACGAACAGCACCATGAGCGCCGGCACGACGGTCACCGACAGCAGTGCTGCCGCGGCCATGGCGAAGGTCTTGGTGAAAGCCAGAGGCTTGAACAGCCGTCCTTCCTGCGCTTCGAGGGTGAAGATCGGCAGGAACGAAACAGTGATGATGAGCAGCGAGAAGAACAGCGCCGGGCCGACTTCGTTTGCCGCCTCGATCAGGATCTCGATGCGAGGCTTGCCCGGTGGCGCGCGCTCCAGATGCTTGTGCGCGTTCTCGATCATGACGATCGCCGCGTCGACCATTGCGCCGATGGCGATGGCGATGCCGCCGAGGCTCATGATGTTCGACGAGAGCCCCAGGGCGTGCATGCAGATGTAGGCGATGAGAATCCCGAGCGGCAGCGTGATGATGGCGACGAACGCGCTGCGCAGATGCAGCAGGAACACGGCGCAGACCAGCGCCACGATCAGGCTTTCCTCGATCAGCGTCGACTTGAGGGTCGCGATGGCGCGGTTGATGAGGTCGGAGCGGTCGTAGACGGGAACGATCTCGGTGCCGGCCGGCAGACTGTCCTTGATGTCCGCCAACCTTGCCTTGATGTTGGCAATGACTGATAGCGCATTCTGTCCAAAGCGCTGGACGGCAACGCCGGCGGCGACCTCGCCCTCGCCGTTCAACTCCGCGACGCCGCGGCGCTCGTCCGGCGCTAGTTCTACCCGCGCCACGTCCCTGACCAGCACCGGCGTGCCGGATTCTGACTTGAGCACGATCTGCTCGATGTCTGAGATGCCGCGCAGATAGCCGCGGCCACGCACCATGAATTCGGTCTCGGCCAGCTCGACGACACGGCCACCGACGTCGATGTTGGAGGCGCGGATGGCATCCCTTACTTTCGTGAGCGCAATGTCGAACGATCGCAGGCGCCGCGGGTCGACGACAACGCTGTACTGCCGCACGAAACCGCCGACACTGGCGACCTCGGCAACGCCTTCGGCCTTGGCGACCGCAAACCGCACCTGCCAATCCTGGGTGGTACGCAACTCCGCCAGCGACCGCTTGGAGGCCATTACGGCATATTGATAGATCCAGCCGACGCCGGTCGCATCGGGACCGAGCGTCGGGGTTACCCCGCCCGGCAGGTTGCGGCTCGCGGCACTCAGGTACTCAAGCACGCGGCTGCGCGCCCAGTAGATGTCGGTACCTTCGTCGAAAATGACATAGACGAACGACACGCCGAAGAACGAGAAGCCGCGCACCACATGCGATCGCGGCACCGACAGCATGGCGGTCGACAGCGGATAGGTAACCTGGTCCTCGACCACCTGCGGCGCCTGCCCGGAATACTCGGTGTATATTATCACCTGGGTGTCGGAGAGGTCGGGAATGGCATCGAGCGGCACCCGAGCGGCGGCATAGATGCCGGCGCCGGTCGCCAGTGCCACGCCGAGCAGCACGAGCACGAGGTTGTTGGCCGACCAGCGGATGAGGCGGGCGATCATGGCTTCGTCTCCGGCGTCGCCGCCGGATCGGCGGTGAACCCTTGCAGCGCTGCCTTGAGATTGCTCTCGGCGTCGATCAGGAAATTCGCCGTGACTACCACCCGCTCGCCGGCCTTCAAGCCGTCGCGGATCTCGATCAGCCCGTCGCCGCGAATCCCTGTCTTGACGGCCCGCGGCTCGAAGCGACCCTCGCCGCGATCGACGAGTACGACCTGGCGATTGCCGCTGTCGATCAGGGCCGAAACCGGAACGACCAGTCGCTCGGCATCGGCGGCGCCGCCATCGATCTCCACTTCGGCAAACATTTCGTGCTTGATGCGATGGTCCGGATTGGCGATCTCGATGCGGATCTTGGCGGTCCGCGTCGTCGTCTCCAGCTCATGCAGAATGAAGGTCACCCGCCCCTCGAAGGTATCGGACGGGTAGGCGCGGAAGGTGAGCTTGGCCGGGGCGCCGACCTTGACCATGGCGATATCCTGCTCGGCGACGTCGGCGATCAACCAGATGGTGGAGAGATCGGCCAGCCGGAACAACTCATCGCCGGCTTTTACCATCTGGCCTTCGATCGCCTTCTTCTGCATCACCACGCCGGACATCGGCGCCGGCCAATCAATGGCCATGGTCGGATTGGGCTCGGTGCGCAATCGTTGCAGGACCGCTTCAGGCACGGCGAGATTTCTCAGCCGCTGCATTGCCCCGGCTTCGTCGCGCAAGCCCTTGCCGGGCTGGGTGACCGCGATGCGATAGTCGACCTGCACCCGCACCATCTCCGGGCTATAGACCCGAAACAGCGGCTCGCCGGCCTGCACCTGCCGGCCGGTCTCGTTGACGTACAATTTCTCGATGAAGCCGTCGGCCCGCAGGGCAACCGTATGCAAGGTGCGCTCGTCCGGCTTGGCGACGCCGGGAGCGCGCACCGGCCGCGCCAGTCGCAACATCCGAGCCTCTTCGGTGCGCACGCCCGAACGCTGCACGCGGTCGAGGCTGACCTTGACCGTGGAAGCGTCCTCGTCGCCCTCATAAACGGGGATGTAGTCCATCCCCATCCAATCCTTCTTCGGCACCGGCGAGGTATCAGCCAGACCCATCGGGTTGCGGTAATACCGGATCTTGCCGGTGCTCTTCGGCTTTGTCGTCTTGGCGTCGGCGAAACCGGCTTCCTGCTCTTCGTATACGGGCAGGTAGTCGCGGCCATCCGGCGTCTTCTTCGGCGTCGCCGAGAAGTCGTTGTTGCCGTCTGGGTCCTTCCAGTAGAGAACCGCTTTGGCCGGAGGCTCCGACAAGGCTGCCGCCGTCGCCGAAAGGCCCGGCACCGGTTGGGCGACGCCACTGGCGCCGATCCGATAGCCGGCGGCCCCGCAGGCGACTGCCAATATGGCGATCGCAGCAATGGTGATCTTGTTCATGGCCGCTGCCCTCACTTCGCTTTGAAGACGACGGTGGCCTCAACCGTCTCGCTCTCACCCGGCACCTTCGCCTGAAGCTTGAACGCCCAGCCGCCGGCCATCGTTAGATCGGCCTTGAAGCGGTAGACGCCCGGCTCATTCGACGGCATTGCCTGATGCTTGGCGATCATTTCGCCCATGTTGTCGGGCGACATGTCGAGGCGAGTGCGAAACAGCACCGCACCCTCGACCGGCTTGCCGGTCGGCTTATGGATGAGGCGGATGGCAATCTCGCTGCCGGCCGCGTTCTTGACGTCGGCGGCAACCGGCTGGAATTCGTAGTCCTTTGCTCCGGCGAAGGCCGCGGATGCGCAGCCGATGATCGCGAGCCCAAGGGCTGCGACCGCAACATGCTTGATCGTCATGTGATCCACTCCTGTTCGATATGTGTGACGATCGCGCCCATCATGGCCGCGAGTTCGAATACGCCACGCCAGTGGAGCAGCCGCAGAGCCGCTGCCGGGCGAGACGTCACATTCGAACTAGGATCGAGGCGGAGGTGCCGGCGGCGCGTTCACCCAGGCCGGCGGCTTGGATGGCTCGGGCAGCCGATACCGCATTTGCGGCAGAATAATGAGCACTGCGGCCGGCCCGGCTGTCGACAGCACCTTGCAGCACTTCGTCATGCACGTCGCTTGATCGGGGCATTTCGACTTGGCGTTGCAACCATTGCAGTCGCAAGTGACCTTGGACCCGTCGCAATCGGCCATTTCGGTCGCTGCGAATACGCTATCGGACGGGTCGGTACCTGGATCCATCGTCGCAGCGACTGCGGTCATGCCTGACCCATGCGACATGGCGTTATTGGCCGCAGCGACCGGCGCAATCATCAGTCCGACCGCAATCAGGACCGCCAGCAATCTGCGCAGGATATCCAAGACCATGCCACCTCGATTACCATATATTCCGCTGCCGAGCCGGCAGGTCAAGACGCGATGGTGTCGCGGCGGGCCTGGCGGATCGGTTTAACCACGGCATGCAACGGACCGCCCGTTGCCGTAATCTAAGCTGCGGCAGTCTGTTGTCCAGCCGGCAAGTCCGCTTTCACTTCGGAGTTACCTGACGATGGCATTGAAGCGCATGGTCCTGCAGATCGGCATGGGAACCGACATTCGCGGTTCGGACGACACCAAGGCGGCGGTGCGCGCGGTTCGCGATGCGCTCTGGCACAACTCGCTTGGGCTTGCCGCCGCACTCAATCAGCCTTTGGCAGCAATGCACGTCGACGTGACAGTGGGGGTGCCGAACCCGGCTGCGGTCGACAAGGACGCCGTCCTGGCGGTGCTGCCCTACGGCCGGGGCGTCGTGAATGTCGTCGATGGCGGCCTCAGAATCGTCAACGATGCCGGCACCGATGCCACCTTGATCGCCAACGCCGCGGTCGTCGTTCGGCTCGACGTAGTGTAGGGGGAGCGTATGACGATCAAACGGGTGATCCTGGAACTCGGCACCGGCAACGATCTGCACGGCGGCAACTATACCAAGGCCGGCTTGCGGGCCGTGCAGGATTGCCTCCACCATAGCTCGCTATCGTTTTTGCGTGCGCTGAAGATTGATCCGGCGAGCATGTTGGTCGAAGTGACGATCGGCGTGCAGCGGCCTGATCTGGTCGATGCGGTCGCAATCAAGGCGTCGCTGCCTTATGGCCAGGTCACCGTGCAGGCGGTGAAGGGCGGGCTGGATGTCCCAGACGAACAGGCCGGCGACTTCGCAGTCATCGCCAGCGCCGCGGTCGCGGTACGGCTCGACCTGCCCTGAATCGCTCTTCCTTGGCCATCGGGCACATCGTTGCGCGCGGCCATTTTGACTCCGGAAAGGCCGTTGAATGACTTACCAGGCAACGCCGCTCGACCAGGCAGGATTTCGGCGTTCGCCATGGAAGAACGGCGGTGGCGTAAGCATCGCCATCGCCGAGGCCTATCGGGATGGCGCCGGTCCTGGCCATTGGGACGACTTGATTTGGGGCCTCAGTCGCACGTCTATCATCACGCCGGCACCGTTCTCGGATCTGTCTGGCATTGAGCGCATGCAGGTGGTGGTGGCCGGCCGTGGCCTGGTCCTTGAAGCGCCAGGCGGCGAGATCGACGTTCGCGAGCCCTTTTGTCCGGTGCGTTTCCAAGGCGATACACCGATTGTCAGCCGGCTCGAGGCCGGGCCGGTCGACGTCGTCAACCTGATGGGCAACCGGTCGCGGACGCAAATCGACCTTCGAATTCTGACGCCAACGGTAGATTGTGTCCTGGCTCCAGGAGTCCACGTTCTCTACGCAGCGTCGGAGCCTTGCGAATTCGCAAGTGCATGGCACGTTCATCGCATCGAGCAAGGCGGCGCGCTGCGTATCGATACGGCTGAGGCGCAAAATATTGCAGGCAGCTTGGGCCGTACGATCGTTGCCTCGGTTTATCCCAGGTGACGTTGATTCTCGCACACCTGCTCGTTTGCCGCTGCGGGCACCGCGATCGAGCAACAGCCGCCACTATCTGACGACGCGTTCTACTGCCAAACTGCGACAATCCATCTCGTAGTCGAGCCCGACGACTGGCGGGCGGCAGAAGTTCCAGGTAATTCCGTGTTCGGCGGCGCCGCGGCGCACGATCTCGTCGGCAAGAAACGGATGAAGGTCGAAGACCGTATAGACTTGCGCCGCCGTGGTGTCCTTCCAAGTAAAGCCGAGAAGTGCCATGCGGCGTTCCATTTCGCCGAGGACGGACCGCGCCTTCTCCCGCATTCCTTCAGGGCTGGTGTCGCCCGGCCGCACGATGAATTTGCCGTAACTCCCTTTGCCTTCCGGCGCTTCACCGCTGCCGGCGACAACGAAGGTAGGGGCGGCCGCGGGCGCCGGAACGGTGTAGCAGAATGCGTGAATGGACGGTTCGGCCGGCTTGTGCAGTTCAGGGCAAACGTTCGACCGCGCCACCGGGTTGGTCTTGCTGGCTTCGTCGTAAATGCCCCACTTCGTCAACGTGCCGACGTAGAGCTGATTGAAGGCGATGAAGCCTGCTTCGCTGAACGGCTCGGGCGAGCGCAGCTCACAGGCACAGAACGAGGTCAGCGGTCGCCCCGCCTCGCCGATCAACGTCTCGATCCGGCGAAACCCTTCCGCCAGCGGCACCGGATGGTGAAAGCGAACGCGTTCGATGCTGAACCCTGGCTCCGCGGCGACGCCACCGGAATACTGGAACACGGCTGGAATATAGCGATACCCACCCGGTGCGAAGACTTTCGTGGCCATGGCCGGCTCTCCTTGAATTGCCGTGTTCGCATCAATTCGTCGGACGCGGCACTCATGTAGCATGGAGCCGCTCTGTCATTCAGTCGCCATTCGCGACCGGTTCCCAGCCACCACGCAAGCCCGATCGGAATAAAGCGTCGATGCGATCGCCATGATCCGGCACGCCGGCACTGCCTGCATCGCCGGAATCACCCGATTGAGCGCAATGCCGGCGGTGCCAACGATACCCCATTCGACTGGTCGCATGACGCGTGTCTCGTTCATTTGGCCGAACCGGATAAAGTCGCAGCTCGCTCAAGACCGGTGCTGCAGTCTGCCTCTCAACTCGTCCACCCGCCTGGCGGATGCGGACCACTCGGCTAGACGGATGTAGTTGTCGGTGAACCAGTTCAATACGCCAAGCACGATTGTGAACGCGGCTGCGACCTGTATCACCGCCCCGAGTGTCAACTCACCGTGGATGTATTTCGGGGCCGCCAGCAGCAGCGGAAGAATGGGTGTGAAGTAGCTGTTGCTGTTTGTCAGCCAAGTCAGGCGGCAATGCTGGCGAATGACGCGCCTCCATCGTCGAACGGTCTTGTGAAAACCGACCCCCACAGGTCGAAACGAACGTCGCAACTTGTCAGGCGGCGCGTCGTGAATTCCGCCTTCGGCGGCGCGGGTCAGCTCGAACAGGAATTGCGACTCCGCTTCGTTCTTCTCGGCCACGCTGCGAACCAGCGGCTGTCCGACAAGGTACATCGTCGTCGAGACGACAGATGCGTAGGCTACCGCTACGATGGCCAGATAGGCAGGAATGGTCAGGTGCAGCCCGAAAATATCGAGAGTAATTGAGCCGCCGACAACGACGAGGACGGCCATGAACGTGGCGCCCTGGATCAAAGCGTTACAAAAGCCGATGGTCAAATCGACCACCGGATCGAGTGCGAGCCGAACATCCTGGACAATGCGGTATCCGGCGCTGCCATGATCTTTGTCTGGGGTAAAGTCCGTATCGGCAATTGGTCGGCTGATCCACGCCCTGAGCAACTGTTCGGTAACCCAACGACGCCAGTTGAGCTGCAACGTCATGCTGCATTTGACCATCGCGACTGCAAATGCGGCGCCTGTGAAAATGAGCACCGGAAGATGGCAATCGCTGTCGGCAGCATATCTCGCGTCGCGTCGCTCGAGCATGTCGAAGAACCAGCGGTGCCAACTGTTTAAGCCAATGCTCACGGCCAGATTCAACGCAAGTAGCGCCGCTATCGCAGCGGCAAGGGTCCAAGCACCGCGAGCCGGCGGTCTTGCCCAATAACCGGCGGCAAAATACAGAAATCTAGTCGCCGAGCCGACATTCTCTGGCTCAGGTCGCAACCGAGGCGACGTTTGCGGATTGTTTGCGGTGTCCATTCACTTCCAATAGGCTGCTGCAGCGATTGCATCGTAGAGTGCCGATGCACCGAACCCGAGGCCGCTCGAAGAGCGCCCTGCAATGCAACGGGCGTTGCCTCCGACTGGATCGCGCAAATGAAGCGCGATTGAGATCTGCCCTGTTCAGAGCAAAAAGGGTGACGAGCGACGGCACAGTTGTCAACGACGCCAAGACCGCTTTGAAGATCGAAAGCCGGTCAGGATCATGCAAAGACAGCCTGCCAACGGGTGACGGCGCGTTGCACGTGGAATGGCGCCGACGAAGAACTTTCTCGCCCCCAGGATGATCTATCCTGCGATCAACTTTCTCGTGGCGCGGTTCATCGGCTGGGCCGAGCGTTGCCTTTTGCCTGACCGCGAAGCATCCCATCCCACCGATGGGCGAGAGCATCCGCCATAAAGCGACACGCCATGATGCCGCCTGCGATCTTGTACGATGACCCATTGCCAGCACCGATTGCGGCCAAGATCGTCCGAGCCGGCGGTGCGGCATCCGAGCGCTGCGCCCTGCGGCGGGCCCGCACGATTATTGACCCCTCGCTGGCGTGCGCCGAGCCGGCTCAGGGCTTCTTGGCGACTGCATTCGTTGTGGCGGCAGGCTCGATCGTTCGAACGACACTGGAGGTTGGACGCTCTGTTCCAGGAGCGGCCAGGCCCTTGGCGCTGCTCTCGATCATCGCATCATACTCTGCCAGCGACTTCAGCTCGCCCTTCGCCTTCAGATGCACGACCTTGTAGCCACGCGCCTTGAGCTCGCCTAGCAGCATCGGCAATGCCTTGGCGGTTCCCGGCTGGACGTCGTGCAACAGGATGATGCCCTTGCCCTTCTTTTCGAGCTTTGCCATCACGCCCTTCACCAACTGCTCGGCGGTATGCAATTTGAAGTCGAAGCTGTCGATGTCGGTCGAGAACACCGCAACGTTGCGGGCGCTGAGATGGGCGAGCGAATCCTTCGAATCCTGCAGGAACGGATAGCGAAAGAACGGCGCCACGGGACCACCGAGCGCGCGACGCACACCGCTCACGCCCTTCTCAATCTCCTCCTTGGCCTCGGCTTCGGTTTTCTTGGCGCGGAGGTTGGCATGCGACCAGGTATGCGTGCCGATGGTGTGGCCTTGCTTCGCAACGTCGCGGATGATCTCCGGATAACCGAGTGCCATCTTCCCGATCGAGAAGAAGGTCGCTTTCGTGCAGTGCTGCGCGAGAGCATCGAGCACGGCATGCGTGTGGAACTTCTGCGGGCCGTCGTCGAAGGTCAGCACAATCTCCTTCATCATCAGGAAGTCGTGCATCTTATAGTGCTCGAAGCCGAACGCCGGTCCGCCCGTCGTGTCGATTTCAACGGTCCGTGCTACGCCCAACACGTTTGGATTGTTGGCGCAGTCTTGGGCAAAGACAGCTGCCGGCGACAGCACCGCAGCGATCGCGGCAATGATCGAGGCGCCGGACAATGACAATCGCATGGGGGCATCTCCTGAGAGCGAGTTGTTCTGGAATTCTATGTTGGTTAATGCTCGCTTTTGCAACATGTACTGCGCAAGGCGGCAAAGCGAGCTTGCGTGATTTTCCCCCAGCCTGTCGCATCCTGATCACGGTTCAGCTGCCTGTGATGCTCATTCCGGCGCATGGCGGCGAGGGCCGCACACGTGCACGAAAATGGCATCAAACGTCGCGATGTCGGGACAGTCCGGGCGTTCCCTCGACTTCGCTCAGCCGATGAACTTCCAGTAGGTGTCCTTCTTGGTCACGAACCCGTCGCGAAATTCCCACAGGTCGCAGCCGAGATACTCGAATGGCTTGCCGCCGACCGGCGTGCCGCGGACCACCCATTCCGAAATGGCCTTGGTGGGATCACAGATCCAATGGCGCATCTCCTGCCAGCGCATGTCCGGAATTTGGGCGTAACGATTGCGCAGAACCTCACCGATCTCGGCCTTGCCGATACAGCGCCTGCCCTCCGGCGCCGATGGTCCGCGCGCCATCAACCACACGCAATCGTCGGTGAAATGCGACAGGATGGCATCGACGTCATGGCGATTGAAGCCGTCCTGGATTTCGTCCAGCAGTGCAATGGTGACCTCACGCTTCATGACTGCGGTCCTCCAGGATCAGGGCTTCACCGGCGATCCTATCATCGCAAAGCCGCTCTTGCGGTCAAGGCCAATCGCGTGTCCGATGCGGCTGACTGCAAGTCGCGCGAGGCGTGGGTATGATGAGCGACCGCCGGATCGTGATCGGGCGCCGGCAGCGACCGCTGATCGGCTGGGGATGGCACATTGCCGCCCTGGCATCGGCGGTCGCCATCATGTTTGTATTTTCGAGTTCCCTGCCGAAAGATGTCGGGCCGATCGCCGTCGGCGGGCCCGTCACGCTGGCGCTCTTTGTTGTGCCGTGGCTGCTCTATCGGCAGGGACATCGCCACTTTGTCCGTTCTGCCCTTGATGCAGAGAGAACCGACCCACGATCGCCGGTTTTGTACCTGCGCTCCTTCAGGCAGGAACCCCAGCTTCGCGACCACGAGGAAGCGCTGGCTCGGATCTTTAGCGGCATCGGACCATTCCTCGCGATCGGCGATCCCAGCGACCCGGTTCCACAACTCGCGGCTTGGCGCGATTACTTGCCAGACGATGCCTGGCAAGATGTCGTTCTGCGCCGCCTGGCCAGCTGCCAATTAGCGGTGCTGGTGGCCGGGGCGACACCTGGGCTCGCTTGGGAGGTGGAGCAGTGTCGATTGCGCCTTGATCCTGCACGCCTGCTCATCATCGTCCCCGCTAAACGAGAGACGTTCGAGACCTTCACGGCAATGTGCACGGACTACGGCGTCGAGTTGGGTTCATTCGAGGCTTTCGGGCCGGTTCGCGGCGCCATTGCCGGGATCGTCACGTTCGATGCGGCGTGGCGGCCCGCGTTGCGCTCCCTGGCGAAGATCACCGTGCTCGACCCGTTCATATTGCACCAAGACGAAGAGGCTTGCTGGCGCGAAACGCTGAGGCAGGTGCCGGCGATTGCGCCGTCCGTCGGCGAGCAATCGAACCGGTGGGAATATTGGCAACATTGGCGTGCGCTACCGTTACTGGTGGTCGCAGCCATACTGTCGCGCATTCTGATCTGATTGCACCGAAGTCGGCACATCACGGGCGGGTGCGCGCGGCGTTTTCCCGCTCGCCACGCAAGCGCTGCTATTCGTGACCTGACCCATTGCCCGCAAATCGGAGAAGCGGCACAGTTCGGCTGGTGACGTTTTCTCCGGATGTACCCTCAATGCCAAGGCACCGGCAAGGACGGCACAATTGTTCCATCCGACCAAGATCTAGCCGGGCTATTCAGAGCGAGTACTGGTTCAGGGTCACGAACTCGAGGCCCCCATGTTGAGAGATCGCTTGTGGCAGATACATTCGAAGCAGGGGGCGATGATTGGCCTATGTGGTTGCCGCCTCGGCGCGGTCAGCCCCAACAAGGCGCGGCAATCGCGCAGCCGCAATCGGCCCTTGATGCTACTGGCGATGGCGACTTGTGCAATAGCGCCTTGCGCAACAGCCGATGGAATCTCGCGGCAGCGGTGCTCGCAATCTTGCTCTGCTCGGGCGCATGGAGCCATGCGCGCGCGGCAACGATCGAGGACGTACGCTTCCCGACCAACGTCGTCCCGAATACCCCCAACGATCAGCCGGTCGAGCTGACGGCGCAACTTTATCTGCCCGACAAGCCGGAGTTTCCGCTGCCGGCCGTCGTCATCACGCCCTCGAGCGGCGGCATCAAGCCATTCCGCGAACTCCATTACGCCGAGGCCCTGGCCGGCGCCGGTATCGCAGCCTTGGTGGTCGACAGCTTTGCCTCGCGCGGTATTGTGAGTTCGGTGCACGATCAGCGTCTGCTGACCCGCTGGCAATCCGGCAACGACGCCATCGCCGGTTTGCGCTGGCTCAGCCGCGACGAGCGCTTCAAGCCGGACCGCATTGCCGTGTTGGGCGTGTCGAAAGGCGGCATCGTCGCCCTCGACACCGCGCTGGAAGTGCGACGGCGCTGGATGCGTGCGGCCAGCGTCCGGTTCGCCGCCCATGTCGCGCTGTCGCCCGGCTGCCGATGGGTCAACCGCTCGACGGTGACCACCGGCGCGCCGATCCTGCTCATGCTGGCGGAACTCGACGACATGGCCCCCGCACAGGACTGCGTGACGCGCGCCCAGCATCTGCGCGACGCCGGCAACGCCAACGTCGAGGTCAAAATTTACCAGGGCGCCCATCATGCCTGGGAGGCGTTAACGCCCAAGCCGCACTTCGACCCGTGGGCAGAGAACTATTCGCGCTGCCAGGTCTGGATCGAGGATGATGGCGCACTGACCGCCGTCGGCGACGGTGCATCGATTCCACGACGGCAGTGGTACGAGTGGGCCAAGCGTACCTGCGCGAAGCTCGGTGCACACTGCTGCGGCGGCACGCCGGAGCTGAAGCAGCAGTCGACGCGCGAAATTATTGCGTTCCTGCGTAAGCATGGATTCTGAGACCCGGCTCGTCTCAGCCCGCCCCGCCATCGCCCAGGATCGAGTAGGGCGCCCAGAAGATCGGATGGGCGTAAGTGAACAGCGTCTTGCCCGATGGGTCGGTGAAGCCGGGTCCATCGAGCAGCGCCATCGAAGCCTGTCGCAAGGCTTCGGCCCGCGTCATTGAAGCTCCTGCCCCCTGGCGCCGGAACAACTCGCTCACCAGCTCACGGGCCGACGCCGAATGCACCGACCAGTTGGTGACGAGCAGCGCGCGCGTGCCCGCATAGAAGAAGGCGCGGCCCAGTCCCGAGGCAGCCTCGGCGCCGGCACCGACTCCGGCGCCGGTGTTGCAGGCCGAGAGTACGACCCAGTCGGCATTGAGCCTGAGCTGCAGAATTTCCTCCACCGTCAGCAGGCCATCTCCGTCAACATCGGCGACGTTCGGTGCGGTCAGCGCCAGCGCCGGTTGCGTCAGGCCGTTGAGCTCGCCGGGGACAAGACCGTGCGTCGCGAACACGACGACTCGGTAGCGCGACAGATCAAGGCCTTTGACATTCTTCTCATTGGCACTCTTGCCGAGATGCAAGACCTTGGCCGGGTCGGCCTCGAGCGCCGCCGCGATCGACTTGAGCTCATCCGCAGTGTCGGGCAGGCGCGGCAGCTGCGCGATCTCGGCGCTGTCGACGGCTGCCGTTCGCGGCGCAGCCCGCATCTTGATCGGCAGTCCGCGGGTGGTCAGGCTGGCGACCTGGACCGCCGCCTCGGCCGCGATCTCATTGGCCTGATCAGAGTTGAACAGAGGGTCGCCAAAACCAATCAGGTTTTCACGCTTTGCCGTGACGGCAGGAACTTTGCGCAGCGTGCGCAACGCCGAGGCCGACGGGATCATGGTGACGGCGTGTGTGCGCGCCAGCCAGGCGACCTTACGGTACTCGGCGAAGACCGGTTCTGCATCGACCTGCACACTGGCGGGTTCGGTCGGAAGCAGGCCGAGTGGCAACTGCCCGAGCGCGCCATTGGTGGCGATAATCAGGCTCTTTGCTGGTCGCCATCCCGGCTCGACCGGCTTCAACAGCAGCTCATACAGCTCATATGCCGCTTTGAGATCGAACGGCGGAATGTCGCCGACCGTCGATGCGTTCGGTTCGAGCGCCTTGCGCAGCGCGGTGATCCGTGTCCGGATATCGGTCAGATTCGTTGACAGAACGGTGAACGCCAGGGGACCGGATTTTGGTACCACCCAGACAAAGCTCTCGCGGCGTCCGAAGTGGAACGACAGCAGCACCTCGTCGGTGCGCAGTGACGCGCGGATGTCATCGACCGTGACCGGCTTCGGATTGATCAGGTTGTTGTAGTCCGGGAAGCGCCGCTCGATGTCGCGCTTGGCGGCGCGCCGCTCCTTGCGCAAGGTGTCGAGTTCGGCCTGCAGGCCGCGCATGGCGGCCTCATCGCGCTCTTCAGGTGCTGCAGCCAGGCTGGCATTGATGGTGCTGACCAATGCGACGGTCTGCTTCTCGAGATCCTGCTCCTTGCGCACCAGCTCGCCGAGCGCCGGCGTCTTCGCCGCGGACCGCACCGCTGACGCCTCCAGCGCATTTTGCACGCTGCGACCGCGGATCGCCTCGCCAACCTGCATGCTTTCGACCGCGGCGCTTTGTGGATCGCCTGTCCGCGCCAGCAGCGCCATATTGGCCTCGGCGACGGCCTGCAGGCGATTGTCAGCAGCAAGCCGCGTGGTCAGATCGCCTTCCTCGTCATCGTGGGTGTCGTTGAGCAGAATCGGCATCGCCTGCTTGAACTCGGCCAATGCCTCGGCATCGCGGCGGGCGTAGGTGAGACCGGTCGCCAGCAGCGCCCGCGCCATGGCTGTGTCAAAGTGGGCGGCACCCTTTCGAGCCTTCTGGAACGCCACGAACTCGCGCGCCCGCTCGATGCCGCCAGTGATATCGCCCGTGTAGTAGTCCGTGAAGACCCGCGACCAGCTCACCCGCAGGCCCCGGGCGCGATCGGCCGGCCAGCTGCGGAGGAACGCTTCGACCCGCGCAAACACTGCCTTCGCCTGAGTGAACCGACCTTGGGCAAATAGGGTGATAGCCAACTGGTTCAGCGCATGGACGCGGGATGGCGAGTCATCGGGATAGCCGAGTGCCTCGAAAATCTCACTGCTGGCGCGGGCCAGGGTCTCGGCCTCGCGGAATCGCGCCTGTTCAATCAGGATGGTTGTCAGACTGCCAACGACCAGCGCGGTGTCGGCGTGATACTTGCCGACCGCCTTGAGACGGCTGAGCAGAGCCTGGCGTACCTCGTTCTCCGCTTCGGCGACACGGCCCTGTCGCGCCTTGACGCGGCCCAGGTTGGTGGCGCCGAAATCGATGGCCGTCGCGAACCCCGAGGTGTTCGGCGGATTCGGCCAGGTCTTGGACCTTGCCATCGCGTCACGCTCCAGCACCAGGTAGCGCTGGTAGGCTGCTTCTGCTTCCGCGTAGCGGCCGCGCGCCTCGAGAATCCGTCCCCGGGCGGTCTCGACGTTGGCCTCGAAGCTCGACCGGTAGATCTCGACGTTTGGCCAGGAACGGGATTCGTCGAGGAGCGCTTGCAGCTTCTTGACGTGGGCCTCGGCGCGCGCGAGCTCGCCGAGCGAGATATAGTTGATCGTCAAGCGCCGATTGATGTTGAACTGACGGCCCTTGGTCTTCGGCAGCGCGTCGAGCTTGCGCGACATCTGCTCCAGCACCGCGATGGCCCGCTTGTTCTCGTTGGTGAAGCGCAAGAGCTGTTCCAGCAGGAGATCGTATCGGCTGCCCTCTTCGAGATAGTCGGAGGCGTACTCGTGCGCCTTGGCGATATCGGCAATGGCATCCGGCGTGCGGCCGAGGTCGGCACGGGTCTGCGCCCGCTTGAAATGGAACTGGGCCAGGTCGCTGCGGCTCGCTTTGCCGGGTGCGGCTGCGTCGGCCTCGGCTTCCATCCGGGCCCGGCGCGCCGGATCCGGCTTCTGCTGATCGAGAATGCTGGTGATGTCGGAAATCGTGCGTGGCGGCGGCACGAAGACGGCGGCGGTTTCCTGCGCAACGACTGGGGGTGTCAGGCAAACCAAACAACTTGCGGCGACCCAGAGGACCAGGACGCGCATTTGAAATAATCGGGGCAGCATGACCTTAACTCCGCGACCAATATCACCGCGCGCCCTAAAAACCAATGCTACTATAAGCGATGGCCGCGAACAACGGGTGGTAATGACGATCGCATGGTGCCTGGCTTTAGCCCGGCACCGACCTCGCGGCCATCCAATGCGAATCGGCCAAATAATGAATTGCCCTGCTCTGCGATACCATTCTGCAATTGATCGGCTGTGGCCGGTAACTATTTGCCGTCGAGAATGCGGATCGGGGTCCAGTCGGGCGGCGGCGGGTTGGCCGCAAGCTGGCGCGCCCGCTCGCGAAATGCGACGCTGGGCGGATCGCCGGGGTCGGCCCGGCCGAAGGCCTCCGCCGCGCCGGCAAAGTCGCCCGTCCGCCAGCATGCCAATCCTTCGGCATAGGCGCGGTACCAGCGCTCACCGCCAGCGGCAAGGGTACCTGTCTCGCTGACCGGCTCATAGACCCGGGTGGGCGCCGCGCGGCCGATAACGCGGATGGTGTCGAGCTCCCGCCAAACGATCCTGTCTCCCACCAGCGCGACCGTTGCCTCGGCCGCCATGATCGCGGTGCCGTAGAGCTTGTTGGCGCCTTCGAGCCGGGCGGCAAGGTTCACCGTATCGCCCATGGCCGTATAGTTGAACCGACGTCGTGATCCGATATTGCCCACCAGCGCGTCGCCGGAGTTGAGCCCGATCCTCTGTCTGATCTCGAGCCCGCCAAAGGCCGACAGGCCGGCCTTGTTCATGGCCGCGAGCTTGGCTTCGCAGGCGAGCGCCGCACGCACCGCACTGACGGCGTGATCCGGGTCGTCGGCCGGGGCGCCGAACACAGCCACGATCGCGTCGCCGATATACTTGTCGACGAAGCCGCCATGCGCCTCGATGATGTCGGTCATGGCCGACAAATATTCGTTCATCAGCGCAACGAGCTCACGCGGGGGCAGGCGCTCGGATATGGCCGAGAAGGCGGCAATGTCCGAGAAGTACACGGTGACGGTGCGCGTCTCGCCGCCCAAGCTCGGTGGAGCGTTGGCGGCTAGCATCCGCTCGATCACCGTGGGTGCCAGATAGAGCGAGAAGCTGTTGCGCAGAAGGCGCTTGTCGCTGTCGGCGATCACGAAGCGGTAGGCATTCATGATGGCGAACGCCAGCAATGCCGCGACGGTCGTATCAATGAGCGGAAGCGCCAGCGCACCGACGAATGCCCAGGTCGCGATGCCGGTCCACAACGCGCAGAGCGCGGCGACGCCCAGCAATGCCCGCAGCGGGTTGGCCAGTAGCAGCGTGAGGGCCGCCGCGATGGCGGCCGCTGCAAGGTTCACGATCCAGTTGGGCATGCGACCGAGCTCGCGCAACGCATCACCCCTGATCAGATTGTTCACTGCGGTTGCGTGGGCATAGACGCCGGCGATCGAATCGCGCGCGAAAGTTTTTTCCGGCGGCTCGAATGGCAGCCGGCAGCGCGGTGCCCGTGCACCCTCGATGCCGGTGGCAAAGCGCTTCGAGGAAATGCTGCGGTCCTCGACGTCGAGCAGGGCGCCGACGAGGACCACACGGCCGCTGAACTGGCGCTGGAAGTATTCCTTGTTGCCGCTGTCCACGCAGGCCACGAGATCGGCCAGCGAGTAGGTCGGAATATCATCCGCACCGCCTTCGAAATTTAGCATGACCGTGTTTGGGGTCGACCGCGGCACGCGCCCGCCCGCGAGGCTGAGCGTGCCATCCGCGGCAAACTCCGGCTTGGCGCCGGTCGCGCGTGCTGCCAGTTCGACCGCCAACGACGGTGTGGTCCTGCCGTCGACTTCGAACGACAGCGGCACCCGCCGCACCACGCCATCGCGATCGGCGTGCAG
The DNA here is from genome assembly GCA_963741505.1 of uncultured Alphaproteobacteria bacterium. Lineage (GTDB taxonomy): Bacteria > Pseudomonadota > Alphaproteobacteria > Rhizobiales > Hyphomicrobiaceae > JAKFWF01. The sequence goes on along the minus strand of CAVUIJ010000006.1, from coordinate 180,109 downwards.
ATTGAGCGGACGGATATTGCCGTATTGGCCAACCGCGATGCGTTGGGCCTCGAACGGCTGGATCGGCTGGTGCAGGTGCTGGACCTGTCCAAGCACGAGTTTGTCCTGTCGGGCCGCCGTCGCAAGCGCACGCAGGAAACTGCGGTCGAAGCCGCGCAGGCGGTCGCCGACCGTGTCGCCGCCGAGCGAGATCTCGGACTGCTCGAGCGATGTCGGGAAGATGACGTCGAAGCCTACGACCTTGGCGCCGCCATCCACCACCGCCGTCAGGATCTTGCCGATCTCGGGTGTCCAGGTGATGCTGGGTGTGCCGGCGAACGGCTTGCGGCGGTAGGTCTCCTCGTCGAGCGCGATAACTACGGTCGGCGAGCGCATCGGATCATGCAGTTGCCCGGCGATCGACCACCTGAGCCAGGTCAGGATATCGATCGAAAGACCACGCAGCCGATCGAGCTGCGGCAGTGAGGCGATTGACGCTGCGATCAACGCAATCAGGATGGTGGTGAGAAGGTCGCGCCGCCGGCTCTTGCTCCCCATGTCGATCTCGCCGGTGGGCCTCAGCGCTCGGGTGTCAGGCGGAGCAGTCGTCCGATGACCGGTGCAGCGCCGGGCTTGGCGTAGGGATCGACTTGGAAGACCGCTTGCTGACCACCGAAGCGCACGCGATATACGCCGCCTGCAGCGAGCGCCTTGTCGGACTTTGCCAGGTCGAAGAATGCGCCGCGCATGAGTTGCGGCCCGGCAATGTCGAATTCGAGCGTGTCGCCGGTCTGGTCGAGGCGCTCGATCACGAGACGGCCGGCCGTCCTTGCCTCGATCACGGGCGACAGCCCATAAATCGTGTACTCCGACGGTTGACCGGCGCTCTTCTTGGGTGGCGCCCGGAACGCCATGGCGCCGCTCTTCTGCGCCTGTTCGCTGCTCAACTTCATTCGGCCGCCGTCGCAGGCAACCTTTGCGCGTTCGACCTTGCCGCCCTCGACCTCGCTCTGTTCGATGCCGACCTTGACGCTGCCGGCGACGATGGTCTCCCGCCAGCACGATTTCAGGTATCCCAGGACAAGCCTATCGCCGGCGGCCAATTGGACGACCCGGCCAGCTGACAGATAGTCCATGAACTCAACCCCAGCCGACTTGCTGTCGACATGCTCGACGATCGCTACGGGTGCCTGCGCCAAGGCCGGAGTTGCCAGTAGAGCGAGGATTGAGTGGGCGATCACGCCGCGTAGGCGACGCCTTGTCATTCAAACCTCCCGCAAGACACCATCAAATACGACGATTCAATCTCATAATAATAGCAGATGCCGGCCTTTTCGTCCAACTCACATGGCCGCGCGGATTCACTTCATGGTAACCGCTGGCGATCAGCGGGCATTACCGCCCCAACTGCCCATCGTGCGCATGCGAGCCCGATCCAGTCTGCAAGGCGCGCTCGATGCGGCTACCGCGCCCAAACGAGGCGGCTCGATCACCAGCTCGAATGCTGAGCGCGCCCGCTCATCAGGCTCCGCTTGTTCGAAAGCGTTTCGATGCCAATCGACCAGCCTGCCATTTTCGATGCGGGCATAGATTTGGCCGGTGGCGCGATCGGCGAAATTCACTACTGGCATTCGTCGGATGCAATCTTTGAGGAACTTGATATCGCCGCCAAGGTCCGTCGCAGCGGTTGATGGATAAACCTCTTGCGGGCTCCTGGCCTCGATATTGATGCGCCTGAACCGTTCAATGTCGAGCAGGCCCTTGATATCGAGAATGTTCAATTCACCGTTCAGGCCAAACGCCACGGTTCTCGGCCTTTCGCCTTCAGTGACGCTGTTGTCGAGGAACTCGAAATGAACTTTTTTGTCATTTCTGAGGGCCCACATGAAGAACAAGCCGGGTATGCCGGAATAGGCTTCCACGTTGTGGGCGAGCAGATCGTCGACTGCCTTGTAGCGACCGACCTGTTCTCCCCGCTTCCACGACCGTTCGACGGTCGCCTCGGGCGGGGTGATCATGAAGAACATGTAGACTTCGTCGCCGAACCGCGTCAGCAACCGACCGCCATCTTCCTCTTCTGAATGCTCGGCGAAGCTATCGAACCTGAAACGGTCGATGAGCAGATGTGACATGCGCCCCGCTTTGTTCTTGGCGCTCATGTAGCGGTCGAGTTTCTTGTCGATGATTTCGATCTCGTGTGCAGTCAGCGTGCCGGCGTATCGGCGGGCTGGACCGAGGGAAGCATAATCGAGCAGAAACTTCCGCCAGATATCGGGGCTGATCAGGGCGAAGTCGATCCAATTCACCCCGAGCTGCGCGGCGAGCAATTTTTGCAGCGGCCGCATCGTGCTCTTGCCCGAGGCCGATGCGCCTTTTACGTTCATCACGATCGGATGTGATTGAGCAGGCAGCAGCCGATAGCTCTCGCGGCGCGCGGCGTCCTCGAATTTCGTATCGATGATCTTTCCAATCAACTGGCCGCCGTAATCATTGCAGACCAACCTCGTCGCAATTTCAGTGATCAGCGCGCGATCGCTCGGCAGCCGTCCCTGCTTCTTCAGAACCGCATCGGCGACTGTGATGAGGGCCAGCATGCAGGCGTGTTGGAATGGGTCGCTAGTCTGGTGCAGCGTTGTGCGCCATGCATGAATGACGCCGAGATCGCGCTCGGCAGGTTCCTTGCCTGATGGATCTGGATGCGCCATGGCAGCCGGGGGCCGCCTCCGCCCCCGCCAGCTCCAGCGGGCGGCCCCTTGCAGGACCGGCAGTTCGGGTGAAACGGAGCGGGGCGCCTGCAGCTGAGTTATGAATGTCGCGGCGCTCCCGGCCAGCTGATCGTATGCCCGGCGAATCTCGGGCATCAGCGGGCGCATGTATTTGTCGAGGATGGTTGCGCTAATCTGTCGGAAATTGACGCCGAGATCCTCATATTTTTGGCCGTCCGGCACCGAGAGATCCGCCATCACGCGGATCAGCACCTCGTGCACGGTCAATCGTTCAGGCTTGAATTGCGAAAGTCGCTCGATCGGAATGCCGCAGAAGTCGCTGAGCTGACGAACCTCGGCGAGGCTACTCGAGACGTTAGCGGTATCAAAAACAGTGGATAGCGGCAGGAATGCTTCCGGCAGTCGCGACTCCAGGCCCGGATTCCAGGGACCGTATTGCTGACGTTCATCGCCCGACATGTGAAGTTCATCCGGCATTAGGTGCGGCGATATGGCGTCACCGCCGTCGGACCGAATTCGGCCTAGATCGTTATTGCACTCAACGATCGTCGCGTGCGAGCTGTTTCGTCGCAACGTCGCCATAAGCGCGACCAAAAATGCGCTCGATCTGCCGCTGCGCCAAGTCCCACAGCGTTGTTAGCGCGAGATACATGATGGCGACGACGATAAAGATTTCGAGCACCTCGAATTTCTGCTGCATCAGGATCTGACCACGACGCAGAAGTTCCTCCATCGAAATGACGGAGGCGATCGATGTAGTCTTGAGCAATCCGTTCACGGAATTGCCGAGAGCGGGAATGATCAAGCGTAGCGCCTGCGGCATGACGACAAGCGAGAACGACTGCATCCGCGTCAGGCCGAGTGACATGGCGGCGTCCCGCTGACCCTGACCAACTGACAAGATCCCGCCCTGCAGGATCTCGGAGAGATAGGCCGCTTCGTTCAACGCCCCGCCGATCCCTGCCGACTGAGTGACCGTGAGCCGAAAAATGCTTTCGTATTCGAGCGGCAGCGGTACTCCCAACTCATTGAGCGACGTTATCAAGATGCGGCCGAACTGCGGCAGGCCGGTATAGAATTGACGGGGCGCCGATCATCGGGGAGATGCCCGGTGCGCCGGGGTTCTTCAACTGCGTGACATCGAGCGGATATTCGCTGGCACCCATCGTCGCACGGATGACGGCCGAACTCATGACCCGCGGCCGCTACGACCATCCAGTTGAGCTGTTCCCGCTCGCGCGGTTCGATGCAACGCCCTAGTGTCCCGTCTCACAAGTTTGTAGCCATTCGTACTGTAGTCTAATTCTATATTCCCGCGGTCGTGAATCGGAGGGGATATGGCGCGGGCGGTGGAGACTGTGCTGAGCGAGGCTCGAGCGCAGCGTTCCTGAGCGGGGTCACGGCGCCTGCCTTGGTCGAAGCAAAGTCTCAGGCTCGCGTGAAGCGAATAAGCTGCGCGCCCTTCCACAACACCAGCTTGCCAAGCTCGGGCAGCTGCTCGTTGCCTGAAACGATCGAGAGGAAGTGATTGCCCGCCAATGGGCCCACCTTGCTCGAGAAGCTAAGGCCGCCGTAGGCGAGGATGATCTCGGTCTCGCTGATCCCACCAGGATAGAGCAGCATTTGCCCGGGTGCAGGATGGCTGGTGTGGTTTTCATATGGGACGCCGAAATTATGGTCACCGAGCGGGATCCACACACCCTCCCCGCTCCAGCGCACGTGCACGATCTCGCTCTCGTACGGAATGAGCTTCTCGAACGCAGCGCACGTCAAGGGAGCGGCCGCCTGCTCGAGGCGCCCGACGAAGGAAAATGGGCCGGCGATGATCGAAAGCTGGGACATCGCATTCATCCTTTTTGCGATGCATACCGCGGCTTGGCTTAGACCGCCAGTACCGCCTTGCGTCGACGGGCTGCAGGCCTTCGCGGTCGACGATGTAGCTGCCGCCGTTCGTGACGCCATAGCTCGTGGCGCCGTCGACTTCGGCCAGTGCCTACATGCAAGTGCCGCGCGCCGGTTGCGGGTGGGCAACCGAAGGCGCCAGCAATGATGGAGCGGGGTCATGACCGACACTCCGCAAGTTTGGCTGGCGCATCATCACAATGCCTCTGCATAGAGCGCCATCGGCACGAAGTCACCCCAGATTGGAAACGACAATCCCCTCCCTCAATTGACCCGGCCCTTCTTCTTCGGGCTCGCGGCCAGGTTCGGGCTTGGATCGTTGCCAAAGCCAAGTCCGGAGAACAGCGACGACAAGGGAACAGATGTGCTCACACCCGAATAGCTGGAGGCGACGCGCACTGTCGTCCCGACGTGAGCCAGTGTGGCGAGATGGGTCACGTGCTCGTTCATCATGCGGAAGCATCCAGACGACGATGCGCGACCAATCGAGCGCTCATTGTTGGTACCGTGAATGCGGTAGATGGTGTTGCCGAGATAGAGCGCCTTCGCCCCCAGAGGGTTGATGAGGCCGCCAGAGACGGTGACGGGGAGGCCCGGCTGGCGCTGGCGCATCTCCGGCGGCGGCGTCCAGGTCGGCCAGGAGGTGATGCGGCTTATGCGTTCGGTCCCGGTCCAGGTGAATCCATCCCGCCCAACCGATATCGGATAGGCATAGGCCTGCTTGCCGGGAAGTACGTAGTAGAGCGTGCGGCCGCCGGTGTCGATAATGATCGTGCCAGGTTGTTCGTTCTGTTCCAGATAAACGACCGGTGGCTTCTCCGGCTTGATCTCCGGTTTCGCGCCGCCGTCCATGTACGCCGGGTAAGCCACGTCATAAGACGTCTTTCGGCGTTCGCCACGCTCGGCTTCCTGTTGGAGCTGGCGTTGTTCGAGGTCACTCTGGAACACCGGCGTACTTCCCATCCACTGGGTCTGTGCCTGCACGCGATGCGCCGCCCATGCTAAACTCGATCCTGCGATCAGCACGCACAGCAATGCTTTCCGAGCCAGGTTCATGGTTCCCTCGAAGTCGTTTTCCCGCCCAGGCGCATGAAACGCCGCAAAGACTAAGCCTGCGACCGTCACATAATCGGATGCGGCGGGTCGGTACAAGCCTTCTGCTTGCGGGGGCGCCTGGCCGCCGTAGAAATCATGGATTGGCGTGCCCGGTCTGCACTGTCTGATAAACGGTCTGGGTGGTCCCAGGCGGCGGCGTTCGATCAGCGGCGGCACGCGAAAGCCGAATTTCGGCGAATGCTATTGTCCGATCCTGTTGAGGGTTCCGGATGCCCGCCCCATCGACACACGCACAGGGGCGGCGTACCAAACCCTCAACAGAGACTGTCGCGCTCGTGCGTGCGGCCGGCAGCTCATGCGGCCTCGCCTGGGCTCAGCCTTGTCGCAAAGGCGGAGAGTGCCGAGGCGAACTTTTGTGCCTTGATGTCGGCCTCGGTCACGACGAGGCTCGCCGCTGGCATCCGGCCAATTATTTCCTGCATCTCACGCAAGGACTGCTCCCCCGCCGAACCACCGTGCGTCAGGAGAAAGGCGACGCGCCGCAGTCCTGCGCGCTCCCGCTGTAGGAACGTTCGGATGGGAGTTGCCGGATGGAAAGCCCAGATCGGCCCGGCGATCACGACGAGCTCATACTGTGACGGCGTGTGCGCCAACGGCTCGTTCGGCGGCAGGTTGCCTTTCCAGCTGTCGTAGCCGGCGCGGATAAAGCCCCAAATCCCGGGCGAATACCTGCTGCAGCGCAACTCCTCGATATCCGCGCCGAGGTCCTTTGCAAGGGCTGTTGCGACGGTGCGCGTATTGCCCGACAGCGAGTAGTAGACGACCAGTGCTTTCATGACGCCTCTCCTGGTGTCCCCTATTTTAATGACACCATGGACGGAGGCTTCATGCACAACCTTGACACATCTCAAGCGTCCGGGCTCGAAGTTCGCGATTGAGTACCTGGACGCCGCTGTCGGTCTCGTATGCCTCGAGCTCCGCAAAGAGTTGGGCCAGGCCCAACTACGTGGCCACGTCGATGCGAATGACGGGGTAGCCCGCCGCTTCGCTTTGAACCCGGATACCGGACCGTCGTGCGGGACCGGCAAGTGCTTGCGGCCGCTCAAGGCGACTTGGCACCAGGCCTTGAGGATCGGCGCTCGCTCCTCAGCCGGGATTTCGGTGAGCACGACTGGACGCGATTGACCCTGCCTGATGAACGTCTGTCCGCCGGCCGCGCGGACGTTTCGAATTTCGGTCTGGCCAAGGAACGACAGTCAATTTCCACGCCGCCTACGTTCCTCCGCGTTGACCAGTATCAAATCCAGAACTCCCGGCGACGGCAACAGTAGCGCATTTCCAAAACGAAAAGGCGCGGCGTGACCTCATCAGACAAATCCGTTCGAACGCAGCCCAGCCCAGTGGACCGCCCGGTATTCACGGCGCGTGGGTTGTCGAAAGTCTATGGTACGGGCGACGCGCGTGTCTTTGCGCTCAGGGACATCAGCCTCGAGATCTGCCAGGGGGAATTTCTTGTCCTGTTGGGCCCATCGGGATCCGGCAAGTCGACGCTGCTCAACATTCTCGGTGGACTTGATGCGCCGACGTCCGGGACAGCCAGATGGAGGGATCATGAGTTGACTGGAGCCACCGACGCCGAACTCACAACATATCGGCGCGAGCATGTTGGCTTTGTCTTCCAGTTCTACAACTTGATCCCCAATCTAACGGTGCGCGAGAACGTGCGGCTTGTGGCCCAGATCGCCAGCCGGCCCATGCCTCCGCAGGAGGCGCTGGATCTTGTCGGGCTCTCGCACCGTCTCGATCATTTCCCATCGCAGCTTTCGGGCGGCGAGCAGCAGCGCGTCGCCGTTGCCCGCGCTATCGTCAAGCGCCCCGATATTCTGCTGTGCGACGAGCCGACCGGCGCACTCGACGCAGACACCGGGCGGCTCGTTCTGGCCGCCATCGCCAAGGTCAATGCGGAACTTGGCACGACGACCGTCGTCATCACGCACAACTCGGCCATTGCGGGGATGGCCAGCCGCGTTCTGCGGCTGAGCGGCGGACGCATTGCTCGCGAAGAGATCAACCCGAAACAGATGAGTGCCGAGGATGTGACGTGGTGAACGTGCTCGACATCAAGGTGATGCGCGATCTATGGGGCATGCGAACGCAGGTCCTGAGCATTGCGTTACTGATTGCGGCCGGAATTGCCGTGCTTGTGATGTCGGTGTCGAACTACCTGGCGCTTGTCGGCGCAATGGACGCGCACTACCGCAGCGAGCGTTTCGCGGACCTCTTTGCCAGTCTGAAGCGTGCACCGGTTTCGCTCGTGCAACGCATCCACGAGATCGATGGCGTTGGTGTTGTGGAGCCACGCGTCACCCAGGTCGTACGGGTCGTACGCGAGGATTCGGAACTCCCCATCTCGGGCCGCATCATCTCGATTCCCTCTTCCGACCAGCCGCTGCTCAACCGCCTCCACCTGATTGATGGTCGCTGGATCGATCCTGCACGCCCCGACGAGGTCATCATCAATGCCGCCTATGCTCATGCGCGCATGGTGCGTCCGGGCGACACCATCGATGTCATTCTCAATGGGCGGCTCGAGGCCTTCCGCGTCGCCGGCGTCGCGCTGTCGCCCGAATTCGTGTTCGCGACGCGATCCGCCTTGCCGCTGCCGGACGATCGCAATTTCGTCATCCTGTGGGCGAACCAGGATGCGGTCGCCGGCGCGTTCGACATGCAAGGCGCGTTCAACGATCTCGTCATGACATTGGCGCCCGGGGCGAACAAGGCCCCGGTCATCGAGGAGATCGACCGCCTCTTGGCACCTTTTGGCGGGATCGGCGCCTACGATCGCCGCGAACTTCCCTCGAACCGCCTTCTGGAGGACGAACTCGCCGAGCAGGAGACAATGAGCATTGTCATGCCGACGGTCTTCTTCGGGATCGCCGCATTCTTGCTCCATGTCGTGCTTGGCCGTCTCGTCGAGGTGCAGCGGGAGCAGATTGCCTCGCTCAAGGCGCTCGGCTTTTCAAATGTTCCGATCGCGCTGCACTATTTCAAGTTCGTGACGGTTATCGCTCTGCTAGGGGCCGGCATCGGCCTGCTGCTTGGCCGATGGTTCGCGCATCTCGTGATTTACAGTTACCAGTCCTTTTTCCGGTTTCCCGTCCTCGAGGCGCGCATTGAACCCTGGATTGCCGCAGTCGCCGTGATTGCGAGCATCGGCGTCGCCAACGCTGCGGCGGCAGCGGCGGTCTACCGCGTCGCAAGGCTCCCTCCTGCCGAGGCCATGCGCCCGCAAGTGCCGGCGGTGTCTGGGCTCGCTCGCCATATCAGCATGATGTCCGAGCGGCGCATCCCGATGACCTATCTGATGGCACTTCGCACGGTTATAGGCAGACCAATTCGCACACTTCTCACAATATCCGGCATAGCTTTGGCGGTCCCGCTGGTTCTCTTTGGCCTCTTCTGGTTCGATGCGATTTCTCACATGATCGATGTCGCCTTCGGGCGCATCGAGCGCGGCGATGCCTTTGTCACGTTTTCCACCCCTCTCCCAGTCCGGGCACTTAACGAGCTTCAGTCGGTACCGGGGGTGTTGTTTGCCGAGGGCCAGCGTGTTGTGCCTGTACGGCTCGTCGCTGGGCATCGCACCTACCGCACATCGCTGGTTGGTCTTTCGGAAACAGTCCGAACTCAAGGTCCTTAGAGATCCCGCGCTGGCACCGATCGCTGTGCCGGCGGACGGATTGATGCTCAGTCGCCCGCTTGCGGAAACCCTGGGTGTCCGCGTTGGAGACAGCTTGAGAATCGAGGTCCAAGAGACCAAGCGCCCGGTCCTTCACCTCCCGGTTGTCAAACTCTCCGAGGACATTCTTGGCTTCTCGGCAACGATGGACATCGCGGTTCTCAATCGACTGTTGCGCGAGGGAGAGGTTGTCAACGCCGCGGCACTCAAGCTCGATGCGAAATCATCGCACCTGACTTGGCAGCGGATTCAGTCGATGCCGAAGGTAGAGGGGAGTTCCGTGAAGGCGTTGTGGCTCGCCCTGTTCGATGAGACGATCGCCGGCATGCTTGTCGTGGGGGCTCTGATCCTGGCCGGCTTCGGCCTGCTGATCGCGGTTGGGGTCGTCTACAACAGTGCACGCGTTGCTTTCCAGGAGCGAGCCTGGGAGCTTGCGAGCTTGCGCATCCTTGGCTTGACGCGGGCAGAAGTGGCCACCATCCTGTTCAGCGAGCTGGCGTTCGAACTCGTCGTGGCAATTCCGATCGGTCTCGTTGTCGGGTATGGCTTGATCAAGTTGATCATGTCTTTGCGCATCAGGGAGTTGTTCCAGGTACCGATGGCGATAGAACCGGCAAGCTATGTCATCGCCTCTCTAGTCATTCTCGTCGCGGCGGCTGCCAGCGCCTTTGTCGTCCGACGCCGGATCGATACCCTCGACCTGGTAGCCGTCTTGAAGACGCGAGATTGACCATGCTCCAGCCACGTCAGTTCATGGTTGGAGGACTATTGGCGCTCATCTCTCTCGCGGCATACTGGATGCTGCAACCTCGGGCCATCCTCGTCGAGGTCGCGCCGGTGGTGGAGCAACGATTCACGTCAATTGTGGAGGAGGACGGGCGAACGAGAGTGCGCGACCGCTTCGTGCTATCCGCCCCGCTGGCCGGTCGTGTGCCGCGCTCAACGTTGCGCGCCGGGGACGCTGTGAAGGCCGGTCAAACGCTGACGACGATTGCACCCAATATCTCACCCCTTCTCGATCCCCGTGTGCGACAGGAGCTGGAGGAGCGCGTTGGTGCGGCTCAGGCCGGTGTCGAAGAGGCGATCGCACTTCACGAGCGCGCCAATGTCCTCCTTGCCCGTGCGCGCTCCGACCTCGATCGCACTACGCAGCTAAGAGTTCGGGGCGTGGCGGCCGCGGCCCAACTCGAACGCGATACGTTCACATTCCAATCGGCGGAGCGCGACGTCGCAGCTGCCGAGCTCCGCCGCCATGCCGCCGAGCATGCACTCGATCAAGCCCGTGCCGCTTTGAAGCGCAGCGGCGAGATTGAGGGCGCAGAGCGCTTCCCCGTTGCCTCGCCGATCGATGGCCGTGTTCTCAAGGTTATCCAAGAGAGCGAAGCGGTCGTGCCGCTTGGAGCTCCGCTTCTGGAGCTGGCAAATCCAGCGGACCTGGAGGTCATCGTCGACGTGCTCACCACAGATGCAGCCCTTGTACGGGAGGGCGCCAAGGCCGTGTTGGAGCGTTGGGGTGGTCCGACAGCTCTGGAAGCGAGGGTGCGACGCGTCGAACCGTCGGGGTTCACCAAGATCTCGGCGCTTGGCGTCGAGGAGCAGCGTGTCTGGATCATCATCGATATCACGTCAGCTCGCGAGGTGTGGACGACGCTCGGCGACGGCTACCGGGTCGACGTCAAGATCGTCGTCGACGAGATGGAAAAAGCTACCGTGGTGCCCATCGGCGCCCTGTTCCGGCGCGGCGACGCCTGGCAGCTGTTCGTCGTCGACAGCGGCAAAGCGCACTTAAGGGCGGTCAAGGTTTCGCGTCGGTCCGGCCGGCTTGCTGCGATCGCTGAGGGTTTGCGCCCCGGGGAGACGGTGGTCGTATACCCACCTGCAGCCTTGAAAGAAGGAAGCGCCGTCCGGTTGCCTTGACCACCGGCAGCCTATTGTCCTATCGCCCGTTTCCGCCGGATTGATCCCGAGTTAATGAAATCGCAATGCTCCACAGGCATGATGCAATCGGCTAACCGTTGTCTAACCGTGGCTTACCTTGTTATGACACGCGAACCGCATCTGCCGGATCAGCGCCCCCGTGTACTCATCGCGGAGGACGAACCCTTTTCGCGAAAAGTAGCTTGCGGGCGAATCGCGGCGCTTGGTGCCACGGTTGTGGAGGCGGAGGATGGCGCCGCGGCATTGACACTGCTCCTGCAAGAGCCATTCGACGCGGCAATTATCGATCTCGAGATGCCGAAGCTCGATGGCTTCCAACTGCTCGGCTGCATCCGGGGCCATCCCAAGCTCAGACATTTGCCAATCATTGTTCTGAGCGGTCGCGAGGACGGCACGTCCATCCGTCGCGCGCTGGCCGCAGGCGCAACCTCGTACCTGCAGAAACCGCTCAATTGGACTGCGTTCGGCGAGCATATCCGTTCGGTCCTGAGCCTTCGCGCGCAACTGCGCACAGCCGCTCAGGCCAGTTGAGTTTCGATTCGCGACGCATCTTAACCTGCTGATAAGTCGACGCATGTACTCTCGCACTGTGAGCCGCCGGTCGGCACAGAACAGTTCGCGGGAATGACTTCATGCCAAGTGCTATCAAACGCCGCACCGTGTTGCGGCTGGCTTCAGCCGCCACCATCTTCTCGATGCTGCATTGGCCGCAGCGCGTCGCGGCCGCCAGCACGGTGCGTGCCGGAGGCACGGGGTCCGCGACGGAACTTCTCGACCGCATCAGCCAAGCGCTGAAGAAGCTGCATTCGGATTTCGAACTGACTGTCGTCCCTGGTCTTGGCAGCAGCGGCGGGATCCTCGCCACGCGCGACAATGCGTTGGAGTTCGCAGTCATTTCGCGGCGATTGAAACCCGACGAAGCCGCGCTGCTCGATGATATCGCCATAGCCCGCACACCGTTCGCCCTGGCGACCTCTCGGCCGAATCCTGAGAACTTGGCCAGCACCGCGATCGCGGGCTACTTTTCTGAGGCGGCGGCCAAATGGCCCGACGGATCGCCCGTCCGAATTGTTTTGCGGCCAAGAGCTGACAGCGACAATCAACTGATAGGCCGGCTGTTTCCGGGCGTCGGGGATGCGATCGAACAAGCGCGCAAGCGGCCTGATGTTCCCATCGCCGTCAACGATCAGGACAACGCGACCATGGCCGAGGCCTTACCTGGCTCGCTGGCGGGCATCTCCCTCGTCCAGCTGCAGCTCGAGCGACGCGGCCTGCGCGCCTTGACGATCGATGGCAAGGCCCCCACCTTGGATAATCTCGAGAACGGGAGCTACCCTTACGGTCGCGAACTTTATCTCGCCGCCTCCAAGAAACCGACGGCGGCAGTACAGGAAGTTGTTGCGTTCCTGCGTTCCAAGGATGGCGCCGATCTGCTGCGCGCGTGCGGTTGTTTGCAGATTGCGTGAGCGCGGGGGCGAGGCTGATGCAGTTCATGAGTTCACTGGTGCGCTACGTGACGAGCGCTTCCGTTCGGATCCTGATTAGCCGGGTCGGCCTTGCCGTTGCGATATTGATCGCTGTCGCAACGCCGGCGGCCTATTGGCAATTGCACACACAGCACCTGCGGGAGGGCCTGGAGTTCAAGGCGCGGTTGAATGGTGATCGTATCGCGAGACACATTTTTGCAAATGAGGCGACGTGGCGGTATCAGACAGTCCGCATCGGCGAATTGATCGACCTTGGCAATGCGCAGACAGAAGAAATTCGCCAGCGCCTGATCGACCCCAACAATCGCATCATTACTGTGGTCGGCCAGGCGATCGACCGGCCCTCGATGACGGTCGCCGCACCTATATTCGTGCGTGGGCAGCAGGTTGCGAGAGTTGAGCTCGAGACGTCGCTGCTGCCTGGGATTCACGCGACACTTGTTGTCGGCTTTCTCTCATCACTTCTTGGACTAATGGCATTTGCCGTCCTCAATCTCTTGCCGCTGAGGGCGCTCGACAGCACACTTTCAGCCCTCGGGGGAGCCAATGCTGCGATACGGAACACAAACGAGAGGCTCGCAGAAAAGAACGCTGAACTCTTAGCCTTCAATGAGAACCTCGAACGCACCGTGGCGGAGCGAACCGCCCAGGCAAGTGTCGCCGCCGAGCAAGCTCGCGCCGCAAACGAAGTAAAGTCCGCCTTTCTGGCCAGCATGAGTCACGAGATCCGGACACCGATGAACGGCGTGCTCGGGATGGCGGATCTGCTTGCGCGCACGGAGTTGACTGCGCATCAGCGGCGCCTCGTCTCGACCATCGATCAATCCGCTCATACGCTGCTGTCAATCATCAACGACATCCTCGACATCTCCCGCATCGAGGCGGGCAAGCTCGAACTCGATGATCATCCGTTCGATCTGCGCCAGTGCGTCGAAAGCGCTGTCGAGCTGCTCGCGGAGGAGGCACGGCGCAAGTCGCTCGAGGTCAGCCTGCTGCTGCCTGCGTCCGTTCCCTCCGGTATCCTTGGCGATGCCGGCCGCCTGCGGCAGGTGCTGGTCAACATCATCGGCAATGCGGTCAAATTCACGAGCAAGGGCGAGGTCATCGTCCGCGTCGAAAGCGTTGCCCGGAGCAATGACAACAGCATCATTCGGTTTGTCATTTCGGATACCGGGATCGGCATCGACCGGGCCGCGCAAGACCTGCTTTTCAAGCCGTTTGCGCAAGCCGACAGCTCGATCTGCCGACGGTTCGGCGGCACCGGCCTCGGGCTGTCGATCGCCAACAGCATCATCGGCATGATGGGCGGAAGCTTGCGGCTCGACAGCGAACTCGGCAAGGGCACGACCGTCACGTTCGAAATCTCGGCGCGGGAATGTGCGGTCGAGCAAGCTTGCGAAGCGTGCTGCCCGCCGATGATCCGCGACCAGCGGGTGCTCATCGTCGACGATCGCGCGATCAATCGCGAGATCATCGGCTGCTACCTCGGAGATTGCGGCGCCGAAATCGAAATGGCCGGGTCGGCGGAGGAGGCGTTACGCCTAATGGCGACACGTGCGAGCGAGGGCCGCGCCTACGTGCTCGCCGTACTCGACATGCTGATGCCTGGCATGAACGGCATCGAACTGGCTCGCAAAATCCGCGCGTCCTCCGAGCTTGGTCAACCGCGGCTGCTCATGCTTACGTCACTGAGCTGGAAAGGGGATCAGTCGGTGGCGCGAGCCGCAGGCATAACGGCCTACTTGAACAAGCCGATCCGAAGAACCGAGCTGCTCGAGGCCGTGCGCACATGTTACGCAACCGCCGCTGCAAGTGAAAGTGCCGCAGTCGCTGCATCAAAGCCCGCTTTGACCGAGACGCCCCACTTCCCGGGGGTCTCTATCCTGCTGGCGGAGGACAATCCGGTCAATCAGGCGGTTGTTCGCGAATATGCCATTTCGCTCGGGTGCTCGGTTGTCGTATGCGAGAATGGGCGAGTGGCGGTGGAGGAGCTTTCACATTCGTCGTACGATCTTGTGCTGATGGATTGTCAGATGCCGGAGATGGATGGCTTCACCGCCTGCCGCAAACTCCGCGAGTTCGAGCGTAAGGAGGCGCCGGACGCGGACGCCGGTCATCGCAGTAACGGCCAACGCTTATGCGGGAGATCGGGCATTATGCCTGGCCGCCGACATGGACGATTTCTTGTCAAAGCCGTTCAAGCTTCCGCAACTTGCCGCGATCCTGGAGAAATGGTTGCCCACTCGCGTAGCGCCTAGAGCGAGACCGACGCCAACATCACAATTGACGGAACGCCGGGGCAGGATGCTAGCGAGGCGGAATTTCCCTGTCTTGATGGCTCATTGCTGCAAGAGTTTGAGGAGCAACAACCAGGGATGGCGGCTCGCCTCGCCGAACTCTATCTGTCCACCGCCCCGAAAAGTGTCCAGCAGATCCTGACTGCTGTTGCGGAACGCGATCTTGAGAGAATTCGGGCAACGGCGCACAACCTCAAGTCCGCCAGTGCAACCATAGGTGCGCAGAAGGTATCGCAACTGGCGCGGCAACTGGAATCGATGGCGAGCACTGGCGAGCGCGCTGCAGACTGCGTACCATTGGCGGCAAAGCTTGAAGCTGCGTTTCGCGACGCGCAAGCGGCAATCAAGCAGGCCTGCGGTGCAGCCAAAAAGCGCCAGGCAGGGTAAGGCAGATCATCACGCCCGAGCGGCCGAAGTCGCGCCTGCCAGGCGCGCGGACGTTTCGCGATTGTGACCGTGTGCGGACTGTGCTCGCGCCCGGGATGGACAATTTCAACCTGACGCACTTGGCTCAAATGTCGACAAGGGGCTTTTCGCTGCCGCAAAGCAGTGTCAGAAGAGTACTTCCGCTTCATGGGAGCAGCCATGTCGTTCGCAAAAAGCACTCCGCTCGCCCTCCTGAGCGCATGGGTGATTGCCCGTGCACCAAACGAAGCTGCCCGCTGGTTCGAGGAACAGCTCGCCCGCCTGGCGGCGCGGCCAACCGACAAGGACGTCTATCTTGCCCTGGGCTACGCCACTCGCAAGCTCGGCAAGGGCGATCTCGATCTTAAGCCGCGCGATCTCGCCGATGCCGAGGCGGCTCGGCGCGGCTGGAACCCATCCGATTGGAGCATCGATCAAGCTGCCCGTGTCGCATTCGTGCTGGCGAGCTACGATGGCGATGCCGCACGGTTCCGCGCTCGCCTGGAACAGCTGTTCAATACCGCCGACATCGGCGAGCTGATCGCGTTCTATCGCGGCTTGCCGTTGTACCCCGACGCCAAGCTCCACAACGCCCGCGCGCGCGAGGGTACCCGCAGTGCCATGCAGCCGATCTTCGAGGCGGTGGCGCAACGCAATCCTTATCCGCAGGAGCAATTCGATGAGAATGCCTGGAACCACATGGTACTGAAGGCGCTGTTCGTTGGCAGCAGGCTGGCGCCGATCCAGGGCCTCGACGAGCGCTCCAATCCGCGGCTCATGCGGATGTTGTGCGACTATGCGCACGAGCGATCGGCGGCGGGTCGGCCGGTCGCGCCAGAACTCTGGCGCTGCGTCGGGCCGCACGCCGATGCGGCGGCGGTCGAGGACCTGGCCCGGGTGCTGAGAGCGGGCACCGAGTTGGAGCGCAAGGCGGCGGCACTGGCGTTGTCGGCGGCGCGTGCGCCCGGCGCCGAGCAGGCGTTGCGGTCGGCGCCTGATCTGCAGGCCGCCGTCAAGGCCGGCGCATTGAGCTGGGCCGACATCGCGCGCGGCTAAGACAAACGGAGACCTGTTGCCATGTTCCTTGATTCGCACACCCACATGGTCTCGCGCACCACCGACGATTACGAGCGCATGGCAGCGGCCGGCGTCGTCGCCTGCATCGAGCCCTCATTCTGGCTCGGCCAGCCGCGCACCAACGTCGGCAGCTACATCGACTACCTGTCGCTGATCTGCGGCTTTGAGCGTTTCCGCGCCGGCCAGTTCGGCATTCGCCACTACTGCACGGTCGGGCTCAACCCGAAGGAAGCCAACAACGAGGAGCTGGCCGAGGCGGTGATGCACATCCTGCCGCGCTACGCCCTGAAGGAAGGGCGTCGTGGCCATCGGCGAGATCGGCTACGACGAGCAGACCGCGCTGGAGGACAAATACTTCCGCGCCCAGCTCGAACTGGCCAAGGAGCTGGCGCTGCCGATCATGATCCACACGCCGCATCGCGACAAGCACCAGGGCACGTTGCGCTCGATGGCGGTGGCGCTCGAGCACGGCATCGATCCCGCCTTGGTCGTTATCGACCACAACAACGAGGAGACCGTGCGCGACGTGCTCGATCGCGGCTTCTGGGCGGCCTTCTCGATCTACCCGCATACCAAGATGGGCAACGAGCGCATGGTCGAGATCGTGCGCAGCTACGGTGCCGAGCGCATCTTCTGCGACAGCGCCTGCGACTGGGGCGTGTCCGATCCGCTGGCGGTACCGAAGACCGCCGAGCTGATGCGGCGCGGCGGCATCTCGGAAGCCGACATCCGCAAGGTCACCTACGACAACCCGCTGGCAGCCTACGGCAGAGCGGCCAGATCAATGAGCAGGACTGGCTCAATCCCTCCGCCATCGATCAGCGCACGCTGTACATGGGCAACTCGGTGCTGCGCGGCGGGCAAGCGCCGAAAATCGAGGCGGCACCGGCCAAGGCCAGCGCACGCGCTCGGCGATCTCAAGATCGTCTGAAGCAGGCCTCTACCTGATCTGAGGTTGATCATTATGCGGTGACTGTTTCTGCGGGTCTGCCCCCGTGCGTGACTGAAATCTTGTTGCGGCAGGCTACCCACCTCAAGGCCACAGAATGCTTCAATATCGAGTTTCGTCATGAACATCCCGCGCGAGGCCGGATTTCGGTTTACGGTCCCCCAAGCGGCGGCACTTTCGAGTTTCGTAGGTGCTCAGGGGGACATGCAGCGTGTCTGCACATACTGCGACATGTTGGTCGAACGCTATTCAGGAGATCACCTAAAGCGATCTGTATTCGACATCGTTGGATTCACAACTCCGCTCAATTTCGATGAGTGGGAGGCATTTTCAATTGCTGCGTGCATTTGCTACGCTAGATGTTTTGTGACGGGCGTCCGAACTCGTCTAAACGTTGCATCTCTTGCCGATGCTCGACCTGACCTTGTCGAACTGCACGAAGACGTCCTTTCTCTACGACACAAACACTTTGCGCACTCAGTCAATACTTATGAGGAGAACCTCGTAACGGTGTAAGCATCCGGTGAGGGCCGCAGGGAGCATGAGGGGTTGTGCGCGACAGCCGGCTCTGCAAGATTGTCAGTGGCGCTCGTTTTCGGTGAGTGTTGGAGCTATCGTGTCCGGTTTCTGTGAGGGGACGAGACGATGGATCAGCAGCTTGAGCTTTTGAGCAGGGATCGGACGCGGCACAACGTGTACCTTGCCGCTCTGCCAGATGCGCCGATCGCGGCTTGCGCAGAGGGGATCGCAGGCAACATGCGTCGGCGCTTTGGGCTGACGGCCAAGCCGATATCGCCGGGACGTCTCCATGTCTCGCTGTTGGCGGTCGGTGACTTTTCCGGTTCATGTCCGCCTGCGGTCATCGATGCGGCAATGCGGGCAGCCGGCGCTGTTTCGATGGCGCCGTTCAGGGTCGAGTTCAATCGCTTCGCGAGCTTTTCCGGAGGGCTTGGGAAGAGAGCACTCGTGTTGACGGGTGGCGAGGACGGCGTTGCCGGTTTCGTGACACTCTGCAAAACTCTGAGCCAAGCAATGATGAAGGCCGGCCTACAACTCCCGCGGCAGCCTGGAGGCTCGCCTCATATGACCCTGATGTACGACGACCAAGTGTGCGATTGCCCCATCGAGCCGATCGGCTGGACCGTCAGCCAATTCGCTCTCGTCGACAGCCTGGTCGGCCAATCGCGGCATGTGCATCTGGGACAGTGGTTTCTCTGAGGATCACGATCAGCCGCCGCCCGCACTGGGAATGTCGCCTGCGATCAGGCGGCCTGGGCGTCGGCCTTTGCAGCGATCCAATTCCACGGCAACAGTTCATCGAGCCGCGAGGCCGGGTGCCCGGCGATGCGGGCGAGCACGTCGGCGAGCCAGGCTTGCGGGTCGATATCGTTCATCTTGGCCGTGACAATCAGGCTGTACATGGCGGCGGCGCGCATCCCTCCGCGATCGGAGCCGGCGAAAAGCCACGACTTCCGTCCGAGCGCTATACCGCGCAAGCCGCGCTCGGCGGCGTTGTTCGACAGGCAGATGCGGCCATCGTCGAGGAAGCGCGTGAAGGCTGTCCAGCGCTTCAGCATGTAATCCATGGCTTTGGCGACATCATTGCCGCGTGGCAGCTTCGGTCGCTCTTGCCGCATCCAGGCTTCGAGATCGACGACGAGCGGCCGGCTCAGTTCCCGGCGCACGGCGCGGCGCTCGTCGGCGCTGCGGCCGTTGATGCCGCGTTCGATATCGAACAGCGCATCGATGCGCCGCACGGCCTCCAGAGCCAGCGGCGAGGTCGGCGCTGCGACCTTGCCTTCCGCCTTGCGCCGCGCACTGGCCTCGATGTCGGCGAGTGCGAAGAACGGCCGGCGCGCATGCGCCCAGCAGGCAGCCTCCAGGATCAGGCCCGGCGTCCGGCCGGCCTCATACAGCCTGTTGTAGCCGCTATAGGCGTCGGCTTGCAGGATGCCCCGCCATCGCGCCAGGTGCTCCTCCACATGTGCGCCGCCACGGTCACGGGAGTAGTAGAACATCGCCGCTGGCGGCACTCTGCCACCGAACGGACGATCATCACGCACGTAGACCCAACATCTACCGGTGTGGGTCTTGCCTTTTGCAAGCACGGGCACCGTGGTGTCGTCACCGTGCAGCCGCTCGGCGGCAAAGACGTGCGCCTCGACACGATGGAGCAGCGGCTCTAGCACGGCGCATCCAGCACCGACCTGATCGGCGAGCGTCGACAGGGCGAGCGGCACGCGCTCGCGCGCATAGCGCTCGGCCTGCCGGTTCAGGGGCTGATGCTGGCCGAACTTCTCGAACAGCAGCATGGCCATGAGGTTCGGGCCGGCCCAGCCGCGCGGCGTGACGTGGAACGGCGCCGGCGGCTCGGCTATCCTCTCGCAATCCCGGCACGTCATCTTCTCGCGTACGTGCTGGATCACCTTCCACTGGCGCGGGATTACCTCCAGCGTCTCGGTGACGGTCTCGCCGAGCTTGCGCAAGCGCGTGCCGCCGCAGCAGTCGCAGGTGGTGGGCGCCGGAACGACGACGCGCTCACGGGCTAAGTGCTCCGGGAACGGCTGACGTGACGGACGCTGGCGCGTGAACGGTGCAACGTTCGTCGTCTTCGCGGCAGCAGTCTCGGCGGCAATCTCGTCCTCGGTGGCCGCTGCCTCCAGCTCTTCGAGACCTAGCTCCATCTGGTCGAGAAGGCGCGCCGTCCGCTCCGAGCGGGGACCGTAGATCTGCCGCCTGAGCTTGGCGATCTCCAGGTTCTGGCGCGCGATCGTCGCTGCATCGTCGGCGTTCCGTGCGCGGGCGAGCGCCAGCTCGGCTTCCCAATAGGCGGCCCGGGCGCGCTCGGCTTCGAGCTTTGCCTTCAGCGTTTCGATGTTCGCCGACGAATCCATGCACCGATGGAATCACAGACCGCCGTCCGCCGCTCGCAGAAAGTGCTGCTATCCCGCACGTTCCGGCCGGAATGTGTGAACCGGGTTACGCCAGTCGATTCCGTCGAGCATATAGGCGAGCTGCGCGGCCGATATCGCGACGCTGCCGTTCGCCGTCGACGGCCATACGAAGCGACCGCGCTCCAGCCGCTTGGCATACAGCGACAGCCCGAGGCCGTCGTGCCAGAGGATCTTGATCAGGTCGCCACGCTGCCCGCGGAAAACGAAAAGATCACCGGCAAAGGGATCTCGCCCGAGCGTCTCCTGCACCTGCAGGGCAAGGCCGTTCATGCCGCGCCGCATGTCGGTCCGCCCGACCGAGAGCCACACGCGAACGCCTGATGGCACCGGGATCATCGCTTCCTCAGCACGTCGAGTACGCGCTTGAGCGCGCGGGCATCGAAGCTCGCTCCAACGCGAATGCGGCAGTCGCCGCCGACCTCGATCTCGATCGTGTCAAACGCCGCCGCTGGTGATGGCACAACTGCCTCGTTCCCCGACTCCGGAGCGATCGTCACCGACACAAGCCCCGGCGCCATTGATGAGGTCGGCGGAGAGGCGCCCGCCTTCCAGTAGCGGCGACGCCAGCTGAAGACTTGGTTCGCATTGACATCGTACTGCCGAGCGACGACCGACACCGATGCACCCGGCACAAGCGTTGCCGCGACGATCTCGCGCTTCAGCGCCTCCGGCCACCGCTTGTTGCGTCGTCGTTCCCGACTTGTGTCCATGTTCGCCTTTGTGGACACATCCACATCCCGCGCGGCCTCGGATCAGCGCCCAGATTCCGCGAACCCCTACATAACTGCAAGGCGGTCCTCACCGGAGGAAGACGTAACGGTGCACATTCGCGACGATTTCATTTCGTCCAAACAAATCGATACAATTTCAGTCTCTCACTCGCTCCGCACTGGTATGGCAATTGGCGACCCTAAACGTCTCAAGACGCTTGCCGAGTGGTGGCATGCGCATTTGGATTCGCTAATTTTCTTAGAACGCCAAGCAATGCTTGAACTGGCGCGCGGAACACCGATTGCTGAACTAAGGGCAGCCGGCGAGGCCGTCCCAGAGTTTGCGTCGCGAAGTGTTAGGTGGAAGCGAATGCGGCCATGATCTCAAACCCTTCTTGGGATCTAGCGCTGGGTGCCTGCAGCGTCCTACGGTTCGATTGCGTGGATGGCCGCATGGTCCAAGACAAATCTGCGCTTCGCCCTCTTCCGGGCATAATGTCCAGGGTCGGGGCTTGGGCGCGCGCAACCTCACCTCACACCCCAGCTGCACACATTTGCCCAGCGATAGCCGTTCAATGTTTGCGTAGGTTGATGCCGAACTATCCGGAATATTGGTCGGAACCCTCAACCCGCCCGAATGCTATTTGCGGATCTGGTCCTTCTAGCGCAGCAATCGTTCATTAAGTGAGAAGATCCGGATTGAGCTCCCACGGTGCAACTAGCCAACGCGATAGACAGGGAGTGTAGGCGCAGTGAGGATTTTCTGGTCGCAGGCATCGGTCAAAATGACGGGTTCGTCTGCTCCTGCCGGCGTCAATCGGCAGTGCGCCGTCGCGCGTCCCAGGTCGCCAAGGCCGTCGTTGCGGCACAGATCAGGTAGCCGATGGCCTCGCGCGCCTCCTCGATGTGGATCCAACCGGGCTTGATGTAGGACGACAGCGACCAAAAACCGGCCAGGAAACCGACGATAGCGACCGGCGCACCATAGATCGCGATGGGCCACGAACGAAAACGCTGTGGTTCCCGCGCGGCAAGGTATGACCACAGCGCCGCCAGCAGATAGACCGGGCCCCAGTAGTACCAGTCAGGATCGTTGTATTGGAGGCCGGCGAACGCCAGCAGCAGAGCCAGAAGCACGTAGTGGACGATCCGCATCGATAGCGCTCCCTTGATTGCTGCAATAGAGCAATCTATCAAGCGGCGAACACGTGGGCCAGCATCAGTTCCTTGAATGCGGTGGCGGCCACGGAGCCTGTCGGCAATAAGCCGGCGTCGTTGGAGATGACGATCGGCGCATCGGCAGGATCGGCATTGACGAGACCATGTGAGCCCCTGACCAGGCTCGTGCCGCAGATCGGCGTGACATCGAGCAGGTTGCGGAAGCCCAGCTTGCGGGCAATGATCCGTCGGGCAACCTTGAGCTTCGGCAGGGTGATCGACGGATCGAAGAACAACTCCATCGGGTCATAGCCCGGCTTGCGGTGGATATCGACCGTCGGCGCGTAATCGGGCGCCTTGGCGTCGTCGAGCCAGAAGTAGTAGCTGAACCAGCGATCGGGTGCGGATAGGGCGACAAGCTCGCCCGAGCGGGCATGATCGAGACCGATGGCGCGCTGGCCGTCCGCGTCCAGAACCTGAGCGATGCCATCGACGCCTTCGAGCAGGCGCTTCACAGCGACAACGTCGGTTGCCCGTTGCACGTAGACGTGAGCAATCTGGTGATCGGCGACGGCGAACGCGCGCGAGGCGCCGGCGTCGAGGATCTCGCGGCCGCCCTCTTCGGCCCTGACCCGGACAAGACCAGCCTCGCGCAGGCGACGGTTGATGTGTACTGCCTTGCGCACCGGCACGATGCCGTATTCGGAGACGATGATGACGCGGTCGCCGGCGCGCTCGGCTTCGGCGATCAGCTCGCCGGCCAGCTCGTCGACCTCGCGCAGATCGCGGCCAAGGCGCGGATCATTCGCATCCGGGCCCCATTTCTGCAGGCCGTAGTCGAGGTGCGGCAGGTAGCACAGCGTCAGCGTTGGCGCCCGGGTTTTGCGCACGTGCTGCGTCGCGCTGGCGATCCAGCGGCTCGATGCCACTGTCGTCGCCGGCCCCCAGAACGTGAACAGGGGAAACGTGCCGAGGCGGGCATTGAGCTCGTCGCGCAGCTCCGGCGGCTCGGCGTAGTGGTCGGGAAGCTTGCGGCCATCGGCGGGATACATCGGCCGCGGCGTCGCGCTGACGTCGACGGTGGAATACATATTGTACCACCAGAACAAGTTGGCGCAGGTGAAGCGGGCGTCGCGCCGCTTGCCGGCCTCCCACACCTTCTCGCCTGAGATCAGCCGGTTCGACTGCTTCCAAAGCGCCACTTCGGCGGTGTCGCGAAAATACCAACCGTTGGCGACTGCGCCGTGGCCGGAGGGCGGCAGTCCCGTCAGCAATGTCGATTGCACCGTACACGTGACCGCCGGCACGACCGTATCCAGCGTCCTCAGTCCGCCGCGCGCGGCAAGTGCGCTGAGGTTCGGTGTGTGAGTTCCCATCAGCCGACGGGTCAGTCCCACGACCAAGAGGACAAGCGTCTGGTGCATGTCAGGGGCTCGACAATTGGGATGGTGTCAGCTTGCAGCGGCGTCAACACCCAGCCATCGATGGCGCCCGCGCGACGGCGTGGGGCAGCGGCATGGCTTGTGCCTTGACTTCAGAATAGGACAGGATGCTAATCACGGCCGACTGCTTTTCTCAAGGCCCACGGTCATGCGTGCAATGGGGCGAAGGTTTCATGGCAGATCAATCGAAGCGGTCACTGAATGAGTCCGCTCAATTCGCAACTTCGTGCCACCGGCAGTCATTTTCCGTCGCCTATCACTACCCGGTCTATTTCACCGAACGGCTGTTCGATCCGGCAAATCCGGTTTTGATCGAGACGTTGACGAGCCTGGAGCGGGAGCGCCGGCATCGCTGTCTCGTGTTCGTCGATGATGGCGTAGTAAGTGTCAGACCGAGCCTAATTGCCCAGATCGAGGCCTACGCCGACGGCCACACAGCCGACATCGAGCTGGTCTGCCGGCCGATCAAGGTCGCCGGCGGCGAGAAGATCAAGAACGAGCTCTTCCATATCGAATGGATGCAAGGCCTGATCCAGCAACACCGGATCGACCGGCACTCGTTCGTGATCGCCATCGGCGGCGGTGCGGTGCTCGACGCAGTCGGTCTCGTCGCCGCGACCAGCCATCGCGGCATTCGGCTGATCCGCGTGCCGACCACCGTGTTGTCGCAGAACGACTCGGGCGTCGGTGTCAAGAACAGCGTCAACCTGAAAGGCTCCAAGAACTTCGTCGGCACGTTCGCGCCGCCGTTCGCCGTGCTGAACGACCTCGATTTCGTTATCGATCTGCCGCCGCGGGAAAAAATCGCGGGCATGGCCGAGGCGGTCAAGGTTGCGCTTATCCGCGATGCCGCCTTCTTCGGCTGGCTCGAACGACACATCGATGCCCTGTCGATCTTCGAGCGCGGCGCCATGGCGACGATGATCAAGCGTTGTGCCGAGCTTCATATGCATCAGATCGCCCGCGGCGGCGATCCGTTCGAGAGCGGCAGCGCCCGGCCGCTGGATTTCGGCCATTGGGCCGCGCACAAGATCGAGTCGCTGACGCGCAACCATGTCTCGCACGGCGAAGCGGTCGCCATCGGCATTGCGCTCGATACCCGTTATTCGGTTCTTGCCGGTCTGCTCGCCGCAGGCGAGGAGGATCGGGTCGCAGCCCTGCTCGAGTTGCTCGGGTTTCGGCTCTGGCATCCGGTGCTGGAAGCCCGTGCGTCCGACGGCAGCAATCCGCTGCTTGAAGGCTTGCGGGAATTCCGCGAGCATCTGGGTGGTGAACTTACGATCACGCTGCTCGAAGACATCGGGCGCGGCATCGAGGTGCACGAGATATCGGAGGATCGTGTCCGCCAATCGATCGCATGGCTCAAGGCGCGGCAGAGCCGGCCATGAAGATCGACAACCCGGCGGGCGGCACGCATCTCACGTACTGCACCAACATCCATCGCGGCGAGACCTGGGCGGAAACCAAAGCGGCGCTCGAACGCCATCTGCCCGACGTCAAGCAGAAGTTCGCACCCGACG
Organism: uncultured Alphaproteobacteria bacterium; assembly: GCA_963741505.1. GTDB lineage: Bacteria > Pseudomonadota > Alphaproteobacteria > Rhizobiales > Hyphomicrobiaceae > JAKFWF01. The sequence continues at coordinate 154,770 of CAVUIJ010000006.1, read as the reverse complement.
TCGAGATGGGCGTCGGTCTCAGGCTGTCGGGGATCGCATCGGAAGGGCTATCGGCGCCGCGCGAGTTGCAGGAGTTCAAGCAGTTCCTGGCCGCCCATGGCCTCTACGTTTTCACCATCAACGGCTTCCCTTACGGGCCGTTCCACGGTACCCGCGTCAAGGAAGAGGTCTATCAGCCCGATTGGCGGTTTGCGGAGCGGCTGGCCTATACCAATCGGCTGGCCGATCTGCTGGTGGCGTTGTTGCCACCAGATCCGGAGCTCGACGGCAGTATTAGCAGCGTGCCGGCAACCTTCCGGCCGCTCGGTGCCGATGCCGGCGGCCTCGATAGGATCGGCGAAAACTTGCTGCAGCATGCTGCACATCTCGTGCGCCTGCGGGAACGCACGGGCCGGACGATTACGCTCGCGCTTGAGCCCGAGCCCATGTGCTACCTGGAGACCAGCGGCGAGTTGATCGAGTTCATGTCAAACCGGATCTTCTCGCGCCAAGGCGTGCAGCGGTTCTGCCGGATTACCGGCCTGGGCGACGCCGATGCCGCAAGTGCGCTGCACCGGCACATCGGCATCTGCTACGATGTCTGCCACGCGGCGATCGAGTTCGAGGACCCCGCCGACAGCCTCGCCCGCCTGCGCGATGCCGGCATCGGCATATTCAAGCTGCAGCTCTCGGCCGCACTCAAAGTGCCGCGTGTCGATCGCGATACCGTCGCCCGGCTGCGCCGCTTCGATGAAGGTGTCTATCTGCACCAGGTCGTCGAACGACGGTCGGATGGAACGCTCAAGCGGTTCCTCGATCTGGCGCCTGCATTCGCGCAGAGCGAACAATCCATGGGCAGCGAATGGCGGGTGCACTGTCACGTGCCGGTGTTCATGGCGACGCTGCCGGAACTCGAGACGACGCAGGATTTCCTGCGCGAGATCCTGGCGCTGCACAAGCCGAGTGCCATCAGCCCGCATCTGGAGGTGGAAACCTATACCTTCGATGTGCTGCCCGAAGAGTTGCGGCGAGTCGATGTTGCGACCGCGGTTGCGCGCGAGCTCGGCTGGGTGAGGGATCGTCTCAGCACATGAACACTGCCGTCGCCCTCCAGCTTGGCCGGGTCTCGAACCTGCCAACCGTATGGAGCAACGTCCTGGTCGGCACCGTGCTGGCCGGCGGGGAGCCGTGGACCATGGCGACACTCCTGGTCGCGATCGCCATATCACTGCTGTACGTCGGCGGCATGTATCTCAATGACGCCTTCGACCGCGAGATCGATGCGCGAGAGCGGCCAGGTCGGCCTATTCCGGCTGGGCTCGTCGCGGCGAATACGGTATTTGCTGCTGGATTCGGCATGTTGCTCGCCGGCATAGCGGTGGTGGCCGCAGCGGCGGCGCTGATGCTGTCCGGTGCGACTTCGCGGCCGGTTCTGTCGAGCGTCGCGCTGGCGGCGGCGATCGTGTTCTATGATTGGAACCACAAGGGCAACGCTCTGAGCCCGCTCTTCATGGGCCTGTGCCGGGTTCTCGCCTACGTGACTGCGGGCTATGCCGCCGTGGCATCGCCCAATACAGCGCTTTGGGGTGCCGCCATTGTCAGCCTTTGCTACCTGATCGGCCTCACCTACATCGCCAAGCAGGAGGCGCTCGACCAAATAGGCCAGCTCTGGCCGCTGCTGTTTCTGGCGGCACCCGTCGTCTATGGCATGTCCGGGTCGGGTCAGGTGCCAGGCATCGCGACCCTGCTGCTTGTCGCCGTGGTCGGTTGGATCATGGCCGCGCTATATTTTCTGAAGCGTCGATCGAAAGGCGACGTGCCACGCGCGGTGGTTAGTCTGATTGCGGGTATATCGCTGATTGATGGGTTGTTCCTGGCGCTGACTGGCGCGACCGTGGCCGCTGCGGTCGCAGTGCTATGCTTCCTGATCACGCTAGGGCTGCAGCGTTGGATCAGCGGAACGTAATCGCTGGACAAGCAACAGCCTTCGTCATTCAATCTGTTTGCGGGGAAGTTGGACGCAACACTGCCGCCGCCCCAGCGAGGAGGTCTGGGCCCGTGCGGCGCTGAGCGACTTGTCGTCGCCAGTAACGACCATAACAATGCGTACTCACACACCCGAGGAGACGAGCATGCGAATGGCTTTGCAGTATGCGGGCATTATTGCAGCCGCAGCGCTGTCGCTGATTGATCCAGCGCAATCACAGACGAAAATCAAACTTCAGGAAGTCGCAGGCGGACTGATTCACCCGCTGGCGATGGTATCGATCCCCGACGGCTCCGGTCGCATGGCGGTGATCGAGCAGCACGGTCTGGTGCGAATCATCGACAATCGCGGCCGTTTGCTGCCGGATGCGTTCCTCAACATCGGCGCGAGGATGGTGACCCAGCACCACTTCTTCGACGAGCGCGGCCTGCTCGGCCTCGCCTTCCATCCGAACTACAAGGATAATGGCAAGTTCTACATCGCCTACTCGGTACCCTTGCGCGGTACCGATCTCGACAAGCGGTTGTGGTGGTCGCACACCAATATCGTTTCCGAATTCCAGGTCTCGAAGGCGGACCCGAACAAGGCCGATGCCACTACCGAGCGCGTCGTCTCGGAGATCGACTGGCCGCAGTTCAATCACAACGGCCACTGGATCGGCTTCGGTCCAGATAACATGCTCTATGTTTCTACCGGTGACGGCGGCTACGCCAACGACTGGGGCATCGGGCACAACGTCACGACGGGCAATGGCCAGGATCTGAATTCGATCCATGGCAAGATGCTGCGCATCGACGTCAACAAGCCCGATGGCATCGCGGCGGACAATCCGTTTGTCGGCCGCAGCGACGCCAAGCCGCAGATCTGGGCCTACGGCTTGCGCAATCCCTGGCGCTGCTCGTTCGACATGGGCGGCGACAAGGCGCTGTACTGCGCTGACGTCCAGCAGAACTCGTATGAGGAAGTGGATATCGTCGCCAAGGGCGGCAACTACGGCTGGCGCCGGATGGAGGGCGACAAGTGCTTCGACTTCCAGAAGCCCGACAATCATCCGGCCACCTGCGACAATGCCGGCCTGACGATGCCGATCATGGTCTATCCCAACTGCACGGCGGTGAAGAAGGACTGCAAGGGCATCTCCGTCACCGGTGGATATGTCTACCGCGGCGCCAACAAGGCATGGGACGGCAAGTACATCTTCGGCGACTGGTCGAAATCGTTTGCCTCGATGGACGGGCAGATCTTCATCGGCACGAAGGGTGCCGACGGCAAGTGGACGATGGAGAACGTCGTCGTCGAAGGCATGCAGACGCTGCCCTACATGCTGGCGTTCGCTCAGGACGACAAGGGTGAGGTCTACGCTTTGACCAGCATTTCGACCGGCCCGGTCGGCGGCCACGACAAGATCTACAAGATCGTGCCGGCCAACTGAAGGCGGCGCTCGAGTGCATGAGACGATCGCGGGGGCGGCGCGTGCCGCCCCCGCGCGACAGGCGGCCGGTATCGCCACGTCGAGTTCACAAACCAATCTGACCGTAACCTGATGGTGAGCTGACGATGCGGCGACTGCATTTGTTGTTGGTACTCGTGGCCGCTGCGTCGGCATGGTTCCACGTGCCGGCGGCGATGGCCCAGACGCCGGCCGTTGCAACGAATGCCGAGGAGCCGCGCGATCCGCCGCCGCCGCTGCCACCCGAGACACTCAAGGACGCTGCGGTCATCGCCAAAGGTGAGAAGATCTGGCAGGATCAGTGCACGCATTGCCATGGCGCCAAGGCCTATCCCGGCAAGGCGCCGAAGCTGCAGCCGCGCAACTACAAGCCCGAGTTCGTCTGGGACCGCGTGCATAACGGGTTCCGCGGCATGCCGTCGTGGAAGGAAGTCTACCAACCCGAGGAGGTGGTGGCGCTGGTCGCCTACGTGTTGAGCGACGACTTCTTTCCGTAAGACCACAGCGCCGGATCTCGACCTTATCCGGGGTTAGCCGGCGCGCAGGTGGCGAGCCACCGGCAAAGCGGCGAAGTGATGAATGCGCCGAGGACAGACAACAAACGATCGTGCGCTCGTCTCGCGCTCGACCAAGTCTGGCATTCGCGGCCCGGCCAGTGCGATCCGATAATAAGCATTGTTACTGGCCATAAGTGCAGGAGCGGGGAATTGTAACCAAGAGGAGAACGGCGAACATGCGATGTTTCTTGTTAGCTGCCCTGCTGGCAACCGCCAGTATTCCAGTGCCCGGCGCGGTTGCACAGCAACTACCCGCAACGCCTGCCGAGGTCGCCCAACCCGGCGGCAAGGTTCCAGGCGCGCCGAAGCTCGCGCTGTTCAAAGTCGCAGACGGGTTCCGTGATCCGGTCGGTGTGACGGCGGCCAATGACGGGTCTGGCCGAATCTTCGTCGTCGAACGCGTCGGTAAGGTCCGTGTGGTCGCCAAGGACGGCACGGTGCAAGCCGATCCGTTCCTTGATCTGACCAATTTCAATCCGCTTGGCACCGACGTGCAGACCGGTTTCGTTGAGCAGGGTCTGTGGTCGATCGCGCTCCATCCCAAGTTCAGCGAAAACGGCCATGTCTTCGTTCACTATGCCTCGCTGCCCTTCAACGGTGCTTCGCTGATCGCGAGGTTCACGGTCGACAAGGCGAGTCCCAATCGCATCACCAAGGAGCAGCTCGTCAAGTCGGCCAAGGTGTTGATGAACATTCCGCAGCCCTACTACAATCACTACGGCGGCATGATCGCCTTCGGCCCCGACGGCAAACTCTATATCGGCAAGGGTGATGCCGGCTGGGAAGGCGATCCACTCGATGCCGGCCAGAGGCTCGAAGTTCTGTGGGGCAAGCTGCTGCGCATCGATGTCGACACCGCCGATGACGTCCCCTACGCAGTGCCGAAGGACAACCCCTTTGCCAAGGCCGACCGGCCCCAACTGATGTCACTGTTCGGTATCACCGAACAGGGTTTCTCGCAGATCAAGATCGGTTCACGGCCCGAAATCTGGGCGTACGGGCTGCGCAATCCGTACATGTTCCATTTCGACAAGAAATCCGGCGACCTTTTCATTGCCGACGTCGGACAGAACCACTGGGAGGAGATCAACTGGCAGCCCGCGGCCTCGAAGGGCGGCGAGAACTATGGCTGGAAGCACAACCAGGGCTCGCACTGCCACCCGACCACCGGCCCGGGCGAGAAGTGTCCGACCGTCGGCATCCTGCCGGTCGCCGAGTATCCGCATCAGGAGCCTTATCCGGGTGCTGCCAAGCTCAAGGACCAGTGGGGTTGCTCGGTGCAGGGCCTGGGTGTTGCCAACTATGGCGGTATGGACAAGGTCTACCTGTCGGGTGACTGGTGCTCGGGCCGTCTCTACGCCACGGGTTGGGATGCCGCACAGAAGAAGTGGCAACTGCAGGAATTGCTGCAGACCGCTCTACAGTTCACCGCCGGCAACGTCGACGAAAACGGCTTCGTGCTCGCGGTCAACTGCTACTGCTTCTATACCGACGACAAGGGGCCGACCGCCAATCCGCCCGGCGCGCTGTGGCGCATCGTCCCGGCCGATCAGGTCCCGGCCGGCGCCGAGGTGGCCAAGGCGAAACAGTAGCATCACCGAAATATCAGACGGGCACCGCAGGCGGCGCCCGTCTGACCTTGGAACCACGATCCAAGTGGAATTTGCGATGCCATATGTCACTCGTCTGGTGGCTGCCGTCGGCGGCATGGTGGCCTGCGCATGGTCGGTGCTGGCGGCGGCGGATAGCTCCGACTTCAAGCATCCTCTCGATGGCTCACCGATCGAATTCGTGCTGAAGCTGGGCGAGGTGGAAACGCCAGCCCTCAAGGACTTCAAGGCGACCGGCCGCAATGCCTATCGGGGTGATCCGAAAGCGATCGCCGAGGGCCGCGAACTGTACGAAACCTGGTGCCAATCCTGTCACAACGCCGATGGGTCGGGCAAACTCGGTCCGCCGCTGATCGGCAAGGATCACATCTACGACCAGACCAATTCCGATGCCGGCATGTTCGCGATCATCTATGCCGGAGCAACCGGGGCGATGCAGCCGTTCTCCAAGCGCGACGTCACCCAGGACCAGATGTTGAAGATCATCGCCTATGTCCGCAGCCTCGACAAATGACCAAGGCGGCCTTGCCCACGGCCGACGCCGACGGTCTGGGCCACCGGTTGCGTTTCATCAATCGTAGGCGCCCATCACGTTCTGGTCGAAGTCGATCAGGGCGCCGGTCATCATCTGTGACGCATCGGACAGCAGATAGACCGCAATGGTCGAGACATCATCGGGCTTGATCAGGCGGCCGAACGGTTGCGACGGCTCGGCCTGCTGCAGCCAATCCGCGGGCCGGCCGTCGCGCGCCTGGATGGCGTGCTCGCCCGGGGTGTCGGTCCAGCCGATGTTGACGCCGTTGACGCGGATGCGGTCGGCCCTGAGCGCATGGGCATTGTTCTTGGTCAGCGTCGCCAGCGCCCCCTTCGAAGTCGAGTAGGCGGTAAGGAAGGGCTGGCCGCCATGCGACGAGCGGGTGATGATGTTGACGACGCAGCCGGGTCTTTTCGTGGCCTTCAGATGCCGGACCAGCGCCTGCGTCAGAATGAACGGCGCGCGCACGTTGACCGCCATCATCCGGTCCCACAACTCGACCGAGGTGTCCTCGACATGGCCGCGGTCGGTGATGCCGGCGGCGTTGACGAGGCCATCGACGTGGCCAAATGTCTTCAGTGCCGCCGGCATGATTGCGGCGACCTCTGCGGCGGCTGCAAGCTCGGCGGTGGCGAACATCGCATTGGTGCCGAGCTGCTGCAGCTGCGCCACCATGGCGGCACCATTCGCGGCATTGCGCCCGGTTATGCATATGCCGGCAGCGCCCGCCCGCGCCGCGTCGCGGGCAATCTCGGCGCCGATGCCCTGGGTGCCGCCGGTGACGACGACGTTGCGGCCTTTGAGCGAGATCGCTTTCATGCCGGCACCTTTTCCGCGCGCCCCGACTTCAAGGAGGCGAGCGCCGCCTCGGCCAGCACCAGTGCCCTGCGGCCATCCTCAGGCCCGACGGGCATGGGCTTCTTATCCGCCACCGCCTTCACGAAGGCATCGAGCTCGCGCACGTAGGCCTCGGCATAGCGCTCGAGGAAGAAGTGCAGCGGTTTGTCGGCCGACACCGATGCAGCGTTGGCGAGCTCGACCGTGGTCGCGGTGACGTTTGCCGCCAGCAAGCGGCCGACGCTGCCGTGCACCTCGATGCGCTGGTCGTAGCCATAAGTCGCGCGGCGGCTGTTGTTGATATGGCAGAGCTTGCCTGACGCGGTACGCATAACCACCATGCAGCTGTCAACGTCGCCCGCCGCTGCTACCGCCGGATCGACGAGGCAGCTCGCGGTAGCATAAAGCGTCGCAGGCTCCTCGCCCAGCAGCCAGCGCGCCATGTCGAAATCGTGGATGGTCATGTCGCGGAACTGGCCGCCGGAGACCTTGAGATACGAAATCGGCGGCAATCCGGGATCACGGCTGGTGATGATCACCTGCTCGGTGGTGCCGATGTCGCCGGCCGCCATGCGCGCCCTGAGGCTTGCGAAGTTCGGGTCGAACCGCCGGTTGAAGCCGACCAGCATCGGCACGCCCGCCGCTCGAACCGCTGCGAGGGTGGCGTCGACACGGTCGAGCGACAAGTCGATCGGCTTCTCGCAGAAAATCGCCTTGCCGGCCTTGGCGGCTGCGACGCACAGGTCGGCGTGGGTGTCGGTCGAGGAAGCAATGAGAACGGCGCCGATGCTCTTGTCAGCGAGTGCGCCGGTTGTGTCGCACACCGTGGCACCGTACTTTGCGGCCAAAGCCGAAGCGGCGCTCGCAGTCACGTCGACCACGTATTTCAATCTGGCGTCATCGCGCCGGGCGATATTGCCGGCGTGGATCGAACCTATCCGGCCGGCGCCGAAAACCGCGAATTCAAGCTTTGACATTTTGCTCCCTGCTCTTCAGCCGCTGGGTACTAGGGTGACGCCGTGGTCGGCGAAGCCGATCGCAACGTCGGTGCCGGCGACGAACGGCGTGCGTACATTCTCGTCGACGATGAAGCGCTCGCCGCCATCGGTCATGACCGTATATTCCATGTGGCCGCCGAGATAGGCGGCCTTGGAAATCTTGCCGGGAATCGCGGGGCCATTCGCTGTGCGCGACAGGCGGAGCGAGGTTGGCCGCACCGCGATCTTGGCCGGCCCGGCCGCGACACCCCGACGCGGCAGGTTGAGCATCACATTGCCGACGCGCACCTCGGCCCGGGCATCGTCGATCGGCTTCACCGTCACATCGATCAGATTGGCATCGCCGATGAAGTCGGCGACAAAGGCACTGGCAGGTGCCTCGTAGAGTTCGCGCGGGGCTCCTGACTGGGCAATGCGGGCGTTGGTCATGACGATGATATTGTCGGAGACCGCGAGCGCCTCGCCCTGGTCGTGGGTGACGTAGGCGACGGTGAGGCGTAACCGCTGCTGCAGTTCGCGAATATCGTCGCGCACCTGGCGGCGCAGCTTCGCATCGAGGTTCGACAACGGCTCATCGAACAGCAGCACCTGCGGCTCCAGCACCAGCGCGCGGGCGACCGCGACGCGCTGCTGCTGGCCGCCCGACAGCTCGGATGGCAAGCGGTCGTCATAGCCCTTGAGGCCGACCGCGTGCAGCTTCTCGCGCGCCATTTCGTAGGCGCGGCCCTTCTTTACGCCGCTGACCAGCGGTCCGTAGGCGGCGTTCTCGATCACCGTCATGTGGGGGAACAGCGCGTACGACTGGAACACCATGGAGACGTCGCGCTCGGCCGCCGACAGCAGCGTCACGTCCTTCGGGCCAATGAAGAGCCGGCCTTCGCTGGCAAGCTCGAGTCCGGCGATCATGCGCAGCGTCGTGGTCTTGCCGCAGCCCGAGGGCCCGAGCAGCGTCACGAGCGTGCCTGGCGCGATCGTGAACGAGACATTGTCCACCGCGGTCACGCGGCCGTAGCGCTTGGTGACATTGCGGAACTCCACCGAGGCTGCACTCTTGTCCGTCATCATGCGCCCCCTGCGACAGCGAGGGGTGCCGCCCCCCGGCGACCGAGCCTGCGCTCGCCAATCACGAATTGGATCAGCAGGATCGCCACCAGCATGACCACGATCAGGATCGTCGAATAGGCGATGGCGAGGCCGAACTCGCCGGCTTCGACGCGACCGACGATGTAGGCGGTGGCCATGTTGTACTGCGCGGTGACGAGGAAGATGATCGCACTCACTGCCGTCATCGCGCGCACGAAGCTGTAGACCATCGCCGCCACCATCGCCGGTTTCAGCAGCGGCATGATCACCCGGCGCACCGTCGTGCCGGAGCGGGCGCCAAGGGTCAGAGAGGCCTCATCCAGGCTCTTGTCGATCTGCGACAGCGTCGCGATGCCGGAGCGCACCCCGACCGCCATGTTGCGGAAGATGAAGCAGATGACGAGGATGATGCCGGTGCCGGCGAGTTCGATCGGCGGCGTGTTGAAGGCGAGGATGTAACTGACGCCGATCACCGTGCCGGGAATGGCGAAGCTCAGCATGGTGCCGAATTCGAAGGCACGGCGGCCGGAGAACTGCTGGCGGGTGAGCAGGTAGGCGGTGAGCAGGCCAATCGCGGCGGTGAACGGCGCGGCAATGGCGGAGATCTCGAGCGTAGTCCAGAAGCTGTTCCAGGCCGAGCCGGTGAAGTGCAGCCCGCGCTCGCCCCATTCGACGGCAAAGCCGGTGCGGTAGTGCTCGAGCGTTGGGGTGTGGTCACGGCCGACCGCCTTGACGAAGCTCGCAAATACGATCGTCACATAGATGCCGAGGGTCATCAGCGCCCACGGGATCGTCATGGCGTAGGCGAGGCCCTCGACCCGGCGCGGCAGCGGCACGGCGAGGCCGGCATCGCCCTTGCCGGTCATGGTGGTGTAGGACTTCGATCCGAGCCAGCGCTGTTGCGCCCAGAAGGCAGCGAGGGTGAAGCTGAGCAGCACGATCGCCAGCACGGCCGCCTTGCCCTGGTCGTTGGCAGCCCCGACGACGGCGAAGAAGATCTTGGTCGACAGCACCTCGAAGTTGCCGCCGAGCACCAGCGGATTGCCGAAGTCGGCGAGGCTTTCGACGAAGCCGAGCAGGAAGGCGTTGGCGATGCCGGGCCGCATCAGCGGCAGTGTCACCGTGCGAAACGTGGTCCAGCGCGAGGCACGCAGCGTTTGCGAGGCTTCCTCCAGCGACGGCGCGATGCCCTGCACGACGCCGATCAGCACCAGGAAAGCGATCGGCGTGAATGCCAGCATCTGCGCCAGGAACACGCCGTTGAAACCGTAGATCCAGCGCGTGCGCGGAATGCCGAACAGATCCGACAGCAGCGCGGTCACCATTCCTGAACGCCCGAAAAGCAGGATGAGCGCGAGGCCGATCACGAACGGCGGAGTGATGATCGGCAACACGGTCAGCACGCGCAGCAGCCCCTTGGCCAGGAACTGCGTACGGACCGCGACCAGCGCGAACGCCATGCCCAACACGGTCGTGCCGAGCCCGACCGCAAGGCCGAGCAGCACCGTGTTCCAGGCAACGCCGCAGCTGACGCCGCCCGCAATACAGCCGAGTCCCCAGATCGATTTGTCGAATAGTTTCTCGAAGAACAATGCCGGCGCCCATTGGCTCTGGTTGTCCTGCATCGCGCTCGACAGGATGGTCGCGACGGGGAAGAACACGAACAGCGCGATCAACGCCACGACGAGGGCGATCGAGCCGACGACGAACAGGTCGCCGCGGCAGTAGCCTTGCGCGGCCAGCGCGCACGACAGCAACATCAGATAGGCGAGCCCGAGCGCCAACGCGCCGTAGCCCATGCCGGGCTGCCTGGCACCCGACGGCGCCAGAATGCCGAGCAACCCCGGTGCCGGTCCGCTGTGGATAATCGCGAAGCCCTGCAGCAGCATCAGCGCCATGCCGGCGACGGCGAGCCACCCAACGATGCGCGCCATTGCGAATTTGGAGTGGCGCAGGCCGGTCATTGCAAGGATGACCAACAGCGGCGCCATCGCGAGATAGAGCCACACCCGACCCACGACGAACGCCTGATACAGCGCCGGCCCGGTCGCGGCGTCCGGATAGGTCCGCAGCCAGGACGTCGAGAACAGGCCGTCGGACAGGCCATACCAGGGCAGCAGCACTACCCCGATCAGGCCGACCACGATCCATGCACTGACAACCCGCGGCATGACCAAGGCGCTCCCCGCCGCAGCCGCGGCTACTTCGGCAGGCTCTTCACCTCGGCGTCCCATTTCGACAACAGGCGCCGGCGCTCGGCCGACGAGCCGTACTTGGTGAAGTCGTAGTCGATCAGCTTGATCTCGGCGAGCTTGGGCGAGTTGGGCGGCAGGGGCGTCGCCTTGTTCGAGGGGATCTGCAGCTGCTTGTTCTGCGCGCCGAGCGCCTGCGGCACCGGCGTCTGCGCCCAGTCGTAGAACTTCTTGGCGCTGTCGAGGTTCTTGGCACCCTTGATGATCGACATCGAGCCGATCTCGTAGCCGGTGCCTTCGCACGGCGCGACCACCTTCACATCCGGGTTCTCGGCGGCCATCGCCACCATGTCGTGCATGAAGGTTATGCCGACCGCGCTCTCGCCGAGGCTGACGGCCTTGGCCGGTGCGGCACCGGACTTGGTGTACTGGTTGATGTTCTTGTGCAGCTTCTTCATGTAGTCGAAGCCCTTGTCCTCGCCCATCAGCTGGATGATGGTGGCGAGCAAGGTGTACGACGTGCCCGACGAATTCGGGTCGGCGACCTGGACCTCGTCCTTGAACTCCGGCTTCAACAGATCTGCCCAGCACTTCGGCTCCGGCAGCTTGCGCGAGGCGATGGTCTTGGCGTTGTAGCCGAAGCCCAAAGCGCCGGAGTAGATGCCGATCGTGCGGTTCTTGCTGCTCTTCCAGACGCTGAGCGCCCAATCGTGCAGCTCGCCCGGCTTGGCCGGCGTGTTCTCCTGGGTCAGACCTTCTTCGGCCGCCTGCAGGTGAGGATCGCCGGTGCCGCCCCACCAGATGTCGCCGCGCGGGTTGGAGCCTTCAGCCTTGACCTGCGCGTAGATTTCGCCCGAACTCTTGCGGGTCATCGAGACCTTGATACCAGTGTCCTTCTCGAATGCCGTGGTCATGGCGCGGCACCATTCCTCCTGCACGGCGCAATAGAGGGTGAGAGCGCCCTGGGCGGTGGCCGACGTCGGCCCAACGGCAACGGCGGCAAGGAGCGCGCCAGCAGCCAGTAGCGCGCGGGCGCCGCAATGTGAGAACGCCGGCATGGCAGGACCTCCCAGGCGGATTTATGACGCTTTTGTGACAGTGTGACAGGCGGTCCGTGCCGCCGTCAATGCACCAGTCTCGAAGACCTCGAAGGCTGCGCTACGCCACCAACCGCATGGCCTTGCGCAGGGGCACTTCGAACGCGGGCGTCGAAGCCAGGATCGGATTGCCCTCACGCAGGCCATCGCCGGAAAAGAAGTCGTTCACCGCGCCACCTGCCTCCTCGACGATGACGATGCCGGCGGCAACGTCCCAGCTGTTGATGTGCAATTCGAGGTAGGCATCGGTGCGGCCCGCCGCGACCCAGCACAGCCCGAGCGCGCCCGAGGCGCTGCGCTTGGTGGATGCGCCCATGCCGCCGATCTTGGCGACAAGGCCGACGTAATCCTCGAATGGCAGCCGGTCCGACCAGCCGATCTCGATCGCGGCGGCGTGTATGTCAGTTGTGTCGCTGACCCGAATGGGTCCGCCGTTGAGGGCGGCGCCGGCGCCTTGCCGCGCGGCGAAGGTTTCACCGAGCACCGGCGCGTGGATCACCCCAACCACCGGCTTCATCTTGTGGAGGAAGCCAATGGAGATGCACCAGTGCGGCTCGCCGCGGGCGAAATTCGCGGTGCCGTCGATCGGATCGACGATCCACAAATTCTCGGCGCCGTCGCCGCCGCCTTCCTCGCCGACAAAGCCGTCGTTCGGGAACACCCGTGCGATGCGCGAGCGCAGCATCATCTCGACCGCGCCATCGGCCTCGGTGAGGAAGTCCTGGCGGCCCTTCATGCGGGTGGCCATGCGCTCGCGATTGTTGGCGTAGGACATGGCGAGCGCGCCGGCTTCCTGCGCCAGGCCGAGCGCCACCAGATAGCGCAGCTCGATTTCGGCATCGGTCATGGGTGAATTCCTAGATGAGATTGGCGCCGCGCAGGAAGCGTGCGAGATTGTCATAGCCGAGCTTGGCGTAGACCAGCGGATTGGCCTTGGCAGGGTCCTGTTCGGCTTCCACCACGACCCAGCCATCGTAACCTTCGAGGCATGAGAAGACGGCGTCGTAGTCGACCATGCCATCGCCCGGCACGGTGTAGACGCCGTCGACGACGGCATCGAGGAAACTCTTGTCCTTGGCTTTTGCGTCGCCCATGACCGCGAGCCGCACGTCCTTGGCGTGCACGTGGCTGATGCGGTTGCGCCAGACTTCGGCGAATTCGGCCGGATCGGCGCCGGCGAAGGTCAGATGGCCGGTATCGAGCAGCAGATGCACCGGCTCGGGCGCCATCTCCATCATGCGGTGGACTTCGTCGCCGGTCTCGATCACGGTACCCATGTGGTGGTGATAGACAAGTTGCATACCGTCGTCGCGCAGCCGCTGAGCGAGCCTGCCAAGGCGTTCGGTGAAGACCGGCCACTGCTGTTCGGTGAGGCGCGGTCGCCGCGACAATGGGATGGTGCGGTCGCCGTGGATGGCATTCGAGGTCTCGGCGACGATCACGACGCGCGCGCCGAGTGACTTCAGCAGGTTCTTGTGGTCCTGGATCGCCGCCCACTCGGCATCGGCATCACGTTCGAGCAGCGCCATCGAGTACCAGCCGGAGACGAGATCGAGGCCGTGGCGATCGAGCACGGCCTTCAGCGCCTTCGGTTCGCGCGGGAACTTGTGGCCTAGCTCCATGCCGGCAAACCCGGCCTGCTTGGCCTCGGCGAGGCACGTTTCCAGTGGTGTCTCGCCGCCGAGCGAGCGCAGGTCGTCGTTCGACCATCCGATCGGGTTGGCGCCTATCCTGATGGCCATGTCGGTTATCCCAGTCGCTGTTTGGACTTGGCTTGCACGTAAGTTGCGTGTGCCGCGCGCACACTGTCGCGCTCGCTGGTCTCCGGCACGGCGACATCCCACCAGTGGCCGCCGTCGCCGGTCGAGTGGACGGGATCGGTGTCGATCACGATCACCGTGGTGCGGTCATGGCTCTTGGCGGCTCTGCAGCTGCGCCTCGAGTTCGGCGAGCGAGGCAGCCTTGACCGCGATCGCACCGAGGCTTTCCGCGTGCTTGACGAAATCGATCGCTGGCAGCCTTTCATGCACGGTGTCGGCGAACAGGTTGTTGAACGGTGCGCCGCCGGTCGCCTGCTGCAAGCGGTTGATACAGCCGAAACCGCTATTGTCGAGCACGACGATGGTGAGCTTGAGGCCGATCGCCACCGAGGTTGCGATCTCGGAGTTCATCATCAGGTAGCTGCCGTCGCCGACCATGACGATGACCTCGCGTCTCGGGCCGGGCCATCTTGACGCCGAGGCCGCCGGCGATCTCGTAGCCCATGCAGCTGTAGCCGTATTCCATGTGATAGGTGGCAGGCCGCTTTGCCGCCCACAGCTTGTGCAGTTCGCCGGGCAGGCCGCCGGCGGCGCACACCACGATCGCGTCGTCATCGCTGATGCGATGCACTGCGCCGATCACTTGCGCGTCCGATGGCGGCGCCGTGTTCGAGGCGCCGAGTGCGGCCGCCGCCTTGGGTGCCCAGGCAGATCTTGCCTCGGCGACCGTGGCCGCCCAAGCACTCGGCGTTCGCCAGCCGGCGAGCCCCGCCCCCAGCTCCTGCAGACCCGCCAGCGCGTCCGCCACCAGCGGCACGCCACCGTGCTTGCCGGCATCGAAGGCCTGCACGTTGAGCCCGATCAGGCGCGCGTCCGGGTTCTGGAACAGTGCCCGTGATCCGGTCGTGAAATCCTGCAACCGCGTGCCGACCGCGAGCACCAGGTCGGCGTCGGCGGCGAGCCCATTGGCCGCGCCGGTGCCAGTGACACCGATCGCGCCGACATTCATCGGGTGACTGCCGGCGAGCGCCGATTTTCCGGCTTGGGTCTCGGCGACCGGAATGCCATGGCGGGTGGCGAACGCATCCAGTTCGCCAAGTGCGTCGGAATAGTGCACGCCGCCGCCGGCGACGATCAATGGCTTGCGGGCGGCGCGTAGCAGCGCGTGGGCGGCGCGCAATTCGCCGGCATCGGGGCGCGGCCGGCGGCCGTTCCACACCTTCGGCGCGAAGAAGCGAAGCGGAAAATCATAGGCCTCGGCCTGCACGTCCTGGCAAAGGCCAAGCGTCACCGGGCCGCAGTCGGCCGGATCGGTCAGCACCTGCAGCGCGCGCGGCAGCGCAGTGAGCAACTGCTCCGGCCTGGTGATGCGATCGAAATAGCGCGACACGGGCCGGAAGCAGTCGTTGGCCGACGCCGTGCCGTCGCCGAAATCCTCGATCTGCTGCAGCACCGGATCAGGCCGGCGGTTGGCGAACACGTCGCCCGGCAGCAGCAACACTGGCAAGCGGTTGACGTGCGCCACGGCTGCCGCCGTCACCATGTTGGTGGCGCCCGGTCCGATCGAAGTCGTGCAGGCCATCATCCGGCGCCGCTTCGACGCCTTGGCGAAGGCGATTGCCGCATGTGCCATCGCCTGCTCGTTGTGGGCACGATAGGTCGGCAGCCGGTCGCGGACGCCGTACAGCGCCTCGCCGAGGCCTGCGACATTGCCGTGACCGAAGATCGCCCATATGCCGGCGAACAAAGGTACTTGGCGGCCGTCGATTTCGACCGACTGGGCGCACATGTAGCGTACCAGCGCCTGGGCAGCGGTAATCTTGACGCTTGCGTCCGGTGTCATCGTCGTCCCTCATCCAAGCGCGACGCTGCGAAGACGTCGCACCAATTCGCTGGCCGGCAATTTGTAGGAGCAGGGAGCACCGCTGTCGAGCCGGATGCCGGCCGGTCAGTCCATCGACAGCACGTCCAACAAGGCTGCGTTGAACGCCGGCGCGTTCTCGTACATCGACCAGTGGCCGGCGTCCGGCACGACGCGAGTGACGAGGTCGGGGTGATGCAGGCGCAGCACGTCGAACAGATGGTCGAGCGTGGGCTTGGCCAGCACGTCGCGGGCGCCCCAGATGGCGCGCAACGGCACTTTCACGTCGGCCAGGCGCTCTCTGATCTCGGTGGTATGCGCGAACTCGCGGGAGCGGAAGCGCGCGTTGCGGACGTTGCCGGCCTGGATCGCGATCGCCGCGTCGTCGATCCGCGACGGCTCGGCGAACATCAGGATTTCGAGTACGCGGCGATGGACCTCGCGGCGCTGCTCGGCGGTCATGGTGTTGCGTTCCTTCGGGAATTCCTCGAGTTTCGGATGTAGTCCAAGCGCCGAGCAGCCCGACAGCGTGAAGCTCGCCAGTTGATTTCCCAGCTCGATCGCGGCGAAGGTGCCGACATGGCCGCCGAACGAGAAGGTTACGAGGTGCGGTCGCCGATCGGCCGGGATCAGCCGTCGGATGCCATCCGCCAGCACCAGTCCGCAGGTGGCCGGCGTCAACGGTTCCGGCGGCATGGCGCTGTCGCCGAGGCCCGGCAGATCGACAGCCCACACATCATAGTGCGGCATCAGCGCTGGAATGGTTCGGATCCAGTGCGTCCACGAGCCCGATCCGCCGTGCGCCAGGATTACCGGCCGGGCGCTGTCTCGGCCCCATCGGCGCCAAACAAGATCGCCGCTGCCACAGGGGGTGCGATGCACGGTCGCTTGGCCGCCCAGCGGCGCAATGATGACTTGCAACAGGGCCATTTGCTGAACCAAACTCGATCTGTAGCCAGGGGGCGCCAGCCCTCATAGGCGACGCCTGTCGCGTCCTTCAATCAGAAAGAATTCTCGATGCCGCATAGCAGCAATCTCGCAATCGACGGTGGCCGCCTCTGGGACAGCCTGATGGAAATGGCGAAAATCGGCGCGACGCCGAAGGGCGGATGCAACCGTCAGGCGCTGACCGATCTCGACAGAGAGGGTCGCGATCTGTTCGCCAAATGGTGCAAGGCCGCCGGCTGCACCATCAAGATCGACAAAATAGGCAACATGTTTGCCTGCCGCGAGGGCACCGATTCGAAGCTGCCGCCGGTGATGGCGGGTAGCCACCTCGACACCCAGCCGACCGGCGGCAAGTTCGACGGCGTACTCGGCGTGCTGGCGGCGCTGGAAGTTGTCCGTTCACTCAACGACATGGGGGTGAAGACGAAGCATCCGATCGAGATCGCAATGTGGACCAACGAGGAAGGCTCGCGGTTTGCCCCGTCGATGACCGCCTCGGGCGTGTTTGCGGGTGCCTTCACGCTCGATTTCGCGCGCAAAATCAAGGACTTCGACGGCAAATCGATCGGCGAGGAGCTGGACCGCATCGGCTATGCCGGCAGCGAGAACGTCGGCGGCCGTCAGGTGCACGCGTTCTTCGAACTGCACATCGAGCAGGGCCCGATCCTGGAGGAGGACGGCACCGACATCGGCATCGTCGTCGCTGCCCAGGGGCAGCGCTGGTACGAGATCAATATCACCGGCCAGGATAGCCACGCCGGCTCGACGCCGATGGAGCGGCGCAAGGACGCGCTTCTCGGCGCCGCCCGCCTGATCGACGGCGTCAACCGCATCGGCCGCATGATGATGCCGGACGGTCGCGCCACCTGTGGCGTGATCACCGTGACACCGGCGTCGCGCAACGTGATCCCCGGATCGGCGTTTCTGACCGCCGAGTTCCGCCACCCGGACGAGCCGTCGCTCGCCACCATGGATAAGAACCTGCGCAATCTCGCCCGTGACGTCGCCAAGGAGCTTGGCCTCGAGATCGATATCGAGCAGATCACCCAGTTCCCCGCTCAAGCCTTCGACAAGGGCTGCCTCGACGCCATCCGCAACGCCGCAGCCAAGATTGGCCTCACCTATCACGACATCGTCTCCGGCGCCGGTCACGATGCTGTCTACATGGCCCGCGTGTGCCCCTCAGCGATGATTTTCGTGCCCTGCGTCGGCGGCATCAGTCACAACGAATCTGAGGACTGCAAACCCGAGTGGGTAACCAACGGCGCCAACGTTTTGCTGCACGCGGTGCTGGAAAAGGCGGAAGTGGTGGCCGGGTGAGACCACCGCGAGGCGACGCTGCAGATCAGCGGCCGGATACCTGGCCGGCACTGTCGAGCAAATGCTGTTTGGCATGTGGCCGGGTCAATGTATACGTTGCTCGCGCTCGGCATCGGAATTCGACCGTGCCACAGTCGGACCCAAGCAAAAACGAGCCTGGCTCGTAGCTTTACCCGGAGGAGTTCAGGGAATGGCGTCGGTTGAGATCCGCGACGTGCGAAAGTCGTTTGGCACGACCCAAGTCATCAAAGGCGTCAGCGTTCCAATCTTAGATGGTGAGTTCGTGGTGCTGGTCGGCCCGTCGGGCTGCGGCAAGTCCACGCTGTTGCGGATGATAGCGGGCCTCGAGAACATCACCAGCGGCACCATCTCGATCGGCGAGCGGGTGGTCAACAATGTCCATCCGAAAGAGCGCGACATCGCCATGGTGTTTCAGAACTATGCGCTCTATCCGCATATGACGGTCGCCGACAATATGGGCTTCTCGCTCAAGCTGCGCGATATCGACAAGGCGATCATCAACGAGCGGGTGCAGAAGGCGGCTAGCATCCTCGGCCTGGGTAGCCTGCTTGAGCGCTACCCGCGGCAGTTGTCCGGCGGCCAGCGGCAGCGCGTCGCCATGGGTCGTGCCATCGTGCGCGATCCGCAGGTGTTCCTGTTCGACGAGCCACTGTCGAACCTCGATGCCAAACTGCGCGTTGCCATGCGCGCCGAGATCAAGGAACTGCATCAGCGGCTCAAGACCACCACAGTCTACGTCACCCATGATCAGATCGAGGCCATGACCATGGCCGACAAGATCGTCGTGATGCATGATGGCATCGTCGAGCAGACGGGGGCGCCGCTCGAGCTCTACGACCGGCCGCAGAACCAGTTCGTCGCGGGCTTCATCGGCTCGCCGGCGATGAATTTCATGGCCGGCACGGTCAAGGCCGGTGGTGCGCCGATGGTCCAGATGTCGAGCGGCGCCAGCCTGCCGCTGGTCAAGGCGCCAGCCGGCAGCGATGGCCGCCAGGTCGTCTACGGCATCCGCCCCGAGCATATCGAGCTTGGTGGTGAGGGTCCCGGCGTCGATGCCGAGGTGGTGGTGATCGAGCCGACAGGTTCGGAGACGCAGCTCGTCGCCCGCATCAGCGGCCAGGATATCGTTGCAATCTTCCGTGAGCGCCACCAGCTGGCGCCGGGCCAGAAGATCAAGCTGCGCCCGCGCGCCGACCTGGTGCACCTGTTCGACAGGGAGAACGGCAAGCGGCTGTAGCGATGCCACGTCGGAAGCAGATGCCGGCGACCCTAGTACCCGGAATTACAAATCCCTGGTACGTCTGATCGCGGATCCCTGCGGCGATCCGCAAGGAGCGCGCCGAAGAGCGTAGCCCAGACTACGGTCGAGGCGCGCGACGCGGCGGGCGCCCGGGGGCCGCGACCCTTCGGGCGGCCGGGGATGCTCGCCGGCGGCGTCGCGGCGCTTGTCCGATGCGCAAGCATCGGCCGGCGCACCGCTTCTGGCCGGCGAGCATCCCCGGCCTTCATACGTGCCAGGGATTTGTGATTCCGGGTACTAGCCAGATATTGGAACCAGACATGACCCAATCGATCGCTTTCGTTGGCCTCGGCGCCATGGGCTCGGCGATGGCCGCGAGCCTGGTAAGCAAGCAGTTCCGCGTTACTGGCTTCGACATGCGCGCCGAAGCGGTGGCAAAACTCGTGGCGGCGGGAGGCTATGGCGCGACGTCAGCAGCGGAAGCAGCCAGGCAAGCCGACGCGCTGGTGCTGATGGTGGTCAACGCCGACCAGGCCGAGGCGGTGCTGTTCGCCGGCGGCGCCCTCGATGCCTTGAAGCCGGACGCGAGCGTCATCGTGATGGCGACCTGCGCGCCGGCTCGCATCGTCGCCATGGCGGCGAAGGTCGAGGCCACCGGCCGCACGTTCGTCGATGCGCCGGTGTCGGGCGGCGTGGTCGGTGCCAGCGCCGGCACTCTGACGATCATGGCGTCGGCGCCGGAGCCGGTGTTCGAGAAGGCCAAGCCTTTGCTCTTGGCGATGGGCTCGAACCTCTATCATCTCGGCGAGAAGCCCGGTCAGGGCGCCGCCATGAAGACCGTCAACCAGCTGCTCGCCGGCATCCACATTGCCGCCGCCGCGGAGGGCCTGGCGCTGGCCGAGCGCGAGGGCATCGATCCGGCGTTGGCGCTCGAGATCCTGTCGGGGTCCGCCGCATCATCGTGGATGCTGAAGAACCGCGGCCCGCGCATGGTCGCAGACGACGGCCAGGTGGCCAGCGCCGTCGACATCTTCGTCAAGGATCTGGGTCTCGTGCTCGATGCCGGCCGCGCCGCCAAGATGGGACTGCCACTGTCGGCCGCCGCGCACCAGCTATTCATCGCCGCCTCGGGCATGGGGCTCGGCGGCCATGACGACAGCCAGGTGATCGAGACCTACCGGGCGCTACGCGGCAAGCCGAAGGCGTGAGCACCAGGAAAATCCTCCCGTCGCGGTCCGGCGAAGAGAGGGTCTCGGGCGGGTGCCGCTGATTACTTCTTCTTGGCCTTCGTCTTGACTTTCTGCGTCAAGGCCGAGGCGGCGGCCGACTTGGCACCCTTGCCGGCCTTGAGATCGCGTAGAACCTTGGAAGCGGCCTGGGCCGCTTTTGCGCCTGTGGTCTCGGTAGCACTATGCGACTGGGTCAGTGCGGATGCCGCAGCCTTCCTCTCCGCCTTGCTTGAGGCGGGATCGGCGAGAACGCGGGCCGCAGCGGCCCCAGATGACACTTTGCTGAAGATAACTGATCCAGATCGACCCCCAGTTCTCTTCAGTACAACTGTGCCGACCTCTGCCTCCAGGCGCCGTTGCATGGTGTCGGAAACGAACTCCGAGCGGCTGATGCCGACTGTTCTCGCGACATTGTCGATCCCTGCGACGAGCGCGGTGTCGAGCATCAAATTGTAACGCGCCTTGTGGTCCATCGCGATCAGTGGCACAGCGATCAAAAAAGCACCATCGGCAAGGTCGGCCCGAACCTCGGCATCAAGCCGCAGATCATGGAGTGAACGCGCCAATGGCAGCTCTGCCAGGCCCGCCACAAAGAGTGCTAGCGCTTCTTGCGCGTTCTTGAGGACGTCATTTTCGTCGTCAGCTGCCGAGAAACAACCGGGCACATCCGGGAAGCTTATGCCGAATGCGCTGTCGTCTTCCTGATGAACGATGGCGAAATATGTTTGCATGGCCTCACTCCGACAACCATCCAGCCTGCTTGGCAATCTTGCGGGCTGTGTCCGTGGGCAGATCCTTCTTGGGGTGGGGAACAACAACAGTCCGGCCGGTCGCCGCATGTCTTAGCTTGCGGTGCGAACCCTTGCCGCCAGCTTCCTCCCGGCCTTCGCGCATGAGTCGAGCCAGAATTCGCTGGCTGTTGCGTTCGATCATAAGGACGTCTCGTCCCGACAAAACGTCTTGGAGTGTGTAATAGCATACACACTGATAAACGTCAAAAAATGGTCGCTTGGGGGAATAGCGCCTAGCTGTCACTAGACGCTATTTTTGAGCGGAAGATCACTTCTTCCTGGCTTTTGCCTTGGTCTTTTGGGTCAAGGCCGAGGCCGCGGCCGACTTGGCAACCTTGCTGGTCTTGGGATCGCGTAGAACCTTGGAAGCGGCCTGGGCCGCTTTTGCGCCTGTTGTCTCGGTAGCACTATGCGACTGCGTCAGCGCGGAAGCCGCAGCCTTCCGCTCCGCCCTTGTTGATGCCGGATCGGCCAGCACCCGTGCTGCGGCCGCTGCCGCAGCCTTCCCCGTCGAACTCTCCACTTGGTTTCCTAGCCATTTAGCTTTGCCTTCATCCTGGTTGACGTTGAAAAAATCATGACACCTGCGCGGTAGCTCGATTCGAGCAATGCGTCCGGTACGGTGGCAAATACTACGCAACTCACTTATCATTTTGTCCACAATAAACGACAAGCAAAGAGGAATTGCGATGGCGGGCGGAATTGCGACAAGTGGCTACGACTACGTGATCGTCGGCGCGGGTTCGGCCGGCTGTGTGCTCGCCAATCGGCTGAGCGCCGACCCCAGTGTCACGGTCGCATTGCTCGAGGCCGGCGGCCGCGACAGCAATCCGTGGATCCACATCCCGGCGGGCTACTACCGCAACATCCTCAATCCGAAGATCACCTGGCAGTTCGGTTCTGGGCCGGAACCGCACCTGGGCGGCCGCGTCATCAACTGGCCGCGCGGTCGCGTATTGGGCGGCACCAGCGCCATCAACGGTCTATTGTACGTTCGCGGCCAGGCCCGCGACTACGACATCTGGCGCCAGTTCGGCAACGCCGGCTGGTCCTTTGCCGACGTGCTGCCCTACTTCAAGCGCGCCGAGCACCAGGAGCGTGGCGCCGACGATTTGCACGGCACGGACGGCCCGCTCGGCGTCTCCGACGTGCACATGGACAATCCGGTGTGCGACGCATTCGTCAAGTCGTGCCTGGCCGAGGGCATCCCCTATACCAAGGACTTCAACGGCCCGTCGCAGGAGGGTGTCGGCTACTACCAGCTGACCAACCGCGACGGTCGCCGCTCGACGACGGCGGTCGCCTACCTGCGCCCGATCAAGTCGCGGCAGAACCTGCACGTCATCACCAATGCCGAGGCGCAATCGATCATCCTCGATGGCAAGAAGGCGACCGGGGTTCGCATCAGGCGCGACGGCCGCCCCGAAGTCGTGAAGGCGCGCCGCGAGGTGATCCTGTCAGCCGGCGCGATCGGCTCGCCGCAGTTGCTGCAGGTGTCTGGCATCGGGCCGGCCGCAGTCCTGAACGCCGCCGGCGTCGAGGTGCGCCACGAGTTGGCCGGTGTTGGCGAAAACCTGCAGGACCACTACCAAGCCCGCATGGTCTACGAGATGAGCGGCCGCGGCAGCCTCAACGAGGTTTGGCACAGCCGCTGGCTGCAGGTGAAGACCGGGCTCGAGTACATTTTCAGGCGCAGCGGCATGTTGACGTTCGGCGCCGGCGTCGTCGGCGTGTTCGCCAAGTCGTCGTCCGACCTTGAAGTGCCGGACATCCAGTTCCATTTCATCCCGCTGTCGGGCGAAGGGCCAGGCAAGGGCCTGCACAAGTTCCCCGGCGTGATCGTGTCGGTGTGCCAGCTGCGCCCCGAAAGCCGCGGCTACATCCGTATCAAGTCGCCGGACCCGAAGGTGCAGCCGTCGATCGTATCGAACTATCTCGAGGCCGACATCGATCGCCGCGTCCTGCTCGACGCCATGAAGCTCGCCCGCCGTGTCGTTGCCCGGCCGCCGTTCGCCGACATGACCGTGCGCGAATTCGCGCCCGGGCCCTCGGTCAAGTCCGACGAGCAATTGATGCAGTTCGCCCGCGACATGGGCACCACCATCTTCCATCCCTGCGGCACGGCGAAGATGGGCCGCGACCCCAAGGCGGTGGTCGACGACCGGCTAAGGGTGCGCGGACTTGCCGGCCTGCGCGTCGCCGACGCCGCGATCATGCCGACCATGACCTCGGGCAATACCAACGCGCCGACCATCATGATCGGCGAAAAGGCATCCGACATGATCATCGAGGATGCGCGTGCCAGGTCGGTGGCGGCTTGAGGAGAAACGACATGGCTACGCTCGACCTCGAAGCCGAGTACAACAACCGCGCTCGGGTAGCGAATTCGGGCGAAATCATCGCGCGGTGGGCGCAGGCCTCGCTTGCGGCGCGGTCGGAACTGAAGGGCGATGTTGACATCGCCTACGGTCCGAAGCCGCGCAACGCCTACGACCTCTATGCGGGCCGCCAGACCAAGGGTCGGGCACCGCTCGTCGCCTACATCCACGGCGGCTACTGGCAGCGCGGCGACCGGCGCGAGTACGCTTTCGTCGCCGGCGAGCTGGTCAAGCGCGGAGTGACCGTAGCGATCCCGTCCTACACCCTGTGTCCGGACTGCAGCATCGCCGACATCGTCGCCGAGATGGAGCTGTTTCTGGCGGCGTTGTGGGCGAAGACGAAGCGGCGGCCGGTGCTGGTTGGACACTCCGCCGGCGGTCACATAGCAGCGATGCTGATGGCGTCACGATTGCGGCGCGGCGATGCACCGGCCGATCTGGTGAAGGCGGCCTATGGCTTGTCGGGCGTCTATGATCTGCCACCGCTGATCCCGACCTCGCTCAATGCGGCGCTCAAGCTCGATCAGCCGACGGCGCTCGCCTTGAGCCCGATGTTCGGGCCGCAACCGTCGCATGCGTGCGAATTCCTGGCGGCAGTCGGCGGCGACGAAAGCTCGGAGTTCATTCGGCAGGCGACCGATTTTGCGTCGGCGTGGTCGGGCGGCAAGGTCGCGATCGAGAGCAAGATCGTATCGGCCAAGAACCACTTCACGATCGTCGACGAACTATGCCGACCCGGCAGCGACATGCTCGACCGGGTAGTGGCGATGGCCGAGGCGATAGCGGCCTGAAACTCAGTGCTTGCGCGGCAGGAAGCGCGAACGGGTGACGCCATCGGCGAGACTCAGCACGCGCGGCCGGGTGTCGACGGCGTCGATCTCCTTGATCGCGGCGTCGAGTGCGGCGGCAATCTTTTCCAGGCCCGGGATCCGCGCCAGATCGCCCTGCATGTAGGCGACGGTCTTGCGCACGGTCGACAGATCGATCGATGGTGGCCAGGGCCGGTCGCGGGAAATCTTGAACATTGAATGACCTCTAACTCACGCTGATAATGCAAAACGGCGCCGACGACTTCGCCGTTTTCATTGGTCGCAAGAAACAGACCAGCGCGCAATAACGAAATATTAGGACTCTTCCGGTTTCGCCGTCCCAATTCGGGACACCGCGCGGCGAAGCATTGTCCGTGCTTGCCGACGAAACGTTTACCCTGACGTGGCAACCTCACACCCATGTCGAGCGCAGTTTTCCGCCATCTGGCTGGCGGCGACATTACTGCGCGTGGCGTCTGGGAGTTCGAGTGTTGGCCAAGCAGCCAAGCATCCTGATGATCGTCGAAAACCTCACTGTGCCGATCGACCGGCGGGTGTGGCAGGAAGCGACCACGCTGCGCGATAGCGGCTACAGGGTCTCGATCATCTGCCCCAAGGGCGCCCAGTATACCAAGACCTATGAGATCCTCGACGGCATTCACGTGTTCCGCCATCCGCTGCCCTACGAGGCCGACGGCGCGCTCGGCTATGCGCTCGAATATTCATGGGCGCTGTTCTGGGAGTTCGTGCTGAGCATCCGCGCTCATTTCAAGGTCGGCTTCGACTGCATCCAGGCTTGCAATCCGCCAGACTTGATCTTCATCATCGGCGCGTTCTGGAAATACCTGTTCGGCAAACCGTTCCTGTTCGACCACCACGACATCAATCCTGAACTCTACGAAGCCAAGTTCGGGAAGCGCGGCCTGTTCCATCGCCTGCTGCTGAAGCTCGAGCGCTGGACCTTCGCCACTGCCGACGCCTCGATCGCGACCAACGAGACTTTCAAGTCGATTGCGGTGACACGCGGCGGCATGGACCCCGAGCGCGTGTTCGTCGTTCGCTCGATCCCTGACCTGTCGCGCTTCAAGCGCATCGAGCCGGAGGAGCGCTATCGCAACGGCCGCCGTTACGTTGTCGGCTATGTCGGCATCATGGGTGCGCAGGATGGCGTTGATCTGTTGATCGAGGGCATGGCCCACCTCGTCAATACGCAAGGCCGCCGCGACACCCAGTGCGTGATCGTCGGCTCCGGCACCGAACTCGAGCGGCTCAAGGGCATGGTCGCGGCGCGCGGCCTCGACGACTATGTCACCTTCACCGGCTTCCTGTCGGGCAAGCCGCTGCTGCGCGCCTTTTCGACCTTCGACATCGGCATCATTCCCGACCCCAAGAACGGCTACAACGACAAGATCTCGATGAACAAGGTGTTCGAGTACATGAGCCTCGGCATCCCGTTCGTGCAGTTCGATCTCGACGAGGGCATGAAGGTCGCGGGCGACGCGGCCCTGGTCGCACGCGGAAATTCATCGTTCGAGCTCGCCGACCAGATGGCGTGCCTGCTCGATGACGACGCGCTGAGGGCAAAGCTGTCCGCGACCGGCAAGATACGCGCCAAGTCGCTGTTGCGCTGGGAAACCGAGCGCGCGCAACTGCTTGCGGCCTATGAGATGCTGCTGAAGGAGCGTCACGTCACCGCCGGCGCTGCGCTGCCGACCAGATGATCAGCGTCTTGTTGGGCCAAGCGCTGCTCGAGTGTGGGCGCATTGCCGCTACCCCTTCACGTATTCCGGCCGGATGACGATCGGCTCCTCGATCAGGTGCGGACGCAACGGCTGTCGCGGCTTCAGTCCCGACCGGCCGCCGGAGCGGTAGACCTGATCCTCGGTCATGCCGGTCAACCCCTCGAGCCGCGGCACGCGATCGAGGCCGACAGGATAGATCGTCAGCTGGTCCGGTTCGAACTTCATGCGCAGGAAATTACGGTAGTTCTTGATCCTGAGCGCGGCGAACGCGTCCTCGGCGTGCATGTGGCCGAACAAACCGGCGATCACCCAGTAGCAGCCCCAGATGAAGCCGCCGATCAGGCCGCCGAACAACATCATTTCGAATGGATAAAGTAGGCCGACCAGCTCGCGCACGGTCTTCGGATCGACGGTCTTGGAGGCCTTCGAGGCCTGGCTCGCCGGCGGCGTCGGCGGCACCGGGTCGCGCGGACCGACATCGCGCGCCTCGCGCTGCCGCTGGCGTTCCTGCGACAACGGCTCCAGCGTCTCCTTCATGATGCTCTCAACGATTCCGGCATCCTTGGTCGCGCCGGCGAGCACCGCATTGGCCTTGTCGGCGAACCATGGCGAGAGGTTGTTGTTGAGCGCGAGCAACCCGACGAACAGGGAGAACATCACTATGACGTGCGCCAGGAAATGCAGCGTCCCGACGCCGAACTTGGTGATGAAGCGGCGCAATCCGGGCTTCTCCTCGGCCTCGACGTACCATAGCAGCGCGCCATAGAGCGTAAGCAGCATCACGGCAAAGCTCATGCTCAGCGTCGCCTGCAGGATGTATAGCGGCATCCACGCGAGCACCTGTTCGGGCGCCTGCGTCAGGCCCACCTGGTCGACCTTGCCGGAGGAAATGTCGTAGGTGCGGATCACGGTGTGGAACTGCCAGGTGATCAGCCAGTAGATGATGCCGATGCCGATCGCGAATGGAAAGTTGAAGATCGGGAAGGCGAGATTGCGGAATGACAGTAACAGGCTGGTCGAGCGGTTCGGATAGCACTTCGGCGCCCGCGGCTTCAATGGCGCTCTAGGCGCCTTTTTCAGCTGCACCTGCTCCTTGATCTCCTGCCGCAGGTCCTGGATCGGCTCGATCACCTCGCGCACCGCCTCCTGGACTTTCGATCTGGCTTTCACTGGTCGCTTCAGGCGGACGTCGTAGTTCTGCGCCGCCCACTCGTGGGTGACGGTGGTGTGTTCGTCGTTGCTTGACCTCGTGGATACGATTTCGGGCCAGCGCACCGAGATCTCGTTCTTCAGCACGTGGGTCGGATGCAGGAAGGCGCCGCCGCCGCCGGCGGTGAAGAAATGCACGCCGAGCTCGGTCGACGAGTAGCGGTTGTAGTGGTGCCAGTCGCCGGCGAGCACGGCGCACACCTTGGCGCCGCGCGACCTCGCGATGGCGGTGATCTTGAAGAAGTTCTCCTCCTCGTCCTGGCCTTGGAAGTCGGCCAGCATCCAGGCCGGCTCGGCCATGCAGATGATGATCTTGTCATCCGGGCCCATCTCGGCGGCGACGGCGAGGAAATAGTTGACCTGGGCGGTGTCGAGATACTTCGAGAACTGGATGTCGGTACCCCAGATCCACCACTTGTGCGGCAATTTCAACGCCCAGTAGCTGCGATGCTGATGACATTGCCAGCCACCGATGATGCTGCCACGGCTTTCCGAAAGTTTGTCGCGCGACGAGCAGAATAGGCTGTCGAACGATTGCAGCCCATCGTACCAGTCGTGGTTGCCGGGAATGGCGAACAGCTTGCGCTTCGGCTCGTTGCCCGAAAGCGCGATGTCGTAGGGCTCCTGCAGCCGCTTCTTGTATTCGGGGCGGGTCGCCTGCGGGTAGCACTGGTCGCCGCCCATGATCAGGATGTCGCCGTGCGGTAGCTTTCCGGCGCCCTTGAGGTCGATGCTGTCCTGGGCCAACAGGTAGGCAGTGGCGTAGGTCGGTTCGAAGCCATCGCCGATATCGCTGATGTAGTCGATCCAGAAGGCGCCGGTATCGTCGCACGAGACGCATCTGGCTGGATCGTCGGAGGCCGGGTTGGAAAAATCGTAGCGGTCGAGCAGCTCGCGGCCGGTCGAGGGGTCGGTGGCCGCCTGGATCAACCGCTGGTCGGCGTATTGGCCGAACACGGCCGACACCAGCGTTCGCACACTGACGCGGGCGAGGAGCCGCGGATCGTACCACCGCACCATCTTCGGCAGATCGCCGTCGATGAGCTGCTGCATCGGACTCTTGTGCATGGAACCCCGTGAGTACGCTCTACGGCTACCAGGATAACCGTCCGCAACCCAATGTGAAGCCCGGTGTGGCCCGCTTGCGGCACGAAAAGCTATTCCACCGACAAGGTTGACTGTCGTAGGTTGCACGGCGTCGGCTGCGAGATCGCGGCGGCGTGGTCGAGGCCTTGCGGCCGGCCCGGCCCTGGATACTGCCCGCGCTTGTCGAGGATATTGCCCCGTGCCTTCATTCATGAACCGACTAGGCCGCTGCGCTGCCTTGTTCTCGTTGATCTTCGCGGTCTGGCAAAGCCAGGTGCTGGCGCAGGAGCAGGCGAAACTGACGCTGCTGCTGATCAGCGATATCTACAAGATGAACGAGCAGTCCGGCCGCGGCGGCTATCCGCGCCTTGCTGCCATCGTCAAGGCCGAACGGGCGGCGAGTGCGAATACGCTGCTGGTGCACGCCGGCGACGCGCTGTCGCCATGCCTGCTGTGCGGCTTCGACCAGGGCAGCCACGTGATCGACATCACCAATCGATTGGCGCCGGACATCTTCGTGCCGGGCAACCACGAGTACGACTTCGGCCGCGAGATTTACCTGAAGCGCATGGCCGCGGCGAAATTTCCGATCCTCGCCGGCAATCTGCGCGGGTCGGACGGCAATCCGATCGCCGGCCACGCCGATACCCGCATGATTTCGGTCGGCGGCATCAAGTTGGGCTTCATCGGCGCCACCGCCGAGGACAGCTACCAGAAATCGAACCCGGAGGATCTGAAGATCACGGCCGTCGTGCCAATGGTCACTGCCAAGGCGACGGAGCTGCGCGCCGCCGGCGCCGATATCGTCATCGCGGTGGTGCATGCCGCCCGCGAGATCGACTTCGCGCTTTATGACAGCCGCGTGGCCGACATCCTGCTAAGCGGCGATGATCATGACCTGCGCTTGCTGTACGATGGCAAATCGGTGATGGCCGAGGCCGGCCAGGACGCTATGACGGTGATCGCCATCGATCTTGCCGTAGAGACCAAGACGGTCGACGGCGCACGCAGCGTAGCGTGGCGGCCGCACTTCCGCCTGCTCGATAGCGCCGCCTATGCGCCCGACCCGGACATGCTCCAGGTTGTGAAGGACTATGAGGCCGAGCTGTCGCGCGAGCTCGACGTGCCGGTGGCGAAGCTCGCGTCTGGACTCGACAGTCGCAATGCTACCGTGCGTGCGGTCGAGGCGGCGATCGGCAATCTTATTGCCGATGCGGCCCGCGAGGCGGTCAAGGCCGATATCGCGGTCATCAATGGCGGCGGCATTCGCGGTGGCAAGCTCTATGAGGCCGGCCATCAGCTCACCCGCCGCGACGTGGTCACCGAGCTACCGTTCGGCAATCTCAACATCGTATTCGAATTGAAGGGCGCGGAAATCCGCCGGATGGCCGAGATCGGCGTCGCGAAATCACCGGCAGCGGCCGGCAGCTTCATGCATTACTCGGGCATGACGGTGGAAGCCGACCTCAAGAAGCCGCCGGGATCGCGCGTCACCGCCATCAAGGTCGGGGCTGAGCCGCTCAGCGACACGCGCACCTATACCGTCGCCGGCAGTGACTTTTTCCAGCGCGGTGGCGACGGTTATGTGATGTTTCGGACGGCAAAGCTCGCCATGCGGCTCGAGGACGCGAAGCTCCTCGCCAACGATGTCATGGTCTACGCCCGCAAGCTCGGCATCATAGACGTGAAGCCCGAGGGACGGGTGGTCCTCAAGCCGTGATGATCGCACTATGACCACAGCTTCGGACGCCGAGCTGATCGAGATCGTCGAAGGCTTGCGCCGTCAGGAGCGTCGTGCCATCGCGCGCGTCGCGACGGAGTTCGAACGCCTATCGCCGATTGCCGGGCGGATCCTGGGCGTGATTGGGCACGCACTCGGCCGCGCCAGTGTGATCGGCGTCACCGGACCGCCAGGCGCCGGCAAGTCGACCCTCGTCAATGCCGTGATCAGGGAGCTGCGCCGGCGCGGCTCAACGGTCGCGGTGATCGCCGTCGATCCGTCGAGCCCGATCTCGGGCGGCGCCATTCTCGGCGACCGTATCCGCATGACTGCCGCCACTGAGGACGACGGCGTGTTCGTGCGTTCGCTGGCGTCGAAAGGCGTCCTCGGTGGCCTGACGCCGGCTGCAGTGCGCATCATCGATGCCTTCGACGGCGCCGGCTTCGACACCGTCGTCCTGGAAACGGTCGGCACCGGCCAGAGCGAGATCGACGTGGCTGAGATCGCCGACGTGCGCGTGGTGGTGGCCGCGCCCGGCCTCGGCGACGACATCCAGGCGATGAAATCCGGCCTGCTCGAGATCGCGGACATTCTGGTGGTCAACAAAGGCGACCGGCCGGGTGCGGAAGCAACGCTGCAGCAGCTGGCCGGCGCGGTCTCGGTGCGTGCCGCCGAGAGTGATCGGGCAACGCCGGTGCTCAAGACCACCGCCACTACCGGCGAGGGGGTCGGCCGCCTCGTCGACGAGATCGAACGCTTGTCGGTGCTCCGCCTTGCCGCTCCGGCCCTCGAGCGCCGCCGGCGTCGCGCCCGCTATCTGATAGCCCGGGCCGCCGCCGAACTGATGGCCGAGCGCATCAAGGCGGGCGATGGCCGAGGCCTCACCGCCGCCTGCGACGACATCCTGGCCGGCAGGGCCTCGGCCGCCGATGCGGCGGCACGGCTGTTGAGCGAGGGCAAGTTCTGATTGCGTCCGAAGGCGCGGGCTACTGCTTCGCCTTCGCCGCCTCGATTGCCGGGACGACGAGCCGTGTCAGCGTCTCTGGCGTCAGCGGCCCGACATGCTTGTAGGCGATCCGGCCCTGGCGATCGACGACGAACGTCTCCGGCATGCCGTAGACGCCCCACTCGATCGAGGCGCGACCATTGCCGTCGACGCCGACTGCGTCAAACGGATTGCCGTAGCGGGCGAGGAACTTCAGCCCGCCCGGCGCCGGATCCTTGTGGTTGACGCCTACGAGCCGCACGCTCGTGCGCTTTTTCAGCTCGCCGAGCATCGGATGCTCCTGCACGCACGGCACGCACCACGACGCCCAGAAGTTGACGACCGTGACCTCGCCTCGGGCAAGCTCGGCGGCCATGATTCCGGGCACCGGCTTGCCGCCCGAGTAGAGGCCGGGCAGGGCCGCGAGATCAGTCGATGGTGCCGGCTTGCCGATCAGTGCCGATGGCAGCTTGGTTGGATTGGAATTCGTCAATGCGTAGCCGAACAATGCCGCGACCGCGGCGAAAATCACAATCGGCAGCAGCACGACTCGCGTCTTTCGTGGCGGCGGCTCGGGGCGCTCTGGCTTTTCGGCGATCTTCTGCATCGGCTACTCGCGGGCGCGGCGACGGATGCCGCGCGCTTCCAGTGCTTCAAGCCGGCGCTGCTGGCGGCGGCCGTCCCAGATCAGCCAGGCGACGAGCACGACGAACACCAGCGCGGTGATCCCGTAGGAGGTGTAGATGTGGCCGGCCCAGGCCCAGGGATCCTTGTCCATACGGTTACCCTTCCGCCGTCGCTTCGCCGCGCGAGGCCTGTCGCCTGACCGCTGCCATCTCGAGCGCGACCGCCCGGCGGCGCAGGATCTCGTTGCGCATGGCCTTCAAATGCATGGCCAGGAACAGGATCGAGAAGCCGGTCGCCATCACCAGCAATGGGATCAGAATGGAGGAATGGATCGCGGGGCCGGCGGCCTTCACCACGCTGGCGCGCTGATGCAGGGTGTCGAACCAGTCGACCGAGAAGCGGATAATCGGCAGCATGACGACGCCGACGAGGCCGAGTACAGCCGACAGCTTGCCAGCCAGCGCCTCGTCGTCGATCGAAGAGCGCAGCGCGATCAGCCCCAGATACAGGAAGAACAGGATCAGCACCGAGGTGACGCGGGCGTCCCAGACCCAATAGGTGCCCCAGCCGGGCTTGCCCCACAGCGAGCCGGTAACGAGCGCCAGCAAGGTGAAGGCGGCGCCGATCGGTGCTGCAGCCTTAGCCGAGACGTCGGCCAGCGGATGGCGGAACACCAGCAGCCCGAAGCTCGAGATCGCGATTACGAGATAGGCCATCAGCCCGAACCATGCCGAGGGCACATGCACGAACATGATCTTGACGGTGTGGCCGTGCTGGTAATCCGGCGGCGCCTGCCAGACGAGATACAGCCCATAGGCGATGGTGATCGCGGCCAGGCTCGAAATCCAGGGCAGGACCTTCGCCGACAGTTCCATGAACCGCGTCGGATTGGCCAACTTCTGCGTGAGTGTCTGCATGGACCTTGGTCTAGGCCTTTGATTTGGCGAGCGCAACTCGCGAGAATGACGATGGCCCCCGTGCCCGACTTAGTAGCCGTTGCGCAAGTGTGAACATTGACCAAAATCAGGTCCGGCAGGTCGAGCCTTCCCAGCCGTCATACGTGCCAGGGATTTGCGATTCCGGCGACTAGCGCAACCGGGCGTTGATCTGTTCCAGCGCCTTGGCGCCGGGGCATAGCTCGGCCATCGGCAGGGCGTTGAGCGGGCGCTGGTCGGTCGCCAGCACGTCGTGCAGGTCCTGCTGCTCCTCGTTGACGTACAACAGGCCGGTGGCAATCGAGCCGCTCGAGGCGTTGGTGCGGATGGTCATGATCGCGGCATCAGCGTCGCGCGGGTCATGGCCGCCATCGACCTTGTAGAGCCTGAGGTGCGAGCCGTCGTGCATAGTGATGTCAGCGGCCGTGCCCTCGGCATAGTCGGCGGTGATCTCGTCGCGGCCCTCGACAAAATCCAGCCTGTTTTCCGACGCCATGTTGTGGGCGCGGACGTAGTCGTAGCTCTTGGTCGATTGCGGGTGGTTGTTGAAGGTCACGCACGGCGAAATCACATCGAGGAAGGCGAAGCCCTTGTAGCTGATCGCGGCCTTGATCAGCGGGATCAGCTGGCGCTTGTCGCCGGAGAACGAGCGGGCGACGAAGCCGGCGCCGAGCTGGATCGCGAGCTGGCACAGGTCGATCGCATCGAACGGGTTGGCCTCGCCCTTCTTCGACGGCGACGTCTTGTCGTTGGTGGCCGAGAACTGGCCTTTGGTCAGGCCATAGCAACCGTTGTTCATGACGATATAGGTCATGTTCAGCTTGCGGCGCACTGCATGGCA
The DNA here is from genome assembly GCA_963741505.1 of uncultured Alphaproteobacteria bacterium. Lineage (GTDB taxonomy): Bacteria > Pseudomonadota > Alphaproteobacteria > Rhizobiales > Hyphomicrobiaceae > JAKFWF01. Next base: position 120,943 of record CAVUIJ010000006.1, on the reverse strand, counting down.
GAACTGGCCCATGCCGATCGAGGCGGTGTCGCCGTCGCCGGAGACGCCGATGTAGACGAGATCGCGGTTGGCCATATTGGCGCCGGTGGTCACCGAGGGCATGCGGCCATGCACCGAGTTGAAGCCGTGACTGCGGCCGAGGAAATAGGTCGGCGCCTTCGACGAGCAGCCGATGCCGGAGACTTTGGCGACGCGGTGCGCCGGCAAACTCATCTCGAAGCAGGCCTCGATGATCGCAGCCGTGATGCTGTCGTGGCCGCAGCCGGCGCACAGCGTCGACATGGTGGCTTCATAGTCGCGATGGGTGAGACCGAGCTCGTTCTTCTTGAGCGCCGGGTGGTAGGCGGATGGCTTGGCGATGTAGGACATGGGACGGGTCGATCCTGGCTTTCTTGTAGGGCAAGGCGCCTGGATTCATCCTGGCACCGGCATGCGGTCTATTCGGCGGCCTGCGCCTTGGCCGGGGCGAGATGCTTCAGAATGGCCTTGCGGACGAAGTCGGCGGTGAGCGGCATGCCGTCGTAATTCAAGGTGGCGATCAGCTTTTCACGCCGCGAATGCCGGCCTCGACCATCAGCAGCGAGCGCATCTGGCCGTCGCGGTTCTGCTCGATGACGAACACCTGGTCATGGGCGTCGCAGAAGGCCTTGACCTCCGGCGTGAACGGGAATGCCTTCAGCCGCAGCGAATTGAACGTAAGGCCGTCCTTGGCCAGCAGGTCGATGCCTTCGAGCACCCCCGGCCGGGTGGCGCCGAAATAGATGATGCCGTACTTCGACTGCTTGTCGCGGATGACGATTTCCGGCTTTGGCACCAGCGTCGCTGCGGTTTCGAATTTGCGCAGAATCCGGTCGAGTATGCGGGCATGCACCACGCCGTCCTCGGTGTAGCGGGCGTACTCGTTGTGCGAGGTGCCGCGGGTGAAGAATGCGCCCATGGTCGGGTGGGTGCCGGGAAGCGTGCGGTAGGGGATGGCGTCGCCGTCGACATCGAGATAGCGGCCCCACGGCTTGCCGTACTTGTCCTTGAAGCCTTCGAGCTGCTCGGCCGACAGCACCTTGCCGCGGTCGTGCACCTTGGCATCGTCCCAGGCGAACGGATCGGTTACCCAGTCGTTCATGCCGATGTCGAGATCGGACATCACCATCACCGGCGTCTGCAGCCTTTCGGCGAGGTCGAAGGCTTGCGCGCCGAGTGAGAAGCATTCGGTCGGGTCGGACGGGAACAGCAACACGTGCTTGGTGTCGCCGTGCGAGGCATAGGCGCAGGAGATGATGTCGGGTTGGCCGGTCCGCGTCGGCATGCCGGTCGAGGGGCCGCCACGCTGGACGTTGAACAGCACGATCGGGATCTCGGCGAAATAGGCGAGCCCCAGGAACTCGGTCATCAGCGAGATGCCGGGGCCGGAGGTAGCGGTGAACGCACGGGCGCCGTTCCAGGCGGCGCCGATCGCGACGCCGATCGCCGCCAATTCGTCCTCGGCCTGGACGATGCCGTAGAGCCGTTGGCCGTCCTTCGCCACCCGCATTCGCTTGGCGTACTTCTCGAATGCTTCCGGCACCGAGGTCGACGGCGTGATCGGGTACCAGGCGCAGACGGTGGCGCCGGCGTAGATCGCGGAGAGACCGGCTGCATCATTGCCGGTGACCATGATCCGGCCCTTGGCCGAAGTCGCATGCCTGACCTTGAATGGCAGCGGGCACTCGAAGTTTTCCAGTGCATAGGTGCGGCCGAGCTCGACCGCCTCCATGTTGGCGGCGATAAGCTTCTCCTTGCCCTTCAGCTGATCGCCGATCACGGTCTTCAACACCTCGAGATCCATGTCGAGCAGTGCCGTCAACGCGCCGATGTAGACCATGTTCTTGAACAGCTGGCGCTGGCGGGTGTCGGACCACTTGGCGGCGCAGATCTGGGCGATCGGCATGGCCAGGATATTGACGTCGGCGCGGGCCCAGTTGCGCGGCAGCGAGCTGTCGTAGAGAAGCCAGCCGCCACTAACGACCTCTTGCAGATCCTCATTGTAGGTCTGCGGGTTCATCGCGATCATCAAGTCGATGCCGTCGCGCCGGGCCATGTAGCCGGCCTCCGATACGCGTACCTCGTACCAGGTCGGCAGGCCCTGGATGTTCGACGGGAAGATGTTTTTCGGGCTGACCGGAATGCCCATGCGGAACAGCGTCTTGGCAAACATGGTGTTGGCACTGGCCGAACCGGAGCCGTTCACGGTCGCGAACTTGATGACGAAATCGTTGATGCCGCTCATGCTCTTGCAAGCCTCGTTCTTGGATGCTTGGCCGGCGGGGCCAAGGGAGTAGAAATGTGTGGTCCGCCCGGCTTTCCAGCTGTCCTGGCCACTACCTCAGATAAGCATTGTGGTTCGACATGCATGCATTCGACGCCTGAGGTTCGGCGTAGAAGAACTTCTGCATATCCCAGGCGCCGGTCGGGCAGCGCTCGGCGCACAGGCCGCAGTGCAGGCAAAGGTCCTCGTCCTTGGCCATGATGCGGCCGGTCTTGAGGACATCCGAAACGTATAGATCCTGCGACTGGTTCAGCGCCGGCACGCGAAGGGCGGCGCGCAGCTGCGGCTCGGCGTCGTTCTCGGTGAAGTTGATGCAGTCGACCGGACAGATGTCCATGCAGGCATCGCACTCGATGCACAGCTTCGGCGTGAACACTGTTTGCACGTCGCAGTTGAGGCAGCGCTGCGCCTCCTTGGCGGCGAGCTGGTCGTCGAAGCCGAGTTCGACCTCCATCTTCAGGTTCTTCAGTGACTGCGCCAAGTCGGCGTGACGCACGTCGATCCGCCGTGACGGATCGTAGTCGTTCTTGTACGACCACTCGTGGATGCCCATCTTCTGGCTGACGAGATTGGCGCCGGGCTTCGGCCGCTCGGTCACGGCGCGACCATTGCAGTAGGCATCGATCGAGATCGCGGCCTGGTGGCCGTGCGCAACGGCCCAGATGATGTTCTCCGGACCCCAGGCGGCGTCGCCGCCGAAGAACACGCCCGGCCGGCTCGACATGAAGGTGGTCTTGTCGACCGCCGGCATGTTCCACTCGTTGAAGGTGAGGCCGATGTCACGCTCGATCCAGGGGAAGGCGTTCTCCTGGCCGATCGCCATCAGCACGTCGTCGCAGGGAATTGTGACGGTCTCGCCGGAGGCCTTGAGTACGGGGCGGCCTCTGGCGTCGACGCCGGTCTCGACCATCTTGTCGAACACCACCCCGGCGAGGCGGCCATTGTCGATCACGAAGCTCTTCGGCGCGTGGTTGTCGAGGATCGGGATGCCTTCGTGGAGCGCATCCTTGATTTCCCACTCCGACGCTTTCATCACCTTGCGCGGCGAGCGGATGGTGACGGTGACGGCCTCGGCGCCGAGACGAAGCGCAGTGCGGCAGCAGTCCATCGCGGTGTTGCCGCCGCCGATCACGACGACGCGGCGACCAATTTTCTCGACATGGCCGAAGGCGACCGAGGTCAGCCAGTCGATGCCGATGTGGATGTTGTCGGCGGCTTCGGCCCGGCCGGGAATGTCGAGGTCCTTGCCCTTCGGCGCGCCGGTGCCGACGAACACGGCGTCGTAACCTTCGGCGAGGAGACCCTTCAGGCTCGACACCGTCTTGCCGAAGCGGGCCTCGATGCCGAAGCCAAGAATGCGATCGACTTCCTCGTCGAGCACCGAGGCCGGCAATCGGAACGACGGAATGTTCGACCGCATCAGCCCGCCGCCGGTCGGGTCCTTCTCGATCAGGGTGATGTGATAGCCGAGTGGGGCGAGGTCGCGCGCCACGGTCAACGAAGCCGGGCCGGCGCCGATCAGCGCCAGCCGCTTGCCGTTCTTCTCAACCGGGATCTTCGGCATGAATACGTCGATATCGCCCTTGTAGTCGGCGGCGACGCGCTTCAGCCGGCAAATGGCAACCGGCGCGGTGTTCTTGTGGCTCGGGTCCTTGGCGTTGACCTCATCACTGGTTTGGATGCGGCCGCGGCGGCAGGCCGGTTCGCACGGGCGGTCGCAGACCCGGCCGAGGATGCCGGGGAAGACGTTGCTCTCCCAGTTCAGCATATAGGCGGCAGTGTAGCGCCCTTGCGCGATCAGTCTGATGTATTCGGGGACCGGGGTATGCGCGGGGCACGCATACTGGCAGTCGACGACCTTGTGGAAGTATTGCGGATTGCCAGTGTCGGTCGGGGCCATGCCACCCCGGCTTCGCGTCGCGATCTCACGCGCTTCCATTGCGCCTCATCCTCTCAACCGTTTCCCAGCCCCGGGCTAACCCGAGGCGGCGCACCGATTTTGCGGCCTGGTGCGGCATTGGCCGCGAGCTTACGGACCCGGATCGGCGCAACGCAAGTAGTATAAGATACTAGCATGGCACCCGGGCAAACTGGTTCTTCGCTGGCGGCTTTTAAGCCGCCTTGGCCTGGAAAGCCAGCCTCAGAACACGGGCATAGTTTTCGATCGCGAGCTTGCGAATCCGGCCTTCCGGCACGTTCTGGCGCTCAAGTATCGTCACCACGCGGCGCAGATCTGCAAATTTGCGGATGGCGGGGGCGGCCAGCGCGTTCATGTCGGTGCCGAAGCCGACGTGATCCTCGCCCAGCCAGTCGGCTATCCTGCCGATTCGATCGGCATAGGCGTCCGGCGAAGTGCCGACATCGGCGCCGAGCGCCCACAGGCCGACGACGCCGCCACGCGCGGCGATCGCCTTGGCCTCATCGGCGCCGAGCTGCCGCGCCTGCCAGCCGGGCATCAGCCAGTGCGGCCGCCGGCCGGCAATGTTGACGGAACTGTGCGACCACACCATCGGCACCGTCGAAACTTCGAGCGCCTGCCGCACCGCAGCATCGGTGCAATGGGCGAGATCGACCAGGATGCCAAGCCGGTTGCACTCGCGAACGACCTTTCGGCCGAATTCGGTCAGCCCACTGTGCGCCGGTCTCTCGGTCTGGAAGTCGCCGATTCGGTTGCCGATGAAGTGCACCAGCTGGAGGTGACGGACACCCTGATCATAGGCCATCTGCAGTTGCTCGAGACCATCGTCGGCGAAGGTCGCACCCTCGACCGACAGCACCACGTGCGGTTCGCCGGCGAGCGCGCGGTCGAGATCCTCTGCCGTCCTGACGACGTTCAACTTCTGGTCGGCGAGGTGCGCTTGAACGCGCGCCATCTCGTCGCTGAACCATTTCACCGCCTCGCCGCTTTTCGGCGCGCCTTTCTGCTTGAAGCCGCCACCGCTCGGTCGCAGCCACGGTACGTCGCCGACCAGCGACCACGATACCAATGTGGCCTGGCCATCCGCCATGTTGCGGGCGAGCGGCTGCGAGGACGCGGGATTGCGACCGAAAAAGAACAGGTGGAAGTGCATGTCGCCGATATAGATCGGCGTTCGCGCCCGCGCCGGCGCGCTCGCCAGCAGCGGCGAGGCCAAGGCGGTCACGACGAATTGCCGCCGGTTGATCAATGCGAAGTGCCCGTGCGAATCATTGCTACCAGCAGCTATTCGATAACGACCGTCGCGACATAGTCCATGCTGCGATAGGTGCTATCCCTGGGTAGCAATGTGTTGATCAGGTACGAGGTCGGCGAATAGTTCTCCGGGATCTCGCGGATGAACGCCTTGGAAATCAGCCTCGCCTTGGCGTTCTCGAAGAAACCGCCGCCGGCTCCTGCATAATAGCGCGACAGCGGCTCGAACTTCGGCTGCATCTGCTCGGCGACCGACTTGTGACCGGCCGACAGCTTGGTCATCCGGCCGGGGTTCTGCACGAACACCGATGCCAGCAGCTTCTTGCGCTCCTCGGCCGGTGGTTTGAGGGCGTCGATCACCATCAGCGGACCGTCGGCGAGGCCAGCGTTCGAGCGATTGTTGCGCTTGAAGGCATATTCGCCGGTCGCCAGCATCGGCTTCATCGGCTGCTTGACGCAGGCCGGGATGCCCGAGCCGTCGAAATCCCCAGCCGTCTTTGCCGGATCACAATCCCTGAGCGACTGCAGCGACCATACGAACTCCGAGCAGAACATATCGACCGCCGGGCCATTTGGGTTCTTGCCGAGCGCGATCTGGGCCAGATGCTTGACGAACTCGACCGGTTTGCCGGCCTTGAACTTCGGCGCGTTGTAGTCCTGGTTGAAGGCCAGCTGGCTTGGGTAGACGCGGCTGGCGGACGAATTGAGCCGGCTCGCCCATGCCGTCAGGTTGTCGCGCTGTTCGGGCGTCAGCCCGCGCGGTCGGATGACGTGCATATAGTCGAGGGTGCGGTAGTGCACGCTGGTCAGATCGGCGCGCATGCCGGCGCCGAGATACTCCTCGTTGAGCGGGTTGTCGATGTTGTGCACAATGCCGTTTTTGACGTAGGCCATGCCGGTGTGGCTGATGCCCATCTGGACGTTGGGATAGGCACCTGCACCGCCCCATTCGGTGCGGAACGTCAACAGAATATCACCAGTCTGGACGAGGCCGCTCTTCGCCAGCCGCGCCGCCATCCCCGCTCGCCTGGTGACGATCAGGCGCAGGCCGAGATCGGCGGTTGTGGCTTCCGGGTGCTTGAAATCGACCAGGGTGTCCGTGGTGTCGATGTTGCCGGGGAGTTCGAGCCGCGCGCTCGGCGGCAGCGCGAAGAACACCGGTATGTTCATCTTTTTTGCCAGCCGGTCATTCGCCTTTTGGCTGTAGGTGAAATCTTTCGCCTGCCCCGGCGAGGCGGCAAGTGCGACTACCGTGATGAAGGAGACTGAAGCAATCCGCACGAATTTCGTAATCGTCGACATGGCACTAACACTCCCGAACTCGAATTCATTCCAGCATCGCGCTGCGGCAGCAGCGAGGCAGACCGGCTGAACACTCGTCACCGGTATCATCGGCGGAAGCGGGCGTTGTTGCAAGCCGTCGTGCTCATGCGTGTTGCCTGCCGGCCACGACTGCAGCAGCATGCCGGTTGACAGCGACCGGCCTCGGCCGCACTCCTGGCCGACGTTGTTCGCTGGAATTTTTCGGGCCCAATGAGCTTTCGCCGCGTTATTGCCACCGTCGTCGCCGTGCCGGCCATCGCCTTCGCCGGGTTTGCGGCTTTCGTATCGGTTCTCGGCATTGACAACGGCCGCGCCAGCGTGTGCCGTGGCGCGGTCACCGGTGGCAGCCTGGAGGGCGGCCGCCGGCCACCGCTATGGGGTGACAACTACCGCGCCTACAGTACCACCGGATATCTGGTGGGCCGCACCTTCACGCACAGCGCGATCCGCGATGTCATCGTCGAGGCCTACGACGAGGTGGCCAAGAGCCGGCCGGAATTGCGCTTCGTCTACGCCGAGGGCGGCTGGCCCTGGGGCGGCAATTTCGCGCCGCACAAATCGCACGCCAATGGCACCGCATTCGACTTCCACGTGCCGGTGCGCACGCTTGATGGCAAGATTGCGGAACTGCCGGCATCGCCGTTCAATAAGCTCGGTTACGGCATCGATTTCGACAGCCAAGCCCGCGCCGGGCTCTACAAGATAGATTTTGAAGCGATGGGCCTGCATCTCCTGGCACTGGAAAAAGCGGCGCGCGCCCACAAGATCGGCATCCGTCGCGTGATTTTCGCCCTCGACCTGATGCCGCTGCTGATGGCCTCGCAGCACGGCGCGGAATTGGGCAGCCGCATAAACTTCAGCAAGAGCCCGTCCTGGGTGCGGCACGACGAGCATTATCACGTCGACTTCGATATTCGTTGCAAGTGATTCCGGGTACTAGGATGCGGCCGGTCAGGATCTCGCAGCGACCGCCGCGCTCGCCGACGGCGTGCCGTAGATGTCGGCATAGGCGTGCCAGGTGGCATGTCCGATCAGCGGGAACGCGATCGCCAGGCCGGCCAGCAGCGTCACGAAGCCGGCGCCGATGATCACCACGATGAGCGCGGCCCACAACGCCATCGGTCTGGGGTTCATGACGACCGCGTCGATGCTGGCGCGGGCGGCGGTGACGGCATCTGTCTGGGTGACGAGCAGCAACGGCACGGCGACGACCGAAATCGCAAATACCGTGGCGGCAAGCACGCCGCCGACCATCGAGCCGACGATCAGCAGGCCGAGGCCGCGCGGCGTGAACAACAACGTCTGCACGAAAGTGCTGGCGGGCGGCAGGGCGACGTCGCCCATGAACAGCATAAGCAGCAGAAACGCGAGTTGCAGCCACACCATCAGGGCGAACAACAGCACCATGCCGAAGAACCCGAGTTGCCCGCGCGCGCCGAGGCCGGCCGAGGCGACATCAGACAGCTTGATCACATCGCCGAGCGCCAAGCGGCGGCTGGCCTCGTAGAGGCCGACCGCCACCAGCGGCCCGATCAGCAGGAAGCCACCGGCTAGCGCCAGGAACAGCGAATGCGCCGATATGCTCCACAGGCCAAGGCTCAGGACGAGGGCTGTGGCGGCGAAGACGCAGCCATAGGTCAGGCTAATGCCAGGAATGCGCCACATGTCACGCCAACCGGCGGCGAGCCAGGCCCACGGCGCGTCGATCGGCACCCGGCGCGGCGCCGGCAGTCTTTCGGTCACGACCCTGGTGGAAGCTACATGCCTGGCGTTGTCGCTCATGGGGAGGTCGGCCTCGCGGATTTCTGCGGGTCTGGCTGATCGCCAATCAGGACCGGCGGGGCCTTCGCGGGCGGCTCGTCGTCGAGCGCGCGCCAGCCGGCGCCCTCCAGATCCTCGAACTGACCGCTCTTGAGCGACCACAGGAAAGCAGCAAGGCCGGCGCCACCTAGTGCAAGAGCGACAGGAACCAGCCAGGCGAGCGCGGTCATGACGAAGCCCCGCTTGGGTTGCGGACCAATCTCAGCGCATTGGCGGTAACGGCAATGGAGGATGCGGACATGGCAATCGCTGCGATCAAGGGGGTCACGAGGCCGGCCATGGCCAGCGGCACGAACAGCATATTGTAAGCGATCGCGATTGCGAAGTTCTCCAGCGAACGCCGTCGCGCCAACTTGGCGACCGCAATGGTCTCGACTACCGGCATCAGCCGCTCGCCCTGGAACACGGCATCCGCCGCGGTCTGGCTGATGTCGGTGGCGCTCGACGGCGACATCGCCGCATGACCGGCGGCTAGTGCAGGCGCGTCATTGAGACCATCGCCTAGCATCAGGATCTTGGCGCCCTGATTGGTCAAGGCAACGATGCGGGCAATCTTCTCGTCCGGGCGCTGGCCGGCACGCCAATCGGCAACGCCGACGGACTTTGCCGCCGCCGCCACCGCTTCAGCGCCGTCGCCCGACAGGATCTCGAGCCGGTAGCCCGCCGCCGCGAGTCTGGCGACCACCTGCCTCGCGTCCGAGCGCAACGCGTCGGCGACCGGGAATGCGACCGGTTGGTCGGCGCCGACGCGAAGCCACAGCGCCGGCGTCGCAGCTCGTTGATCGTCGATACCGCAGAACCGGGCGGAGCCGAGCCGCAGCTCGCGGCCGTCGATCTCGGCCGTGAGCCCTTCGCCCGCCACCTCCTCGACGCCGGGCAGGGCCTCGATCGCAATGCCACGGTTGCGGGCCGCCGTCACGATTGCCTTGGCGTATGGGTGTCGGCTCTGCGAGGCGAGGCTGGCGGCGCGGGCGAGCGTCGCATCGGACAAATGGGCATCGGCGGTGATCCGCGGCTGGCCGAGCGTCAAGGTCCCGGTCTTGTCGAGCACAATCGTGTCGACCTCGGCCAGTCGTTCGAGGCCATCGGCGGCCTTCAGCACGACGCCATTGCGGAACAGGCGGCCGGTCGCTGCCACCTGAACCGCGGGAACGGCAAGCGCCAGCGCGCAGGGACAAGTGATGATGAGGACAGCGATGGCCGCCGTCAGCGCCGGCTCCCAGCCGTAGCCTGCGAGCATCCAGCCGACAAAAGTCGTCAGGCCGAGGACATGAACCGCCGGTGCGTACATGCGCGCGGCACGGTCGGCGAGGCGGACATAACGCCCGCGCGCCTGCTCGGCGGTCTGCATCAGCTGGCCGATCTCGGCCAGGAGAGTGTTGTCGGCCACTGCCGTGGTGCGCGCTTCGATCGGACCCGACAGCAGCATCGTGCCGGCATAGAGCTGATCACCGATCTGGATGCTGCGCGGCCGGCTTTCGCCGGTGATCAGGCTCTCGTCGACCTCGCCGCCGCCGCGAACGACACTGGCATCGACCGGCACCCGCTCGCCGGCGGCAATTACCACGCGGGTGCCGGCGGTGACTTCGGAGGTGGCAATGCGGGCGACGCTGCCGTCGCTCTTTATCACCGAGGTGACCGGCGTGCGCAGGCCGAGGAGATTTTCCGCCGCGCTCGCGGTACGGGTGCGCATGCGCTGGTCGAGGGCACGGCCGATCAGCAGGAAGAACAACAGGCTGACCGCGGCGTCGAAGTAGACCTGATCGCTGTGGCGAATGGTCTGGAACAAGCTCATTGCCGTCGCCAGCGTCACGCCGAGCGAGATCGGCACGTCCATGTTGAGCCGCCGTGCCGCCAGCGCCGCCCGCGCCGACGTGAAGAACGGCTTGCCGGCATAGGCGATGGCCGGCAAGGCGATGATCGCCGACAGCCAGTGGAATAGCGTCTGCAGCGATGCCGGCATGTCGCCGGCGTGACCGGACCACACCGCCACCGACAGCAGCATGATGTTGGCGGCGGCGAAGCCGGCGACGCCCAGGCGCTTCAGATAGTCCTGGTCGAGGCCGCGCTGGGCTGGTGCCTCGGTGTCGGCCAGCACGGAGGCGGCGAAACCTGCATCCTGCAGCGCGGCGAGGAACGGCTCGGCGGTTTCCGGCCGCGCTGGCGTGACGACTGCAACACGCTTGCTCGACAGGTTAACGCGGGCATGCGCGACGCCGGGCACGCGGGTCAGCGCCTGCTCGACCTTTCGCATGCAGGCGCCACAATGCATGTTCTCGACGACCAGCGTCGTGGTCACGGGCCTTGGCGCGCCGGCCGCTGCGTGTCCACCTGCATCAGTCCGGCCAAGCGCCACCGCGGCGGCAGTCATGGCTTCAGCCATAGTCGCCTCCTGGCGCGATAGACCGGCTCCTTGTCGGCAGGCGACATGCGGGCTTCGATCGCCACCAGCCAGCTGCCGCTTTCGATGCCGGCCGCATCGGCGGTGTACAGACCGGGCTCGACCTCGGTGAACCGAAGCGGCCGGTCGAATCCCGCTGTCGCGGGCCGCGACAGGACGCCCGAAAGCCGGACGCCCGCGACCTTGCGGCCAACGCCTGCGGACATTGTCACGGCAACGGTACCGTCGGCCGCGATGGTGATGTTGTCGGCCCAATTGAGCTCGGACTGGCGCCTCTCGGCCTCGATCCGCGAATTGTAGGCGAGGCCCTTGCGGTAAGGCTCGTTGGCGACGATGCCGGTATGGGTCGACAGCGCCGAGTGCAGGAAATAGCCGTTGACCGCGAAGACCGCCGCGAAGAAACCGGCAAAGATCGCCAGCACGTGTCGGCCTTGCAGCTGTCCTGGTTCGGGCGATCGGGCCATCGAGTGCACTTTCATTGGCTGTTGCCGCCGGTTGCCGGTATCTGGAAGTTCGCGCGCCTGGTCATCCCGGTCTTTGAAGCTGCGTCACGGACCACGAGCGAGATCGGTGTCGACGACGACCGAAGCTTTTTCACTTCCGCCGCCGGCACCGTAACATAGACCCGCAATTCGCGCAGATCGTCCGTGCCGATCCGCACCGGCGCGCCCTCACCGCCCTCGGCGCCAACGATGGTCAGCCGCGCCCCGGGCATGCCCTCGGGGCTGAGCACCACCATCCGCGGCTCGTGCAGCTTGTTCAGGATCTTTACCGTGTAGCCATTGCGGATGGAGCCATCAGACAACAGCACGAACGGCGGGCTGCGGTCGTGCAATACGTTGATCTCGAGAATGGTACGGTTGAGGTAGCCAGCCAGCATCACCAGTCCGACGATACTGAACATGCCGGCGTAAAGTAGCGTCCGCGGCCGCACGAACTGTACCGGTTCATGCTTGAGACCGGCGGCGGTCGCCTCCTGCTTGGCGACGGTGTCGTAGGCGATCAGCCCTCGCGGCCGGCCGACCTTGCCCATGATGTCGTTGCAGGCATCGATGCACAGCGCGCATTGGATGCACTCGAGCTGGGCGCCGTCGCGGATGTCGATGCCGGCCGGGCAGACCACGACGCAGGCCTTGCAGTCGACGCAGTCGCCGCGGCCCTCCCAGCTTTCGCCCTTCTTGTGCGGCCCGCGCGGTTCGCCGCGCTCGGGCTTGTAGCTCACCAGCAGCGTGTGCCGATCGGTCATGGCGCCTTGGATGCGTGGCCAGGGACACATGTAGGTGCAGACCTGCTCGCGGGCGATGCCGCCGAGCACGTAGGTCGCCAGCGCGAAGATCGCCAGGAACAGGTAAGCGACCAGCGGCGCGGTACCCGTCAGCAGTTCACGCGCCAGCGTCGGCGCATCGCGGAAATAGAACACCATGGCGCCGCCGGTGGCGACGCCGACAGCGAGCCAAGACAAGTGTGTCATCACCTTCTTGAAGGTCTTGGCCGGTCCCCAGGGATCCTTGTCGAGCTTGATGCGGGCATTGCGATCGCCCTGCCAGAAGCGCTCGATCGAGATCATGACGTCGGTCCACACCGTCTGCGGGCAGGTGTAGCCGCACCAGACGCGACCGGCGAGCGAGGTCAGCAGGAACAGCAGCAGGGCTGCCAGCACCAGCAGGCCGGTGACGTAGTAGAATTCCTGCGGCCAGATCTCGAGGAAGAAGAAGAAGAACCGGTTGTGCTCCATGTCGAGCAGTACGGCCTGGTTGGGCAGATCCGGACCTCGATCCCACCTGAGCCACGGCAGCCCGTAGTAGATGCCGAGAGTGAGCGCCATGACCAGCCACTTCAGGCTGCGAAAGGTGCCGCGGGCGCGCTTCGGGTGGATTTTCTGCCGGCTGGCGTAGAGCTCGCGGTCGACCCTGCGGTTGACCGCCTTGACGTCAAACTGGGCAACCCCGGCGCCGGGGTTGGCTTTCCTGTCGAGTACAGTGGTCAACCGTTGCTGCTCCATAGTGCGGGCCGAAGTACGTATACCGGCCCGCAATAAATTTGACTGTTGCGTAGGTCGGGTAGAGCCCGCTTGCGAGACCCGACAACCTCAACCACCACCCGTGGATATCGGGTCTCGCAAGGGAGTTCGACGCCGACCTACAAATCGCACCCCGGGTTTACCGCGACCCGCGCCTTGCGCCGCTGCGACCTACTTGCCGCCGCCGAGGCTATACACATAAACGGCCAGCGACTTGATCGTCACCGGTTCGAGACGGCCGGTCCAGGCCGGCATCACGCCGCCGCGGCCGGTGCGAATGCTGGTCGCGATCGCTTCCGGGCTCGAACCGTAGAGCCAGATGCCGTCGGTCAAATTAGGCGCACCCACATCGGGCTTGCCCTTGCCGTCGTCGCCGTGGCAGGCGACACACTGCTCCTTGAACACGGCGGCACCGCGACCGGCCGCGGCGGCGTCGGCCTTGCCGCCCGAGATCGACAGCACGTAGTTGGTGGCGTCGTCGATCTGGGCGTCGGTAAGCAACTTGTCGAGGCCATAGCGCGGCATCTGCGAGGCGCGCGTCTTGCCGTGATCGGAGCGGATGCCGTAAAGGATCGACTGTTCGATCTCCTCGATCTTGCCACCCCACAGCCAGTCGTCGTCGTTGAGGTTCGGATAGCCGACGTAGCCCTGCGCGCCGCGGCCGTGGCACGGACCGCAGTTGGTCTGGAACGTCGCCGCGCCGCCGGTGGTGGCGAAGCGCAGTAGCTCCGCATTCTTCTTGACGTCGCCGAGCGCGGTCTTGCCGAGCAGGTCGCGCATGGCCGCCTGGGCGAGCGTCGCAGCCTTGACCTCGCCGGCGACGGTTGCCCGCTGGCTGTAGCCCAGCATGCCCTGGGTGTAGCCGCTCAGCGTCGGCCATGTCGGCATCGCGATCCAGTAGCCGACCGCCCACAGGATGCAGGCATAAAAGGTCCAAAGCCACCAGCGTGGTAGCGGCCGGTTCAGCTCCTTGATGCCGTCCCATACGTGGCCGGTCGTCTCGATGCCGGTCACTTCATCGATTCCACGTTGCTTGCTCACTGTTGCCCCCTATTGCGTGGCCCGGTCGCATCCAAATCCAGTGCCTGCCGCTGCGCTGCCTCAAAGCGCGGCCCGTTCTCGGGCCACAACGCGTAGACGAGGACACCGGCGAACATGGCAACGAACAGCAGCAGCGACGTGACCTGACTGATCGTAGCAATTGTTTCGTAGGTCATGGCGCGGTCACCTCAGGTTCGGGCCGGAAGCATCGAACGACGTGAAGTCCACCAGTTGGCCGAGGATCTGGAGGTAGGCGACAAGGGCATCGAGCTCGGTCGGCCCGGGCCCATTGCGCTGGTCGACCTTGACGATCTTGGCCTTCGGGTAGCGTCTCACGAGGTCGCGCGCAGGCCGGCTGTCAGGGTCGATCTGCGCCGCTAGATCCTTCTCCGCGTTCGCGATCATCTCGTCCGAGTAGGGCACGCCGACCATCTTCAACGTCTTCATGCGGGCCGCCAGATCGTAGGTGTCGACCTTGGTGGTCGCGAGCCACGGATAGCCCGGCATGATGCTCTCCGGCACGAGCGCGCGCGGATTGATCAGATGCTCGGCCTGCCATTGGTCGGAATACTTGGCGCCGACACGGGCGAGATCGGGGCCGGTCCGCTTCGACCCCCACTGGAAGGGATGGTCGTACATGCTCTCGGCAGCCAGGCTGTAGTGGCCGTAGCGCTCGACCTCGTCCCTGAGCGTGCGGATCATCTGGCTATGGCAATTGTAGCACCCCTCACGGACGTAGATGTCCCGGCCGACCTGCTCCAACGGGGTGTAGGGGCGCATGCCCTTGACCTTTTCGATGGTGCTGTCGACCCAGAACAGCGGCGCGATCTGCACCATACCGCCAACCGAGACCATCAGCAGAATACCGATCAGCAGAATGATGGAGTTCTTTTCGAAGACTTCGTGTTTCATTGTTCTGTCCTCGCTCATTCTGCCGGCTGGATTCGCAAGCCGGGTGCGGCTGCGATGCGCGGTTGATCGGCTTCGTCCTGCAGTGCGTCACCGCGGATCGTGCGCCAGACGTTGTAGGCCATGATCAGGCTGCCAAGCACGAACAGCAGGCCGCCAAAGGCGCGGATCATGTAGTAGGGTTTCATTGCCTCGACCGTCTCGATGAACGAGTACTGCAGGAAGCCCAGCCGGTCGTAGGCGCGCCACATCAGGCCCTGGGTGATGCCCGAGACCCACATCGCGGTGATGTAGAGCAGGATGCCGATCGTCGAAGTCCAGAAATGCCACTCGACGAGCTTCAGCGAGTAGAGACCCTTGCGATTCCACAGCCACGGCACGAGGCAATAGATCGCGCCGAACGAGACCATGGCGACCCAGCCGAGCGCACCTGAATGGACGTGACCGATGGTCCAATCCGTGTAGTGCGACAGGGAGTTGACCGCCTTGATGCTCATCAGCGGACCTTCGAACGTCGACATGCCGTAGAAGGCGACCGAGACCACGAGCAGGCGCACGACCGGGTCCGTTCTGAGCTTGTCCCAGGCGCCGGCGAGCGTCATCAAGCCGTTGATCATGCCGCCCCACGACGGCATCCACAGCATGATCGAGAAGGTCATGCCGAGCGTCTGCGCCCAGTCGGGGAGTGCAGTGTAGTGCAGATGGTGCGGACCGGCCCAGATGTAGAGGAAGATCAGCGTCCAGAAGTGCACGATCGAGAGGCGGTAGGAATAGACCGGACGCTCGACCCGTTTCGGCACGAAGTAGTACATGATGCCGAGGAATCCGGCGGTCAGGAAAAAGCCCACCGCGTTGTGGCCATACCACCACTGGGTCATCGCGTCCTGGACACCCGCGTAGACGATATAGCTCTTTGGGTTCGTCAAGCTGACCGGGATCGTCGCGTTGTTGACCAGATGCAGCATCGCCACCGTCACGATGAACGCGAGGTAGAACCAGTTGGCGACATAGATGTGCGGCTCTTTCCGCTTGATCAGCGTGGCAAGGAATATCAACAGGTAGACGACCCAGATCACGGTGAGCAACAAATCGGCGTACCACTCGGGTTCGGCGTATTCCTTGCCTTGGGTAATGCCGAGCAGGTAGCCCGTGCCGGCGATGGCGATGAACAGCTGATAGCCCCAGACCACGAAATATGGTGCCCATCGTCCCGCCAGGCGGGCATGGCAAGTGCGCTGCACGACGTAGAACGACGTCGCCAGCAGCACGTTGCCGCCGAACGCAAAGATCACCGCCGATGTGTGCAGCGGGCGAAGCCGGCCGAAGCTGATCCACGGCAGATCGAAATTCAGCATCGGGAAAGCGAGCTGCCAGGCGATGATGTCACCCACCAGGAACCCGGCGATGCCCCAGAAGATCGCGAACACGGTCGCAACCTTGATCGGACCGTCGAAATATTCGTCCTTCTGCGCTGCCGGATTGACTTCGTTCATTTTGGTGAGAACAGCACCGCCGGCCAGGACCGCGCCCACCGCTAGCAACAGGCCGTGGAAAGCCATCGGCCCACTGTTCGAGAGAATTGCGAGGGTAATTCCGATGCCGGCGAGAAGCGCTGCCGCAAGCACAGCCATCGCATCGCCGAACGCGTGTCGTTCCGCAGTCGTATCTATCATGTTTCGCCCCGAGAATCCGAATTCCGATGCCTGCCCGGACTGTTCCGGCGCCAAGTCGGCACGCAGTGTTCCAATCACCGATGGGCCGCATAAGGTTTGACCCAGATCAAGATAAGCCGACGCTTCCCACTAATGATTTGGGCGTACTATTTGCTGGACGGGTCGATGGCACGGGTCAATGACGCTAGCTGCCCGAACACTTCGCCATGAGGCCGCAAGAACCAGCCCGGCGGAGCAATGACGCAATTCCGGCGCTCCTCGTGCGACCTATCCCATGTCGATTTCGGCCGCCTGCCGCAGCCTTGCAAGGTTCGGCACGACCACTTCGCGATGGCTCGGCAAGGCAATGATGCCGTCACTCTTCAAGGCGCTGAACTGGCGACTGACGGTCTCGATGGTAAGACCCAGGAAATCCGCAATGGCGGTGCGGCTGAGCGACAGGTCGCATACCAGGTGCTCCGGCATTGGGCGCGTCGAACAGCCCATCGTCTGCGTACGTTTGGCGATCATCAGCACGAGGCTTGCGAGCTTTTCCCGCGCCGACTTGCGGCCAAGCATCAGCATCCATTCCCGCGCCGCATCCAGTTCATCGAGGGTGCGTTCAAACAGACGGTGCTCGATGCCGGGGAACTCCTTGATCAGGCATTCGAACTGACCGCTTGGGTAGGTGCACAAATCCAGTTCGGTCGCGGCCTCGGCGTCGTGCGGGCTGCGGTCGCGAAAGGGACGGCCGAGGAAATCCGAGGGAAACTGCAATCCAACGATCTGCTGGCGGCTGTCGCCGAGGGCCTTGCTGAGCTTCACCACGCCAGAAACGACGTTGGCGAAATATGGAAGCTCCTCATCGCAGCGGAAGATGATTTGGCCGCGCGCGATGCGCTTGTGGCGGGCAATGGCGTTGAGCCGCACGAGTTCCTCGCTCGTTAATGCCCCGCAGACCGCGCCAACCCTGATCGCACATGCCTGACACGCAGTTGGCCGCATCGTTCGTCCCTGAAAATCCGCTCATTGCATCAAGATACCCACTACTTTGGCAGGCAAGCGTTGTCCTGACATGGATCAAAGGAACAAAAACAGAACATAAAGGCTTGCAGCCAACGCGAGTTTCGCACAGGTTGCCGCCGTCGAGCGTTTTCGTGGCGGCAATTGCGCTTGCCCGCACGCCGGCCGAAGCCGCGCACATTCGCCACCCGCGCGGCCAGCTCTCGCTCGAACGCAGGATGCGAGGCGCAAATTGAGCGACGCGAGGCTGCCGCAAATTCGTCGCCGAATTGCTGTTCAAACAGTTCGGTATTCCCTGGATGATCAACTGCGAAAAATTGGCCACCTGAACACATTACCGAAAACAGGGAGCACATCGATGGCTACCAGCAAGCCCTTCATCATTTCGCGCGATTTCGATGCACCTCGCGATGTGGTGTGGAAGGCCTTCACCGATCCCGAGCAGATGAAGCAGTGGTGGGGACCCAAGGGCGCCAAGATCACCGCCTCGAAAATGGATCTGCGGCCCGGCGGCACATATCATTACGGCATGCGCACAGCCGACGGCAAAATCATGTGGGGACGCATGGTCTACCGCGAGATTACGCTGCCCGAGCGCATCGTTTTCATCAACTCCTTCTCCGACGAGTCGGGCGGCCTCGCCCGCCATCCGCTGAGCCCGACCTGGCCGATCGAAATGCTCTCGACGTTCCTTTTCACCGAAACCGCCGGCCGCACGACGTTTACCGTCGATTGGTCGCCGCTCAACCCGACGGCGGAAGAGCGCGCAACGTTCGATGCCGGTCACGCCAGTATGACCGGGGGGTGGTCGGGCACCATGGACAAGCTCGCCGCCTACCTCGCCAAGGCTTGAAATCGAGAGGAAAGGACATCGTCATGCAGAAGATCACGCCGTTCCTCTGGTACGACGGCAAGGCCGAGGAAGCCGCGAATTTCTATGTCTCGATCTTCAAGAACTCGAAGATCAAGGATGTCAGCCGCTATGGCGAAGGCATGCCGGCACCGGCCGGCAGCGTCATGACGGTGGTGTTCGAGCTTGCCGGCCAGAAATTCATCGCGCTCAACGGCGGCCCGCTCTATCCGTTCACCAACGCGGTGTCGTTCGTCGTCGACTGCGAGGATCAGGCCGAACTCGACGGCATCTGGAATCGCCTGACGGACGGCGGCTGCGAGATCCAGTGCGGCTGGCTGAAGGACAAGTTTGGATTGTCCTGGCAGATCGTGCCGACGATGTTCGGCCGCCTGATGGGGCAGGGCAATGCGAAGAAATCGGCTGCAATGATGCAGGCGCTGATGGGCATGGTGAAACTCGATATCGCAGCGCTGCAGCGCGCCTATGACAACGGCTGATCGTCCAATTGGTTTACATGGGAGACGGCGATGCTCAAGTTTTTCGGCTACCTGTTGCTTGTCGCCGCCGTGGTCGTTGCCGCGGTCCTCATCTACGCCACGACCAAGCCGGACCAGTTCCAGATCGCGCGCTCGGTTGCGATCAAGGCGCCGCCCGAAAAGATCTTTCCGTTGATCAATAGTCCGCGGGCCTTCAATACCTGGAACCCATTTCTGAAGAAGGATCCGGCGACGAAGGTGACCTACCGCGGCCCAGCCAGCGGCAAGGGTGCCGGCCACGACTGGGACGGCAACCGCAACGTCGGTCGCGGCAGCGTCGAGATCACCGACTCGCAACCGCCGTCGAGGATTCGTCATGAAACTCGACATGATCTCGCCGATGGAAGCGCACAATCGCGTCGAGTTCTCGCTGCAGCCGCAGGGCGACCTGACCCAGGTGACATGGGCGATGTCCGGCCCCAGCCCCTACATCTCCAAGGTCATGACGACGGTGCTCAGCATGGACCGCATGGTCGGCAGCGAGTTCGAGAAGGGACTGGCCGATTTGAAGGCGCTTGCCGAAAAGTAGGCGCCACATGACGAAGGAGCATATCCGATGGCCGCGCGTGGTCTTCACCGAGAACATCCAGCGGCATGTGCCGTGTCCGCCGACCGAAGCCGGCGGTGCGACCGTGCGCGAGGTGCTGGACAATGTCTTTGCCAGCAATCCGCAGGCCCGGCCCTATGTGCTCGACGACCAGGCCGCGCTCCGTCGGCACATGTCGATCTTCGTCGACGGCGCCCTGATCCGCGACCGCAACCGGCTTTCCGACCCGGTCGGGGCAACCAGTACCGTCTACGTATTCCAAGCGCTATCTGGAGGCTGAAACATGAGCGACACACTGCTTGTATCGACCCGCAAGGGTCTGTTCTGGGTCAACCGGAACAAGTCAAAGTGGGCGATCGACAAGGTCGATTTCCTCGGCGACAACGTCACGCTGACGCTGACCGATCGGCGTGACGGCCGCCACTATGCGGCGCTCGATCACGGCCATTTCGGTGTCAAGGTGCACCGCTCCAAGGGCGACGGCTGGGAGGAGATTGCGACGCCGGCCTATCCCCCGAAGCCCGAGGGCCTGGAAGAAAACGACATGTGGGGCCGGCCGCTGGCGTGGAGCACGGCGCGGATCTGGGCGCTGACTGCCGGCGGCGCCGACGAGCCCGGCGTGATCTGGTGCGGCACGCTGCCCGGCGGCCTGTTCCGCTCGACCGATCACGGCAGCTCCTGGGAGATGGTGCGCTCGCTGTGGGACCACCCGAAGCGCAGTATGTGGATGGGCGGCGGCGCCGATCTGCCCGGCCTGCACTCGATCATCGTCGATCCGCGCAACTCGAAGCGGGTGTGGATCGCGGTCTCGACCGGCGGCATCTGGTTGACCGAGGATGCGGGTGCAACCTGGGTGCAGCGCGGCGAGGGCATGCGCGCCGATCACGTGCCGCCGGAGTTGACTCACGACCCGATCGCCCAGGATGTGCATTGCCTCGTGCAGTGTCCGGCCGCGCCCGACCGCATGTGGGTGCAGCATCACAACGGCATCTTCGTCTCCTCCGACGAGGGGCGCAATTTCACCGAGATCAAGGAAGCCGGGCCGTCGACCTTCGGGTTTCCCGTGGTGGTGCATCCACGCGACCCCGATACCGCCTGGTTCGTGCCGGAGATCAAGGACGAGAAGCGCATTCCGCGCGACGGCCGGCTGGTCGTCACCCGCACCCGCGACGGCGCCAAGACCTTCGACATACTGACCGAGGGACTGCCGCAGCAACACGCCTACGACATCGTCTACCGCCATGCGCTGGCGCTCGACGCTTCAGGCGAACGTCTGGCGTTCGGCTCGACCACCGGCGGCCTGTGGGTCAGCGAGAATCAGGGCGACAGCTGGGCGAACATTTCAAACAATCTGCCGCCGGTATACGCCGTCCGGTTTGGCTGAGGAGGAAGCAAGCATAGGCGAGAGGAGACAACGATCATGAACAATGAGCTGGTATTCTACACCAATCCAATGTCGCGCGGCCGCATCGTGCGCTGGATGCTGGAGGAGGTCGGCCAGCCTTACAAGACCGAATTGCTCGAGTACGGCACCACCATGAAGGCACCGGCCTATCTCGCCATCAACCCGATGGGCAAGGTGCCGGCGCTGCGCCACGGCGATACGATCGTTACCGAGTGCGCCGCGATCTGCGCCTATCTGGCCGATGCGTTTCCGGCAGCTGGCCTTGCACCACCGACCAGCGACCATGAGCGCGGCACGTATTATCGTTGGTTGTTCTTCGGCGCCGGCCCGGTCGAGGCGGTGGTGTCGAACAAGATGCTCGGCGTCGAGGTGCCGGGCGACAAGAAGCCGATGGTCGGCTACGGCAGTCTTGCCGAGGTGCAGGATGCGCTGGAAACAGCCGTGCAGGACCGCGAATACATCGCTGGCGATCGCTTCAGCGCGGCCGATATATATGTCGGCTCGCAGATCGGCTGGGGCATGCAGTTCGGTACCTTCGACAAACGTCCCGCCTTCGAGCGCTACTGGTCCGATCTCGCCAAGCGGCCGGCGGCAGTGCGCGCCCGAGAAATCGACGACGCATTGCTGCCCCCCAAGCCGGCCGCTTCCTGAGGCTTTGGCGTGTGGTGTAGGGCTTCGTCCGGCAAGTCACAGGAGGGACCGGACGTGGCCCAAGCACTCGCGAAAGACGCACTCGACCAGCTGTTCTTCACCGCCCGCACGCATAATGCATGGCTGGCGAAGGACGTGCCGGAAAGCCTGCTGCACGCCCTCGTCGATGCCATGAAGATGGCACCGACAAGCGCCAACTGCTCACCTGTGCGGCTCGTGTTCGTGAGGTCGAGATCGGCGAAAGAGCAGCTCAAGCCGTTTCTTTCGACCGGCAATCTTGCCAAGACCATGGCCGCGCCAGTGACCGCGATTGTCGCGCATGACCGTAAATTCTACGACCACCTGCCGCGGCTGTTTCCACACGCCGATGCCAAGAGCTGGTTCACGTCCAGCGAAGCGCACGCCAACACCACCGCATTTCGCAACGGCACGCTGCAGGGCGCGTACCTGATCATGGCGGCGCGCGCGCTCGGGCTCGATTGCGGGCCGATGTCGGGCTTCGACAACGCCGGCGTCGATGCGGCATTCTTCACCGGCACCACCTACAAGTCGAACTTCCTGATCAACCTCGGCTATGGCGATCCGACAGCGCTGATGCCGCGCAGCCCACGGTTCGACTTCGCCGACATCGCCAAAATTGTCTGAGGCGCTGACGCCGACGTAGCACGCGGCGGTGCTTTCGGTGTAGGAGCGCTGCGAATAGTCAATCCAACTGCGGCGCACATGATCGTCCTGGCGTTCGATACCTGCTTTGACGCGTGCTCGGTCGCGCTATGGTCGAGCGCGCGGTCGCGGCTGTTGGCGGCGCGGTTCGAGGCCATGGACAAGGGTCATTCGGAGCGAATCGTGCCGATGATCGGCGAGGTGCTGGTCGAGGCCGACGTCGACCTTGCCGAGGTGACAACGCTTGCGGTCACGGTCGGACCCGGCAGCTTCACCGGCGTGCGCACCGGCTTGTCGGTGGCGCGCGCGATTGCCTTGGCCAACGGCATCGAAATCCGCGGCACCACCAGCCTGCACGTGATGGCTGCCCGCATTCGCGAGCGCCGTGGTGCGATCGCGATCGCGATCGCCGTGGCGACGCGCGACGGCTACATCTATTTCCAGACGTTCGAACCGGCCGACGGAATGCCCAGCAGTGCCGCCTGCCTCACCACCCCGGTGCAGGCTGTCGCCATGCTGGGCTCAACGCCGCACGTGATCGCCGGCTCGGGCGCCGACAGCGTCGTCACCGCGGCATCGGGTTCGGGCGTTGCCCATGAGATGGATGAAGCCGCGAGCGACGTGTGCGCCGCCGTTCTCGCCCGCCTCGCGGTCAAACTGCCCCTTCTAATTCCAGCCAAACCGCTGTATTTGCGCGAGCCGGATGCTAAACCACAGCCAGGCCTTGCCGCCTCGAGCCCCTCGACGAGAACCTGATGCTGCCACCCGCCGGCCCGATCGACCCCAAATACGTCTCGCTCAAGATCGCCGACCCAGATGCGGCGGCCGAGATCGCGGACCTGCATATGAAGCTGTTCAATCCGCCGTGGGATGTAGCGGGCGTGACACCGCTGCTGGCGGCGCCTGCCGCAGTCGCTTTCGTGGCGCGCGTCGGCATTCCGCCAACCACGATCGGTTTCGTCATCGGCCAGATGGCGGCCGACGTGTCGGAAATCATCTCGATCGGCGTCGCCGAGGACTGGCAAAAGCGCGGCGTCGGCCGCATCCTGTTCGGCGCCTTCACCCGCGCCGTGACCAGGGCCGGCGCCAAGCGGCTGTTTCTCGACGTTGCCGCCGACAACCCCGCCGCATTGGCACTGTACAAGGCGATGGGCTGCGCCGAGGTCGGCCGTCGCAACGGCTACTATATGAGGCACCAGGCGCCGTCGGTGGACGCCATTGTTATGTCGAAGGCGTTGGAAGCTCCCTGATTACGCCGCGCTGTATTTCAGCGACGGACGCGCTTGCGGTCGACCTCGCCGCTATCGATCAGCGCCGAGACGCATGCCCACGATATCTCACTCGCCTTGGATTCCATGCAGGCGCGAAGCTGCGAGGAGTTCACCCGATAATGCGGGCACAAGTTCTTGTAGTCGGCGCGGCAGGCCTTTTCGACTTGCTTGCTGAAGGCATTCGCCGGTTTCCCGAGACATGCGGACGCGATCAAAAGAATTGCCGCTGCCGTCACCGCCCTGCTGAAAGTATGCAACATGTCTTGCTGCCGGTATCGCATTACTGGAACCTTCGATTTTGCTTAAGGATCGCCTTCTTCAGTATCGCCCAACGGCGCCGGTATGCGATAACCTTGTTCTCAGACTGGTAAACGACGATGCCGGCCGGTGTGTTGTTCAGTGCAGCGCGCTACATTCAAAGGTTGCGCTAAACTATTGACGCAATTGATTGAATGCAATTGGGGAATGATCCGTGCAAAACTCGCCAACGTGTTGCCAGGCGGGCCGGTTCAAAGCCTGAAGGTCCGACCGGACCAAGCGCTGACCCGCAAGCAAGCAGAAAGGAAAATCCTGATGAGCATTTTCGGCAAAATCGCTGCCGCGATCTTCGGCGGCGCCGCCAACGCCTCGCCGCTCGAGCCCGGCAAGCCGGCAGCTACCGGCGCGCCTTCTACCCCCGCCCCTGGCGGTGCTGTGGCCGGCGGCGCGCCCGCTGCCGGTGCTCCCGCCGCCAAGGTATCGAGTGTCGACGTCGCCGACGTGCTCGACAACATCGACGCCGATGAGAATCTCGATTGGCGCAAGTCGATCGTCGACCTGATGAAGTTGTTGAAGCTGGACAGCAGCCTCAAGGCCCGGAAGGAACTCGCCACCGAGCTCAAGTACACTGGCGACATGGGCGATTCGGCGTCGATGAACATCTGGCTGCACAAGCAGGTGATGACCAGGCTCGCCGAGAACGGCGGCGTGGTGCCGGAAGAGCTGCTGAAGCACTGATGTATCAGCCATCGTGATGACAATCGGCTGGATGACGTGCTCGCGTCGTCTGGCCGATGTAGCCTATCAGGCCGCTTTGAATTGCACCGGCTCGATTTTGGCGCGGACGAATGCCGGCTTTTGCGTCAGGCGCAGCCACCAGTCCTGGCACCTGGCATAGTCCTGCAGCAGCACGCCGCGCTCGGCATGCTCGCCGATTCGAACGATGTATGGCGACAGGTGAATATCGGCGAGCGAGAAGCTGTCGCCGGCGAGCCACGGGCTGTTGGCGAGGTCGGCCTCCATCCGCTCCAGCGTGCGCCGAACATTATCGACTGCGTGACTGATCTCGCGTTCGTTGAACGGCTCCCGCGCGACCCGTCGCCAGTCCTCACGTCGGTCCGGAACCGGCATCGCCTGCAATCGCCGTTCAACCTCTTCGTCGCTCCACTTGCGGGCGGTCGGCCCCATCATGCGGTTCCAGTTGGCGACCTGGAAGGCGCGAATGACGACCTCGTCGGTCCATTTTGCCCACACCCGCATGCGGGCGCGACCTAGCGCATCGGCGGGGCGGAGTGGGATCTGTGGAAAGACTTCGTCGAGGTATTCGCAGATCACGCTGCTCTCGATCACCGGCTTGCCATCGTGCACCAGTGTCGGCACGAAGCCATTCGGATTGAGCTTCAGGTACTGCGGGTCATGCTGCTCGAACGCCAGCAGATTGACGATGACGCCCTGGTACGCCAACTGCTTCTCCTCGAGCACGAAGCGGACGCGCCTCGAAGCGCTCGAGATCCAGGCGTGGTAGAGGCCAAGGGGCGCAGTAATGTGTTCCATCGATGTCTCGCCGTTGTGTGAAGGCAGCATGGCTCGGCGCTGGGCTCAAGCCCGTGCGTATGGGTTTTCGCCCTTGCGCAGGTTGAAGCGGATCGGCACTCCGGGAAAGCCGAAGGTCGTCCGCAGGCTCTTTTCCAGGTAGCGCACGTATGAATCCGGCAGCGCATCGGGCTTGGAGCAGAACACCACGAACGTCGGCGGGCGGGTCGAAACCTGCGTCATATAGCGCATCTTGATGCGGCGGCCGCTGGTCGCCGGCGGCGCATGCCGGTCGATCGCCTCGCGCAGCCAGCGATTGAGGTCGTTGGTCGAGATGCGCTTGTTCCACAGGTCATAGACACCGAGCACTTCGGGCATCAGCTTGTCGAGGCCGCGCTCGCCGAGCGCCGACAACGGGACGACGCGCAGTCCCGGCAACTGCGCCAGTCGCTCGCTGACGGTGTCATGCAGTTCCTTCAGCCGCTTCTGTTTTTCGACGATCAGGTCCCACTTGTTGATGGCGATGACGAGGGCGCGGCCCTCGTCGGCGACCATGCTGGCGATGGTCAGATCCTGGTGCTCGATGCCGCGCTCGGCGTCGACCAGCAGCACCACCACCTCGGCGAAGCGGATGGCGCGGATGGTATCGCTGGTGGCGAGCTTCTCGGCGGCGTCATCGACCTTCGACTTGCGGCGCAGGCCGGCGGTGTCGAACAGCTTGATGTTGCGGCCGGCCCAGACCAGGTCGGAGGCGACCGAATCGCGGGTCAGGCCAGGTTCTGGCCCGGTGATCATGCGCTCCTCGCCGAGCAGCGCGTTGACCAGCGTCGATTTGCCGGCATTGGGGCGGCCGACGATCGCGACCTTGATCGGCCGCGTCGGGTCCTCCTCCTCTGCCGGCGCCTCGGCGTCGGGGGTGTTCTCATTGTCGGCTTCCATGTCGAGGCCAAGCGTTTCGACGATGTCGCCGTAGAGGTCGCTCATGCCCTCGCCGTGCTCGGCTGAGATTGCGACCGGCTCGCCGAGGCCCATGGCATAGGCCTCGTAGAAGCCTTCCGTGCCCTTCGAGCCCTCGCACTTGTTGGCGACGAGGATGGCCTTGTTGCCCGACTGACGGACGATGCGCGCGAATTCGAGATCGACCGGTGTGACGCCGGCGCGCGCGTCGATCACGAACAACACGAGATCGGCCTCGCCGATGGCGGTTTCGGTCTGCGCGCGCATGCGAGCGGCGATCGAGCCGGACGCCGCCTCCTCGAGGCCGGCGGTGTCGACCAGGCGTGCAATATGCCCCCAGATCTCGGCTTCGCCTTCCTTGCGATCGCGGGTCAGCCCCGGCAGGTCCGACACCAGCGCGGTGCGCTTGCCAGTCATGCGGTTGAACAAGGTCGATTTGCCGACATTCGGTCGGCCGACGATGGCGATGGTCGGTGTAGCGGGCATTTTCCAGAAGCCTTTCGGGTCGCACAGCAACACTGGCCGAACCTTGCCCCGGGTCCGCCGCGCTTGCGTTTTCAGCGTCCTTATGCCCGAAATCACCGCCAATGGAAATCGGCCACCTGGAACAGTGGCCGAACAGATAAAGAGGGAGCCATGCCTGAGGTTTTTATTTGCGATGGCGTGCGCACGCCGATCGGGCGCTACGGCGGCAGTCTGTCGAAGGTGCGTACCGACGACCTGGCGGCGCTGCCGATCAAGGCCTTGATGGCGCGCAACCCCAAGGCCGACTGGTCGAAGCTCGACGACGTGTTCTACGGCTGCGCCAACCAGGCCGGCGAGGACAACCGCAATGTCGCCCGCATGGCGCTGTTGCTGGCCGGAATCCCGGCAAGCGTTCCCGGCGCCACCATCAACCGCCTGTGCGCCTCGGGCCTCGACGCGGTCGGCACAGCGGCACGCGCGATCAAAGCCGGCGAGATGGAATTCTGTATCGCCGGCGGCGTCGAGAGTATGTCGCGCGCGCCATTCGTGATGGGTAAGGCGACGGAGGCATTCTCGCGCTCGGCCGAGGTGTTCGACACCACCATCGGCTGGCGCTTCGTCAATGCCCTGATGAAGCAGCAGTACGGCATCGATGCCATGCCCGAGACGGCGGAGAACGTGGCGGCCGAATTCCAGGTCTCCAGAGCCGATCAGGATGCATTTGCGCTGCGCTCGCAGCAGCGGGCGGCGAAAGCGGCGGCGGCCGGCTTTCATGCCAGAGAGATCATCCCGGTCGAGAGCCCGGCCGGGCGTGGCAAGACCACGACCTTTGCCAAGGACGAGCATCCGCGGCCCGAGACCACGGCTGACGAACTCGCCAAGTTGAAGACGCCGTTCCGCAATCCGGGCACCGTCACCGCCGGCAACGCTTCCGGCGTCAATGACGGCGCGGCGGCGGTGATCATCGCCAGCGCGGCGGCGGTGAAGGCGCATGGGCTCAACGCCCGCGCGCGGATCACCGGGATGGCGTCGGCGGGCGTGCTGCCGCGCATCATGGGTATCGGACCGGCGCCGTCGACCGAGAAGCTGATGGCCCGACTGGGCTGGACGATTTCCGACTTCGACGTCATCGAGCTCAATGAGGCATTCGCCGCCCAAGGGCTCGCCGTGACGCGCATGCTCGGCCTGCCCGACGACAGCGAAGTCGTGAACCCCAATGGCGGCGCCATCGCGCTCGGCCATCCGCTCGGCATGTCCGGCACCCGGCTCGTCATTACCGCCATCAACCAACTGGAAGCAACCAAGGGCAAACGCGGCCTGGCGACGATGTGCGTCGGTGTCGGCCAGGGCGTTAGCCTCGCAGTGGAGCGCGTCTGAATATGACCAGCAAAGCCAATGAAGCTGCCAAACTCCTGCTCGATGCCCGCCGCACCGGCAAGCTGCTGCAGGCGCTGCCGGAGCGGATAGCGCCGCAAACCATCGCCGAGAGCTACGCCATCCAGCACGCGGTGATCGCGGCCTTGGGCTCGCGTATCGCCGGTTACAAGATCTCGATCTTCCCGGACGGCAGCAACGCGGTGGCGCCGATTCTCGCCGACCTGATCATCGGCGACGGCGCAACGAAGAGCCTGGCGCCGGCAAGCCGCATCGCCATCGAGCTGGAATTCGGCTTCCGCTTCGGCGTGTCGGTCGCAGCCGAAGCCTCGGCGGCCGACGTGCTGGCGGCGATCGAGTCAACGGTAGTGACGATCGAATTGTGTGACTCGCGCTACGAAACCATCGACGGCAAGTCGAAAGAAGTACTCGTCGCCGACATGATCTCGAACTGCGGCGCGGTGGCCGGCACCGCGCACCGCTTCGACGCGACGAAGCCGTTCAAGACCGCCACCTGCCGCCAGTTGTTCGACGGCAGGAGCGACAAGGATCGCACCGGCTCGCATCCGAACGGCGATCCGCTGCTGCCGCTGCCGTTGGTGCCGAAGGCACTCGCCGCTGCCGGATATACGCTGGGCGGCGGCCAGTTCGTGATCACCGGCAGCCTCACCGGTATCACCTGGGTCAAGGCGCCGCTGGAGGTCGAAGGCCAGATCGACGGCTTCGGCAAGGCGAGCGTGAAGCTCGTGGGGTGAAGTTTGTTTTTTTCCCCTCTCCCCGTAGCGCATTTCGCGCGTGCGGGGAGAGGGTTAGGGTGAGGGGCAGCCGCTTGCGCAGACCTCGCATCCCGAGAAATCATCCGGCAAAGAAAGCTGTTCGAGCAAGCCGCCGCCCCTCACCCTCGGCCGGCCGAGATGGGCCGGCCTCTGCCCTCTCCCCCGAAGAGGCGGGGGAGAGGGCAAAAAGGCTCACTTCTTGATGTCCAACAGCAAGTTCCCCACCCGCTGGATGGCGGCACGGATGTTGTCGATCGAGTTGGCGTAGCTGAAGCGGATGTAGCCTTCGCCGTGGATGCCGAACGAGGTGCCGGCGACAGTGGCAACGCCGGCTTTCTCCAGCATCAGGTTCTGCAGCTCCTTGGCAGCCAAGCCGGTGCCGGAGATATTCGGAAAGGCATAGAACGCGCCGCCGGGCTCGACGCAGGTGACGCCCGGCAGCTGGTTCAGCAGCGGCACGATGATGCGGCGACGCTCGTCGAACGCCTTGACCATCGCATGCACCGCGTCCTGCGGCCCTTCGAGCGCGGCGATGCCGGCGAACTGGGTCGGCGCGTTGACACAGGAATGGCAATTCACGCACAGGCGGACAGCCTTTTCGACCAGCGTGTCGGGCCAGATGCTGTAGCCGAGGCGCCAGCCGGTCATGGCATAGGTCTTCGACCAGCCGTCGAGCAGGATCAGGCGGTCGCGGATCTCGGGGAACTTGAGGAACGTGGTATGGACGCGGCCGTCGTACAGCATCTGGCTGTAGATCTCGTCCGACATGATGGCGACGTCCGGGTGCCGGCTAAGGCCAGCGACCAGTTTGTTGACCTCGATCTCGGGCACGGCACCACCAGTCGGATTACCGGGGCTGTTGACGATGATCAGCCGGGTCTTCGGCGTGATCTGTGCCAGCACCTCGTCGGCGCTGAACGAGAAGCCGTTCTTTTCCAAAAGCGCCATCGGCACCGGCTTGGCACCGGTATATTCGATCATCGAGCGATAGATCGGGAAGCCGGGGTCCGGATAGATGATCTCGGTGCCGGGCGCCCCGAACATCAAAATCGCAAAGAACATCGTCGGCTTACCGCCGGGCATGATCACGACGTTGTCGGGATTGACCTCGACCGCATGACGCTTGGCGAGATCCTTCGCCACCGCCTGCCTGAGCGCCGGGATGCCGTTCGCCGGGGTATAGCCGTGATGGCCATCCTTGATTGCCTTGATGGCGGCCTCGCCAATGTGCGGCGGCGTCTTGAAATCCGGCTGGCCGATGCCGAGCGAGATGATGTCCTTCCCCTGCGCCTGCAGCGCGGCCGCGCGCGCCAGCACGTCGAAGGCGGTCTCGGTGCCGAGGCGGTCCATTCCGGGGGCTAGATGCAACATAACTTGGATTCCTGGTTCGAGTATGGAGGCCGCAGGTTGGCATGTCCGCGACCGTGACGCAAAGAACGCCTTGGCATGACGCCTGCGGTCCGCCGTGCGCGAGCCGTTGATCGTAGCGTGAGCGCGCAACAGCGTTAACCATTTCTTAGCCAAACATTGGCCGCGGCGGCGAATTTCCGCCAATTCGCAGCTGTTGCAGCGTCATCCGAGCCGATCGGCACTTCGGTTTCTGGAATGGCGCTCTGCCCCGGCATTTGCTCGACATCTTGTCCGTTGCCGGGATCGATGAGGGATGAACCTGCCGACGACGGCGTCCCCTCGCATGCCACTGGCGCTCCAAGTCGCGCCTCAAATCAAGGGGTTGAAACATGTTCGTGCGTATCCCGACCGCGGCATTGGCCGTGGTGACCACGATTTTCGCAATCGGGTTTGGCTTCATTTCTGGCGCTCAGGCCGCACGTGGTGATGGCGGCGGCACGTCACGCAGCTGCCTCACCGGCGCTGCGCAAGCTCTCCTCAATCGCATCGAGTCGCGGTTTGGCGCGATGCGGATCGCATCGACCTGTCGGCCGGGTGCCACGATCGCCGGCTCTGGCCGCGTCTCCAGGCACGCCAGTGGCAATGCCATCGACTTCGAGGCGGGTGGACGCAAGGGTGAGGTGGTGCGTTGGCTGGTCGCCAATCACCACTCCGGCGGCACCATGACCTATGGCGATTCGAGCCACATCCACGTCGATGTCGGACCGCACTTCGTTTCGTTGGCCGGTGGCACACGCTATGCCAGCAGCGATCGCGGCTTGAGCTCGCGCAGCAGCAGGCGAAGCCGCGGCGGCGAGGTAAGGACCGCGAGCAACGATGGCGGCTCGCGGCGTACGGCCCAGCGGCAGGACCTCTCTGGCTACATGGGCCTAGGCGCCAACCCACGGTGGGACGGGCGCTGAAAGACGGGAAATCGAGCCCAGGGCACAGGAAACGACCGCCTCGGACAGCGCCGGCGAGGCCGCTTCGCTGCGGCGCGTCGGTGAAGCAGGGCTAGGTTGAGCGGGGCGCATGGCCAACTTGCGGGCTTTTGCATCGTCATCGTGCAATATCCCATAACATATCTGCCTCACTCAAATCAGAGTGGACCCGCTCCTTGCCCTTGCTCCTCGTTCTGGCCGCCTCGTGTCTCGCGAGCGCGTTTATCGTGCGGATCGTCGATCCCCTGGTGCCGCAGATCGCCCGCGATCTGGTGGCCGACCCACACACGGTCGCACTGCTCGCTTCCGCCTTCGCGTTTCCCTATGCACTCGGGCAGCCGATCCTGGGGCCACTCGGCGATGCGCTCGGCAAGGCGCGGGTGATCAACTGGTGCCTGGTCGCGCTGTCGGCGGCGATGGCGCTGTCGGTGGTCGCGCCGACCATCGAGTGGCTGTTCGCGGCCCGTCTGTCTCGCCGGACTGGCGGCCGGCGGCATCATCCCGCTGTCGATCGCCATGATCGGTGATCGGTTCGCGATGCACGAGCGGCAGGTGGCGCTGTCGCAGCTGCTGATGGCGATGTTGTCGGGCCAATTGGCCGGAGTGATCGGCTCCGGCCTGATCGGCAGCCTGCTCGATTGGCGCTGGGTGATGGCGGTTGGCTGCACGGTTGTGGTCGCCTCGCTGATCCTGTCGCTGACGTCGCTGCGAGGACGCGCCGGATGCCGACCGCAAGCCGCTCAGCATCGCCGGAATGCGGCATGGCTACGCCAGTGTGTTCGCCAATCCGCGCGCGAAAGTCTGCTACGGCGCCGTGTTCGTCGAGGGCATCTGCATATTCGGCCTGCTGCCATATCTGGCGGTGCTGCTCGAAGCGCGCGGCGCCGGTGGCATTCGCGAGGCGGGTTTCATCATCGCCGCCATGATGGGCGGCGGCATCGTGTTCACGGCGACGGTGAGGGTGCTCCTGCGGGTTCTGCGCGGGCAGATGAACCTCATTCGCGCCGGTGGTCTCGCGGCAGGACTGGGTCTCATCGCCTATTCGCTCGCGGGGCGATGGCCAGCCGAAGCGGCAGCGTTCGCGCTGACCGGGCTCGGCTTCTACATGCTCCACAATTCGCTGCAGACGCAGGCAACCGAGCTTGCCCCGGAAGCCCGCGGTGCCGCGGTGGCGCTGCATGCCTTCTTTTTCTTTCTCGGCCAGGCCTGTGGGCCGATCTTGTATCAGCTGGGCTTTGCGACCTTCGGTCATTTGTCGCCGATGCCGATGCTGATAGCCGGCATCGGCATGGTGACATTGGGCTTCTTCGTTGCGCAGCGGCTGGCGCGGCCGTTGCCGGTGACGCGGCCGGCGCAGCTCTAGCTTTTCCTCTTGGCGGCGAGCGCCGCCCGCAGCAGGTCGACCAGCTGTTTCTCGTCGTCGGCCGGCAATACGAGCTTGATCGGCAATGCCACGGCCGTTGCGCGCAATTGCGCTGTCGAGGCGCCAGAAGCTCCCGAAAGGCGCGCCATGTCCTTCTCGGTGGTGACGATCATGGCGGCCTGACGGCTTGCCAAGTCCAGGATACGGGCGGCGTCGACCTCACCAAGTGGCTGATGATCGGCAAAGGCCAGCTCGGCGACCACAATGCCGCCGTGACTGCGGATTAGGTCGAAAAATCGTTGCGGATTGCCGATGCCGGCGAAGGCTACGATCGGTCTTTCGGTCAGCCGCGGTGCCGGTAGCGTCATCTCGACCGTTGCCACAAGCACGGGACCGGCGAACCGCTGCCGCAGGCCATGCGCCACGGCTCCCGGCTGCGGCGTGCCGGGTGGCTCGTTGACGATCACGGCGTCGGTGCGCTCGAACTGCAGTGCGAGCGGCGCCCGCAGCGGACCGGCCGGGATCACGCGGCCATTGCCGAAGCCGCGCCGGCCGTCGACGACGGCGAGTGTCAGGTCCTTGGCAAGCGAAGGGTTCTGCAGCCCGTCGTCCATGACGATCACGGTTGCCGCCAGTCGACCAGCGGTGATTTCGGCTTCGATCGTCTGCGCGCCGGCCGCTCGATCATGGGAGACGAACGCAGGTGCCGCGCGGGCCAGCAACAATGGCTCGTCGCCGACGGCGGACGCGGTGTCGTGTGCCGCATCGATGCGGCGTGGGCCGCGCTCGCGGCCACCATAGCCACGCGACAGGAACACCGGCGTCTCGCCCAGTTGCCGCAACAGCCGTGCGATCTCGAGGGCGAGCGGCGTCTTGCCGGTGCCGCCGGCGGTGAAATTGCCGACGCAGATGACGGTCAAAGAGCTGACGTGCGGGCGAGCGCTGCGCCAGCGGAACCCGGCAACGCGCCCGGTGAGCCATCCCAGCGGCTGCAGCAGTCTTGTCGGCGCTGCATCGGGCGCATCATACCACCAGCGCGGCTCGTCAATCGGCATGCTCACACCGTGGCCGCGCGCCTTCGAACGAGGCACGTTCGTCGGGCAATAACGGCAACAGCGCTGCAACCGTTTTGGCGAGCGCGCCGGACATCTGGTCGAGGGCATTCCTGGCGCCGGTATTCAAAGCCGCGAGTGCGTCCGGGTTTTGCAGCAGCCGGCGGGTCTCGGTGGCGATTGTTTCGGCCGACGTAACTGTGATCGCGCCGCCGTGCCGCGCCAGCATACGATAGATCTCGAGGAAATTGCCGCCGTGCGGACCGGTCAGCACGCCGGCGCCGTGGCGAATGGCCTCGATCGGGTTCTGTCCGCCGGTGGTGCCGGGGCCGACGCCCAGCGACTTGCCGAGGAACGCGACCGGTGCCAGCCGGTACATGGTGCCGAGCTCGCCGATCGTGTCGGCGATATAGATTTCGGTCGTGGCATCGGGCAGCTCGCCGGCCGAGCGTAGCGCCGAGCGAAGGCCCTTGGCGCGCAGCATGGCGGCGATCTGCGGGCCGCGCTCGGGATGCCGGGGGGCGATGATGGTGCAGAAGTCCGGCCACGTCGCGGCTAGACGGCGGTGCGCCGCGGCAACCACTTCCTCCTCGGCGCCATGGGTGCAGGCGACGACGAGGCGCGGCCGGCCGCCAAGGGCTGCCCGCAATCGTTCGACCGCCTCTGGATCGACCGGTGGCGGTGGTGAATCGACCTTCAAATTGCCGGCCGCAACCGACCGGCGCGCGCCGAGGTCGCCGAACCAGCGCGACAGCTTCTCGGTCTGGGCCAGCACGATCGCGAAGCGGTTGAACAGTGGCCGCGATACGCCTCGTTGCTTCATCCAGCGCGCGTAGGAACGCGGCGACAGCCGGGCATTGACCAAGGCCAGCGGAATGCCGCGATCGGCGGCGGCGATGACGAGGTTCGGCCAGATCTCGCTTTCGGTGAAGATTGCAAGATTAGGCCGCCAGTGGTCGAGAAAGGCGGCGACGAAGCGAGGGCTGTCGAGCGGCACGTATTGGTGTACATCGTCGGCGTGCAGCCGGGTCGCAGCCATGGCGGCCGACGTGGTCGTGCCGGTCGTGAGCAAGAAGCGCACGCCCGGGCGACGATTGCGGATCTCGTCGATTAGCGGCAGTACGGCATTGGTCTCGCCGACACTTGCCGCGTGCACCCAGATCACGGTTCCGTCGGGGCGCGGACGGCTGGCTTGCCCCAATCGCTCGCCCCGGCGAGCCGCATCCTCTTTGCCGCGGCGCTCGCGCCACGACAGGATCGAGGGCGCCAGCGGCTCGGCGGCGCGCATCACCGTGCGATAGATTGCGATCCGCTTGCCGGGTGCCGCCGGCGGGCTCGTCGGATCTGCGTTGGCCGGCGTCGCCCGGGACGAATCGGCACCGGCGAGGGCATAGGCACGCCTGGTGGCGAGGTTCATCGCCTGCTCGACGGCAGCGCGTGCCTGCTCGAGCGCTGCGTCGTCGGCGTCGGCTGCGACCCGGATCGGCTCGCCGACGGCGACGGCGAGCTTGGACCACGGCAGGTTGATCGTCATTCGGCTCCAGGTGTCGAGCGAGCGATACCGGCTCGAGGCGACGGCGACCGGCACGATCGGCTTGCCGGACAGCTTGGCGAGCATGACGATGCCGAGCCCAGCCCGCCGCGCCGGGCCGGGTGGCACGTCGGCGGTCATGCCGACGCTGAAACCTTCGTCGAGCGCGTTGCGGGCGGCCAGCAAGGCCCGGGCGCCGCCACGGTTGCGCTTGCGGCCGCCGGCGCCGGCGCCGCGAATCAATTCCATGCCGAATCGCGTCAGAACATCGCCGATCAGGTCGGCATCGCCGTGCTTTGCCACCATGATCCGCACTTTCACCTGCGGCGGATTGAGCACCGGCAGCATCATGAACTGGCCATGCCACATTGCGAAAATCATCGGATGATGACTGGCGAATCGCGCGGCGCCGTCCGGCGGATCGTAGACGATACGCGCGGTCTTGTGGACAAAGCGGATATAGCGGACGAGTGCGCCGCTGCCGGCTTGGCTCAGCCGAGCCTTGTCGATGGGAAGCCGCGCCATGATTCAACTTCGATGGGCCGGTCGGTTAGGGTTACCGGCAAGGTACGGACGGATTGTTACACGACGACGCACAGGCGCGGAGGTCCGCCGCCTCTTGATCGCAGTCTCTATAGCGGTTATCCAGCGAATGCAAACAGGGTCGTAAGCGCCCATCTCGAGCCGAGTCGCGGGCATGATCGCCGCGAACGCTGGCGCGGCATCTCCGCCGCATTGAAAGTAGGCATGACCTCGCTCGTCAAACGAACCAGACGCAACTTCAAGCGAGTGACGCTCGGTTGGCGCGAAGCATTGATGACGCGATCGCCGGATTGGGCGAAGCGCGCCTTCGGTCCGGCGTTCACGCAGCTTGATTCGTTGTTCATCGATCACGGCATCGTGCGGATCGTCTATCTCAATCGGCACCGGATCGGCGACAAGGCATGGCGTGCCGCGCAACCGGGCGGCCATCACATCAAGGCCATTGCCGCCCAGGGCATCCGCACCATCGTCAATTTGCGCGGTGCGCGTGTATGCGGCAGCTACTGGCTCGAACAGGAAGCCTGCGCCCGTTATGGCATCACCATGGTCGATTGCCAGATGCGTTCGCGTGCCGCGCCGAGCCGCGAAGAGCTGCGGCGCGCGCGCGAATTGTTCGATCGGATCGAGTATCCGATGCTGATGCACTGCAAGTCCGGCGCCGATCGCGCCGGCCTCATGAGCGTGCTCTACCGGCACAGCCGGATGGGTGTGCCGATCGCCGAGGCCAAGTCCGAGCTGTCATGGCGCTACGGCCACATCCGCCACGCCGATACCGGCATCCTCGATCACTTCTTCGACGAGTATCTAGCCTATGCGGCAAGTCGCCCCATCGCTTTCTGGGATTGGGTCGAGACCGTCTATGAGCCGGAGGCGGTGGTTGCCTCTTTCAAGGCGAGCGGCATGGCCAATCGCATCGTCAGCGGCCTGCTGCGACGCGAATAGACCTGGCCGGGCTCGAGGATTGCCGGCGAAGAGTGCTCAGCGCGGCGGGTTGGCGTCCGGATCGAGCAACTTGTGCATGTGGACGATGAAGTAGCGCATGTGGGCGTTGTCGACGGTGCGTTGGGCGCAGGCCTTCCAGGCTTTGTAGGCCTCGGCGTAGCTCGGATAGATGCCGACGATGTCGAGGTGGGACAGATCCTTGAATTCGACGCCGGTCAACGATTTGAGTTCGCCACCGAACACGAGATGAAGAAGTTGTTTCGGAGCTGGCGTGCTCATGGTCTCGAACCTCGTTTCTCTCATCCTCGCGTGCATTGGGGCATCGATCAACTACTTGTTGACGCTGCCACTTAAGGGCTTTCGAATGTGTCTGTGGCATTGTTCGACGACGGCCGCAACAGATGGTCGCCGGGGAGTTGACAGGTTGGCGTTGCAATTGCGCGGTGGTGCCTTGGATGCACCGCCGCGCAAGCTTTTCTTAGCCATCATTCAGGTGAGACCGGCCAGCGCCGAGACCGCCATATCGGCGATGAGGCCGAGGAAGATCACCCAGCCGACGTCCTTGTTCGAGCGGAAGCGTCTGAGGCAATTGGCCGGATTGTCGGTCTCGAGCGTCGTCACCTGCCAGGCGAGCTGCAGCGTCACCAGTCCGAGCGCCAGGAAGAATACGAGATGGGCATGGGCCAGTGCCGCGGCAACCGCCCATAATACGACGGCGATGCCATAGAATCCGCCGACCCAGCTCTTGGTCGCATCGCCGAACCGCAGCGCCGTCGAGCGTAGTCCAAGCAGGGCGTCATCTTCCTTGTCCTGATGCGCATAAATGGTGTCGTAGCCGATGGTCCACATGACGCAGCCGGCGTAGAGCACGAGGGCCGGCGGATCGAGGCTGGCGAAGACCGCCGACCACCCGACCAGTGCGCCCCACTTGAATGTCAGACCGAGCATCAGCTGCGGCCAGTAGGTGAACCGCTTCATGAACGGGTAGATTGCGATCAGCAGCAGCGAACTGATGCCGAGCATGATGGTGAAGCGATTGAACTGCAGCAGCACCGCCAGTCCGACGAATGACAACAGGCACGCCCAGATCAGGGCGTTGCGCAGCGAAACAGCGCCGGATGGGATCGGCCGCATGGCGGTGCGCTCGACGCGACCGTCGTAGTCCCGGTCGACGATGTCGTTATAGGTGCAACCAGCGCCGCGCATCACGAAGGCGCCGACGAAGAACAGCACGAGGTACCATAAGCTCGGGTAGGGTCGGCCGCGGTGGAGCTCGGCGAGCGCCAGCGACCACCAGCACGGAAACAGCAGCAGCCACGACCCGATCGGCCGATCGAAACGGGCCAGATGCAGGTATGGCCTGATGCCGGCAGGCGCGTAGCGGTCGACCCAGTTGCCGGGCCGGGCATCGGGCAGTGAGGTGGTGGCGGCGGTCGATTTCTGCATGCCTTGCCGCCTACCATGTCGCTTCGACGTGATCCAGAGCGTCGAGGGCGGCGTCAGGTGCGGCCCATGCGGATGTCGGCCTCGGGGTTTGCGCTGATGTTGTGGGTCGACACGTCGGCGCCCTGCCGCTCGCTGTCGGCGTCGAGGCGCAGGCCGACGACCCGATCGACCAGGGTGTAGATGACGAGGCCGGCGGCAAGGCCGAAACCGGCACCCATCACGCTGCCGACCAGCTGCGACAGGAACGTGACGCCGCCGGTACCGCCGAACTCGGTCAGCCCGAATATGCCGCAGGCGATACCGCCCCACAGCCCGCACAATCCGTGCAGCGCCCACACGCCGAGGACGTCATCGATCTTCCACTTGTTGGTCGACAGCTGGAACATCTGGACGAAGATGAAGCCGGCGACGCCGCCGACCACCAGGCTGCCGATCGGATGCATGATGTCGGAGCCGGCGCACACCGCGACCAGGCCGGCCAGCGCGCCGTTGTGGACGAAGCCCGGGTCGTTGCGGCCGGCGAACAGGGCCGAGACGATGCCGCCGCACATGGCGAGCAGCGAATTGACGGCGACGAGGCCGGAAACCGATTTCAGGCTCTGCGCGCTCATCACGTTGAAGCCGAACCAGCCGATGCACAGCATCCACGAGCCCATCGCGAGCCAAGGCAGCGACGACGGCGGCGTCGCGAACGAGCGGGCGCCGTCGTAGCGTCCGATGCGCGGCCCAAGGATGCGGATCGCCGCGAGCGCCGACCAGCCACCGAACGCGTGCACGACGATCGAGCCGGCGAAGTCCTTGAACTCGGCGCCGAGCAGGCCCGCAAACAAGTGCTCCTGCAGTCCGAAGTTCTTGTTCCAGGTTACGCCCTCGATCACCGGGTAGGCGAGACCGACCAGCAAGGCAGTCGCCGCGCACTGGGCGTTGAACTTGGCGCGCTCGGCGATGCCGCCCGACACGATCGCCGGCACGGCCGCCGCAAACGTGCACAGGAAGAAGAATTTCACCAGGCTCGCGCCCTGCGGGTCGAACGGCTTGCCGCCGCCGGCGATGGTCGCGGCACTGGCATAGAAGTGCACGCCGTACGCGATGAAATAGCCGGCGGCGAAATAGACCAGCGTCGAGATCGCGAAATCGACCAGGATCTTCACCAGGGCATTGACCTGATTCTTGTGCCGTACGGTGCCGACCTCGAGGAATGCGAAGCCGCCGTGCATCGAGAACACGAGGATGGCGCCCATGAGCAGAAAGAAGACGTCGGCGCCCTGCTGAAGCTGTTCCATTTTTAGACCATTTGCCTATTATTTGCGCAATGCTGCCAAGCGTGCATATGTTCTAGGCAGTCGCAGCGGCGTGTAAGGGAATGGCCAATCGCGGGCAATGGCTTTTGTGCACCAGTTGGCTAATTATTCGATCAAATGGTCAGCGGCGGGCCTTCTCGATTCCCGTCCTCCCGCCCGTTTGAGCGAGCGGCGTCCTCGGGATAGTTTGCGCCATGGCAATCCACGATGATCACTCGCGACGCCTGTTCGTCGACGCCGACCTGGCCGAGGGCCGCGCCGTCGCCGCGAATGAGATGCAGGCGAACTATTTGTTGCGCGTGCTCAGGCTCGGCGACGGCGACCGGCTGCTGATCTTCAATGGCCGCGACGGTGAGTGGCAGGCCGAGATCCGTGGCGCGGCCAAGCGCGGCTGCAATCTGGTGCCGCTGGCCCAGACGCGATCACAGACGATTGGTCCGGACATCCACTACCTGTTCGCGCCGTTGAAGCGGTCGCGGCTCGACTACATGGTGCAGAAGGCGGTGGAGCTCGGCGTGGCACGATTGATGCCGGTGCTGACCCGGCACACCGTCGCCGAGCGGGTCAATCTCGAGCGCATGCGCGCCAACGTCATCGAGGCGGCCGAGCAGTGCGGCGTGCTGCGCCTGCCCGAGATCGGCGAGCCGGCGAAGCTCGAAACCGTGCTGGCGGCATGGAACGAAAGGCGCCGGCTGATCTTTTGCGACGAGGCGGCGTCGATCGCCGATCCGGTCCTGGCATTGACGCCGCTGCGCGGGGCACCCGTTGCCCTGCTGATCGGCCCCGAGGGTGGCTTCGATCCACAAGAGCGCGCGCTGTTGCTGTCGCAGTCGTATGTCACGGCGATCTCGCTCGGCCCCCGCATCATGCGCGCCGACACCGCCGCCGTCGCAGCCCTCGCCCTCGTCAACGCGACGATTGGTGATTGGCGGTAGGCGCCAAGTTATCCACGGTGTGCCGCAAGGCCTCATGATCGATCGCATGTCGAATTGTGATGAGGCTGGCCGGTGCTGAACGAACAAGTGGATCAACTGCCGCTCGATGCACGAATGCCGTACCTCAAGCTCAAGAGCGAGATCGCGGCGCAAGCCTTTCTGCGGGCCGGCCGGCGGCTCATCGAGTTGCTGCGCAAGGCAGGCTTCAATCCAGCCCAGCTACGGGTGCCAGCAGGCCAATCCGACGGCGGCCAGTGGGCTGGCGGAGATGGTGAGGTTATACTTACTGCTGGACCGGATGGGCGGTCGGGCTATCCTGTCGACATCTTGGAAGAGGACGCACTCGGTGGGCATACCGTGGAAAGACATGTGGCCAAGAGTGAAGAGTATCTGAAAGCGCGTATTCTTGGTAGCCGCACGAATGTCGCTGGAATTCTAACTTTTGGAGAGGCGCGGGCTGGATCGTTCGCATCTGTCGAAGCTGCGAACAAACTTGTGAATTCCACGTTGTCGCAAAACAGGGACAAGATTGATGCATTTGTCGGAAGTCAATTTCCTGCGTTTTCTCCGTTCATGTTTCTATTCGCGGAATTCGACAGCCCTACGGGGTATGAAGCCTACGCACGCAATCCGCGTTCGCAGCCGGTCATGCGTTCGACTTCATCGGTGACAGTGTTTGTCCGAAGATCAGATCGAAGCGACAAGGGCTACTACGTCGAATCCGCTTGGCCGATGAATGAGGACTGATATGTCAAACCTGATCGTTCCTAACGAATTCAAAAAGGCGTGTATGAATCTTGGGCAAAATATCGGCTATGAGCAGCCCGGTTTGGATGTCATTGCAATGTACGCTGCAAGTGGCCTGGATGGGCATGACGTCACGGTGATCAAGAGGTTTCTCGATGATGAGCTTCTGAGCGGCCGCCATAGTGTCGAAAAACTGATGGAAATCTGGTGGTCGACGCCAGCCAGCATTTATTTCCATGATGGGCGGCAGTTGCTGGAATTCCTGAGGCTCTTCAGAGAATTGCTCGATAAATCGTCATAGCCCAACAATTGGTGATGCAAACGATGAGCGTGGCTCCAAACGCGAGGCAGTAAGAAGCGCTGCCGAACAGCCAGCCGCCGAGGCCATGCGTGAAATGCTCGTCGAAAGCCATCCCGATGTGAAAGCAGGGCAATTTCATATGGCCGCATCTGTAGGTGGGTGCTGAGCGGACTTCGCGCGAAGTCCAACATCCGTGGCGTAGGCGTTGGGCTTCGGTCGCCTGAAATGGCGCCCTCAACCCAACCTACAGCTCAAATGCGATTGCCCTGGATGTGAATGCAAGTACCATATCGGCCATGATCAATCACATGACCCGGCAGCGAGCAGGTTTGCTAATGTTAATCGTAAGCTGTCGCCCGGCACGTTTCCTGATCCATATTCAGCCCGCATCCAGTCGCCAAACCGCCGTGCGCTTGCTCTCGTTGTCCTCGAGTTCGCGGGTGACCGGCACATTGTATTCGGCGACCTTGGTGAAGCGGCCACGTGGAAAATAGCTGCGCTGTGGATCGCCGATCAGGACAATGCTGCCAGTCCTCGCCGCCGCCTCGATATAACCGAGCACGGCTTCGGCAAGCGGGCGTTCGTAGAACAGGTCGCCGACCAGCGTCACGTCGAACGGCTTCGGCGCATGCGCCAGCAG
This sequence comes from uncultured Alphaproteobacteria bacterium, assembly GCA_963741505.1. GTDB lineage: Bacteria > Pseudomonadota > Alphaproteobacteria > Rhizobiales > Hyphomicrobiaceae > JAKFWF01. The sequence goes on along the minus strand of CAVUIJ010000006.1, from coordinate 78,859 downwards.
GTTGGCCGAGGTGGTGTCGACCGCAACGCCGTTGGCCTCGGCGTTGAGCGTCACTGCCGCCAGCGCCAACAGGTCGATGTCGGCGGCCAGTGCCGAATGTGCGCCGGCCAGCATCGGCGCGATCGCGGTCAGGCCGGAGCCGCAGCCCAGATCGACCACCGTCTTGCCGGCGACCAGGGTAGGATTGTCGAGCAAATAGCGCGCCAGCGCCTGCCCGCCCGCCCAGGCGAACGCCCAGAACGGTGGCGGCACGTTGATCTCGCCCAGCTCCTCTTCGGTCTTGAGCCAGATCGGCAGGCTCTCCTCGGCGAGATGTAGCTTGATCTCGGGCACCAGCGGCGGCGTCAGCAGCTTGGTATTGGTACGGATGAACGCGGCGGGATCGGCGATCATCCCCTGTGTTTCTGCGGATCGAGCCCGCCCATGCGGCATACTTCCCGCCATTCTTCGCTGGTCACCGCCTGCACCGACAGCCGCATGCAGGTGACGAGGCTCATCCTGTCGAGTTTCGGATTGGCCTTCACGTCGGCGAGCGTCACGGGCTTCGCCATGTCGCAGACCGCTTCGACCTCGACGCACTCCCACTTCCCCGTCTCGTCGCCAGGCTCGGGATAGGCAGTGGTGATGACCCGGACGATGCCGACGATCTCCTTGCCGATGTTCGAATGATAGAAGAAGCCAAGGTCGCCGTTCTTCATCGCCCGCATGTTGTTGCGGGCGAGGTAGTTGCGCACGCCGGTCCACGGTTCGCCCTTCTTGCCCCGCGCCTTGCACATTTCCCACGAGAAGACGTCTGGCTCTGACTTGAGCAGCCAGTACGGTGATGAAGCGGAAATCGCGGGCTGTGGTCTGGGCTTGCTGGACATTGGCGCTGTGCTACCGAATTGGAGCGTGATCGCTCGCCGCGAGCCTACAGATCGGTGCGTGCCTGGCAAGGGCAGTGGATCATGATCCCTGCCGAATAGCCCGTTCGCGAGTCTAACCGGGCCATGAATTCGTCGGCCAGGATGATGTCAGAAGGTGCCTGTGAATATCCGGCCGTGCCCGACCAGGCGGCACGACAAATAGGGCACTTCGCATGCGCAAGACAATCCAGCATTCGGCAATCGGTGCCCCACTTCACACATTCGAGCCGTGGATCGCCTCGACTACTGCCGCGGTCACTTCCTTTGTCGTGGCCTTGCCGCCTACGTCCGGTGTCAAAATGCCGGCGCCTGTGACCTGCTCGACCGCCCGCATCAGGCGAGCGGCGACCTCGGCCTCACCCAGGTGCTCGAGCATCTGGGCGGCGGTCCAGAACGAAGCCACCGGATTGGCGATGCCCTTGCCGGTGATATCGAACGCGGAGCCGTGGATCGGCTCGAACATCGAGGGGAAACGCCGCTGCGGATCGATGTTGGCGGTCGGCGCGACGCCGAGCGAGCCGGCAAGCGCGCCGGCGAGGTCGGACAAAATGTCGGCATGCAGGTTGGTTGCGACGATGGTGTCGAGTGATCTTGGATTGAGCGTCATGCGCACCGTCATGGCATCGACGAGCATTTTGTCCCAGGTGACGTCGGGGAACTCGACCGCGACTTCGGCGGCGATCTCGTCCCACATCACCATGCCGTGACGCTGGGCGTTGGACTTGGTGACGACGGTCAGGAACTTGCGCGGCCGCGCCTGGGCGAGCTTGAAGGCGTAGCGCATGATGCGGGTGACACCGACGCGGGTGAAGATCGAGACCTCGGTTCCGACTTCTTCGGGCAGCCCCTTGTGGGCGCGACCGCCGCTGCCGGAATATTCGCCTTCCGAATTCTCGCGCACGATCACCCAGTCGAGATCGCCGACCCCGACGTTACGCAGCGGTGAGGTGATACCGGCAAGAATGCGCGTCGGGCGAACATTGGCGTACTGGTCGAAACCCTGGCAGATCGGCAGCCTGAGACCCCACAGCGTGACGCTGTCGGGGATATCGGGGGCGCCGACCGCGCCGAAATAGATCGCATCGAACGGCTTCAGTTGGGCGAGGCCGTCGGCCGGCATCATCACGCCGTGGCGGCGGTAGTAGGCCGAGCCCCAGTCGAACGTGGTGAAATTGAACCTGATGTCGCCCAGCCGCTGCTGCAGCGCTTCGAGCACGGTGATGCCGGCCGAGATCACTTCAGGGCCGATGCCGTCGGCGGGAATGGCCGCGATCGAGTATTCGCGCATGACAACTCCTTGCATGTGTCACTGCAGCAATAGAGCGCCGGCAACCGTTTCGCGAGCGGAAATTGGCCATCGCCGGCACTGCGCATGCTTCTTGCGATGGTCGCTGGCAAGGTATGCACCTGTGCCGGAATGAGCCAATTCGGAAACCATTCGTCCATGTTCGAGCGCAACAAAGTCGACAACACCCCCGAGCAGACCGCAGTTGCCATCGAGGCGGTGCTGGACGACGGCCGCGTGCTCAAGGGCAAGGTCGCGATCCCGCAGCACAAGTCGGTCTGTGACGTCCTCAACGGCCAGGGCGTATTTCTCGACTTCGAACCGTTCGACGGCGAGCGCCAGTTCATTGCCAAGGCGACGCTGCGAACCGTCAAGATGCTGGTGGTCGGCCGCGGACCCAACCTCGCCCTGCGGCTGCGCGATATGGACGGCTTCGACCCGCACTCGATCCTCGGACTGACGCGGACGGCGAGTTGGGACGAGGTCAGGGCCGCCTATCACCGCCTCGCCAAGATCTACCATCCCGACCGCTATTCGGCCGCCGAACTGCCGCCGGAAGTACGCGATTACCTGGCCTCGATGGCGCGCCGGATCAATGCCGCCTATGCTGCCCTCGAAGTGCCGCAACAGGTCAGGAAGCAGGCCGTGGCCGGGCGTTCGGCACCGATCTACACCACGCCGGCACGGGCCTGAACCTTCGAATTGTATGGTTTCGGCTCGCCGACCGTTAACCGTTGGCTGCTAGCTTCGCGACGTGTGACACGCTCGGTGCCACCGCAGGAGCAAGACCCAGATGGCAGCCGCAGATGTTGCAGTATGGCGCAAGCAGAACAGCGACCCGTTGACGGTCGACATGGTCCTGAGCGACGGCACGGCAATGCGCGCAATCGTCATGGTCCCGCGCGAAAAGACGCTGAAGGACGTATTCAACGTTACCGACACGTTCCTCGAGGTCGAATGCCTGGAGAACGGCCCGATTGTGTTCCAGCGCGAGGCGCTACGTTCGGTCAGGCCGGCGTTGCTACCGAAGGCGATACAGCTCGACAAGCGGCTTGCGGCGGCCGAAAAGCTGCATGCCCACCAGGCCCTGGGCATCCCGAAAACCGCCGACCTCGATACCATCATTGCCGCCCACGATCGGTTGAAGGACATCTATGATCCGGCGCGCGCGGTCGCCGCCAGCATGCCGGCCGAGGTGGTCGAGTTCATGTCGGCGATGTGCCGTCGGCTCGATGCGGCCCGTAAGGAACTCGAGGCAATCCTGCTGGCGGCGCAACAGCCGGCGGCGTGATCGCCGGCCTCGCCGCTGACCTCGATCAGCGGCGGCGCCTGTCGGAATTTGCCAATTTACCGATTTGCTGTTTGTGTTCGCCCTCAGGTATTGCACCTTCCGCGGAGTTATCCGGTGGCTGTTGCAAGGGCGTGCAGCGTGACCGATCGAACTGGCAAATTCTGCGTCATTGGCGCGGGCAATGCTCGAGAGGAAACTGCCGCCGCCGCAATTTGGCGTTGACACAGCGACGCCGGCCGGCGCCAAGCCAGGCCGGGGAGCGTCATCGCAATCTCAGATCGCGGCGCAATAGTGGCCAAGCCGCGTCGCGGCCGCCATCAGCCTTCGAGGACCCATACGCCATTGCGCTGGCGGCAGGCGATGCCTTCGGCCTTGCGCGAGTAGCTGCCCGAAGTCAGCGCCATGACGATGTGGCGGCAGATGTGGCCGCTGCCGTCCTTGAACGAGCTGGTTGGCTGCACCGCGCCGCTCAGGCGGCCGTGCCGGCGATGCCAGATATAGGTGGCACCGTCGCCGACCTCGGTCAGCGCCAGCTGTACCGCTTCGAGTGCGGCGATGGCATCGCTGTCGTCGAGTGTCGCCTTGAGGTCGGCGAAGGCCGGCTTCGGCCATAGCTTATCGCGCTGCTGTTGGTCGATGGGACCGGAGTTGGGCGCCGGCGGCGCGCCATTGTTCGAGCACGAGCAGGTGCCGGAATTGGCTGAGGGAGCACTGTTGTCGCTGGCGGCCGGTGGAAGCTCGATCTTGCCTAGATCCTGCCGTTTGCCCTGGGCAAAGCCTGGGGCTGTCGTCAACATGACGGTTGCCGCAAGAAATACCCCGGCAATTACGGTAAGTGACAAGGGCACGAGGCCCGAAGACGTACGCATGGCTGGACACTACTCGCAACTGATACGCAAACTCGTGATCCGAAACGCACGGACCTGACATTGAGAAGTGTGCTCCGCCGAGGTTAAGATTGACTGAATGCGTGTATCGTCCGTTTCGCGGTGGCACCAAGATCAAGGTTGGAGTGGCAATGGCAGACGACCAGAAGACGGAATGGGTGAAGTCCGACTACTACAAGGGGCCGGAAGCGGGCGATTTTTCAGGCGTCGACGAGCCGTTCCAGCTGTTCGAGGAGTGGTTCGCGCAAGCCCGCAAACATGAACTCAACGATGCCAACGCGATGGCGCTGGCGACCGTCGACCCATCGGGCTTGCCCAATGTGCGGATCGTGCTGCTGAAGGGGCTGGACGAGGCTGGATCTGCCGATCGTGGCTTCGTGTTCTACACCAACTATGAGGGAACCAAGGGCCGCGAATTATTGGCCTCGGGCAAGTGCGCCCTCAATTTCCACTGGAAGAGCCTGCGCCGGCAGGTGCGGGTGCGCGGCAACGTGGCGACCGTCAGCGCTGCCGAGGCCGATGCCTATTACGCCTCGCGCCCGCGCGGCAGCCGCATCGGCGCCTGGGCCTCGGCCCAGTCGCGGCCGCTGGAGAGCCGCTATGCGCTGGAGAAATCGGTGGCGACCTATACCGCGAAATACGCTATCGGCGAGATCCCGCGGCCGCCGCACTGGTCGGGGTTTCGCGTCACGCCATTAGAAATCGAGTTCTGGCACGACCGGCCGTTCCGCCTGCACGAACGCATCGTTTTCCGGCGCCCGGGCGCCGATCGGCCGTGGGGCAAGCAGCGGCTCTACCCGTGAGCGCCAGTCGCGACCAGTCATGATACCATTGCCGGGTCATTTTCCGTGAAGCCTCCGAGGAACAGCCCTTGCCGACCAGCCACCCAACGAATGCCGAGCGCAAGACGCTGATATTGACCGGGGCATCGCGCGGCATCGGCCATGCGACGGTGAAGCGCTTTTCCTCGGCCGGCTGGCGGGTCATTACCTGCTCGCGGCAGCCCTTCCCCGAGAACTGCCCGTGGGAGATGGGGCCGGAAGACCACATCCAGCTCGACCTCGCAGACCCGAAAGTCATGCCGGCTGCGATCAGCGAAATGAAGGCTCGCCTAAAGGCGCAGGGCGGCCGGCTGCACGCGCTCGTCAACAATGCGGCGATCAGTCCGAAGGGACCCAAGGGTGCGCGGCTCGGCACCATCGATACGCCACTGGAAGACTGGCAGACGGTGTTCCAGGTGAATTTCTTCGGCCCCATCGTGCTGGCGCGCGGGCTGATCGAGGAACTTGAACGAGCCAAGGGCGCGGTGGTCAACGTCACCTCGATCGCCGGCGGCCGGGTGCATCCCTTTGCCGGCGCCGCCTATGCCACGTCGAAGGCGGCGCTGGCGTCGCTGACGCGGGAGATGGCCTACGACTTCGGCCGCCGCGGCATCCGCGTCAATGCGATCTCACCGGGCGAAATCGATACTTCGATCCTGTCTCCCGGCACCGACAAGATCGTGAAGGAACAGATCCCGATGCGCCGGCTGGGCGAGCCGGAGGAGGTGGCGAAGGCGATCTATTTCCTGTGCACCGAGCAGTCGAGCTACGTGAATGGTGCGGAGCTGCACATCAACGGCGGCCAGCACGTGTGATGATGCGGCCGGTGAAGCTGGACGGGGTTCCGGGCGTCCGGCTGCGGTGTTGAGGGGGCTTCGTTCCATGATGCGCAAGTTCATGACCGGCATTCGCCATCTTCTCGTTGCTGCGGCGCTGTTTGTCGCCGGCCCGGCAGCGGCTGCCAACAAGGCCTTCGTGATTGGCAATTCGAACTACGCCCACACCACAAGCCTGCCCAACCCGGCCAACGACGCCCAGGATCTGGCGGCCAAGCTCAAGGCGCTCGGCTACCAGGTGACGCTCGGCCTCGATCTCGGTCGGGCGCAATTCCTGGGCAGCTTCCAGTCCTTCATGCAGTCGCTGAAGGCTGACGATCTGGCGCTGGTCTTCTATGCCGGCCACGCCCTGCAGATCGGCGGCGAGAACTATCTTTTCCCGGTCGATGCCCGGATCGAGAAGGAGGCAGACGCGCGGCAACACCTGGTGGCGCTCAATGCGCTGCTCGCCGATCTGTCGCGATCGACGCGCAGCCGAATCGTCATTCTCGATGCCTGCCGCAACAATCCGTTCGCCGACGACATCGCCAAAGCGCAGGCGACGCGGTCGGCCGGCGTCTCCCGTGGTCTGGCGCGCGTCTATGCCGGCGTCGGCTCGTTCATCGCCTACTCGACGCAGCCGGGCAACGTGGCGCTCGACGGCAGCGGTCGCAACAGCCCGTTTACCGATGCGCTGCTCAGGCACATGACCACTCCGGGCGCCGACGTGCACGCGGTGATGCGACGGGTTCGCGGCGACGTCCAGAAAGCGACGGCCGAGCAGCAAATACCGTGGGAGAATTCCTCACTGGTCGACGAGGTCAGCTTCGCCAGCGGCGGATCGGCGGTGGTCGCGCAGGTGCCGCAGGTCGCGGCCGCGCCACCGCCGCCGTCCTCGCCGGCTCGAGTGCCGCCGTCGACGGCCGTCAGCGAGCAATACCACTACGTCAGCGGCCTCGATCCCAAGGGCGACAACTTCCTGGCGCTTCGTACCGGCACCGGTGCCGATGGCGTGCGCCTTGCCACCATGGGGCCCGACACGCTGTTGAAGGTGGTCGAGAGCCGCGGCGAGTGGCGCAGGGTCGTGCTGCTCGACGGCCTCACGGGCTGGGCGCACGGCAAGTGGATCGCCTGCTGCCGGACGCTATCGGGCGGTCGGCCGGCGGTCGTGCCGGCGGCTTCATCGCCGCCCGCGGCGACCACGATGGCGCCAGAGACGTGCGACACGTTGTGGATGCGCCGCAATGCCATCTGGCACCGGAACGGCTATTGTTTCGCCAGTGCGCGCGGTCTCAAGGCCTTCGGCAATGCCGGCTGCTCACGGGACGAAAAGGCCGCCCGTGCCGCAATGACGGCGGCTGACCGCGAAGCGATCGATGCCCTGCTCGCGCGCGAGCGTGCGATGGGATGCCGCTGATCCGCGGCAATCGCCAACGTCCCTGTTCGCTTCTGCGCCAGCCGACGCAGAATGATCGGCGCCGACGTCTATGCCGCGTTCGTCCGCGCCCAGTCGACCACCTCGGCGTGAGTTGCGAACCAAACATTTCCCTTCGACTTGGCGTGCCGGATCAATTCCTCCAGGATCCAGATGCGGGATCGATAACCGATCACATGCGGGTGGCAGGTCAGCTGGAAGATGCCACCCTCCTCGTAGGCCGCGTCGAACTCACGCCGGAAGATGTCGAGCACGTCGGTGGGCGGTGTGTAGGGGCGCAGCGACGAAAACCGGTGCATCATGAAATAGACCGCGTCGTCGCGCACCCACTCGACCGGGAATTCGACGATGCCGGTCGGGCTGCCTTCGAGCAGCAGCTCGTAGCAGTCCTCGTCCGCCATCAGCGACGAGTCGTAGAGCAGCCCCATCTCCTTCTCGATGCGCAGCGTGTTCGGGCTGAAATCCCATGACGGCGTGCGCAGGCCGACGGCACGCTTGCCGGTGATCTTCTCCAAGGTGTCGGCGGAGCGCATCATCAGCTCGCGCTCGGCCTCATAGGGCAGTATCGAGTTGAGTTCGTGGATCCAGCCGTGAATGCCGATCTCGTGGCCCTCGCCGATCACGCGGCGTTGCTCTTCGGGATGCACCAGGGCGGCCACTGCCGGCACGTAGAACGTCGCCTTGATACCGTGCCGATCGAGCAGCTTCAGGATGCGCGGCACGCCGACACGGTTGCCGTATTGTCCCCAGGCCATACGGCCGATCGACTTGCCGCCGTCGCGCAGCTCGTTGGTCTCGTGATCGGCATCGAATGAAAGGGCGACCGCACAACGGGCGCCACCCTTCCACGACTTGGGACGATAGGTGCGGCCGGCGCGGACCTGGTTGACGAGCTTGCGCCAATGTTCTTCCGGCCATTGCCATGGTTCGAGCGGTTTTGCTGGGTCGGTCATGACGGTTCTCCTCGCAAGGTTTCAGGCGATCGGTGAGCCGGTTACGGGGAGCACCTGGCCGGTGATCCACGACGCATAGTCCGACGACAGGAACAGCACGGCGTGGGCGATGTCGTCCGGCGTGCCCATGCGCCGCATGGCGATGCGGTCGGCGAATTTGCGGCGGAACTCGTCCGTGTAACTCGCCCACTGCCGCTCATAGTCGGGGCTCGTCGCCATGAAGCCCGGCGCCACCGAATTGACCGTGATGCCGAACGGCCCCAGCTCCTGCGCCAGTTGTTTGACGAGGCCGATCTGCGCGTGCTTGGCGGCAGCATAGCTCTGGATGCCGGTCAGACTGGTGGCAAGGCCGGCCCGGCTCGAGATCGTGACGATGCGGCCTTTGGCCTTCTTCTTCATGGCCGGGGCGACGGCGCGCGCTGCCAGGAAGCAACCGGTGAGATTGACGTCGACGATGTCACGGAACGCCTCCGCCGAAACCTCTTCCAGGGGCCGCGCCTGCTGCCCGCGCACACCACCCGCGACATAGACCAGCACATCGACCGGGCCGCCGGCCTCTATAACCTTCTCGATCGAGGCCGGGTCGGTGACATCGATCTTGTGTGCCTCGACCCCGCCGCCGCTGGGGTCTTGGCAAACAAGATCGCTCAGTTCGCCGACCAGGAGATCGGCCGCGATCACCTGGCCGCCGCGCGTTGCAAAGGCGCGGGTAATGGCGTGGCCGATGCCACGGGCAGCGCCGACCACCAGAATTCGCTGTCCCTTGAACTCGACGAGCATGGCGTCCTCATCTCAGATCGTGGTGGGCTGTCTCTTTCAATGAGGCGATGACCAGCGTCGACACGATCGCCGCGCCGATCAGATAGAAAACGTGCGCGGTCGGCGACTGGAACTTGTCGATCAGCCACACTGAAATCAGTGGTGCGAAGCCGCCGAAAATGGCAACCGCCAGGGCGTAGCCGGACGTCATCCAGGTCGATCGGCTCTTGGTCGGGAAGATTTCGGCGATTGCCGCCGGTCCGGGGCCCGAGAACATGGAGATCAGCACCGCAAACAGCACTTGCACCGCCACCAGTTCGACGTAGCTGATGCCCGACAGGATGTAATTGAAGATCGGATACGGCAGTACGACGAAGGCAATGCAACAGGTCAGCAGCAAGGGCTTGCGTCCGAACCGGTCGGACAAGCGTCCCATCAACGGTATGCAGACGAGCAGCGCGAACAGGCCGATGGTATTCGACCATAGCGCCGCCGAGGGCGACAGCTTCAGGTACTTCTGGGTGTAGGTCGGCATGTAGTTGAGCAGTACGTAGAAGCACACCGTCCACACGATGGTGAAGCCGAAGGCGCGGCCGGCGAGCAGCCAGCCGCTGTCGTCGGGCGCCGTCTTCTGCACGGTGTGGGCCACTTTCTCGTAGGCCGGCGTTTCCTTCATGGTGCGCCGCATGTACATGCCGACCGGGCCCAGTATGCCGCCGAGCAGGAACGGCACGCGCCAGCCCCAATCGTTCATCTGGTCCGCTGTCAGCAGCGTATTGAGCAACGCCGCAACGCCGGAACCGAGCAGCAGCCCCGCGACAACGCTCGTCTGCTGGAAACTGCCATACCAGCCACGCTGTCCCTTCGGCGCCCATTCGACGATGTAGGCGGTCGAGCCGCCCCACTCGCCGCCGGCCGAGAAGCCCTGCATGAGGCGGGCGATCACCAGCAGCAGCGGCGCCAGGACGCCGATCGAGGCATAGGTCGGCAGCAGGCCGATCAGTACGGTGCCGGCGGCCATCAGGAAGATCGTCAGCAGCAACGCCGTCTTGCGGCCATGGGTGTCGCCGAGACGGCCGATGATGATGCCGCCGAGCGGTCGGGCGACGAAGCCCAGGCCATAGGCGAGGAACGTCGACAGCAATGCCGTCACCTCGTCGGTCTGCGGAAAGAATTTCTTGGCGATGATACTGGCGACAAAAGCGTAGACGGCGAAGTCGTACCATTCGAGCACGTTGCCGACGACGGCGGCGGCCACCGCCTTCTTGCTTTGGTCCTGATCCTGCTGCTGCGTCTCCATCCTCATCCCCCTCCCGTTTATGGTGCGTCCCTGTTGCGGGACTGCAAGCGACCGGCGTGACGAACTGACCAAGTCCATGACACGACGGTGTTCGCCGCATCGTCTGTAGTTGCGCCGGGCTCTGAAAGACTGCCGGCGCACAGGAGACTGAAGCGTTTGCCCACGGTGCCGCAAGGCGGTTCGTTGTGCCGACGCGCGCCCCGACTGCATGGCAGCGATGCCGCAGTAAGGTGCATGCTGCGATGCGGTCGGCTCGGTCGCCGCATTGTTGGCGTGCTGCGGCAATCCGCGCATCCGGAATTGACTTCGATCAACCAGAACGCCTGGGCGCCAGGCGACAAGAGTGACGTTGTCGATAGGGGGAGCGCAACTGCGGGTGAAGTAGCGCCGGTCCGAGTGGCGAGCGCCGTAAGTATCGCCACATGTGGAAGCGGAGGGGAGCTTTCGGATCATGTCCGGCCAATGCACGGCGGCGCAGTTGAGCCCCTATCAAGCCAAGCTCGAGCAAGGCAAAACCTACCGGTGGTGCCGCTGCGGCCAGAGCAAGTCGCAGCCGTTCTGCGACGAGTCGCACGCTGGCACCGGCATCGAGCCAGTGGAGTTCGTGGCCGGCCGGGGCCGAAACCGTGAACCTGTGCGGCTGCAAGGAGACGAGCGACCCGCCTTACTGCGACGGCACGCATAACGTCCTGTGATCGTCGTTGGTTCATCCTGACCGCCGGAAAAAGTTCGAAATCCGGCCGATAGCTCGAGGGGAATGCAATCGTGATCAATCTTGACGTCATCGCCAAGGCTGATGTCGCGAAGGAGCCGTTTCAGTTCTTCGCGGTCAACGGCGTGCTCGGTGATCAGGATCTCGCCGCCATTGCCAGGGATTTTCCCAAAAATCGAGAAGCCGGGCATCTTTCCGCTCAGCGAACTCGAGTACGGCCCGGCGTTTGCGAAGCTGATCGATGACGTGAAGTCGCCGGCGCTCGCCAAGGCGGTCGGCGAGAAATTCGGCGTCGATCTCACCGGCCTGCCGATGATGATCACGGTGCGCGGGCAGGCGCAAGCCAAGGACGGGCGCATCCACACCGACACCGCCGACAAGGTGGTCACGTGCCTGCTCTACCTCAACGACAAATGGGACGACGGCGGCGGTCGACTGCGGATGCTGCGCAGTGGCGACAATCTCGAGGATTACGCCGCCGAGATCCCGCCGAATGGCGGCGCCTTCGCATCGTTCAAGGTGTCGAGCAATTCCTGGCACGGTCACAAGCCGTTCGTCGGCCAGCGCCGCTATGTGATGTTCAACTGGGTGAAGTCCGAAGCCGCGCTGACGCGACAGCTCGGGCGGCACAGGTTCTCCGCGCGGGTCAAGAAGCTCATTCCATTCTTCTACAAGGGGGCTTGACATGACGAGCTTGACGCAAGACGGGCGCGCAGCGGCCGCGGATCCGGATTTGGGAGATGAGGTCGCGGATCGGTTCATCGCCTGCCTCGGCGGCGCCGACCATCAGAAATGGCCGTTCGACTATTGGCTGCTGAAGATCGCGCTGCCGACCAGGGACGTCGAGGAAATCCTGGCGTTGCCGTTCGATCCGCCGCGCGGTGCGATGTTCAACGGCCGGCGTGAATCGAACAATGCGACGCGCGTCTATTTCACCCGCGAGAACCAGGCGCGCCATCCGGTCTGCGGTCGCATCTCGCGGGGTTTCAACCAGCCGCGCGTCCGACGCTTCATCGAGCAGACGACCGGCGCCGATCTGTCGGATGGCAATCTGCGCATCGAGTATTGCCAGGACGAGCCGGGCTTCTGGCTCGAGCCGCACACCGACATCGCGGTCAAGAAGTACACCATGTTGGTCTACCTCTCCGACGATCCCGGCTTGCGCCTTGCCGGCACCGACATCCACGCGGGACCGCCCGACTACAAGTACGTCACTTCCGCTCCCTACGGCAAAAACCGAGGTGTGATCTTCATTCCTGGCGACAACACCTGGCACGCCGTCGGCCATCACCCAATCCAGGGCTTGCGTCGCTCGATCATCATCAACTACGTGACCTCGGCCTGGCGCGACAAATGGGAGCTGGCCTAGCCAAAGTCGCTACTTCCGGATAATCGATCGGTTCGAAGCGGTGGTCGGCAGCGGGTGCTGTCTCATGCCGACAGGCGGGGCTGATAATTCGACTTCCCGGGGGGCGATGAATGGTTGCGACGAGTTGGGGCCCTTCGGCGCGCAGGATCGATGCTGAAGGTGGTTTCGGCCGCAAGGTCGAGACGCTCACGCGCATCGCCGCGATGTTGCTGGTGGCCGCGGTCGTGGCGCGCCCGTGGATCGCTCAATCGGCGGCGCCCGACGATCAGCCGGCCGACGTCACCCGGCAGCTGCTGCCCGGCGCCGGCGCGCTGCAGCAATCCAGCCGCGAGATATTCATTGCCGGCTACGTCGGCGCCCCCTTCTATTATCGCAGCAACGTACATCTGAAACGGGCCGACGGCACTGATCTCGAACTGAAGCGTCTGGGCTGGGACGGCGATGCTCTCTACTTTCCGATCGACGGCGGCGTTCGCACCGTGCAGTGGTGGCAGCCAGCCGGCTTCATGATCGATTTCCTGCACAACAAGGCGATCGCCCGGCTGGGGCGTGGCGCGCACGGGCGCAAGCTTTCCAATCCGGTGATCGAGGAGGTCGAGACTACAGGCACCTTCAAAGGCCAGCCGGCGCCTCCACGGATGAAACTGACCGACGTGTTCGAACGGCTCGAGTTCACCCACGGCCACAACGTGCTGCTATTCACGCCGATGCTGCGACTGTTCGCGATTACGCCGAGCGTGCGGCCCTATTTCGGGCTCGGCGGCGGCGTCGCGGTGCCGCATGTCGAGGTCTGGCATCCCGGCGAGCCACGGGAGAACCGCACCAACGAGTACCAGTACTCAGGGCCCGCAGCGCAATTCGTTGCCGGCATCGAGTTGCGCGTGGGCAAGTGGTCATACTTCGTCGAGTACAAGTTCACCTACGCCTGGATCGCGGCGGCACTGACCGGCGACGAATCGTGGAAGAACTTCAACATGCCCGGCGACATGCTGCGCCAACTGCAGCGCTGGTGGCGCTCCGAGCCGCCGAAGCTCGGCACGCTCTCGACCAGGCTCGGTGCGCATCAGGTGGTGGTTGGTGCCGGCTACTGGTGGGACCGCGGGGCGAAGACACCTTGAGGCGCAGTTCAGACCACTCCGGCCGCCTTCAACTCGGCGATACGTGCGGCCGACAATCCCAGCAACTGGCTGTAGACGTCGATCGTGTCGGCGCCGAGCGACGGCCCGAGGTGATCGATGCCGCCCGGGCGTTTCGGTCAGCCGCGGCACCACGTTGGCGACGGCGAGCGTGCCGAGGCGCGGATCCTCGACGCGGGCGATGTTGCCGCGCGCGGCGTACTGCGGATCCTGGAAGATCTCCTCGATCGAGTTGATCGGCCCGCACGGCACCTGGAATTCCTCGCAGATCCGCAGGATGTCGGCCTTGTCGAGGCTCGCGGTCCAGCGACCGACATGGGCGTCGACGTCGGCGCGGTCCTGTTCGCGCTCGGCGAGCCGTGCCCAGCGGCCGGGCGGAGCCATGTCGGACTTAGTCATCGCCTCGGCCAGGCGGTCGTAGATTTTGTCGTTGGTGCAGGCGATCGCGATCCAGCGCTTGTCCCTGGTCGGGTAGTGGCTGTGCGGCACGACGTTGACGGTGCCCGGGCCCATGCGCTCGCGCACGAAGCCCTTGAGGTCGAATGCCGGCGCCAACTCGTCGAGGATGCGGAACACCGGCTCGTAGAGGCCGATGTCGACCACCTGGCCCCGGCCGGTCAGGTCGCGCGCGCGCAGCGCCAGCAATGCGCCGAAGGCGCCGTAGATGCCGGCGAGATAGTCGGGGATGGTGGCCGATCCGGGCGTCACCGGCGGCCGGTCGGGGTAGCCGGCGAGATAGGACAGGCCGCCGAACGCGTTGGCGATGCGGCCGAAGCCGGGCCGGCCGCTGTAGGGGCCGGTCTGGCCGTAGCCCGAGATCCGCACCATCACCAGGCGTGGGTTGATGGCGCTCAGTATCTCCCAGCCGAGGCCCCATTTCTCGAGCGTTCCGGGCTGGAAGTTCTCGACCAGCACATCCGATTTCGCCACCAGGCTTTTCAGGATCTCGGCGCCGTCGGGCTTGCGGATGTCGAGCGTGACCGACTTCTTGTTGCGGCACTCGGACAGCCACGGCAGCGTCTCGCCGCAGGGGTGAGGCGTGCCGAACTGGCGCAGCGGATCGCCGACGCCCGGCAACTCGCACTTGATCACCTCGGCGCCGAATTCGGCGAGCTGGACCGTGCAATACGGTCCGGCGATGAAGCTCGAGATCTCGATGACGCGAATGCCGTCGAGCGGGCGCGTGACTTTGCTGGTCATGGTCTCATCCTGTTCGCGACATTCGCGCCCGCCCGCCGGCCGGCGAAATCCGATCGGAGGCGGGGCCGGACAGTGCGGTTCCGGCTGCCGCGCGTCAATCCGAGGTGGCAGCATATTGCATCGGCGGGCAGCGCATGCCGGCGTGTGGGCTGATCAGTCCTGCTGCGGCGGCTCGTCGTCAACGATGCCGGCCTCGAACGCCGCGCGCGCCCGGGTGTAGGCGACCAGATCGCGATTTGAGCTGGCGATATCGAAAATGGCGCGGGCGAGCTGACCGCCGAGCACCTGTATCAGCCCTACCGCGGCGAGCCCAATACCGGCCGTTGCGCCGAGTAGCTGAAGCGACGCGAGGAATTCCGGCAGAGCGGCGCCGGCAATGCCGCTGCGCCCGACGAGGCCGGCAATGACGAATGTCGCGCCCGCGGCGATCTCCAAGAAGCCAAAGACTGTGAAGGCTCGCGCGACAAACCTGCCGGTGCGGTAGCGGCGGCGCGGCCTGGGCAGGACCAGATGGCGCTTTGACCCGGCTTCGGGCCTGCCGGCGGATGCCGGTCCAGAACGCACTGTGAGCGCTCCGGTACCGCCATGATCTGCCGGATGCTGTCTGCCAGGCGGCTGCGTAACGGGCGTGGCCGAGGCGAAAGGCAGCGAGCCGGCCTTTTGTGGCGAGGGCGGTGTCTGGCCCGCCCTTGCCGTGCCAATGTGGTGGTGGCCGTTGACTGCGCCGCCGTTTGGCGCCTGGCTTGACCCAGCTACCGCTCCCAACCGCTGCAACGCCTCGCGGGCAGTCGTCGCCTCGGCGGTGCGCGCCAGATGATCGGTCAGGTGGCGATAGAACTGGATCGCATACTCGATCCGCCCCTCGGCCTCAGCCCGCCGTCCTGCCTCCAGGATCTGCGCCGGCGTGAAATTTTGCGATCCTTGCGCCATGGACCCACGATTCGAATGACGTGCTATAATTCAACATCTTAGAACATTCGTGGGCGCTTGTCTCCAATCTGATTGAAACGAGGGCGCGGCCGCCTATCGCGCCGGCAAAATGCGTCGTCCGAACCAATTCCGGCATGCCTGCAAGTCTTCGACGCTGTCGACATCGGACAACACCGCGGCAGCGGCGATCGCGTGCCCCGGCAAATTGGCCGGCGGTATCGATGAGGGTCGATGCGCTCGACCAGCGCACGCCCTCGAACGGGCGCAGGATTGCCGGGCTGCGCTTGAGGCCGACCAGCCAGTAGCCACCGTCGACCGCCGGTCCGAGCACCGCATCACCGCCCTTCAAGACAGCGAATGCGTCGGCAATGTGCGCCGGCCTGATCGCCGGAATATCGGTACCGATGATGATCAGCGGGCCGGGCGGCTGGCGATCCATGATCCGCTGCATGCGGCTGCCGAGATCGCCGTCGCCCTGCGGCCGGCGCGGCAGGTGGCGGGGCCACACCCGGGCGCCAACACCAGAATCGGGGGTGATCGACAGCGAGGTCCGCCATCTGGGATCGCGGCCGAGGCGGCCAATGACCGATGCCATGGCATGGCGATAGAAGCGTGTCGCCTCGCCAGCCCCTGCTTGTCGCGCCAGCCGCGTCTTGACGCGACCCATCGCCGGCACCTTGGCCATGATGACGAGGCGGCACTGAAAAGGCGCCGCGGCTTTCCGCGACGCCCTGGTTCGTGCGACCGGCCTTGCGACCCTCATGCCGTCAGGCGACAGGCTTGAAGACGTAGCCGCTGCCGTCCTTGGCGAAAGTGCCGGCGCCCGGCATCCCGAAGTGGTAGCCGGTCACCATCATCTTGTCGGCAATGACGCGGTCGATCATCTTGCGGCGGTTGGCCTCGGCCATTGCCGGATCGGCGTCGAAGGCGGCGTGCCAGCCGGGATTCTTCACGAACAGCGCCGGGATGTTGGCGAGGTCGCCCAGCACCATCAGCTGCTTCTTGCCCGAGGATACCAGGAAGCTGGTATGACCCGGAGTGTGGCCGTAGCTCGCCACCGCCTTGATGCCGGGCGCCACTTCCTTGTCGGGCTCGATCTGCTTGACGTTCTTCCAGGTCGCCAGCGTCGCCTGGGCGCGCTTGGCGAGGCCGTGACGGGCCTCGGGCAGCTTGGTGAACACGCTGGCATCGGTCCACCACTTGTGCTCGGCCGCCGGCACCATGATCTCGGCGTTGGGGAACATCTGCGCGTTGGTATCCTTGGCCATCAGGCCGAAGATGTGGTCGGGGTGGTAGTGGGTGACGATGATGGTCGAGATCTTGGCCGGATCGATGCCGGCGGCCTTCATGTTCTGCGACATCATCAGGCCGGCCGTCGGCTGCACCTGGCCGCCGGTGCCGGAATCGAACATCACATACTTGCCCTTGATCTTGACCACCGTGACGGTGAACGGGATCGGCACGTAGGCGTCGGTCAGCTTGCCGGCGACGAGCGCCTTCTTGGTATCCTCGACCGAGGCATTCTTGATGAAGGCCGGATCATGCGCCTTCTCCCAGACGCCGTCATAGATCGTCGTGACTTCGACATCGCCGACCTTGAAGCGCTTGAAGCCCATCACCTTGGGCGCTGTGCCGGAGCCCGACCCTGAGCCGGCCTTCTGCGCGAATGCGGGCGACAGGAACTCCAGCGGGCCGTTGAGGCCAAAGGCGGCGGCGGCGGCGCCGGCCGAAAACACCAGATTGCGACGCGAGACGTTGGTCATGGAAAGTTATCCCTCGGTTGAACGGACGGCGTTTGACGAAGCCGACCCTATGCGGCCATGCGCGATCGATAAAGGGCCGATGGTCGCATCACGTGCATTTCCGCGCATTTGAACTGCCCCGATTGCTGCGCTGCAACCAGAATTTCAGGCGGCTGACTCGAAACCGTGCAGTGTCGCGGCGAGGTTGTCGCCGAGGATCGATGACAGGTATCCGCCCTCCTGGACGATCACGGTCGGCAGTCCGATGCCGGCGACAGCGGCACCAATGCGCTCGAAGCCGGCGGTGGTCACGGCGAGAGCCTTGTAGGGATCGGCCTCGGAGGCATCGAGGCCGAGGGCGAGCACCAGCGCCGTCGGGCTGGAACATGCGGATGCGGTCAGTTGCTCTGGCGACAGCGGCGAGGAAGCGATCGTCGTCGGCGCCGTATGGCAACGGCAGGTTGAGGTTGCAGCCTTCACCGGCGCCCTCGCCGCGTTCGTGCGCATGGCCCCAGTAGAATGGGTAGAGGAAATGCGGGTCGGCGTGAATCGACACGGTGAGGACATCGCCGCGACGATAGAAGATACCCTGAGTGCCGTTGCCGTGATGCACGTCGACGTCGAGGATCGCGACCCGATCGTGACGGCGCCGCAGATGCTGGGCGACGATCGCGGTGTTGTTGAGGAAGCAGAAGCCGCCGGCCATGTCGGCGTAGGCGTGGTGGCCGGGCGGCCGGCACAATGCATAGGCCGCGCGTTCGCCGCCGATGACGAGTTCCGCCGCGGTCAATGCCACGTCGGCGGCAAGTTGAGCCGCCCGCCATGTCGCCGGCCCGATCGGGCAGGCGGTATCGGCCATGTGCCAGCCGGCGCGGCCGACGATGCTGTCGGGATAGGTCGGCGGATAGCGCGAGGGGTGGATGTTCGGGATGATCTCCGGCCCGCTGTCGCCGATCGCCTGCCATGCCGCATGCGCCGTCGCCAGGAAATCGAGGTACTCGGGCGTGTGAACGGCGGCGAGCGGGCCGAGGCCGAAGCGGCGCGGCGGCAGGATCTCATGTTTGCCTTGGTTCAAGCCGGCAAGCAGTCGGTCGGCGCGCTCCGGCACCTCGGTGGTGCGGCGTACCTGCCCGCGCTGCAGGAAGAACTGCGGGTCGTGATCGTTGTGGGCGGCGTCGAAGATGGCTTTCATTGCCGGGGGCTCGCTGCAAAGTCGAAGGTGACTGCAATCTCGCACGGGGCGCCGGCCTTGCACCAGCGCACGGTCGAATGCGAAAGGAAGGTGTCAATCGGGAGCGAGGATCATGAGCCGCATCGTCTGCGTCGGCAGCATGAATATGGATATCGCCGCCTACAGCACGACGCTGCCGCGGCCGGGGGAGACCGTGTTCGGCTCGACGCTGACGTCTTCGCCGGGCGGCAAGGGGCTCAACCAGGCGGTTGCCGCCCGCCGTCTCGGCGCTAGTGTCGCCTTCGTCGGCAATCTCGGGCGCGACGACACCGGCGATGCGGTGGCGGCGTTTCTCGACGCCGAAGGCATCGACACCAACGGCATCGGCCGCGTCGACGGCGTGCCGTCCGGTGCCGCGATCATCCTGATCGATGCCAAATCGGAGAACGCCATCGTCGTCATCCCCGGCGCCAACATGGTCTGGCAGCAAGGCGCACTCGACGACCTGCAACTATCGGGCGGCGACATCGTGATCGCCCAGTTCGAGGTTCCCGATGCGGTGATCATCGACGCGTTCGAGCGCGCGCACAAGGCCGGCGCCCGGACCATCCTCAATGCCGCGCCGGCGCGGGCGATGCCGGAACGGCTGCTGCCGCTGGTCGACATTCTGGTGGTCAACGAGACGGAGTTGGCGGCAACCTGCAGCAAGACCATTGACGGCAGCGACATTGCCGCCGTTGCCGGCGCGGCTGCGTCGCTTTCGAGCCCGCGTCTCGCGGTCATCGCAACTCTCGGCAGTGCCGGCGCCGTGGTCGCGGCCGGCGGCACGACGGTGCGCATCGCCGGCGTCGCGGTCAAGGCGATCGACACTGCGGGTGCCGGCGATTGCTTCATCGGCGCACTGGCGGCGGCGCTGGCGCGCGGCGAAGGCCTGCAGCAGGCGGCAGCCTTCGCCAATCGCGCCGCCAGCATCAGCGTCACCCGCAAGGGCACTGCAATCGCGATGCCGTTCGCGCGCGAGCTGTGACCTACTTGCGCACGCCCGGCGTCTCGATCTCGGCGCCGGCGGCACGCGCCGCGAGATATAGCTCGAGGTTCGACGTATTCCGGGCTGCCGAAGTCGAGCTGCTGGGCGCGCACACCGAGCGAGCAGGCGCGCAGGCGGCGATGCAGCGAGCCCATTTTCTGCCAGTCGAGCCGATAGGCCGGATAGGCCGTGGGCAGGCCCTGACGAGATGCGATCACCGCGCAGCCGTTTGCCGACATTGTCGTCGTGGCACTGGTTGCAGCTGAGATTGAGCTGGCCCTGGCGTTCGAAATAGAACGTCTTGCCGGCCTCCAGATGCGCCGCCGCCGGTCCGTCGATTCTGACCGCCACGGGCATCCCCCGTGACTGGTTGGCGATGAATGCCGTCAGCGCGAGCAGATCGTCGCTTTCGTATTTCAGCGGCGTCGCGGCCATGTTGGCTGTGCGGCAATTGTTGATCCGCAGCTCAAGGTTCATCAGCTTGGCCGCCGGCAGCATCGATCGCCGGATAGCGGGCGGCAACACCGCGCATCGATGCCGCCGCTTCGCCGTGGCACTCGAGACAGGTCTTTGATTGCGCACCGTCGGGTGTCGACCACAGCTTCTGGCCGCGCTCGACCCAGAGCATGCCGGGATTGGCACCGTCGTCGGCTTGCAGCGCCTTGAGCTCGGCGGGGAGGAACTCGCGCGCCGACGTGAGCGGTTCGGCAGCGGCCGCCTGGAGGCTCGCGGCCAAGCAGAAAATGCCGAACCAAGAGCGACGCATCAGGTCACCGTCAGCATCGCCTTCTCCACGTGCGCGTCACCTTTCTCGTCGGTCCAGGTGAAGACAAGCTCGCCGGTTTCGGTGGCGATGGTGGTGAAGGCTGCGAACGGGTTGGCCGCCACGCCCGGGAACATGTCCATGCGGAACACTTCCTCGCCGGCATACTGCACGGTGAGCAAGGTGATGATGTCGCGCGGGATCGCCTTGCCCATGTCGTCGCGGCGGTAGCCGGTCTCCATCGGGTGGGTAACGAGCGTCTTGATCTCGATGATCTCGCCCTTGCTTGCCGTCTTCGGCATCACGATGCGGGCTGTGCGCATGGTCGAACTCCTTGGGCTCAGCCGGCGTCGATGCAGGCGGACAGGGTGACAATGACTTCGGCACTGTCGGCCCAGGCGCTGCCGTCGCTCATCATGGCGACGGCATGGACGCGCTGCGAGGTAGCGAGGCGGATCGAGGTCTTGACCTGTGCCCGGCCGGCGCGCGGCCCGATATGGAAGCGGGCGATATCGGGCAGCGGGTTTTCCGGCGAGAACAGGTAGATCGACTTGACGTGGTCGGCGGCCGTCATCGGGCTTTCGACCGTGACCGTCAGCGGAACTGAATTGCCGTTTTCGGCGAGCGGCGAGATATCGAGCTTGATGCGGCCGGGCTTCGGCGTCACGCCGCCGAGCGCGTTCGACATTGCGGCCGACATCGACTTTGGCGTGGCGACCACGGTCGCCGGCGCCAGTGCTGCGGCGCCGATTACGACGACCGCGCCCTGCAGCAGACTGCGGCGGTCGAGGTGATGGTCGTGCGAATTCGTCATTGTCACCTCGACATTCAGTCCTTCAGCGTTGCAAGCCAGGCGACCACGTCCTCGATCTCCTGGGCGGTGAAGACGGGCTTGTTTTGTAAGCGTGCCGCCACTCGCGTCAGCTGATCGACGCGATGGTAAGGCGGCATCAGCGTCGCCGGGTTGAGGCGGGATTGGTCGACCAGCCTGAGGCGAATCTGGCCTACGGTGAGCCGCCCCCCGACGCCCGCCAGACTTGGTGCGAGATCGCCTTGGGACGGCTCACCTGTGATTGGTATTTGGTGACAGATCAGGCAATTTCCAGTCTCCCGGTCGACAACAAGTTTTCGTCCGCGGCCGGCATCGCCTGCGAGTCCGGCAAGCGGCGCTGGAATGGCGTCGCCGACGATCTCATACCGAGCGACCTCGGCGTCTGCTGCCTGGGCAAGCAAAACCATGGCGGCAGCCAGCGCCGAGAAGGCCTTTGGCTCCGCCTTGGATCGACCGGCGCATGCCCGCGACCTTATGCGCGCAGCTTGACGTTCTTCAGCGGCAGCGAGCGCACCGGCTTGCCGGTTGCCGCAAATATTGCGTTCATCACCGCCGGTGCCGCCACCGCGATCGTCGGCTCGCCGACGCCGCCCCAGAATCCACCGGACGGTACGGTCACCGTCTCGACCACTTTCGGGAAATCGGCCATGCGCATGATCGCGTAGGTGTCGAGATTGCCCTGCTCGACGGCGCCGTCCTTCAATGTGATCTCCTCGAAGAAGCTCGCCGACAGGCCGTAGGCGACCGAGCCCACCACCTGGGCATCGACCTGGTCGGGATTGACCACGTAGCCGCTGTCGGTGCCCATGACGAGACGATGCACCGTGACCTTGCCGGCGTCGCTCACCGACACTTCCGCGGCGGCAGCGATGTAGCTGGCGTAGCCCATGTGCACGGCGAGGCCACGGAACTGGCCAGCCGGCGGCTTCGACGTCTCCCAGCCGATCTTGTTGGCGACGGCGTTGAGCACGGCCAGGTGCTTGGCGGTGCGCGGATCCTTGGTCATCAGCGAGCGGCGGAACTCCAGTGGATCGCGTCCGGCGGCCTTTGCCACCTCATCCATGAAGCATTCGAGGTAGAACGCATTTTGGTTGTTGTTGACGCCGCGCCAGAAGCCGGGCGTCAGGTGGTGGTTGCGCATCGCGTAGTCGACCCACACATTCGGGATCGCGTAGGGAATCGAGCCTTCCTTGGAGTACTTGCCGTCGAGCGGGTTCAAGCCCTGGAAGACGATGAAGTCGACGCCTTCCTCCATCCGCTGGGGCGCCACCGAAGCCAGGATCGACTGGCCGGAAATGCGCATCTGCAGCCCGACCAGATCGCCCTTGTCGTCGAGGCCGGCCTGCAGCTTGCAATGACTGATCGGGCGGTAGCGGCCCTGCCGCATATCTTCCTCCCGGCTCCACAACAGCTTCACCGGCACGCCCGGGATCTGCTTTGCCAGCAGCACCGCTTTCGTCACCGGGTCCTGGAAACCGCGCCGGCCAAAGCCGCCGCCAAGGTGGACCTTGTAGACCTCGCATTTGGCCGGCGGCAGGCCGGCCGCTTCGGCGCACGCGGCGAGCGCTGCGTCGCCGTTCTGGGTCGGCACCCACACCTCGCACTTGTCCGCCGTCCACTTGGCCGTGGCATTCATCGGCTCCATGGTGACGTGATGCAGGTAGGGGGCGGAATAGACCGCCTCGATCTTCTTGGTGGCGCCGGCGATGGCTGCCAGGGGATTGCCGACCTTATTGTAGGCCGCCACGTTCTCGGTGGCCTCGAGGCCGGCCTTCAGGATCTCGGCAATGCCGGCACTCGACACCTTTGCGTTTGGGTCGTCGTCGTAGGTGATGCTGACCGCTGCCAGCGCCTTGTTGGCGTGCCACCAGGTGTCGGCGACGACCGCCACCGCACCGGGTCCGACCTGAAGCACGTGGGCGACGCCCGCCATCGCCTTCGCCTTGGCAGCGTCGAAGCTCTTGATCTTGGAGCCGTGCACCGGCGCATCCTTGATCGAGGCGACCAGCATGCCCGGCAGCTTGAGGTCGATACCGTAGACCTGGCGGCCGTTGAGCTTGTCGACGGTGTCGAGCCGCTTCATCGGCCGGCCGGCGATCTTCCAGTCCTTCGGGTCTTTGAGCGCGATGTTCTTCGGCGGTTCGAGCTTGGCTGCCGCCGCTGCGACCTTGCCGTAGGTGGTCTTGCGCTTGGAGGGCGCATGGGTGATCACGCCGGCCTGCACCGAGCACTCGGCAAGCGGCACTTTCCACTCGTTGGCGGCAGCCTGCAGCAGCATTTCGCGTGCCGTGGCGCCACCCTTGCGGACATAGTCCTGCGAGGCGCGGATGCCGCGACTGCCGCCGGTCGACATGTCGCCCCAGACGCGGTTGCGGGCGAGGTTCTGGCCCGGCGTCGGGTATTCCCACTTGACCTTTTTCCAGTCGCACTCGAGTTCCTCGGCGACGAGCTGGGCGAGACCGGTAAGCGTGCCCTGGCCCATTTCGGAGCGGGCGATGCGGATAATGACGTCGTCGTTGGGGCGAATGAATACCCAGACGCCGACCTCGTCGCCGGCCGTCTCGGCGGCCTTTTGCGCGATAGCCGAACGCACCTGCGGCAGGCCGAATCCGACCGCGAGGCCGCCGCCAGCGGCGGCGCTGCCGACAAAGAATTGGCGGCGCGAAAGCTTGGCTGATTTCGTCATGGTCGTACTAAACTCCGAACCGTTCACGCCTTGGGCCTGGTCTTACCGGAAAGCTCGGCGGCGGCCTGTTTGATGCCGGCCCTGATGCGCTGGTAGGTGCCGCACCGGCAGATGTTGGTCATCGCGTCCTCGATGTCCTTGTCGGTCGGGTTCGGCTTCTTCTTCAGCAGCGCCGCAGCCGCCATGATCTGTCCGGACTGGCAGTAACCGCACTGGGGCACGTCGAGCGCGGCCCAGGCCTTCTGGATCGGGTGGGTCGCATTCGGTGACAGGCCTTCGATGGTGACGATCTTGTCGCCGGCCTTGAGCGAGCCGACGGTGATCGAGCACGACCGCTGCACCTCGCCGTTGATGTGCACCGAGCAGGCGCCACACTGGGCGACGCCGCAGCCATACTTGGTGCCGGTGAGGCCAACCTGCTCGCGCAGCACCCACAGCAGCGGTGTGTCATCCTCGACCTTCACGTCGATTGCCTTACCATTGACATTGAGCTTAGCCATCGACTTCACGCCTCCTTGAGCGACGAGACCATTGGATTTCGGGAATTCTGAGACAACAGCCTACGCGATCTAATTTTTGCACACTAGGGGCCCGCTCTCGCGGCAATTTGGCGGCAGTGGCCGCACACACGGTTCATTTCGCAGTGCAGCAACTTGGTCGCCTTCATATTATTGTGAGAGCGGGACCATATTCGCGCCCGAATTCTGCTTGTCGGCCGAACCGACTGCAGTAGGAATGCGTGCCCACGACCGATTTCAACATCCAGAAGCAGACGCTATGACCGGTAGACCGCCGAACCATTCCGAAGCTCTCCCGCTGGCCGGTATTCGCGTCGTGGAGTTCAGCCAGATGGTGATGGGGCCGTCGTGCGGCATGATCCTCGCGGACCTCGGCGCCGATGTCATCAAGGTCGAGCCGCCGAAGGGCGATCGCACCCGCTATTTCAAGAGTGTGGCGTCGGGCTTCTTCAATACCTACAGCCGCAACAAGCGCAGCATCGTCATCGACACTGCGACATCCGAGGGACTGGCGGTGGCGCGGCGGCTGATCGAGCGCGCCGACATCCTGATCGAGAACTTCCGTCCCGGCCTGATGCAGCGCTTCGGCCTCGACTACGACAGCGTCGTGAAGTTCGCGCCGCGGCTGATCTACTGCTCGCTCAAGGGCTATCTGCCGGGGCCCTACGAAAACCGACTAGCCCTCGACGAGGTGGTGCAGATGATGGGAGGGCTCGCCTATATGACCGGCCCGCCCGGTCAGCCGATGCGGGCCGGCGCCTCGGTCAACGACATCATGGGCGGCATGTTCGGCGTGATCGCGATCCAGGCCGCGCTACGTGCCCGCGATCGCACGGACAAAGGCGCCTACATCCAGAGCGCGCTGTTCGAGAACAACGTGTTCCTGATGGCGCAGGCGATGATGTTCGAGAGCGTTACCGGCGAGCAATCGACGCCGTGGTCGGTGAAGGCCTCGCCGTGGCCGGTGTATGACCTGTTCGAAACCAGGGAAAGCGAGAAAATCTTCCTCTCGATAGTCGGCGAGGAGCAATGGCAAGGCTTCTGCCGCGCCTTTGGCCGCGAGGCGTGGCTCGCCGATCCACGGCTGGCGACGAGCCAAGGCCGGGTCGACAGCCGCGGCTGGATCATTCCGGAGATCGCCGACATCGTGCGCGAGCGGTCGATGGCAGAACTGTGCCCGGTATTCGAGAAGCTCGGCCTGCCGTTCGCACCGGTGAACAAGCCCGGCGACCTGTTCGACGACCCGCACCTCAATGCCTCGGGCGGGCTGCTCGACCTCGAACTCGCCGACGGTCGCACGGTGAAGACCCCGGCCCTACCGATCTCGATCGACGGCCGGCGGCTGCAGAAGCGTCGCGACCCGCCGCGGATTGGCGAGCATACGGATGAGATTCTTGCCGAATTGGGGCTCGCGAAAGCGCCGGCCGGCAAATAGAATGCCGCCAAGCCGCAACGGCAATGGGTTCCATAACGGGAGACAGACTGATGCAGATCGATCGTCGCCGGGCGCTGACTGGCTGTTCCGCGCTCGCAACCGCGAGCCTGCTGCCAGGCCGCGCTCGCGCCCAGGCCGCCACCGCCACGCTGGCATTCGGGCCGGCAACGCCGATCTATGCGCTCGGGCCGATCGCCGAGGCCAAGGGCTTCTTCAAGGCCGAGAACCTCGATTTCAAGCTCGTCATCGGCAATGCCGGCACGCACGGCCGACAGGCGCTCGCTGCCGGGCAGGCGCTGTTTGCGCACGGTGATGCGAGCCACCCGTTGCAGCTGTCGGCACGCGGCAAGCCGTGCAAGATCATCATGGCCTCGCAGATGATCTCCTCGATCGCCAACGTCGTGGTGCGCAAGGATCTCTTCGACGCCGGCATCGATAGCGTGGAGAAGCTCGCCAACTACAAGCGGCCGGATGGCTCGAAGCCGATCATCGCCGCCACCGCCATCGGCTCCGGCACGTGGATGTACGGCACCTACATCTTCGAATCCAGGAAGCTCGGCGACAAGATGAACTGGGTCGCAGGCGGCGGCCCAAAGACGATGTATCCAGGGCTCGAGACCAAGCAGTTTGACGCCATCATGGCGGTGCCCGGCTGGGTGATCGAGGCGGAAAAACTCGGCTTCGGCAAGGTCATCTACGACACCTCGAAGCCCGGCGTTTTCACCGCTGACTTTGGCGGCACCGTGCCGGTGCTCGTCATCTATACGCTGGCGGAAACCGCCGCGACCCAGAAGCCGCTGGTGCAGTCTTTCGTCAACGCCATGTACCAGGCGATGAAGTGGGTAAAGGCAACGCCGATCGATGAGGTCTACAATCTCGTGGGCGAGAAGGTCTACAGCGGCGTCGACCCGGTGGCGGTGAAGGCCGAGATGGGCTTTGACAAGATCACCTGGGATTATGATGGTCGCTTCGACAAGGCTGCGTTCGAGCGCGGTGGCAAGGTGTGGTACCGTGCCGGCTCCGACATTCCGGAATCGAAGTTCGAGGAACTCGTCGACATGAGCTTCCTCGAGGCAGCTGCGGCGAAATACAAGTGAGCGCGGATTCGATTGCCGAGGTCGGGCGGCCGGAAACCCGCTTGCCTAAGGCCGAGCGATCCACCCGCATCTCCGTCGAAGCGCTGGACAAGCGTTTCAAGACGGCGACTACGGACGTGGTCGCGGTCGACAACGTATCGTTCGAGGTTCGCCAAGGTGAGTTCGTGGCCCTGCTCGGACCGTCGGGCTGCGGCAAGAGCACGATCCTCAACATGGTCGCCGGTCTGCTGCCACGCACCGGTGGGCGCATCCGCATCGATGCCGATGAGGTCGTGCCGGGCGAGGTCAATCGAAAGGTCGGCTACGTGTTCCAGCGCGACACCGTCTTCCCCTGGCGCACGGCCGAAGCCAACATCGGCTATGGGCTGGAGATTGCCGGCGTGCCGAGGGCGGAACGTCAGGCGAAGGTCGCGCGCGCCATCGAGACGGCAGGCCTTTCGGGCTTTGCCAAGAGCTATCCGCGAATGCTGTCGGGCGGCATGCGTCAGCGCGTGGCGCTGATGCGGACGCTGATCATGGAACCCGAAATCCTGCTGATGGACGAGCCGTTCGGCGCGCTCGACACCCACACCAAGCTCGAGATGCACAAGACGCTGCTCGAGATCTGGGAGCGCGAGCGCCAGACGGTGCTGTTCGTCACCCACGATCTTGGCGAGGCATTGACGCTCGCCAGCCGCATCATCCTGCTGTCGGCGCGGCCCGGCCGGTTGAAGGAGGACTTCGAGGTGCCCTTCGCTCGGCCGCGCGACGCCGTGTCCTTGCGTGAGACGGAGGAATTCGGCCGGCTCTACTCGCATATCTGGCACTCGCTGGGCGAGGAATTCCGGCGCACCAAGGCTGAATGACGATGCCGCGCGATCGGTTGAAAATCCTGTTCTGGCAGCTGGCGATCCTGGTCGCGACCTTGTGCGTCTGGGAATGGGGCTATGATCTGCGCAAGGTGGCAGCAATGAAACCGTTGGTGCCGTCGATCCTCGATCCCTATTTCATCTCCAAGCCGTCGGCGATCTGGACGAGTTTCCTGAAGCTTGGCTGTTTTTCCGACAAGGCGGGCTTTGCCGCCTGCTTCGCGGCCAACTCCAACAACCTTTGGCTCGCCACCCTCGTCACCTTGAAGAACATGTGGTGGGGGTTCCTGATCGGCACCAGCGCCGGAATCGCGGCCGGGCTCATTCTCGGCCGCTCCGACTTCCTGTCAAAGGTGTTCGGGCCCTACATCGTCGCCATGAACTCGATCCCGCGCATCGCCCTCGTACCGCTGATCATCCTGATGTTCGGCCTCGGCGACATGTCGAAGATCGTCACCGCCAGCATCGTCGTGTTCTTCGTGGTGTTCTTCAACACCTTCGAGGGTACCCGCGCCGTCGACCGCGACCAGATCGCCGCCGCCCGGCTGCTGGGCGCCAGCGAATTCACGGTGACGCGCACGGTTGTCATCCCTTCGGCTCTGGCCTGGGTGTTCGCGTCGCTGACACCGGCAGTGTCGTTCGCGCTGATCGGCGTGATCGTCGGCGAGTTCATCGGCGCCGAGCGCGGCCTCGGCAAGCTCATCATCGAAGCCGAGGCGCGGGCCAACGCCGCCGAGATGATGGTGGCGATCTTCGTGATGATGGTGGTCGGCATCGTCCTCGCCTACCTCGTGCGCCGGGTGCAGGCATATTTGTTGCGCTGGCAACCCCAGTTCGAGCAGCAGCACTAACCGGCTATCGACAGCCGGCCTTTAACAAACGTAAACCGGACATGGGTTATTTACGCTGGACCGTTCGTGTCGGGGCATCATGGTTGATCTCAGTCGGACATTCGATGTCGTCGTGATCGGCGGCGGCAACGCGGCACTCTGCGCGGCAATTTCGGCCAGGCGCGACGGCGCTTCCGTGCTGGTGATCGAGGCCGCGCCGAAATTCTATCGCGGCGGCAATACCCGGCATACCCGCAATATGCGTTGCGCCCATGACGCGGCGACGGCGACCTTGTCGGGCCCGTATACGGAGGACGAGTTCTGGGACGACCTGATGACGGTCACCGGCGGCAATACCGACGAGCAGCTCGCCCGCTACATGATCGCCGAAAGCAAGCCGATGCTGACCTGGATCGCCGAGCAGGGCGTGCGCTTCCAGCCCTCGCTCGGCGGCACGCTGTCGCTCGGGCGGACCAATTCGTTCTTCCTCGGCGGCGGCCGCGCGATGCTGAACGCGCTGTATCTGACCGCCGAGAAGCTCGGCGTCGAGGTGCTGTACGACGCCGAGGTGATCGACCTCGACATCAAGAGCGGCCGGTTCAGTTCAGCGACCATCAAACGTGAAGGCAAACCGGTCGCGATCAAGGGCCGGACCCTGGTCGCGGCCGCGGGCGGCTTCGAGGCCAATATCGAGTGGCTGAAGGAGTTCTGGGGGCCAGCCGCTGATAATTTTCTTATTCGCGGCTCGCCTTACAACCGCGGAACGGTGCTCAAGATGCTGATCGAGCGTGGCGTGCAGCCGACGGGCGACGCCAAGCAGTGCCACGCGGTGGCGATCGATGCCCGGGCGCCGAAGTTCGATGGTGGCATCATCACCAGGCTCGACTGCGTCGTGTTCGGCATCGTCGTCAACAAACTCGCGCAGCGCTTCTACGACGAAGGCGAGGACCTGTGGCCGAAGCGCTATGCGATCTGGGGGCGGCTGGTCGCGGCCCAGCCCGATCAGATCGCCTACATCATCTTCGATGCGGCCTCGCTCGAGTTGTTCATGCCCTCGCTCTATCCGCCGATCGAAGCCGTTTCGATCGGCGAACTGGCGACCAAACTCGAGCTCGACCCGGTGGCGCTGGCAAAGACGGTTGCCGATTTCAACGCCGCCGTGCGTCCCGGCACCTTCGACCACACCATCCTCGATGACTGCCGCACCGAGGGGCTTGCGCCGCCGAAGTCGCACTGGGCGCGCCGGATCGAGAAGGCACCGTTCTATGCCTACCCGGTGCGGCCGGGCATCACCTTCACCTACCTCGGCACTCGGGTGAACCGCGAGGCGAGGATCCTGATGAAGGACGGCGGCCCGTCCGACAACATGTTCGCGGCCGGCGAGATCATGGCCGGCAACGTGCTGGGGCGCGGCTATGCGGCGGGAATCGGAATGACGATCGGCAGTGTGTTCGGCCGCATCGCCGGGCGGGAGGCGGCGCGCCATGTCAAGAAATAGTCCACACGCGACGGCGGCGCTCATCGAGGCCGACCGATTGATGACGGTGTGCAACTCGTGCCGCTACTGCGAGGGGCTGTGCGCCGTATTCCCGGCGATGGAGATGCGCCGGTCGTTCCCCGACGGCGATCTCAATTATCTGGCGAACCTGTGCCACGGCTGCGGCGCCTGCTACGTCGATTGCCAATTCACCGCCCCGCACGAGTTCGACGTCAATGTGCCGAAGGCGTTGGCGATCGTGCGCGCCCAGTCCTACCAGGCCTATGCCTGGCCGGCGGCGCTGCGACCGCTGTTCGAACGCAATGGCCTTGCGATCAGCGTGATCGCCGCACTGGCCGTTACCGTCTTCATCGCCGGCTTCGTCGGCTGGAATGACCCGGGTGTGCTGTTCGGTCGGCACCGAGGCGCCGGCTCGTTCTACCGGCTGATGCCGCACAATGCGATGGTTGGCCTGTTCGGCGCCGTGTTCCTCTATGCCATTATTGCGCTGGCGATGGGCGCGCGGGCGTTCTGGCGCGACATCGGCGAGCCGTCGGCGACACTGCGCGAGCCAGCCTCGCTGCTGCAGGCGGTCCGCGATGCCGGCAACCTGCGCTATCTCGATGGCGGCGGTGTCGGCTGCTACAATGCCGACGAGCGTCCGACCGACAATCGCCGCTTCTATCATCACCTGACGCTGCACGGCTTCCTGCTGTGCTTCGCCGCAACGACGGTGGCGACACTCTATCACTATCTAATGGCTAGGCCAGCGCCCTACCCGTGGTGGGATCTGCCGGTGGTGCTGGGTATCCTTGGCGGCATTGGCCTGCTGATCGGACCCGCCGGACTGATGCTGGCGAAGTGGCGCCGCGATCCGGCGATGAACGATATGTCGTCGAATGGCATGGACGTCGCCTTTCTCGCCATGCTGTTCATGACCAGCCTGACCGGCCTCGCTCTGCTGGTGCTGCGTTCAACGCCGGCAATGGGCCTGCTGCTGGCGATCCATCTCGGCGTCGTGTTCGCGCTGTTCCTGACCATGCCCTACGGCAAGTTCGTCCACGGCATCTATCGTTTCCTGGCGCTGGTGCGCTACGCTCACGAGCGCCGCGACGAAGCAGGATGAGTGCATGGTGCGCCGCTGCCACCTGCCGGCTCCGCGCAAACGTGATCGGATGCGGCAAGAAGGGAGCAAGCCATGGCGCAAGTCCGCTACTTCGTCTCCGATGTCGACCAGGCAATCGCGTTCTACACGGGCCACCTCGACTTTGTGCTCGAGCAGCAGTTCGGGCCGGCGATGGCGATCCTCAGGCACGAAGACCTGAAGCTGTGGCTCGCGGGGCCGGCGGCGTCGGCGTCGAAGCCGATGCCCGATGGCGCCAGACCGCAGCCGGGCGGCTGGAACCGCTTCGTCGTCACGGTGCCGGATCTTGCGACGAAGGTCGCCGAAATGCGCGCGCGAGGCGTGATATTCCGCAATGACATCCTCGCCGGTCCCGGCGGCAAGCAGGTTCTGTGCGAAGATCCCTCGGGTAACGTCATCGAGCTGTTCCAACCCGCCTGATCGGAGGTCCGCCGTGGAATCCCTGAAGCCTCTGGCGATGCGCGCCGCGCAACTGCTGAAACAGCGCGGCGAGACCATCGCCGTCGCCGAGTCCTCGACCGCGGGCCTGATCTCGGCGGCGCTGCTGGCGGTCCCCGGCGCCTCGGCCTACTTCCTTGGCGGCGCCGTGATCTACACCCGGCAGGCGCGGGCCGCCCTGCTCGGCATCGACGATGCGGCGATGCAGGGGTTGCGGCCATCGACCGAGACCTACGCGGCGCTGCTCGCGCGAACCGTCGCCGCGCGCCACGGCGCGACCTGGGGGCTCGGCGAGACTGGCGCCACCGGCCCGACCGGCAACCGCTATGGTGACGCCGCCGGTCACGCCTGCATCGCCATCGCCGGCCCGCAGTCGCATGCCATGACCCTCGAAACCGCGTCACCCGATCGCGAGGCCAACATGCGCAAGTTCGCGGCCGAGGCACTGACGGTGCTCATCGCAGCGTTGGAGCGCTAACGTGGGGGCCACCGACTTCGACTTCATGAGCGCGATGGAGCTTCGGCGGCTGGTTGCCGAGCGCAAGGTCTCGCCGGTCGAGTTGACGCGCCGCGCCCTCGACAAGGCGGACGCCACGCAGTCGAGCGTCAATGCCTTCTTCCTGCTGATGCCGGAAAAAGCGATGGCGGCAGCGCGCATCGCCGAAGCTGCGGTGATGACGGGCGCGTCGCTCGGGCTCCTGCATGGCATCCCTTTTTCGGCCAAGGATCTGATCGCGGTCGGCGGTGAGCGGTATGCATCGGGTTCGCGCACCATGGCTGCCAACATCGCCGCCGCCGATGCGCCGGCGGTTGAACGCGCCAGGGCTGCCGGTGCGATCCTGATCGGCAAGACCACCACCAGCGAGTTCGGCTGCAAGCCGGTCGGCGACAGTCCGCTCACCGGCATCACCCGCAATCCGTGGAACCTCGACAAGACGCCGGGCGGCTCGAGTGCGGGCGCGGCCGCGTCCGTCGCCGCCGGTATCACGCCGCTGGCGCTCGGCACCGACGGCGGCGGCTCGATCCGAATCCCGTGTTGCCTGACGGGACTGGCTGGCATCAAGGGGCAGTTCGGCCGCGTGCCGGTATGGCCGACCTCGGCGACGCCGACGCTGGCGCACGTCGGGCCGATCGCGCGCTCGATCGAGGACGCCGCATTGTTGTTTTCGGCAATTGCCGGCTATGACGTGCGCGATCCGGCAAGTGTCGCGGGGCCGGTGCCGGATGTGCTGGCTGCCTGCAGCGCCGGCATCGAAGGTTTGCGCATCGCCTGGAGCCCGACCCTCGGCTATGCCAGGCCCACGCCCGAGGTGGTTGCGATCGTCGGCGGTGCGGTGGCTAAGCTCGAAGTCGGCGGCGCGCGCGTCGATCTCGTGGAGCAGGTCTTCGACAGCGACCCGTGCGAGCTGTGGACGGCGGAGTTCTATGCCGGGGTCGGCACCCGTCTGCGGCCGTTCCTGGAGACGCAGCGCGAACTCCTCGACCCTGCGGTCGCCGATATTCTCGAACAGGCACTGGCCCTGGACCTGCGCAGCTACTACGGCCGCGTGTTCGAGCGCTATGCCTTGCGCGACAAGTTCCGCAGGTTCTTCGACAACTATGACGTGTTGATTTCGCCGGTGCTGCCGGTCAGCTCGCTGGCGGCTGGCCGCGACATTCCCGAAGGCATTGGCCGACCGCAACCTGTTGTCGTGGGTGTATTACACTTATCCATTCAATCTGACCGGCCAGCCGGCAGCAACCGTGTGCGCCGGCATCGCCGTCGACGGCATGCCGGTCGGGCTGCAGATCGTCGGCCGCGCGCTGGGCGAAGCCGATGTCGTTCGCCTCGCCGCGGCGGTCGAGCGGCTGCAGCCGCCGGGCTACAACCGCGCGCCTTTTGCGACCGGATGAGCACGCGGCCTCAGCCGCGGAAGGCGCTGCCGCCGTCGACATCGAGCGTGGCACCGCTGACATAGCCGCAGGTGGGCGAGGCGAGGAACGCCGCAGCATTCGCCATCTCCTCGGCCGCGGCCGGCCGGTTGAACGGCAGGTTGGTCAGCATTTCCTCCCAGCGGCTTTCGTCGCCGAGCACCGTCTTGGCGCGTGCCTTCGAAAGCGTGACGATGCGGTCGGTCAGGGTGGCAGACGGGTTGATCGCGAAGACGCGCACACCCCAATCGACCGACTTGCCGCCGACGGCGCCGGTAAAGGCCATCAGCGAGGCGTTGCCCATGGCGCCGCAAACGTAGTCGTAGCGTGGGCTGCGGCCGGCAGCGCCGATGATGTTGACGATCGTGCCGCCGCCTTGCTCCTTCATCCGGGCCAGATAAAGCTGGGTCATGTGGACGTAGCCGAACACCTTGAGGTTCCAGGCTTCCTGCCAACGCGCCATGCTCAGGTCGAGCAGCCCACCGCCGGGAATGGCGCCGGCGTTGTTGACCAGGATCGTGATGTCCGGATACGCCGCAGCCACCCGCTCGCGCTCCTCGCCTTGCGACAGATCGGCCGAGCAGGTCTCGACCTTGCCAAGGCTCTTCAGTTCAGCCGCCGTGTCGGCGAGCTTCGCGTTTTCGCGGGCGACGAGCACGACCGAGCAGCCTTCCTGCAGGAATACCTTGGCGCAGGCGCTGCCGATGCCTTTCGAACCGCCCGTCACGAGCACGCGATTGCCTTTGAGTCGAAGATCCATGGCGGCTTCCTCTGGTGAGTTGCGGTGTCGGTCGGCTTTCGCCGGTCTCGACTGGCGCGCGACCGCGCGGTCACGTGCGGCAAACTGCAACAGAACAGCGGGTGACGCCAGTACCCCTGGCCGCAGGGCTGGCCGGCAACGCTTTCTTCACCACGTTGCGGCAACACTTGCCGCCGACTTGCGGGAGGGTCGTATGAGGCGTTTGAGGGCGGCGGTGATGGTGTTGGGCTTGCTCGCGATGGGCAAGGTCGTGACGCAGGATTACCTCTATCGCAGCGGCACCCGCGACGTGCTGATCTCGACCTACCGCGAGCGCGCGATCACTGCTTGCCAGAAGGATCCACGCAACCAGGGCCTGGTCGGCAATGCCAGCGTCTGGTCGAAGCCCGGCGACATCAAGGTGGTGATCGGCAAGAACGACCTCGAGGTCTGGTTCTGGCAGATCGACAACGCACTGTGGAACGCGCGCTACCGCAATCCGTACCTGCACCTGGCTAGTGGCGATCGGACGTCCGGTGTGAGCTGCGAATACGACATCGTGCACGGCATCGCCAGCGTCAATCGCAGCTGACAAGTTAGCGGCGGCGCGCCTCGAGGCAGATCTGGGTCATGAACAGGTGGTCGTAGCGGCGATCCGTCAGCCTTGAGATCAGCTGGGTACGCGCCGAGAACGGCGTCACCGGTCCGATCGCCACGACATCATAGCCGGCCTGCTCGAACATCGCCGCAAAGCTCTCGGGCGTGAACCAGCGCAAGTGGGTCCGGTCGAAGACACCCTGATCGGCGAGCCGGAAGCGGCCGTGGGCCAGTTCCCGGATGACGCGCCAGTGCGAAATATTGGGCGATGATGCCAGTACCGTCGCGCCCGGCCGGACGAACGGGCGCAGCCGCTTCAGCACGGTCCACGGCTCGATCAGGTGCTCGAGCACCTCGGACATGATCAAGGCATCGAAGGCGCAGGGCTGCCAGCCGAACTCAAGACGCTCGACGTCGCCGACGATCACTTCGCTCAGATGCGATCTGGCTTCGGCCGCCGCGCTTTCGAACAGCTCGACGCCGGTATAGGAGCCGGCCCGGCCGCGTGCCAGTGCCAATGCGCCGGTCGCGCCGGTGCCACAGCCGATCTCGAGGATGCGGGCGCTCGTATCGGCCGGCAGTCTTGCCACCAGATCGGCGCGGGCGCCGGAGAAATAGCTCGCCTTCTTGGCCTTGTAGAACCGAGCGAGGCCCTCATCGGCCGCTGCCACTTCCGCTGTCAACTGTCGCACTCCATGACACCGCTAACGCCGTTCGAACGGCCGCGATCGTAAACAGGATGCCTGAACAGTCGGCTAACGCGGCGGCGAATTCTTTGTGTAATTTGGTGGCGTCGTTAACCATGTTTTAAGGCGAACCGCGTTCTTCTGTATCCAAGGCGGGGGCCCGGGCAACTGGTGTCCTTTCCGCCGCTCAGTTTCCTTGAAGCACACGGCTAGAGCTCATGTTGTCGCGTAGCTCGCCTTCAATATCGCCCGTCCTCGCGGCAGCGCTCGTCGGCGCTGCGCTGGCGGGCGCTTGCGTCGACGGCGGCGCGCTTCCCGACAATAGGCTGCAGAGCAAGTCCGGCGTCGCCGAGCTGTCGCGCGTCTACCGGCTCGGCGTCGGCGACAAGATCAAGCTGACGATCTTCGGTGAAGCCGACATGTCGGGCACCTACGAGGTGAACGCGGTCGGCAACGTCCCGGTCTCGCTGATCGGCGAGGTGCCGGCCAAGGGGCGCGGCATCGCTGAATTTCGCGAGGCGGTTCGCCAGAAACTGTCGGAGGGCTACCTCACCAATCCCAAGGTCTCGGTCGAGGTGGTCAACTTCCGCCCGATATACATCCATGGCGAAGTGCGCAGCGGCGGCGAGTTCCCCTACAAGAACGGCCTCAAGCTGCGCGATGCGATTGCCCTTGCCGGCGGCTATACGTATCGCGCCAACGAGACGCACGTCGTCCTGGTGCGTGAAGGTTCGCCGGGCCAGGTCAAGTTGGCGTTGCCGGCTGATATCGACGTGTTGCCTGGCGACAACATTCGCGTGCCGGAACGCTTCTTTTGAGGCCCCACCCACAAGACAGGCCGCCGAGAAACCGGCGCCGGCGACGATGGCCGCGCTTCTGGGTGGCGCTGCTGGCGTCGTTCGCGCTGGGCACCAGGGTGGACGCGCTCGATCTCGGCGACGAAGGCCTGGCCCGCGGCGACACGATTGCCTTCCAGGAGGGCCTGCGCAAGTGGGACAATGCCAAGCGCTACGGCGCCGAGCGGGTGATCGACCGTGACCGCACGCTGTTCCAGCCGGATGGCATTCGGGCCGGCAGCTATATGGTCTACCCGTCGCTTGGCACCACCGTGCTGTTCGACGACAACATCTACGCGACGGCGAAGGATCGCGCCTCGGACGTGCGCTTCGAGATCGTGCCGGTGGTACGAGCGAAATCCAACCTGCCGCGCCATATCCTCGATTTCGCCGTCGGCGCCAAACTTACCGAATACGCCCGGCATACCGAGCTCAACACCGCCGACTTCCGCTTCAACATGGACGGCGCGCTGCACTTCGATCACGCCCACACGCTGTCCTTGAGCGTGCTGTCGGCACTGGATCACGAGGATCGGGCGGCGCCGGAGGCACCAAAGAACGCGGCCGAGAAGACCGCTGTGTTCCACAATCGCGCGATCGCCGGCTTCAAGCGTGACGCCGGACGCATGTGGGCAGCGTTCTCGACGTCGATCGAGCGCTGGGATTTCCAGGACGTCAAGGCGCGCAACGGTTCCACAATCGACCAGGACCTGCGCGACACCCAGCTTGCCGCCGCACAAGCCATGCTCGGCTACCGCTTCTCTCCAGGCTTCGAGGTGGAGGCCAAATTGAGGGCGCTGCGC
Organism: uncultured Alphaproteobacteria bacterium; assembly: GCA_963741505.1. Lineage (GTDB taxonomy): Bacteria > Pseudomonadota > Alphaproteobacteria > Rhizobiales > Hyphomicrobiaceae > JAKFWF01. The sequence continues at coordinate 41,481 of CAVUIJ010000006.1, read as the reverse complement.
CAGTCCAACTTCGGTGCCAGCACGCTCGATTTCTCTGCCTACGGCTACGAGGCGATCGCCGGCGTGTCCGCCGAGATCAATCCATTGCTGCGCTGGCGCCTGCTCGGCGGCTACGGAATTCGCAATTACGACAGCGCGCAACTGCGGACTGCGGGCAACGGCCTATTGGAAGCCGAGATCCAGTGGCTGCCGACCCAGCTCATGACGGTCTATGCAACCGCAAGGCGGGCCTTCTCGGAGGGCGTCTACGGCGACGGCGCCGGCGGCCGCATCGACAACTCGATCAGCGGCAAACTGGAATATGAGGCCCTTAGAAACCTGGTCTTCACCTTAGGCGGTGAATATCGGGAGTCGGAGTTCTTGTCGGAGTCCCGGCGCGACCGCGTCACCGTCGGTCGCATCGGGGCCGATTACTATTACACCAAGAACTGGCTGTTCTCCGTGGGGCTCGAGCATCAGGTGCAGCGCTCGAACATCGCGGAGGACAACTTCACGCGCAATCGTTTGTGGTTCAGTACGAAGCTTCGCTTCTAGAATTGAAGAGTACTATGACCGAGCGGTCGAGGGATGACGATGGCGAGGAGGAGCGCGGTTCCGCGTTCTCTCTCGGCGACGTCGCGACCGCGGTGCGCCGTCGCATCAAACTCGTCGCCGCGACCGCATTCGCCCTCACTGCGGTTGCGGTTGTGGTGATATGGCTACTGCCGAACCGGTACGAAGCCGTTGCCTCGGTCCAGATCGATCAGCGCAACAAGGAAATCGTCAACATCAAGGGCGTGATCTCGGACCTGAAGGCGGATGCGGCCACCGTCGACAGCGAAGTCGAGGTGATCCGCTCGAAGCAGGTGACGAGCCGCGTCATCGAACAATTCGGCCTGCGCCAGGATGTCGAGTTCGTGGGACAGTCGCGCATCGAGGCCTTGCTCGCGCAGCTCGGCCTGTCGCGCACCACGATCAAGAAGGAGCCGCCGGCGCCGGCGTCGATCGCGGAATTGCTGCAGCCGGCCCAACTGCCGGAGCGCGACGAGATCGGGCGCGCCTTCGATCAGCGGCTGAAAGTCAACCGTGTACGCAATACGCTGGTTCTGGAAATTCATTTCTCGTCCGCCGATCCGGTGAAGGCGGCGCGCATCGCCAACGCGATCGCCGAGACCTACATCAAGATGCAGATCGAGCAGAAGACCAAGGCGATGGTCGACGCCAGCGGCCGTCTCGAAGGCGTCATGAGCGGCGTGCGCGAGAAGGTCGCCCAGGCCGAGCGCGCCGTCGAGGGCTTCAAGTCGAAGAACGACATTTTCGACGCCGACGGCCACCTGCTCGTCGATCGCCAGCTCGCCCGCGAGATGGAAGCGCTGGTGCTGGCGCGCAATCGCACGTTCGCGGCCAAGTCCCGTTACGATCAGGCGCGGCGCATGATGGTCGAAGGCGAGGGCAACGAGTTGCTGGCCGACGTTCTGCAGAGCAATACCGTGCGCCTGCTGCGCGACGAGTTCACCAAGGCGCTGCGCAAGCAGGCCGAGGCCGGGACCAAGTACGGCCCGAAGCATCCCGAGATGCAGAAGATCTCAGCCGACGTCGCCAAGGCGCAGCTCGAGCTCGGCGGCGAAGTCAGCAAGATCATCAAGAACCTGAAGACCGAGTACGAGGTGGCGGTCGACGGCGAACGGCAGCAGGAGACACGTCTGGAGCAGCTCAAGGGGCAGATCGCGAGCTCGCGCGAAAAGCAGTGGCAGCTGCGCGAGCTGGAGCGCGAGGCGACCGCTTCGAAGCAACTTTATGAGGCGCTGCTCGCCCGCAATAAGCAGACGGTCGAGACGCAGGGCCTGCAATTCCCGGACGCCCGTGTCGTCGAGCTGGCCGACGTGCCGCTTTATCCGATGGCGCCGAAGCGCAAGCAGCTGGCGGCGATCGCCGCCGCGACGAACCTCGTCGTGGCGCTGGGTCTCGCCCTGTTCCTGGAGATGGGTGGTGGCAGCTTTGCCCGGCCGAAAGACATCGAGACGGTTCTCGATCTCGCGCATCTGGGTTCGGTGCCGGGGCCGGAGAACCCGCATGCGCTGTCGGCCGATCCGATGCTGACCATGCGGCTGGTGCTGGCCGAGCCTCGGGGGTTGTTCGCAGAAGCGATGCGTGGCGTTCGCCACGAGTTGGATAACCGGATCGGCCGGGCGCAACGGCAGGTCATTCTGGTCGCGTCGAGCCTGCCCAATGAAGGTCGATCGGTCATCGCGTCGAACCTGGCGCTGAATTACGCGGCTGGCGGCAGCAAGACACTGCTGCTCGACGCGGATATGCGCAATGGTGGACTTTCCCGCGGCCTGGGGATTGGCGATCGGCCCGGCCTGATCGACGTGCTGGCCGGCGGCGTCACCGCCGAGGCGGCCATCCTGCACGATCGAACGACCGGCCTCAATGTGATGTCGGCGGCGCGACGGCCGGATTTCATGGTCGATGCCGCGAGCCTGCTCGAAAGCCACCAGTTCCACCGGGTCCTGACGCAACTTCGCTCGCAGTTCGATATCATCATCATCGATGCGCCGCCGCTGCTGCCGGTGGTCGATGCCCGCATCATCGCCGGCCGTGCTGAGGCGGTCGTGTTCGTGACGGCATGGCGCCGCACGCCACGGCAACTCGCCAAGGAAGCATTGAAGTGCCTTGGTCCCGATGCGGCCAAAGTCGTCGGCGCTGTCGTCAACCAGGTCGATTTTGCGACCATGGTGGAAGACTGGAGTGCCATCGGCCGCCCCTACGTCGATGCTGCGCTCGCAGGCGCGCGTACGAGTGCACGCCGAGCGGCCTGAAATACCTGGCGGTCGCTGTCGCCCCTCGAAACGTGTGGTTAACCCTAATCGATCAAGACCACATCGGATATCGAATCGGTTCGATTTTTCAATGGTTTTTAGCCGACCCATTCAACCATTTTTTATGCTGATCGGTTCTACTCGGACCAATCGGTTCGCGGGGGCCGAGCAGCATGCCCCGCGCGCGTTGGGGGTGTGATGTCAGCGTACCTATCTTCATCGGCAATCGAGCCGCGGCTCACGAATTCTTCCCGCAGCTCCGTCAGCGACTTACAGCCGAGATGGTCGCGACAGGTGGCGGCCGACCTGGTCGGCCTGGCGGACGCCGTTGCCATCGAACTCGGTGCGGCACTGCCGGCACTGATCTACAACCTGAATGGCGGCATCGCCGTCAACTGGGTTCAGGTTTCCCAGACCGGCATCATCTCTGCCATCATCGCGGTGTGCTGCCTGCGTAGCTGGGGCCTTTACGATACGACGAAAATGAACCGTTTCCCGATCGAGCCGCTGCGGCTGTTCTCGGCGCTCATTCTGGCGTTCGCAGCAGTGCACGGCATCGGCCTACCGTTCGCGCGCGGCGCGGTGCACTCTTGGGTCTGGTATGCGGTGTGGCTGTCGGCCAGCTTCACGCTGATGCTGTGGTCGCGGGTGATGGCGCGCTCGCTGCTGGCCCGTTTCACGGCTGCCGGCCGTTTCGATACGCGGGTCGCCGTGTTCGGCGCCGGCCCGATTGCCCGCCGCGTCCATGATTTCCTCGCCGACCCCTCACTCGGACTGGGCTTTGTCGGCGTGTTCGACGATCGCAAGGACCAGGAAAGGTTGAATCCGGAAGGCCTGAAGGTCAGCGGGCGGCTTGAAGACCTCATCGAACTCGGTCGCGCCGGCCGCGTCGATCAGATCGTCATCGCCCTGCCGCAGGCGGCCGACCGGCGCGCCGCAGAAGTTGCCAAAAAGCTGGAGCAGTTGCCGGTCAGTCTGCATGTCGTCACCCACATCGCGTCGGATCTGGTCGATGGCAGCGCCATGCATCGCGTGTCGAGCCTTGGCTCGGTCGGCCTGCTCGATGTCAAGCGCAAGCCGCTGGCTGACTGGGCGCCGCTCATCAAGCGCATCGAGGATTATGGCCTCGGTGCCGTGCTGCTGGTGCTGACGGCGCCGCTGCTGCTGCTGTGTGCGATTGCCATCAAGCTCGACAGCACCGGACCGGTGTTCTTCAAGCAGCGCCGCCGCGGTCTCAATCAGAAAGTCATCGAGGTGCTCAAGTTCCGCACCATGACGGTGATGGAGGACGGCAGCGAGGTGCGCCAGGCCACCAAAGATGATGCGCGGATCACTCGGATCGGGCGCTTTCTGCGTCGCTCCAGCCTCGATGAGCTGCCGCAGCTGTTCAACGTCCTGCGGGGCGAGATGTCGCTCGTCGGGCCGCGCCCGCATGCGCTCGTGCATGACCAGCACTGGGGCGAGTTGCTCGAGACCTACGCCAATCGGCATCAGGTGAAGCCCGGCATTACGGGGTTCGCTCAAGTAATGGGCTGGCGCGGCGAGACCGAAACGCCGGACAAGATGCAGGCCCGCGTCGAGCACGATCTCGCCTACATCGCCAACTGGTCGCTGGGGCGCGACCTGCGGATCCTTGCCCAGACCGTCCGCGTCGTGATGCGCGGCGACAACGCCAACTAGCTATCGGCCGCAGGGCGGCAAGGACTGAAGGTCGATCGATCGTCATGCTGAAGCGGGTGCCACTGCCGATCCTAGTGATTGTCGTGAGCTTTCTGTGCCCGACGGAGCTGTCGCTTTATTTCGCCGGCTTGCGGCTGCCGCCACACCGTATCGCGCTGATCGTGCTGTTTCCGATTGCGGTCTACCGCCTGCTGATGCGGCCGGATATCCGCATCCGCAGCTTTGATCACGCAATGATCGCCTTCAACATCGCCACAGTGGCGGCGTTCAACTATCACGGTATCCAGTATCTGGGACCCGACCTCATTGCCTCCAACGGTCTCGTCTATGGCGGTTCGCTGGCGCTCGAGAGCCTGGTCGGCTACCTCGTGGCGCGGGTGTGGATCCGCGATGTCGAGCAATTTCGCGCGGTGCTGCGGCTGCTGGTGGCAGCTGCCCTGGTGGCTGGCCTGATCGCGTTGCCCGAGACGCTATTTGGGCAGCACTACCTGCACGACATATTGCAGAGCCTGACGGGCTACGTGCATCCCCGCGACACGGAGCAGCGCCTCGGGCTGACCCGCGCCTACGGCACCTTCGATCACCCGATCCACCTCGGCACCTTCTGCGCCAGCGTATTCGCGCTCGCCTGGTACAGTGGCGGCGCCGCAGCCTCGCGCTGGGGACGCGCCCTGGCCATCCTGGGCGCGACCTTCGCCGCGCTGTCGTCGGCGCCGTTGCTGGTGTGCGCAGTGCAGAGCGTGCTGATCGGCTGGGATCGCCTGACCCGTGGCGTGCAGGGCCGTGCCACCATTACCATGGCGTGCCTCGCTGCATTGTATCTCGCCGCCTCGATAGTGATGACGCGTTCGCCGATCGCATTCGTCGCCACCGGCATGACGCTCGATAGCTGGACCGGCTTTTATCGCCTGGTGATCTGGGAGTACGGGCTCGAGAACGTCTGGGCCAATCCGTGGGTGGGCCTCGGCCTAGCCGACTGGGAGCGGCCGTCCTGGATGGCGAGCGCCTCGGTCGATGCGTTCTGGCTGGTGGTCGCGATGCGCACCGGCATCCCGACGTTCCTGCTGATGGTGATCGCGATCCTGCTGTTGATGCGCGGCGTCGTGAAGAAAGGCACCCGTGCCAACGACCGCGGCATCCGCGGCTTCGCTCGAGCCTGGCTGTTCTCGCTGATCGCGCTGTCCCTCGCCGCCTGCACGGTCCATTATTGGAACGCGCTCTACGCCTACTTCTTCTTCTTCCTCGGCCTTGGCGGCTTTATCGCCGACCCGAAGCGGGTGCGGGCGACGGCGTCGGTGCGCAAGCCCGAGCCGCGCGCAGCGCCTCGGACACCACGGCGGCCGCGGCCTATCTGGCCGGCGGCACCGCGTCCGGCGATGGTGTGGGCCTGAACCGCCGATCGATGCGCTGATGCATATCGGTCATTCGCGCGGCAGTGGGCTGAAGTTCGCCGAAAACCTGATAAACACCGTGCCAGCGCGATCGAGGTCGCTCGCCGCATTCGTCACGGAGGCAGATCAGAAAATGAAGATCGGTATCATCGGGGTCGGCGCCATGGGCTCGGTCTACGCCGGCCTGCTCGCCGACGTCGGCCGCCACGATGTGTGGGCGATCGACACCTGGAAGGAGCACGTCGACGCGATCAATGCCAAGGGCCTGCGGGTCGAGGGCGCCAGCGGCGACCGCACCGTCAAGATCAAGGCGACGACCGATGCGGCGCAGGTCAAGGATTGCGACCTCGTCATCATTGCCACGAAGTACGACGGCGTCACGCCGGCAGCCAAGGCGGCGCTCGCCATGGCCAAGCCAGACGCGCCGATCCTGACCATTCAGAACGGCCTCGGCTCGGCCGACAAGGTCGCCGCCGTGGTCGGCTCCAAGCGCATCATGATCGGCGTCGTCGGCGGCTTCGGCGCCTCGATGAAGGGGCCGGGTCACGCCCACCACAACGGCATGGAGTTCCTGCGCCTCGGCGAGATGGACGGCGGCATGACGCCCCGCCTCGAGCAGGTGGCCGAGATCTGGCGCTCGGGCAGCTTCAAGGTGCTCACCTTCGACGACATCCACAAGATGATCTGGGAGAAGCTGATCTGCAACACGACCTACTCTGGTCCCTGCGCGTTGACCGGTCTCAAGGTCGGCGAGGTGCAGGCCAATCCGGATGCATGGAAAGTCGCCGCCGCCTGTGCCACGGAAGCCTTCAACGTCGCGCGCGCCAAAGGCATCAAGCTCGATTTCGACGATCCCGTCGCCTACGTGAAGGCGTTCGGCCAGAAGATCCCCGGCGCCCGTCCTTCGATGCTGCTTGACCATCTCGCCGGACGCCCCGCCGAGGTCGACAACATCAACGGTGCGATCTGCCGCGAGGGCGCCGCGATCGGCGTGCCGACGCCGGTGAACAACGTCGTGGTGGCGCTGTTGCGCGGCCGTGAATCGGGCTTTGGCAAGGCACAGAGCTAATTTGGTGTCCGGGTTTCAGCCAGGCACCACGACGGCAGCGGAGCCGGGCTGAAACCAGGCTCCGGCTCCGCCAGCTTGAGCGGCTCACAACTTGGTCAGATGCGTCATCACCGGTGGCCGTCGCATCAAGTCGTCGATGCGGGCGCGCTCCTTCTGGAAGTCCGTGAGTAGTTTGCCGGTGAGGCGGCGCTCCTGCGGCACCTGGATCGCCATCGGATCGACGGGCCGGCTGTTGACCAGCACCTCGTAGTGCAGGTGTGGGCCAGTGACGAGGCCGGTGGCGCCGATAAAGCCGATCACCTGCCCCTGTCGCACCTTGGCACCCTCGGTGGTGCCCGGGGCGAACTTCGACTGGTGGGCGTAGGACGTGCTGTAGCCGTTGGCATGGCGGATGCGGACATAGTTGCCATACTCGCCCTTCCATTTCGCTTCCTCGATCACGCCACTGCCCGCGGCCATGATCGGCGTGCCGACGGGCCCCGCCCAGTCGACGCCGGCGTGCATGCGCAGGAAGCCCAGCACCGGATGCCGGCGCATGCCGAAGCCCGATACGAAATTCGCCGCTTCGCTACGGACCGGACGGCGCATCAGGAACTTTCGACTGTTGTTGCCGAACTCGTCGTAATAATCGACGAGGCCGTCGGGGGTGCGAAAACGCCAGTACCGCTGGGTATCGCCGCCAGTGACGACCGAGGTGAAGAGCAACTCGCCGGGTGTGGTATCAGCGACCGGCTTCCTCACGCACGTCGAAGAAATACTCGACGTGGTCGCCATTGCGAATGCGCTTTGCGGAAGTCGGTCTCGTAGGCGTGGATGCGCAGGATCTGATTGATCGTCTCGGGCGGCACGCCCTGCACCAGCGCCGAGTGATAAAGGCTGGAATACAGGCTCGCGCCCTTGTTGCCGGCATCGTTGTCGCTGAAAACCGCACGACTGGCTTGATTGTCGAATTGTGTCGACTTGGCGACAAATTCGCCGTCGGCGTCGCGGCTGATCGACAGCTTGTGATTGTGCCCGTCGGCATAGACCGATAGGCGCGCCGGTTCCATGCGATCCGACCGGGTCAGCGAAGGCACCAGCGTGATGTGGACCTCCTGCCCCGCCTGCAGTGCTGTGTTGGCGAACAGCGGCGCCGCTTTCGCCACCATGGCTGCCGCCAGGGTCTTGTCGGCGCCGACCTTCTGCAGAACGCCCAGCAGCGTGTCGCCTCGGCCGGCTCGGACGACGCGCGTTTCGCTGCGCTCGAGATCTTCGATTGCATCGTCGCCCTCGCCGGTGGTTTTCGGCAGAATGGTCGTATTCGATGGCAACGCTTCGGCAGCCGTGGACCTCGGCGTGATCAGCGGCTGCTCGCGCTGCGCCAGCAGCTCCGCGCCATCCGCCTGGAAGCCCGGACGGATCGCGACGGCCTCGGCCTCCCGCGCCCGGTTGACGAGATCGGCGACCTCCTGCGCATCGAGCTCCTGGCCATCCTCCGCCGGCAGGATCCCGGCCAGCAGATCGACGACGCGGATCGCGACATCGGTGCGGCCCTCGGCGCCATCGCCGTCCTGGGCGACCGACTCGCTTCCGGCCTGGGTAGCATAGAGCTTGAACGGGTTGAACGCCGGGATCAGCTCGGCATCGCGGGTCGGTACCGGAGCCAGCCTCGCTACGACCCGCATGTAAGGCTTGATCTGTACGAATGGGCGGCCGTCCTTGCGCACCTGAACGTTGTCACGGATGATGTGCTTGGCAGATTGCGCATCGCCCATTGTTTGCAGCCGGTCGACCTTTGGAACGTTCCATTTGAGCCCATCGGTCGTCGGCGCCTTGGTGAGCTGGCTGAACGGGCCGGCATCGCGCGCCCGCTTCAGTCTCGGCAGGCCCCTTTCGCCGGTCTCCAGGCCGTCGAGCGAGCCAAAAATCGCCACGCCGATTGCCACGGCGCCAACCGCGGCCGCCAGGAAGGTGCTGACCAGCCAGCGAAAGCGCCCGCCGGCATGGCTTTCAGCGTGATCGGCGTCGTAGATGTCCGAATGACTGCGACGTGCCCGCCCT
>CAVUIJ010000006.1:0-25000 GCA_963741505.1 uncultured Alphaproteobacteria bacterium | reverse complement strand
GAGGCCGACCCAGCAGATGCGCGCGGGAAGGCCCTGGAAATGGATGCGTTGACGCGCCATGTCGAGCCAGTTGTGCAAATGCTTGTCGTGGGGCAGCAACTCCTTCACCCGGGCATCGGTCTTGTAGATGTCCTCAGGGTTGCCGGAGAGTGCCGCCCAGCGGAACGGACCGACACCGCGGCAGAACAGCGGGCGGATGTAGGCCGGCACGAAGCCCGGGAAGTCGAAGGCGTGGGTCTCGCCCTCCTCCTTTGCAACCTGGCGGATGTTGTTGCCGTAGTCGAGCGTCGGCACGCCCATGTAGTGATACTGCAGCATCGCGCGCACGTGCTCGACCATCGATTTGCGCGACGCGGTCTCAACCGCCTTAGGGTCGTTGACGCGCTTGTCCTCCCACTGGGCCAGTGTCCAGCCCTTCGGCAGGTAGCCGTTGATCGGATCGTGCGCCGAGGTTTGATCGGTCACCACGTCGGGGCGCACGCCACGCCGCAGCAGTTCGGGCAGCACCTCGGCGGCATTGCCGAGCAGCGCGACGGAGACCGGCTTCTTTTCCTTGCACGACCGCTCGATGATCTGGAGCGCGTCGTCGAGGTCCTTGGCCTGGATGTCGACATAGCCGGTCTTGAGGCGCATCTCGATGCGGCTCGGCTGGCACTCGATCGCGAGCATGGAGGCGCCGGCCATGGTCGCCGCCAACGGCTGCGCGCCGCCCATGCCGCCGAGGCCGGCGGTCAGGATCCATTTGCCGGCAAGCGAGCCGCCGTAGTGGCGGCGACCGACTTCGACGAAGGTCTCGTAGGTGCCCTGCACGATGCCCTGGCTGCCGATGTAGATCCACGACCCCGCCGTCATCTGGCCGTACATCATCAGGCCTTTGCGATCGAGTTCGTGGAAATGCGCCCAGGTGCCCCAATGCGGCACCAGGTTGGAGTTGGCGATCAGCACCCGCGGCGCGTCGGCATGCGTGCGGAATATGCCGACGGGCTTGCCGGATTGCACCAGCAGCGTCTGGTCGGCTTCGAGTTTCCTCAGCGACGCGACGATGCGATCGAAGCTCTCCCAGTCGCGCGCCGCTCGACCGATGCCGCCGTAGACCACGAGCTCGCCCGGCCGCTCGGCGACGATCGGATCGAGGTTGTTCATCAGCATCCTGAGTGGCGCCTCGGTGAGCCAGCTCTTGGCCGAGATCGCATTGCCGGTCGGGCTCCTGATGATGCGGGCGTTGTCGATGCGGGTCATGGCGCGGTACCTGTCATGAGAGATGGGAAGGGATTGGTTGGCGAGGCGGCACGGGCGGCGTCGAGCAGCGTGGTGGATTTGACGAGCGCGGCAGCGGCGGCTAGATCGGGCGACATGTAGCGGTCGCCTTCGAGTTTCGCGACGCTGGCTCGCAGCACTTCGATCACGCTGGCCAGGGCCGGGCTGGTTGCGTGCGGTGCCCGCATCTCGATGCCTTGCGCGGCAACCAGCAGCTCGATGCCGATGATCTGCGCCAGATTGTTATTCATGCGGGCTAGACGGCGGGCGGCGTGCGCTGCCATCGAGACGTGGTCCTCCTGGTTGGCGCTGGTCGGCGTCGAGTTGGTTGAGCAGGGGTTCGCCAGATGCTTGTTCTCGGCAAAGAGCGCCGCTGCTGCCACCTCGGCGATCATGAAGCCGGAGTTGAGGCCTGGGTCGGGCGTCAGGAACGGCGGCAACCCGAAATTCAGCGCCGGGTCGACGAGGGTGGCGATCCGCCGCTCGGTAATGGCGCCGATCTCGGAGATGGCAATCGCGGTCTGGTCGGCGGCGAATGCGACCGGCTCGGCATGGAAGTTGCCGCCGGAGACGATCTCGCCGGTCTCGACCAGGACCAACGGATTGTCGGTGACGGCGTTGGCCTCGATGACCAGCGTGCGGGCGGCATGGCTCAGGAGGTCGAGGCAGGCGCCCATCACCTGCGGCTGGCAGCGCAAGCAATATGGGTCCTGCACCCGTTCGTCGCCGTCGAGATGCGACAGGCGGATCTGGCTGCCGTCGAGCAGCGCCGACAGCGTAGCCGCTGCGGCAATCTGCCCGGCATGGCCGCGGAGGGCCTGGATCTCGGGGCGGAACGGTGTCGTCGAGGCCATCGCAGCGTCGACCGACATCGCGCCGGTCAGCAACGCGTTTTGTGTCAGCCGGTGCGCGTCGATCACGCCGGCCAGCGCCCAGGCAGTCGAGAACTGGGTGCCGTTGATCAGCGCCAGGCCTTCCTTGGCGCTGAGCGCAATCGGTTCGAGGCCGGCAGCCGACAGGGCGTCGCGTGCGGACTTCGAACCTGCATCGGTCAGCACCTCGCCTTCGCCGGTCATTACCGCGGCCATGTGCGCGAGTGGCGCCAGATCGCCCGAGGCGCCGACCGAACCTTGAACCGGCATCAGTGGACATATTTCGCGCGCCAGCAGGGCTTCAAGCTGTTCGATGACAACGCGGCGGACCCCCGATGCGCCGCGCCCGAGCGACGCGATCTTGAGCGCGATGGTCAATCGTGCGATGCGCTTCGGAGTGGGATCGCCCACCCCGCAACAATGCGAAAGGATCAGGTTACGCTGCAGCGTCGCGGTGTCGACCGGGGCGATGCGCTTCGAGGCGAGCTTGCCGAAACCGGTGTTGACACCATAGACGGCAGCTTTGCCATTGGCTGCGTCGGCGACGATCTTCGCCGCTGCCTCGACCTTGGGCCAGAATGCCGGGTCGAGCTTGGCATTGGCACCGTCGGCGATAGCCGTGAGCTCGGCCATGGTCACTGAAGCAGGGCGCAGGATTACTGTCGTGGTCATGCGGAACGCTCCTTGTCGGCGATGCCGCGAAAGACCCGCATAAGTAGCGGCGCCGGCCCCATTTCGTAGACGAGTGCGGCAGGCGACGGGCTGTCCCAGATCGCGAGATTGCATTGCGCGCCGACCTTCAGCACGCCGATGTCAGCCCGCCCGAGTGCCTTCGCCGCGTTGCGAGTGACGCCGAGGATCGCCTCCTCCACCGTCATGTGGAACAGGATGCAGGCCATGTTCATGGCGAGGCGCAGCGACAGGATCGGCGACGAACCGGGGTTCGCATCGCTGGCCACCGCCATGGCGACGCCGTGCTTGCGGAAGAGTTCGATCGGTGGCTTGCGGGTTTCGCGCAGGTAGTAGAAGGCGCCGGGCAGGATCACGGCGACCGTGCCGGCCTTGGCCATGGCAATCGCGCCGGCCTCGTCGGTGTATTCGAGGTGGTCGGCCGACAGCGCGCCATACTTTCGCCGCCAGCGCCGCGCCACCGAGGTTCGACAGCTGGTCCGCGTGCAGCTTCACCGGCAAGTCCGTGTTTCTTCGCGGCTTCGAACACGCGCGCGGTCTGTTCGGCCGAGAAGGCGATGCCTTCCATGAAGACGTCGACGGCGTCGGCGAGCTTGTCACGTCCGATCGCCGGGATCATTTCCTTGCAGACAAGGTCGATGTAGCGGTCCTTGTCGCCCTTGGCCTCTGGCGGCAATGCGTGCGCGCCGAGAAACGTCGTCACCACGTCGATGCGATTGGACAGTGCTGCGGCAAGGGCGCGGGCGGCGCGCAACTGCTTCGTTTCATTCGCCGTATCGAGGCCGTAGCCGGACTTGACCTCGACCGTGGTGACGCCATCGGCCATCAATGCGCGCGCACGCAACGACGCCAGTCTGACGAGTTCATCCAGACTGGCCGCGCGCGTCGCCTTGACCGTCGAGACGATGCCGCCACCGGCGTTTGAGATCTCGGCATAGCTGCGCCCGGCGAGCCGCAACTCGAACTCTTCGGCGCGATTGCCGCCCCAGACCAGGTGCGTGTGGCAGTCGATCAGGCCGGGCGTGACGAGCCGGCCATTGAGATCATGCCTTTCTCCCGTGCTTGGTGGCAAATCCTTGGCGGCGCCGATCCAGGCGATACGACCATTGGTATCGGTTTGAATGGCCCCCTGCTCGATGATGCCGAGACCGGGCATTGCCGGGTCCATGGTCGCAATACGCGCGTTCACGAATACGGGCATTGGCTACGGACCCTTTCGGCTTCTCGATTTTCGTTGCTACAAACGTCCGAGGTTGCCGCGTGGAGGTCAAGAGGCATGATGGGTTCAGCGAACGCGGCGGGTGCATTCACACTGCCGGGCACCGTCAATCTGCACAGCCATGCGTTCCAGCGCGGAATGGCGGGGCTTGCTGAACGGGCCGGCACCGGCGAGGACAGCTTCTGGACCTGGCGCGAGGTCATGTACCGCTTCCTTGATCACCTGACGCCGGACGACGTCGAGGTGATCGCCACCATGGCCTATGTCGAGATGCTGGAGGCAGGTTACACGCGTGTCTGCGAGTTCCACTATCTGCATCACGACATCGACGGCCGCCCTTACGCCAACATCGCCGAGATGGCCGAGCGCATTGCTGCTGCTGCAGCCACGACCGGCATCGGCATGACACTGCTGCCAGTGCTTTATTCGCACGGCGGCTTCGGCGGGCAACCGGCAGCGCCCGGCCAGCGCCGCTTCGTCAATGATACGGACCGCTTCTTGAAGTTGCGCGAAGCCTCGGTTCGCGCCGTGAGCAATGTGCCCGGTGCGATCGTCGGCGCGGCACCGCATTCGCTCAGGGCGGTGACACTTGCGGGAATGCAGCAGCTGCTGGCCGCTGTGCCCGAAGGCCCGATCCACATCCACGTTGCCGAGCAGGAGAAAGAGGTCGCCGATTGCCTCGCCTGGTCGGGCAAGCGGCCGGTCGAATGGCTGCTCGATACCAGCATGGTCGATCAGCGCTGGTGCCTGATTCATGCCACCCACGTGACGGCGGCAGAGGTCGCGAAGATTGTGAAATCCGGCGCCGTCGTCGGCCTGTGCCCGATCACCGAGGCCAATCTCGGTGACGGCATTTTTCCGGCGGTAGACCTGATGACTGCCGGCGGCCGGTTCGGCGTCGGCACGGATTCGAACGTGCTGATTTCGTTGACGGAGGAACTGCGCACGCTCGAATACGGCCAGCGCCTGCGCGACAGGCGGCGCAACCGGTTGGGCGAGCCGGGCCAATCGATCGGCCGCACGATGTTCGAGGCCAGCCTGCGCGGGCGGTCGGCAGGCCGGCGGGGTCGCCGGTGCATCAAATGATCGGGTGGTGCTGGCGTCGGGTTTGGTCGAACTCGCGGGCCGCGGCGGCGATGGCGTTCTCGATGCCTGGATTTTTGCGTCCGGACGCTCGCTGGTCAGCGAAGTCTGGGTCGGCGGCAAACGTGTCGTCGAAGGCGGTCGGCATGTGGCGCGTGAGGCTGCCGAGAGGCGGTTTGCTGCAATGATGGCGAGGTTTGGCGCTGAAACGTAGGTTGGGTTAGGACGCCTTCTTGCGTCCGTAACCCAACATTCCACGGGTGGTCGAAGTTGTTGGGTTACGGCCGGCAAATGCGCCGGCCTAACCCAACCTACAAGTGCTTCACTCCGCCGCCACCGGGCTGGCCTGCGGCTCGGCCGCTGGCATCTTCTTTTTGCGCTTCAGGCGTCTGCGACATCGATTCGAACATCAGGTAGATCGCCGGCGTGATGTAGAGGGTCAAGAGCTGCGACACCGCAAGGCCGCCGACCACTACGAGACCGAGCGGCTGGCGCAGCTCGGCGCCGGCACCGATGCCGAGCGCGATCGGCAAGGTGCCGAACAGGGCCGCCATCGTCGTCATCATGATCGGCCGGAAGCGCAACAGGCAGGCTTCGCGGATCGCAGCCTCCGGCGTCGCGCCTCGTTCCCGCGCCTCGATCGCGAAGTCGATCATCATGATCGCGTTCTTTTTCACGATGCCGATCAGCAGCAGAATGCCGATCATGGCGATGATCGTGAGCTCGGTATCGAGCAGATATAGCGTCGACAGCGCGCCGAGGCTCGCGGTCGGCAGGCCGGACAGGATCGTGATCGGGTGGATGAAGCTCTCGTACAGGATGCCGAGCACGATGTAGATCGTGATCACCGCCGCCAGGATCAGCAGCGGCTGGTCGCGGAAGCTGTCCTGGAACACCTGGGCGGTGCCGGCGAACTGGCCGTTGATCGTTGCCGGCATGTTGATCTGGCGCTCGGTTTCGGCCATGGCGGTCACTGCTTCGCCAAGGGTGAAGCCCGGCGCCAGGTTGAAGGTGATGGTCACCGCCGGCAGCTGGCTTTGGCGCGCGACCGCGATCGGCCCGGCGCCGAGGTTGACGGTCGCGAGCGTGTCGAGGCGGACGAGTTGCGCCGTCGTCGACTTCACATAGATCTTCGATAGCGCGCCGGGATCAAGAAGCGACAGCTTGTCGGCTTCGAGGATCACTGCGTAGTCGTTCGAGGGCGTGAATACGGTGGCGATCTTGCGGGTGCCGAAGGCGGAGTAGAGCGTCGAGCGCACGGCATCGTTGGTGACGTTGTAGCGGGCCATTGCATCGCGATCGATGGTCATCGTCACCTGCCGCGCGCCGAGCTGCAGGTCGGTCGTCACGTCGGCGAAGCCGGGCGTGCGCTTGACCTCGTCGGTCAAGCGGTTGGCGTAGGTGTAGAGCTGCTCCTGATCGACGCTCGACAACGTGTACTGGTAGGCCGAAGCGCCGGCGCGGCTGCCGATGCGGATGTTCTGCAGCGGCTGCGGGAACGCGCGGATGCCGGCCACACCGGCGAGCTTGACGCGCAAGCGATTCTGCACATCGGTGATGGTGGCGTTACCCTGCCGCTCGGAGCGCGATTTCAACTGCGTGAACACGGTACCGCGGTTGAGCGTGGGATTGAAATTGCCGGCCGCGACATTCGAATTGACATAGAGCACATCGGGGTCGTTGCGGATCACCTCGGCAACGCGGCGCTGGCGATCCAGCATGGCCTGGAACGAGATGTCGGGTGCTGCTTCCGTGCGGACGATCAAGATGCTGGTGTCCTCGATCGGCATGAAGCCCTTTTTTACCGCGCCGAACATGGTGAGCGTCGCCGCGATGGTGCCGAAGGTCAGCAGGATCATCAGCCAACGCGCCCGCAGCGACCAGTCGAGAGTTACCTGGTAGGCCTTGGCCAACGCCGCATAGCCCACTTCGAACGCGCGCGAGATCGCACCGGGCTTGTCTTCATGATGCGAGCTCAGCATGCGGGCAGCGAGCATCGGCGTCAGAGTGAGCGAGATGAACCCGGACAGCAGGATCGCGATCGAGATCGTCATCGCGAACGAGAAGAAGAATCGGCCGACGACGCCACCCATGAACAGGATGGGGATGAACACCGCGACCAGCGAGATCGTGATCGATAGAACGGTAAAGCCGATCTCCTTGGCGCCCTTGATCGCCGCCTCGAACGGCTTCATGCCGCCCTCGACGTAGCGCACGATGTTCTCGAGCACGACGATGGCGTCGTCGACGACGAAGCCGAGAGCCAGCGTCAGTGCCAACAACGTCACGTTGTCGAGCGAGAAGCCGAGCATCGCCATGCCGCCGAAAGTGCCGATGATCGACAGCGGCAGTGCGATCGCCGGGATGATCGTCGCCCGCCAGGTGCGCAGGAACGCCAGGATGACCAGGATCACCAGGAACGCGGTCAGGAACAGGGTCAGCTGCACGTCATGCACGCTGGCCTTGATCGACTCCGATCGATCGCTGAGGATGCGCAGCTGGATCGTCGGCGGCAGCTCGGCCTGGAATTTCGGCACCAGCGCGCGCACCGCGTCGGTCACCGACACAGTATTGGCATCAGGCTGGCGCTGCACCGACAGCGTGATCGCGCGGCGGCCCTGCAATTCGGCGCGGGCCTCGTCGTTCTCGACCGAGTCTTCGACGCGCGCCACATCCTGCAGCCTGACCGGTGCGCCATTGCGCCAGGCGATCACCACCGGCTTGAAGTAGGCGGCGGTCGGCTCTGCCGACTTGGTCTCGAGCATGTAGATCTGACGCTCGGTCCGAATCGAGCCCAGCGGCGAGACCGAGGTCAGCGCCCCAACGGCAGTGCGGATCTCGTCGACACCGATGCCGCGCGACGCCAGCGCATCGAGGTCGAATTTGATGCGGACGGCGCGTTTCTGGGCGCCGTTGATGTTGATCTGCGCCACGCCTGGCAGGGTCGAGATGCGCGGGCTCATCACCTTGTCGGCGAACTCGTTCATCATCTGCGCCTGCGCCGTGTCGGAGGTCAGCGCCAGGAAGATGACCGGGCTGTCGGCGGGGTTGACCTTGCGGAAGCTCGGCGGCGCGGATATTTCGACCGGCAACCGCACGGTTGCGACCGAGATCGCCGACTGCACGTCGAGCGCGGCGGCGTCGATGTTGCGGTTGAGATCGAATTCGAGGGTGACCGAGGTTGCGCCCTCGACGCTGCTCGAGGTGATGTCCTTGATGCCGGCGATAGTCGCGAACTGGCGCTCGAGCGGGGCGGCGACCGAGACCGCCATGGTGTCCGGGCTGGCACCCGGAAGCAGCGCCGAGACGGTGATCGTCGGTACGTCGATGCGCGGGATCGCGGCGATCGGCAGCTGGCGATAGCCGACTGCGCCAGCCAGCAGCAGCGACGCCATCAGCAGCGTCGTCATCACCGGTCGGCGGATGCAGAGTTCTGACAGGCCCATGATCGCTGCTAGCTCCGGCCGGGGGCAGGCGTTGGGTTCTTGGCTTCGGGTGTGCCGCTCTTCTTGCCGGCGCCCTCAGGGCTCGCCTTGTTCTCGGGCGCACCCTGGCCGGAGGGCGCCGGCTTCTGATCATTGATGGTGATGGTGGTGCCGGTCGCCAATCGCAACTGGCCGTCGGTGACCACCATTTCGCCGGGCTTCAGTCCTTCCGACAGGAACGCGGTCTGGCCGACGATCCGCTCCAGCGTGACCTGCCGCGGGCTGACTTTCTTATCGGGCCCGATCACCCACGCGATCATGCCCTGCTGCGCCGGCAATACCGCGCTCGCCGGCACGGACGGCATCTTCGGTTTCACCTCGACCGTCAGATTGACCTCGACGGCGAGACCCGGCCACAGCGCTTCCTCTTCGTTCTTCGAGGTGACCTTGGCGGTGACGGTGCCGGTGGTCTTGTCGACCTGGTTGTCGACGAAGGTCAGAACGCCCGACACGCGGACGGGCTTCGAACCCGGCACGAGGACGTCGGCCGTGGCCCCGCGCTTCAGGGCTTCGCGCAACACGGTGAGGTCGGTCTGCGGCATAGCGAAGGCGACGACGATCGGCTTTACCTGATTGAGCGTCACGAGCGGCGTAACGTCGGCGGCGCGGACGTTGGTGCCGGCCTTGGCGCTGAGGCTGCCGGTGCGGGCGGTGATCGGGGCGCGGATGGTGAGATAGTCGAGCTGCGTCCTTTGCACGTCGAGCGCGGCCTGGCCGGCGGCGATGCTCGCCTGAAGCGCATTGACCGTCGCCTTGGCGGTATCGAGCGACGCTTCGGATGTGATTTTCTGTCGAATGAGCGTCTCGCGGCGGGCGAGCACGCCCTCGGCATCGACGAGGCTCGCGCGGTCCTTGGCGATGTTGGCTTCGGCCTGCGCGATCTGTGCCTTGACCAGTCGATCGTCGAACTGGAACAGCACCTGGCCTTCCTTGACCTGGTCGCCCTCGCTGAAGCCGACCGTCACGATCTGGCCGTCGACGCGCGTGCGCACCGCGACCGAAGCCAGCGCTTCCACCGTGCCCGCAGCAGAAAGCACGATCGGCATGTCGGCTTCGGTGACGACTGCTGCCGTTACCGGTACGGCGGCCGCGCCGCCCTTCTTTTGCGGGGTCTTTTGCTCAATTTGAGCATTGCTTGCGATCGGGATCTGCCAGCCGGTTGCGGCCTCGAACCGCTGCCTGGCTTCCGGCACGAACGTGACAAGCGCAGCCGCACCCGCGACAGCCAGGACAACGATCACCAATTTGCGCATGTTACATTCCGCCGCTGAACAACCGCAGCACGCTACGACCGAATGGCAAAATGGGCAACAATTGCGGTGATTATCACGGTGACGCGATCAACTTTGCGTTTTCTTGTCCAGCAGGTTGATCCGCAAGTGCAACTCGCGCAACTGCTTGGGCGTGGCTTCGGCGGGGGCGCCCATCAGCAGGTCGGCGGCCTGCTGGTTCATCGGGAACAGGGCGACTTCGCGCAGGTTCTTGGTGCCGCACAGCAGCATGACGATGCGGTCGATGCCGGCCGCCATGCCGCCGTGCGGCGGGGCGCCGTACTGGAAGGCGCGGTACATGCCGCCGAAGCGCTCCTCGACCGTCTCGGCCGGGTAGCCGGCGATGCCGAACGCTTTGACCATGGCTTCCGGCAGGTGGTTGCGGATGCCGCCCGAGGCGATCTCGTAGCCGTTGCAGACGATGTCGTACTGATAGGCCTTGAGGGATAGGATCTCGGCGTCGGTCTTGGCGGCGTTGAGGGCGGCGAGGCCGCCCTGCGGCATCGAGAACGGGTTGTGCGAGAAGTCGATCTTCTTGTCGTCCTCGTTCCATTCGTACTGCGGGAAGTCGACGATCCAGCACAGTTCGAACCGGTTCTCGTCGACGAGCTTCAGTTCGCGGCCGATCTGGTCGCGGGCGAGACCGGCGAACTTGTAGAACTTGGCCGGATCGCCGGCGGCGAAGAAGCACGCGTCGCCGACTGAGCCAAGTTGAGATGATCGAGTAGAATTGTGGTGTTCTCTTCGCCAATATTCTTCGCAATCGGACCCCTTGCCGACACGATAGAATCTTGCTCGTAGCGACTGAGCATATTCTGACAAGCCGCCCTGAGAACAGCTTCCGTGACGATAGCTTCGTCAAGCGTACCTGGCAGTGGCACCCTTAGCTCGGTTTCACAAATCATATACCCCAACCCCGGCTGGCCTTCCTTCTGGGCCCAGCCGTTCATGCGGTCGCAGAACGCGCGGGAGCCGCCGCCCGGCGCGGGGATCGCCCACACCCGCACCTTCGGGTCCTTCTCGATCATGCCGGCGAACACCTTGAAGCCCGAGCCGCGGAAAATCTCGGTCACGTCCTGCATTTCGATCGGATTGCGCAGGTCGGGCTTGTCGGAGCCGTACTTGGCAATTGCGGTGTCGTAGGGGATGCGCGGCCACGTCTTGGTCACCGGCCGGCCGTCGGCGAATTCCTCGAACACCCCCGTGAGCACCGGCTCCATGGTGCGGAAGATGTCTTCCTGCTCGACGAAGCTCATCTCGACGTCGAGCTGGTAGAACTCGCCGGGCAGGCGGTCGGCGCGCGGATCCTCGTCGCGGAAGCACGGCGCGATCTGGAAATAACGGTCGAAGCCCGACATCATCAAGAGCTGCTTGTACTGCTGCGGCGCCTGCGGCAGGGCATAGAACTTGCCCGGATGGATGCGCGAGGGCACCAGGAAGTCGCGCGCGCCTTCCGGCGACGAGGCGGTCAGGATCGGCGTCGCGAACTCGTTGAAGCCACTGTCTTCCATCCGCCGGCGGATCGACTTCACCACCGCCAGCCGGGTCATGATGTTGTTGTGCAGGGTCTCGCGGCGCAGATCGAGGAAGCGGTAGGTGAGCCGCAGATCCTCCGGGTAGTCGGGCTCGCCGAACACCGGCACCGGCAGCTCCTTGGCCTGTGACAGGACTTCCACCTCGGCGGCTAGCACCTCGACCTCACCGGTCGGCAGCTCCTTGTTGATGGTGCCCTCCGGGCCGCTGGCGCACGGTGCCGTTGATCATGACGACCCATTCCGAGCGCACCGCCTCGATCGCCTTGAATGCCGGGCTGTCGCTGTCGGCGACGATTTGCGTGAGGCCGTAATGGTCGCGCAGGTCGATGAACAGCAGGCCGCCGTGGTCGCGCACGCGATGCACCCAGCCCGACAGCCGCACCGTCGCGCCGATGTCGGCCGCGCGCAAGGCGCCGCAGGTGTGCGAGCGGTAACGCTTGGAAGTGAGGGTCGCGGGCGTAGAGCCTTGTTGAGCAGCCATTGGGGCGCCTGATCCTGATTTGTTCATGGAAGCGGGGACAGTTACCGATCCGGCAGATCGGTCGGATCACCCGGCGGACAGCGCCGATCGGTAACTGTCCCCGCCGACCGGCCGTAGCCACCACGCGTGGGGCAGCGATGTCAAGGATGGGGACAAGCTCTACGGGGACCGTTACCGATTTCAATCAGCAGTTTGCAATCATCGGAATTAGGGCAGATCGGAAACTGTGCCCGCTATTGCCGCAATCCAAGTGCCGCCAGCATCCCCTCGTCCCAGGCCGCCGTCGCCTCGTCGCGCACCAGCCCGAAATCGCCGTGATAGGCGTAGAGCGCCCAGCCGAAGCCTTGGGCCTCGGCGGCGGTGCGGACCGTTTCGAGCCAGCGGTTGCGGCTGCCGTCATCTGGGGCATCAGCCTCGAGTGGCGAGCGGTAGGCACCGAGCTCGCCGATGACGATGCGTCCGGGAGCGACGCCCTGTTGGTCGGCCCAGGTCCGCAGGCTGGCAAAATCCTTCGCGATCTGCACCGGCCCGAAATCCTCTTTCAGATAATCGTCGATCCTGCGCAGGGTTTCGGCGAAGGCGCGCTCGCCGCCGGCCGCCTGCCGCAGCGCGTACAGGCGGGTGCTGGCCTCGATCGCCGCCTGCCTATTCGTTCGCGCCGGCGGAAACGACAGTCCGGCCAGATGCTTGATCCAGTCGGCGGTCCAGGTCGTGCTCTGGTGGGTGAAGGCGTAGGGCTCGTAGTAGTGCAGATCGACCAGCGTATTGGCGTCAAAGCCGGCCATGTCGAGATGTGGTAATGCCTCGATCTTCGACCAACAGCCGGAGGTCAGCACCAGAGTGAGGCTCGGCGCGAAATCCCGCAGCTCGCGGTAGATGTCGCGCTGGATCACCGTCCAGTCTGGGCCATCGGCGCGCCAGCAGGTCGCCTGCGGCTCGTTCATCGGCTGCAGCAGCCATTGCTCGCGCGGCACGTCGCGCAACAAGACGATGATGCGTCTTAGGAACTCGACATAAGTGCGCAGCTCCGGACTGTCCCGGCTGGCGACGATCTGCGGCGCCTGCCACCTGGGCGTGGTTTCGTGCCGTGCCCAGCCCGACACCATCACCCGCATGCCGGCGGCGGTGATCCGCCTGACGAACGAAACCAGCCGCTCCTCCATTGCCTGCACCTCGCCGGCAGAGCGATCGAGGAACGGCGATGGCTCAACCGGCAACCGGACGAAATCGAAGCCGGCAGCCGCCAACCGGCGCAGCTCCTCATCCGAGGTTTCCGCCCGCGGGCCGCGGAAGATCGGCCACTCCGGGCTTTGCGGATAGGCCAGGTAATCGCCGACGTTGATGCCGCGACGCAGGACCGGCGGATTTGCCTGCGCCGCCGCTAGATGCGCGAGCATGACGGCAATAGACACGGCGAGCCGCAGCAGTCGTCGCCTCATCTGATGTCGATTTCTGACGGCTGCGGCAGGGTGAAGAACTCCTCGTCGCCGTTCGTGCCGTCGAGCCACATGAAGATCGCAAATGTGCCAGGCCGATCGAACACCGTCAGCGGATGATGCCAGACGTCGGCGGCGAAGGTGATGCCCTGTCCGGGTCGGGGCAGAAAGGCCCGGGCCCGGACCATATCCGGACCACCGGAGTCGGCATGTGGCGCCACCAGTACCAGCCAGCGCGACACGTCGGTGGCGATGAACGTCTGCGACGAAAAGCGGTGACGCTCCATCATCGTGGCGATGAGGGGCAGCGGCGATGGTGCACGGTATGCCGCAGACAGGCTCGGCCGCGCCTGGGGGCGGGCGTTTGCCAGTGTCTCGCTGAAATATTCCCGGCCCGGGGCGACTGGGGTCATGATCACCTGTCCGTACGGCGCGAACGCCCGTGGGGTTAGCTCATTGACCGGGATCATCACGCAGCCCTTCCGTCGTGGGGACATAGTCTAATTACCTAGCCGCCGGTAACGAGAAATTCCAAGCTTCATGTGACTTGGCTCTTGCAGCCGGCGTCAATGCGGGAAACAAAGATATCAGTGATGGAATGGAAAGGAGTGAGCGATGCAAAAGCGCGTGGCACTGATTACCGGCGGCATGGGTGGCCTCGGCGAGACCATCTCGACCAAGATGGCGGACGCCGGCTACAAGGTCGCCGTCACCTATTCGCCATCGAACAAGACCTCGGCGGAATGGCTCGCCGGCATGAAGTCGAAGGGCTACGATTTCCGCGCCTTCGCCTGTGACGTCGCCGATTATGACAGCTGCGCCGCCTGCGCCGCCGCCGTAGTGAAGGAATTCGGCCCGGTCGACATCCTGGTCAACAACGCCGGTATCACCAAGGACATGACCTTCAAGAAGATGACCAAGGCGGATTGGGACGTTGTCATCCGCACCAACCTCGACAGCACCTTCAACATGTCGAAGCAGGTGCACGACGGCATGATCGAGCGCGGCTGGGGCCGCATTATCAACGTCTCCTCCGTCAACGGCTCGAAGGGCGCATTCGGCCAGACCAACTACTCTGCCGCCAAGGCCGGCATGCACGGCTTCACCAAGTCGCTGGCGCTGGAGAGCGCCCGCAAGGGCGTCACCGTGAATACCATCTCGCCGGGTTATATCGGCACCAAGATGGTGACCGCCATTCCGAAGGAAGTGCTCGACAGCAAGATCATTCCGCAGATTCCGATGTCGCGCCTTGGCAAGCCGGAGGAAGTTGCTGGCCTGATCATCTACCTGTGCTCGGAAGAAGCGGCCTTTGTCACCGGTGCCAACATTGCCATCAACGGCGGCCAGCATATGCAGTGACGAATTTCGAAGAGGGATGGCATTCGGTTGACAGACAACAGCAGGCCGGATCTGCCGTCACTTTCGAAATTCGCCGCCGCGCTAGGCGATCGGCTCGGCGCGCGCGGCGAGTTGCTTACGGTTGCCGGCATCGGGCTCCTGGTACTCATCGTGCTGACGGCGCTGCCCCTCGGTAGTGGCCTGCTCGCGTTCGGTGTTGTGCTGGCTTATGTCCTGGCGCGCGCGCCGCGCGAGCCAACCGGTTCAGTTGAAAGACAACGTCGATCACGACAGACGAGTGATCTTGCGAGTGAACAGCAGGCACTGGTCGAGGCGATGCCGGACCCGGCGTGGATCCTCGACGCCAGCAGCCTGGTGCTCTACGCCAACTTGCCGGCGCGAGGCGTTTTTCCGAGCCTGCGCACCGGCATCAACGTGGCGTCCGCGGTTCGCAATCCCGAGTTGATCGAGGCAGTCGAGCGCGCACTGGCGACAGGTACCGTCCAGTCGACCATGCTGCATCAGCGCGTGCCGATCGAGCGGCGCCTGGCGGTGGTGGCGGCACCATTGCAGGTCGAATCCGCAGAACCGCGGGCGCCGGCACTGCTGGTGACGCTGCGGGACCTGACCGAGCAGGACCGGCTCGCCCAGATGCGCGCCGATTTCGTCGCCAATGCCAGCCACGAGCTGCGCACGCCGCTCGCTTCGCTGCGCGGCTTCGTCGAGACGTTGCAGGGGCCGGCCCGCAATGATCCTGTGGCCCGCGAGCGCTTTCTCGCGATCATGAGCGTTCAGGCGGAGCGCATGACGAGGTTGATCGACGATCTCCTGTCGCTGAGCCGTGTCGAAATGCGCCTGCATCTGGCGCCGACCGCGATTGTCGATCTCGCCGAACTCGTACCGCAGGCAATCCAGGGGCTGGAGCCACAGGCAGCGCAAGCCGAGGTCAAGCTCGCGTTCGAGACCGAAGGTCGGCCGATGCCGGTGCGCGGCGATCGCGACGAACTGCTGCAGGTGCTGCAGAACCTAATCCAGAACGGGATCAAATACGGCCGCGAGGGCGGCACCGTCGACGTCCAGCTGCGGCGGACGCGAAAGAGCGGTCGGCAAGCCGTGGCGGATCGAGTTGGTGGTGAGGGACGACGGACCAGGCATCGCCGCCGAGCACATCCCGCGGCTGACCGAGCGGTTCTATCGTGTCAGCGCGCCGCAGAGCCGCGACAAGGGCGGCACCGGGCTTGGCCTCGCCATCGTCAAGCATATCGTCAGCCGCCACGGCGGTGAGCTTCAGATCGCTTCCAAGGTGGGCGAGGGCTCGAGCTTTGCAGTGGTACTCGACGAGGTTAAAGAAATGTAGAATTGCATAATATGTTCAAATAATTGACTTGTCACATTGCAGATATGTAGATGCTCTAGGAGATGTCTTGCGGAGGAGCCTGAGGGTCAGTGCTCCGCTCGATCGCTTCAGGAGAAGCCAACGTGAAATCATTCCTTTCTGCCCTGGCCAAGACGATAGCGGTCGCCGGCATGTTGGTCGCGGCAACCGCTTCGTCGCATGCCGCCGACATCTCGGGTGCCGGTGCGACGTTCCCCTATCCGATCTACGCCAAGTGGGCCGATGCCTACAAGAAGGAGGCTGGAACGGGCATCAATTACCAGTCGATCGGCTCGGGCGGCGGCATCAAGCAGATCCAGGCCAAGACCGTGACCTTCGGCGCCACCGACATGCCGCTCAAGGGCGAGCAACTGGAGAAGGACGGCCTCGTCCAGTTTCCGATGGTGATGGGCGGTCTGACGGCTGCCTACAACCTCGACGGCATCGGCGCCGGCGAGTTGACCTTCGACGGCCCGACACTCGCCAAGATCTATCTCGGCGAGATCAAGAAGTGGGACGACGAGGCGATCAAGAAGCTCAATCCCAATGCCAAGCTACCGAGCCAGGCGATCGCGGTGGTCTACCGTTCGGACGGATCGGGCACCACGTTCGTGTGGACCGATTACCTGTCGAAGACCAGCGCCGACTGGAAAGCCAAGGTCGGCTCCAACACTTCGGTGCAGTTCCCGGTCGGCATCGGCGCCAAGGGCAACGAAGGCGTCGCCAACAACGTGATGCAGACCAAGGGCGCGATCGGCTACATCGAGTACGCCTACGCCAAGCAGAACAAGCTCGCCTTCAGCCGGATGATGAACAAGGACGGCAAGGCCGTGTCGCCGAACCTGGAGTCGTTCCAGGCAGCGGCCGCCAATGCCGACTGGTCGAGCGCGCCGGGCTTCGGCGTGATCCTGACCGAGCAGGCAGGTAGCGCCACCTGGCCGATCACCAACCCGACCTTCATCTTGATGCACAAGAAGGCGGTGAAGGATGCCGAGTCCGCCGAAGCGCTCAAGTTCTTCGACTGGGCCTACAGCAAGGGCGACAAGATGGCCTCCGACCTCGACTACGTGCCGATGCCGGATGCGGTGGTGCAGAAGATCGAGGCGTCCTGGGCGGGGATCGTCGGCGCCGACGGCAAGCCGCTGTTCGTCAAGAAGTGAGGCTGCAGTCCCCTCTCCCCCGAAGCGGCGGGGGGGAGGGCAACAAGCGGCTTGGTTCGTGCGATTTGCCAGTTGTGGATAATGTCGGGTCATTTGAAGTAAGTTGCGGGCGCAGAATGCCGGAGTTCAAATGGTCGATGTAGCCGAGCCACTCTCCCGAGGGCCGAGCGCTGCCTCTGCCAGTCGGGCCAAAGTTCTGGCTGGGCTGAGGCTTGGTGACGACCTTTTCCGCTGGACCACCTTCGGTGCCGCGTTCACCGTCCTGCTTGTCCTTGGTGGCGTGTTCGTGTCGCTTGTCGCCGGATCATGGCCGGCATGGCGCACCTTTGGCCTCGGCTTTTTCGTCGGCGGGTCTTGGAACCCAGTAACAGAGCAGTTCGGCGCCTTGTCGCCGATCTTCGGCACCCTCGTCACCTCGGCCATCGCCATGCTGATCGCGGTGCCGATCGGCCTCGGTATTGCGATCTTCCTGACCGAGCTGTGCCCGCTGAAGCTGCGCCGGCCGATCGGCACCGCGATCGAGTTGCTGGCTGGCATCCCGAGCATCATCTACGGCATCTGGGGCCTGTTCGTATTCGCGCCATTCCTGCAGCAATACGTGCAGCCGCCGTTGATCGCGACGTTCGAGAACGTGCCGGTGCTGTCGACGCTATTTGCCGGTCCGCCCTATGGCATCGGCATTCTGACCGCGTCGTTGATCCTCGCCATCATGGTGCTGCCGTTCATCACCGCCATCAGCCGCGATGTGTTCGCCACCGTCCCGCCGGTGCTGAAAGAGAGCGCCTACGGGCTCGGCTTCACCACCTGGGAAGTGGTGCGCAACATCGTCCTGCCGTACACGCGGGTCGGCGTCATCGGCGGCGTCATGCTGGGCCTCGGCCGGGCGCTGGGCGAGACCATGGCCGTGACCTTCGTGATCGGCAACGCGCACCGCATCTCCGGCTCGATCCTGGCGCCGGGCACGACGATCTCGGCCACCATTGCCAACGAGTTCACCGAAGCCGTCGGCGATCTCTACACCTCGTCCCTGATCGCGCTCGGCCTGATCCTGTTCATGATCACGTTCATCGTTCTCGCCTGCGCCCGGCTGTTGCTGTTGCGGCTCGACCAGAAGGCGGGGCGCTGACATGGCTCTCGACCAGGCAAGATATGCGTCCCGCAAGCGCAGCAACACGATCACCATGGCCTTGTGCTGGTCGGCCGCCGCCCTCGGCATCAGCGTGCTCTTGATCATTCTGTCGACATTGTTCGCCAAGGGCTTTGGCGGCTTGTCGCCAAGCGTGTTCACCGAGATGACACCGCCACCTGGCGCCGATGGCGGCCTGGCCAATGCCATCGTCGGCAGCTTGATCATGACAGCGCTGGGCGTCGCCATCGGCACGCCGGTCGGCATCCTGGCCGGCACCTATCTCGCCGAGTACGGCCGGCACACCAAACTCGCCATGGTGGTGCGCTTCATCAACGACATCCTGCTCAGTGCGCCGTCGATCGTGATGGGCCTGTTCGTCTACACCATCCTGGTGGCGCCGCTCGGGCACTTCTCGGCGCTGGCCGGCGCCGTCTCGCTCGCCGTCCTGGTGATCCCGATCGTGGTGCGCACGACGGAAGACATGCTGATGCTGGTGCCAAATCCGCTGCGCGAGGCGGCGAGTTCCCTCGGCATGCCGCGGTCACTGGTCATCAAGCGGGTTGCCTACAAGGCTGCGCGGGCCGGTATCCTCACCGGCGTTCTGCTGGCCATCGCGCGGATCAGCGGCGAGACCGCGCCGTTGCTGTTCACTGCCCTCAACAACCAGTTCTTCAGCTTGAATCTCAACGCACCGATGGCGAGTTTGCCAGCCGTGATCTTCCAGTTCGCGCTGAGCCCCTATGCCGACTGGCAGCGTCTTGCCTGGGTCGGCGCCCTGATCATCACCTTCACAGTGCTGGCACTCAGCATCATTGCCCGCTGGCTCGGATCCGCAGGACAACACAAATGAACATGATGGCTCCGCTTGGCACTCAAACGCTGCCGGCCAAGATCGCGATCAAGGACCTCAAGTTCTTCTACGGCGACAACATGGCGCTGAAGGGCATCACGCTGCCGCTGTATGATCGTCAGGTCACCGCCTTCATTGGTCCGTCGGGCTGCGGCAAGTCGACGTTGCTCAGGGTGATGAACCGGATGTACGACCTCTATCCCGGCCAGCGTGCCGAGGGCGAGGTGATGTTCGAGGGCGAGAACATCCTGTCCCCCGACCAGGACTTGAACCTGCTGCGCTCGCGCATCGGCATGGTGTTCCAGAAGCCGACGCCGTTCCCGATGACGATCTACGAGAATATTGCGTTCGGCGTCCGCCTGTACGAGAAGCTGCCG
This sequence comes from uncultured Alphaproteobacteria bacterium, assembly GCA_963741505.1. Taxonomy (GTDB): domain Bacteria; phylum Pseudomonadota; class Alphaproteobacteria; order Rhizobiales; family Hyphomicrobiaceae; genus JAKFWF01. The sequence goes on along the minus strand of CAVUIJ010000006.1, from coordinate 5,442 downwards.
AAGGCCGATATCGACGCCATCGTCGAGCAGGCGCTGCAGAAGGCGGCGTTGTGGAACGAGGTCAAGGACAAGCTCAATGCCAGCGGCTTGAGCCTGTCGGGTGGCCAGCAGCAGCGGCTGTGCATCGCGCGCACGGTTGCGATCAAGCCCGACGTGATCCTGTTCGACGAGCCGTGCTCGGCGCTCGACCCGATCTCGACCGCCAGGATCGAGGAGCTGATCGACGAATTGCGGAGCGACTACACGATCGCGATCGTCACCCACAACATGCAGCAGGCCGCTCGGGTGTCGCAGTTCACCGCCTTCATGTACCTGGGCGAGGTGATCGAGTTCGGCGAGACCGACAACATTTTCACGCGGCCGAAGAACAAGCGCACCCAGGACTACATCACCGGCCGGTTCGGTTGATCTCTCGAACCGGCTGGCAGCAAGGACATTCGACATGACACAGCACACGGTGAAGTCGTTCGAGGACGAGTTGACGCTGCTTGACAACCGCATCGCGCAGATGGGCGGGCTGGTCGAGCGGCTGCTCGGCCAGTCGTTCGACGCGCTCAACCGGCGCGACCCCAAGCTCGCCGAGGCAGCAATCGCCAGCGACAAGGCGATCGACGTGCTGCAGCGCGAGATCGACGATCACGCAGTGCTGGTGATCGCCAAGCGCCAGCCGGTTGCCGACGACCTGCGTCACATCATGGCGGGCTTGAAGATCGCCGCCGACCTCGAGCGGATCGGCGATTTCGCCAAGAACATCGCCAAGCGGGCACTGGCGATCGCCGGCGAGAGCCATCCCAAGCCCCTGCTGCTCGGTCTTGGCCACATGGTCGAACTGGCGCTGCGGCAACTGAAGGACGCCCTCGATGCCTTCGCCGAGCGCGATGCCGACAAGGCGCTCGCCGTCTGGCGCAACGACGAGCAGCTCGACGCAATGTACAATTCCCTGTTCCGCGAGCTTCTGACCTACATGATGGAAGATCCGCGCAACATCGGGCTTTCGACGCACCTTCTGTTCGGCGCCAAGAACTTGGAACGCATCGGCGACCACACCACCAATATCGCCGAGACCGTGCATTACCTTGTGCACGGCACCGCGATCACCGACGATCGCCCGAAGGGCGACACCACCAGTTCAACGCTGATCCAGCGGGATTGACGATGACAGCGAAGGTGCTGATCGTCGAGGATGAGGCGGCGCTCGTCGAGTTGCTGCGCTACAACCTCGAAGCCGAGGGCTATGCCGTGCGTCACACCGCGCGCGGCGACGAGGCCGAGGTGTTGGTGGCGGAGGAGCGCCCGGATCTCGTCGTGCTCGATTGGATGCTGCCGGAGGTGTCCGGCATCGAAATCTGCCGGCGCCTCCGGGCGCGGCCCGACAGCCGCAATGTGCCGATCCTGATGCTGACCGCGCGCGGCGAAGAGGCCGATCGCATCCGCGGCCTTTCGATCGGCGCCGACGACTACGTCGTCAAACCGTTCTCGCTGCCGGAGTTGATGGCGCGGGTGCGGGCGATCCTGCGCCGCGCTGCACCCGAACGGATTGCCGACGTACTCTCCCTCGGCGATATCACCCTCGACCGGGCGGCGCACCGGGTCACGCGCGGGCCGCGCCAAGTGCGGCTCGGACCGACAGAGTTCCGTCTGCTTGAGTTCCTGCTCGAGAGCCGCGGACGAGTGCTGTCGCGGGCACAACTGCTCGACGGCGTGTGGGGACGCGAGACGTACGTCGACGAGCGCACCGTCGACGTGCACATTGGCCGCCTCCGCAAGGCGCTAGTGCGAGGCAAGGATACCGACCCCGTTCGCACGGTGCGCGGCTCCGGCTATATGCTGGACTTCGGCGGCGGGTGATTGCGCTGTTCGAAGGTGCCGGGATTCAGCCTGGTACCATGCCCGCCGGCTCCGCGTTGGCGGTGTTGGATGCCGCAATCAGAAAGATATCACTTTAGCGGCAACGAGTGCGGCACCTTCTTCACCCGTTCGCGGTGCACAAGGTAGATGCCCGACGCGACCACGATCGCCGAGCCGACCAGCGTCCACTGATCGGGCAGGTCGCCGAACACGGTGAAGCCCAAGACCGTCATCGCCAGCAGTTGAGTGTAGATGAACGGTGCCAGCGTAGACGCCGGCGCCCATCGGTAGGCGACAATGAAAACGAAGTGACTGAGTGCTGCCCAGAAGCCGAGGCTCACCACCAGCAGCCAGCTCAGCGGGTCCGCCGGCCAGACCCAGCCGCTGATCGCGAACGGCGCCATCAGCACAACACCGGCGAGCATGGAATAGGTCAGCGTCACGTCTGCGGGATCGTGGGCCGATATGTAGCGCGTGATCAGCATGAAGCACGTATAGGCAAGCATGCAGCCGAGCGCGAACAGCATCCCCGTCGGCACCGTCTCGAAGCCCGGCCGGATGACGATCAGGATGCCGATAAAGCCGGTAATGATCGCGAGCAGGCGCCGCCATCCCACCCACTCCCCGAGCAGCGGCCCGGCGGCGAGCGCCACCATCAGCGGTGCCAGGAACTGGATGGTCAGCGTCTGGTCGAGGCGCAGTGTCTGCAGGGCCGCAAAATTGAGCAAGGTCGAGGCCAGCAGGAGGCCCGAGCGGAACAACTGGGCACCGAGCTTTCTGGTCGCGATCAGGCGCGGCAGGCTGATGAGCCCGACCGCCAGCACGATCATGGCGAACTGGCCAAGGAAGCGCATCCACACCACCTGCACCAGCGGCAGGTGGGCCCGGGTGACGAGGTACTTGGCCGTGGCGTCGACGCAGGCAAACATCGACACGGCGAGGATCATCAATCCGATCGCTTGCATGCGGTTGCGGCCGGCCGTCGGCGGCGTGGCGGGAGTTGTGGTCGAATTTGCTTCGCTAACAGATCGCAGCATTTGGGCTCTTCACTGTGCCGGGCTAGTACCCGGAATCATACTTGGATAGTACACCTGATCGCGGAACCGCGAGGCGATCCGCCAGGAGCGCGACGCCGTCGGCGAGCATCCTCGATCGTCATGTGTGCTATCCAAGTATAATTTCGGGGTACTAGGCCCAACTCAACGACGCCTGCATAGCCGGTTCGGGCGGTGGCGGTCAGCCGCTGACGCGGGCAGCCGGGCTGTGTGGGACGCATGGCGACCAACGAATGCAAAGCATCTTGCGAGTTCCGCTGGCCCGACCTTCTCAAAGGGGCGTGACGCAGCGGGCGGCCGCGGCCGAGCGATGACGATCCCCGCGCCTGTAAGAAGTTCGGGTTAGGATTTGGCCAGCATGAACCGAGCCAGCGGCCCCGTCGCTCGTTGATCAGGATCACCTCACGGTCTGTGCCCGCCGCCATTTGTAGATCCCATGCGCGACGCCGGGTGCGTCGAGGCAACGCAGCACGGCCCTCAGCCGTCACGACAAATCACCTTGCAGATCCGGGCTGAGCAGGCGCCGTTTTTGCCACCGCCACCAAATTCGCGATACAGATCGCGGCCATGGCGGCCCCTGTAGCATAGGCAAGGGTAACTTGCGCCAAGGTCGAACTGACCAGTTCGAACTGGACTGGGAGAGGCGCATCGGATAAGGATTTATGGAGCATAACGCTTGCTTGCAAGGCCTGCGAACCGGCGTCAGACGATGGCTGACGAGCGTTATACAAAGCAGTCTACCAGCGGACCGCTTCGATCAGCCAGTATTGCTCCGAGATCGAGGCATGCTGCTGGGTTGTTCGCTCCCTTGTCCTCTGACCTTGCGCTGCTGGGCAAGACCGAGCGACATCGGCATGTCATCGCCACGGCAGCCATTGTGAACGGTTTCGGATGCGGGTGCCCATTTGCGCGCCGGGAACGTCAAGCGCCCGAGGCCTCGCGATGGATAACGCCGAGGCGTGCGAAATGCTCATAAATTCGCTTGGCGTGCCGTGCCAGTGCAGGTTCCTCGCCGAGTGTCAGTGGTCGTGGCCGCGACAGATCGATCCGCAATTCCTCGACGACAGTGCCGGGCGACGGCGACATCACGATCACGCGGTCCGAAAGACCGACTGCCTCCTCGACGCTGTGCGTGATGAACAGCACCGTCGGTCGCTCGCTCATCCACAATTGCTCCAGATCATAGCGGACCTGAAGTCTGGTCAGTGCATCCAGAGCGCCGAACGGTTCGTCCATGAGAAGTACTGATGGCCGCAGCACCAGCGCTCGCGCCAGAGACACGCGCTGCCGCATCCCACCCGAGAGCTGGTGGGGATAGCGGTTGCCGGCTTGGGTCAGCCCAAGCCGCTCGAAAAGCTCATGGGTCCGCTGCTTGACAGGATCAAGCGGGATACGCCGGATGATCCCTTGGAGCAGAACGTTTTCGAAGGCGGTCCGGAAATCGAGCAGCAGATGATCCTGAAATGCGATGCCGACGTCGGTCATTGGACCGGTAAGCGGCCTGCCGGCGACTCGGACCTGCCCGTGACTGGCCTCGAGCAGGCCAGCCACCATCAGCAACAACGTGCTCTTGCCGCAGCCGCTGGGACCGACGACCGAAACGAACTCGCCTGGAGCAATGTCGACGGTCGTCGGACGCAAGGCCTCGAATTCGGCGTCTGTGCCCGCGCTGAACACCTTGCCAACGCGGTCGATCTCCAATCGGACACCACGCGCGCCCCTCGAGGGAATTGCGCCGCTCATGACGGACGAGGCCTCGAGGAGCTGTAGGTCATTGCAGCGGGCATTTGCGCAACTCGGACTTCGGCGGCAGGAAGTCGTAGGTATAGTAGGCCGTTGCTGGCGTGCTGGGCGGCAGGATGTTGATTTCGGACAGGATCTTGACCGTGTCCGCCCACTGCTCAGGCGTCGCCTTGCCGACGAATTTCGCGCGGTTGACGCACATCAGCATCTTGGTCGCATCGATCTGTGCCGGCGCCAGCTTCTCGTTCGAATCCGGAAACAGCTTCTTCAATTCCACCGAAGCCGCCGCCGGGTCGTCGATCGCGGCGTACCATCCCTTCAGGCTGGCGGCCACGAACGCTTTGACCACTTCGGGCTTCTGGGCCAGGAAGCTGTCGGAGGCCACGATCGACGTCGAAACCGTTGCGGCGCCGCTATCGATGAACAGGAAATTGGTGGTTTCCGCACCGAGGCTCTTCAGCGTCAAAGCATCGGAATCGACAGATCCCGCGATGGTGTCGACCGTTCCCTGCATCAATGCCGCGACGAGTGAGTCGCCCGGCATATTGACGATCTTGACGTCGCCTTCCTTCAGACCGTTCGCCGCCATCACCAGCGGGAACATGGACGGCTGCGATCCGCTGCTCGGCATGCCGATCGAGCGGCCCTTGAGATCGGCAATCGATTTCAGGTTCGTCTTCTTGAGGGCGGTAACCTGGTTGGGGTTACCCTGAAAGATGGTGGCCAGCACCTTCATTTTCGCGCCCGACGAAATCAACTTCATCACAGGCGCCGCATCGGCGTAGCCGATGTCGGC
>CAVUIJ010000005.1:0-60647 GCA_963741505.1 uncultured Alphaproteobacteria bacterium | reverse complement strand
TTGGCAACCAGTCGATCGCGTCGCTCGACGTTCGATCCCATAAGCCGACCTTTGCCACCCAGCTGCCAGCGGCTTCCGACATCTCGGGTTCAAGAGCGACCATGAGGTCATTGCCGCGGAGGCCATTGTCTACGATGCGCTCTATGCGCATGCCAAGAAGATGGTGCGGCGGGGCAAGCCCGACGACGCTTTCGCTTCATGAAGGAAGAGCCGCACCGCTATTGCTTGGAGATGTTCTCACATGGCGCTCAAACACCTCGGATACGTTGACCTGCCGGCCCATCGGGGCGCTGGCGGCTTCGACCATGCCGACATCCACGCGCCGTCGGACCGGCTCTATGTGGCGCATACCGGCAACGCCGCCGTCGACATCATCGATCTTTCGCGGGACATGTACGTCGAGTTTGTGACTGGGCTGACCGCTGTCGCTGGCGCGCTCGTTTCCGAGGAACGAGGCCTGGCTTTCACGTCCAATCGCGGCGAGAACACCGTCTCGATGTTTGCGCCCGGCGCGGAGCGGGAGGCCATCAAGATTGCCGTCGGCGTGAAACCCAACGGGCTGGCCTTCGACGCGTCTCGCGGCCTGCTGATTGCTGCCAATGTCGGCGATCCATCGCTGGCCGGCTCGCACACGGTATCGGTCGTCGACGTTGCCCGCCGGGAGCGGATTGCCGAGAATGCCGTTCCCGGACGAACGCGATGGACCATCTACGATCGGAAACTTGACTGCTTTTTCGTCAACATCGCATCGCCCCAGAAAATCGTCCGTATTGATGCCGGGAACCCTGTGAGGCTGTCGACGGAATACGATATCCCCGCCGACGGCCCGCATGGCCTGGATCTCGATCCGTCCTCCGGCCGGCTGCTCTGCGCCTGCGATGCCGGCGTGCTGGTTGCAATTGATGCCCGGTCCGGCCGGATCTGCGGCGATGTTCCCCTGAGCAGCGCCCCAGACGTCGTCTTCCTGCATCCCGAGCTCAGGCGTCTCTACGCGGCAGTCGGCGATCCTGGTGTGATCGACGTCGTCGATGTGGATCGGATGCACCGATTGGAGGCCGTCAAAACTGAGCCCGGCGCTCATACGTTCGCCCTCGATAAGAAACGGCGGAATATCTATGCGTTCTTGCCGAGCTCACATCGCGCCGTGGTCTTTCACGATCCTGCCTGACCGGTACGGAGCGCGTGCGGGCGAGGTGACGCCGCAGGCTCCAGTATCAATAGGCGCGCGCGAGAGCGAGCAATCCAAGAATGACGATGGCGCCGCCCGAAATGCCTTGCAGAATGCGTGAGCCGGGCTCCATTTGCGGCAGCTTGCCAGCGATCGTGGCACTGAGCCGCCGGCGGGCGAAAATAGCCAGCAGGGCGACGAGCCCGATAGTTGTGGCGATGCCGAGCGCCAATGCGACAAGGGCGACAATCACCATCAGGGCTGTTGCCTGCAGCCAGGCGAAGCCGAGCACGGAGATCGTTAATGGGCAGGGCAGTAGGCCGATGCCCGCAGTCAGTGGGTGCGCCCCGTCACGGTGCGGCCCGATGGACCACGCGCTCTGCGCCAGCATCATGGCGCCCGAAAGGATGATGAGCGCATAGCCGAAAGCCGTGAAGGTCGGCGAAGCACGTCCCAGCACCGATGGCGCCTGACTGAGGACGAACCGCAAGATCAGGAAGGCCGTGAGGCCAGACAGAACGTGCAACAGAGCCGCGGTCAGAGCCACGCGCAGCCCTTTGCCGATCCGGGCTTCCTGCCCTAAAAAGTAGGCCGCAAGCGCTGCTTTGCCATGGCCAGCGTCAGTGCATGCAGTGCCCCGAGCGCAAATGCGAGCCACGCGGCCGCGGCTCCGCCCGTACGCAGTTCACCCGCCAGCGTGCGGATGATCCCGCCCTCGGTCAAGCCAAGCCAGATGGTCAGCCAATCGGGCATTGGCGCGTTCCCGCAGAGCCAGAGATGCACTGGCCTCGGCCGAGACTGAACTCTATGCTGCCGCAATAAATCATCGAGCCGTCGTCCTTGCTATCCTGTCCGCCGCGCTGTTCGGTCTGTCAACGCCCGCGGCCAAAGCCCTGCTCGGCGCCGTCGACGCCACTGTGCTCGCCGGCCTGCTCTATCTCGGCGCCGGGCTCGGCGTTGCTGCGCTTCGCCGGGCTGACGCCAGCTGGCGACGCGGCGATACGCCTGCTGAAGCGCCATTGACATCGCATGATCTGCCGTGGCTTGCCGGCGCAATTGCGGCAGGCGGCGTCATCGGCCCGATACTTTTGATGGTCGGGTTGGCGCGCACTGACGCGACGACGGCCTCATTGCTGCTTACGCTCGAAGGCGTAGCGACCGCGCTTCTGGCCTGGTTCGCCTTCCACGAGAATTTCGACCGAAGAATAGCGCTGGGAATGGCTGCCTTGGTAGCAGGGGCGATCGTTCTCTCGTGGTCGGGAGCACCAAGCTGGGCTGGTATCGCCGGCCCCCTTGCCATTGCCGGTGCGTGCCTTGCCTGGGGCCTCGACAACAATCTCACGCGCAAGGTCTCGCTCGCAGATCCCCTGCAGATCGTGGAGCTGAAGGGACTGATCGCAGGTCCGGTCAGCCTTGTACTCGGCCTGGTAAGTGGAGGCACGTTGCCTACATGGTCACCGCTTCTCCTCGCCGCGTTGGTCGGTTTCGTCGGTTACGGGCTCAGCCTCATCCTATATGTCCGAGCACTGCGGGAACTCGGGACAGCGCGGACCGGCGCCTACTTCTCTACCGCTCCGTTCCTTGGTGCCGTGGCCGCGCTGCTGATTTTGAGGGAGCCGTTCAGTCTGCAGATCCTCGCGGCGGGCTTGCTCATGGCGCTCGGTGTCTGGCTGCATCTGACGGAATACCACGAACACGAGCATGAGCACGATCCCGTCGAACATGCGCACGCACACGTCCACGACGAGCACCACCAGCACCTGCATAGACCGGAGGACCCACCCGGCGAGCCCCACACGCACCTCCATAGGCACATCCGGCTCCGTCACCGGCATGCGCACGTGCCGGATATGCACCACACCCATCGGCATTAGGGCAGCGGATCAGGGTTGAGGAGCAGAGCGGAACGCACCCGGGCGCCCACCGCACTTCGACTGGACTTCCTCCGCAAAGCAAGCACTACTGACGTCGTCGCGACGCAGACGCGTCTCCTTGCACCGCCTCGGCCGAAGACCGGGGCTTTGGGTGGTGCGAGCGCCGGCAATAAGGCTGGCGCCGTCAAGGAGACCCCCGGATGCTCCGCACCACGAAGCCCAAGACGACGACCGCCGCATCAGCCAAACGTGCAATCTCGTCGGCCGCCACATCATCATCCGAGCCCGGCACAAAGGCTCAAAGCATCATTTCACTGCTCAAGACCAAGCGTGGCGCGACACTTGCCGAGATGATGCGCGCAACTGGCTGGCAGGAGCATTCGGTGCGTGGCTTCCTGGCCGGCGCGCTTAAGAAGCGTCATGGGCTGGAAGCGAACTCTGAGAAACCAGGCGATGGTCCACGGCGGTATCGGCTGCGGTGATCGCGGCCATGGCGGAGGACAGACTCCAGCGCGAGCTTGCCGAATTGGCGGGCGCGTCCCGAGACTTGCTCATCAAACGCTGGCGGCGGCTCATGAAATGCGAACCGCCGCGCTACGCGAGCATCGAGTTCCTGCGCCGCGCGGCGGCCTACGCGGTGCAGGAACGCGCGCTTGGCGGGCTGTCTTCATCCGCGAAGCGGCAGCTCACGGCCATCGCGCGTGGTGAGAAGCCGACGCGAGCGACAGGCCAGATTCGGATCAAGCCGGGCGCCAGACTTTTGCGCGAATGACACGGTGCAACACATGAGGTGATCGTCACCGACAGGGGCTTTGTCTGGGACGGACGGACCTACAAGAGCCTTTCAGCGGTCGCTCAGGCGATCAGCGGGGCGAAGTGGAACGGCCCCCGCTTCTTCGGCCTCGTGAAGGAGCGGGGTCGCACGAATGGTTGAACGCAAAATCGTTCGCTGCGCGATCTATACCCGCAAGTCATCCGACGAGGGGCTGGAGCAAGACTTCAATTCGCTCGATGCGCAGCGCGAGGCCGGCGCCGCCTATGTTGCCAGCTAGAAGCACGAGGGTTGGATCGAGCTGCCTGAACGCTATGACGATGGGGGCTTCTCAGGCGGCAACATGGAGCGACCTGGGCTCAAGCAGCTGCTGGCTGACATTCAGGCCAAGCGCGTTGACGTGATCGTCGTCTACAAGGTCGACCGGCTGACGCGCTCCCTGGCCGATTTCGCCAAGATCGTGGAAGTGCTCGAAGCCCAAGGCGTCTCGTTCGTGGCGGTCACGCAGCAGTTCAACACGACGACCTCGATGGGCCGGCTGACGCTCAACGTGCTGCTCTCATTCGCCCAGTTCGAGCGCGAGATCGCCGGCGAGCGCATCCGCGACAAGATCGCCGCGTCGAAGGCCAAGGGCATGTGGATGGGCGGAAATGTGCCGATCGGCTACGACGTCAAGGAACGCTCGCTGGTGATCAACCCCGTCGAAGCTCAGAAGGTCCGGCTGATTTTCGAGCGTTATCTGGATCTGCAATCCGTGCATCTGTTGGCGGACGAGCTACGAGCCCGCGGAATTCGCTCACACAGACGATTGACCCAGGACGGCAAGCTCGTCGGGGGCCATCCGATCTCGCGCGGGAACCTTTACGTCATCCTGCGAAGTCCCATGTACATCGGCCAAGTCGTTCACAAGGGCAAAGCGTATCCGGGCTTACATCAGCCGATCATCGACCGAGAGATCTGGGATGGGGTCCAAGAGTTGCTCAATGCGAATCGCGTCACCGATCGCCGCAAGGCACGGTCCCGCGTGCCAAGCCCGCTCGCCGGCCTTGTGTTCGACGGTACTGGCGAACGGCTCTCTCCGACACACAGCAGCAAGAATGGCGTGAGGTACCGGTACTACGTTTCGTCGTCCTCCGTCCGAGGCCGTCCCCGAAAAGACGCAGCAGGGATGCGCTGGCGCATTCCGGCAGCCGAGCTGGAGCAGATTATTGTCGGAGCGCTGCGATCGCTGCTCGAGGATGAGAGCGGCCTCAGTGCACTCATGGGCCTTCAGCGCATGGTGCCGGCAGAGGCCAAGGCGGCGCTTGATGCTGCTATTGCGTTCGGCGATGGCCTCAATCTCGATGATCCGGCCAAACTGAGGGAACAGCTGCAGCAGGTCCTCAACAGGATCGAGGTCGGGGAGGCGACGATCTCGATTACCGTGACACCAGGATCGTTACGGATGGTTCTGGGGATCCGAGATACGGCAGCCGGTCCCGAGCACCACAAGATCGTTGTTCCAATTCGCGTCACGAAGCGCGGTGTCGAGCAGAAGCTGATCGTCGGAGCCGACTTCGTCGCGCCGCACATCGCGGACGAGGCGCTTCTGACGGCCATCGCGCGAGCGCACACCTGGGTCGACGAGTTCAAGGCTGGGCGGGTCCGCGACGTCAATGAGATCGCAGTTCGAGAGCGCCTCCATCATCTTACGTCCGCTCGCACTTGCCGCTGGCGCTTCTGGCGCCGAGCATCGTCACGGCCGTACTTGAAGGCCGCCAGCCAGCCGACCTCTCGCTGAAGCACCTCATGTATCGGACCGCCCTGTCGATCGACTGGGCACTCCAGCGCCGGCAGCTCGGGTTCGATCGCCAGGCGTAAATTCCCCTCCCGCGAGGACCGGCTTTGCACCTCACGCCACAGGGCTGCCCCCAAACTGCCAGCCGCAATTTGGCCAACGGAGACAGGCCCCCGGTCGCGGCCTGAAACCGCCCACCGGGAGACACTTGCTGCCCCGAGCCGATTTCCGGATCGAGCGTAACTTGCTGATATGTCGTAGCTTTTCCGCGGCCCTAGCCGCGAACGGGCGAGACGGTATATCGGGTATGACTGGGTGGCTGCGCTGGCAGTCTGGCGCGAACGGGTCTCCACGCCTCAGCGCGCATATGTGGCCGTTTCGACGTGTTTTCTCGGTTTTTTGGCGGCCCCAGGGCGCGGAACAAAGCCCGTCTCTCGTCATTTCGCCCGTCAAATCCGAACCTTAGCTCGTTCGCCAATCCGGACCGCGCCCAAAATAACAGGTGCCAAAAACGTGCCAAACAGGTGTCGAGGACGGGCCGTGAACGAAGCCAAACGCGTGCCGATCATGAGGCCCAGCACGCGCCGAACAGGTCGTGAGCGAAATAATCATCTTGGGGCGACGCCCAAAATTCATGGACGCTGGGCCACAACAAGCCCGCCTCTCGGATTGGACGGCGGTCCCCATTGTTTCAGCCAACCGACCTGCGCGCAGCCAGCGGCTGACATAAATGTGGCCCCATTGCAGGTTTCTGATTGGAGCGATATAGTAACCCCAAACAAGGCTTCTTTATTCAGGAGGGTTGCGTGAGCAATCCGACGTTCAAGCGCGGGCAGGTCGAATGGGCGCTTTGGCGCGCGTTCACGCTGCATCGTGCCCACGCCGATACGCCGCCGCAGATCTTCAAGACGCGGATCAAGCGGCTGCTCGATCTCGACCGCGAAGAGGGCGCCGACCGCCATGCCTTCGTCGCGCCGGTAAACGGCAGTGGTGTCGAAGCCGCCTTCGCGCCGTTCGATGCCTTCTGCCTCGGCGTTGCGCTCGACCTCCTCGACGTCGGCTTCAAGCAGGGCGAGATCGTCCTTGTCATGCGCCACCTGCGGCCCGACCTCGAAACCTGGTTTCCGGAGGTCCTTACGTATCCGTCGCTGACGGACCGCCAAAACCATCTGGCAAAGGTGCATCCCGATCTCCCCAAAATCGAACGCAGCAGCGGTCGTGCGCCACTTGCCGATGCGCGCGTGTTCCTGATCCTCAATCGCGTCGAGCTGACCGAGGTCTTCTCGGCCTCCACCGGCCGCCTCAAGACCTCCCCGCCTGTCGTCCTCGAGCCGGAGTTCTGCAGCGGCATCGTCGGCCTGCAGGAGCGGCTTCAAACCCTCATGCCGCTCCACCGACGCACCGTGATCGTGGTCGAGATCACCGCGCTCGCCCAGGCCGTGACTGCGTTCCTCGACAAGGCCCCCCTCATGCCCCGCGGCCGGCCGCGGCGCCGGTGACCGGAGATCAGCTTCTGCCGCGATCGAGCAGGTCAAATTGAAACCCTTAATAGGTCTTGTTATTGTAACCGAGGAGTAACACCGGATGACCAGAGACGATGATGACGGCCGTGACGGACACGGCCGCTGGAAAAAGGGCCACTGCCCCAATCCGAACGGACGTCCGCGCAAGAAGCCCGCGATCAGCGATGCCGACGTGAACCATTTCAGGAACACGATGGTGTCGGTCATGATCAACGGCGAGCAGCGCTGGGTGACCCGTCACGAGCTGCTGTTGCACTCGATGTTCGAGCAGGCCATCAAGGGCAAGAGCGTGCTGCTCCAGCGCATGCTGTTCGCCCGTTTCGAATCCTCCGACGAGCTCAATGCCAAGCTGCACATGACGTTCAAGGAGGTCACGAAGAAGCTTCTCGACGGCTACTACGCGACCGGCAAGATCGACGAGAAGCTGTTCGAAGATGTCGAGGAGCTTCGGTATTTCGTCAAGAATGGCGATCCGGACCGCCCTGTGCGCCAGCGCCGCCGCCCTCGGATCAAGCGAATGCCCGCTGGCACCGCAAGCTGGCGCAAAGGCCCCAAGCCACAATCGCTGATCGACCTCGAGCGGCAGGAGGAGGCCGAGCTGCTTGCAGAAGCAAAAGAGTGCGCGCGACGGCGCGGCCTGACCGTCGATGACGACGATGAACCCGTCGATTTCTAGCCACCGCCCCCTGCCCTTCCCCGCCCCTCACCGCATCCATGGAGTTCCCTCATGAGTCTCATTCACCACACCTCGCTGGAGCGCATCGCGGTCGATGCGCTGACACCGTATTCCGGCAATGCGCGCTCGCACTCGAAGGCGCAGATCAAGCAGATCGCCAAATCGATCGAGCGGTTCGGGTTCACCAACCCCGTGCTGATCGACGATGCCAACATGATCATCGCCGGTCACGGCCGCGTGCTTGCCGCACGCGCGATCGGCATGACCGAGGTGCCGTGCCTGCGTCTGTCCAACCTCTCGCAGACCGACACGCGCGCGTATGTGCTCGCTGACAACAAGCTCGCGCTGAATGCCGGTTGGGACAAGGAGCTGCTCGCCATCGAGCTGCAGGGGCTGATCGAAGCCAACTACAACATCGAGCTGACGGGCTTCTCGATCGGCGAGGCCGACATCGTGATTGGCGAGGCGAAGGCTGCCTCGCCGACTAGCACGGATGCCGCCGATGATGCCTTGCCGGAGGTTGCCGCGGTTGCCATCACGCGACCGGGTGACGTCTGGCAGCTTGGCCGGCATCGCCTGGTCTGCGGCGATGCGCAGGAGGCCGGTGTCTACGCGGCGCTGCTGGACGAGGAGACGGTCGACATGGTGTTCACCGATCCGCCCTACAACGTGCAGATCGACGGTCACGTCTCGGGCCTCGGCAAGACCAAGCATCGCGAGTTCGCATTCGCGTCCGGCGAGATGAGCCGCGAGGCCTTCACGGCCTTCCTGACGTCGACACTCGGTCACGCGGCCGGCGCCTGCCGCGACGGAGCCATCGCCTTCGTGTGCATGGATTGGCGCCACATGAGCGAGCTGATGGCCGCCGGCGAAACAGTGTTCAGCGAGTTGAAGAACCTGTGCGTTTGGAACAACACGAACGGTGGCATGGGCACGTTCTATCGTTCCAAGCACGAGCTGGTGTTCGCATTCAAGGTTGGCGACGGCCCGCACACCAACACCTTCGGCCTCGGCGACGGCGGACGCTACCGAACCAATGTCTGGGATTATGCTGGCGTCAACACCATGAAGAAGGGCCGCATGGACGAGCTCGGGATGCACCCGACGGTCAAGCCGGTCGCGCTCGTCGCCGATGCCATCCTCGACGTGACCAAACGCGGCGCGCTTGTGCTCGATCCCTTTGGGGGGCTCCGGCACGACGCTGATCGCAGCCGAGAAGACCGGACGCACGGCAAGGCTGATCGAATTTGACCCGATCTACTGTGACGTGATCGTGCGCCGCTTCGAGAGCTACACCGGCAAACGCGCGAAGCACGTTGCCGGCGGCCAGACGTTCGAAGAGGTGGCGGAGGAGCGGTCGGCGTCGACGAGGGAGGGGTGAGCGTAGTCGCAGTCTCTATCCAGAAACTGAACTTGCGAAACTGAACTTGCTCTGAGGTTGTCATGCAGCGGCACGGATTTCGACTTCGAAGCCGAGGTTGCGGATGCGTTTGACGAGCTTGTCGGCTTCGCGGGCGGGATTGCGGCGCGCAAAGTGGTCGGCGCCGAGGTCCTGGTAACAGGTGCCGTCCTTGATCATGTGATAGGCGGTCTCGAGGATGGAGGCCGCCACCGCCACAGCGGCCTTCTTCGGGCCTGAGCGCGCCTTGAGCCGCAGGAACTGCGACTGGAAATAGCTGTTCTTCTTGCGCGCCGCTGCCCAGGCGCATCGAACCAGAACGGGCTTCAGCCAGGGCGCGTCCTTCTTGACCCGTGTCGAACGTCGCTTGCCGGCACTTTCGTCAAGACGAGGAACCAATCCCGCCCACGACAGCAATTGCCCGCAGTCGGGATCGGCGTCATGTCAGTACCGATCTCGGCGAGCAGGATCTGGACCGAGGTCTCAGACATTGGCGACATTTGGGCTGTGGAACTGTCGAAAGAATCCATTCTAAGCGTTCACCGAAATGCGCATTCCAACGTGCTTTCTTACCCGCGGACTGGGCATCGCGTTTAGAAGGAGGGACCCGCGGCCGGGGGGAGGCCGCGGGTCGGGGCGGGCACATCGTTGGCGAGGTAAGCCAGTGCCCGACGGTTGCAACCTGCCTGAGCAGCGCACCGTTACTACATAACGTTGCAATGGGTGGGTGGTTCCAAAATATCAATGAGAAGCCCCGATCTGCTGTTCTATTGAGATACTGTTAGACGGTGCAATGCCTGCGCAATCGCGTCAGGCGGAGAAATCGCAACTGGTTCTTTCACTGGAGTTGTGGGTGCAGGCCTGCGAAGAACGCCCTCCCACAGCCTCTTGCCCTTCTTGCTCCGCGAACGCCCCAGTCGCGCACCGGAAGGCTCCCGGTGAAGCGTAATCTTGCGCGTGTGGAGCGCCTCCAGCGCCGGACGATGTCCGACACTCAGAACTGTTGCCCGCGGCAGACGTTCAAAGAGCAGCGACAAGAGCCGTGTTTCGCTGTCGGCGTCGAGCGCGGCCGTAGCTTCGTCCATGACGATGATTTCCGGCTTTTGCAGCAGCAGACGGGCAAAAGCTATGCGCTGCCGTTCACCGCCGGATAGCGTCTGGTCGAGTTTGGCTTCAACATCGAGTGCGTCGGCCATGTAGCCGAGACCTGCTTCTTTGATCGCCGTGAGCGCTTCATCAGTATCCAGATCTGCTCCAGGCTCTGGATAGGCGATCGCGTCGCGCAGCGACCCCAACGGTACATATGGACGCTGTGGAACAAAACCGACGCGCGCGCCCGCAGGCAGTTTGATTTCGCCGGCGCCCCACGGCCACAACCCGGCCACGGCTCGCACCAGTGTGCTCTTTCCTGTTCCCAACTCGCCATCGAGCAACACCCGCTCGCCCGGCGCAATCCTCAACTCAGCCTCGTCGACGACGATTTTGCCATCGCGTTGGGTCAGCGATACCCAATCCAGTACGACGCAGTCATCAACACTCGTGCCCATGGTCAGACGGCTGCCGCCGGCTGACGTGTCATCGAAATCCAGGCTGTCGAGTGCATCGTCCAGCAAGGCGACGCGGCGGGCGGACGCGCGCCATTGCGCAATGACGATGAAATTCTCGGCAAACCAATTGAGTGCGCCCAACACGGCGGTGAATGCCGACCCGATCTGCATCATGGCGCCAAGAGAGAGGTCGCCGGTCAGATACTTCGGCACTGCGAGCAGCAGGGCGAATGTACCGGCGAAAAATGCATTGGCATTGAGAACCCAAGTCAGATTGCAGTGATTGCGCATCACGTCGAGCGTCTGCTGGGCGATTCCGCCGAAGCCGTCGCGCGCGCGACGCAGTTCGTCCTTATCGCCTCTGATTAGGGCGATGCTTTCGACGTTCTCGCGGATGCGCGTCAAACCGAAGCGAAATTGGGCCTCGGCCTCATTTTTCCTGTCGACGGCGGCTGATAGTGGCTGACCGACGAGGAAAGTGGTGGCGGAGACGACGCAGGAATAGAGCACCGCCGCGATCGCGATGTAGCCTGGAACGACCACACCCCACACTTCCAATGAACCACCGACGACGAAGAGTATGCCAACGAAGGTAACCGCGCACAGAATAGAATTGATGAATCCAGCCACACAATCGACCACGGGCTCGGTTGCAAGACGTACATCATCCGTGATCCGTGATTCGGGCGATGTGGCAGACCCGTCTGATATAGCCAGCTTGTAGTATCGCTGGTCAGAGAGCCACCTGTCCAATAGCCGCTCGGTGACCCATTGCCGCCACCGTACCTGCAGCGTCATCTTCGCCCGGACCATCGCAACGGCAAAAGTTGCGCCCAGTGCAATGAGGGCAATCAGCGCCAAGCCTGCATTGAATAGCGTCGGGCCGTCCTTGCGCTCAAGAGCATCGAAAAACCAACGGTTCCAACGGTTCAATCCGATATTGACGGCAAGGTTGCACAGCAGAATGGTCAGGACCGATGCAGTTAAGAACCAAGCGGTTCTTGACGGCTCTCCCGACCAGAACCCGCGTGCCATCGTCCAGAAAGAGATTGCCGAGGGCGGTGCGACCTCACTTTCGATCGCCAATTTGGCTGATGCGTTCATCGTCTCACGCCACCGTCATTTCTGAAACTAAGTCGGCTTGGCCGTTACGATCCTTCACCCGGCTCGTCGCGACGCCGTCATTGGTACTTCGATAGGCGAGCACAGTGGTCACCTCCGAGAGTTTTCTGATCACTTTCGATCGTACGCCCGCTGGTTCGCTCGACGGTGAGAGGCTTTCCTCCTCGGCGCCCCAATCACAGACAAGCAGCCGCGCTGCGGGAAAATCCCGTTGGGCGCGTTTCACCAGCAATCGCAGATGCCGATTTTCAACGCCTCCGACAGTGGAAAGAATGATTGTATCGGTGCCTGCATCTCTGGCGAGCGTTGTTGCGGCCGAAAGTGCCATGAGGCCCGACGCGTGCTCCACGGCCACACACGTGCGGTCTGCGGCACGCTGCAAACTCGCAGCAACAAAGGTCGCGGCGATCGCATCCACTGGCCTGCGAACAACAAATTCAGGCCTGCCCCGGTCAGCGGGCCGAGGGCACCTCGCAGCTGTTCCAAGAACGACCCGACACTGGTCGTACTTTCCCGTCCGACCATGACCGGTGGTGCTGTGCTGACAGGTGCGCCTGAGGCTGTCTGCTTCTTGAACACTTTTTCCAGCAGATCGACGCTGGAGTCTGTGAACATCGGCATCAAAAGCTCCTCCCGGCGTGCGCGTGCCACACCAAGCCGCGTTTGGGGGAATACGGCGCGCATCGAATTTGTTGAACACAGCCCGGTTGGAAACGCGCGATGCGAAGTTTCGTTGCATCGCCGTCGCAAAGCGACAGAGAGCCGAACCAGGCGCCCAAAAAATCGAATTTTGGCGACACACCGGCTTCTTCGGCATGGAACTGTTGCAGCCAGTGAACGTTCAACCTTCGCAACCGCCAGCAGCGACGCAGGCGGTGCCGTAAGTCGAAGGAGTGATTGAGATGTCAGGTACAGGCGACAAGATTATAGGCTACGCCAACGAAGCCGCCGGCAACATCAAGCAGGGTGTCGGCAAGGCTGTCGGCTCGGACAAGCTCGAGGCCGAAGGCATGGTGCAGGAAGCCAAGGGCGATGTGCAGAAGGCGGTCGGTGGCGCCAAGAACGCGGCCTCCGACGCTTACAACACTGCCTCGGAGTCGAGCACGACTGACAAGGTAAAGGGCTAGGCGCGCGTTGACAGTCTCCGATGACAATGCCGTTCGTGTTTTTCGAGCGGAAATCTCCATAGACACGCCGCTCCCATTTATCGTCGGGTCGGCATGGAACCAGTTGTAGTATTGCGCGTTAAGTGGCTTCTGGTGTTCGTGAGGCTTCGCCAGTTGTCTAGTTTGCGTACGTTGAGCGCATAGGCGGCGAGCGGGCGACTGAGGTGTTGTCCGGTGAAGCTCACTTCTACACTGGTGAGGAATGTATGGCAGACGAGAAGAAACAAGTGAACGAGACACTCAACGATGAAATGGCCGGTTCCGATAGTTATGCTCTGCCGCCGATTGTGCAGGAGGAAATCGGCAGGCGACTGCGGGCCGTGTACGGCAAAATCGCGGCAGAACCCCTGCCCGAGAAATTTGCCAAGCTTCTAGAAGAGCTGGCGAAATCCGATGCTGCAGGCGATGTTGACCGAGAGACCGAGACGTGACGAATTCTGGCCCAGGCCAGCTGCAGGACGAGTTGGGTAAACTGGTCCCCAACCTGCGCGCGTTTGCCAGATCGCTATCGGGCAATGCCGACCAGGCCGATGATCTCGTGCAGGAAACGTTGGTCAAGGCTTGGAAGCATCGGTCGAGTTTCGAGCCTGGGACCAATCTGAAGGCATGGCTGTTCACCATCCTGCGCAATGCCTATCTGTCCGAGCGGCGCAAACGCAAACGGGAAGTCGAAGACAAAGATGGCGCCTATGCCGCGCGCGTCAGCATTCACGGGTCGCAGTCCAGCCACATGGACCTAGTCGACTTCGCCAAAGCTCTCGAGTTGCTGCCGGTGGATCAAAAAGAAGCGCTGCTCTTGATCGGCGCGGAAGGCTTCTCCTACGAGGAGGCCGGAGCAATGTGCGGTTGTGCCGTTGGCACGATCAAGAGCCGCGTGAACCGCGCGCGGGCCAGGCTCGCAGAAATGCTGCAAGTCGAAGGTGCCGGCGACTATGGGCCGGACCAGTTTCCTTCGGTTGGCCACGCCCGGCAGATGTAGGAGCGAAGTCATTTGTCACTTTTGGCACGAAATCTTTTCGTAAGGGATGGAACCAATCGAGCCGTTGATCGTTTAGCTCAACTGGTCTTCTTCCAGCGCCCAGGGGCGCGGCACGATGAGACGTTCACACTATCACCGCAGCATAGGGAGAGTTGTTTGCAATGAGTAAAGCACTGGCCGACGAGGTCGCCCCGCACATCCCCTATTTGCGCCGGTTTGCACGGGCCCTGACCGGCTCACAACAGCGCGGTGACGGCTACGTCGTTGCGTTGCTGGAAACGCTGGTCGCTGATCAGCGCAACTTCCGCCACGACTTGGAACCACGCACTGCACTCTACCAGGGGTTCATCAAAGTCTGGAACGCCATGCCGTTCAACGACAAGCCGGAGCCGATCGAAGACCGAGGCAGCGCGATCGCGGATCGGCGCATAGAGACCCTTACGCCTAGACCTCGGCAGGCCTTCCTTCTCGCAGCGGTGGAAGAGTTTTCCTCGGCCGATATCGCGTCAATCCTCGATGTCTCGCTGGAAGAAGTGAAGTCGCTGATCGATGTGGCGGGACGCGAGATCTCGCAACAGATCGCCGCCAAGGTGATGATCATCGAAGATGAACCTTTGATTGCGCTGGACATAGAGACGCTGGTCACCGACATCGGCCATACCGTGGTTGGAATTGCCCGCACGCGTCAGGAAGCCGTGGCCATGGCCGCACGCACCCCACCGCAGCTTGTGCTGGCCGATATTCAGCTCGCCGATGGCAGCTCGGGCATCGATGCGGTCAACGACATTCTGGGCAAGATCAACGTGCCCGTGATCTTCATAACGGCGTATCCGGAGCGGCTGCTTACGGGCGCGCGGGCCGAGCCTACGTTCCTGATCACAAAGCCGTTCAAACCAGAGATGGTGAAAGCAGTGATAAGTCAGGCGATGTTTTTCGACATCCAAGCCACAGCCAAACACGGCGCCGCGGCCTGACTTCGTCCTCCAGACCGCTACCCTTGTTCACCTCGCCCCATGTTCGTCGCGCAATACTTGGTCCAAAGCGGCCCAGTATGTCTTCCTCGGCCGTTGCCGGCACATCCGCCACAAAACGTCGTAAGACAGTGCCTCGGAACAGAGACTGCTCCGAGGCGCTTTGTTCATGACGGGGCTTACTTCTTGACGATCTTCGGCAGTGTCTTTGCCTGTTCGGCCGTCAAGGTCAGCACGACCTGGTCATTGTCGAGCTTGAACTGCGTCGGCATCAGGCGGACGCGCGTTTCGCCGATGCCAAGGAAGCCGCCGATATCGGCGTGCATCTCGGTGACCTTGCCGGACGTGTCGCGAGCGAATGCCGCGACTTCGCCGAGTTTCTTGCCGTCGGAACTGACGACCACCTTGTCGACCCAGGTCTTGGCCTCGGCCTCAGTGAGCACGAGCGGCTTCACGTCCATCGTCGACGGCGTAGCCGTGGCCGATGGTGTTGCCGGCGTCATCGGCTTTTCGGTCGTGCTTGGTGCCGGCGTCACGGCAGGCGGCGTGGTCTGGGCGAACGCGCTGGTCGACAGCAGGGTCGCAAAGGCTACGGCTGGCAAAAACTTTTTCATGATCCAACTCCATACATTTGATCGGTGGGTTTGTTACCGACGTGCCGAACAGAACGGCCGTCAGGAGATAAACGGTCATGCGCGACAATCGTTCCGCGGCAAGGCTCCATAATCGGGCTGACGACGCCAATACCCAAAGATGTGTCGGAGAACTCCGATGGCGCTATTCCATCAGGAACCGCTGTTTATCGCCAATAGCGGCAGAGGCTGAAGGCGCGACTTCCCGCTTGCCGTACAGTTCGATCGCTCCCTGTACATCCCCATTTGAAAGGCCCGCCCTGGTCTCGTGATATCTAAAAGACATCAACTGCCCGCGCTCGGCAGGATGATCGAGACCAATGGCATGACCAATCTCGTGCGCAATGGAATGTACGAGATCGTAGACTGCAAGATTGCCGTCAAAACCGATCTTCCACCGCTTTTGTGGGTTTAAGCAAATCTGGGCGCTGGCTATCCCTCGCATGGTATCACCGAGCGGGGGCGCCAGCACGACGTTCGTAAATGCAAATCCTTGCGGCTCGACCTGTTCACCAATCACGATGTCCGCTTGCGATTGGTCGTGGACTTCGACGAACGAAATGTCGGCCAATCCCTGCCATCGCTCGAACGCAGCGAGTACCGCTCGTCTGAATTCTTCCTTGCGGATTTCGGACAACTGCAGGAGCTCAGTCGGCGGCCGCATCTCGCCGCAGTTCACCGCACCCTGGGTCGTAGTGTGGGTCTGCAATATGGCGTACTTTAACACTACGGCCCCATTGGGAGCATTGGGCTGCCACCGGACTGCGGCACCCTCGATTGTCAGAAATCGAAATGGCTCCGCGCGCGCAACATCGGCCGAACCGATTGCCCCCAGCACCACAAGCAATGCTGCTCCAACAGCTCGAAGCCGCTCCAACGCCGGTCGCGCTCCCCCTCGGTTGCGATACCGACAGCTCCAACAGGGGTTTGTTGCGAAGGCAAGTAGTCACGGCCGCCTGACGGCATTGGGTCGGTCGATTGCCGTGATGCTGCAGATGATGGTGGCTTGGCTGCAACTATCCGGGCAGTTGCCACCGACTAAGAACCGTCGCGAGCAAAAGCTCAGACCAGCCGTGAACGCAACTTGAGCGTGGCTGTGTGAGTTGGCATTGGTTGACCGGCATGCCGCCCGATCGCTGGAACGAAATTCCGGCTCGCGTGTTCAACGCACTGATGCTTCGAGGTCAAACCTCGCGGCACACGTATGTCGGCCGGTCGCGCCGATGGGATCAAGAACCGCGCAGCAAAGTGCTTCTCGCGACCAACGGACGGAGTATGAAATGTACAACCATTCGCATGAAATGAAAATCGCAGCCGGGCCCAATCCGCCCAACTCACCCCAGCCTGATCGGGAGCTGCCAGGCAAAGGACGCCCATCCAATCCTGTCGAACCCCTGCCCGGCCAGCGCGACCGTGATCCCGGACCGTTCATCGAGCCGATGCAAGATCCGGTTCCGCCGATTGGTTCGCCGACGGACCCTATATCCCAGCCGCCACAAAGCGAAAAATGAAATGCCGGTTAGCGTGCCGCTCGCACTCGCAGATCATGGCGAGTGCGCGTCATCGCTTGCGAATCCGGTCATTGGCTGGGACTTCAACACCTGCCCGCAAATTCACTCATGTTCCCGAGGCGCTTGCAGGCGCGCATCAGCTTCGACAATCTCATTAAGCATTGCGACATCTTCGGAAGACAAACCAGGAGGAGTTCGCATTCCCTCCGAAGTCGCTGCAAGCCGAGCATTGATACTGTCGGCCCACCGCCGCAAGGCGGCGCGCTTCTGCCCGTACGTCAATCCCAGCTCCGGCACGATGTCGGCCGGGCGCGTGAAAACACTCTCAGGGTTGGGCCGTGCTGATTCTGTGTTGATGTGCATGATGGTCGACATGGGTAAATTGCCTCTTGTTGAGCGTTACAGGATTCGATGCGATTGCCCGCGCGCCCGCGGTGCACATAGCCGCTCGTAAGCATCTGCAAATAGGCCAGCGAAAGAAAGCAGCTCTCGGATCAAGGTTGCGCTGCCCGGTTCGGGCAATATCAGCGTCCACACCAACTCGGCCAAGTGAATGGTTCACGCAGCTGGTTCTAGAAATACATAGAGAGCACGATCCCAATTCCAACAGCCAACATCGAGCCGAGGCCGAGAGCAGCGACCAGCAACACAGCTTCAGCAGCAAGCGCAAGTCGGCTTAGTTTGCTTGCATGAAGTCCAGGAGAAGATGGCCTCACACTCATTCGAAACACCGAGCCGACGATGGGTACCCTTGATCACAGCCTATCAACGGCCGGAGCTTCAAACAGTTCCATCGCTGTAACTGGTCGGGTCCGTCCTCTGGCGCACTTGAACACAGGTGATCCGCCACCAGCGGTTTACCGAGAGCTTTGCAACCGACTTGCTATAAGGATGACTAGGGTCAGGTCACGATGCCGATAGATGAAGCGCAGGCGATACCCCCTCGCCGGAATCGGGTACCCGCCAGAAAAGGTGCTATGAATAGTGTGCTGCAGCGCATGGGAGCTGCGCTCCCCTCGATAGGGCGCGCGACAACAGGCTTGCGGCAAATTCTGCGGCGGCCGCGGCCATTGCGCACCCAACTTCTTGTCTTGACGCTGGCGAGCGCGTTGCCAATCACCGCGTTCTCGGGAATCCTGCTTTGGCGGTTGCACGATCGGGAACGCGCCCAGTTCGAGGAGCGGTTGCGGCTGACGGCGCAGGATCTGGCCGGCGACATCGATCGCCAGCTCGAGGCCATGGTTGTGACACTTCGAACATTGGCCACGTCCCCCGCTCTGCAGCGCAACGACATGGCCGAATTTCACGCCCAGGCGCGCGAGGCGATCGGTGCAGGGCCATTTGCCATTTTGCTGGTTGAGCCGTCCGGGCAGCAGCTTCTCAACACGCGTGTCAACTATGGTGCCGCGCTGTCGCTCACGTCCGACTTGGCAACGCTGTCCAAAACGATCGCCACTCGCCGATATCAAGTCTCGAACCTGTTTATCGGAGGCGTATCCAAGAAGCCTCAGCTCAACGTCCACATGCCGGTAGTAAGTGACGGTGTCGTTCGTTACGTACTTCTGCTGTCGTTTGAGCCCGAACTGATCCGCGAAATCAACCAGCTGCCGGATCTGCCGAAAGAATGGGTTAGAGGCGTAATCGACGGCAACATGCGACTCATATCGCGCTCCCAGGAGCACGAGAAGTACGTAAACACGCTGATGCCGGAAAGCCTTGAATTGCGGCGGCAGAGCGCGAAGGTGTTCAGCGCCACTGGTCTCACCGGTACCCCCGTGTTGCGCGCCTTGGCGCCGGTAAGGAACGCAGATTGGGTGGTTGGCGCGACTGTCGATCAATCGGTCGTGAACGCAGCTATTAATGAGGCGAGCCGGGCACTGGCAATTGCCGGCGTGCTGCTGATCGGATCGGTGGCAATGATGGCCCTCTTTCTTTCGAGAAGTCTATCGCGGGAGATCCGGGAACTTGCCGGCGCGGCCGAGCAGCTGGACAAGGGCGCGCGGATAACACATGTCGAGGGGCTGGTCAGCGAGGTAAACGAGGTCAGGCGCCGTCTCGCCGCTGCCGCCGCCCGCAGACTCGGACACGAAGCAGAGCGCGATCTCCTGATGCGCGAACTCAGCCATCGGGTGAAGAATTCGTTCGCAGTTCTGCAGTCAATTCTGAACGCCACGTTGCGGACGACCACGGATCCCAAGGCCTTTGCCGAGAACTTCAAGGGACGCCTGCACAGCATGGCGGCGGCTCAGGACATTCTCACGAATAGCGACTGGCACAGTGCCGACCTTGAAGCGTTGGCGCGCGGGCAGTTGGCCGCTTACTCGACGCCAGGGAGCGCGCGGATAAAATTCTCAGGTCCGAAAGTTCTTCTGCCATCGGACCTGGCTGTTCCCGTCGCTCTCGTGCTTCATGAGCTTGGCACAAATGCCGCAAAATATGGCGCTCTGTCGACACCGAAGGGGCGCGTGACGCTATCGTGGGTGGTCGCCGAAAGTGATGACGCACAGGACCTCAAGATCGAATGGCGCGAGCAAGGCGGTCCGCACGTGCAGGCGCCGGCGCGACAAGGCTTCGGCAGCACGCTCATCGAGCGGGGACTGGCGAGCGCGAAAGTAGAGCGGCACTTCGAACCGGACGGCGTTGTTTGCCGGATCGCGGTCCGGCTGCATCGGCCAGATCCGCAGCAGTGACGTCACAGCAGCTGCCAATTTTCGCTCGGGCGGAACCATAGCTCAATCGAAGCGTTTTAGATCTGGCAATCTGAACTACCGTCTGCCGCTGAGCGAGGTGCGTCGACCATGGCCCTACAGTTTTTGAATCCGACCCGCAGTTATGACGCGACGCGAAACTGTGTTCGTTTCTGGGGGCACGACGGGGCGCACGAGGCATCGTTCTTTGTGGAGGAAGCAGCGTTCGCAAAGCTCGATCCCGGAGCTGGCAAAGGCGAAGCCACGCTCCTGGCTATGTTCGACCGCAACCGGGATCGGATCATGACCGCGGCCAGCCGGGTTTACGCGAGAGGGCGGCAGAATTCCTATACGGTCGCCGCTTCCGATTTCTGAAGCCCCTTGGGCGAGCACTTGCGGCCAGCCGACCCTCTGCTGCAATAGATCGAAACTGCCGATGACGGCGACCGTCAACAAAAGCGGTTCGCGCGCAAGAAAAATAATTGCAGCGCAATTCATCAGTCGCTGGAACCTTTTTGAGCCGATTTCGTTTTAGTCCCATGAACAGCAGGTCGCCGTCGGCAATCAAGCTGCTCAACTGGGTAATGAACGTCTCAGTCTATCGGTAGGCGGCAATAGCCACCTGCCAGATATTGAGCGTTCAAGTCGGGAGGCAATCAAGTGAATAAAGTGCGGATCAAGGAAGCTGCGACGACGATCAAGAACCGCATCAAGAGCGCTGCAAAACGGTTCTCCGGCAACAAGACAGTTGCAGCTGGCGGCCAAGATAAAAAGCCGTTCAGCGCGTCGCACTCCGTTGCCGGAAAGGGTAAAGATGCCGCCAAAGATCGCTCAAAGTGAGCCTGTTGACTATCCCGTCGGTGACACAAGCGCGCTCCGGAACTTCACTGACAGACTGCGCGCGATTCATCGCCGGCACGGGATTTGGCCCGCTGATCTAAAGCCTGAACAGAACGAACGATCGCAGGCTCCGAGCCCGCGCTAGTAACCGCCATTAGCCGATCGACACCCTGCTGCGGCGCAAGAAAAGCGAGCAAAATGGTTGGGACCGATTCGATCCCAAAGCACTGGCGTACAGGCCGGACGATGTCGAGATCTACCGCATACGGAGCCTTTGAATAAACTGTTTGCATCGGCCGGATTGTGAACCCGGGCACACTCCTCGGTGCCCCGGTTCACCCCTCTGAGAACAACGCGAAGTCGGCGGTGCGAGTAGCCGTGCAACTAAGTATCTCGGTCACCTATTCGAAACAGCCTGAGTAGCAATGCCATTCTTGAGGATATGTCAATCTTGATCGGAACCATCGTTCTCGTGATTCTGGTGCTCATGTTGTTGGGGGCAATCCCGTCCTGGCCACACAGCAGGTCGTGGGGCTACGGCCCTTCTGGTCTCCTCGGCACCCTTCTGATTGTCGTCCTCATCTTGGTTTTGATGGGTCGAGTTTAAGCAGCCTTGATCGTCAATAAACAAAGGATAGTGCAATGAAACTCGCTGGCAAGACACTGGTATTCTCGGCGCTATGCGCAATGCTGATGAATGCAGGAGCGGCATCCGTATCGGCCCACCCAGGTGGCGGACTAGGCGAAATTCGCGCTCCTGCAGTTCAAACAGCCGGTGTCGTGGAGCAGGTACAATATCGCAGCCGTTCCTACGGTCGCGGCAACTATGGCCGAGGCCGCTACCGCGGCAATGACGGACGCAATATCGGCCTTGGCATCGCCGGTCTTGTGATCGGCGGGATCATCCTGTCCGAAGCGGCACGCGCAGAGCATCGCGGCTCTCACGGGAGTGATTGGGAACGGTGCGCCCAGACCTACCGCTCATTCGAGCGCAACACGGGCATGTACACCGGTTACGACGGCGTCCGCCGCCCCTGCCCTTATCTCAACTGATCGAGCGCGACCCTCGCCACACCGCGATCGGCCCGGCGAGGGTCGCGCCGACCAACCACCAACCGGAGAACTCCCATGGCTACCAATATAAAGTCCTTGCTGATCGGCGGCCTTATCGTAGCCGTCGGTGTGCTTGGTTACTACTACTACCAAAATCAGAGGAGCACGATTCAGATCCAGCTTCCGACAGTCAAGGTGGACAAGCCGTGATCCTCTGCCGCCGGCTCGGAGGCCGGCGGCATTGCACATAGATGCAGCGTTCCGTGACGCAGATCAATGCATTGGTCAGAAGGTCGAGTGAAGTTTAACAACAGTTTGGTTGATCCATGACCTGCAACCCGAGCATAAGGCCGAGCAGTCCACGGGAATTGGCTCACCCGGTAGGTGTTGTAGTGATGTGCAGAAACGCAGCGCAGCCCGCGCGCCCTCGATGGGGGCTAATGCCTTGTCATGGCTTAATCAACCGCGTAGAGCCGTTTTCGCAACCGTAAGGAGTTGGGTCCATGAACTGGGATCGTATCGAAGGCGAATGGAAGCAGATCAAGGGCAAGGTCAAGGAGAAGTGGGGCAAGCTGACGGATGACGATTTCGACCAGATTGCCGGAAAGAGGGAGCAACTGGAAGGCAAGATCCAGGAGCGCTATGGCTACGCCAAGGACCAAGTGAAGAAGGACGTCGATGATTGGTCCAAGGGCCTGGGGTTGTGAGCACACCCTGAGCACATCAGGTCGAATGCAGTCAGGTGGCCGCTGCCGCGGAGGGAGCCGTCCAGGGGCTCCCGCTTCTTACTTATCCTTCTTGCATCATTGGAAGCGCCATGAACCGCCCTGACAGACGGGTCGTGGTGGCCCTGATGGTCTCTCTCGAGAGGTGGAAAACCCATGTCGAACTTCAAGTCTTTGTTGATCGGCGCGCTCATTGTCGCCGTCGGCGTGCTTGGCTACTTCTACTATCAGAACCAGAGGAACACCGTGTCGATTCAACTGCCGTCCGTCAAGATCGAGAAGCAATGAACTGAAGAAAGCGCGGCAGACTTGGGTTTGATCCGCCCCCAAAATAGGGAGAGTGAAATGGACCTTGTGCAAGTCGTTATCGTCCTCATTGTAGTCGGAGTTCTTCTCTGGTTGGTCAACAACTACATGCCGATGGACGCCAAGATCAAGGCGATCCTCAACGGCGTGGTTGTGATTGCCGTGGTGCTCTGGCTGTTACAAGCGTTCGGGGTGTTGGGCTCCCTCAGCAGCATCAAAATACGATAGCTGCGGCGCACGCCGCAGGGCAAGATCGAAACAAACATCTACTGGCCTAGTTCTGTCCGGACCATGGAGAACGATCAATGTCTCTCGGCACCATCCTCCTTATCATCCTCATCATTGCGCTGCTTGGTGGCTTCAGTGGCCGCTTTGGAGGCTACGGGTATGGTTTCGGTCACGGAGGCAATGGCGTCCTCGGCACAATATTGATTGTAGTGCTTATTCTTGTCCTTCTTGGGCGGCTATGATCTGACAGGCGGGATGTCAGTGCGTGTCTTTCGGTCTGCGATTTGATCGCCGACGAATCTCATTTTGCTGTCGCAAGACCTGATCGGAGATGAGCTATGACAGAGTCCAAACGTGCCGAGCATGTCGCTCGCGAGAGTATCCTGAAGCTACTATCGAATGAGGAGATCGCCAGGGTCAGTACCGCAGAGTCCGCGTCCCGGCTGCGCGAGGGAGAGGAGTACCTGGACCTGGAGCATCTCGATCAGGGCGTCCAACGCGCCCAGTC
The DNA here is from genome assembly GCA_963741505.1 of uncultured Alphaproteobacteria bacterium. Taxonomy (GTDB): domain Bacteria; phylum Pseudomonadota; class Alphaproteobacteria; order Rhizobiales; family Hyphomicrobiaceae; genus JAKFWF01. The sequence continues at coordinate 37,183 of CAVUIJ010000005.1, read as the reverse complement.
CGCGACCAAGGTTGCGATGGGGCAAGTCCTTCCTCGCAGCGCAGTCGGGGTTGAAACCTGGAGCAAGATCCTCGCTCAACTGGCCGGCTGAAAGCATGCTTGGCCCGCAAGTCCGCAGGCAGCGCTTTCTTCCGAAGGATTGCTCCGGTGACTGCCTTGCGCAATTTCATTCTGAATCTGCTTTGGCACCGGAAACCGACGTCTACAGCAGGATCGGTAGCAAGCAGTGTAGCTCTCGGTGAGGTGGCGCGCGACTTCCCGGACCAGGCGCTGCATCGTCTGGACAGCTCGGCAAACGGGCTAACTGCTGCGGAGGCCGAGGCGCGGCTGCGCGTCGTCGGTCCGAACGAGATCGCACACGAGGCGCGCCACACTGTCGTCCGGGAGATCATCAGTCGCTCGATCAACCCGCTGAATGCCCTTCTGCTGACACTCGCGGTCGTGTCCTATTTCCTGAGCGACCAGCGCGCGGCGATCGTGATCGCCGTGATGGTGCTGCTCAGCGTCTCGCTCGGCTTCTTCCAGGAGCACCGCTCGACCAAGGCAGCCGACGCCCTGCGGAAGATGGTGCAGAACAAGGCGACCGTACGCCGGCGGGATGGCGGGCCCGCGGAGGGCCACGCCGATGTGCCTATCGGGCAGATTGTCCCCGGCGACATCGTCTTGCTGTCCGCTGGCGACATGATCCCCGCCGACGTGAGGCTGATCTCGGCCACGGATCTGTTCATCAATCAGTCGACGCTGACCGGCGAGGCCATGCCGCTCGAGAAGCATGCCGAGGCGCATGCCGGCAGCGCGGATACGCCCTTCGATCTGCCGAACATCTGCTTCATGGGAAGCGCCGTCGTGAGCGGTGTCGGCTGCGGTGTTGTCGCGCTCACTGGCGCCCGGACGGCCTTTGGCCAGGTCGCAGACACGATCGCCGAGCAGCGCGTGCTGACGAGCTTCGACAAGGGCATCGCGCGGGTCACCTGGATGATGCTCGGGCTCATCTGCATCATGGTTCCCTTGGTGTTTCTGCTCAATGGACTGAGCAAAGGCAATTGGTTCGAGGCCCTGCTGTTCGCAGTTGCGGTGGCCGTAGGGCTCACGCCAGAGATGTTGCCAATGATCGTGACCGTCAACCTGGCCAAGGGTGCCATGGCAATGTCGAGGAAGAGGGTCATCGTCAAGCGTCTCAATGCGATCCAGAATTTCGGCGCCATGGACATCCTGTGCACGGACAAGACTGGGACGCTGACGCAAGACCAGATCATTCTGAAACGCCATCTCGATCTCGGCGGCAAGGAATCCGACCGCGTCTTGGAATACGCGTATCTCAACAGCTTCCATCAGTCGGGCTTGAAAAATCTGCTCGACGTCGCCGTCCTGAAGCACGTCGAACTGCACGAGAAGCTGAAGGCCGATGAGCACTTCCGCAAGATCGACGAGATCCCATTCGACTTCGAACGGCGCCGCATGTCGGTCGTTCTGGAGCGAGGTGACCAGGCTCATATCCTCATCTGCAAGGGCGCCGTCGAGGAGGTCTTTGCGACGTGCACCCGCTACGCATTGGACGGTGGGGAGGGGGCTCTGGATAAGAGCCACTTTGCACAGGCCAAGGAGACGACGGCCAAGCTCAATGCCGATGGCTTCCGTGTCATAGCGGTCGCCTACAAGGAGATGCCGCCCGCGCAGGTGGCGTACTCGGTGGCGGACGAGGCCAATCTCACCTTGCTTGGCTATATCGCGTTCCTTGACCCGCCGAAGGAGACAGCCGCCCCGGCCATTGCCACGCTGAAGGAGCGTGGCGTCCAGGTGAAGATCCTCACGGGCGACAACGACATCGTCTCCCGCAAGATTTGCCGCGACGTTGGATTGCCCGTGGAGCGTATCGCCCTCGGCCACGAGATCGAAAAGTTGTCACCCGAAGAGCTGTCAACCTTGGCCGAGGCCGCGACCGTCTTCGCCAAGGTCTCGCCGTCCCAGAAGGCGGCGATCATCAATGCCCTGCAGCGCAAGGGTCACGTCGTCGGCTTTCTGGGGGACGGAATCAACGATGGTCCCGCCCTCAAGGCCGCGGACGTCGGCATCTCCGTGGACAGCGCCGTCGACATCGCCAAGGAAACGGCGGACATCATCCTGCTCGAGAAAAGCCTGGCGGTTCTGGGTGACGGCGTGCTCGAGGGGCGCAAGGTCTTCGGCAACATCACCAAGTACATCAAGATGGGCGCGAGCTCGGGCTTCGGCAATATGTTCAGCGTCATCGGCGCCAGCATCTTCCTGCCGTTCCTGCCGATGGCGCCGATCCAGGTGCTGACCAACAACCTCCTCTATGATATTTCGCAGACGACAATTCCAACCGACAATGTCGACGACGAGTACTTGGCGAAGCCGAGGCGTTGGGACATCGGCAATCTTTCGAAATTCGTATTCTTCATCGGACCGATCAGCTCGATCTTCGATTACGTGACGTTCTTCGTGCTGCTCATGGCGTTCCATGCCTGGGACAAGCCCGCCTTGTTCCAGACCGGCTGGTTCGTGGAGAGCTTGCTCACCCAGACGCTCATCATCCACATCATCCGAACCGCCAAGGTGCCGTTTCTGGAGAGTCGGGCCAGTGCGGCGGTGATCGCAACCAGCCTGGTCATCGCCGCAGTGGGTATCATCCTACCCTATACATGGCTTGGCGGCTCGTTGGGCTTCGTCCCGCTGCCGCCCGCGTACTGGATCGTGCTCTGCTTCATCCTCCTGGGTTATGCCGTGCTGACCCATCTCATGAAGACGTGGTTCTGCCGGAGGTTCGGGCTGGATTGAGTGAGGGCTGGCTGCGATAGTAATGACGGCAATCAACGTAGCGCCCTTCAGTCCCGAACACCTTGTGCGGGCGAACGCAGTCCATGCAACAACGAGAAACCAAGGGAGCCGGCCCGTGAAGGACAATGATCGCAATCTCGCACTGTTCTGCGATTTCGAGAATATCGCTTTGGGAGCGCGCGAAGCCAAACATGCGAGCTTTGACATACAGCTGGTGCTGCAAAGGTTGCTGCTCAAAGGCAGCATCGTCGTGAAAAAGGCGTACTGCGACTGGGATCGATATAAAGAATTCAAGTCCACAATGCACGAGGCGGCATTCGAGTTGATAGAAATACCCCACGTCCGTCAGTCCGGCAAGAACTCCGCCGATATCCGCATGGTCGTTGATGCCCTCGATCTTTGTTACACAAAAGAGCATATCGACACCTTTGTCATCATATCCGGCGACTCCGATTTCTCGCCTCTGGTGAGCAAGCTTCGCGAGAATGCAAAAGCCGTTATCGGTGTCGGCGTAAAGAACTCCACTTCAGATCTATTGATGAGCAATTGCGATGAATTCATCTTCTATGACGATCTGGTCGCAAAACGCGATCCAACGCAAAGGCGGAGCCGCAGCGAGCCAAGCCCGAAGCTGCAGTCCGATGCAAAGGCATTGGATGCATCGCCGAAGGGGGCGGATGATCGGGCCCAAGTGGCCATCGATCTCGTGCGAGAGACGGTCGAGGCGCTTTACGCCGAGAGGGGAAATTCGGCAAAGCTCTGGGGATCGATGATCAAGCAGACCTTGAAGCGCCGCCGGCCAAGCTTCAATGAAGCATTCTATGGCTTCGGATCGTTCAATGATCTGCTCGAAGAGGCTCAAGCCCGCGGTGAATTGGAACTCGAGATGGACGACAGGTCCGGAGGCTATGTGATCCGCAGCATATCCCGTGGAAAGTCGTTGCCAGTATCACGGCCCGGGACGCGCGAGCAACCACCCCGCGAATGAGAGCCTATTCTACATGCTCGCGGCATTGGTCGCTTGACATGATCGATCAACGCGAGGAGACCCCGACGTCGCATGCTCAACGTCCGCGCCACAGCCAAAGAGTAACCGCCGCGCCGGCTGCGGCGCAAAGATACAGCATCAACGGCGTCGGCAGCAGGCCAAGAATCACGGCGAGGTGGAATCCGATGAACGAGCCTGCGATCCCGACGAGGGCGTACGTGACGTTCCCCACACCTGTCGCGCCAGCCGTCTGCCGCCCGAGCCAGCTGCGCCAGTATCGGTTGAACACGAGCCCCACGATAATCCCAATCAAAAGAACAACGACAAAGTGCTGTACAGCGGTCGTAACGATAGGCATCTGCCACTCCTGCTCTGCGTTTCGCCGATGCCGGACGCTGGCTCATCCACGGCATCGGGTGTGTTGCGCCGCCGTCGGTGCGCATCCCGTTGAACACTCTGGTCCTGGTCATGAAATGCGAGGTTGGCGAGGGATATCCAGGGGCAAATACTCAACACCGGACTTTTGAATCGGCTGTGGATAGAGCTTCATCAGGCTCATGATCTCGAGCGGCATACCGACTTTGACAGGTAGCCCGATCTGCTGCCGCCTCGGTGGCGGTCAAGGCATAGTCATGTGTCCAATGGCCACCGGCGAGCTTTTCCGCAAGCGCCTCAGCTGCGGCTTGCTCCATCCGTGGCGTCAACAGCTCCACGGCCCCTCGCTTGACCTGAGCGAGTGCCTTTTCGCTGACATCGGCCAGCACCAGTGTGAGATCAAACACCTGCTCCACAGGCTTTGCATCTCGAGCCCTGACGATGCTCGCGGCAGGTAGTCCAAGAATTTGCGGATCGATGGGGCCGAGCACGGAGAATTCGCCGAGCACGATCTCGTCCGCGGCCAACGCGATGAGCGTCCCCCCGGACATGGCATAGATCGGAACATACACCGTCACCTTGGCCGGATGGGCCTCCACAGCGCGGGCGATTTGCATTGCGGCCAGCACGATGCCCCCAGGCGTATGCAGAACCAAGTCGATTGGCACGTTGGGCGGTGTTTCCTTGATGGCGGCTATGATGGTCTGGGCATCCTCCAGATCGATATGCCGGGAGGCCGCGAGGCCGAACAGGCTCCGCTTTTCCTGCCGATGGATCATGGTGATCACGCGTGTGCCGTGTGCCTTCTCGATGGCACGGATTGCCTGTCCCCGCTGGACCGAATACCAGCGCCCCGTCAGCAGCGGCTGGAGGGTCATGAAGACAAAAAACAGGAAGATCAGCGTTGAGAAGTCGAGTGACATGTTCAACCTTCAGCAGCTCATGATCATGTGTGATGGCTTCGCCGACCGATCGGTCTTCGATCTTGATGCCCGGGACACCGTGATATCACGGACCTCATTCGTTTGCAGGCTTACGAAGCGCGCTCCGGCTTCACGTTGATCAACCGTTCGATGGCCTTAACCTTGCGACCTACGAGGACGACGTTCGGAATCTCGATTGTTGTTCCGTGATCTCCGGTCGTTGTGGCCTTAAGATCGCCCGCCCCGAAACCGAGCACTGAGCGGAAGAAGTCCGAGCCCAGCTTCTGGAACCGCAGCCCGTTGGTATCGAAACTCTCCGCTCCGCCGCCAATAAGCCGCTCCTCCGTCATTTGTCCAGGTCGGATGCGCCAGTAGGTCAACCGGTCAAAGACAAAGAACATCATCAGCCATATGACCAGCAGCCCCGTCGAAAACACGAGATAGAAGCCGGTGTTCATATGTACCCACAGGTATGGGATCATACGTGCTATATCATCCCACCAGCCGATCCAGGCCAGTGAGACAGCAATAAATGCGACGCTGAGCAATGCGACGACAGAGTTGATGCCTCGCAGTCGAACATTCGTGAAAACAATCAACAGCAGAAGGACCAGCACGTAGGTGAGGCCGACTGCGGAGCTCGGCCGAGCTCCTTCAGCTGTAGCCAGGAACTTCTCCTGCCCCGCGTTGAGCAGGGCACTGACGAAGCCAAATGCCCATGCCGGCCACCAGTAGAGGAGTGTCGAGTGTCCGTAAATCTTGATTTCCTGCAAGACAGGTGAAGGGGGTATCGCCGCGACAGCCGGAGCATCTTTTCGCTGGGCGTTGAGTTGGTCTGTCATGGGTTTGTTTGCTCTGCGGCTCGGGGTGGCGACTTTGTTACGATCCAAGCAGAATGCACTCCGCAGGACTGCGGAAAAAAATATAGAATTTTACTAGCGCTCGCGATCCGATTGAGACATTGATCCGTGTCAATAGATGGGACTACAATGAGAAAGCGGTTAAACCGAATGAGGAGCGGCGCCTAAGCCGGTCAACGCGACGCACTGGAGCGTGCGCATGGGTGCCTGGGAATCCGGGTCAGCTGGTGCGATAAGAACCCCTCGGTAGCAATCAATCGGTATCTGCTCGCGGGTTCCCTGAAGGCTTGCCGGCACCGCACTTCGCCTGGCGGCGACTGGGATCGCTGCACCGCAGCAGCATCAAGCACGATCCGGCAGCGCTTGATTATTGGGGCACGGCATTACCGCCTGTCAGGGGTTTTCATTCCTTCCGAGAAATTCGCTGACATGCTCAGGCACTGGTGCGGCGCGCTCTGGCTATCGCCCCGGCGAGGGTTGCTTCAGTGAACGGCTTCGCGATCACTACCGAACAGGGCCTGAGCTTCGATACCCCTCGCAGATCGCCAGTGACGAAGACGTGCGGCACAAACCGTTTGGCGAAGATCTGGTCAACCGCGGACATGCCGCTACCTTCCCGCAGGTGCGCATCTACGATCATCATGTTCGGCGCGAATCGCGCCGCGGCATGCACCGACGCCGATCTCTGTTGCCTCGATTGCGCAAACCTCATGACCCATCACTTCAAGCATGTCGCCGAGCAGCATGCCGATCAGGGCATCGTCTTCGACGACCAGGATGCGAAGAGTAGTGGTTTTTCGACAAGCGCCAATTTCGGAGAGACACAGTACGGTTCGCTCATCGCGGTGCTAGCCGCCGGAGTTCGATGGATCGCAGCCACAAAAGTCCGTGCCGGATGCATTCTGTGCTCCAAGATTTGCTAAGAGGGGCGTCGACGTCGGTCGGATCTCAACGCGCGAAATTAGGCATTCCGGCCTGTCGCGATTGCAACCATAATCTACACAGCCCAATGCCACGACAGCATCGGAAACTACTCAGCCGGCGGTTTTGCCGGCCGCCGGGCGGAATTGATCGAAATTTCGGCGTAGTCAAAATTTCGATTGCCGACCCGTGACCTATTTCGCGTGCTAACATGAATAATGCGCAGCCCCTTGGGATTCCGCTTATCCGAGAGCAAAGCGAAATGCCAGCAAGTCGTCCGCGTCTGGCAGCAGGTAGCCTTCCGCAGGCCGGCGGGCTGCAGACCACTGTGTCGATTTCGCAATCTTCTGCTCCGCGAGGCCAAAAGCTTCCCCGTCGTCGCCATCGGCGCGTCGGCCGGCGGGCTCGACGCCTGCAGGAAGCTCCTCGACGCCCTGCCGGCGGCTAGCGGCATGGCCTTCATCCTGGTGCAGCATCTCGATCCGAATCACGAAAGCATGATGGTCGAGCTGCTGGCCGAGCCACACGTCGATGAAGGTGCTGCAGGCGGCCGATGGCATGCCGCATCGAAGCGCGACCATCTCTACGTCATTCCGCCTGGCGCCTATCTCTCGGTCGCCCAGGGCGCGCTGCACCTCGTCGCCCCGAAGGCGCGGCATGGCGCGCGACTGCCGTTCGATTTCCTGCTGCATTCGCTGGCCGACGACTACGGCCCGCGCGCGGTCTGCGTGGTCCTGTCCGGCACCGGCACCGACGGCAGCCTCGGACTGAAATCGGTCAAGGAGAAGGCGGGGCTCGTCATCGCGCAGAAGCCGGAGGAAGCCGGCTACGACGGCATGCCGCGCAGCGCCATCGAGACAGGCGGGGTCGATCATGTGCTTTCCGTCGCCGACATGCCGCGGCGCTGGCGGCTTACCGTGACGAACTCGGCCGAGCCTGACGCGCCAAGTAGTTGCCACGGCCTCGGACAGAACGCAGGACGCCTTGCCCGAGATCATCGAACTCCTGCGCGACGAAAACGGCGCATGATTTCACGCTCTACAAGCACGGCACGCTGCAGCGCCGGATCGAACGGCGCATGGCGCTCGCCGGCATCGATCGCAATGAATGCGCGACCGCTATCTCGAGCATTCTGCAAAGCGACGACCACGAGCTCGATCAGCTGGCCAAGGATCTGCTGATCAACGTCACGAGCTTCTTTCGCGACCCGAAGGTCTTCGACGCCCTCGCCGAGACGGTCATTCCCGATCTGGTGCGCGACCATACGCTCGACCAGCCGCTGCGCATCTGGATTGCCGGCTGCAGCACCGGCGAGGAAGCCTATTCGCTGGCGATGCTGTTTCGCGAGCAGATCGCGGCCGAAAAGCGCAACATCAAACTGCAGGTGTTCGCCTCCGATGTCGATCCCGACGCCATCGCCACCGCGCGCGAGGGCCTCTACCCGGAAACGATTGCGGCCGACGTCTCGCCCGAGCGGCTTGCCCGCTTCTTCTCCAAGGAAGACCACGGCTACAAGGTCTCGGCGGACCTGCGCGCGACGGTCGTGTTCACGGTGCAGGATGTTCTCGCCGATCCGCCGTTCTCGCGTCTCGACCTCGTTTCTTGCCGCAATCTGTTGATCTACCTCGGCCCCGAGGCGCAGGCCAAGGTCATCGCCCTGTTCCATTTCGCGCTGCGCCAGGGCGGCATCCTGCTGCTCGGCAGCGCCGAGACGCGTCGGCAACCTGGAAGGCCGGTTCGAGGTGATCTCCAAGCCGGAGCGGCTGTACCGCACCATCGGCCGCTCCCGGCTGCGCGACTTTCGGCGTTGCGAAGAGCGTCGCCGAACTCGGGCGGACGCCACCGCGCCCCGGCCAGCCCCAGGCGCCCTCGCGCCAGGCGGCGCTTGCCGATCTGTGCCGCCGGCTTGTGCTGGAGACCTACGCGCCGGCAGCCGTTCTGATCAATGCGAAGCACGAATGCCTCTATTCGCTTGGACCGATCCATCGCTATCTGCGCGTGGCGCAGGGCCATCCGACGCAGGACCTGCTCGCCATGGCCGCGGGGGGAATGCGGACCAAGCTCAGGTCGGCTCTTCACCAGGCCAGCCAGGGCAACGGGACGATCGTCGTTCCCGGCGGCCAGTTCGATCGCGACGGCGTCGCGGTTTCGTTCGACATCGACGTCCAGCCGGTTCCGGTCGATGGCGAACAGCTGATGCTGATCTGCTTCGTCGATGGACAGCCACAGGAGCGCAAAGAAGGAGCCGACTCGGCACGCCACTCGACGTCGCCCGCGTCGCCGAGCTCGAGCATGAGCTGGAAGCGACCCGGACCGAGCTGCAGGGCGCGATCCACAACCTCGAAATTTCCGGCGAAGAGCAGAAGGCGATCAACGAAGAGGCTCTGTCGGTCAACGAGGAATTCCAGTCGACCAACGAGGAATTGCTGACCTCGAAGGAAGAACTGCAGTCGCTCAACGAGGAGCTGACCGCCCTCAATAGCCAGCTGCAGGAAACGCTCGATCGGCAGCGCACCACCGCCAACGATCTGCAGAACATCCTCTACAGCACCGATGTCGCGACGCTGTTCCTCGACATGCAGCTCAACATCCGCTTCTTCACGCCGGCCACCCGGTCGCTGTTCAACGTCATCCCGGGCGATGTCGGCCGGCCGCTGGCCGATCTCAATTCGCTCTCCGCCGACACCGCCCTCGCCGCCGATGCCCGGGCAGTGCTGCTGAGCCTGACGCCGATCGAGCGGGAAATCGAGACGCAGAGCGGACACATGGTTCGTCCGCCGCATCCTGCCCTATCGCACCCACGACAACAAGGTGGAGGGCGTCGTCATCACCTTCACCGACATCTCCGAGCGCAAGGCGATCAGGAAGGCCTTGGAAGCGGCAAAGCAGGAAGCCGAGCAGGCCAACATCGCCAAGTCGCGCTTTCTCGCCGCCGCCAGCCATGACCTGCGCCAGCCACTGCAGACGCTGACGCTGCTGCAGGCGTTGCTGGCCCGCATGGTCGAAGGCGAAAAGGCGCCCAAAGCTGGTCGCGCAGCTGGGCGAGACGCTCGGCGCCATGTCGGGCATGCTGAACACGCTGCTCGACATCAACCAGATCGAGGCCGGCGTCGTTCGCGCCGAGCCGGTGAGCTTCCCGATCAACGATCTGCTCGATCGCCTGCGCGACGAGTTCACCTATCACGCCCAGGCGCAGAAGCTGACGCTGCGGGTCGTGCCGTGCAGCCTGCATGTCCACAGCGATCCGCGCCTGCTCGAGCAGATGATCCGCAATCTTGCTGTCGAACGCGCTGAAATACACCAAGCGCGGCAAGGTGCTGCTCGGCTGCCGCCGGCGCCACGGCGCGATCAGCATCGAGATCTGGGATACCGGCATCGGCATTCCCGACGGCGAGTTGCAGGCGATCTTCGAGGAGTACCATCAGCTCGACAATGCCGCGCGCGAACGCACGCCGCGGTCTCGGCCTTGGCCTGTCCATCGTGCAGCGCCTGGTGCAGCTGCTCGGCCACCGCATCCATGTCCGCTCGCGCCTCGGCAAGGGCTCGGTGTTCGCCATCGAGGTCACTGGTGCCCGCCGAACCCGGCGTTGCTCCAGCAGAGCCACGATGGCACAGGCGTCAGGACCATGGCGACTTGCAGGCGCGCGGCGCGCAAGGGCACGATCCTGGTTGTCGAGGACGATCCGGACGTGCGCGAACTCGTCGAGATGCTGCTCGCGGGCGAGGGCCATCAGGTCATGGCCGCGCGCCGACGGACATGCGGCGCTCGAACTGGTGACGCAGGGCAGGATCGATCCCGACCTCGTTCTCGCGGACTACAATCTGCCGAATGGCATGCACGGGCTCGAGGTCGCGGCGAAGCTGCGGGAAAAATTGCAGCGCCAGGTCCCGGTCATCATCATGACCGGCGACATCTCGACCACGACGATGCGCGACATTCGCAGTCAGCACTGCGTCCAGCTCAACAAGCCGGTGAAGCTGAAGGAGATGTTGCAGGCGATCGAGCGGCTGCTGGCCGAGTCGCGCGCGCCACTGTCACCTGCGGTCGCCACAGGCATCATCGCTTCAAATGCGAACACGAGCGACCGACATCATCTACGTCGTCGATGACGACGCCAATGTCTGCGACGGTTTCCGCGCCCTGCTCGAGGACGCGGGCCACACCGTCGAGACTATATCCGACCTGCGAGGCGTTCCTGCGCGGCCTATCAGCCCGGGCGCGGCGGCTGCCTGCTGATCGATGCCTATCTGCCGGGAATGAGCGGGCTCGAATTGCTGCACCGTCTGCGCGATGGCGGCGATCTGCTGCCGGCGATCATGATCACCGGCAACAGCGACGTGCCGATGGCAGTCGAGGCCATGAAGGCCGGCGCGTCGGACTTCATCGAGAAGCCGATCGGTGGGACCGAGCTGCTGGCCAGCGTGGCGCAGGCACTGGAGCAGTCGCGCGATGCCGAGCAAGGCGCGGCCTGGCGCGAGAGCGCCGCCAGCCACATCGCCGGGCTCACGCCGCGCCAGCGCCAGATCATGGACCTGGTTCTCGCCGGCCATCCCGAGCAAGAACATCGCCGCCGACCTCGGCATCAGCCAGCGCACGGTCGAAAACCACCGCGCCCTGATCATGAAAAAGACCGGCTCGAAGTCGCTGCCGGCACTGGCGCGGCTGGCACTGGCGGCGACTGATCGCGGCGCCGAAGGGCCGGTTGCGCCGCGAGGACCGGCAGCATCCAGAATTGCCGGCAAGTAATCGGCTGGTTCCACGTCGACATTCAGCGGCACGTTACGTACCGATGCGGTACCTCGCCCAAAGAAGGCAATTCGTGGCGGCCGCTTCGGCACACTGAACGAACCCGCGACCGCGGCAGCGCTGGCTTGCATTGGCGGAGCAAGTGGCGGCGGTAATCCGGCCGGGGTGGTCGCATGATGCCGATGCCCGCAAGGCCTGGTCCCTGGACAGCTACCTGATCGAGGGCCCGCGCGTGACCGACTGGCTGACCAAGGGCGTCGTCAAGCAGCATCGTACGCTTGGAACCTACATCAACCTGTTGCTCGGGGTCGGATTTACGATCTCACACGTGCAGGAATGGGCTCCGACGAATGAACAGATCCTAGCTCACCCTCGGAAACTACTCAGCTGATCAGGTGGAGCTCGTCGCGGCGCTCGAAACCTTGATCTGCGAAGGCTTCGGGCTCACCCGGCGGAACCGGCGGCGTCCTGGTGGCCGAGGACCTGATCGCTCCCACGACGGCCGCGCATTCGGATCGTCGAGCCTGAGTACTTTCCGATGCTATCGCTGCAGCAAGGTGACCGCCTAGGTTTTGGACATCAGCCCGATCGGACCGAAATTGATCGGACTGCTCGCCCGGTGGGAGCGATCGACCATTCCCGCCCCAGTCACCAGTTCGGAGACCATCATGGTCCATACGCACACGCTCATTTCGCAGCCGTCCCAGGTGACTGTCAGGTTCGGGGACGGCGCGCACTCGTTCCTGTTGCGGGAAGGCGCGACGCTGACCGAGCTGGCCAACCGCATCGGCGTTCTTGGCGCACAGCATGACGGCGCCCCGATCTCGATCGATATCGAATTCAGCACGCGACGCGCAAGACAAATGGCGAATTCGCAGCCGCGCCAACCGCTCACTCACTGAACCCGCAACCGAGGAATGAAGACCATGGACAAAGATCGGCTCAAGGGCGCTGCTCAGAAAATCAAGGGCGGCATCGAAAAGACCGTCGGCAAGTTGGTCGGCAACAAGAAGCTCGAGACGGAAGGCAAAATCGATCAGGCGGCGGGTAACGTCCGCAAGGCCGTCGGGGAAGCCAAGGATGTCGTCCGCGATGCCGTCAAGGATCGCACGAAGTAGGTCGACCGCCGCAGTTCTCGCGATTGCGGCCGCCGTTAACGGCCGCACATGTCGGCTTGGCCATCATCGAGGGTTTTTTCATGTCGATCTCACTCGGAACAATCGTTCTCGTGCTTCTCATCCTCATGCTGGTTGGTGCCATTCCGTCTTGGCCGCACAGCCGGTCATGGGGCTACGCCCCTTCCGGACTGCTCGGCACGGTCGTGGTCGTCGTGCTCGTGTTGGTCGTCATGGGACGGCTCTGATCGAATTCCGACGACACTCGCGACCGCCTCGCAGCGACGCGCTTACCACACCAATCACGCAAGCCGCGAGAAATTGTCTGCGTTGCCGTGAAAGTGTGGTTGCTTCACCAGTTTGCAAATGAAAAGTAAGGAAAACACCGTGAAACCGAATGTGATGATCTTAGTTGGCGCTTTGGCGTTGATGGCTCCAGCCCTATCGCCCCAAGTGTTGGCACAGGCGGCGAACCCTGCAGTCGCTATCGTGTTTACCACCGAGCAACCCGCAACCGAGTGGCTCGCCCGCGTTTTCATCGGCGCGGACGTGCAAAATGCGTCGGCCGAAAACGTCGGCGACATCAGAGACCTCATGTTCGACCGAACCGGCCGCATCAGCACTGTCGTGATCGGTGTTGGTGGCTTTCTCGGGGTCGGTGAAAAGCATGTGGCGGTTCCGTTCAGTGCGCTCACGTACACCGTAAACAAGGACGGCGCGCGAGTCATCTCGATCGCGCTCAGCAAGGACGAACTCAAGCAGGCGCCGGCCTTTAAGGCGACCGAGAAGACAACCATGGATACCGTCAAGGACAAGGCGGCGGACATGGGTCACAAGACCATGGACAAGGCAGTCGAATTGAAAGACCAAGCCGCGAAGAAGATCGACGATATGAAGAGCGCCCCCGTGAAGCAGTAAGTCACCACAAGGGCCTACTTGAGCACCATGGGTAGGCCCTCCTTCGATAGTCAGGCAAGCCATGACACAAGCGCTAACCACAACTCCATCCGGGCCTGAAGTCGCCCACGCCACGCCGCTACCGGCGGCTCTGCAAGAAATCAATGTCTATGGACACTCAACGCTTCTCTACTGGTGGCCAGCTTGGGCATTCGGGTTCCTCATCGCGCTCCTCAACGCCGGACAGGAAAAATTCCTGGTCACGGCACTGGGCACCCAGCCGAGTTCCGCGCTCGGCCTCACTTATCTGGCGATCCTGTTGCTGTTGATCGTATTCACCAACGTGCGACTGCGCGGCATCAATTCGGTTGTGGCATTGCTCAGTGTCGCATTCATCGCGGTTCTGTTGGCCTGGTTCGGCTGGTGGGATGACATTGCCAAGCTGATCCCGTACCTGTCGGTGCATATGAACACCGGCTTCTACTTGGTGTTTTCGACGGCGCTGCTGATCATCTGGCTGATGATGTTCTTCGTCTTCGACCGGTTGACCTATTGGCGCATCCGGCCGGGACAAATGACGGAGGAGCACTTTATCGGCGGCGGCGCCGAGAGCTTCGACACCAACGGCCTGCGCTTCCAGAAGTTCAGCTCGGACTTTTTCCGGGCGATGCTGGGGTTTGGCGCCGGCGACCTCAAGGCAACCATGGCAGGCGAACACGGGGCCGCGATCGAGCTGCCGAATGTCATTTTCGTCGATCGCAAGGTTCACGCCATAGAAAAATTGATCTCCGTGAAGCCGGAACGCACGTCGTAACGCATTGCGGCTATTGGCTCTGATGGACAAGGATCGATGACGACCAGCACAACGGACGGCGATGTCGTGCCATCAATAGCCACACTGGCCCTCGATCGCCCGGGCGCGGCTGGCCCGTTGCCGCCATGGCCGGCAGTCGCTCCTTCTCTGGCACTCAACGTCATCGCGGTCCTGCTGGTGTTCTGCGTGCTCTACTTTGCCGCGTCCCTGTTGGTCCCGATCGCGGCCGCGGTGCTGCTCAGCATGATGCTCGCACCCCCAGTCCAGTTTCTAGAAAAGCTTCATGTGCCGCGTCCGCTTGCATCCGCGCTGGTCGTTTTGGCTGCGATTGCATTGCTTGGTGCGGGTTTATACGCCTTGGCAGGACCAGCCAAAAGCTGGATCGAAAGAGCGCCGCAGAGCGTCCACCGGATACAGCAGAAACTCCAAGGGTTCAGCAAACCATTCGATGACATCAAGAAGGCCACCGATCAATTGCAGGAGCAGACCCGGTCGGCAGAGGTTGCTGGGCCCCAGGAAGTTCGCGTTGTGCGGCCGGCGTTTACCGACATGGTGCTGTTGGGCTCGCCGCAAATCATCGGTGCTGGTCTCTCCGTTACCGTATTGCTCTTTTTTCTGCTGGCGTCCGGCGACGTTTTTTTGCGCAAGCTTGTCACTGTGATCCCGACGTTTCAGGACAAGAAGCGGGCCGTCGAGATCACCCGTCAGATCGAGACGGATATCTCCTTCTATCTCCTGAGCTTTACTTCGGTGAATATCGGTTTGGGCGTCGCAATGGCAATTGTGACCGCCGTCCTCGGCATGCCGAATCCACTCTTGTGGGGGGGCGTCGTTGCGATCCTCAACTTCGTCCCTTACGTCGGCGCCCTCACCAGCATGGCGATCCTCGGGATGGTTGGCGTCCAAAGTTTCGAAAGCCTGCCCATGGTACTCGCAGCGCCCGCCATCCTGCTCGTTCTCGTCGGATTGACTGCCGAGGTCATCACACCAATGGTCCTCGGGCGCGGACTGCTACTCAATCCTGTCGCAATCTTCATCGCCATCATGCTGTGGGGCTGGCTGTGGGGGATCGTCGGTGTCCTGCTCGCGGTACCGTTGCTCGCCAGCTTCAAGATCATCTGCGAGCGTGTCGAGCCGTTGCATGGCGTGGCTGAGTTTCTGACGACATGACGACGGCGGTTTGCGATTGCACAGTCGCCACTGCCATCATGCCGTCGCATGTCCCAGATCTTGCTCGATCTATTACTGCTTCTCGATTTTAATGCTCGGCAGCTTGAGCTCGATCACGTTCTGGCGACTTTGATAGTAGTAATATCCCAACGTCACAACGGCTACGGACAGGATGAGTATGACGGCGTTGCGCGTGATAGTCATGTTTGTACTCCAGGTGTCAACGCCGGAGCACTTCCGCAGCAAAAGCCGGAGGGAAAGTGCAGCACGTTCTGCAATCAAAATGGCCCCCGATGTCGGGGGCCTTTTTGATTGTCGCGCCTCAATCCTTTGCGGGATCGTCCTGTGATGGTTCAGGTCGGACTCGGCGAAACCGGCGCTTGCTTTGAGCAAGCCGGTAGCTGTCACCCAGGGATAAGTTAGGGCACCACCCGATCCGAAAAGCTCGATCGAGGGGGCAAAGCGCCGAGCAGGACACCGCAGTCACCCAACTTGCACCAACTGGCGCGTTCTCACACAGCCTCCAGAGAAGAACGAACCCGCTACGCGGGAGTGGGTGCGGCAACCGTCGCGAAGTAACCATCTGAGCCGTCAGACGATAACGGGGCGGGCGCTCCGTCTTGAGGATCGAGGGGTCTGCAACCTCCATCCTCAAGACAGGAGACCCCGATGACCTCGAACCGAACAAGCCCGAGACCATCAGCCCGCTGCGTGCCCGCATGATCGAGGACATGACGGTGCGCAACCTCGTGCCTGCCACGCAGCGTGAATACATCCGTGCCGTCAAGAAGCTGGCGGCATTCCTGAAGCGCTCGCCCGACACCGCCACTGCGGATGACTTGCGCAACTTCCAGGTGCATCTCTCGGCGACCGGCGCAAAGCCCGGGGTCATCAATGCTACGGTGACGGCGCTACGCTTCTTCTTCACCATCACGGTCGGCAAGCCTGAGACGACGCGACTGCTGGCTTTCGTCTTCGAGCCGAGGAAGCTGCCGCGCGTGCTGCCGCCCGAGGATGTGCTTCGACTTCTCGAGGCGCCGCCATCGCCGAAGTCCAAAGCGATGCTGAGTGTCGCGTATGGCGCCGGGCTGCGCGCCATGGAGGTGGCGACGCTGAAGGTGGCCAGCATCGACAGCCAGCGCATGCTGATCCGCGTCGAGCAGGGCAAGGGCCGCCGGGATCGCTTCGCGATGCTCTCACCGCAGTTGCTCGAACGGCTGCGCGATTGGTATCGGATCGCTCGGCCGAGCGTCTATCTCTTCCCTGGGCGGGATCAGGTCTCGCCGATGACGCCGCGACAGTTCAACCGCATCGTCCACGAGGCGGCGCGGCTCGCGGGTCTGCCCGAATGGATCTCGCCGCACACGTTGCGGCACTCGTTCGCCACGCATCTGCTCGAGCAGAACATCGATATCCGCGTGATCCAGGTGTTGATGGGCCACGCGAACCTTGATTCGACAGCGCGCTATACGCACGTGGCGACCAACATCATCCGTGGTGTGATGAGCCCGCTCGATCGGCTCTCGCCCCTGAAGAAGCCGACGGAAGACGAGCCGCAGGAATAGCGGCCGGCGTCGATGGCTCGTCCAACTCTGGAGGTCGCGGATATCTTCCGCGACCACGGCCCCGCTTGGCGTGACGCCAACCGCGGGCAGGTCAGCGTGCCTCAGCTGAAGGTGATGAGCGCCATCGAGGACTGCCGCACGGCGGTCCTCGGCGGGCACGTCGCGCGCTGCGAGAACGCTATCTGCGGCTTCACGTCGATCGCCTACAACAGCTGTCGCAACCGGCACTGCCCGAAGTGCCAGGGGGCGCAATCGCGCGATTGGATGGCGGCGCGCGAGGCGGATCTCCTGCCCGTGCCGTACTTCCACGTCGTGTTCGCGCTGCCGGCCGAGATCGGCGCCATCGCCTACCACAACAAGGCGGTGATCTACGATCTTCTGTTCAAGGCGGCATCCGAGACGATGCTGACGATCGCGGCCGATCCGAAGCATCTCGGCGCCAGGATCGGCATCACCGCCGTGCTGCATACGTGGGGATCGGCAATGACGCATCATCCGCACGTGCACATGATCGTGCCGGGCGGCGGGATCTCGCTCGACGGCACGCGCTGGATCTCGACGAAGCCGGACTTCTTCCTGCCGGTGCTCGTACTGTCCCGTCTGTTCCGGCGCCTGCTGCTGGAGAAGCTATCTGCCGCACATGCGGCGAGCAGGCTCTCGTTCTTCGGTGCGCAAGCGCCGCTCGCCGATGCGGCGGCCTTCAATAGGCTTATGCAATCCCTGCGAAAGAAGAGCTGGTTCGTCTACGCGAAGGAGCCATTCGCCGGACCCAAGCAGGTGCTCGCATACCTGTCGCGCTACACGCATCGCGTCGCGATCTCGAACAGTCGCCTGTTGAAAACCGACGGCAAGACAGTGACGTTCCGCGTCAAGGACTATCGGCTTGACGGCCGCGCCCGCTTCACCACGATGACGCTCGACGTGGCCGAGTTCATCCGGCGGTTCTTGCTGCACGTGCTGCCCAAGGGCTTCCACCGCATCCGTCACTACGGCCTGCTCGCGACCGGCACGCGCGCTGAGAACATCGACCGGGCGCGCCAGCTACTCGGGGCTGCAGTTCCGTGCGGCGACGCCAACGAGGACGCTGACTGCGGCGTCCGAGATGACCTGCCGCCATGCCCATGCTGCGGCTCACGCCTGCGCATCATCGAAAGGTTCCAGCGCGGCGAGACGCCGACGCATCGCCCGTCGCCGCCCCAGCTCGTCTTCAGGTTCGACACCTCATGATCGTAGCCGAACGCTCCCCTCGGCGGATCACCGTGCCACGCTGGTTGGCAGCCGGCGCCGGACGACTATTGCCCGCGCGCGGCCGGAGCTGCGTTCCCTCAGCCCCGGTATCGCGAGCGTCACGATCAACAACGGCAGCCAGCAGCTACCAACTCGCATCGAACTGCCAGTCGACCTCGATCAGACCCACGACAACAGCCAGCGCCAAGTCGCAATCGCCATAGGCGCCCGCTGCACCGCTGCGGTACACATCCCGCGGGTTCCTTCTCCTCAGGCTTCCCGACGCCGGCCATGAGCCGGTGGCAACGTTCGCGCGAGGGCCGGCGTCCGGAACCCTCAGAGATAGCTGCCATTGGCTGATTGGCTTGTGCAGTGCAGGGTTCAACGTAATGGCATGGCCGCTGGACCGCAGACAGCAGACTCCGGCTAGAGCGATCGGCTGTTCGAGTCGAGTGGGCTCATCGTCCTCGATCGCCGGAGTGGTCGAAAACCGGCCGTCGACCGCTCGACGTCATGGGCCATAAGGAGAAACGCGCGCATGACGAAAGTTGAGGCAGCTATTGGCGGTCGAGCAGAATTCAACAGAGCGAACTTAAGCGCTCCAACTCTTAGCACTGATCTCACTGCGCCTCAGCCATTCGATATCCAATGCCGGGCTCGGTCACAACGAGCTTAGGCATTGCCGGATCGTCTTCGAGCTTCTGCCGCAACTGGCCGATGAACACGCGGAGATACTGCGTATCGGTGCCGTGCGCCGGTCCCCAGACTTCGGTCAGGATCTGACGGTGCGTGACGACGCGGCCGGCATGGCGGGCGAGCATCACCAGAAGATCGAATTCCTTCGGCGTCAGATGGACGATCGTGTCACCGCGCCTGACCTGATGCAGGCCGGTATCGATCGCGACCGCTCCGACGCGATACAGTGCCGGCACCCCGGGCGCTCCGGCCGAACGGCGGCGGAGAGCCGAGCGAATACGCGCCAGCAGCTCGCCAATCGCAAACGGCTTGTTGACATAGTCATCGGCGCCGAGATCGAGCGCTGCAATTTTCTCAGCTTCGCGATCCCGGGCTGACAGCACGATCACAGGAACGTCGGAACGGCGGCGGATTTCAGCCAGTACATCCTTGCCGTCCATGTCGGGCAGCCCCAGGTCGAGGACGATCAGGCTCGCACCGTCGCTGGCCGCACGCCGCAGCGCCTCGGCGCCGCTCGACGCCGCGATCACCTCGTAACCGGTGGCGATCAGGCTTGGCCGCAGGAAGCGCTGGATCTGCGGCTCGTCGTCGACGACCAGGATGCGTGTCGGCTGGGTCATGGCGCATCCTCTCCTGCTGGTGCAGCCGCGGGCAGCGATATCACGATACGTGTTCCGCGGCCGTTTTCGACCGGGCTTTCGGCGCGTATCGCCCCGCCCATCTGTTCCACCACCCGCCGGCAAATTGTTAGCCCAAGGCCCGTTCCCTGCGTGTCCCGGTCGCCGGCGCGGACGCGATAGAATTTCTCGAACACGGCCTCGATATGCTCCGGTGCAATGCCCCGACCTTGGTCGGTGACGGTGAGCAGCACCGTGTCGCCGACAGCCGCGACGGCCACGCCGACTTTGCTCTCCGGCGCCGAGTACTTAACAGCATTTTCGATGAGATTGATCACCACGTGTTCGAACAGCATGGCGTCGCCGCGCACCAGCGGTACGTTGGCTTGCGCCGACATCACGATCTCGCGGCCTCCGAGCAACTGGCGTGCGCGCCCGACAGCGACCTGCGTGGCGTCGGCCAAGTCGAGCCAGTCGCGCCTCAGATCGGGCGCCTCGGTTTCGAGCCGGGTGAGATCGAGCAAATTGACGACGAACTGGGAAAGCCGCCTGGTCTCCTCCTCGATGGCCAGCAGCAGATCAGCGCGCGTCTCAGCGGGCATGCCGTCGCCCAATTGGCGCAGGCTCGTCACCGCACCAAGGATCGAAGCGAGCGGCGTGCGCAGATCGTGCGACAGGGACGACAGCAGCGCCGATCGGATATGCTCGCGCTCGGCTTCGTCGCGCGCCGCCGCCCCCTCCGCTTCGAACCGGATACGCTCGATCGCGATCGCGGCGTGACGGAGGATGGTCTGCAACGCCGCATCGTCCTGACCGGAAATGGCGCGCTGGCCGTCGGCCGGTGCGAAGCCGACGACAGCGATGACACCGCGTTCGGTCACCACCGGCCGGAACTCGTGCGCCGCGCCCGGCCAGCCGGGTGCTGCGGCCGGGACATCGGTGCCACTGCGCCAAGCACGACCGGCGGCCTGCAAATCGGAGGATGACAGTTGCATGCCGGACGGTACCGCAGCGCAGATCGCCAGATCATTGCCAGTCATCGTCAGCACGGCGGCGCTACCCTGCACGGAGGCGGCCACCTGCGATGCCAGCGCCTCGAGGATCGCCGCATGGCTGCGCGCGCCGGACAACGAGGCAGCGAACTCGTTAAGCGACAGCAAGGCATTGGCCCGTCGCCGCGACGCGTCCGCGACCTCGCGCATGCTGCCGGCCAGGCTGCCGGTCAACAGCGCCACGGCGAAGAACACAATGAGCGCGAATAACTCCTGCGGATCAGCGATTACGAACGTATAGATCGGCGGAATGAAGAAGAAATTGTAGGCGAGAAAGGCGAGAAAGGCGGTCGCCACCCCGGTCCACGTGCCGAGCACGATCGCCACCGACACGACGAACAGCAAATAGACGAGCGATACGCTCGCTGGCGGCAGCACGTGAGTGATTGCCATTCCGAGCAGGGTCGCCAGTGCGGCGACGCCCACCGCGGCCCCGAGCACCGCGGGTCCACCCAGCGGGCGCGGAAGGCGCGCCCAGATATCGGCCTCGAGCGCCGCCCCCCCGTTACTAGCGGCAGGCTTCGAGGAAGCCTCGGTCGATTTGTCCAGCCGTCATGGAAGCTCCGCAGCACGCGACGTTATTGGGGCACAAGTCTATCGTCAGTTCGCGCGCCGGCACCCGGAATTGCAGGATCTTTACGGGTTCCTTATGGGAGAGCCGCGAGTTCCGCATCGCATCGTTATGCCGGCAGACCGATACCTCTCAGCGTGACCTTTACCACCCCCAGAGGCAAATCATGTCGATCGCGACGGCACTTCCCAGCCAAATCAATCCGCACAAGCCGGCCAAGACCGGGTTCTGGGCGTTGACGCTCGGCTCCATCGGTATCGTCTACGGCGACATCGGCACGAGCCCGCTCTACGCCATCAAGGAATCGCTGACCGCCGCCCGGGCCGGAACGTCGCTGACACCGGAGATGGTGTTCGGCGTCATATCCCTGGCCTTGTGGGCTTTGATCATCATCGTCACCCTCAAGTACGTCATCGTCATGCTGCGCGCTGACAACCACGGCGAGGGCGGTACCTTGAGCCTGATGGCGCTCGCGCATCGCGCGCTCGGCGACAAGGGACGCCTTGTCGCCATCCTAGGTATGACGGGAGCGGCACTGTTCTACGGCGACGCGATGATCACGCCGGCGATCTCGGTGCTTTCGGCGGTCGAGGGCTTGAGCCTGATAACACCGGCCTTGGATCGGTTCGTGCTGCCGCTCAGCCTCGCGATCCTGGTCGCCCTGTTTGCCATCCAGAGCCGCGGTACGGCGAAGGTCGCAACCTGGTTCGGTCCCATCATCGTAGTCTGGTTCATCGTGCTGGCTGTCGGTGGCGTGACCAATATCCTCACGCAGCCGAGCATCATCCTAGCGCTCAATCCGATCCACGGCGCGCAGTTCCTCGCCAATCACGGCAGCGCCGGCCTGATTGCGCTCGGTGCGGTTTTCCTGACCGTTACCGGTGCTGAGGCGCTCTATGCCGATCTCGGCCATTTCGGCCGTTCGCCGATCCGCTTCGCCTGGCTGGCTCTGGTGTTTCCGGCGCTCACGCTGAACTATCTGGGGCAAGGTGCGCTGCTGATCGGCAATCCCGCCGCGCTCGAGAACCCGTTCTTTCTGATGTACCCGACCTGGGCTTTGGTTCCGATGGTGGCCCTCGCGACCATTGCCACCATCATCGCCAGCCAAGCGGTGATCAGTGGTGCCTATTCGATGACGCAGCAGGCGATCCAGCTTGGCCTGCTGCCGCGCCAGGTGATCCGCCGGACCTCAGCCACCGAGAAAGGCCAGATCTACATGCCGACGGTCAACTGGCTGCTGCTCGCCGTAGTGCTTTATCTGACTGGGGCCTTCGGCTCTTCGAGCGCCCTGGCCTCGGCCTACGGCATAGCGGTTACCGGCACCATGGTAGTGACCGTGATCTTGGCCGCGATCGTCGCGCGCTACTACTGGAAATGGTCGTTGCTGCGCACCACTGCCGTGATGCTGCCGTTCCTCGCCGTGGATATCGTATTCCTGGGCGCCAACATGTTGAAGATCCTCGAAGGCGGCTGGCTGCCTCTGGTGGTCGGTGCCGCACTGCTGCTGACGATGCTCACATGGCGGCGCGGCACCGACCTGCTGAAACGACGATCGATGAGCGAGGAACTGCCGCTCGCCGATCATCTGCCGATGCTGGAGCAACGGATCACCGGTCGGGTCCACGGCACAGCAATCTTCCTGACCAGCCACCCCGAGGCGGTGCCGACGGCACTCATACACAACATCAAGCACAACAAGATCCTGCATGACCGGAACATCATCGTTTGCATCGATACGGCCGACAGCCCCCGCGTCGACGAGGCCGAGCGCGGCAAGGCAAAGGTTCTGTCACCGCTGTTCACGATTGTGCGCCTGAAGTTCGGTTTCATGGAGGAGCCCGACGTGCCGCGCGCAATGATGCGCCGCCGCCTCGGCTTCGATCTCGAACCGATGCAAACCTCGTACTTTCTTTCCAGACGTGCGCTGCGCCCATCGGCGCGATCGCAGATGCCGCTGTGGCAGGATCGCTTCTTCATCTGGCTCGCGCGGCATTCGAGCGATGCATCGAACTACTTCAAGATTCCAACCGACCGCGTGATCGAAGTCGGCACGCAAGTGGTGATCTGATCTGCATCCGATGGGTAAGCGGAAGCTTCGAACCCAGGCTCCAAGTTTCAGCATCGGGTCATTCGCCAAGCGCGCCATGGACTTGATCGGCGTTGTGCAGAGACAGCGGTCATCCAACTTGACGTATGATCAGTTCATGCAAAGTCGGTGCTCCGCGGCTGCTCAACACCCAGCTCCGGACAAGCCTAATCGGGTTGGTAGAACGGACTAACCGATCCGGTACATAGCCCCATCGACCGGTATCGCTGCGCCGTTGATGTACCGAGCAAGAGGCGAAGCGAGAAACACCGCCAGCACCCCAAGATCCTCAGGGTCGCCAAAGTAGCCGGCGGGGATAAATCGATCGATGAAACTCTGCCGGCTTTCATCGGTCGGATGAAGCTTCTTGTTGATCTGATCCGTTGAGATACGACCGGGAGCGATCGTGTTCACGGTAATTCCAAAAGGTGCAAGTTGGATAGCAAGTCCACGCGACCATGATTGGAGCGCGGCTTTCGCCGGTGCAGCTGCATTCGGCGCTGGCGCTACCATGGCTCCGGTGACGTTGATTATCCGCCCCCATTGCTTGGCCTTCATGTCGGGGACGACGGCAGCTGTGATCTGGCGTGCGGATGCAAAATTCAATTGGTGGGCGCGTTGCCATTGCTCTTCGTCCCAGGGGTCGGCGAGTGGCGATGAGGCGCCCGCGTTGTTGAACAAGATGTCGATTGATCCATCCAATTGCTTAGCGACCACGGAAGCGAGCTGAAGGCACTGCGCGGGATCATCGAGATCACAAACTACAATCTCGGGGCGGGATTGCCCCGAGGCTGCAATTTCATCGGCGACGCCTGCAAGGGCCTCCTCACGCCGGCCACAAAGGGCCAGTTTTACGCCTTCTTTCGCGAACAGGTGCGCAGCTGCCCGGCCGATACCCGCGCTCGCGCCTGTGATTAGAACTCGTTTGCCGGTGAGTTGAAGATCCAAGGTCTGTCCTTCGCGGAGGTGTAGTGAGACACTGTCATTGATCGCCCGAAGATTACCAGCACGGCCCGCCAGAGAACAAGATTGCGTCCATCGAGATGTCTACATCGGGGTCATTCGCGTAATGCATCATTGACCGGTGGACTGCAGAGTAAAGCCACGCCCGCCGTCACTCTCAAGCTTGAAGTGCCCAAGACGCCTGGCGCCGACGAGCCCTTCTATCCCGAAAGAGCCTCGAGCGCTGCCGCCACTCCTGCTGCGCCGTCATTCTCCACCAGACCAGCTTCAGGCCGACTACCGCACACGTCTTGCCCAGCCGAGACATCGCATATCCTTCCGCTGCCGTGCCGTGACGGTATAATCCGGCGAAGCTTGGGCGACCGCACGGCGCATCGTCGGAAGCACTACCGGAGCGACCCGAACTTGCTCGGCGACACCTTCCGATCCCTGCGCCTCCACAATTACCGACTGTGGGCCGCCGGCGCGTTCATGTCTAACGTCGGCACTTGGGTGCAGCGCACCGCGCAGGACTGGCTGGTTTTCACCGAGCTCACCAGCCACGATGCCTCGACCGTCGGCGTCGTGATGGCCCTGCAGTTCGGCCCGCAGCTGCTCTTCCTACCCTGGACCGGCTGGGCGGCCGACAACTTCGACCAGCGCAGGCTGCTGATGGCGACGCAGGCGGTCCTCGGCGCGCTCGCTCTCGCGCTCGGCCTGCTCACCGTCACCGGCGCAGTCCAGCTCTGGCACGTCTATGTGTTTGCCTTCATGTTCGGCACCGCGGCGGCGTTCGATGCGCCGGTGCGCCAGACATTCGTGTCGGAGCTCGTGGGCGAACGGGATCTGCACAACGCGGTAGCGTTGAACTCCACGTCCTTCAATGCCGCGCGGATGATCGGACCGGCGGTAGGAGGGCTTATCATCGCCGCCATCGGCACGGGCTGGGCGTTCCTGATCAACGGCATGTCCTTTCTCGCCCCGATGATTGCGCTTGTGCTGCTGCGCACCGCCGAGCTGCATCCGATCGCCCGAACGACGAGGAGGACCGGCGGCTTCGTCGATGGTCTGCGTTACGTTCGAGGGCGTCCGGACCTGATCGCGGTGCTCGTCATCCTGTTTCTCTTTGGCTCGTTCGGAATGAATTCGTCGATCTACATTTCGACGATGGCCGTCCGCGCGTTCGGCGCCGAAGCGGCGGGCTACGGCATCCTCATGTCGATAATGGCGGTCGGGGCCGTTGGCGGTTCGCTGCTCAACGCATCCCGCGCCGCCCCAACGCTAAAGACGATCATCGTCGGCGCGACGCTGTTTGCGCTCTCCTGCGCGCTGTGCGCAATGGCTCCGAACTACTGGCTGTTCGCCGTCGCGCTGGTCCCAATGGGGGCCTCGGCGATGACAGTACTCAATGCGAGCAACAGCTTCATGCAGACCTCGACCCACTCCGCCATGCGAAGCCGCGTGACGGCGCTTCGCGTCGCCGCCTTTCTCGGTGGCGCGCCGTTCGGATCCCCCGTGGTCGGCCATATCGCCGACGTGTTCGGACCACGCTGGGCGCTCGCGATCGGCGCCTCGGCCGGCCTCGCCGGCGCGCTGGTCGGGGTGTGGAGCTTGGCACGAGCGGGTGGACGAAAAAGCGAGAGCAGCGCGTGAGGCTGGCGGTGCCGGGCTCGGCCAACCATGAGGGGCCTGCGGCACACTCCTGCGCGCAAGCCTTGGTGTAGCCGGGTGTCGGGACCGTACTCTGCATCGGGACAACTGAAGGCACTGCCTGTGTCATGATACCCGCGGACCGGGTCACTCGCGTTGCTCGTCGAAATGGGGAAAGGAAATGTGCAGAGCTTGCTGACATCGATCGCAGGCAATGAGCACGGCACTTGTCCGCACAACCCAATGACGGCAGCACCTCGCTAAGCGGAGTAGAGGTGAGACACTCCCTCTCATACTTGCATGCGACCGCTGAAGTGGTCGACAGTCGGCCACCAGAACGGGATCAGTAGGGGTGACCATGAAGGCCGTAGCATCGAAGAACATCAGCTTCGTAGCGCACTCCGACCTCGGCGGTAAATCGGACGGCGTCCAAGTTATGGTGCAGCGCGGCCATGCCTATATCGGGCACGGTGTTTCCAATGTGATCAGTACGCTTGACGTACGCGATCCGCGAAATCCCAAAGTCGTCGATGTCATCGACTGTCCGCCGGGCACGCGAGCGTTCCACCTGCAGGCCCATGATGATCTCCTGATCACGGTCAATGCGCCGAGCGTCTGGAACATGAAGGAGTTTGCCGACGGGACGGCCTATTTCAACATGTCGCCCAACGAAAAGCTCAAGACGCAACTGAGCAGTTTTACGTCGGGGCTGCGCGTATACGACATCTCGAAGCCACAGAAGCCGGTCGAGATCGGTTTTATGCCTGTGGAAGGCCTTGGACCGCAGCGCCTTTGGTACGTCGGCGGCCGCTACGCCTACGCGTCCATTCACTTCTCCGAGTTCTCCGACCACATCTTCTCCGTCGTCGATTTGATCGATCCGACGAAGCCGCGCGTGGTCGGCCGCTGTTGGATTCCAGGCATGTGGACCGCCGGCGGTGAAACGCCGACTTGGCCGAAGGGACGCCGCTACGCGCTGCACCACCCCCCGGTCGCGGGGAATATTGCCTACGGCGCATGGCGCGACGGCGGGCTCACCGTCATCGACGTTGCAGACCCGACAAATCCGAAGATGATGGTGCATTGCCACACCCAGCCGCCATTTGGACCGGGCACACACTCGCCGCTGCCGATACCGAGCCGCGATCTGCTGGTGCTCGGCGACGAGCCGACGTTCGACAACTGCAAGGAAGGGCGTCGCTACGTCTGGATTTACGACGTGCGAGATCCCAAGAAGCCGGTCGCGATCTCGAAGTTCCCGGAGCCGACAGAGGCGGATTACTGCGCCAAAGGCGGCGCTTTTGGTCCGCACAACTTTCACGAGATGCGGCCCGGCTCGTTCCAGAGTTCGCGTCTGATTTTCGCGACTTACTACAACGCTGGTGTGCGCGTGGGCGGCAACGTGCCGCTCGGCTATGACGTGATCGACCGCAAGCTCGTTGTGAACGAGACGGAGGTCGAGACTGTGCGCACCATATTCCGACGGTATCCGGAGCTTGGCTCCGTGCGGCTGCTTGGAGAGGGATTGGCCCGACAAGGCATCGTGAGCAAGCGCCGCGAAGGCGTTCGTGGCGTCCTATCAGGCGGCAACCGCTTTTCCCGCGGCGCGCTCTACACCCTGCTCCAGAACCGGATCTACCGCGGCGAGATCACGCATCAGGGAAATGTATATCCCGGTCAGCACGAGGCAATCGTCGACGTCGACCTCTGGCAAATCGTTCAGGACAGGCTTGCCCAGAACCGCGTCGAGCGATCGCTCGCCGTCGGGGCTGAGGCACCGAGCCTGCTTGCCGGCCTGATTGTCGATGCCGAAGGCCATCGGATGACGCCGACCCACGCAGTCAAGCGCGGCAAGAGATATCGGTACTACGTCTCGAACACGCTCATAACGGGCACGCGATCCGACCTTTCCAACGGCCGGCGTGTTCCAGCTGGTGACATCGAAGGATTGGTGTGCGACCGCCTCCGCGCCTTCTTCGCATCGGAAGCCGAAATCAGCGATGGACTGGCGCCGATCGCACTCAATGCGTCGACGCAGCGTACGGTACTCGCCAAGTCAAAACATCTGTCAGAGCGTTGGACGACATTGCCATCCGTCGAGCAGCGCAGAATCGTGAGGTCCGTGATTGAGCAAGTGAGAATCGAGGACGACAAAATCCTGTTGCAACTCAAACCCGGAGCCATTCTGGCAAGCCTCACAGCCGATGCGCCGACAGCGCAACACCGGACGGACCCGGCAGCGGCACTCATCGAGTTGTCGATCACGGCCACATTGCGCCGTGCAGGCAAAGGGATCCGGCTCGTGATCGGCAACGGCACGACCGATGGACGCGACGATCGGCTTGTTGGCTTGCTGCGCGATGCATTCACCACGCGCGAAGCGCTGCTTTCCGGCCGCGACGACAGCATCGACGCCATGGCCTGCCGGCTTGGCGTCAGACGCTTGCATCTCGCATCGCTCTTCCGGTTGTCGTATCTCTCGCCGCAAATCGTCCGTGCGATCCTCAACGGGGAACAGACGGCCGACCTCACAGCAGCGCGTCTCATGTCGTTCGCTAAGGGCTTGCCGCAAGACTGGCGGGTGCAGTGGCAACACCTGGGGTTCGCCTCCGCCTGAAATTACTGTAGGCCCCTCCCAAACGCTCCTGATCTGGTCGCCCGAAATCGGGCCCGAGAGACCAAACCGGCAATCGGCGGCGGAATCTGACGGTAAGTGGCCTCAGGTCAAGACGGATGCGATGGCTGGGTCGACAACCCGCGGAACTCGCGGTACTATTCTGACGCTCACGGAAACCAGAAATATGCTGCAATTGCAATTGGTTAGTTGGCTGTGCTGGCAGTCTGGCGCGAACGGGTCTCTGCATAGTGACCGCCAAAAACAGGGAATTTTCGCGATTTTCGGTACTTGAAAGCCGCAAAAATGAGCATATTTCTACGCGAAATCAGCCAGTTGCGGGAACTCAGGCCCGAAATTTAACAGGGAATTTCCGCACGCATAACAGGGGCCCGAAAGCGGTTTTCAGGGAGGCTTTTGCCGCCGAACAGGGTCATCGGAAATATTCCGGTGTGACCGGAGCCGCGGGAGGGGGGCCTACCGCGGTCAGGTAATCCACGGCTGCTTACAACGCAGCCGTGTAGGGCTCCGCGGAGATCACGTCGATCGAATCTCTGCCCGGCGGTTCGTGGTCGGCATTCTTCGCCGCCGCGCCGGTCCGGCGTGTCACGTGCAGACACGCTCTCCCAGTCATTCTGGCTGCGGATTGCCGAGCAACCGATCGAGTTCTGAAATCGTCGCTGCGAGCTGGCAGCGAGCGTCGGCCAGACTCACGGCGATCTTTGCCTGCTCTCGACCGGAGAGTTGCAGGAAGGTGCAGAAGGCCGCATCCGAATGACGGACGATATCGATCAGGTGCTCGCCTCTCGGACCGCTCGTTCCGGCCAACCAGTTCTTGACGGTACGCTCATTCGCAGCTGTCCAGCCCATGATCGTCTTGACCGAGCGATGTGATCCACCGAGTTCGGCGCGCAGTGCCCGTCCGATCGCGGTTGCATAGGTTAACTCGATTCTTCCGCCGTTCGAGCTATCGGGAAAAATCTTGCCCTTCTTAGGAAACATATTTCCGCGCCTCCGCGAGTAGAATGCTCGAGGCAGGGCCGCAATTGGCTCGCCATAAAATCCATCTTCGCGTTGAAGTTCCAGTACCTACGGGTGGTCTTAGAGCCCTGGTGAACGGCAACGGATAGCGGGAAGCTTTCGCTGCAGGAACGCAGCCATGCCAGTGCGCGGTGTCCAGTACGTTCGCATGTCGACCGAGCATCAACGATACTCGACCGAGAACCAGTCGGACGTCATCCGCCAGTACGCCACCAAGCATGGTATCGAGATTGTTCGGACCTACGCCGACGAAGGGAAAAGCGGCCTCAGGCTATCAGGGCGAGATGCCCTGAAGCGGCTTATCGATGACGTGCAGCATGGTCGTGCCGACTTTGAGGTCATACTGGTCTACGACGTCAGCCGATGGGGCCGGTTCCAGGACGCCGACGAAAGCGCCTACTATGAATACATCTGCAAGCGCTCCGGGATCATGGTCCACTATTGCGCCGAACAATTCGACAATGACGGCAGCCCAGTCTCAACAATTTTCAAGAGCGTCAAGCGCACTATGGCCGGCGAATACAGCCGCGAACTCTCGGCAAAGGTCTTTGCCGGCCAATGTCGCTTGATTGAACTGGGCTTTCGGCAAGGCGGCGCGCCCGGCTATGGACTGCGCCGTTGCTTGATTGATCACAATTCGGTGGTGAAGGGGCAGCTCGGTCGGGGCCAACACAAAAGCATCCAGACCGATCGGGTGATCCTGGTGCCGGGCCCAGACGAAGAGGTGGCTGTCGTGCGTGGCATTTACCACGCCTTTGCGAAGGACGGGAAAACAGAGCGAGAGATCGCAGCTGCACTGAACGAGCGTGGGATCTTATCCGACCTGGGCCGATCGTGGACGCGGGCGACGATCCATCAGGTCCTCATCAACGAAAAGTATATCGGGAACAATGTCTGGAATCGAAGTTCGTTCAAACTCAAAACCAAGCATGTCCGCAACAATCCCGACATCTGGCTACGGGCGGAGGGCGTTTTCGCGCCAATCGT
The DNA here is from genome assembly GCA_963741505.1 of uncultured Alphaproteobacteria bacterium. GTDB lineage: Bacteria > Pseudomonadota > Alphaproteobacteria > Rhizobiales > Hyphomicrobiaceae > JAKFWF01. The sequence goes on along the minus strand of CAVUIJ010000005.1, from coordinate 6,529 downwards.
CGACCGGGCTCTATTCGAGGATGCGCAGGCAATCATACGGGAACGGTCGATCCGGCTATCCGATGAAGAGCTGCTCGGCTTCCTACGGCGCCTGCTTCAGGATCACGGCTATCTTTCAGGTTTGATCATCGATGAATTCGGAGGCTGCCCCTTCCAGTGGGACCTATCAATCCCGCTTTGGCAGCCTGCTTCGAGCATATCAGCTCGTGGGATTCTCCCCGGACCGCGACTATCGATACCTCCAGTTCAATCGCGATCTCCGCCGGATGCACCCTGAAATCGTCACGCACGTGATGGCCGGCGTGGAGGATGTCGGCGGACGCGTGGCGCGTGACCCTGCAACGGATCTCTTGACGATCAACGATGAGTTCACAGCGTCGATCGTGGTCGTCAGATGTCGTGAGACCCCCGCCGGATCACTCCGGTGGCATATCAGGCTGGATACCGGCCTGCTCCCTGATCTGACAGTCGCGGTCCGGCTCGATGCCGGTAATCAGACGGCGTTCGATTACTACCTGTTGCCACGACTGGACATGACGCTGCCCCGATTGCGGCTGGCCGAGAACAATGGCGTCTCACTCGATGGCTACCGGTGCGACACGCTGGAGTCATTTTATGAACTAACCGCCCGCGCACAACTTTCGGAGGTCGCGTGATGACAGAAATCGTGAAGGAGCCAGCCGTCGAGCAGATCCCCGTTGATTTGATCACTGTGATCAACCCCCGTGTCAGGAATAGGCGCTCGTTCAAAGACATTGTCGAAAACATTGCCCAACTGGGGTTGAAGAAGCCGATAACTGTCGCCCGGCGCATTGGACCCGACGGTCCACGATACGACCTGATATGCGGGCAAGGGCGGCTTGAGGCGTACCAGTCACTGGGTCAAACCGTCATTCCGGCCATCGTCAAGGATGTCGATACGCAGGAATGCTTGCTGCAGAGTCTCGTCGAGAACTGTGCCCGGCGCAAGCACGATCCACTCGATCTGCTTCGTGACATCGGTGGAATGAAGCATAGAGGCTATCGCGACACAGAGATCGCGGCCAAAACCGGCCTGACGCTGGCCTACGTCAAATGCGTGATCCACCTCGTCGAAAAAGGCGAGCAGCGGCTATTGCGCGCGGTCGAGACCGGACAAATTCCCATCACGGTCGCGATGGATATCGCAGATGCCGATGACCTGGACGTCCAAGCGGCACTCCGAACAGCATACGAAAAAGGCTTGCTGCGCGGCCGTAAATTGATGAATGCCAAGCACTTGATTGAGCAGCGCTTGAAGCGTGGCAAAGGATCGACTGCCAAGAGGCGCACTCCAGAAACCACACCGGACGCGGTCTACCGAGCCTACCGTGACGATGCCGATCGCAAGCAGATCCTGATCCAGAAGGCTGACGAAACGAAGGGCAAGTTGATCTTCGTCACTGAGGCCTTGCGATCCCTCTTCACGAACGAGGCCTTCATCGCACTTCTGCGCGCAGAGAAGCTGGACAACCTCCCCCGCAATCTGGCGAACCGCATCCGCAATCAGGAGGCAGCGGCCACATGAGTTCGCAATCTTCCCCTGAAAAGGTCATGGCCGCATTCGAGGCGCAGAGCGTCCGCATCGCGATTTCGAACATCCTTCCCCTACGGGTCGTCAGCCCCGCAATGAAGGCCAGTCGGAAATACGCGCAAATCGTCGCGTCGATCCAAGAGGTGGGCATCGTCGAGCCACCGATCGTGGCACCCGACCGATCGACGAAGGGGAAGTATCTGCTTCTCGATGGCCATCTGCGGATCGAGATCCTGAAGGACAATGGTGCGAGCGAAGTTGTGTGTCTCCTATCCACCGATGATGAGGCTTTCACCTACAATAAGCGGATCAGCCGCATCGCCATCGTGCAAGAACACAAGATGATTGTGAAAGCGATCGAGCGTGGGGTTTCCGAGCAGCGAATTGCGAAAGCACTCGACGTCGATGTTCCGTCTCTCCGGGCCAAGGTGCGCCTCCTTAAGGGCATCTGCCCCGAGGTGGCGGACATGCTCAAAGACAAGCACATCTCCATAAACGCGATGGGGCTGCTGAGACGTATGGCGCCTTTGCGCCAGATTGAGGCGGCGGAGTTGATGGTCGCCATGAACAAGTTCACAGCCAATTATGCCCAATCGCTACTGGCTGCAACTCCGCAGACCCAGTTGGCTGAGCCCGACAAACCGAAGCGCATCAAGGGCCTAACAGACAAGCAGATCGCGCTCATGCAGCGGGAATCCGCCAACCTGGATCGGCAATTCAAGCTGCTCGAGAAATCCTATGGCACTGATCATCTCGATCTCGTGCTGGTAAACGGATACGTGGCCAAGCTGATCAGTAATGTCAAAGTTGTACGCTTCCTGGCGCAGCACTCCTCGGAGATCCTGCTCGAGTTTCAGAAGCTGGTTGACGTCAAGACGACAACCGCCTGATTGTCCCGGTTCAAGTGGTGGGGCGGCCGATGGGGACCCGGACCCGAAAGCGCGGGGACCGCAGGAGACGCCGCACTGTGGGGCGGATCGATCGCGGTGGTGGGGATGGCGGCGAACCCGCACGGAGCCCACCAATTTGTATCTGCAATATTGCTGGCCTGCACTGGCCTGAATCTTAGGTCTCGGGAGGCCCCCCCTTACGCAACCGGATTCTACCGTGGTATTTGGAACTCAAGTCAGCGCGCTTCCCGTTGATCATGCGATCACGGGCGGCGGGTCGGCGCAGAACCCCAGAATGAAGTCAGGTGTGGCCTGAGGTGCCTGCAGTCCGGCTCGCCCTAGTGCGTGCGGTCGCGGCACCTCGTTCTGGGAGTGTCGTTACAATGACTAAGCTTACGATTCTGCAACTGCCGGTCGGCAGTCTCAAGCCTTACGACCGCAATGCCCGAACGCACAGTGCAAAGCAGATCGCCGAGATCGCGGCGAGCATCAAGGCGTTCGGTTTCAACAACCCGGTGCTGATCGACAAGGCTGGCGGTATCATCGCCGGCCATGGCCGCGTCGAAGCCGGCAAGAAGCTCGGTCTCACAACCGTACCGTGCGTACGTCTCGATCATCTGACCGACGCTCAGAAGCGCGCCTACATACTCGCCGACAACAAGCTCGCCGAAAAGGCCGGCTGGGATCCCGAGATCCTGAAAATCGAACTGCAGCACTTGTCGAGCCTCGATCTGGATTTCGACGTCACGATCACCGGCTTCGAAATGGCCGAGATCGACGTGCTGCTCGAGCGAGTCCGCGCCGAAGGGCGACCCGGCCGACGAGGTGCCTGCGGTCGAGCCGGGTCCGGCGGTCACGCGCCTCGGCGACATCTGGGAGATCGGCCCGCATCGCCTGATTTGCGGCAACTCGACCAAATCCGAGACCTATGACCGTCTGCTCGACGGTGCCCGCGCGCAGATGGTTTTCACCGATCCGCCGTACAATGTGAAGATCGATGGCCACGTCTCGGGCCTTGGCAGCGTCAAGCACCGCGATTTCGCGATGGCCTCCGGCGAGATGACCGGTTCGCAGTTCACGGGCTTTCTCGCCGACGTCTTTTCGAACCTCGCCGGCCACGCGGTCGATGGCGCCATTCATTTCATCTGCATGGACTGGCGCCACATGAACGAGGTGCTCGCCGCGGCGACGGCGATCTACAGCGAGCTCAAGAACTCTGTGTGTCTGGTCGAAGACCAATGGCGGCATGGGTTCGCTCTATCGTTCGCAGCACGAGCTGGTCTTCGTCTACAAGAGCGGCCGCGCCCCGCACATCAACAACGTCGAGCTCGGCAAGCACGGTCGCTATCGCACCAACGTCTGGAGCTATGCAGGCGCCAACACGTTCAGCCGCACGCGCGATGCCGATCTCGAAATGCACCCGACCGTCAAGCCGGTCGCGCTCGTCGCCGATGCCGTCCTCGACTGCTCGAAGCGCAATGGCATCATTCTCGATGCCTTCGGCGGCTCGGGCACGACGCTCATAGCCGCCGAGCGGACCGGCCGGCGCGGCTACGCGATCGAGCTCGACCCGCTGTATTGCGATGTCATCGTCCGTCGTCTTGCCAAGGTCGCGGACGCCGAGGCCGTGCATGCCGTGACGGGCCAGACGTTCGCCAAGGTCACTGCCGAGCGCTCTGCACTCGCGCAGTCGCCGGTATCCGACATTGCGGCCGAGGAGGTCGCGTGATGGCCAGCAACACACGCACGGCGGCGCGCAAGCGCCGCCGGTCGAGCCGAGAGCAGATCGACGTCGCGGCCTTGCTCAACACGCTGGTAACGGTCGGCAGGGATGGTCGTGAGCAGCGCATGACGCCCTTCGAGATCGGCCTGCGCGCGCAAGTGAAGAAGGCGCTGAAGGACAAGAGCCTGCCCGCGATCAAGAGCCTGCTCGACATCGCGTTGAAGTACGACCTGGTCATGCCGGCGCCGGCGCAGCCCCGGAACGGCGGCGTATTGGTCGTGCCCGGCCGGCTAACGAAGGAGTCCTGGGCAGCACTGTTCAAGAAGCCAGGCGAGGACGGTACTCCGGACCACAACGAAGAGTAGAGAGGTGGACGCGCTATGCACGACGACAATAGTGACAAGCAGGAGGCCGATCCGCCGGTCGGGCCGCCGAAGCCCCGCACCGGCTACACGGCGCCACCAGCGGCGCATCGGTTCAAGAAGGGCAAGTCGGGCAACCCACGCGGGCGGCCGAAGGGCGCGAAGGGCAAGCGCAGGATCGCCGAGAAGGTGCTGCTCGAGGAGCATGAGATCGTCGAAGGCGGCCGCGCGGTGCGACGCACGACGCTCGAGCTGACCCTCCTCGCACTACGCAACAAGGCCTTCGAAGGCAATAACCGCGCGTTCAAGGCTTTTGAGAAACTCGACGTTGCGTACGACCCGCAGCCTCCGACGAAACCCGCCGGTGTCCTCGTTGTGCCGGGCCGACTGACGATGGATTCGTGGCGCTCGCTCTATGAGGCCAAGAACGATCCGACGCAACCGAACGAGGATGAAGAATAGAGCAACGGCAGTGATCAGCTGCCTTCCAGCTCTTTCTAAATCGCAGCGACGAGTGCATGAGCATCGTCGTGGCGAAACGCACGACAGCGATCTTTTGCCGTTGCTTTGAGGCCCGGCACCAGCGCGAACTTCTCCGCCTGGTCCGTCGAGACAGTAGGAACGACGGCCATCGGAATCAACCAGGATGCTGCCAAGGCCATGCGCGCAGGCTCGAAGACGACCATGAGCAGGTACTCGCCCCTGGCCTTGCTATAGGTCTGTTTGCGGACGTCGAACTGGACCATATCGCGGCTTGCGTTGGCGATGGCGGACTCTACCTGGATCGCGAGCGTCCTGCGCGTGACCACATTATACGCGGGGTCGCCGATCTCATCGACACCATCATCTGGTTCAGCGATCTGCGCGGATTTACGCACATCACGGATTCGGCGCCCGAGCAGATCATTCCGTTCTTGAACGACTAGGCCGACGTCATCGTCTCAGCCATCCACGCTCACGGTGGTGATGTGCTGAAACTGAATGGCGACGGAATTCTGGCGATCTTCACCGGCTCGGATCGTGCTCATTCGTGTGCTGCAGCACTCAACTCCTCACAGGTATCTTCACACTGACGCGGGGCAGTTTTCGGCGCTGATTAGGGCCATTGGGCCTGCTGTTCCATGCTTCCTAGTGAATTGGCAAGAACAATCGTCGCCTTGTCATTCGGGTGTCATACGCTTTGATTATTCTGACTCTCATGGAAACGTCGAATGCAGCGGATGGGTTTGCGGCGCTCGCCCAGGTGAAGCGGCTGGATCTGATGAGGCTGCTCGCGACTGCCGGCGGCACTGGCCTAGCTGCCGGTGAGCTGGCCGCTCGATTGGGATCGCCGGCCTCAAGTCTTTCATTTCATCTAACCGCATTGGAACGAGCCGGGCTCGTCCAGTCGACCCGCCAGGGCAGACAGGTCATTTACGCTGTTCGCATCGCCGGGCTGCGAAGGCTGTTCAACTTCCTGACCGGGACCTGCTGTGGCGGCCGACCGGAACTTTGCGGCGACCTCGCTCGCCTGTTCCCAGACGAAACGCCCGAGGAGGATGTCATGACACCAGCATTCAACGTGCTGTTCCTTTGCACAAGTAACTCCGCACGCTCGATCATGGCCGAGGCTATCCTGGAGCGCATCGGCAAGGGCCGCTTCAAGGCCTATTCAGCCGGGTCGGAGCCTGCCGCTAGGCCGATGCCCGAAGTCATCGAACGGCTGCGAGTGCTTGGCCACGAGGTCACCGCTCTGCGCTCGAAGTCGTGGAGCGAGTTCATGGGGCCGGACGCTCCGCGAATGGATTTCGTCATTTCGCTTTGCGATACGGTCCACGGCCAGATCTGCCCGGATTTCGGCGACCGGCCCGTAACCGCGGCGTGGCCGTTTCCGGACCCAGCGAAGTTCCGCGGCGCGACGGCGGAGCGCACGACACTCCTGAACGAACTCTACGGCATGATCCGGCGCCGGCTGGAGGCGTTCGGTAGTTTGCCGTTCGCCTCGCTTGATCGCATGGCATTG
>CAVUIJ010000004.1:0-13243 GCA_963741505.1 uncultured Alphaproteobacteria bacterium | reverse complement strand
ACTAAGTCGCTGCGCGAGACAGCCGAAGGCGGGCGCTTTGGCTTGACAAGCCCGCACCAGTCCAGACGATACGTGCACGGGTGGCGAGCTGTCTCGAGGATCGAGGGTCGGGATACTCTATGAGGACAAAAGCCTCCGGATGACCGACATGATCACTGTCACGCCCGCTCCGCTCAGCGCAATGCCGGCGTACCCCACTTCAAGGAACTCGCCAAGGTACTGAGATCGGCCATACGTCTGCGCCTGCAGGCGCTTCGCGCTGGCGTGGCCGCAGCGCTCCCCCGACTGCGAATCGTCGATGAAGTGCGGCTCTTCCAGCGGCACCTGATGGAGAATGACGTCCATCGAGACGCGGAACGCTGCACGATGACGGACCCGCAGGTCCCCTGTCCCGCGTCACCATGCGCCTGGCTTCATCTCGCCAACGAGATCGATCACATCAAGGAGCTGATGTGGATCCCGCAGACTCCCAAGTAGCGCCGAGGAAGGTGAGCTGGTTCTGCTTGATGGCCGACAACCTGCAGGCCTGCGTGCCGCTATTGATCGGCGATGGCGTGCTGGCTCGCGCGTCAGCGAGGCGGTCAAGCTCAAGGTCAAGCACATCCCTCGATCGCTGCGAGACGACCCGCGTCTACAGGGCAAGGACTGCAGCTACCGGCAAAGCTGACGCTGTCGCCGCAGCTTTACGCCCTGCTGCGCGAATGGTGGCTGGTAGCCGGCACCCACAACTACGAGGGCGTGCCGTCAGCCGAGCGCAGGCCGTTCCTTCGCTGTGGCGCAAAGCACACACCCACGGCGCGGCAGGTGACGCAGCCTCTTCGAGGAGCGCCTTGCCGCCGTTGCATCAAGAAGCAGATGTGGCTGCACGCGCTTCGTGCACTCGTCTCGTGATGATCTGTTCGACGCGGTGTCTATATCTGTACGATCCAGCACTTCTGGAAGATGCAGAGTTGGAGCTACCGCGCGCTACATGCGGCTTGCGACTGGCTTGATCGACGCGGGTTGAAGTCCCGCTCCATCAGCTGGCGATGCGGCACGGCGCGCGGCGCCGGCGCGGCAAAGCGAGAAGCTGACGGACCAACGGCGGTGCCCCAGCCGCCGAATGTCAAGGCCAGCTCCTGGAGGAGTTGTGCACATATTCCGTGACTGACTGCGCCGCTTGGCGTGATTGTGAACTGCGGCCACGTCACCCTCTGTCCCGAGTCAGGTGATGAATGCCATCGAGCGTCGCAGTAACCGCAGTGCTCGGGGCGGCCATGTCGCGTGTTGCGAGAACGCGGCCTGCTCGGCGAGATCTACGAATCGATTTCACCAGTTGCCGGAATCGCCAGTCGCCAGAAGTGCCAGGTGGTCTGCGTGAGCCGTCATTGGCTCTTATCTACCGCGGGTGCCGAACAGCTCGCCGGCGCCCGACTTCACGTCGTCGACTCGTTGCGCAGCCTCGATCGCTGACTTCGCCTACACCTACAAGGCGGCGATCTGACGACTGTCTGTTCAAGCTTCGGCTCAGGCAATGCTGACGATTGCTGCTGACAAGAAGCGGCTCGGCCCGAGGATCGGTAAATTCACCTTGGTGCCGCACACCTGGGGCCGGCCATGACGCATTATTGGCACGCGCACATGATCGTGCCGGGCGGCGGCGTATCGGAGGATGGCACGCGTTGGATCTGGTGCCGGTCCGACTTCTTCCTGCCCGTGCGCCGCGCCCGCGCCTGTTCCGCCGCCTCGTCGTCGACACGCTCGGCGCGGCCATGCGCAGCGGCAAGCTCGCCTTCTTCGGCGCGCACGCCGGGCTCGTCGACGCGCAAGCGTTCGCCGCCTTCCTCGCACCCTGAAACGCTGCGAATGGGTCGTTTACGCCAAGCAACCGTTCGCCGGGCCCGAGCAGGTCCTGGCCTACCTCTCGCGCTACACGCACCGCATCGCGATCTCGACCCGGCGTCTCGTCGCCGCCGACGCAACCGCGGTCCGTTCAAATACAAAGACCATCGCCTCGACGGCGACGCGCGCTTCAAGACCATGACGCCAGCCACAGCCGAGTTCATCCGGCGCTTCCTCTCACACGTGCTCCCGAGGGCTTCGATCGCATCCGGCACTACGGCCTTCTCGCCAATGGCCAGCGCGCCGACAATGTCGCCAATGCCAGAAAGCTGCTCGCGGTGCCAGCGCCCGTCGAGGCAGCCGAGCCCGAGCCGAACAGCTCCGATGATCCGGCAGAGCGCGCGCACCCGCGCGCCTGTCCGTGCTGCGGCTCGACGATGCTCATCATCGAGGTCTTCGCGCGGGGAGAGATGCCGCGTCATCGGCCGACGCCGATCGTGATCCGGATCGACACGTCATGAGTACCGGCCACACCCGCGACGACAACTTCGGCCTCGTGATCGGCTGGCAAGCCGCCGGCGTGGAACCCGCTCGGCCGCATCCGATCATCAGAACCGCCCCGATACTTGATCAGCCACCTTCGATCACGGCTGCGACGCCTGTCAGGCACGACCTGGCCTGCCATCCGCCGCCGCAAGCAGCCTCACCGCTGGCCGGCGCGCTCCGCAACAGGCGAGAGCGCAAGCTCAAATCCCCATAGAGCCCGCGGCACCACTCTGCCAAACCTCCCGCGACTTCGTGCCTGGGCGCTTCTCGAACGTCGGCCCGAGACCGCCGCACCCACATCCATGCCGACGTTCAAGAAACCTGCACCGCTGCGGTCGTCGGCAGTAAACTTCAACCAGACGATTTGTCGTCAGCTCATTGGAAGAATAGCGGATATGCTCGGCGAAACCTAACCCACCTACGGCTCGATCGCCAACGATGCTTTGGCGATCTTCTCCGCCACGCCAGCCGAAGCTTTGCCTGCTCGACGGGGTGGCGTTCTGCGTGAGCTGTGCGCGTCGAGACAGTCTACCCCCACGAGACAAACACTAACCGCAGCCGTCACCGGTCTGGCCGTCGGCAAGGTTGGTGCGGCTGCACGCTCGCAACAGTTGATCCGTCGGCATTGCTTAAATTTTCTAATAGCTGCCATAAGAAACGATTTTGACAGAGTAGCTCCCCTCGTGGCACGCTTTTCAAGTCCTGTGACAGTTAGCCCCAATTTGAGAAGGTCGCGCACGGGCGACATCGGCGACGTGACTTTCGTCTCACGCCATCTTGAGGACGCAAAAAGGAGGGTGATAGATGCCAGCAAGAACTTGGGTTGCCGCCACTGCGGCAGCCGCCGTCGGGTTGTTCGTCTCAGCAAGCGCATCGATCGCCCAGGATAAGAAAGTCCGCTTGCAGGTCGCCGGTGCATTCCCGTCGAGCACGGGCTTGCTCGGACCAACTCAGACTTATCTCGTCGATACGCTGCGCAAGGTGTCCGGCGGCTCAATCGATGCCAAGTTCTTCGAGCCTGGAGCACTCGTTCCGGCCAGCCAATACTTCGATGCCGTAGCCAACGGCTCGCTCGAACTCGGCATGGACCGTCACCGGCTTCTTCACCGGCAAGGACATCGCCTTCGCCATGTACGCATCGGTGCCGTTCGGCCCTGAAGCCGGCGAGTACATGGGGTGGATGAACCACGGCGGCGGCCGCCAGCTCTATGACGAGTTGCATGCCAAGTACAATATCGTGGCGCTTCCCTGCGGACTGATCGCGCCCGAGGCCTCGGGCTGGTTCCGCAAGGAGATCAAGGGGCCGGAGGATCTGAAGGGCCTTAAAATGCGCTTTTTCGGGCTTGGCGCCAACGTCATGCAGAAACTCGGCGTCGCCACTCAACTGCTGCAGGCCGGTGAGATCTTCCAGGCCCTCCAGCTTGGCACCATCGATGCCACCGAATTCTCGATGCCGGTGATGGACTTGACGCTCGGCTTCCACCAAGTCGCCAAACACTACTACTTCCCCGGCTGGCACCAGATGTCGACGATCAATTCGCTCTACGTGTCGAAGGCGAAATGGGCCGAGTTCTCCGATACGCAGAAAGAGCAGGTTCGCGTCGCCTGTGACTCGACCATGCTGCGGCAGTTCGTCGAAGGCAAGTCAGTGCAGGGCAAAGCGATCAAAGAGATCGAATCGAAGGGCGTCACGCTTCATTACTGGCCGAAAGAGATGATCGAGCTCTATCGCAAGGCCTGGATCGAGGTCGCCAAGGAGCAGACCGAGAAAAGCCCGGAATTCAAGAAGGCCTGGGACAGCTACTCGGCCTTCCGTGCCGATTACAAGGTCTGGAAGGACTACGGCTACCTCAAAGAATAGCCTTGTGTCGGGGATCCGGCGGGTGCCCCGGGGGCGCCGATACTGCATTCAGGCTCAGATCAGCATGGTCGACGGTCAGTTGCGCTTCAGCTGAAGCGGACTGGCCGTCAGCCAGGCCGTCTCGGTATGGTTACAGCGTCGGGCCGACTGCCCTCGCAGAGCTTTCAGAGGTGACGCGTGCGCTCTCTCCTTGTCTTGAGCAATGCCATCAATACCGTGCTGCGAAGGATCGCCCAGATCGGCGCCTGGTTCTTCCTGGCCTGCATCATCACGATCTGCTTCGATGTCATTTCGCGCAAATTCGGCTTCCAATTGAACATCGCCGGCGTAGATCTCGGCTCGACGCGCCTGCAGGAGCTCGAATGGCATTTCCATGGCATGCTTTTTCTGACCTGGCTCGGATATGCCTACGTGCGTGACAGCCACGTGCGCATCGACGTGTTCACGGCCGGGATGTCACCGCGGCGGCAGGCCTGGTTCGAGCTGTTCGGCTGCGTGGTCTTCGCCTTGCCCTACTTGCTGGTGGCGCTGCCCCACGCCCATCAATTCTTCCTCGTCTCCTTCTTCCAGAACGAGGGTTCGCCCGCGCCCAACGGGCTCGGCATGCGCTGGATCATCAAGGGGTTTCTTTACTTTGCCTTCTGGTCCGTGCTGCTTGCGGTCATCTCCGTGATGTGCCGGCGCGTCGTTTATCTGTTCGGTGACCCCGGGCTTGCCGAGGCGGCTATGCCTGCTGGTACAAGCAAGGCCCATTGAGAGGATCGAGTGATGTTGGACTGGTTCATCGATCATCTCGCAGTCATCATGTTCCTAGTGCTGACGGTCATCATGTTCGTCGGCTATCCGGTCGCCTTCGTGCTTGGCGCCACGGGTGTATTCTTCGCTCTGCTGGGCATCTGGGCTGGCGTGTTCAAGCCGGCACAGTTCGCCTCGCTGCTACCGCGCATCTATGCGCAGGCGGTCGAGAACCAGGCACTGGTAGCAATCCCAATGTTTATCTTCATGGGAACGATGCTGGAGAAATCCAAGGTCGCCGAACAGTTGCTCTATGCTTTGCAGGTGCTGTTGCGCCGGGTGCCAGGTGGGCTTGCCATTGCCGTGACGCTGCTTGGCACCATCATGGCGGCGACCACCGGCATTGTCGGTGCTTCGGTCGTCATGCTGACGCTGATCGCCCTGCCGGTGATGATGAAGTCCGGCTACCAGAAGGAGCTTGCGGTCGGCACCATCGCCTCGGCCGGCACGCTCGGCATCCTAATCCCGCCGTCGATCATGTTGGTCATCATGGGCGACCTGATGACCGTCCCGGTCGGCACTTTGTTCGCCGGCGCCATCCTTCCCGGCCTCCTCATGTCGAGCCTTTACGTGGTCTACATAGTCGCCTTGTGTACGTTCAGGCCGTCGCTGGCGCCGCCGCTTGGCGCCCACGAAGGGCCCCAGAACCGTGCCGAGCTGATCACGCTGGTCACATGGAGCTTTGCTCCCGCAGCATTTCTAATCACGCTGGTGCTCGGCTCCATCTTCGCCGGCTGGGCGACACCGACGGAGGCTGCCGGCGTCGGCTGCTTCGGCGCCATCCTGCTTGCCATCCTCAACCGCCAGTTCAATTTCAATATACTGCAGCAGGTGATGTTCGAGTCGGCGACGACCAATGCGCTGGTGTTCTTCATCGTGTTCGGCGCAACGCTGTTCTCCTACGTTTTCCGCGCACTCGGCGGCGACGACGTGGTGGCCGAATTGCTGAAGCACATGGGTATAAACACCGGCTGGGAGATGCTCACCTTCGTCATGGTGCTGGTGTTCTTCATGGGTTTCTTCTTCGATTGGATCGAGATCTGCCTCGTCGTCATTCCGATCTTCGCGCCGATCCTGGCCAAGCTCGACTTCGGCACGATGGTGCAGGGCAAGGAAGCCATTCTGTTCTGGTTCGGCATCCTGCTCGCGGTGAACATGCAGACCGCATTTCTGACGCCACCGTTCGGCTTCGCCCTGTTCTACATGAAAGGGACTGTGCCTCGGGATATTACCATGGCGCACATCTATCGCGGCATCGTTCCGTTCGTGCTGGTGCAATTGGTAGCGTTGATCTTATGTATCATCTTTCCTCAGATCGTGTTCTTCCTGCCGAAGTATTGGGGCTTTCTGGAATAGGGGCGAAGTCACCGCCACGAGCATGCCAACCGTGCATAAGGGGTGGCTGCGATTACGCACTTCGCCACAGCTGCGGGAGACACATGGGTCTCAGAAGTGCACCGAATCACGACGACCGCCGATGATGTACTGGCGTCGATGACAGGCCGACAGTTACGTCGCGCCTATGTCCGGAGCTGTCAAATGCAGAAGTCGTTGCGCCCGCAGCGGTTCCGGCAGCACTTGGCCCTCTTCGAAAACAAGAACCAAACGGGTCTTGGGTGACGAGCTGCCATCGCTGTCGAGGGATGTCAAAAGTGAATCTGCTGCAGTGCACACGTCGCTACTTGCCGTGCCGTGCGGTTCTGCAACGCGAGTGTTGAGCCCAGGCACAACGGCAGCTCCTTCGCCGGACCTGAAGCTGTGCTGGCCTATCTCGCGCGCTACACGCACCGCGTCGCGATCTCCTCGAGCCGGCTGGTCTCGGCCGGCGCGACGGGCGTCACGTTCAAATACAAGGACTATCGGGTCGAAGGGCCCGAGCGCTACAAGACCATGACCGTGGCGCCGGGCGAGTTCATGCGCCGGTTCATGCTGCATGTGCTGCCGAAAGGCTTCCATCGCATTCGGCACTACGGCCTGCTCGCCAGCAGCGGCGCCAAGGCCGCCACGATTGCGCGGGCACGGGAACTGATCAAGCTGGCGACGCCGCCTCAGCCCTCTCGCTCGATGATGCCGGATGCGGCACCCGCCGGCGCCGCGGCGACCGACAAGCCGATCCATCTCTGCCCGTGCTGCGGCGGTCGCATGGTCATCATCGAGATGTTCGATGCCGGTTGCACGCCGCGCAACAAGCCGACCGCGCATCGCGCGACCGCGATCCGGATCGACACGTCATGACGAGGGGCGCACCGATCTCACCCGTCACTGCCGATCGTTTTTGTTGCTGGTCCATGGCCGGCAACGGCGGCGCTTGTCCCAAACCTCGCACTTTCGTGTCCAAAGCCGCCCGATCAGTCCGTCATCCGGCTCGTCTCAAGCGAAGTGGACCTCAAATTGGTCCCAACCGGCCTGCTCGCCGCAATGCTGGCGACCTCGACGACGCTCTCGCTGCGCCGACCGTGCCCGCCAATTCCCCATAGCGCCCGCTGAGGCGGGTGCCCCTTCCCCCGCGCCTTCCTTCCCTGGCGGCTTTCGAACGCCGGCCCTCGGTGCGCGTGTTCGGCGTCTGTGCAGGGCCGCCATCCGAAACCCGTCACATGTGCGGTAGCGAGGGGCACCCCCTGGCGCACGGCAGCTTTCCGGAATGGTAGCAAAAGGCCGAGGATGTCGGGAGCCGAGCATGCTCATGGCCCCACTTTGGCGAGTTTGTATGTGCCAACAGGTGATGGTCGCAATCAACTCATAATGCATGTAGTATGCATATACGGGGCTTTGTAAGGCTCAATCGGAGAAGTGTGAACGGTCCTTAGACCATTCTGCCCATGAGATTATCTTGTTGCGCGGAGGGAGCACCTTGAGGAAGCGCTTGGAGCCGTCCTTTCTTGCTTTGGTGTTTTTATCCCAAGCATTTTGGGCGAAGTACGGTATCTGCGCGACTCCAAAGCTGATAGCTTCCCGCGTTATAGTGCCGACGCCCGCATCTATCATGCCGGTATAAAGAATCTCGTCAGCGACCTCTCGCGACGTTCTCTGATCCCAATACAGATAATCATGGACGATTGCAGCATAAGCGTACCTGCCTGTCTTCGGAAGGCCGAATGACCAGAAAAACTGTGGAATAGAAGTGAGATCGCAGCAAAAGCCCCTAGGAACAGTAACTTCCGGCAAATTTTGTCCCTTGTTTGGTAGCCAGGTTATCGGACCGTCGGTATAATACCAGTCGAAATCCGCGAACGGGACGGGAATGCAAACACCGCCCCATCGCTTAGGTAACTGGTTTTCCAGCGGCCGCTTGCGGATCGCATCGTCACTGGTCGGAAGACCAATTGGTCCTCTTATGTTTTTAATGGCGTCGATCATAAAGATCGTTTGAGCTGTGCTGGCTGCTGATGCCGGCCATGGCATGCCAGCTGCAATTGAAGATGTCACCCCGCCGATGATGTCTCTTCGAGTGATAAACACGTCCACCCCCAACTCATGTGGTAGACACCGCAACGTAACAAAACTACCACGCGCTGCCCGCCTCAACTTCAGTTATCTGCCGAGAGAGCTGACGCGTTCAAGCATGGTGTAGGTAGGCAGCTCAGGGTCATCGCTCTTCCCACATGTCCTTGGCACTCATCGTTCGGGGTGTATAGCGGAAGTCCAGCACTTGGTCGAGGAGGGCCGCAGGACGTGTTGGCCATCCGCATGCGGGTGATCGCCGGCATAAAGGTCGACGTGGTCGGCGCCGTTGGCCGCGCCGTCGATACGGGCCGCCCGGCCGACCGCCATTGTGCTGTCTCACGTGCTGGTCGTGGTCAGCGACTTCGATCGCAAACTATCCGGACCCGCTCCCCAAGATCTCCACCATGCTCCGCTGGATGGTGGCGACCGACGGCAGCTCCGCTTCGGTGAACTCACGCCGGGCCAATTGCCACGCCTCGAAGGCCAGCCGCTTCTTCTGCCAGTCTGGATGATCATTGTGGAGCTGGCGCACGAGTTGGACCACACGTGGCCACGCCGGCTTGTGCGGCCGGCCTTGCGGTCGCGCGTCCCGTTCCGCAGTAACGGGCTCGTTCTCGTTGGCTGGATGCTCTGCCAGGTCCGCATCGATCAGGAATTCAGGGATGCTCGCTCCCCGCGCTGCGAGCCATGTCGAGAGTTTGACCTTCGGGATGATCAGGGCCTCGATTTCTCGTCGGCCGTTCTCGGGATAGTCCCGGAACGGGATCGCAGCCAACGCCGGCATTGCCCGGTCATGCTCGTAATGAGGAGGGATGCGTTCAAAGAGAGGCGACCAATGCGCGATGCCGCTGGGCAAGGCATCCGTCGTGAAAAGGACGCTGGCGATGGTCTCGCGGTTGACGCCATACACCTGCTTGGGACGGGGTCTCAACGTCGCGTGCTCCGGCGGCAAAGTGTGCCTGGGAACCTCGATCTCCATGTGCAGCCACTCGACGGGATTGTCGGGCCTCGCGCGCTTCGACAGCGGTGGCGGGTCGAGCTCGCCTGCGAACAGGGCTCGCTTGAAGAGATCCATGATGTCGTCGGCGGCGCATTGCTCGCCGTTCCGCGACATGAGCGAAGCCACATGCCCGAGGCGGACGTAGCGACTATCGAGTGGGGAGACCGTCTCCGACATGGCCACCTCGCGTGACGTTGTCCAGCCTGATGATCCGCTTGAACGACCGCCGGCTCAAAGGGCGCGTGGCTCGCATGCGCGATCATTGCCAGCAGCAATCGCTGGCCGGCCGCGCGACGGCCTGCGCCCATCGCTCAATGAACAAGAACGAAGGCGGAACGATGGCGCCGCGGAGCGCCCCGTTAGATTTGGATTGTCAGCGAGTTATGACAAAAGTGGTTGCGGGGGCTGGATTTGAACCAACGACCTTCAGGTTATGAGCCTGACGAGCTACCGGGCTGCTCCACCCCGCGTCACCATGAACCGAACAGCACACCTTGGGCGGTCGAAGCCCGCCAGTGCGTCCTCATCGGCATGAGAAAATGCAACCCTGAGCCTTGCACGGCCGACCCAGACGCTGCTGATGGTTCCTATAGCACACTCGCCGCGGTTGTAAACCCGCCAACCTAGCCCGACCTTCTCACAGGGGCGGGGTCGTCATCGCACGAGCGTGAGTTGATCCGCGTCGTGCGACTGCACGCGAGGCGTGACGAGCGCGCCGAAAAGCGTAGCCCCCGCATACGGTTGAGGCGCGCGACGCAGCGGGCGGCCGCGATCGTGCGACCCGAAGGGCGGGGCAAATTCGATGACAGGGCAGGAGCGGCGCGCAGAGCGATGTGCCTCATCGGTCAAGCGTCGCGACGCACCCTGTCATCGAATTTGCCTCCGTGCCGACCCCACCCCTGTGAGAAGGTCGGGCTAGAGCGGTTGGCAATCGCGCGATCGCCGATCCACCGATGCCGATGGCAGCGGCGGCTTTTCGTCGGTGAGTACCAGTTCGATTTCTTTGTCGGGGCACGGGAGGGGGGGCGTGGAAGCAAGTCCGAGCATCGGCGCCCAACGTATGGCGCGTCAATCTGGGTGAGACCGCGTATTGCCTCATCCTGATTGTCGGTGCGCCGGAGAAACCGGCGAAAAGCAAGCGGTGCAAGTCCGCCACGATGAAGATGAAGGAGTAGGTGCAGCGAGGCTAGCTGCCATTCTTGCGGGTGGGGGTCGCGCCAACAGAGGAGTCCAGTCACTGTTGGAGTCATATCCAGCGGCGGGAACGGCGACCGACCCGCTGAAAGCCTGGAAGTAAAAGCCCCCGATGGCTGCGAAGGTGGTCAGGTCCGTACTGGGGGGCGAGCAAGCTGGCAGGCCGTAGCAAATGTGTGAACCAGGAAGCCACGAAAGTCATCGCCCGCGCGAAACGGATTGCGGGAATTTTGGCAGTGCCGAGCCGGTCTACTCACGGCGAAGGCCACGTCGACATCGCTGCTGTGGAACTTATCGATGACCGAACTCCCCGGGTTCGGAGAGGACGGCATGTCAGGACGGAATGGACAGCGAAAGCCCGGAACCGCTCGCGGATCGCCGCTCCTCCACGGTCACGACCCCGTCTTCGAGAACTCCGGCCCGCAGCCATTTCTGGACGAGCCGGATCATGCGCGTATCGCCGATCCGATGTTCAAGGAAGCGGACCACCCACTCTTGGGAGACTTCCGTGAAGAACGATCGGATGTCGGCGTCGAGTATGAAGTTCACTTTCCTGCTGGTGATCCCGACAATTAAGGCATCCAGCGCATCGTGTTGGCTGCGCCCCGGCCGGAACCCGTCGCTGAATCCGAGGAAGCCTTCCTCGTAGATGCAGTTCAACACCGTGACAGTCGCTCGCTGGACAATCTTATCCTCGAGCGCCGCTACCGCCGGGGGACGCTGCTTGCCGTCGGCCTTCGGTATGTAGGTCCGGCGTGACGGTTGCGCCCGATACGCTCCCCAATGGACCCGTGCGTGCAGATCGGCGAGGTTGCCCTCCAGATCCTCGGCATAGGCCCGTCACGTCACGCCATCCACGCCAGCAGCGGCCTTGCGCTTGAGCGCATGAAACGCCTCCCGGAACAGATCGACGCTCAGATGGTGGAAGAGCGCGGTGAACCTCTCCTTCTTCCTCTGCCTTGCGGCTTGCCGTGCACGGGCGAGCGCCTGGGTCACGCGAGCCCGGTTCTGACACCCGGCGCGTGCTTTGCTGATCCGCGTTTCCCTTGGTCCCCGTCCTTGGCTCCGCAACGGATCGCTCCGCGTTGTTCGTCGGCTTCCCAGCTACTACGACAGGGTCAGACTTCTCTGGCTCGTGCATCAACGGCTAGGATCGAGGCCCGGACCGGGCTTCGAATGATGCCGACGTCTCCTCGATCCCCCTATCATTCCGTACGGCGGGTTTTCCCCAGTACGGCTGGAAAGTTGGCCTTTCAGACGGGGCCTTCCCGGTACGTTGACCAGCTTAAGCCTGCTCCCGGCATGCGCTGGTCGCGGTCCAGTTTGCTTCCGTCCTTCGTGCACCTCGGGGCCTCATCGAAGGCACCGCTCTGGGTCGGAGCTGTGGGCTCGATTGTGCACCGCCATTAGGTGGGATCTCCACCACTCCAGGGGCCCTCGCTCAGGTCCGGGTTGTAGTGTCCCGGTCCGTCATCACTTACTCGGCCCCATCCGCCCCCGCTCGCAGGCACATCGCGGTTTCACCATAAAGCGGCTTATGGGCGATGCCTTCGCTGTGCGGGAGCGCCTAGGTGAACGGGACAGGGATCGGTGATCTCACCGCTGCTCGCGAACGTCTACCTCCATTATGTCTTCGACCTTTGGGCCGAGCGTTGGCGACGACGTAAGGCCACCGGCGACATGATCATCGTAAGGTATGCCGACGATATTGTCGTCGGATTCCAGCATGAGCACGATGCCCGGCGCTTCTGGGACGCGATGCGCGATAGGGTGCGGGAATTCTCGCTGCGGCTCGCATCCGGACAAGACCCGCCTGATCGAGTTCGGCCGCCACGCGGCGGCCAACCGGGCACGGCGTGGTCTCGGCAAACCGGAGACCTTCACGTTCCTCGGGTTCGTGCTGATCTGCGGTAAGTCCCGACGTGGTGGCTTTCTTGTCAAAAGGAAGACACGGCGGGATCGTATGGGCGCGACGCTCCGAGGGATCAAAGAGGAGTTGCGACAACGGCGGCACCGACCAATTCCGGAAACTGGAAAATGGTTGGCGCAGGTCGTCTCCGGCTACTTCGGCTATCACGCCGTGCCGACTAACGGCGCGTCGATGCGCGCCTTCCGCTACCATGTCACCATACTCTGGCACCGGCAGCTCTGTCGGCGCAGCCAGCGGGCGCGTGTGGTGTGGGAGCGGATGAACAAGCTGATAGACGACTTCATTCCGAAAGCCCAAGTCCTTCATCCATGGCCAAGTGCGCGCTTTGCCTTCAGACACCCGAGGTAGGAGCCGAGTGCCCGAATTGGGCCTGCTCGGATCTGTGCGGGGGAGCGGCTGCAAACAGCCGTCCCTACCGCGAACGCCGCACCCAACGCGCTCGCAGCCACCGAACTGCGCTTGCCAGCAAGCCCGCTACACGGTAGACGACCGTCTTGGAACGCTGCCGGCCGACATCTGTAGACGCCGCAGCGCGCTACTACAGACTAATAGCAACGCCTGTCCCAACGGGCTTGCCGCAATAGCTCAGCTGGTAGAGCACATCATTCGTAATGATGGGGTCGGGGGTTCGAGTCCCTCTTGCGGCACCAGG
>CAVUIJ010000003.1:0-138271 GCA_963741505.1 uncultured Alphaproteobacteria bacterium | reverse complement strand
GCATGAAGTGTTTGAAACCAATAGGTTATCGGGTAGTGGGACCATTTTTGGGCCCGTGTGTTTGCGCGCTTTCCCGTGCCAGATGGTCCCACTGTTTTGAGGACGGTTTTGAGCCGACTGTTTTACTTGCTCGCGCATTTCACTCGAAGTTATTCCGCGCCAGTGGAAAGTCATCCAACACATGCGCGAGAGGATGACGTGCCGGGACTGCGAAAAGATCAGCGAGCCGCCGGCGCCCTTCCACGTCGTGCCGCGCGGCTGGGCCGGACCGAACTTGTTGGCGATGATCCTGTTCGAAAAGTTCGGCCAGCATCAGCCTTTGAACCGGCGGGTCGAGCGCTACGCGCGGGAAGACGTGCCGTTGAGCCTGTCGACCATCGCCGATCAGGTCGGCGCCGGCTGTGCAGCACTCGATCCACTGCTGCGCCGCATCGAAGTACACGTCTTGCAGCCGAGCGGTTGCATCGCGATGACACGACGGCGCCGGTGCTGGGCAAGGGCAAGACGGTGACCGGCCACTCATGGGTCAATGTGCGCGACGATCGGCCGTTCGGAGGTCGCGCACAACCGGCGGCGATGTTCTACTACTCACGTGACCGCACGGGCGAACATCCGCGTTCGCATCTGGCGAAATGGTCCGGACTGCTGCAGGCCTACGCCTATGGCGGCTACACGCAGCTTTATGAGGCTGGTCGCACGTCAGGGCCGATCTTCGAAGCGGCGTGCTTGGGCGCCCGCGCGCCAACCATTCTTCGCGCTGGCCGACATTGATGCAAGCGCGCGCCGCAAAGCCGAGGGCGAGACGCCAACGGTGATTTCGCCGCTGGCGTTGGAAACTGTCCGTCGTATCGATGCGCTGTTCGAGATCGAACGTACGATCAACGGCGAAAGCGCCGAAGAGCGCCGCCGTTTCCGCCAAGCGCAGAGCGCGCCGCTCGTTGCCGACCTCGAAACCTGGATGCGCGAGGAGCGCGCCAAACTCTCGCGCGGCAATGACGTCGCCAAGGCCATGGATTACATGCTGAAGCGCTGGTCGTCGTCTGCGCGTTTCTTTGACGACGGCCGCATCTGCTTGACCAACAATGCCGCCGAGCGCGCACTGCGCGGCATTGCGCTCGGGCGAAAGTTGTGGCTCTTCGCGGGTTCCGATCGCGGTGGCGTGCGCGCCTCCGCCATGTACAGCGTCATCGTCACGGCGCTATGCCGAGCGCGGCATAAGCCAGCAGGTTGAACTGGCAACTGGGGACCAAAGGCGAATCGCGATGCAGTTTTCCGAGTTTGGACAGGCGCATTGATCGCGGCGACGCCACGGGGCGTTCGCCCATGCCTCAGCTACGGACATTGCGAGATTTTCTGACGTGGATCGACAGCTTCGCCTCCGACCGCGTCGCGGAAAACTACGTGCACGATTGGTGGGAGGGGGCCAAATTGCGGAAGTGGTTGTCGCTCGATTAAAGAATACTTCGGCGGTCGAGGATGGTGTCGGCGAAGGTAGGCTCGCCGACCGCGCTCAGCGCGAACACGACCGTGCGCCGACGAACACATTGTAGCCTGCCGCCGTTGCGAAAGCGTAGTACACTGTCGAGTGCCGCGCAGCGTTTCCGAATCAGCTTCCCGGCGGCAAGCGCAATTGGGCAAAGCCAACCCCAACAGATTACGCACCAGGCCTCATGCTTGGCTCCGTAATGGACGGCTAGAGCGCACAAGCAGTCCCATTGCCTCTCGCGCCATCTTGTTCTGTCGCGCCTGACGGCAGTACGTCTCGGCCTCCGCCAAATTCTTCCATCCGAAGATAGACATCAGCTGGTGGCCGGTTGCCCCATTCTCGGCCGCGATCGTCGCCCCTGCTTTGCGCATGCCGTGCGCTGAGCAATGCGAAAGGCCTGCGTCGTCGCAGAGACTACGAAACCAGTTCGTAAAGCCGGGCGCGGTGTATGGTTTACCATACGCCGTTTCGAGGAAAGTGTTCGTGCCTAAGGGAGTCGCGTCTAGCACCATTTTGAGTTCGGGAAGAATAGGAAGTTTAAGGTGTGTGGGCGACCGATTGCGGTTTTTGAATACGGTGAATTCAATCTGGCCGTCCCGGGTGAGATTCCCGGGTCCCAGGCGAACCACGTCACTGCGGCGCACCCCGAGAAACATCAATAGCGCAAAGGCGAGGCGCGCCTTTGTGCCCATCTGAAACTGATCTTCGAATTTCCATGCCTCCTCTTCGGACCAGGTGTGATGCCCGCCCTTTTTAGTCATGAGTGGCTTGACGCCCGTCACGGGGTTCAACGTAATCGGGTAGACCCGATCCTCGTTGGCCCAATTAAACATCTGTCGGATGTTCTTGAGGCGATGATTGGCCGCATTCGGCAACCCCATCTTGCGGTCGCGCAAAATTCGCACGGAGTTGGCATTGAACAGACCCAGGGGGCAGTCGCGAAAGGTGACTGTGCTCGATCGATCCGGGTTCACCAGCTCGTTCATGCAGCTCGTGAGAACGCGCTTGCGCGTGGTCTGAGTTGTTGGATCGAGTTGACTGAAGGTGCTGCTAGAGATGTACGCTTTGACCAGCCAGCCGAATGTGTCCTGCGGACACGTGGTCAATTTGGACTTGGTGTCAGTCAAGAGCTCTTCCGGCATTGGTCGGTTGTTCAGCAGGCAGCTATATTGGATCATGAATTCCTGGGAGCCCTGCGGGAACTTCATTCGGATTTTTGGCTTCAATCTGTTTTTGCGGAAATAGGTACGGACGTTGCCGTGCCGGTCGATGTCCTCAATTAAATACCGCAGTCGGATCTTCTTCATCGGACCTCGATCAAAGTGCTTGGTTAGAGAAAATGTTGTCACACTTCGCGGATGGGGCGGCGGCGTCTTCATCAGGGAGTTCGTCGAACGCCTTGTCGAGCTGAGCGCGCGACCAGATGCGGCGGCCGTTGGCGCACTTGGCCCTCGGCATTCGCCCGTCATTGACCATGACCAGGAAGAGTGTTTGCCCAACACCTATGTAAGTGGCTGCTTCAGTGAGAGAAAGACCGATCGGAGCGAGCGCCGCAGGCAATTGCCATGATGTTCGGGCCCGGCTCATTGGTGAGCGTGTTCTTTCCATGACTTCTGCTGCGATGATGGCGTATAATCATAAGAGACGTTTGACGCAACATATGAGACATACATCTTTGTGGACAACCCTGCTAATCGGGCCAGGCGCGTCCAAGGTGAAGGGTCAACTAGTCAAACGTTCGGACTGCGGCGACAAGAGTGCCCGCTAGTTTCGCGTCGCTTTCATGTGTGACCGTAATGGTCGGCCAGCCGACGTTGTTCGGAGACAATTCGTATGGAGCTTCTCCGAGCCTCGTCGACCGGAAGCGAATGTGTCGAAAGGCTAGTAGTGGCCGTTCGAGTTCTGAGCCGTTGTCCGCATATACAACGCAGACGACTGGCGCGTTGGGTTTTGCCGCTGCGTGGGGGTCGAATATCAGCCCTTCGCCCTGGTTGAATTTTGGCGACATCGCGTCGTCGGGGTTTTCAATTTGAAATGATCCTTCGGAACACGGAGTGTATGGATGCACCCACTTGCTGATGCTGGCCAGATCTAGTTTACCCTCAGTCAAGGCTATAACTTCGCTTGCTGTGAGGCTTGGTATTGGGGTGCCAGGTACTAGGCGTCGGAGGTTTATCCCGCTTGTAGTGGAGCCGGTCAGTAGCCAGCTCAATCCTACGCGGAGCTGCTCACTGACGCCCAGCAAAGTGGTCAAAGTGATCTCTGCACGGCCTGATTCCCAGCTAGAAACCAATTGTTTCGACTTGCCGATTCGCCGCGCCAGTTCTGTTTGGCTGATGCCCGCCTTGATCCTGGCTTCGCGTATTCGAATGCCAACGGCGGCAACAACAGCAGATTTCAGGCTCACTGTGTTCGGTCTTTCCGTTTTGTCTCGTTGATCGAATTGGTAGGCGGACATTGAGGTGCGTTGATCGCTCGAACAGTCTAACATGGCGCGTCACTGTATCCACAGGATTTTCCGCCATTACTCTCTTTGATGTTGCCGTTGAGAACGATGACGGCGTACAGCTCGATTGGAGCGAACAAGCTAATGCGTCGAAATCGGAGATTGTCGGTTGAAGCTGTTCAACACCGAAAGCTGGTCACTTGACGCCGATGACGAGCGCAAGCGCCGTATGCTTAATCAACTGAAGGGGCAAAGCGGTACTTTCGCAGACGCACGGATGATCGCGGCCCTCGGCTCGATGGTCTTAAGTGACGGTGCGGCAACCGAGGCCGGGCGTTTAGAGCTCAAAGAAATGGCGCGTCGCGAGATGCTTCGGAGCCAACGCCAAGCGTCTTGTGCAAAGAACAGTCGACTGGCCATTCTGGCTGTCGATGGCGGAGCCACCATGGCCTCCGTGGAGAACCGCTATTTTTGCAAGCAACCAACTTGTGCCATTTGCGCTCAACACAAGGCGTTCATGCTCCATCGAGAGGTCATGAGTGCGTACGATCGCGCGCAAGAGCGCGTTCCGGGAATTATCCCACTCACTCTGACGTTGACGCAGCCAACAACTCCGCCCGACGAACTGGCCGCAGGCATTGATAGGCTGCATGCTGCGCAGCGAATCTTTCAAAAGACCAACGCTTACTTGCGCGCGTTTGCTGGAGCATTTAGGCGCACAGAGATTAATTGGATGGGATCCCATTGGCACGTGCACTCGCATATATTGTTGATCGCCTATCCCGATTATTGTGGCGGTATCGGAAATGTCTATTTGAGTCATAATCAGTTGACGGATATGTGGAAGGGCGCGCTGGGTGTACGGGAATTCATCAGTATAAATGTGCAAAAAATCTGTCATCTACCAACGGGGGCTTCTGATCCGTCAAGCGTTCGCGCAGGGGTTTCATTTGCTGCAGCCTACGCAGTTAAGCCACTTGACTTATTGAAGCGAGCTGCGAACGGCAAATTCGTTCTTGAGCCGGAACTTGCCCATATGGCTAGTCGCGGCATTTACGGAAAGCGCTTGCACGCCTTTTCTGGAGTGATGCGGAGCGTTTGGAAAGGGGGGGTGCGGTCATAAAAAACGGCTCCCGGAAAGCCGTTGTCGCGGCGTCCCGGAAGCCTATCCAATGAAGGATAACTGAACGATTGCCAATCAGGAGAATCAAATGGCGCTCTCGAACAGCACTATGGATGTTAACACACTTTGCGGGCTTTGGATGGGTGGTGTGGTAACAGACGTGGCCACGGCAGACTTCACGGACACCGCCACCAAGAAAGTCCGCCAATACATGAAGGCCACACTACACGTGACCGGCGAAGAGGCCGCCTATGTGACCATTGGAATGGCGCCGGGAACTGTTTTTGATCCGCCTAAGGGTCAGTCATTGCTAGTAAACGTGCGGGCATACACTTCCAAGGGCAAAGTTCGATTTCAACTCGCCCAGGACTATCCGGGTCTGGACTGGCTGCCAGCTCCTGAAGCCACGACGGAGTTTGGAGAGTTGGCAAATATGGTTGGATTGTTTGCTGTTGGCGACTACGAAAAGCTAGTGAAGCGTCAGTGGCGCGATAAACTGACTAACACGCTAAGTGAAAGCCGTTTCATAAAAATGCACATGCCGCGCCCAAAATTTCCAGAGTATCTTATGCTCAGCTTGAATGATGGGGTCAGCGTCCGTGATTACGAGGGCGGGCAGAGATTGACAGTTCCAGTGTCGGTCGGACTAGGTGCTCACGGGTTGCGTTACTCTCTGAGCAAAGAATTTCATATTGCAGACGCAATAGGAAAGCACAAGTCCTAAGGAAAAAACTCATCAGTCTGCGTGGAAAAAATTGCGGGCTGGTGAGTATTGAATCGTACGTCTGAAATGTTGACCCAATTGGCGCTGTTCGGCCTTGATGTAGCGCTATCA
Source organism: uncultured Alphaproteobacteria bacterium (assembly GCA_963741505.1). Lineage (GTDB taxonomy): Bacteria > Pseudomonadota > Alphaproteobacteria > Rhizobiales > Hyphomicrobiaceae > JAKFWF01. The sequence continues at coordinate 132,381 of CAVUIJ010000003.1, read as the reverse complement.
TCTTGTTGTGATTCGCACTCTGGACGAGGCCGCCATTGGGCCAGCGTGCGGCGCTGACGGCTAAGGGTCGACCAACGATGCGATCCCACTAATCGGGGTGCGGTTTTCGGCGCTCCCGCCAGCGGCCACTGCCGGTCGGAAAGTTTCAGCACCTGGGGAGGCGCGAGCGGTCTGCGCCGATACAAATGCCGAGACTGACATCGCACCTTTAACGCGCTGACGAGCACGCCGCTAGCCTAGCTGGAACTGCATGACGCGGAGTGACCGCCACGGGTCAGACGCAGCGCCCGCGTACATGCGGGCGGCAAGGCGTTGTGGACGAGGCGGTCGAGGATGGCGTCGGCGAAGGTTGGCTCGCCAATGACCTCGTGCCATGCCTCGACCGGCAACTGGCTGGTGATCAGCGTCGCTCCGGCGCCGTAGCGATCCTCGACGATCTCCATGAGGTCGCGCCGCTGACTGGTGGAAAGACGATCTGGCCCCCAATCGTCGAGGATCAACAGGTCGGCCTTGGTAAGCGTGCGGAACAGACGTGCGAAGCGGCCATCCCCGTGTGCGAGTTCGAGATCAGTGAACAGGCGCGGCGCGCGTGCGTAATGCACGGTGTAGCCGTCGCGGCAGGCTTTCTGCGCTAGCGCGCAACTGAGCCATGACTTGCCGAGGCCGCACGGCCCCGTGACGAGCAGATTACGTTTGTCGGCGATCCACCGGCTGGTCGCCAGTTGCTGGAAGAGAGCCTTGTCGAGTTTGCGGGGGCTGCGATAATCGACGTCTTCGATCGAGGCTTGGTCGTGACGCAGCTTGGCGTTGCGCAGCCGGCTCTTGAACCGTTGCGTGCCTCGGTTGGACGTCTCGCGATCGAGCAGCAAAGCCAGCCATTCAGCTGGCGCCAGATCGCGGGCCGCGTCCTGCGATTGCAGTTCAACGAAGGCGTCGGCCATGCCGTCAAGCTTCAAGGCTCGGAGCTGGTCGATGGTCGGATGATTGAGCATTGGGTGTCGTCTCTTCAGTGGAAGTAGCGGGGGCCACGGATGTTGGCATGAACTATCGCCGGCCCGTCCGTGGCGGGTGCGGGCCGTCGGCGATCGAGGTTGTTCCTCAGTGTCAACGGCACTTTGAATCTGACCCGGGTTTGCCGTTGGTCGCCAACTTGAACCTGACCCACCCGCGCCTTGCGGCAGTGTTCCCGCGCGCGGGAACAATGCCGCTCAGACTTTTTCTTCCCTTGCTGTTTTGGCCTTCGTGCCGGTGGTCGCCGCCAGTGTCGGATTGGGCTGCGGCCGGGCCAGGATGCCGGCGCGGCGCTTGTCCTTGAGCCGGTAGCTCTCGCCGGTGATCTGCACGACCGTGGCGTGATGCAGGATGCGGTCGAGCATGGCGGCGGTCAGCACGGCGTCGGCTGCGAACGCGTCGTCCCAGCTGCCGAACGCCAGGTTCGAGGTCAGCACCAGCGAGCCCTTTTCGTAGCGCCGCGCCACGACCTGGAAGAACAGGTTGGCCTGCTCGCGCCCGAACGGCAGATAGCCGATCTCGTCGATGATCAGCAGTTTCGGCGCCGCCACGATCCGGTGCATCACCTCCTTGATCCGCCCTTGCCGCTGCGCCGCTTCGAGCGTGATGATCAGATCGGCCGCCGTCGTGAAGCGCACCTTCCAGCCCTTGTGCGCGGCCAGCAGGCCGAAGGCGATCGCCAGATGGGTCTTGCCGGTGCCGCTCGGGCCCAGCAGGACGATATTCTCCGCACGCTCGACGAAGCCGAGCGCCGCCAGCTCCTGGATCTGCTGGCGCGGCGCGCCGGTGGCGAAGGCGAAGTCGTAAGCCTCCAACGTTTTCAGCGCCGGGAAGCCCGCCATCCGCGTGAACATCTCGCGCGACCTGACGTGACGGGCGTCGCGCTCGGACCGCAGAACCTCTTCGAGGAAGTCGGCGTAGCTGGCGTCTTTCCGCGTCGCCGCCGTCTGCGCGATCGGACCGTAGAGATCCGGCACCGCCAGAAGTCTGAGTTCGGTCGCCAGCGCCGTGATGCGTTCATGTTGAAGATTGGCTGCTGGAGATTGCTCATGCCACGACCTCCGGCGAACATCCAACGCGCCTTCCGGCCGGCCTTCCGCTCGCGTTGCTTCCCAAGCGCAGGAGGAAGACGTGTCGGAAGGCGCAAACAACAAGTCATAGACCGACAGTGGATGCTGATAGCCGATCACGTGTTTGCGTTCCGGCACGGCCAGTGCCATACGCGCCGAGCGTCCACGATAGGCCGCCGGAAGATCCTGCAGCTTGGGCTTTTCGATGATCAACCGTTCGGCCGGAACCTCCTCGGTCGTCGCATGCACGCGCGCATTCGCCACCTCGCGCAGCCAGCGGGCGACCGCCGCGTTGGCCGAATGCTTGTCGGGCAATACGCCGGCCTGCCGCTGCGTGGCAACGAACGGCACCCAGAAGCTGCGCTTCAGATAGCCGATGAAGCGCTCGACCTTGCCCTTCGTCTGCGCACGATAGGGCTGGCACAAACGCGGCAGCGCGCCGGCATGCTTGATGTAATCCAGGAAGCCCGGATGAAAGCGGTGCGCGCCACGACCATAAGTGTTGCGCTCCAGAACGACCGTTTTCATGTTGTCGTAGAGCACTTCCCTGGGCACGCCGCCGAACGCCAGGAAGGCGCGCTCGTGGCACGCGATCAACGTCTCGACCTGCTCGTCATCGCAGAACTCGACGTAGGCCATCCGGCTCCAGCCGAGCGTGGCGATGAACACCTTCAGCTTGCCAGCGCCTTTCCCGACCGTCGCCCAGTCGGCCTGCATCTGCTGGCCGGGCTCGGTCTCAAAACGCACGACCGGTTCGGGTGGCGAGGCCGGCACCAGACCGCGCACGAACTGCTTCACGCGGGAATATCCGCCGTCGTAGCCGCGCTCCTGGATCTCGCGCAGCAGCACCGACGCCGGGATCGCATCCGGCGCCGCCGCCGCCATCCGATCGATGATGTACGTCTTGTAGGGATCGAGCTTCTCAGGCCGCTTGGGCGCCGGCTTCCGCGTCGCCGCCGTATCGCCGCCCCGCAGGTAACGCCGCACCGTATTCCGCGACCGCCCCGTCGACCGACTGAGCGAGCGGATGCTCTCGCCGTGCTTCTTCAAAACCATCAATTCCATCTGTTCCTCCGCCTTCAGCATCGGCCCCTCCGCTCAGGAGGAACCACCTAATGCGGTGGGTCAGATTCATGTTGCCGCCTGGGTCAGTTTCCCACTGCCGGTGACATCAGGATCGAGGTGACCGAGGTGTACGAGCGGGCGCCAATCTCAAGCGCGCGATCGCAGGCCGCTTCCAGCCGCTCGGGGCCGAAGCTCCGGGCGTGCCGGATGATGCCGATCGTGGCGCGGAAGCCCTGTTCGGGATGCGTCTTCTCGCGCAGGATCAGTTCGACGAGCGCCGCAGTCTTCGGCCCAATCTCCGTCGCCTGTCGCTGGATGCGCTCTGGTGTCCAGTCGGCATAACGCTGATGGCTGGCCGGCATGTGCTCACGCACGGTCGTATGCTTGCGGTTCGATGAGGACCGAACATGCACGGCGACGCGTGTTCCCCAATGGAACAGCTCGATCGCGCGTGCGGTGATCCGCGCCCACAGCGTCTCGCGCAGCGGCGCGTGCGGCACTGAATAGTAGTGCTTCTCGACCTCGACGTGATAATCGAGCCCGGCCTTGCATTCCTTCCATTCGGCGTAGACGTAGGTCTCGATCGGCAACGTCTTCAGCGCCGATTGCTCGACCGCCTCGAACAGCGCGCGGCGGCTCGAACCAAGATGGCGGTAGATGCGATCGTTGAGTGCCGTCACGCAATCGCGGGTGCCTTCGTTCAACTCGGCGAGCGAGAAGAACCTGGCATTGCGCAACTTGGCGATGATCCAGCGCGTCGCGACCTGAACGGCGACCGCACGCCATGCCATCGCCGAAGCGTTGGGAGAGTTAACAGCTATATCCAAAACCTACGCTGGCACCATTTCTCATTGTTTGTTGCAGTGAGAGATGGAAGGCGGTCATCTCGATCCTGTTACCTAGATATCTAATTACAAACAAATGTCGAGGCTCGGCGCCCATCATGCCCTCTTCAGGCGATTCCGACTGGGGAACGAACTGAGGTCGTGGTCTGTGAGCAGAGTCTAGCGGAAGTCGGTCACATTCTGGCTTTGGCTCTGGGGCCCGTCGGCAACCACTTCCGCTATACCCTTCGAACCGACCGTAGGGCGACTTCCTGCTTCGGGCCAAAACCTGCCGCGCGCAGGCACGGATGATCAGGCAACGTGTGCGTTTTGGGTGAGCCAGTCTCCAGAGTTCTTGAGCGGTTTCTGCTGTGCTGCAATCAGAATGGCGCAACTCGAGGTAACGAACGGCCGGTTCCGGGTGATCAACGAGCGTCTGGACCTCCGCCCGGCGCCGGGCAAGGGCCCATAGCGACATAGGGCCCGGAAGAGCTTGCCTGCCGAAGTTGCGTCCGCTTACGATCATCGCGTCGGAGGCGGGGTGACGGTCAGGCCGAGGCGATAAAGTGGCTCAAGACGACTGCGGCAAAGCAATTCCAAGCGAGATGCTCGCTGTTGTGACCACCGGCCACGGCGGCTACGACAAGCTCGAGTGGCGACGCGTTCCCGTGCCGGAGTTTGGGGCTGAAGACGTTCTCCTGCGCGTGCTGTCGGCAGGCGTCAATAACACCGATATCAATCTTCGCGTCGGCTGGTATTCCAAAGACGTTACGAGCGATACCGGAACGCAGGCTCGCGCGTCGGCGCCGGGCGAGATCAGCGATGGCGGCTGGCAAAGTGCCAGCCCATTCCCGATCATTCAGGGGACGGATTGCTGCGGCCGCGTTATGGCGGTCGGGCGGAACGCCGATCGATCGCTGATCGGGCGGCGGTGCATCGTGCGCTCGTGCATGCGGCTCCCGGGCTCGGCCGCTGACGACACCGTGTGGCTCGGCTCCGATCTCGACGGCGCATTCGCCGAGTTCGTGCGGGTGCCTGCCGCCGAGGTCTTTCCGGTCAACGCGGATTGGAGCGACGCCGAACTAGGCGCGGTGCCGTGCGCCTACGGCACGGCTGAGAACATGCTGCTTCGCGCCGACGTGCGTGGCGGCATGACCGTCCTAGTTGCCGGGGCGTCGGGCGGGGTAGGCACAGCCGCTGTGCAGCTCGCAAAGCTCCGCGGCGCTCGTGTCATTGCCATCGCCGACGCTTCCAAGCACGAGCAGATCCGCGCGGCAGGCGCCGACATCATGCTAGGCCGCACTCAGTCGCCCGCGGAGGCGCTTGGCGAAGGCTCGGTTGACATCATCGTGGACAATGTCGCCGGCGCCGCTTTCAGCGGTATGCTTCCCGCGCTCAAGGCGCGCGGCCGATACGTGACCAGCGGGGCGATCGCCGGACCGATCGTCGAGCTCGATATGCGCACCCTCTACCTGAATGACCTGACGCTGATCGGCTGTACGGCGTGGGAGCCGGTCGTCTTCCCGAACTTGATTTCGTACATCGAAGCAAACCGCTATCGTCCAATCATCGCACAGACTTGGCCACTTGAGCGGATCGCGGATGCCCAACGCGCCTTCCTGGCAAAGCGGCACGTCGGGAAGCTCGTGCTCATCCCACCCGAACCCCAATAGCACTGCTAACGCCATAGCAGAGGCTGGCTCCTCCTTGTCGTTGCGCTGCACCGCAGCATGACGGAGGGTATCGGGCGTATCGCGTCGGTCTCGACGTGCGGTTGGGCGAATGGTCGTGATCGGAGGCACTACGGAAGTCGACTGAACACCGCTCAAGCCTCCCCTTGACCCAAAGCGGCCCTGAGCAGCTGCAGCATGAGGGCGACGCAGTCGAACGCACTGCAGATAAAGCCGACTTCGGCCTTTCGATCGACCTTTATTCAGCAGCCACGCGAAGCAAGTTCCGCAGAACCTCAGCAAGCAGACGCTGGTTAACCAAAGCGATGGGCGCGGCAGCAGAAGTATTCGGACTCTCCGAGTATTCGACTATCAGCACTTAGGGTCAGACGCGATCAAGTAAAAACAATGCACAGGCGGGTTTGGGGCCACTATCGCGACCTTACGACCCGCGTGAGGCCGACCATGCGTTCGACCAGCAGAACGATTAGTGCGATCATGCCGACCTGCACCGCCGAGGCAGCTGCGATCACCAACTGTCCGCCCTGGAACTGCAAGTAGCTGAATATTTCAATCGGCAAAGTGGTGACGCCGGGGCCGGTCAGGAACAGCGCGGTGTTGAGTTCTCCAAACGACAGGATGAATGCGAACATCGCGCCCGACACGATGCCAGGCCAGATCAGCGGCATCAGGATCAGCGTGAACGTCGCCCAGGGGCCCGCGCGCAGGCTCTGGCTTGCCTCCTCCAGCACGGGATCGACGGCCAGGATGCTGGCACTGACCGAGCGGATCACGAACGGCATGCCAAGAATCGTGTGGGCGATGGCGAGGCCGATGAAATCGGGCATGCCGCCGATCAGCTTATAGAACAGCAGCAGCGACAGTCCGAGTACGATTGCAGGGAATATCAGCGGCGCCAGGAACAATGCTTGCAGCAGCGTGGCGGCGAGCCCCTTGCGGCGCGCGACATACATCGCCGCCATAGTTCCCAGTATTGTCGCGACCGTCGCCGATACCACTGCGATTTGGATGCTGCGCAAGAAGGCGCCGCGCATGCTGTCGGTGGCAAAGAAGGTCACGAACCAGCGCAACGATAGCCCCTTCGGGGGGAAGGCGAAGAACTCCGATGCCGAAAACGCCGTGATCAGCACGATCAGGATCGGCCCTAGGACGAGCAGATATGTGAGGCCCGCAAGTAGCAGCACAACGATGCGCATGACTCAGCCCCTCCCCTGCACGCGCTGTGGCCGAAGCACCGCCAGGATCAGCCCGCCGACGGCGAGCGCCACCGCCAGCAGTACGAACGCAATTGCCGCAGCCAGCGGCCATCGGAACGCACCGACCTGGTCGAACACCAAGCTGACCAGCAGCTTCATGCGGGGCCCGCCAAGCAGCGTGATCGTCACATAGGCACTCAACGTCAGCAGGAACACCAGCAGCATGCCGGACGCGACGCCTGGGCTCGACAGCGGCCAGGTGACGTGGATGAAGGTTCGCACGGGGCTCGCCCGCAGCGACTGCGCCGCTTCATTGTATTGCGCGTCGATTGCTGAAAGCGCATTGGCGACCGAGATCACCATATAAGGCAGCAGGATCGTCATCAGGCCGAACGACACAGCCTCGAACGAGTTGAGCAACACAAGTGGGCGTTCGATCACGCCGGCATCGCGCAGCAGCGAGTTGACGAGACCCTGGCGACCGAGGATCGCGATCCAGCCGTAAGCGCGCACGACGTTACTGACCATCAACGGCAGCACCAGCAATGCCAGCAGCAGCAGCCGCTTTCGTGGCGGTAGCGGCGCCAGCACAAAGGCGGTGGCGTAGCCGAGGACGAGGCACAGCAGCAGGATGACGGCGCCGGTGCCGAGCGTTCGCAGGATGATCGTGTGATAGAATGGGTCGGTCAGAACGGTGACATAATGCGCCGTGGTCAGCGACGATCCGTAGATCTCCGTGTCGGACGCTGTGTGAAAGCTCGCCCACAGCAGTGACAATAAGGGGGCCAAGAAGAAAAACAGAAAAAGCGCCAGCGGCGGCGCCAGCAGTGCCAGGCTCGCCGACGAGCGCGACAGCCGCACTTTCGCACTCATGGCTCGTCCCCGAGCACGACGAGGCTCTCTGGCGGCATCTGCACCGCGACCCGACTTCCCGGCGGCCAATCGATCGCAGTGATCGCCGAATTCTGAACGAAGGCGAGCAGCGGCTGGCTGCCGCAATCGAGGTATACCTGCGCCGTCATCCCGCGATAGACGACGTCGCGGACGACAGCCTCGATGACGCTTGGCTGTGTCGCTCCGGCTGGCGTCAACAGCAGTCGTTCGGGACGGATCGCGAGCTTCAACTTCGCACCAACCGAATGCCGTCCGTTGACAATCAACGGGCCACTCGGCGTCGAAACGAGTGACGTTGCGCCGCCGCTTTCGGTGACGGTGGCCTCGATCAGGTTGCTGGCGCCGAGGAAGGTCGCGACGAATTCGGTGGCGGGCTTTTCGTAGATGTCGCGCGGCGCGCCCAGTTGCTCGATCACCCCGTCACGCATCACCGCGATCGCGTCCGACATGGTCAGCGCTTCTTCCTGATCGTGGGTGACGAACACGGTGGTCAGCCCCAACTGCCGTTGCAGTGCGCGAAGCTCCACCTGCATCGACTCACGCAGGTTCTTGTCGAGCGCGCCCAATGGTTCGTCGAGCAGCAGCACCGCCGGCTTCATGACGATGGCGCGCGCGATGGCGACGCGCTGTTGCTGGCCGCCGGAGAGTTGTTTCGGATATCGATCCGTAAAACCACCGAGCTTGACGAGAGCGAGCGCATTTGCGACTGCCGCCTCGCGCTCCTGACGGCCGACGCCACTCATGCGCAAGCCGAAGGCGACGTTGTCGGCGACGCTCAGATGCGGAAACAGCGCGAAGTTCTGGAATACCATCGCGAAGTCACGGCGGTAGGGCGGGATATCGTTGACGCGCGTGTCGCGGATGAAGACGTCACCCTCGTCGGGCAATTCGAACCCGGCGATCAAACGCAGCGTCGTGGTCTTGCCGCAGCCGGACGGCCCGAGCAGCGAAAAGAAAGAGCCGCGCGGAATATCGAGGGTCAGCGCCTTGACGGCAGTGGCATCGCCGTAGCGCTTGGTGACCGCTTTAAATCGCACATCGGCGGTGGGGGAGGGTTCTGTCACGGAGTTCAGGAATGCCTTTCGATCAAGACATGCAGTTCGCCTTGACTCGCCCAGGCTTCAATCAGCAGCAGCGCGAGTTCCAGTTCCAGCAGCAGCTCGGCGGGGCGACGTTTCGTCGGCGCTTGCCAGGATGCGAGCGCGTCGTCGGCGATCGCTGCGAATGATGCGGCAAGTCGTGGTCCATCGTGCCCGGCTCTGGCGAGGTCGCCCAGCACGGCGCCGAGCCGTTCGACAGCCATCGGTAGCCGCATTTCGAGTCCGGCGAGTACGAAGCGTTCGAGTTCGCCCATGCCGCCTTCCGACGGCATCAGCAGTTTCGACCGCGCGCGCCACGCACCAGCTAGCGCATCGAGCTTCGCAGCCGCGCCAGCAGCCTGGGATATTTCGACCGGCGTCGCCCCAGCAGTGACGGCACGCGCACCGTCCGCCATCATCTCCATCGCATTGAGGATGAGCAGGAACGCGCGCGATTCGTCCGCCCGCGCGGCGGTCAGGGTTTCCTGCATCACCTGCGCGCCACGGATCGGCAGATAGTGCGGGATGTAGCTTTCCATCAGCATGTATTTTGCAAGCAGATCGCCCATTTCGGGATGCGGCGAGAACAGGATTGCGCGCCCGCGTGGCCCTTCCGCCGACAGGATCGCGATGCGTTCCTGCATCTGCGTGGCGAACGTCTCGGGCGTCAGCGGATTGTCGATGAATAGCCGGCCGGAGGTTACGAGATCGCGGAAGTGACCCAGTGCGCGGCAGTTGTCGCCGATCTCGTCGAAAGCGGGGCCGTGGAAATCGGGGGTTTTCTCGATGTCCCAGCCGGTCAGCTGCGAAGCGAGCCGCACATTCTGGCCGCGGCGGCCGATGGCGAGCGATAGCTGAGCTTCCGGCACCACGACCTCGATCCGGCTCGCGTCCTCGTCGAGCACGACCTTGGAGACTTCGGCCGGCGCCAAAGCGTTGACGATGAACGACGCTGCATCGGGGTTCCACTGGATGATGTCGACCTTCTCGCCCTGCAACTCGTTGACCACCGCCTGCACCCGGGCGCCGCGCATGCCGACGCAGGCGCCGACCGGATCGATCGAGCTATCCTTCGAGATCACCGCGATCTTGGCGCGAGAGCCCGGATCGCGGGCCACCGACTTGATCTCGACCACGTTGTCGTAGATCTCCGGCACTTCCATCGCGAACAGCTTCGACATGAATTCGGGACGCGCACGCGACAGGAAAATCTGCGGTCCGCGCGGCTCGCGACGCACGTCGTAGATGTAGGAGCGGATGCGGTCGCCGTAGCGCGGCAGCTCGCGCGGGATCATCTCGTCGCGACGGATGACGCCCTCGGCACGGCCGAGATCGACAATGACGTTGCCGTATTCGACGCGCTTCACGGTGCCGTTGATGATCTCGCCGACGCGGTCCTTGTACTCGCCGTATTGGCGCTCGCGCTCGGCCTCGCGGACCTTCTGCACGATCACCTGCTTGGCGTTCTGGGCGGCGACGCGGCCGAAATCCAGTGGCGGCAGGCTCTCGGCAATGAAGTCGCCGATCTTGGCGTCGGGGTTGCGGCGCTTGGCATCGGCCAGCGTGATCTGGGTCAACTCGTTTTCGACCTCCTCGACCACCGCCATCACCCGCGACAGGCGAGTCTCGCCGGTCTTCGGATCGATCTCGCAGCGGATGTCGTTCTCGGCGCCATAGCGCGACTTGGCCGCCTTCTGGATGGCATCTTCCATCGCCTCGATGACGATCTTACGATCGATCGTCTTCTCGCGCGCGACGCTGTCGGCGATCTGGAGCAGCTCCAAACGATTTGCGCTCACGCCTGCAATTGCCATGACCTTTACCCTTTTATTCCTGGTTCGAACCTTGTTCGGACGCGGCCGCGACGCCGCGCTCCTTCAACTTCTTCGCCCGCCGCAACGTCTCGCGAATGAGGTCGTCGGAGAGCACGAGCTTGGCCTCGCCGATCATCGCGATCGGAATGCCAAGCACCTGCAGGCCGACCTTGTCCAGCTCGCATCTCGATGCGTACCTCGCCATTCTCGAAGCCGTCGAGAATACCGCGGAACCGCTTGCGGCCGTTGATCGGCTGGCTGAGCTCGATCTTCGCCTCGAACCCCGACCAGTCGTCGAAATCAGATGGCCGCACCAGCGGCCGGTCGATGCCGGGCGAGGAGACCTCCAGGCGATAGGCGCCCGGCAGCGGATCGTAGGCATCCAGCACCGGCGACAGCTGTCGCGAGACCTGCTCGCAATCGCCGACCGACATCGTGCCGTCCGGCCGCTCGGCCATGATCTGCAGCGTCTGACCTTCCTTGCCCGACAATTGGACGCGGACCAGCCGGAAACCGAGGTCGACGAGCAGCGGCTCGACCAGCGCGGCAATGCCAGCAGCAAGTCCGCTTTCGTGGATGAAGCGCTCGTCGGAGACGACGCTGTCTTCGCCATTATCCATCAAGCCTACCCGACGCGTAACGTGGGCCCAGGCCATCAAAACAAAAAGAGCGGATCCTTTCGGACCCACCCCAAAGTTGAGATGATCATGAGCACAGTTTGCGTATACTTTAGCCGCCGAGCGGTCAAGATGAAATCTGACATGAACGCAACGAAATCCGCAGGTGCGCGTCGGAAATAGTAAACGATGGGACGCAATCACACGCGCTCGAAGCGCAGGAAATAGCAGCGCCGACCCTCGCGGATCGCCTTTTGCTGGTATCGCGTCAGCGGCCAGTCTTCGCCTTGGACACGCCAATCTGCCGGACAAGTGGCGGTCCAGTGGAAGGCCGACTGATGCGTCATGGCCTCGAGGATGGTGCGGGCATAGTCGCCGATGTCGGTGGCAACACGCAGTTCGGCGCCTGGCCGCATGACGCGGGCAAGCAGCGCCAGCGTCGGCCCCGACACCAGGCGCCGCTTGCGGTGGCGCGCCTTCGGCCAGGGATCGGGAAACAGCACGAAGGCGCGGGCGATCGAAGCTGGCGGTAGCCAGCGCAAGATATCACGCGCGTCATCGTCATGCAGCCGTACGTTTCCGAGACCACGCTCCTCGATCTGCACCAGCACCTTGACCACGCCGTCGATGAATGGCTCGCAGCCGACCAATGCCACGCCCAGATGCGCGCTCGCCTGGGCAACGAGATGCTCACCACCGCCAAATCCGATCTCGAGCCAGGTCTCGGTGGCACCGGGAACCAGTGCATCAGCCAGGCTGCTGGCGATTGGTGCTGGGCCGCCGAGTGGCAACCGAAGTCGCGGCAGCAGCTCGTCGATGAGCCGCCGCTGCCGCGCAGTCAGCGGCCGGCCGCGCCGTCGCCCGAACGAGCGCAGCTCGTGGCGCAGGTCTTCGCCACTATCGACATCGTCATGCATCGGGCACTCACGAACAAAAACGGCCGCACGCCGCGGCCGTTCAGAAATCATCTCGCAAGTGGCGGCCGATTTCGTAATGCGCAGACGGCACGCATCAGCGAGAACTTCAACCAATCGCCTTCTTGATCGCGTCGGCGAGGTCGGTGCGCTCCCACGAGAAGCCGCCGTCCTGTTCCGGTGCGCGGCCGAAGTGGCCGTAGGCGGCGGTACGCTTGTAGATCGGCTTGTTGAGCTGCAGCTTGCGGCGGATATTGGTCGGCCGCATCGGGAACAGCTCGGCCAGCACCTTCTCGAGGCTGGGCGTCGAGTTCTGGACCGTGCTTGCTGGTGCCCTGGGTGTCGACCAGCAGCGACATCGGCTCGGGACGGCCGATGGCGTAGGCGACCTGGATCATGCAGCGCTCGGCGAGGCCGGCGGCGACGACGTTCTTCGCCAGGTAGCGGGCGGCGTAAGCGGCCGAGCGATCGACCTTGGTCGGGTCCTTGCCGGAAAACGCGCCGCCACCGTGCGGGGCATAGCCGCCGTAGGTGTCGACGATGATCTTGCGGCCGGTGAGGCCGCAGTCGCCGTCGGGCCCGCCGACGACGAAATTGCCGGTCGGGTTGACCAGGAAGTCGGCGCCGCTTTTCGGCATCCATCCCTTCGGCAGCGCCGAGGTGACGGCATCGCCGATCATCTCGCGCACCATTTCCGGCGTGTAGTCGCGGCCCTGGCCGTTGGCCTTCTGGTGCTGCGTCGAAACCACGACCTTCTCGCAGCCGACGGCCTTGCCATCCTCGTAGCGGATGGTGACCTGGCTCTTGGCGTCCGGCAGCAGATCGCCGAGCTTGCCCGAGCGGCGCTGCTCGGACAGCACTTTCAGGATCTTGTGCGAGAAGTAGATCGGGGCCGGCATGAACGAGCCCTTCTCGTAGGTCTCGCTGTCGGTGCAGGCGAAACCGAACATCATGCCCTGGTCGCCGGCACCCTCCTCGCCCTGCTTCTCGTCGACGCCCATGGCGATGTCGGCGGACTGGCCGTGCAGCAGTACCTCGACTTCGGCGCCGCGATAGGAGAAGCCGACCTGATCGTAGCCGATGTCCTTGATCACGCCGCGCGCGATCTCGGTGATCAACTCGCGGTTCGACCACCCATTCGTTCTGGCCGACGAACTGATGGCTTGCGAATTTCTCGAACAGCGGCGCCTGGCCGCGGCCCTCGCCGGCGATTACGACCTTGTTGGTGGTGACCAGCGTCTCACAGCCAAGACGGGTGTTGACGGCGCTATTGTCGGCGATGCCGAGCTTCTGATCATTGGCCAGGAACGCATCCAGGATCGCATCCGAAATCTGGTCCGCGACCTTGTCCGGATGACCTTCGGAAACCGACTCGCTGGTGAACAGGTACGATTGGCGTGCCACTGAAGAACCCCGTATTTCAAGAAGCGGATGCTCATGTCGATGAGATTGCGCGCTTGTTTAATGGCTTTGATGGCAGGGTCAAGGCGCTGGCGGCGTCCGGCTGGGAAAACTATCTCTCAGGCCTTGCCCTCTTCACTGGCTAGCGAGCGCACCAGATCGACGATCGTGCGGCGCACTTTCGGATCCGATATGCGGGCAAACGCCTTGTTGAGCTCGAGACCCTCGCGGCTGCTGAGAAAATCCGCGGCATAGCTTTCGGATGGAAGCTCGGCAAAGCCGCTGGCCGCGGCCGATTCGGCGCTCGCACCGCTGGCATGATCGGGAGCGTCCTCGTAGAAATATCCGACACTCACGCCCAGTACTTTGGCCAACTCGAACAACCGGCTCGCACCGATCCGATTGACGCCCTTCTCATACTTCTGCACCTGCTGGAAGGTCAGCCCCAAACGCTCGCCGAGCTTTTCCTGGCTCATTCCGAGCAGCATCCGGCGCAAGCGCACCCTGGTGCCGACGTAGACGTCGACCGGATTTGCTTTTCTTGAGCCTTTCTCCTCGGTGCTGTTTTCGCTCAAGGCGGCGCTCGCAAGTAAGGCAGTGGCGCCACTATTGGCGCGTTCCAGCATGCTTCTATGGCACGTCGTAGGTACGCATCCGCCACTAGTCAACAGCAAGGGCCACCGCGAACAGCAATCCCTTGCTTGCTGCGATTGCGGAAGTTACGGCTTCGATGGCGCGCCAAGGCGCTGGAAATAGCACCAGATCGCAAGCAACAGCCATATCGCAGCAAACAGCAGGTCGCCGGCCCGGCTGTAGAGCGTCGGCGCGATTGCCTGTGGCAAAATTGCATCAAAATTGCCACGCACGTTCATGCCGAGGCTGCCGACCATTCTGCCCGATGGCGCGATTACCGCCGAGATCCCATTGTTTGCCGCCCGAACGATTGGTAGGCCCTCTTCGACAGCGCGCACCCGGGCCTGATGCAGATGCTGGCGCGGCCCGGTGGTATTGCCGAACCAGCCGTCGTTGGTGAGATTGACCAGCACGCCGGGGCGCTCGGCTGTTTGCACGATGGCGGCCGGAAAGATCGCCTCGTAGCAGATCAACGGGCCGGCGAGCGGCAGCCCGGGAACCGTCAGCAACGGGCGCGGCGCCGGACCGATGCCGAAGCCGCCGCGCTGACGCGTCAGCTGCTCCAGGCCGAGCCGCTCCAGCAGCCCCTTTAGCGGCAGGTACTCGCCGAACGGAACCAGGTGGATCTTGTCGTAGATCGCGACCACCTTGCCGGCGGCGCCGAACACCATCAGGCTATTGCGCGCTTCCTGTTCGCCGCCACCGGTCTCGACCGTGCGCAAGCCACCGGACAACAGATGCCGCCCGGAGGGCAGCATTTCGCCGATTGCCGCCAGCGCCTCGGGGCTCTGCAGCGGCCGAAACGGCATCGCTGCTTCCGGCCAGATCACGTGGCTGACACCGGTCATGGCTTCGTCCGGCTCGCCGGCAGGCGTGCGCTGCGACAGGTCAATGTGATCGAAGAAGATCCAGCGCTGATTCTCAGCCACCCACTTCTGGCGTTGTGGTATGCTCGGTTGCACGATCCGCAGCCCAACGCCGGGCACCGGCGCGTCGGTCAACACAGCAAGTCTGGCAGCGCCATATGCCGCCATCACCAGCAGCGGCAGGATGGCGATGGCCGCAGCTGACCGCCAACTGCGGCTGCCGCCCGCGGCCAGCAGCACGCCGGGCGCCGAGAAGATCAGCACTACCGCCAGCGTCAGACCGTAGATGCCGACAATGGCGGCAGATTGCATCAACACCAGCGGCATGGTCAGCGCGTAACCGAGGATGTTCCACGGGAAACCGGTCAGCACGTGCCCGCGCAACCATTCGGTGGCGGCGATCGCGAGCGCCAGCACCACCACCCGGCCAATGCCCGGCCGCGAGATCAACCCAGTGGCGGACGTCGCCGCCCCGAAAAACATCGCCAATCCCGCCGGCAGCAACGTTACGGCGAACGGCAGTGCCCACAAGAATCGCTCCGACTCGACCAGGAACGCTTCGCCGATCCAGAACAGGCCGAACACGAAATAGCCGAAGCCGAACCACCAGCCGGGCCAGAAGCACAGGAGCCATCGTCGTCCGCTACGCTCCCAGGCGCCATCGATCAGCCAGACCAGGACCGGCAGCGTCGCAAACAGCACCGGCCACAGGAAGAACGGGGCCATCGCGAGTACCGAAGCCGAGCCTGCGGCAAAGGCTGCGGCGGCGGCACCGCGCGCGCTGGCCGTCCGGCACCAGCGCGCGGTCCATTCCGGCGCGGCAGCGGCCCGTCCCCCGGCCAACGGCATCAAGGCGCTCATGGCTTGGGTGGACTTTCCGGCGCGCCGTCAGGGCCTTTCGACACGGCCTGCTGGCCGCGCGCATCGATGATCTTCAACCGCTTGACCCGACGCGGATCGGCATCCAGCACCTCGAACTCGATGCCGCTCGGATGCAGCACGATCTCGCCGCGTGCCGGCACCCGCCCGACCAAGGCGAACACCAGGCCGCCCAGCGTATCGATCGCTTCCTCCTCCTCCGGCGTCAGCAGCTTGAGCCCGAGATGCTCATCGAGCTCCTTGACCGGCGTGCGTGCCGAGGCGACGAGGCCGAGCTTGGCGTCCTCATAGATGTGGGCGTCCTCCAGCTCATCGTGCTCGTCCTCGATCTCGCCGACAATCTGCTCGACCAGGTCCTCGATGGTGACGAGGCCATCGGTGCCGCCGTATTCGTCGACCACCAGCGCCATGTGAATTCGGGTCGACTGCATGCGGATCAGCAGGTTCATGGCCGGCATCGATGGCGGCACGTAGAGCACTGGCCGACGGATCTTGGTCGCCAGCAATGGGATCTTCAAATCGACCGTGGTCAGGTCCGGATGCGGTTTCTCACCACCATTGACGGGAGCAGCGACGTCGCGCGTCATCCACTTCAGCAGATCCTTGACGTGGATCATGCCGCGCGGGTCGTCGAGCGTCTCCTGGTACACCGGAATGCGCGACACGCCCGCGTCCTGGAACAGACGCAGCAGCTCGCCGAGCGATTCGTTCTCCTCCGCCGCAATGATGTCGGCACGCGGCACCATGACATCCTCGACTCTGAGCGTGCCGAAGCGCAGCAGTCGCAGCAGCATGCTGCGCTCCTCGGCCGAGAACGAGTCCGGCGATTTTTCCTCCGAGTTGAGCGCTTCCTCGAGTGTCGCCCTGAGTGACGGCCCGCCCGGCAGACCGAGCCTGGCCCGCAAGCTGGCGAACCAGCCAAGCGCCGGCGTGCCCGCGGTCGGTGCCGCTGCCGGATCGGCATTATCGTGTGTGACGGTCGAGCCCGCCGATTTGGCCGGATCGACGGTCATGGCGCCGCCGGCGCCGAGGCCGCCTCCTCGTAAGGGTTGACGATGCCGAGGCTGGCCAGGATCTCGATCTCGAGCGTCTCCATGACCGCGGCGTCGGCGTCGCTCTCGTGATCGAAGCCCATCAGATGCAAGAGCCCGTGCAGTACGAGGTGGCGGACATGATCCGGCGGCGCAATTTCCTGCGCCGCAGCCTCGCGCATCACCGTTTCGAAACCGAGCGCGATATCGCCAAGTTGGCGTCTCTGATTGGCGACCGCCAGCATGCCGGACGGAAACGACAGCACGTTGGTCGGCTTGTCCTTGGCGCGGAATTGGCTGTTGAGACGCCGCATCGTGGCGTCGTCGACGAGCGCGATGCAGGCCTCCGCCGGCAGCTGCGGGGACAGCCGCTCGTGCGCCCCTACTGCCGTCAGCACCGGCGCGATGATCGCCGAAAGATCACCGAGCGCCGGCCAGCCGCCGGCCTCCTCGACGACCTCCACGATCAACCCTCGTGGAGGCTCGGGATCGGCGGCCGGATCCGGCGCAGAGCGATCGAGCGCGTCAGTCCGAGGCATCTTCAAACCTTCTTCGGCGGCGCCGCACGCTCATAGGCCTCGACGATGCGCGCGACCAGATCGCGGCGGACGACGTCCTGCGACGCAAATCGGATCGTTGCGGTCTCGTCGACGCCGTCAAGCAGCGCCACCGCCTCTTCGAGGCCGGATTTCTGGCCCGGTGGCAGATCGATCTGGCTCGGATCGCCGGTGATTACCATCTTCGAACCTTCGCCGAGACGGGTGAGGAACATCTTCATCTGCATGCTGGTGGTGTTCTGCGCCTCGTCGAGAATGACGAAGGCGTTGGCCAGCGTGCGCCCGCGCATGAAGGCGAGCGGTGCGATCTCGATTATGCCGGCGTCGAGGTCGCGCTCGACCTTCTCGGGCGGCAGCACGTCGTAGAGCGCATCGTACAGCGGCCGCAGGTAGGGATCGACCTTGTCGCGCATATCGCCGGGCAGGAAGCCCAGCCGCTCGCCCGCTTCCACCGCCGGCCGCGACAGGATGATCCGCTCGACGATGCCGCGCTCCAGGCAATGGGCGGCGAATGCGACCGCGAGATAGGTCTTGCCGGTGCCGGCCGGGCCGATGCCGAAGACCAGGTCGAGCTTCTCGATGGCGCGAATGTAGGTGCTCTGTGCAGGCGTGCGGGCGTTGACGATTTTGCGCCGGGTGGCGATCTGGGCGCGGCCGTCGCTGCCGGCCGGCAGATCCTCCTGGCGAGCATGGCGAATCAGTCCGTCGATGTCGCCGGGGCCGATCTCGTCGCCCTTGCGGACTCGCGCATAAAGGTCCTCGAGCACGCCGCGAGCGATGTCGCAGCCGCCTTCCGAGCCGGCCAGGATGACGACATTGCCATGTGCGTGCGCCTCGATCCCGAGCCGGTCCTCGATCAGCGCCAGATGCGAATCGTGTTCGCCAAGCAATCGCGGCAGAAACCGGTTGTCCTCGAAGGGCACGACGACCCGCTTCTTTGGCGCGGTCGCTTTCTTGGGACGGGCAAGTCCGCCGGGGGCGGAAGGTCCACGATAGGCTGTCAAATTGGCAGTCTCCGGCGGCGTTGAGTTGCTGTAGCCACCGCCAATCTAGCACAACCCACTCGGCGATGCGATGACAGCAATAGCGCCATCAACCGCCGTGAACGCTCGATCACGCCGCTTGCAGCGTTCCGGTCAGGCTATTCTGGCTGGCGGAGGCGATCGCCACCGGCAGGATGTGGCCCAGCGCCGCTTCGCCGGCCTCGACATGGACCAGTTGCAGGTAAGGCGTGCGGCCGACGAGGTGGCCTTCACGCTTGCCCGGCCGCTCGAACAATACCGGCACGACCTGACCCACGAAGCCGTTGTTGAACGACTTCTGCTGGTTTTCGAGCAGATCCTGCAGCTCCGCGAGGCGGGCCGACTTGATGCGATCTGGAATTTGCTCTTCCATCGCCGCTGCGGGCGTCCCCGGACGGCCACTGTACTTGAACGAGTAGGCCTGGGCGAAGCCGATCTCGCGCACGAGCGCGAGCGTCTGCGCGAACTCGGCATCGGTTTCGCCTGGAAAGCCGACGATGATGTCGGTCGATAGCGCGATGTCGGGACGGGCATTGCGAATGCGCTCGACCAGACGGCGATAGTCATCGGCGGTGTGCTTGCGGTTCATGGCGGCGAGAATGCGATCGGAGCCGGCCTGGAACGGCAGATGCAGATAGGGCATCAGCTTCGGCATGTGCCGGTGCGCGTCGATCAAGTCGTCCTGCATATCGCGCGGGTGGCTCGTGACATAGCGCAACCGTTCCAGCAGCGGCACCTCGGACAGCCGCGCCAGCAGCTGGGCTAGCGACTTCGGCGTCCCGTCGGCACCAACACCGTGATAGCCGTTGACGTTCTGGCCGAGCAGCGTCAGTTCGCGCACGCCGCGGGCGGCCAGCGCCTCGGCTTCGCGCACGACATCTGCCACTGGACGCGAATACTCGGCGCCGCGCGTATAGGGTACGACGCAGAAGGTACAGAACTTATCGCAGCCTTCCTGGACGGTGAGGAATGCAGCAGTCTGGCGCGGTCCGGTGCGGGCGGGCAGGCTCGCGAACTTGTCGACCTCGGGGAACTCGGTCTCGACGATGCGCTTGCCGGCGCGCGCTTCGCGGAGCAGTTCCGGCAGCCGGTGATAACTCTGCGGCCCGATCACCACATCGACGACCGGCGCCCGCCGCGAGATTTCGCGGCCCTCGGCTTGTGCAACGCAACCGGCAACGGTCACCATGGTGGTCTTGCCGCGCGCCTGCCGTTCGGCCTTGACGTCGCGCACGCGACCGAGCTCGGAATAGACCTTCTCGACCGCCTTTTCCCTGATGTGGCAGGTGTTTAGGACAATCAAATCAGCATCGCCGATATCGGCCGTCTCGGCGAAACCAGAAGGTGCCAGCGCCTCCACCAGGCGCTCGCTGTCGTAGACGTTCATCTGGCAGCCAAACGTCTTGACGAAGACCTTCGTCGGCCCTGCCGCCGCGTCTGCACGATCGTCAGACATGTACCCCTCGCCATTCCCAAGAACCGCGAATCCCCGGCGGGACGTTAGACGCCGTCGCGTTCCCGTGCGGTTACGATAGCGCCACAATTCCACAGTGTCATCAAATTGTTGCAATGCAACAAACGTCGAAGTGGACAAGCGATCGCGCTGCCACATCAAGTCCACTTGGACGAGGTCTTGGCCGCTGTTCCTGCGCGTCTCGCTTTGTCGGATGCCGGCACTGTCACCAGCAGCGACTCGCCGGCGGGCCGATTGCGCAGGAGCCGCACGACGGCCTGCCGCAATTCCGATTCGACGTGACGCGCCAATGCCTTGCGATCGGCGAAGCTGTCGATCGCAACCGGCGGCCCAATGACGATATGGACGTCGAGCGGCCCCGCCTTGAGCAGGCTCCAGGCATGGCTGCCGATCGCCATATCGCCATACCAGCCGACAAACGGCCGGCCGGCGCGGTCGAGCGGCAAGCCATGGAGATGGCCGTACACGACGGCGCAGGTCTGCACCACTGCCGCGTGCGGCACCTGGTCGCCCTTGGCTCCCGGCAGCACCGCGCCGAACAACGATGTGCGCAGTGGCAGTACCCGGTTGCCGTCGGTCGACGTGCCCTCTGCGAACAGCACCAGCGCGTCGCCCGCCGCCAGCCGCTGCGTCATCTCGGAGGTCGTTTCGCCGACCGCAGACCGCCGGGTGCGATCGACGAACACCGACCGTTGCAACCTGGCAAGGGCGGAGACGAACGGCCAGCTGCCGACCTCCTTCTTGGCGATGAAGGACACCGGCGCGACCGCCGAGAGCACCGGAATATCGAGCCACGACGAATGGTTGGCGACGACCAGTACCGGCTTGCCATGTGCAATTGCGCCTTCGACGCGCAGCTTGACACCGAGCAGGCGGCAGACCTGGCGGTGATACCAATGCGGAAAGGCGCGGGCGCCGCGTGTTGATCGTGCGCAGCAGCAGCGCCTGCACCGGCATCAGCGGCAGCGTGAGCGTCGCAAAGCCTGCCAGCACGGCCGCCGCGCGCCATCGCCCGGTCGACGGCGGTGACGGTTCGGAGATCATGGCGTCGCCTGCGCCCAGGCCGCGAGCATGCCCCGCTCCGCGGCGCTGATCTCGGTGATATTACCCGGCGGCATGGCGTTCGACAGCACGCTGTTGAGCACGATCTGCCCGGCGTGCAGCTTGATGCGGTCGGCGGTATCGAGCATGACGCCCTTCGGCGCCGCGCCGATCCCCTCCCACACCGGCTGTTGCGCATGGCACATGCTGCAGCGCGTGATCACAACCTCCTCGGCCTGGGCGAAGGTAACGGGCGCGGCTGCTCGCTGCAACGGCTCGGGCGGGAAGGTCGACAGCCAGACGATGGCGATGGTGCAGAGCGCCGTCACGACCCAAGTCCACCACGGCGAAGGCAGACCCTTGTGCCGGCTGTTGTAGAAGTGGCGTATCACTGCCCCCATGATCATCACCAGCGCCAGGATCAGCCAATTGAAGCGGGTGGCAAAGCTCAGCGGATAGTGGTTCGAGATCATCACGAACACCACTGGCAGGGTCAGGTAGTTATTGTGCAGCGAGCGCTGCTTGCCGGCAGCACCCAGCGCCGGATCGGGCACGCGGCCGGCGATCAGATCGGCGACCACGCGACGCTGGTTCGGAATGATTATCACAAACACGTTGGCGACCATGATGGTGCCGATCAGTGCGCCCATCTGCGTGTAGGCGCCGCGGCCGCTGAATACCTTCGTGAACCCCAAGCTCAGCGCAACCAGGAACACGTAGCCGACCAGCGCCAGCGCGGTGTCGTTGCGCCCCAAGGGCGATCTGCACATCGCATCGTAGACGATCCAGCCCAGCGCCAGGCCGGCGACACTGATCGCGATCGCCTGCGCCGGCGACAACTCCATGACAGTCCGGTCGATCAGATAGAGGCGGCTGGAGAAGTAGTAGACGATCACCAGCAGGCCCATGCCGGAGAGCCACGTGGCGTAGGCTTCCCATTTGAACCAAGTCAGGTGGTCGGGCATGCGTGCCGGCGCGACCAGGTACTTCACCAGATGATAGAAGCCGCCGCCATGCACCTGCCAGGCTTCGCCGTAGGCGCCGGCCGGCAACCCCTCGCGCTTGGCGAGGCTCAGATCCAGGTGAACGAAATAGAACGAGCTGCCGATCCAGGCGATGCCGGCGATTACGTGCAGCCAACGCACCGCAAAGCTCAGCCATTCCCACAGCACCAGTTCCACCGCGACCATCCTGCCATTAACACTCGATTAACTGTATGCTTCCGACAGTTGCCCTGAACAGGGCGATTCGCCAGAAGCCCGAGGAGCCGAGCCGCTTTGACCACGCTTGCCGACCTCTTCCGCCGCGACGGCGAGCTGCCGCTCGGCGACGAATTGTCGGCGACAGTCGCGGCGTGGCTCGACCACATGGTGCTCGATCGCGGCCTGTCGGAAGGCACCCGCGAAGCCTACGGCCGCGACCTTGTGCAGTTTCTCGCCCACATCAAGTCCGAGCGCGGCCGGACGCCGGTGATGGCCGATCTCGAAAAGCTCGACACCAGAACCATTCGCGGCTTCCTCGCCAGGCGGCGGCGTCAGGGCGTATCCGGGCGCACATTGGCCGGCACGATGTCGGCGCTGCGCATGTTCTTTCGCTGGCTCGAGGCGACCGAGACGCTCAAGAACCGCGCGATCCTGACCGTCGCCATGCCGAAGGTGCCGCACGGCGTGCCGAAGCCGCTGACCGTCGGTCATGCCGCCGATACCATTGCCGAAGCCGATACCGCCGAGATGGACTGGATCGGCGCCCGCGACACCGCCGTGCTGCTGCTGCTGTACGGCTCCGGCCTGCGCATCTCGGAAGCGCTCGGGCTGCTGGTCAAAGCACGCGCCGACGCCCGATCGCGACGTGCTGCGCATCGTCGGCAAGGGCGCGAAGGAGCGCGCGGTGCCGGTCATTGCCGTGACGATCGCGGCCATCGAGCGCTATCGCGCGCTCTGCCCCTACCCGCTCGACCCCGATGACATCCTGTTTCGCGGCACCAAGGGCGGGCCGCTGTCGCCACGCGTCATCCAGCTCGCGATGGAGCGCATCCGCACGCAGTTGAAGCTGCCGGCGAGCGCGACGCCGCACGCGCTGCGCCACTCGTTCGCGACGCACCTGCTGTCGGCCGGTGCCGACCTGCGTCAGATCCAGGAGCTGCTCGGCCACGCCTCTCTATCGACCACCCAGGTCTACACCGAGGTCGACCGCGACCGACTGCTGGCAGTCTACGACGCGGCGCATCCGCGGGCCTAGCCCGCCACCCGCAAATATGTCGCCTGCAGCAGCGCGACGGCCGTTGAACTGCCGCCGTCCACCAGCGACACGTCGATGCGGGCGACTGTCATCGACTTGCCGGCGCGAAGCACCTGACCCTCGGCGCGGAGCAGGCCGCCTTTGGCCGGTCGGATGAAATTGATCTTGTACTCGACGGTGACGACCTCGCTGCCGGCCGGCATCAGCGACAGCGCCGCATAGCCGCCGGCGATGTCGCCGATGGCGCCGATCGCACCGCCATGGAACAGCCCCTGCTGCTGGCCGACCGCCTTCCCGTACGGCAATTCGATCGCAACCCGGCCGGCTGCAATCTCTGCCAGGCGCGCGCCGAACGAGCGCATCATACCTTGCCGGGCAAAGCTCTCCCGAACGGCTTCGGCGAAGGCTGGATTGGCCGGCTGCAGGATCGGGGTATCGGACATTGCGGAACCTTGGTCGGACGAAGGGCGAAACCGAGCCAGTAAAGCCCTTGCGGCACCGCTGCAACCATCACATGCTGCCAGCTGTACTTGATCGGGCGCAAGGAAGCGCTACGTTAGCCGGGTGAAACGGCCCGGGTATTCGGTGCTGTTCGGGCTGCAGGAATTCCAGATGTCTCAGACACTTGTTCCAGACGCACCGCCGATGATCGACCCGTTCGGGCGGCATGTCAGCTATCTGCGCGTATCGGTGACCGACCGCTGCGATTTCCGCTGCGTCTATTGCATGTCCGAGCACATGACGTTCCTGCCGAAGAAGGACCTGCTGTCGCTGGAGGAACTGGATCGGCTGTGCAGCGCCTTCGTCGCCAAGGGCGTGCGCAAACTGCGCATCACCGGCGGCGAGCCGCTGGTGCGCAAGAACATCATGTGGCTGTTCCACTCGCTGTCGCGGCATCTCGGCACCGGCGCGCTCGATGAATTGACACTCACCACCAACGGCAGCCAGCTGCCGAAATTCGCGCAGGAACTGGCCGATTGCGGCGTCAAGCGCATCAACGTGTCACTCGACACCCTCGACCCCGACCGGTTCAAGGCGATTACCCGCTGGGGCGATTTCGGCCAGGTCATCGCCGGCCTCGAGGCGGCCGAGAAGGCCGGCCTCAAGGTCAAGATCAATGCGGTGGCGCTCAAAGGCGTCAATGAGGCCGAGATCGCCGACATGGTGCGTTTCGCGCACGGCCGTGGTGCCGATTTGACCCTGATCGAAACCATGCCGCTCGGCGACATCGAGGAAGACCGCACCGACCAGTACCTGCCATTGTCGATCGTGCGGGCGCGGCTGATGGACGAATTCACGCTGGAGGACATCGCCTACCGCACCGGCGGCCCGGCCCGTTACGTGCGGGTCAAGGAGACCGGCGGCCGGCTCGGCTTCATCACGCCGATGACGCACAATTTCTGCGAAAGCTGCAACCGGGTGCGACTGACCTGCACCGGCACGCTCTACATGTGCCTCGGCCAGGACGACGCCGCCGATCTGCGCGGCGTGCTGCGGGCGTCGAGCGATGACGCGCTATTGTCGCGGGCCATCGACGAGGCGATCTCGCGCAAGCCCAAGGGCCATGATTTCATCATCGACCGGCGCTCGAAGAAGCCCGCCGTCGCCCGCCACATGAGCGTGACCGGCGGTTGAGCGAAAATAGAGACGGCGGCAAGAAGATCAATCAGCCGTTCTCCCACTTCTGCTGCATCGCGGTGGTCAGGTTGTAGTCGTAGGTCAGGTCCGAGATGCCCCACCACGGCTGGCTCTCGCGATGGAACGCCAATCTGGTGGTCGTAGATTGTCTTGAAGCTTGGATGCTTCTCCGACGACTCCTTGAACAGATCGTGCGTCGCCTTGTAGCTCGCCCGCAGCACGTCGGTCGGCATCGGCTTCAATTGCGCGCCGGCCGCGATCAGCCGCTTTAGGGCCGGCGGATTGAGCACGTCGTATTTCGCCTGCATGTCGTGACCGGTCGCCATGGCGGCGATGCGCACGACCTTCTGGAATTGCTTCGGCAGCGCGTCCCAGGTCGCCTTGTTGATGAAGAACGACAGCTCGGCGCCGCCCTCCCAGAACGCCGGGTAGTGATAGTAGCGGCGCAACCTTGGCGAGGCCGAGCTTCTCGTCGTCATAGGGGCCGACGAATTCGGCGGCGTCGATCACGCCTTTCTCCAGCGCCGGATAGATATCGCCGGCGCCGAGTTGCTGCGGCACCACGCCGAGCTTCTGCATCACGTTGCCGCCGAGGCCGCCGATGCGCATCTTGAGGCCGTTGAGGTCGGCGACCGACTTGATCTCCTTGCGGAACCAGCCGCCCATCTGGGTGCCGGTGTTGCCGGCGGGCAATGCGTAAGATGCCGTACTTGGCGTACATCTCGTTCATGATTTCGAGACCGCCGGCGCGATACATCCAGGCGCTCTGCTGGCGGCTGTTCATGCCCCACGGGATTGCGGTGCCAAAGGCGAAGCCCATGTCCTTGCCGATGTAGAAATACGAGCCGGTCTGGCCCATTTCGACGGTGCTGTTGCCGACCGCGTCGGCCACCTGCAAGGCGGGCACGATCTCGCCGGCGGCGAAGATCTGGATCTTGAACTTGCCGTCGGTCATTTCCGACACGGCTTCCGAAAAGAAGGTGCAGGCGCCGAACAGCGTTTCCAGCGACTTCGGATAGCTCGACTGCAGCCGCCAGTTGATGGTCGGGCTCGATTGCGCGATAGCGGGGCTGGCGAGTGCCGCGGCGGCGCCACCGATACCTGCGGCCTTCAGAAATGTACGACGCTTCATGTGCTGTTCCTTACCCTTGGTCGGGATCCCCACGATCTGGAGCTCCCGCTGCTGTTCACGGCGGTTCGCTGCCGCCGCATTCGTCGCGTCATACGCCTACAACATCCACTGGAATCGGCAAGTGCCGGCACGCGCAATGCCGCATTTGCGTGTTCCGCGGCCGGTCACTTCCGCCGGTCGGCTCGATCACGAGGGCTTTGGATACTGCGGCTTCGTCGCCCTGTTGTGCCGGCGACAGGAACGGCGGCGCGGACTTGTCGGTGCGCAGCGTCTCCAGATACGCGAGCACGTCCAGGATCTCCTGCTGCGACACCTGCATGTCGGGCATCGGCGGATGCGGATTGATCAGCACGTTGCGGATGCGCTCGCCGTTCTGGCCGGGCTTGTTGGCGAGGCCTCGAAGCGAGGGAATACCGGCCTGCACCGTGGCGCTGCCGCCGCCCTCGACCAGATGGCAGTTGCTGCAGAATTTCTGGGCGAAGGCCAAGCCGCGCTCGGGCGAAGGCGCCTCCAGTTCCAGCGCCATCCTTCGCGGGCGATCCGGCTGGCGGTCTGGGCACCAGCTGTTGCGGCCCCATCGGCTCACGCGAGACCCGCCACCGCGACCACAAGCGCGAACATCGACGACAACCTTTGACGGCGCTTCGCATGAGTCTTCTCCCTGTTCGCCGCGGCTGAGCCCGCGCCGCACATCTTATCGGCGCTTGAACATCGCCGGGCTTTGCGGAATATCAAGGGCCCTTCACTCCCATGACTGGGAAAATTGTTCGCATGGATGCACCGAAATGGCATCGCCGCCGTCTTCCTGATCGCTATCGGCGCGTTCTACGTGTTCGCCGGCATCGTCGCGACCCGGGCGGCGCTGATTTCGCTGTTCCTCGACCGGGCGCTGACGGCGATCTCGGCGGCAAGCGGCCAACGCCGCGCGAAACGGCATTGTCGGCATGGCTGCTCGGCGCCGCCAACCTCGTGCTGGCGGGCGGCGCGGCATTGATGCTGCGGCTCGATCTGGCGTTGTGGCTTGTTCGCGGCCTCGCTCGCCGGGCAGATCGCATACCTGCTGGTGCTGGCGCCGCTCTATTTCGACGTCGACGACCCGCCGGACGCCACCGGCCGGCGTCGCACCATCAATGCGGCCGTGATCTACGCGGCGGCAACGGCATTGGTTGCATGGGCGGCATGCCGGGCTTGCTCGTGACTGGCGCGAGGCGCCTTGGCCCCTGCTCGTGTTCGCCGGCTGGCCGCCACCGGCCATGCCGGCTATACGCTCTGGAAGGCAGCCACGTGATCGAGGTGCATGCCGGCGACGAGATCTGATAGGTAACCATTCAGGTCAGGGCAGCGCGCGACGCGACACAGGGTTCGACAATGCAGCTCGGAATGATCGGCCTCGGGCGGATGGGCGGCAACATCGTGCGCCGGTTGCTGCGCGCCGGCCACAAGTGCGTGGTGTGGGATCGCGATCCCAATCCGGGCCAGGCACTGGCGGCCGAAGGCGCGACAGCCGCCCAGCACGTCGCCGGCCTGGTCGCGGCCCTGGCGGCACCGCGTCACATCTGGATCATGCTGCCGGCCGGCGAGGCGACCGAGAGCATGATCGCGACCTTGGCGCCGCTGCTGTCGCCCGGCGACACCATCATCGACGGCGGCAACACCTTCTGGAAGGACGACATCCGCCGTGCCGCCGCCTTGCGCGAACGCGGCCTCGACTATGTCGACGTCGGCACGTCGGGCGGCGTATGGGGCCTCGAGCGCGGCTACTGCATGATGATCGGCGGCGACAAGGCCGCGGTCGACCGGCTCGATCCGATCTTCGCGAGCCTGGCGCCGGGACGCGGCAACTGCCTGAAACGCGCGACCGGCCGGGCCGCGATCCGCGCGTCGAGCAGGGCTATCTGCACGCCGGACCGAACGGCGCCGGCCACTTCGTCAAGATGATCCACAACGGCATCGAGTACGGCATGATGCAGGCGATGGCCGAGGGCTTCGACATCCTCAGCCACGCCGATTCGCCGAAACTGCCGGCGCACGAGCGGCTCGACCTCGACGTCGCCGACATCGCCGAAGTGTGGCGGCGCGGCAGCGTCATCACCTCGTGGCTGCTCGATCTGACCGCCGAAGCGCTGGCGCGCGAGCCGTCGCTTGCCTCGTTACTCCGGCCACGTCTCGGATTCGGGCGAAGGCCGCTGGACGGTCGAGGCCGCGATCGAGCGCGACGTGCCGGCCGAAGTCCTGACCTCGGCGCTCTACACCCGCTTCCGCTCGCGCCAGGACCACACCTTCGCCGAGAAGATCCTGTCGGCGATGCGCAAGGGCTTCGGCGGCCACACCGAGCCGGGCAAAAGCTGAGCATGGCAGATCAGTTGCCGCACGACGCCGTCGCCGCTGCCGAATGCCATCGTCGTGATGGGCGTGGCCGGCTGCGGCAAGAGCACCACGGCGAGGCATCTGGCGATGAAACTCGGCTGGCCGTTCCGCGATGCCGACAGCTTTCATCCGGCGGCCAACGTCGCCAAGATGAGCGCCGGCATCCCGCTGACCGACGACGACCGCTGGCCGTGGCTCGAAGCCATCGCCGCCTGGATCGACGAGCGCCGCGCCACCGGCACGCCCGGCATCGTGTCGTGCTCGGCCCTGAAGCGCGCCTATCGCCGCGTCCTGCTCGACGGCCGGCCGGACGTGCGCCTCGTCTACCTCAAGGGCGACCACGCCGCTGATCGCCGGCCGCATGGCCCGCCGCACGGAACCACTTCATGCCGCCGTCGCTGCTCGCCAGCCAATTCGCGACGCTCGAGGAGCCTGGCGCGGACGAATGGCCGATCGTGGTGCCGATCGAGCTGTCTCCCCGCCGCATCATCGAGCACATCCTGGCCAGCATGGCCCAGGCCGGGCCGTGGCAGGGGTGAACGCCCGACGCCATCACAGCTGCCCATCGTCGCCCCAGTTCTCGAGCAGCGCCTGATAGGCCGGGTCCTGGTAGCGGGCGAGCGAGAACGCCGGGGCGTAGGCCGGCAGCTCGGCGCCCAGGACGTGACGGGCAATCAGCTCGCCGCCGGCACACGAGGCCATGATGCCGAAGCCGGAATAGGCACCCGAGATGAATACGCCCTCGACGCCAGCGGGACAGATCAGCGGCCGGTTCTCGCGCGTCCTGATGTAGTAGCCGCCATCGATGTAGGGGCGCACGCCGCGGTCGATGTAGGCCTTGAGTGCCGGCACCATAGTCGTCATGCCACGCAGCGCGATCTCGCCGTAGTGCTCCTGCTCGGGCAGCGGAAAGACGACCTCCGTCGCGTGGTTTTCGTAGTTGAACAGCACGAGCAGCGTCGTGCCGGTGCCGCTGCCGTCGGGTCGCCCGTGCACGCCGGCCGGGAACGGCTCGGCCAGCCAGCGGGTCGATGCGTCTGCCGCCAGCTCGGCGCGCTCGTCGTCGGTCCACGGCAGCCGCTGGCCATCGAGCCAGATCACCATCGGCGCAGCCCGCGGCACCACACCCAAGGTATCCGACAGGCTGATCTTGAAGTGGCGCTCGGCAACGATCGGCAGGTCGATGCCGAGCTGTCCGGCTATCTCCTTCATCATCGGGCCGGCGGCGAGCACCAGGTGCGTCGCCTCGATCGCATGGCGCTCGCCCGCCTGCTCGACCTCGACTGAGCGCAGCCGGCCGCCGCGCGTGTCGACCGCGACCATGCGGCCCCGAAGCAACCGCACGCCGCGCTCGCGTGCCGCCTCCAGCATCACCATGCCGAGTTGCTGGGCGCTGAGCCAACCGGCACGACGGGCGTGCGCGACCACCCTGGTCTGCGGCGCCAGATAGGGAAAGTGGCGGCGGATGAGGGTTTGATCGGTAATGATGTCGGCGCCGGTCAGCGCCAAATCGAAGCCGCTCTCCGGCGATGGTTCATAGCTGTCGATAGCGGTGTCATGGGTCCTGACCGGTCCGGCGCCATGTCCCTCGGCGAGCTTCGCCATATCGAGAAGCCATGCCGCCTTGCCGGGCTCGGCGGACGCGAACAGGTAACCCCGGCGGTTGAGGTTGATGCGGTTGCCGGTGTTGCGCGCGATCTCCTCGATGAGATCGATGCTGCGGTTCATGAATGCGGTCATCGTCTGGTCGGGCCCGGGCCACCAGTTGCGATAGGACTCGGTCGACTTGTCGGAGGTGAGCGAGAGCGGATTGCCCTCCTCGACCAGCACGACATTTTCGCAACCGTGACCGACGGCGAGATGATAGGCGGCGGCAATTCCCGCGATCCCGGCGCCGCAGACGACAATGCGAGAGGTCGAATGTGCCATGGCGAATTTCGCTCTACCGCTCCCACCGCTGCAACGCCGCGTCATCCGCATCGCGGGCATCGACCCAGGTGCCGACACCGTCGAGGCCCACCTCTTTCTTCCAGAACGGGGCGCGGGTCTTCAGGTAGTCCATCAGGAATTCGGCGGCCTCGAACGCGGCCTGGCGGTGCGCCGACAGCGTCACCACCAGCACGATTTCCTCGCCCGGCTTCAATCTGCCGATGCGATGGACGATGCGGCTGCCCAACAGCGGCCAGCGCGCGCAGGCCTGCGCCTCGACCCGCTCGAGCTCGCGCTCGGTCATGCCGGGGTAATGCTCGAGCAGCATCGCGGTGATGGCGCGCCCCTTGGCCTCGGCCCGCACGGTGCCGGTGAAGGTGACGATGGCGCCGATGTCGGTGCGGCCGGCGGTGAGCTTGCGCACCTCGGCGGCGGTATCGAACGCGTCAGCCTGCACCGAAACCGACACCGCTCAGCCTCCGGTGACAGGGGGAAAGAACGCCACCTCGCGGGCCTCGCCGATCGCCGCCTGCGGCTTGACGTGCACCTGATCGACGGCGGCGCGGATCACTTCCGGCTTCTCGAAGGCATGCGCGTATTCCGGCCCGCGTGCTCGCAGCCAGTCGATCAGGTCGGCCACCGTCGCGACCGCGGCCGGCAGCTCGACGCGCTCCTCGGCGCGGCCGATCCGTTCCCTGACCCAGGCGAAGTAGCGCAAGGTGACTGTCATTACCGATCAACTCTCGATCGCGTGGCGGATCGCAGCTTTCAGATAGTCGTAGCCGGTAAAAAGCGTCAGTACCGCTGCGACCCACAGCAGGAATGTACCAGTCATCGTGATGCCGGGGATGATTTTGTCGCCGGCCGGCCCCGCGATCAGCACGCCGAGCGCAATCATCTGCATCGTCGTTTTCCACTTGGCGAGCTGGGTCACGTGCACCTTGACATTGAGCTCGGCCAGGAACTCGCGCAATCCCGACACCAGGATTTCGCGCGACAGGATGATGACCGCTGCCCAAACCGCACCGCCGTCGATGGTATTGTCGTGCACCAGCATGAGCAGCGCGGCGCCGACCAGCAGCTTGTCGGCGATCGGATCGAGCATGCGGCCGAGCGCCGACTGCTGGTCCCAGATCCGGGCCAGATAGCCGTCGAGCCAGTCGGTCAGGCAAGCGATGACGAATACGGCAAGCGCACTCCACCGCGCCGCGTCGCCCTGCAGCAGATAGAGGCACGCTACCAGCGCCGGTACTGCCGCGATGCGCCCATAGGTGAGCACGTTCGGCAAGCTCGTCGCCAGGGCGCGCGGAGCGATCGGTCGGGGGGCGGTACGTTCCATGTCAACGCTAGGTACACCGGCGGGGGGGTAGGGGGTCAATGGGTCAGACGGTATTCACACGAAAACGCGATTGACAACCCGGATCGCTGTTAACGCCGATCGGCGAAAAACTGTTGCAGCAGTTGCGCCGCTTCCTGCTCGGCGATGCCGGCGTATACCTCGGGTTTGTGGTGGCAGGTGGCGTGCGAGAAAATCCGCGGGCCGGTCTCGACGCCGCCGCTCTTGGGATCGGCGGCGCCATAGTAGAGCCGCCTGATCCGGGCAGCAGCTATGGCGGCAGCGCACATCGGACAGGGCTCGAGCGTGACATATAGGTCGCAGGCTGCCAACCGCTCCGAGCCGAGCTTGGCGCAGGCCTCCCGGATCGCCAGCATTTCAGCGTGCGCCGTCGGGTCGTTGAGTTCGCGCGTCCGATTGCCACCGGCAGCTATGACCCTGCCATCGGCAGCGACGATCACAGCGCCGACCGGCACCTCGCCGCGCTGCCCCGCCGCTCGCGCCTCGGCGAGCGCGCGCGTCATGTGCGGGGGCGTGTGGCTTCCGGGCGCGGTCGGTGGCATAAGGTCGTTCCAGAACTAGTACCCGGAATCACAAATGGCTGGTACACCTGATCGCGGAACCACGAGGCGATACGCCAG
Source organism: uncultured Alphaproteobacteria bacterium (assembly GCA_963741505.1). GTDB lineage: Bacteria > Pseudomonadota > Alphaproteobacteria > Rhizobiales > Hyphomicrobiaceae > JAKFWF01. Next base: position 100,021 of record CAVUIJ010000003.1, on the reverse strand, counting down.
GAGCGGGGCGCAGCGCGTAGCCGCAGCTACGCGCAAGGCGCGCGTCATGCTGGAAGCATGCGGTCCGCATGACGCGGGCGCCCGTGGGCCGCGACCCTGCGGGCGATCGAGGATGTTCGCCGGCCAGAAGCGCCGCGCCGGCCGATGTTGCCCCATCGGACAAGCGGCGCGCCGCCGCCGGTGAGCATCCTCGATCGTCATGTGTGCCAGCCATTTGTGATTCCGGGTACTGGAGCGACCACACCACATGCGCAAACCACGTCCCGGTCAACCCCGTCCTGCGGGCGACGTCGTCCACGGTCGGCCAGGCTTTCGGCACAAGAGCCGCCGTCCCCGTGCCGACAAGGTCAGCCAAGAGCCGGCGATCGCCGAGACCATGCGCATCGCCAAGGCCATGGCGCGTGCCGGCCTGTGCTCGAGACGCGATGCCGAACGCTGGATCCTCGACGGCCGCGTCGTGGTCAACGGCGAGGTCTTGAAGAGCCCGGCCCGCGATGTCGGCCCGTCCGACACGGTCAAGGTCGACGGCCAGCCGCTGGCGCGGCCCGAGCCCGCCATGCTGTGGCGCTTCCACAAGCCGCGCGGATGCGTGACGACGCACAAGGACCCGGAAGGCCGTCCGACGGTGTTCGAGAAGCTGCCGAAGGAGATGCCGCGCGTCGTCTCGATCGGCCGGCTCGATTTCAATACCGAGGGCCTGCTGCTGCTCACCACCGATGGTGGTCTTGCCCGCCACTTCGAATTGCCCGCGACCGGCTGGCTGCGACGCTATCGCGTGCGCGCCAACGGCACCGTAACGCAGGAGCAACTCGATGCGCTGAAGGACGGTATAGAAATCGAGGGCGTGCGCTATGGGCCGATCGAAGGCACCGTCGACCGCGTCCAGGGCGCCAACGTGTGGCTGACGCTCGGCCTGCGCGAGGGCAAGAACCGCGAGGTGCGCAAGATCCTGGGCTCGCTCGGGCTCGAAGTGAACCGGCTGATCCGCATCTCCTTCGGGCCGTTCCAGCTGCTCGATCTCGAGGAAGGCAAGGTCGAGCGGGTGAAGCGGCGGGTGCTCGCCGAGCAGCTGGGGCCGACGCTTGCAAAGGAGTTCGGCCTCGACGTGATCCAGGCCGACGAGCGGCCGGCGAAGAACACCGGCTACGTCTCCCGCAAGCCGCTGCCGGACGAGAATGCGCCGAAGAAGCCGTTCGGCACGCGCAAGTCGTCCGGCCACAAGCCGCAGCCGCACGACGGCGCGAAGCGCAATGTCGGCGGCAAGCCACATGCCCGGCCGCATGATCGACCGCAGGGTCGTCGCCCCAGATGAGGATCGTCGCCGGCACATTGCGCGGTCGGCCATTGATCACGCCGACGCACGGCGGGCTTCGCCCTACCGCCGACCGCGTGCGCGAAGCGGTATTCAACATCCTGGCGCACGGCATCGCCGGGTTTTCGCTGGCCGGCGCGCGGGTGGTCGACCTGTTCGCCGGCACCGGCGCTCTCGGCCTCGAGGCGCTGTCGCGAGGCGCCGCCTTCTGCGTCTTCGTCGAGGACGACGCCGATGCCCGCGCCATCATTCGCCGCAACGTCGAGGCTTTAGGATTGACCGGTCAGACCCGCATCTTCCGCCGTGATGCGACCGACCTCGGGCTGGCCGGCGCGCGCGATGTGGCCTCGCTGATGTTCCTCGATCCGCCTTACGGCCGAGGGCTCGCCAATCTGGCGCTGGCGAGCGCGGTCGCCGGCGGCTGGCTATCACCTGGCGCAATCATCGTCGCCGAGGAGCGCGCTGACGAAATGATCGAGCCGCCGGCCCCACTTGCTTTGATCGACCGGCGCACCTATGGCGACACCCAGATCGTGTTTCTGCGGAACGGATCACCACCGGCATGAACGATCGAGGCCTGTCAAAGCCCGCTACGGCGGGCACAGCCGGCGGCTGGATTGAGGCGGGGCTTTTTGTCTTGTGCATCGCGCTGCTCTCCGTCGCCTATGCGATCGCCGCGGCCAGGGGTGCGCACACGGTCGTCTTCATACTCTACTCGCTGTTGATTTCGGCGGCGGCGCTGATCGCCATCACCGGACCAGGCCGCAATCTCCGCGCCATCATGCTCGACCCCGGCAGCTGGCTGATCGGCATCGCCAACATGGCGGTCGAGGGCGGCTATGCGATGCTGCTCGGCTATGTGCCGCCCGCCGACGGCAGCTTGATGATCCGGTTGTCGATCCCGATCACCCTGTTGATCGGCGTCATCGTCTTCGGCCGCCGGCCGCGAGGTCTGGTGTGGGCCGGCGCGGGCCTCGTCGGCGCGGTCGTCGCATCGCTGTTCGCAACCGTCGATGGCGACATCCTCATGCCGGTACTGGCGAGCGCATTCACCTGCGGCATCGCCGTTGGCGTGCGCGCCTTCGCCAGCGAGTTCCACAAATGGAACCGCGCGGCATCGACCATCCCCGAGAAGATCCAGGTGACGGCGCTGGTGACGCTGGTCACCGCCTTTGCCGGGCTGGCGACGGTCGGAGCGCTGATGGCGGCGGTGCAATTCGGCGTCCTGCCGGCAACGCCGCTGTTGCCGACGTCGGCAGCACTTGTCCATCCGCCGACGATTGTGCTCGCTCTCGCCGTCGGCGGCGCCTTGTTCACGGCGATGACGTATCTGAGCTTTTCCAGCGTGCTCAAGATCCGCAGTGAGAATTTCATCGCCACCAGCGCCTTCATGCCATTGGCGGCGCTTGGGCTCCAGATCCCGGCCGCGGCAATCGGGCTCATCACCTTGCCACCGTTCGACTGGCGCCTGCTGCCCGCGATCCTTGCCGCGATCGCAGGCGTGATGATGATGATCTGGGGCAATCGGAAGGTCGAGTAATGGTCCGTAGGTGCAATAGGCGCGAGCCGTATTGCACCGGCCACAGCCGAGGCGCCCTCGGCAGCGCCGCCCGGCCGCAGCACCGTGGCGCAATACGCTATCGCTATTGCGCCCTACGAAACTTCGGCAGACGCAACTGCCGTTGCCCGGCAGCGCCAGGCGCTCCGGGATATGCGGGCCGTTTCGATCCGGGCGGAAACCCGGGACAGCGGGACGGCGACAAGCCGCCTTGTTTGGTTTGGGGATGGGCTCATCGCCTCGCCGGGATTTCGAGCCCCGACGCCCGGCCCCTCGTCCGGTTGCCCGAACTTGGAAAGCCGCGTCCCGCTGCGATGACACGTTGTCTGCGACACGTCCCGCCCATCCGAAGCGGAACAGATCAGGGTACGTAATCCCTGAACGCAGCCTGACACTGCGGAGCTTAGGCCCAGCCGCATCATCGCTCGTCCCAGCCGAGTGGGCCCGGCTGGGCACGGGTGATCTCTCGAAAGAAATCATCCGTGTTCGACACCACGTAGCCGCCAGCACACGTCTACGCTCCCGGGCAGTGGTGTCAGACCAGGAGCAGTATCGCACGGGGCGGCAAAGCGTGGATAAGTCTCGCTTATTCGCCTCACAAATCCCCGTTATCGGCCCCGAGCTTCGACGCACCGACTTTTTTCCCCTTGAGGGCCCGGAACTGCGGCGCGATCGGCACCGGTAGTGCTACCAGCTCGGCGCCGGCTTCGTTGACGAGCCGCTCGGAGAACAGGCCGCGGGCCCTGAAATGCGGATCGGTCATCGCCTCCTGCATCGAGGCGACGATCGAGCAACAGCAGTCGGCCTCAGCTAGGATCGGCCGCCACTCGGCGGCGGTCTTGGCCGCGATGATCTCCGCCACCCGCTTCGTCGTTGCCGCGGTGTCCGTGCTATCGTCGGTCAGCCGGGTATCGAGCCCGATCGCGGCGGTGAAACTCTCCCAGAACTTCTGCTCGATGCAACCCGCGGCGACGAAGCGGCCGTCCCTGGTCGGATAGAGCCGATAGCGCGCGCCGCCGCCGGTGACGAGGCTGTCGCCACTGCCTGGCCACTTGGCCGTCGCCTGGCCCTGGCCCATCGCCCAGTAGGTGAACGGAAACACGCCATCGGCCATGGCGATGTCGAGGTGCGTGCCCTGGCCGGTGCGATTGCGGTCCATCAGCGCCAACAGGATGTTGACCACCGCCGGATAGGTGCCGCCGGCGATGTCGGCGATGAGCGCGGGCGGCATCACCGGCTGCTCGCGCGTGCCGAGGCTCAATGCCAAGAGACCGCTGTCACCCATGTAGTTGATGTCGTGGCCGGCAACGTCGCGCTTCGGCCCGGTCTGACCGTAGCCCGAGATCGAGCAATAGATCGCGCGCGGATTGATCGACTTGATCGCCCCGTAGCCGAGCCCCAGCCGGTCCATCACGCCGGGCCGGAACTGCTCGATGACGACGTCCGCTCGCTTCAGCAGCGGCATCAGGCTCGCAATATGCTCCTTGTTCTTGAGGTCGAGGGCGAGGCTTTTCTTGCCCCGGTTCAGCATGGCGAAGTTGATGCTGTCGCGGCCCCACGCCGGCGGATAGGCGCGCATGTCCTCGCCCGTACCCGGCCGCTCGATCTTGTAGACCTCGGCACCGGCCTCGGCGAGCAGCAGCGTCGCCATCGGCCCCGGCAGCAATGTCGAGAAATCGAGCACCAGCGTGCCGGTGAGCGGGCCTGTCATGGGTGAGATCTCCTGCCTGTCGGTCTTGCCTCCTGTTTGCCGTACAGGTGGCGCGGCGGCAATCCTCATGGGGCGAATAGGTGGGCTGCAACGCGCTGCGTATCGAGGCTCTGGTGGCAGCCTCACGATGACACCGGTGGGTGAGCCGTGGGCAGCAGCCCGCGCCTGGCGACCGGCCCGCAGGATGCGTGTCGCCGCGCGCAATCGTGAGAGATCACTTCGTCGGGATGAGGTACTTCGCCGCCGCCGTCGACAGCGGGCCACCGATGATGCAGGGCAGGCCGAATTCGACCTGGCCCAGGCGCCGGCGACGATGCAGCCGGCGGCGATCAAGGTGGTGCCGGCCTGCGCCCACCAGGCGAGGTTGCGGTTCTTCTCCGGGCCCTTGGCGCGCAGCTCGTCGATGCCGGCAACCGCCTCCTTGCGGATGCGCGCGGTCTCCGACGTCTCGACCGCCTCGATGATGTCCTTGAGCGCTGCCGACACCACGGCGCCGCGAATCGCCGCCTGCTCCTTCATGTGGCGCAACAGGTCGGTGTCGCGGCTGGCGTTGTTGGCGAGCGTCCACTTCGCCATACCGGCGAGCGTCAGCTTCTCGACGTCGTTCGCCTCCTTGGCCCAGGCCAGCGTGGCGATGATGCGGTCGACCGGCGCCGGCGAGCCGGTGGCGAAGTAGAAGCCCCAGTTGGCGTCAAGCACTGCCGGGCCCTTCTCCATCGGCGCGGTCTCGAGCGTCGGCAGCTTGCCCGACAAATGCCGCTCGATCAGCACGGTGCGGGCCGGCATGCGCTCGACGAATTTGCCGAGCAGCTCCTTCCAGTCGGGCAGGCCGGAATAGGCGATGGCGCGGACCACCGCGACCTGATCTTCCGGCGGCAGCGGAAATATCTTGGCGATCAGGCTTTCCGCCTTGTCGCGATTGCTGCCGATGACGCCGGCCATGAAGCCGACGTGGACACCCGCCCCCTCCATGTCGCGGAACAGGCCGAGCGCGCTCGCCGCCTGGACCAATTCCGGCAACCGCTCGGGTTCGGGCTTGGCGCGGTATCGATCGATGAAGCGCAGGATATGTTCGGGCGCGGTGAACGGATGCTGCTTGGCCGATGCCGTCGCGACCGGCCGTGGCTTGGCGGCATCGACGGTGACCGGCGCCAGCAGGCACAGGCCGGCGGTGGCAATCAGCGCTCGGGCAAGGCGCATACGCGGCACGAGACTTGTCCCCAATGGCGTTCGGGCGCAATCCGCGCCGGGGGAGTGGCGATTTTGTGGCCGGGTGGGGAGGATGCACCTACCCCACTTTCGAAAAATCGGGCGGGCGCTTTTCCATGAAGGCTGCGAAGGCCTCGCGGGCCTCGGGGCTCGACAGGCGGGCGCCGAAGACCCTGGCTTCCTCGGCGACACGGGCAACGATCGCCGACGGGTCACCGCGCATCAGCCGGCGCGACAACGCCAACGCCTCCGGCGCCTTGGCGGCGAGACGGGCGGCGGCTTTCATCGCGGTCGCCTCGAGCTGATCGGCTGGGACGACGGCGTTGATGATGCCGGCCTCGCGCGCCCGTTCGGCGGAGAAGGCTTCGCCCAGCACCAGCAGTTCGAAAGCGCGGGCATAGCCCATGCGCAGCGGCGCCAGCAAACTCGACCCCGCCTCGGGCACCAGGCCGAGATCGAGGAACGGCGTGCGCAGGCTGGCGGTCGGCGTCGCGTAGACGAGGTCGCAGTGGAACAGCAGCGTGGTGCCGATGCCGACCGCGAGGCCATCGACCGCGGCGATCATCGGCTTCTCAACCTGCGGCAGCTGCATGATGAAGCTTACGACCGGCGTCGCCAGCGCCGCGCCGCCCTTCGAGCGCTCCAGGAACTCGGCGATGTCGTTGCCGGCAGTGAATACGCCGCCGTTGCCGATGAACAGGTGGGACGTGACATCCGGCGACGCATCGCCCTTGATCAACGCGTCGGTCATCGCCTGATACATGTCCGACTTCAGCGCGTTCTTCTTGTCCGGCCGGTTGAAGCGGATGACTTGCGTGCGCTGGCGAATGGAAATGTCGAGTTCGGTCATGGGCTGCACCTGTGCGGGAATGGCGGATCAATCGGTGTCGGTGAAGTCGAGCTTGCGAATGTCACGGGCGCCGCGGACGATTCTGATAATCTGCATATCGTTACCGACGATCCGGAACAGGATATTGAACCCTTTGTGATTAGCACCGCGCAGTCCGGGCGATAGATGATCTCGGGGCGCACCACCGAAGCCGATACGCGCGAACTTGACCAGCGTCGCCTCGATCGCGTCGATTACCTTGTCGGCGGTCACGAGATCTTCGTTCGTCGCGATCCAGGCGTGGATTTCCGCGAGGTCGCGACGCGCTTTTGTACCGAGCTGGAGGCGTCTTGCTCTGCTGCCGCTGCGTTTCGTTCGCGAAATAGCCGCCTCCCCTCCCGCTTGATGTACTTCGCCAGATCGCCGGGATTTTCATAGGTATGAATGCGGCCAGCCTCAAAATCCGCAATGCCTTCGTCGATCTTCTTTCTCAGTTCGGCGAAGTTTCCCCGTTCCCAATCCGACAGCCCGCCGTGCTCCGCGCCCCTCAGCGCCTCGAGGCCGGCGCGCACGACGTCCTCGGGGGTGGCGTAGGCGCCACTTTCGACCTGGGCGTCGACGAAGGCTTCGAGGTCGCCGGTCAACCTGATCGTTCTTTCAGCCATGGTCGGCCTCCGATCGTGATGAAATCCATACAATGCTACCACATCACGCCGTCAGCTTGTCAGGCTCGATGGCGAATACCGCGTCGCCGCCGTCGGTGACGGCTGCGGCAAGGCCGGACGCCTGCACGCACAGGTTCTCGGCAAAGAAGCGGGCGAGCGCGATGTGGTTGCCGGTGTCGCCGCCGCGTGTCGCAGCTAGCGCGCCGCGAGCCAGGTAGTGGCCGCCGGCGGCGAGGCCGAACAGGCGCAGGTACGGCGTGGCGCCGGCCAGCGCCGCGTTCTGGTCGGTCGCCAACGCCTTGCCCATCCACACCGTCGCCTCGGTCAGCGCAGCGACCGCTTCGCCGAGCCGGTCGGCCATGCGGCCGAACGCCGGCTGGTTCGAGGCGCGCACGGCTTCGACGGTGGCTTTCAATTCACCGATGTAGGCTTCCATGACCTTGCCACCGGCGAGCGGCAGCTTGCGGGTGACGAGATCGATCGCCTGGATGCCGTTGGTGCCCTCGTAGATCGGCAGGATGCGCGCGTCGCGATAGTGCTGCGCCGCGCCGGTTTCCTCGATGAAGCCCATGCCGCCATGGATCTGCACGCCGATCGATGCAACTTCGCAGCCGATGTCGGTCGAAAAGGCCTTGGCGATCGGCGTCAGCAGCGCGGCCTTCGCCTGTGCCGCCTGACGCTCGCCCTCGGTCTTGGCGCGATGCGAGATGTCGATCTCGCGGGCGGTAACGAGGCAGATGGCGCGAGCGGCCTGGGTCAGCGCCTTCATGGTCATGATCGAGCGGCGAGTGTCGGCATGCTCGATGATCGGCCGCATGCCGGTACCGCTCGCGCCCGGCGGACGGCCTTGGCGGCGGTCGTTGGCGTATTGCAATGGCGCGCTGAGTCGCCCGCTCGGCGACCGACACGCCCTGCACGCCGACGGCAAGACGGGCCGCGTTCATCATGATGAACATGGTCGCGAGGCCGCGGTTCTCCTCGCCGACGAGATAACCGACGGCGCCGCCGTTCTCGCCGTATTTCAACGTGCAGGTCGGTGAGGCGTGAATGCCGAGCTTGTGCTCGATGCCGGCGCAGATCACGTCATTGCGGGCGCCCCTGCTGCCGTCCTTGTTGACCAGCCACTTCGGCACCAGGAACAGCGAAATCCCCTTGGTGCCGGTCGGCGCGTCGGGCGTGCGGGCGAGTACCATGTGGATGATGTTGTCGGTCAGCTCATGCTCGCCGTAGGTGATGAAGATCTTGGTACCGGTGATCTTGTAGCTGCCGTCCGGCTGCTTGACCGCCTTCGAGCGCAATTCGCCCAGATCCGAGCCGGCGTGCGGCTCGGTCAGGTTCATGGTGCCGGTCCACTCGCCGGAAATCATCTTCGGCAGGTAGATCGCCTTCAGCGCCTCGGAGCCGTGCGCATGCAATGCGTCGATGGCGCCCTGGGTTAACAGCGGGCACAGCCCGAACGACAGATTGGCCGAGTTCCAGATCTCGCAGGCCGCCATGGCGACGACCGCCGGCAGCCCTTGGCCGCCAAACTCCTCCGGGCACGGCAGCGCGCTCCAGCCGCCGGCGGCGAACGCCTTGTAGGCGTCCTTCCAGCCCGGCGGCGTCGACACCACACCGTCCTTTACCGTCGAAGGCGACTGGTCGCCGATGGCATTCAGCGGATCGAGCACTTCCGAGCCGAACTTGCCGGCCTCCTCGACCACCGCACGCACCGTTTCCTCGTCGAGCCCGTCGTAGATGCCGCGCCCGATCAATTGCGGCAGATCAACCGCGGTCTTGAGCGCGAACATGATGTCGTCTACGGGTGCACGATAGGTCATCGGGGGACATCTCCTCTGGCGTCGGCGTTTTGCTGCGACTGTAAGCGGTTCGCGAAGCCTCGGAAAGCCCCCTTGACGTAAACGTCAATCAAGGAATTACTTCGTATGCCGATCGTCGAAATCTCGGACAGGACATTGGATGAGGCGGCCCGCCTGCTGCGCGCCGGCCAACTCGTCGCCTTTCCGACCGAGACGGTGTACGGCCTCGGCGCCGATGCGACGAATGGCGCCGCGGTCGCCGCGATCTACGCGGCCAAGGGCCGGCCGCAGTTCAATCCGCTGATCGCGCACGTCGCCGACACCGAGGCGGCCAAGCGCCATGTCGAACTTACCGGCAAGGCGGCGAAACTCGCCAAGGCATTCTGGCCGGGACCATTGACGCTGGTGCTGCCGCGCTGCGCCGACTGCGGCATTTCCGAACTGGTGACGGCGGGCCTCGACACCGTCGCGATCCGGGTGCCGAGGCACCCCATTGCCCGCGATCTATTGCGACGCGCCAATGTGCCGGTGGCAGCGCCGTCGGCCAATCTGTCCGGCCATGTCAGTCCGACCACGGCCATGCACGTGGCGCACGACCTGCGGGCCAAGGTCGCCATGATCCTCGACGGCGGCCCGACCGAGCATGGCCTCGAAAGCACCGTGGTCGAGGTCGAAGGCAGAAGCGTGATGATCCTGCGGCCGGGGGCGCTGACGGCGGAGCAGATCGAGGCGGTGGCCGGGGCACCGGTCGGGCGCGCGTATGATGCCGGCGAGCGGCCGAGATCGCCGGGCCAGCTTGTCAGCCATTACGCGCCGCACGCCGCCGTCCGGCTGGACGCGACCGCGGTTGCAGCCGGCGAGGCACTGCTTGCTTTCGGTCCCACTCCGCCGGTAGCCGTCGGGCCGATGTTCAATCTGAGCCGGCGCGGCGATCTGGTCGAAGCCGCCGCCAACCTGTTCGCCGGGTTGCGCGAGCTCGACAAGCCTGGCGTCACCTGCATTGCCGTTTCGCACATCCCCAATGCCGGCCTCGGCGAGGCGATCAACGACCGTTTGAAGCGCGCCGCATCCGGGCGGTGAGACCGCAACGTCGGATTTCACCTTTGGTGGAATGACCGTGGCCGCAGGCCGGCATGAAACCATGTGATCATCGAATAGATGTCGTACACCGGTCGCCCGATCGCTGCCTGCAGAGCCGCGGCGTAAGGCGGCATGTTGGTGCATTCGAGCACGATCGCGCCGATGTGAGGATGGCGGGCCACGAGCGACGTGCCGGCTTCGACCACGTCTTGCTCGGCAAGGCCGATGTCCATGTCGTCCTTTGCCGCCATGATCAACACCTGGAAGAATTCGCGGCCGTTCTCGGTACCGGCGATCGGCGTATCCGACGCCACGCCGGCGGCTGCGAGATGGGCCGGGCTTAGCGATGCGGCGCAGACCGTGACGATACCGACGCATTGTCCGGGCGGCAGCGTCGCCTGCACCCAAGGCACCTGCATCAGCGATGAGGTCGCCATCGGCACAGCGACGGCGGCGGCGAGCTGCTTCTGAAACAATGCCAGGAATCCGCAATTGGTAGTGATCGCCTCGGCGCCCTGGCGAACCAGATCTTCCGCCGCCTCGATGAAATCCGGCAGCAGGCCGGCAGCACCCTTGAGCACGACCTTTTCCGGCGTCGCACCGCGTACCACCCGGTACAGCACCGGGAACGGCCAGGTGGTGGCGTTGCCCATGTCGCCTGGAATTCTGGGAAAGCGCGCGTCGAGCATCAAGATGCCGAGCGACGCGCCATAGATCGCCTTGCCGCCCTTGGCGATCCGGCTCGTTCGATTGACGGTTGGGGGATGCGTCATCGCATTTTGTCTCCGGCCGTAGGCGATTTCCGTCAGTCGGCCGCGATGCTGAAGCGCGCGATCGCCTGGCGGTCGATCTCGATGCCGAGACCGGGGCCCTCTGGGATCGCGACGATGCCGGCTGAGTGCTCGATCGGCCGGGTCAGCACCGCTTGCCGGAACGGATGCTCCGAACGATCGAACTCGAGCAAGGGCTCGCGCGGGGTATGCCGTGGCGGGTTGTGCGGCAGCACGGCGAGGAGCTGCAAGGCAGCGGCGAGACCAACGCCGGTGCCCCACACGTGTGGCACATACCGCACGCCATGGGCCGCCGCCATGTCGGCGATCTTCTTGCACTCCGACAGGCCGCCGGCGGCGCAGGTGTCGGGCTGCACGATGTCCATGGCGCGCCGCGCAAACACCTCGCGGAAGCCCCAGCGCGTGAACTCGCATTCGCCGCCCGCGACCGGGATCGGCTGGCCACGCCTGACTTCGACATACGAATCGAGATCGTCCGGCACCACCGGCTCCTCGAACCAGCCGATGTCGCATGGGGAGACCGCGCGGCCGAGCGCGATGGCATCGACGGCGTCGTAGCCGTGGTTGGCGTCGAGCATCAGGCCGGTACGCGGGCCGATCGCCTCGCGCACGGCGCGTATCAGAGCTGCGTCCTCGTCGACGCCGAAGCCGATCTTGAGTTTGACCGCGCCGAAGCCTTCGCGCACGTAGCCTTGGACCTCCTTGACGATGTAGTCGAGCGGGTCGCCGCTGTCCTTGCGATAGGTGCCGGTGGCGTAGGCCTGAACCTCTCGTCGCAACGGCCCGCCCATCAGCACGTGCACCGGCGCGCCGAACCGCTTGCCCTTGAGATCCCACAGCGCGATGTCGACGCCGGACAGGGCGGTGACGACGAGGCCCTTCTGGCCCTGGTCGCGAAAGCCATTGTATATCGCCTGCCAAAGCCGGTCGGTGGCGAGCGCGTCGGCGCCGATGAGCAGCGGCCGGAAGGCCTTGACCACCGCCGCGTTGAGCCGGGCCGGCCCGAAGCATTCGCCCCAGCCGGTGGTGCCATCCTCGGCGACGATCTCGACCAGGCACGAGGCACGCATATCGGTGCGGTTGAACGACCAGGCGAACGGCTCGGAGATGCGGGCTTCGAGCACATGGGCATTGACGGCAGCGATACGCACGGCACTCCTCCCCGACGATCTAGACGATATCCTTCGGATTGACTTCCTGCGCCAGCGCCTCACCCCCGGCGTAGCGGGTGATGTTGTCGAGAAACAACTGATCCCAGCGCGAGCGCCCGCCGCTGCCGGCAAACGACATGTGCGAGGTCAGCCGCACCTTGGCGTGCGACCACAGCGGGTTATCGGCGGGCAGCGGCTCCTGGTGGAACACGTCGAGAATGGCGGTGGCGAGCGGCCCATTGTCGAGAGCGGACAGCATCGCGGCATCGTCGATCAGGGCGCCGCGGGCGATGTTGACCAGAATTGCTCCCGGCTTGAGGGTCGCGAAGAATGCAGCATCGGCGAAGCCGCGCGTCTCATCGTTGAGCGAGCAGGCCAGGACGACGATATCGGCAGCCGGCAGCAACGATTTCAGATCGGCCATGGTGCCAACCTGGTCGGCAAGCGGCGAAGCCTGCGGCGTACGGCGGACGACGGCGATCGACGCGCCGAACGCCTTGACCCGCTTGGCGACCTCCTGCCCGATCGGGCCGAAGCCGATGATCAGCCAGCTCGTCTGCGAGACCTCGCGGAACGGCGTGATCTGCCACTGCTTCTTCGCTTGCAGCGCGCGCTGCAGCTCGATCGGCTGCAGCACGGCCAACACCTGCGCCATGACGTATTCCGCAATCGCCACCCCCTGGGCGCTGCTGTTGCAGATCCGCGTGCCCTTGTCCGAAAGCTTCTTGTAGAAGGGGTGGTCGAGGCCGGCATTGAATGTCTGCAGCACGCCGACCGACTTGCAGCCAAGCACGATTGCGAATGCCTCATCGCGAAAGTTGTCGGCATTGAGATGGGTGCTGAGCCAGACGTAGTCGACCGCAACATCGCGCGGCGCGACCTTGACGCCATCGACCAGGAACATACCGTCCTTGCCGAAGGTGCAAACCTTGAGGTCCAGTCCGAGCCCGTCGAGCCGCTTGCCGATGTAGTCGTACGACTTGTCATACATCGCGATTGTGAATGGCATTACGCCCCCTATTCGAACAGGACCAAGACACGAGCTATATAAGAGCTCTCACCCTTGCGCCAGCCGGGGCAATTGGCCGATATCGCCATGCTGACAGCGCCGGTCGATGCTGGCGCACGGCGCCATACCGCCTGCCCAAATCCGGAGCCCGTTCATGAAAGCCGCCCTGTGCAAGACCCTCGATGGCCCCGAGGCGATCGTCATCGAGGACATCCCGACGCCCGAGCCGGCAGCGGGCGAAGTGCGGGTGCGGGTCAAGGCCGTGGCGCTCAACTTCCTCGACACGCTGATCACCCGCGGCAAGTACCAGTACAAACCCGCCCTGCCGTTCTCGCCGGCATGCGAGATCGCAGGTGTCGTCGATAAGACTGGGGCCGGCGTGGCTGGCCTGCGGGTCGGTGAGCGGGTGTGCGGCTACATCGGCTGGGGTGGTGCCCGCGAGTTCGCGATCGTCAAGGCTGAGGCGATGGTGCCGATTCCTGCCGGCGTCAGCGATGAGGTGGCATGTGGCGTCAGCGTCACCTACGGCACCGCCATGCATGGCCTCGTCGACCGTGGTCACCTGAAGCCAGATGAGACGGTGGCCGTGCTCGGTGCCTCGGGCGGCGCCGGTCTCGCCGCGGTCGAGCTGTCGAAGCTGCTCGGCGCCCGGGTGGTGGCAGCGGCATCCTCGGCCGAGAAGCTCGCGATCTGCACCGCCCACGGCGCTGACGCGGTGATCAATTATGCGACCGGCGACCTGAAGCAGTTGCTGCGCGATGCCACCGCCGGCAAGGGACCCGACGTGATCTACGATTGCGTCGGCGGCGACTTCGCCGAACCGGCGCTGAGGGCGATCAACTGGATGGGGCGCTATCTGGTCGTCGGCTTCGCCGCCGGCTCGATCCCGAAGATCCCGATAAACCTGACGCTGTTGAAGAGTTGCGACATCGTCGGCGTGTTCTGGGGCGAGAACGCCATTCGCGATCCCAGGACCCAGTCGGCCAACATCGCCCGCGTGCTCGGTTGGGTGGCGGAGGGCCGCCTCAAGCCGCACACCCACGCGGTAATGCCGTTCGAGCGCATCCGCGAGGCGATCGCCATGCTCGACCGCCGTGAAGTCAGCGGCAAATTGGTACTGACGGTTTAGCGCAATCTGCCTTTTGCGCAGCCCTGCGATCGCCTATGTAAGGTTGTGTGCAGCGGTCCCAACAAGAACGGCTGCTGCTTATCCAGGGAGTGTAACGACCCACCATGAAGATCAGAAATGCATTGATTGTGGGCCTCGGGCTCATCGCCGGCAGCGCCATCGCCGTGGCGCAGTCGGGCAAGCAGCTGTCGATCGCGACCGGCGGCACCGGCGGCGTCTACTATCCGCTCGGCGGCGGCTTTGCCAACATCCTGTCGAAGGCGTTGCCCGGAATCACGGCGACGGCGGAGGTGACCGGCGGCTCGGTCGACAACCTGAAGCTCATCGGCACCGGCAAGGCCGATCTCGCCTTCGTCCAGGTCGATGCGTCGTGGGACGCGATCAACGGCACCGACAAGTTCACCAGCGGCAAGCTGCCGATCCAGGCCCTGGTCGTGATGTATCCGAACCACATGCATGTGGTGACCGTCGACGGCACCGGCGTGAACAAGATCGAGGACCTGAAAGGCAAGCGCATTTCGACCGGATCGCCGGGCTCGGCGACCGAGGTGTTCGCCTTCCGGGTGCTCGAGGCCGCCGGCCTCGACAAGGACAAGGACGTCAAGCGCGAGCGCCTCGGGGTCGGCCGAGTTGGTCAATGCGATCAAGGACAAGAAGATCGATGCGTTCTTCTGGGTCGGTGGCCTGCCGACTGCGGCGGTGACCGATCTTGCCGCCACGCCCTCGACCAAGATCAAGCTGCTCGACATCGCGCCGCTGGTCGAGAAGATGAACGCCAAGTACGGCCCGTTGTATACGGCCGCGACCATTCCGAAGACGACCTATACCGGCATGGACGCCGACAACGCCAACATCACGGTGTGGAACCTGATGGCGGTCAACGCCAACATGGACGAGAAGCTCGCCTACGACCTCACCAAGACGATGATGGAGAAGCGCGCGGACCTGGCCCAGGTCCACAAGGAGGCGCTCAACATCAAGGACGAGAACCAGACCTCGAAGAAGGCCGGCATTCCCTGGCATCCCGGCGCGCTCAAGTACTTCAAGGAGAAGGGCCTCAAGGTCGACTGAAGACAGCGCAACAACGATTTGTTGCCATGGCCGGGCGGCAACGCCCGGCCATATTCAATTGCTGCGGACGACCGGCGCTAACTATTTGTCCGCGCGGCCTTTCCTTGTCACAGCCAAACATCCTAGTGTTCCCCGCCTGACGGTTACTACCCGCATATCCCCAAAACGCCCGTTCAGGCACGCTGTTGTCCCCTCTCCCCCGCCCCTTCGGGGGAGAGGGTGAGGGGCAGCCGCTTGCTCGAAGCGGTGCCTGGCTTCAGCCTGGCACCTTGGCTCGGAGCAATGGTGCCAGGCTGAAGCCAGGCACCATCGGACTGCGGCGCAATCGCGAAATTGGCATCGAGCAAGCGGCCGCCCCTCACCCTCGGCCGGCGAAAACACCGGCCTCTGCACTCTCCCCCGAAGTGGCGGGGGAGAGGGGAAGTGTAGTAAACGAGGACCAAGCCTCAGGCGGGGAACACTAGAAGCGAACAAGAGCCGCCGAACGGCCGGACTGGAATTGGGGGGAGGGCCGATGGCCACGGACAACGAAGCCGCGAATCGCGGTGATCACAGAAGAGCAGCTGAAGCTCGCCGAGAAGTACATCGAGGAGGACGAGGGCGCGACCAACCGGCTCGGCGGCTGGGTCGGAAACGCGGTCGCCTGGCTGGCGATCTGCGTGACGCTGTTCCATCTCTATGCCGCCGCCGCCGGCGCCTGGCCGTTCCAGTGGGCGCCGGTGGTGCCGACCTACCTGCTGCGGCCGATCCACGTCGGCATGATCCTGTTCCTCGCCTTCCTGCTGTTCCCGATGCTGCCGCGGCTGCGCAACCGGCTGACCGTCCTCGACGTCATCCTGGCGCTGATGAGCGTCGCCATCATCGGCTACATCATCTACCAGGGCGACGATTTCGGCGACCGCGCCATCGCGCCGGAGCCGATCGATCTCGCCATCGGCATCGTCTTCATTGCGCTGCTGCTGGAGGCGACGCGGCGCACCACCGGCCTCATCATGCCGGTGATCTCGCTGATGTTCATCGCCTACGCGCTGTACGGGCCGTATCTGCCGGCGCCCTGGGCGCATCGCGGCTATCCCGCGGATCGCCTCGTCGGCCAGCTCTACATGACGCTCGAGGGCATCTTCGGCACCGCCGTCGACGTATCGTCGAGCTTGATCATCCTGTTCACGATCTTCGGCGCCATCCTGCAGTATTCCGGTGCCGGCAAGTTCTTCATCGACTTCTCGCTCGCCGCGATGGGTGGCAAGCGCAACGCCGCCGGCCGCTCGGTGGTGCTGTCGTCGTTCCTGATGGGCGGGCCGTCGGGCTCGGGCGTCGCCACCACGGTGACGATCGGCGCCGTCGCCTATCCGATGCTGGCCAAGGCCGGCTACGAGAAGAACGCCGCCGGCGGGCTGCTGGCTGCCGGCGGGCTCGGCGCCATCATCTCGCCGCCGGTGCTGGGCGCGGCCGCCTTCCTGATCGCCGAGTTCCTCAAGATCTCGTACTTCGACGTGATCCTGATGGCGACCATCCCGACGGTGCTCTACTACCTCGGCATCTTCGTCATGGTCGAGCTCGACAGCGCCAAGTACGGCGGCGGCCAGACCAGTCTGATCGAGACCGGCAATCTGTGGGCGCTGACCAAGGCCTACTGGTTCCACTTCGGCTCGCTGATCTCGATCATCGTGTTCATGCTGGCGGGCTTCTCGCCGGTGCTGTCGGTGTTCTGGGCGACGATCCTCGCCATCGCATCGAGCTTCCTGCGCAAGGATACGGCGCTGGTGCCGCCGAAGCTCAAGCGGGCGCTGGCCGAGGGCACCACCGGCGTGCTCAACGCCGCCACCACCTGCGCCTCGGCCGGCATCATCGTCGGCGTCGTGACGCTGACCGGGCTCGGCCTCAAGTTCTCGTCGATCGCGATCGACTATGCCGGCGGCAGCCTGCTGCTGACCGCGCTCTACACCGCGGCGATCGTTTGGGTGGTCGGCCTCGCGGTGCCGGTGACGGCGTCCTACATCATCTGCGCCGTGATCGCGGCGCCGGCGCTGACCAAGCTCGGCGTGCCGGATTACGCCGCGCACATGTTCATCTTCTACTATGCGGTGCTGTCGGAGGTCTCGCCGCCGACGGCGCTGTCGCCGTTCGCGGCCGCCGCGATCACCGGCGGCAATCCGTACCTGACGACGCTGCAGTCGTGGAAGTACACCATGCCGGCGTTCCTGGTGCCGTTCGTGTTCGTGCTCGACGCGCAAGGCCCGGCACTGCTGCTGCAGTTTCCCAAGGGGCTCGGCTGGCTCGACGCGGTCGAAGTATCGTTGAAGACGGCGGCCGGCATCGCCTTCCTCGGCGTCGCCGCCCAGGGCTGGCTGTTCCGCCGCAGCAACTGGATCGAAACGGCGCTGTTCACGCTGGCCGGGCTGCTGCTGGTATTCCCGCTGCTGGTTCAGGGCATCGTTTCGTCGCTGACCGGATTCAAGCTCGGTTATACGACGGTCATTGGCGTCGCGATTGCCGTTGCCGCGGCTGCGATGCAGCGCGTTCGAATGCGGGCGGCGACCGCATCGTAGGGCGCAATAGCGCCTTCGCGTATTGCGCCGGACACATCCACCCAACAAGCGGCGTGGCGCAATACGCAAGGGCGCTATTGCGCCCTACAACGGATCAGTTGCTGCGGTTCGACACGAAGGCGGCGGCCTGTTTCAGGGTTTCGCCCCTTGCACCGAATATCTCGAGCGCGGCAATTGCCTCGGCCTCGACCTGGCCGAGCTTGGCGCGGGCGGCGTCGATGCCCATCAGTGAGACGAGGGTCGCCTTGCCGGCCGCCGCATCCTTGGCCACCGCCTTGCCGACGGTCGCCGCGTCGCCGGTGGCATCGAGCAGGTCGTCGGCGATCTGGAAGGCGAAGCCGAGCCGATCGCCAAATGTGGCGAGCGCCTGATACTGCGGCATCGCCGGCGTCGGCCATGATCGCGCCGGCAACACAGCCAAAGCGGATCAGCGCGCCGGTCTTCAATGCCTGCAGATGCCGGATCTGGTCGAGCGTCGGGCGCGGCTGGACGCCCGAGCTTGTCGGCCTCGAGGTCGATGCACTGGCCGCCGACCATGCCGGCGCCACCGGCGGCGCGGGCGAGTTCCAGGCTGAGACGGACGCGCTTTTCGGCAGACAACGAAGCCGGCGTGGCAGCAATGATCTCGAACGCCAGCGTGAGAAGCGCGTCTCCAGCCAGGATCGCGGTCCATTCGTCATAGGCCGCCCAAACCGTCGGCTTGCCGCGCCGCAGGCGATCGTTGTCCATGGCCGGCAGATCGTCGTGTACGAGGCTGTAGCAGTGCACGCATTCGAGGCTGGCTGCGACATCGAGGGCAGCGGCACCGTCGGCATCGAACAAGCGCGCCGATTCCAGCACCAGCAACGGCCGCAGCCGCTTACCGCCGCCCAACACCGCATCCCGCATCGCCCGCGTCAGGCGCTCGGGTGGCGCCCGGTCGTTAAGCCAATCGCCCAACCTTTGCTCGACGCCTCGCTGGGCCTCTGCCAATCTTTCGCTGAACGCCATGTATATCCTATAGGGCACTTAGGTAACGGGCAGTCGCGCGGCATGTCGCCGACCGGCAGACAGGCCGATCGTGGAGTTATGTCATGGAAGTTGGGGCGGCTGCCAGATGAGCGACGCGCAATTGCCGCGATCGGCCCGCATGCGCCATCATCTGGTCCCCTGCGCCCGCATCGCCGTGGTGCAGGGCACGCGCACACTGATCATGGCGGCGGTGAGCGCGCTGGCGGTGGTCAGCCTGTTCCTTCTGGTGTTCCGGTTCGTCGACCCGCCGACCTCGGCGCTGATGCTGTCGCAGCGCATCTACGGCGTCGACATCGACAATCGCTGGGTGCCGCTCGCCCGCGTGTCGCCGCACGTGGTGCGCGCCGTCATCCTGTCCGAGGACAACAGGTTCTGCAGCCATTTCGGCATCGACGTCGGCGAGATGCGGGCGGCGCTGGCCAAGGCCGACCGCGAGGGCGAGGAGGCACTGCGCGGCGCCAGCACGATCTCGCAGCAGGTGGCGAAGAACCTGCTGCTTTGGTCGGGTCGCAGCATGATGCGCAAGGCGCTCGAGTTCGGCATCACGCTGCCGATGGAGGTGTTGTGGCCGAAGACCCGCATCATGGAGGTCTATCTCAACATCGCCGAGTGGGGACCCGGCATCTTCGGCGTCGAGGCGGCGAGCCGCTATCACTTCAACAAGTCGGCGAGCCGCCTGACGCAGCGCGAGGCAGCCCTGCTGGCGGTCGCCCTGCCAAACCCGTTCGAGCGCGTCGCCGGCCAGCCGGGGCAGGGCACGCAGCGCCTCGCCGCGACCATCGAGGGCCGGATGGCCGCCGCCGGACCGGCCCGGTTCGAATGCGTGCTGGGAAACGTTAATAGGTGCGCAGTGCCCGACCCGCTTGCGCCGAGCCGGCCGGCAACGCGAGCGGCAAGCGCAATGCGCGAGGCAACCTGCGGCTTCACCTGCGCGGCCGGCGTTCGTGCCGGCCCAACTCACGAAGTCGCGGCCTTGCATTCCTCGTCGGGCGGCAGCGGATCGCAGGTGGTGCCCTGGACGCAGATCTCCATGGCGCGGCGCAACTCGTAGGACGAGAACCCATCGGCCGGGCCCTTGTACAGGCCGGCCGCCGCCAACCCGCACTGATAGAGCTTGATCATGCGCTGGCCGCCGAACGCCATCGCCCGCTCGTAGTCGGCAAGCGCGGCGGAAGGCTGGCCGGTCCATTGCTTGATGTGGGCGCGGGTATCGTAGGTGTGCGGGCTCGAAGGGTCGAGCGCCAGCGATTTTTCGACGTCGGTCAGGCCCATGGCGGCACGGCCGGACTTGAAATAGGCCCAGGCCCGGTTGTTCAGCGCCACCGCGAAATCAGGCACGATGCGGATCGCCTGATCGTAGTCGCGGATCGCGGTGTCGTAGGCGCCCTTCAGCGAGTGCGACAGCGCCCGCATGGCGAATGCGGCACTCTGGTTTTCCAGCGAGATGCCGGGGGTATCGATCAGCTCCGAGCAGGCCTTGATGCGCCGTTCGTTGTCCTCGCCATAGCACTCGTGGTTTTCCAGCACTTGCGCGACGAGCGGCGCCGTGGCCGACAGGCAGGCGGCGACGGCACCGAAAACCAATTGTCGAAAACGCTTGAGCATCAATCAGACCCTGCCAACGTCACGGCGGTTCTCCGGCACCTCGATCTCCAGCGAAAGCAGGAGCGAACTCCATGATTTGCCGTGACTATCGAGGTTGAGCGAGGTGTTCACGCCGCCCTCCAAGGCATTGTAGGCGACAAAGTTCAGCCCACACAATTCGTCGAGTGCGTAGCGGACGACATTGCCGCGAATAAGGCGTGGAAAGGCGGCCTTCAGCCGCTGCGCCGTCAGCTGCTCTTTCACCAGCGCATAGTCGCCCGGATCATAGACCCACACCGAGATCGACGAGGTGTCGCCCTTGTCGCCGGCGCGGGCATGAGCAAGCTTGTGCAGGGCGATGCGGCGGGTCATGCGGTCAGCACCTGGACGGTTGGTTGTACGCGGCTGCGCTCGATCAAGGTCGAGTGGGTAATGACGCTGGGGCTGATCTGGCCGCGATAGCCGCCGCCGCCGGCCGGGCCGCAGCACAGCAGGCTCTCGACCTCCCACAGCATGGTCTCGATGGCGCCGCGATCGGCGCTGCGCATGGCGGCGCGGACGCGCACGTCGCGGATGTCGGAGGAAGCCGGCACGCCGGCGGTGGCGTGCAGCGCGTCGATGCCGATCAGGTCGAGCCGGAGGTCTTCGGCAAAGCCCGGATGGCGGCCGAGGCGCTCGGCCAGGATGTCGCGGGCGAGCGTGGCGCGCGCGGCGGCGTTCGGGCCGGCGTAGCTGATGCCGCCCTCGCCGAGGTAGCCGCCGTCGAAGCCGACCGTGACCTTCAGCGTCGTCCGGCCGGGCCGAGCCTGAGCCGCCGCTGACCTCGACCCGGTCGCGGCCCTGTCTCGGTCGACGCGGACATGAGAGAAATCCGCCGTGACGTCGGGCGTCAGGTAGCGCGGCCGGGTCGTGCACCTCGTACAGCAGCTGCTCTTTCACCGTGCGCGCCGACACCACGCCGCCGGCCGCCGGCAGCTTGGTTATGACGACGTTGCCGTCGGCCGACGCTTCGGCGATCGGATAGCCGCAGTCGGCGAGGCGCGGCACGTCCTTGAAGCCCGGATCGGCGAAGTAGCCGCCGGTGATCTGCATGCCGCATTCCATCAGATGGCCGACCAGCGTGCCGCGGCCGAGCAGCGTCCAGTCGTCGCGGGCCCAGCCGAAGTGGTGCACGAGCGGGCTCAGGAACAGCGACGGATCGGCGACGCGGCCGGTGATCACCACGTCGGCGCCGGTCTCGAGCGCCGGCAGGATGGCGTCGATGCCGAGGTAGACGTTGGCGCCGACCACCGGCTTAGCCGACCTCGGCGATGGTACGGTTGCCATGATCGAACAGCACCGTGTCGGGCGTCATCATCGTCGGTGACGTCGTCGCCCTCGACGCAGGCGACCTTCAAGACCCTCGAGGCCCAGTTCGCGGGCGATACCAACGGTCACCTCGGCCGGCCGCGACGACGTTGGCGACGCCCATGTTGGTGACGATGCGGGTGTTGTTTTCGCGACAGTGCCGCAAGACGCCGCGCATGCGGGCAGCAAGCTGCGGATTGTAGCCGCGCTTCGGATCGAGCTTGCGATCGCGGTGGCCGAACGCCAGCGTGCGCTCGCCGATGGTCTCGAACACCAGGTAGTCGAGGCGACCGTCGCGGGCGAGATCGATCGCCGGCTCCAGCCGGTCGGATGAAAAGCCGGCGCCGCAGCCCAGTCTCAAGCACTTGCTTCGAAGCCATGTGAACCGCCTCGCTCTACTTGTGGGCTGCCAGAAAGGCCGACACGCCTTCCTTGTAGATCCGGTCGCCGACCGCGCGCATGTGGTCGCGTCCGGTGATGTCGAGCGACCGCGCGCCGGGGATGAGCTTGGCCAGCTGCGGGCCGGAGCCGGCGACGGTATCGGTGGTGCCGACCGCGACCAGCACCGGGCAGGCGATGCGGGCCACCGTCTCGGCTGAGACCCGCTCGCGGCTGCCGCGGATGCAGGCGGCCAGCGCCCGCCGGTCGCTCTTGGTCTGGTCGGCGAAGATGCGGAAGGCGCGGGCCTGGATGTCGGTCACGTCGTCGAGACTAGCGGCTTCGAGGGCAGTGGCGATCGGCTCGGCGCCGGCAAGGCCATGGATCATGTTGATGCCGAGGCCGGCGATGATCGCGGTCTCGACCCGCTCCGGGTGCGCGAGCGCCAACTGCGCGGTGATGCGCGCGCCCATCGAATAACCCATGACGTGCGCTCGGGCGATGTGCAGGTGGTCGAGCAGCCGGCGGGCATCCTCGGCCATGATCGCGGTCGTGTATTGCTCCGGGTCGTAGAGCTTGGTGCTGGCGCCGTGGCCGCGATTGTCGAGGGCGATGACGCGAAAGCCGTCGCGGACGAGATGGCGCACCCAGCCGGTTTCGACCCAGTTGGTGCGCGCGTTCGAGGCGAAGCCGTGAATCAGCAGGATCGGCGGGCCGGCGCCGTTATCGAGATAGGCGATCTCAGCGTCGTCGGAGGAAAAAGTATGCACGGGTCGAACGAAGCCCCGCTATTTCCACGCCCATTGGCGTCATCCTCGGGCTTGGCCCGAGGACCCATGGTGCCGCTGCCGGCATGGGCGGGTACTATATGGGCTGTTTCGTCGGTGACAATTCCCATCCACCTTCGTATTGCAGATGGATGGGTCCTCGGGCCAAGCCCGAGGATGACACTCATTGTGTATCGGCCGGCATGCTGGGCTTCGCAACCGGGCGAAGCCCGAAGCTGCTTACCGCGACACCGACTTCTCGAACTGGCGCAGCACGGCGTTGCCGCGCGCGACGGCGTCGTCGAGCGCCTTTTGCGGCGGCTTCGATGCCCTGCAATGCGGCCTCGATTTCCTCGGCCCACATGTCGCGCATCTGCACCATGTTGCCGAGGCGAAGACCACGGCTGTTCTCGGTCGGCGGCTTGTTGGCGAGTCGAAACGAGCGGCGTGTCGCGGCCCGGGTTCTTGTCATAGAACCCCGACGCGCGGGTCTTCTCGTAGGCCGCATTGGTGATCGGCAGGTAGCCCGAACTCGATGTGCAGTTTCATCTGCCGGTCGGTGTCGGACAGGAACGTGAAGAACTTGGCCACGCCCTTGTATTCCTCGGGCTTCTTGCCGCCCATCACCCACAGCGAGGCGCCGCCGATGATCGAGTTCTGCGGTGCGCCGGCGACATCGGGGTAATACGGCATCGGCACGGCGGCGAAGTCGAACTTGGCGTTGGCCTTGACGTTGCCGTAGAACGCCGACGAGGTCAGGAAGATCGGGCATTCGCCGGAAGTGAAGCGGCCTTCGCCGGTGTTGGTGCGGCCGGCGTAGTCGAACGTCTTGTCCTTCTGCAGTTCGACCAGATTGGTCAGGTGCTTGACGTGCAGCGGGCGAGTTGAACTTCAGCTCGGTATCGAAGCCGTCGAGGCCGTTGGCCTTGGTCGCCGAGCGGCACGTTGTGCCAGGCGGACAGCTGCTCGATGTGGGCCCAGGTGGTCCAGGCGGTCGAGAAGCCGCAGGTCGGCGACACCGATGGCGCGCAGCTTCTTCGCCGCTTCGAATACCTCCGGCCAGGTCTTCGGCGCCGGCTTCGGCATCGAGGCCGCCCTTCTTCAGCTGGTCCTTGTTGATCCACATCACCATCGATGACGAGTTGAACGGGAACGACAGCATCTCGCCCTTGGCGGTCGAGTAGTAGCCGGTGATGCCCGGCAGGTAGGACTTGGGATCGAACTTCTCGCCGGCTTCCTTCATCATATCCTGCACCGGCTTGATGGCGCCCTTGGCGGCCATCATCGTCGCGGTGCCGACCTCGAACACCTGCATGATGTGCGGCGGATTGCCGGCACGGAAGGCGGCGATGCCGGCGTTCATGGTGTCGGGGTAGCTGCCCTTGTAGGTGGGCACCACCTTGTAGTCCTTCTGGCTGGCATTGAACTCTTCCGCGAGCTTGACGACGACGTCGTTGTTGGCGCCGGTCATCGCATGCCACCACTGGATCTCGGTCTGCGCCAGCGCCGGCATCGCGCCGAACGCGATCGCACCGGCGACCGCCAATCCACCAATATTGAACGCCTTCATCGATATCCTCCCAGTGATTGCGCACGCACCATTCGCGAGGGCGCGTTGCAGCGTCTAGCCGCGCGTGATGACGGCTGCGCGACAGGCTAGCATAATGCCTGACGGAGTGCGCGCGGCCAATTGTCAGCCGGCGGCGGCGCGGTCGAGCATCGATCGGTCTTGACCGCCGCCAGCACCGCCGAAGTGATCGCCTTGGTGCCGGCCGTGCCACCGAGTTCGAACGGTTTCAGCTTGTGCTCGACATAGGCCCGGCCGACGGACGACTCGATCAGGCGCGCGGCGGTGTTGAGGCGGCGCTCGCCGTGCCGGTCACCAAGCCAGTCGAGCATCATCGCCGCCGACAGGAACATCGCGGTCGGATTGGCCTTGCCCTGGCCGACGATATCTGGCGCGGTGCCGTGACAGGGCTGGAATACGGCATGCTTGTCGCCGATGTCGGCCGACGGCGCCATGCCCATGCCGCCCATCAGGCCGGCCCCGAGGTCCGACAGGATGTCGCCGAACATGTTCTCGGTGACAAGAACGTCGAAGGTCCAGGGACGACGCACCATATCGAGGGCGGTGGCATCGACATAGGCAAAATTGTGCTCGATCGCCGGGAAAAGCCGCCGCCCGCTCGGCAAATATCTTGCGCGCCCAGGCGAACGAAGCAAACACGTTTGCCTTGTCAACCAGTGTCAGCCGGCCAGGTAGCCCACGCGCCTTGCGGTTGGTTGCGAGCTTGAAGCCGAAGTCGAACAGCCGCTCGGACACGGCGCGAGTGATGACCAGTGTCTCGGTGGCGCAGATGTCGTTGACGACGGCGCCTTTGCCCTTGGTCGCGAACAGCCCCTCGGTCAACTCGCGGATCAGCACGAAGTCGAGATTTGCGGCACGCGGATCGGCCAGCACCGTCGGCAGCCCGGGAATAGTGCGCACCGGTCGCACCCCGGCATAAAGGCCAAGCTCGATGCGCAAATCGATCTGCGGCGTGATCTCGGTACCGTCGGGATAGCGCACCGACGGCAGGCCCATGGCCGCCAGCAATATCGCGTCGGCCTTGGCGCAGGCGGCTAACGTGTCTTTCGGCAGTGCGGTACCGGTATCGCGATAGTTGCCGGCACCGGCGGCATGGCTCGAGGTCGCCAGGGCAAAACCGCCGACGCGCTGCTCGACCGCCGCCAGTAGCTCCAGGCATGGCGCCATGACCTCGATGCCGATGCCGTCGCCAGGCAGAATGGCGATCTGAAGCGCGTTCGACGATTTCATCGGGGGGCTTCCTCTGGTGGGATTAACGTATACGTAGATTGCAATCGGCGGCAAAGCAACCACTGTTCCATCACCACCGCCGATTCGCCCGATGGCTTCACTCGCCGGCATGTGGCAGAAGCCGTGCTCGCTGCCTGCGTTCGGCTGCAGCACCCTAGAACGATCGGACTGATGGCACCGCCCCTCCTTGCCTTGCGCGATATCCATCTGACCTTCGGCGGCACGCCGCTGTTGACCGGGGCGGAGCTTTCGGTGGCAGCCGGCGATCGCATCTGCCTGGTCGGCCGCAACGGCTCGGGCAAGTCGACGCTGCTCAAGATCGCCGCCGGCGTCATCGAGCCGGACAAGGGCGAGCGCTTCATGCATCCCGCCGCCCGCGTCCGCTATCTGCCGCAGGAGGTCGACCTCACCGGTCATTCGACAGTACGCTCGCCTATGTCGAGGCGGGACTTGGGCCGCAGGACGATCACCATCGCGCCGGCGCGCTGCTGCAGGATCTGGGTCTCACCGGCGATGAAGACCCGGCGAAGATCTCCGGCGGCGAAGCCCGGCGCGCAGCGCTTGCCCGCGCCCTGGCACCGCGGCCCGACATTCTGCTGCTCGACGAGCCGACCAATCACCTCGATCTCGTCGCCATCGAATGGCTCGAAGCCGAGCTGAAGAGCCTGCGGGCGGCGATCGTGCTGATCAGCCACGACCGGCGGTTCCTCGAAAACCTGTCGCGCGCCACCGTCTGGCTCGACCGCGGCACCACCCGCCGCAACGAGCAGGGCTTCGCCAGCTTCGAGAATTGGCGCGACGAGGTGCTGGAGAAGGAAGAGCTCGAAGCCCACAAGCTTGATCGCAAAATCGCCCGCGAGCAGCAGTGGATGCACGGTGGCGTCACCGGCCGGCGCAAGCGCAATGTACGCCGCGTCGCCCTGCTCGCCCAGATGCGGAAAGAAAAGCGTGAGGCACGCAAGGTCACCGGCAACGTCACCATGGCGGTGTCCGAGGCTGGCAGCTCGGGCAAGCTCGTGGCCGAGGCGATCGGCATTTCGAAATCATATGGCGGCGTGCCGGTGGTGCGCGACCTTTCGCTCCGACTGATGCGCGGCGATCGCCTCGGCCTCGTCGGCCCCAATGGCGCCGGCAAGACGACTTTGCTCAAGATGCTGATCGGCGAGCTGGCCCCGGATCGCGGAACGGTACGTCTCGGCGCCAATCTCGAACTGGTGCAACTCGACCAGCGCCGCGACGAACTCAATCCCAACTGGACCGTCACCGAGGCGATGACCGGGGGCAAGGGCGACAAGGTCACCGTCAACGGCCAGGTGCGCCACGTCGCGAGCTACATGAAGGATTTCCTGTTCCAGCCCGAGCAGGCGCGCAGCCCGGTCAGCGTATTGTCGGGCGGCGAGCGCGCCCGGCTGCTGCTGGCGCGCGTGCTGGCCAAGCCCTCGAACGTACTGGTGCTCGACGAGCCGACCAACGATCTCGATCTGGAGACGCTCGACCTGCTGCAGGAGCTGATCGACGATTATCCAGGCACCGTGCTGCTGGTCAGCCACGATCGCGATTTCCTGGATCGCATCGTCACCAGCGTGGTCGCACCGGTTGGCCATGGCCGCTGGATCGAGTACGCCGGTGGTTATTCCGATATGATCGCGCAGCGCCAGGGTGCCGATCTGGCCTCGACCAAGGTGGTGGCCGCCGCCGGGCCGCCGGCCGGTGCACCGGCTGCCGCCATCGAGCCGAAGACCAAGCGCAAGCTGTCGTTCAAGGAGAAGCACGCACTCGATACGCTGCCGGCGACGATGGACAAGCTGCAGGCGCAGATCGAGCAGCTACAGGCCAAGCTCGCCACACCCAACCTGTTCGCCAAGGACCCGGCCGCCTTCAACGCCGCCGCCGCCGAGCTGAAGGCTGCCGAAGCCGCACTCGCCGCCGCCGAGGAGCAGTGGCTCGAGCTCGAGATGCTGCGCGAGGAATTGGCGGGGTAGTGACGCAGCAGAAATCGGGGTGGTTCGCCCCACCATCTACTTGCCTTCCCGGAACGTCCACGACTGTGGGCGTATCCGGGATCGCGTCCTATCGGATGGGACGCGATCCCGGGTCTCACGCTTCCAGCGTTCGCCCGGGAATGCACGTTGAGAGAGTAGAGCAGGACAGGGCCGGTCTTGAGTTACGCCGCTCGCCCCATGACGATCTCGTGGGTGAAGTCGAGCAGGTCGAGCCCGAGCTTGGTGAAGCGCTCGAAACGGGGATCGTTGGTGGCGCCGCGCCGCCACTGGGCGCCGAGCTGCAGGTAGACGATGCTGGTCTTGAACATCGTCAGAATGCGATGGAAACGAAATTGCGACACGTCGCGGCCGCTGGCCCGGGCGTAGGCGTCGATCATCTGCGCGCGGCTGTAGAAGCCCGCCATCGCCGTCGGCATCTGCCGCACTTCATGCATGCATGGCGGGTCGTCGGACTGCGTCCAGTAGCTCAGCATCGTCGCCAGGTCGAACAGCGGGTCGCCGCGCGAGCCCATGTCCCAGTCGACCACCGCGACCGGCGCCAGACTGCCGGGATCGAGGATGACGTTGTCGAGCTTGAAGTCGTTGTGCAGCAGCGTCACGTCGCCGGCCGGCACCGGTGCCTTGCGCAGCCAGTCGATCACCGACCGCCCGGCCGGCGATACCTCGCCGTCGCCGGCGATCGCGGCGCGCTTGGCCCAGCCGTCGACCGCACGCGCAAGGAACCCGTCCGGCTTGCCGAAACTGCCAAGGCCGATGCTGTCGGTGTCGATCGCGTGCAGGCTTGCCAGGATGTCGACCAGCATCCGGCTGAGCATCGGCCCGGCACTGTGCGAATCGAGGCCCGACGGCAGCAGCTCGCGAATGATCAGCCCGGGCCGGTATTCGAGGATCAGGAACGGCGCGCCGAGCACCGCCGTGTCGGCCGAAAAGTGCAGCGCGCGCGGCGCCAGCGCGAATACGCTCGCCAGCGCCGACAGGATGCGAAACTCGCGCGCCATGTCGTTGGCGCCGGGCGGGATTGGACCCTGCGGCGGCCGGCGCAGCACCCAGGGCTTGCCATCGACGGTGACGAGGTAGTTGAGGTTGCCGAAGCCGCCGGCGAACTGCGGCGGCGGCACAGTTGCATCGAAGGCCAGCCCGTGCGCCGCCAGATGCCGGGATAGCGCCGGCCAGTCCTGCCGGATGGTGGTAGCCTCGGGGCGGAAGGCGGCGCCAGCTTCCAGCATCGCCGCCTCAGCCCGCGAGCCAGCCGCCATCGACGGCGAGGCTGTGGCCGGTGACGTAGCTCGCCGCCGACGAGGCGAGAAAAATCGCTGCGCCGGGTACGTCTTCCAGCGTGCCGAATCGGCCCATCGGCGTGCGCGCCAGCAGCTTCGGTCCGATGTGGGGATGGTTGAGGACGGAGTTGGTGAGGTCGGTATCGATGAAACCGTAGGCGATGGCGTTGACGCGAACACCATGCTCGGCCCAGTCGAGCGCGAGCGCCTTGGTGATCTGCTCGACGCCGCCCTTGGTCGCGCAATAGGGCACCTGCCGCTTCAGCGCGACGTGGCCGGCGACCGAGCTGATGTTGATGATCGAACCGCCCTTGTTGTCGATCATGGTGGCGCCGAGCACACGGCAGCAGCGGAACACACCGGTGAGGTTCACCGCGACGATGCGGTCCCATTCCTCCGGCCTCGTCTTTTCCAGCGGCGCGTAGTGCGGATCGATGCCGGCGTTGTTGACCAGGATGTCGATGCGGCCGGCCGCGTTCAGCACCTCGTCGCGGGCGCGGATGACGTCGGCCTCGAGCTCGACATCCATGGTGATGCCGAACGGCTCCGTCTTGGGCGCCGCCGCATGCAGCTTGTGCACCGTCTCGTCGAGCGTCGCCTTGGTGCGCCCGCCGATGATCACTGTCGCACCATGAGCGGCCAGTCCAAGCGCGATCGCCTGGCCGATGCCGCGGCCGCCGCCGGTGACCACCGCCACCTTGCCGCGCAGGTCGAAGAGTTTGCTCATATGCATGTGGATCGGCGCCATCAGGATTCGTTGCACGGCAAGGTTGCGCACATAGCGCGCAATCGTCAAATGCCAATTCACGGCAACGGTGCCTGGCTTCAGCCTGGCACCGGTCGAGCAGTGGTGCCAGGCTGAAGCCAGGCACCAAAAAACTATCGTTCCTTGGGGTCGAGGGCGTCGCGCAGGCCATCGCCGAGCAGGTTGAACGACAGCACCGCGAGGAAGATCGCCAGGCCCGGCCAGATCGCCATCCACGGCGCATTGGTCAGGAACCGCTGCGCCGTATTCAGCATCGAGCCCCATGATGGCGCCGGCGGCTGCTGGCCGAGCCCCAGGAAACTCAGCGAGGCCTCGGCAATGATGGCGGCGGCGATGGTCAGCGTCGCCTGCACCAGCAGCGCCGGCATGATGTTGGGCAGGATATGGCGGAAGGCGATCCGCCAGCCGCTGTTGCCGACGGCGCGCGCGGCCTCGACATAGTCCTCGGTCTTGACCGAGAGCACTTGCCCACGGGTCAAGCGGATGAAGATCGGCGTCGCGGTCACGCCGATCGCGATCATGGCATTGGTCAGCGACGGCCCGAGGAAGGCTGCGAGCGCAATCGCCAGGATCAGGAACGGGCAGGCCAGCAGCGCGTCGGTGATGCGGCTGATCAGGGCGTCGGTCCAGCCGCCGCGATAACCGGCAAGAATGCCGACCGGCACGCCGAGCCCAAGTGCGATGCCGACCGAGACCACGCCCGCCATCAGCGATGCGCGGGCACCGAAGATGACCCGGCTGAGCACATCACGGCCGGATTCGTCGGTGCCGAGCCAGTTGCGCCAGGACGGCGGCTTGCGGACGAAGGCGTAGGCCTGTTGCGTCGGGTCGAACGGCGCGACCAACGGTGCAAGGATCGCGATCAGGATCAGTGCCACGACGATGACGAGGCCCAACACCGCGCTCTTGCGACGGACGAGCCGGCGCCAGGCCCGCCGTGCCGGGCTCTCGTCGGCGGGCGCCTGGGTCGCGCTCAATGGAATGTCAGCGACGGCTGCCATCACTCCCTCAGCCTCGGGTTGACCAGGATGTAGGCGACGTCGGCGGCGAGGTTCAGCATGA
The DNA here is from genome assembly GCA_963741505.1 of uncultured Alphaproteobacteria bacterium. Lineage (GTDB taxonomy): Bacteria > Pseudomonadota > Alphaproteobacteria > Rhizobiales > Hyphomicrobiaceae > JAKFWF01. The sequence goes on along the minus strand of CAVUIJ010000003.1, from coordinate 69,145 downwards.
TGTAGGTCGTCGCTGTCACCAGTGTCACGCCCTGCACCACCGCGTAATCGCGATTGAACACGCTGTCGACGATCAGCTTGCCGAAGCCCGGGATCGAGAACACCTGCTCGGTCAGAACGGCACCGGACAGCAGCGTGCCGAGTTCGAGCGCGCCGAGCGTGATCACCGGCGTCAACGCATTGCGCATCGCGTGCTTGAGGACGACGACGCGTTCGGTGAGGCCCTTCGCACGGGCGGTGCGCACGTAGTCCGACGTCATCGCTTGCAGCATGGCGCTGCGGGTGTGCCGCATCAACACCGCCGCGAACGAGTTGCCGAGCACGAACGCGGGCAGAATGGTGGTGCGCATCGATTGCCAGAAATCCTCGAATGGGCTGACGTAGCCCGACGCCGGCAACCAGCCGAGGTACACCGAAAAGAAGAAGATCAGCATGATGCCGAGCCAGAAGTTCGGGGTCGAGATGCCGGTCAGCGCCAGTACGTTGACGAAGTAGTCGAGCTTGGTGTTCTTGCGCACCGCCGAGATCACGCCCGCGGTCACGCCGACGCCGAGCGAAATGACGATCGCCATGAGAGCGAGCTGCAGCGTCACCGGGAACTTCTGCGCGATCAGCCGCAGCACCGGCTCCTTGAGCCGCATCGATTCGCCAAGGTTGCCCTGGAGCACCCCGCCGATCCAATAGACGTATTGCTCATATAGCGGCCGATCGAGATGATATTGCCGGCGGATCTGCTCGAGCACCGCCGGGTCGCGCTCCTCGCCGGCCATGGCCAGCGCCGGGTCACCAGGCAGCAACTGCTGCAGGCCGAAAATGATGAGCGACACGAAGAACAGTGTCGGAATCAGCTGCAGCAGGCGTTTCGCCAGGAACATCATCATGGCACTGCTGCTTCTTGCGGCAACAAGGGGCTGAGCAGCACATCGCGAATCTCGATCCACAGATCGCGCGACGGCGCGCTGAGCAGGGCCGCGCCTTTCTCCCAGGGACGGTACGGCGTGTTGTCGGCACGGCCGTGGTGGAAGCCCATCTCGGAGACCAGCAGCAGGCCCGGCAGGTGATCCCAGGGGTGGACCGAGAAATTGATCAGGAAATCGGCCTCGCCGCGCAGCAATCGGACGTAGTTGCGCCCAGCCGAAGTCGGCGCAACGAAGCTTGCGAAGTGCTGCGCCTTGGCGGCCATCTTCCTGCGCGGGTCGATGCGCGGCCAGTCCTGGCGCAGGATGCCGATGGTCTCGCCGAGCGCCGATTTCTCAACCCGTGCCGGCCTGATGCTCGAGCCGTCCGCTCGTTGCAGCCTGACCCCGCTGCCGCGTTCGCCGGCATAGATCTCGCCCGACACCGGATTGAAGATCCAACCCGCCACCGGCACCGCGTCGACAACGAGCGCTACCATCATGTCGAATTCTTCCCGCCCCTTGGCGAAGGCGCGGGTGCCGTCGATCGGATCGATCACCCACACCGGCTCGTGCCGGCGAAAGAGCTCGAGGCGGCCGGGATCGGCGGCAACGCCTTCCTCGCCGACGACGAGCGCCCCCGGCAGCAGCTCGCCGAGCCGCCGTTCGAGGGCTGCCTCCGCGGCGTGGTCGGCAACCGTAACCAGTCCGCCTGAGCCCGCCTTCATCTCGATGTCGCCGGCAGCCAGCTGCCGCCAGCGGCTCATGACTTCGGTGTCGCCGACTTCACGCAGGATCTGCGATACCCGCTCGATATCGATCGTGGGGCTCATCACGGCTTCAGCTTCAATCCGACCACACGCACGAGACCATCCGGCAGCTGCTTGTAGCCTTCGAGCTTTATCGAATGCACGATGATCACCGGCCGATGATAGAGGTAGATGATCGAGCCGGCATCAAGTTCCCTGGCGGTGATCTTCTCGAAGATCGCCTTGCGCTCGGCCAGGCTCGACACCTTGCGCTGGTCGTCGAGCCATTGATCCACTTCCGCGTCGGAGTACAGGCCGTTGTTCTGCGGCGCCTTGGTCTTCATGAAGACGTAGATGTTGCCGTCCGGATCGACACGGCCCGACCAGCCGATGAAGAAGACCTGGAACCGGCCTTCCTCGGCCTCCTTCAGCGAGGTCGCGAACTCGGTGACGCGGATCTTCATGTCGAAGCCGGCCTCGGCCGCCATCGACTGGATCACCTCGGCGGCCTGCCGCGACTCGGGGTTGTTCGGCACCATGAAGTCGACCACCACCGGCGCCTTGAGGCCGACTTCCTCAAGCAACTTCTTGGCCTTGGCCACGTCGCGTTTGAGGACCGGGAATTTCTCCTGGTAATAGGGGTTGCGCGGGCTGATCCACTGGTTGCCGGGCAGCGCCTCGCCATTGAACACGACCTGGTTCAGCGCCTCACGATCGATCGCTGCTTCCAGTGCCTGCCGCACCTTCGGGCTCCGACCGAAGGGACCGTCCTTGCCGGCAGGGCCGTTGGCGAGATTTAGGGTCAGGCCCTGGTAGCCGATCTCGATCTGCAGCGCGAGCTTGAGGCGGCTGTCGGCCTTGATGTCCTTGAGGTCGGTCGCCAGCGCCCGCTCGATGAGATCGAGCGAGCCCGACTTGAGGTTGGCGAGGCGCACGGTGCTGTCGACGATCGGGCGGTAGATGATCCTGTCGACGGATACCTCCTTGGCATTCCAGTAGTCGGCGAATTTCTCGACCACGATGCGGTCCTGCTGCACCCGCTCGACGAACTTGTAGGGGCCGGCGCAAACCGGGCCGAGTCCGAACTTGTCGCCGGCGGCGGTGGCAGCCTTGGGTGAAACGATCATGCCGGCGCGATCAGACAGCTGCGCGATCAGCGGCGAGAACGGATTCTTCAGCAGGAGCCGCACGGTCAGCGGATCGGCAACTTCAACCTTGTCGATCGCGGCCAGTTCCGGTTTGCGGAACGAGCTCGGGAAGTTGATGTGGCGTTCGAGCGAGAACTTGACGGCTTCCGCATCCATTGCCTCGCCGTCGTGGAATTTCACGCCCGGACGCAACTTGATCGTCACCGTCTTGCCGTCGGCGGAGGTCTCGTGCGACAGCGCCAGCTGCGGGATCAGATTGACCTTGTCGTCGATGTCGAAAAGCTTGTCGCAGATCGAAGCAAAGACAATTCGGCCGACATACGTACGCCCCAGTGTCGGATCGAGGATGTCGGGATCTTCAGCAAGGCCGATGCGCAGGGTCGTCTGCGCTGCGGCAGGAGTGAGCGGCTGCAGCGCCACGGCAGCAAGAGCGGTCAGGACAAGCAACGCACGTCTCATGTCGGTCTCTCCTCAGGAACTATCGCGCCGGCGAAACGCTTCATGCCGCCGGCGCTCCGAAACGGGTGAACAGGCGCATGAGCGCCGGTGAAGGGGCATCAGCCGCCACCCGCACCGTGCCAGAGGCGGCGATCTCGCGCCAGACGTGACAGGCAGTGGCGTGGCCAAGCGCATCCGGCTCGAGCGCCGGGCGCAGACTGCGGCAGATATCGCGGACGTGCGGGCAGCGCGGTGACAGGTGACAGCCGGGCGGCGGGTCGATCGGGCTCGGCGGATCGCCCGGCAGCAGCCGGCGCTCACGCACGAGCAGTGGTTGCGCCACCGGTATCGCCGACAGCAGTGCCTGGGTATAGGGGTGGCGCGGCTCGCCGAACAGGTCTTTCGCCGAAGCCGTCTCGACGATACGGCCGAGGTACATCACCGCGATCCGGTCGGCAATGTGGCGGACCACCGCCAGATCATGGCTGATGAAGATGTAGGCAAGGCCGAGCTTCTGCTGCAGGTCCTGCAGCAGGTTGAGCACTTGCGCCCTGATCGAGACGTCCAGCGCCGACACCGGCTCGTCGCACACGATCAATTTCGGATCGGGCGCCAGCGCCCGGGCAATGGCGATGCGCTGACGCTGACCGCCTGAAAACTCGTGCGGGTAGCGCTGCGCGTGCTCCGCCCGCAGGCCGACCGTAAGCAGCAGTTCGGCGACCCGGCGGCGCCGGTCGGCCGGCGACAGGTCGGTATGCAGCATCAGCGGCTCGGCCAGCGTGTCGCCGACGGTCATGCGCGGATTGAGCGACGCATAGGGGTCCTGGAAGATCAGCTGCGCCTTGGCGCGAAAGGCGCGAAGCGCACCGGCGCCGAGCTGGTCGAGGTCTTGCCCGTCAAACCGCACCGTGCCGGCGGTCGGCTCGATCAGGCGCAATACCAGGCGGCCGGCGGTCGACTTGCCGCAGCCCGACTCGCCAACGAGCGCAAAGGTCTCACCCGCCGCCACGTCGAACGAGATGCCGTCGACGGCCTTGACGAAGCTGCGCGCCGTTCCCAGCACCGAGCGCGAGCCGACAAAGTACTTCTGCAGATCGCGGACTTGGAGCAGGGCTTCGCTCATGCCACCAACGCCTCCAGCGGCGTCTTCCAGCAGCGCGACTGGTGTCCTTTGCTGGTCTCGATCAGAGGTGGTGCCTCGGCGCGGCAGCGGTCGTCGGCGAACGGGCAGCGGGCGGCGAAACGACAGCCGGCGATGGGTTGCGACAGCGCCGGCACCGAGCCGCCGATCGACGACAGCCGCGAGCGGTGATCGCTGGTGCGCGGGATCGAGCCCAGCAGCCCGACCGTGTAGGGATGCTGCGGGCGGGCAAACAGGTCCTCGACGCGCGCCTGCTCGACGATCTCGCCGGCGTACATCACGATAACCCTGGCGCACATCTCGGCGACGACACCGAGGTCGTGCGTGATCAGCAGTACCGCGGTTCCCGTCGCCTGGCTCAGCTCGCGGAGCAGATCGAGCACTTGCGCCTGGATGGTGACGTCGAGGGCGGTGGTCGGCTCGTCGGCGATCAGCAGCGCCGGTTCGCAGGCGAGCGCCATGGCGATCATCACTCGCTGCCGCATGCCACCAGACAGCTTGTGCGGATAGGCGTCGACCCTGGTTTCGGGCGAGGGGATGCGCACCCGCTGCAGCAGCCGGATCGCCTCTTCCCGCGCCTGTTGCGCCGACATGCCGCGATGGCGTTCGAGCGCCTCGCCGATCTGGTCGCCGACCGTGTAGGACGGGTTCAGCGAGGTCATCGGCTCCTGGAAGATCATGGCGATGCGATTGCCGCGAAGTTCCTGCATCTGCCGCTCGGTGAAGTCCTGCAGCGGGCGGCCCTCGAACACGATATTGCCCGTGACATGTGCAGTCTGGCGCGGCAGCAGCCTGAGCACGGCGAGCGCCGTCACGCTCTTGCCGCAGCCACTCTCGCCGACGATGCCGACCGTCTCGCCGCGGGCAATCTCGAACGAGACGCCGGTCACCGCCGGGGTCAGCTGGCCGCGATCACCCTCGAATGTGATCTTCAGATCCTCAGCACGGAACAGCGGCTCTCGCGTCATTCGTAGCCTTCGGCGATCGACTTGGCGATCTCGTCTTCAAGCGTCGCGCGGTCGGTGAGGCCAGACGGGTTCTGCTTCGATGGCATCAGGCGGCGGAAGTGCAGCCAGCGTTCGCGCGCGATGCGTTCGAGCCGGACGAGCTCGGCCAGGGGATCCTTGTGATCGTCGACACGCAGGTCGAGCAGCGAATAGTCCTGGTCGTCGTGGATGAGCAGCGCCGCCGACTGCTTGCCACGTTTGTCGCCGCCGGCGGCCTCGCCCGCCCGCATCGCCGCGATCAGGCGGCGGGCGAACGGCGTCTTGGTCGATCTCTTGAAGCTTCGCGCTGTATCCTCGATCACTCGCGACCCGGCCAGCATATTGCCGGCGACCGAGAAGCCGTCGTGGATCTTGTGGCCGCACCAGTCGATGCAGGCGGCGCCGGTGAAGGCAGCGAACCGGCCATTGCGGTCCATCACATGCAGTTGGCGGTGATCGCGGCCATCGTCGGCATTGGTGAGCATACGAACGACATCCTCCGGCGCCGCGCCGGCTTGCAGCAGTGCCAGGCCCTGCGGACCGTAGAACGGGTTGACGAAGGCCTGGCTCGCCACCGCGCCGACGCCGGTCTTGATGTGCGGCACGCGGGCACCGACGGCGAAGAACCTGGTTGCAACGGCGATGCCGATCCGTCCAGTCTTGTCGTCGCGGGCGATGATCGACCAGGTCATACGATGGTCCTGCAACTGATTGATCGAGCCATTCGGCTCGTCATCGCCAGAATGCGGCGCAAGCAGTTGCCGCGGCAAGTAGAATCGCTGCCGGCAAGGCTCGGAAAGATCGGCGCGGTGTGGGCGCCGTGTCACACCCCCTTGGCGCGAAGCCCGGCAGGCCGCACTATTCCCTCGCGCGGCAGGTGATTCGCAATCTTGCCCCTCGCAAGCCGACATCGAGCAACGGGCAACTGAAAGGGCATGCGCCATGGCGTCAGCTGCGCTCGAAGCGCATCGGCAGACGGCCATAGCTTCGCTGGGCCGCTCCTGGCGGATGCTCGTCGCCGCGCGCGCTAGCGTCGATGGTGGCGCAACACGCGGCGAATTGGCGAAGGATCTCGGTGTGCTGTCGTCGCATCGGTTGTCGCCTGCCGAGTTCCGTGCGGTGCTCGAGCGCGAGCTCGCGAGTTCTTGCAGCCGACGGTTTCGCCGTTGAATCGCGCAATCGAATCACCTTGACCGCTGCCGGCCTCACCGCGGTGCACGATGCCTTCGGGATGCATTCGACAACCAAAGCCAGCAAGCACGGGTGGGCCGAGATTCGAGATATTCGACTGGTAGCGGTGGCGCTTGGCCTCGAGCGCGAGGCGGCCGCCAAGGTCAAACTGTTGGCCAGGCCGGACGGCCTCCGCGCAGCCGTGTTGCAGCGACACTTTGGATTGCCCGCCCGCAGCCGGGCCAGTACTTCCCGCCTGCGCTCGGGCCTTGCCGTAGTGGCGCTGCAGCGCGCCTTCGGCAATTCGATCAAGGGCGCCATGGACGCTGGCGATGGCCTGTCGGCGAAGGCCGGCCGCCTGCTCGCCGGCCAGCTGGCACACAAGCCGCGCGATTTCGGCACTGATGCCCGGCTGATCGCCACGCTGGCGGCGGAATGCGTCGGCGCCGCGCAATCGGATGCCGATGCCCTGCGTGTGGCGATCCTGCGCCGGCTGGTCAGCGAAATCTCGGCACCGGGACCGCGCGACACCGCACCCAAATCCGGGCCTGCGATCGCTGGCGTGCCGGCCGCTACTCCGCCACAGCCTTCGGCGCCGCCATCGACAGCGCGACCGCCGGCGGCGTCGCGACCCGATCTCGAAGGCTTCGCCAAGGTCGTCCAGACGATCGCGCGCGAGCGCTCGGAAGGCTGGCCCGGCAACCGCAAAGCATATATCAGCGATGTGTGGCAGACCGTGAAAGCCACCCGTCCCGAGTGGGGCCTGACCGAGATCGAGTTCAAGAGCATGCTGGCGGAGGCCCATCGAACCGGCCATGTCGTGCTCGCCAATGCCGATCTCAAGGACCGACGATCGCTGCCCCGGGTGCAGCAGTCGGCGCTCGCGTTCAAGAACACCGTGCTGCACTTCGTTCGCGTTGCAGACTGATTCCCTCGTAGGCCCTGAGAAGAGGCGCTTTTTTCCTAGCGTCCAGGAACACTTCACGCGATGCAGCCGGAAGACCGTAACACCGCACAGGCGAGCCAACTCGCAGCCGCGTTCGATCATTCGATCACGTGGGAGGACGATATTTGGCGGGCCGATCCCGTCGATGTCGAGGCGGTGCATAAGAAGGCACGCACCAAGTTCTATGACCTGCTGGATGCCGTGGTGTCGCCTGCCGGCATGAAGTCGCAGGCACGCATTCTGCTGTTCCACGGTCAGTCCGGCGCCGGCAAGACGCATTTGATCCGGGCACTGCGTACCGGCGCGCACCGCCGCGGCTGCGCCTACTTCGGCTACGCCCAGATGACGCCGGATGTGAACAGCTATGCCGACTACTACCTGCGTCGGCTGATCGCTTCGCTCGAGAAGCCCTACGATCCGGACGAGGGTGGCGAGACCGGGCTCGCCCGCCTCACCCGCCGCCTGGTCGAGGACGCGGGCGTGCTGCCGGCCGGCGAACTCGAGAAGCTACGCGAGGCGGCGCTCGACGAAGCCAAGCTCGCCAAGCTCATCCACTCCCTCGCCGACGACATCGTCGCCAGTCCGAAATTTGCCGAGCAGGAACTCGACATCAACATCGTGCGGGCGTTGCTCTATCTGCAGCGGTGCGATCCGCGCATCGACCAGCGCGTGCGCCAGTATCTCTATGGTCGCGCGCTCAATGAACTGAGCCTGGCGGCGGTGGCGGCGCTTGATCCCAACACCGGCGATGGCCGCGCGTTCGAGATCATCGAGAGCCTCGGCCGCCTGATGTGGACGGTTGACCGTTCGGCGCTCGTCTTCTGCATCGACCAGGTCGAGGACCTGCGCTCGTTCGAGGACGCCGAAGAGCGCTTTCAGCGGGCGGCGCGTGACCTGATCCAGATCGCCAACCGACTGCCGACTTCGATCATCATCATCTCGTGCCTGGAGGATTTCTACGGCCAGGTGCGTGGCGTGCTGGCGCAGAGCTACATCGACCGCATCGAGAAGTCAGGCCCGGTGGCACTGCTCGAGACCCGCACGCCCGAGGAAGCACGCCTGATCATCGCCCGCCGGCTGGAGCATGACGCCGAGACCCGCGCCGGCGGCTTGAGTTTTCCCGACGCCTCGGCATTCTTCGGGCCGCAATTCTTCGAGGAGTTCGGCGGTCTGTCGACCCGGCGACTGCTGGAGCACGCACAGAGCCGCCTGCGCTCCGAGCAGGGCAGCGAGCAGGAGGAGGCGCGCGAGGAGCCGGAAAGGGCCGGCTTCATATCGACGCTCGCCGCAGCGCTTGGGTTCGCCTCGTCGAACGATGATCCCGACGATGCCAACCCGGCGTTCGACATCGACTTCCGCGACATGTGGCATCGCTTCGCCAGCGCGTCCGAAGCCGAGATCCCCTCGACCGACAGCGATCTTATGGACGTGCTCGTCACTGCCATGGGGCTCACCAAGGACGAGTGGGGAGGGGCAGTGCAGCTTTCCGTCGAGCGGCTTGAACTCGCCGACGACCTGCCGGCAATCGACTTCAAGGTCAGTCAGCGCAACGGCCTCGCCTACGAGGGCCGCGTGTTCCTGTGCAACCGGCCGACCCAGGGCGGCGGCTTGAAGCGCCAACTCGACCGCGTGCTGGCCGCGATGCAGGGCCGTGCCTGCTTCATGCTGCGAGCGAGCGACTTCCCGCCGAACAAGAAGAACCAGACGGCGCAGGCGTTCCGCAAGTTCCGCGATGCCGGTGGCCGGTCGATCCTGGTGCCGATCCCCGAGTGGGAGCGGATGATGACGGTGCGCGAGTTCCACGCCCATCACCGTTTCGATCCGGGGTTCCGAACCTGGTTCGAGCAGGCAAAGCTGCTGTCGGGGCTGGCGCCGCTCGTGCAGCTCTTGCGCCTGGACCTGTTGACCCGCCCGGCGCCGCGGATCGAGGCGGCTCCAGTGGCGGCAATCACCGGCGGCGAGTACGTCGGTGACGACGAGGCGGCTGCTCCGGTGCAGACGGCCTGGAGCGAGTGGAGCGGGCCGGCGGCGGGCGAATCCGAGCCGGTGCCTGCCAACGACGACGAGCTGCCGCTCGCCGTCATCCTCGACGAGAACGGCGACAACGCGTACAGCATTATCGCCGGCCGCGAGATCGGCGGACGCGGCAAGGCGGTGACGCTCAATACCAGTGTGTTGAAACGGCATGCGGCGGTGCTCGGCGGCTCAGGCTCGGGCAAGACCACGCTGGCGCTGACGCTCATCGAGCAATTGCTGCTGCGCGGCATCCCGGCCGTGCTGCTCGACCGCAAGGGCGACCTGTGCAGCTACGCCAATCCGGACGTCTGGCGTGCCAACGACGACGAATTCCAGGAGCGGCGGGGCGAGCGCGAGAAGCTCGCCGACGCGATCGACGTCGCGGTCTATACGCCCGGCCGCGCCACCGGCCGGCCGATCTCGATCACGCTGCTGCCGAACGGCATCAACGAGCTGCCCGAGCACGAGCAGCAACTGCTGGCGAACCTGTCGTCGGCGGCGCTCGGCGACATGCTGCACCTGAAGAACTCGGCGACGCATCAGAAGCAGTCAGGTACGTTGTCGGTGGCGCTGCGCATCCTGGGATCGCGCTACAGCCGCGAGGTGACGCTGGCCGACCTCATCAACCTGCTCGAGGACGAGGATCCGGAGCTCACCGATCGCACGCAGCGCATGGACCCGTCCGGCAAGATCCGGCGCGATCTCGTCGCCCAGCTCGACAGCTTGCGGCATCGCAATGCCGCGCTGTTCGAGGGCGGCGGCGAGAGCCTCAGCATGGAAGCGCTGCTTGGCATCGGAGCTTATGCCCGCGACGGCCGCACGCGCCTGTCGGTGATCTACACCGGCTTTCTCGGCGACAACGAGAACATCCTGTTCTGGGTGGCGCAATTCCTGTCCGAAGCACTGCGCTTCTGCCAGCGCAACCCGAACGACGAATTGCAGGCCGTCGTCATGTTCGACGAGGCCGATCTGTACATCCCGGCGAACTCGAAGCCCGCCACCGCCGAACCACTCCAGTCGCTGTTGAAGCGAGCCCGCTCCGCCGGCCTCGGCATCATGCTGGCGACCCAGTCGCCGGGCGACCTCGACTACAAGAGCCGCGACCAGGTGACGAGCTGGTTCATTGGCCGCGTTCGTGAAGACACCGCGCTGCGCAAGCTCAGGGCCGCATTCCAGAGCGAGAGCGGACTCGATCCCGCCCGCGTGCTGCCAAACCAGACGGTCGGCGAGTTCCATCTGGTGCAGGAAGGCTTGGTGCGGGCGATCAAAGCACAGCGCTCGCTGATCATGGCCGAACAGGTTCCGTTCGACCGCATCGAGCAGCTGGCGCACGAGACCAAGGGCCAGGACGAGAAGCAGTTGCGGCTGTTCGATATACGCTAGTCGAAGCCAAAAAGGTTAAGCGTCGCATAGGCTTAGAAAAAATGGCAGGATACCTCCGGACAATCGCCCGTCGATCCGCCACTCGCTTGACAGCAGCCGTTGTGTGCTAAATTCACAACGTGCACCGAGCTATTTGGCGGCGGCGCGTGCAACCACATGTTGCAATGCGGCACGGAGCTGCGCGATCGGAGGCATAGCAGCAGAAAAATCGTATTTAAGACAATAGGATATATGGCAGAACCTAAGAGTTTATGGTAAGATGTAAATTGGGAACAATTATTGAAGCCTGCTGAAAAATCTGTGGCAAAAGTGTTGGAAGTGTGTATGCTGTAATTATGGCTGCAGGTTGAGGGACTTGCGGTTTGGGTAGTGTGGGCCAGTTTAGACCTCACAACTACCGTTAGTAGCGTGCGGGAGTTCTAGTCATGGTTGCAAAGCCGTTTGTTATGATGGTATTGGCAACGCTGCTCGGTCCGGCTCTCGGAATTGGGCTGTTTGTGCTGATGCAGGCGCAGTGAGGCATTCTAGATTGTTGGTTCTCGCTCCGCCCCTACGGCGCTGATGGCGCGTGTGGGTATTCTGGATTATGACTTGGCGTCGGTCCTATGATCGACCATCCGGCTGCGGTCGCTAGACTCGCGCCTCAACGGGGTATTCTACCTCATCCGATCTGCTGATACGCTCAGGCCCAGACCATTTGCTTGTCACAGGGCCGCCCCATGCTTCCGCCAGCGACCGACGACTGTTTCGCGCTTGGCGACCGCCGGCTGACACACTCCGAAGCATTGATGCTGCTGAAGACCCGGGTCGCACCGATTGCTTCGACGGAGGTCGTGGCACTCCAGCATGCCGGCGGCCGCCGCATCGCCACGGCAATTGCGGCGGCCATACCGGTTCCGGCACACACCAATTCGGCAGTCGACGGCTACGCCTTCGCCCACACTGGCTATGACCGAGCGAGCGGCGCAACCTTCGACATTCGCGGCCGAGCCGCGGCCGGGCATCCTTTGGGCCACGCACTTCCTCCCGGAGCCACCGCGCGTATCTTCACCGGCGCGGTAATGCCGACCGGCGCCGACACCGTCGCCATGCAGGAGGATTGCTCCGTCGATAGTGGACGGGTGACGATCCCGAGTGGCCTGAGGGCCGGCACCAACGTTCGCAAGGCCGGCGAGGATCTCGCCGCCGGTACCGTATTGTTCGGGGCCGGCCACAGATTGCGGCCGCAGGACCTCGCGGCGTTGGCGTCGGTCGGGCAGGAGAGCGTCACCTGCTTCCAGCGGTTGCGCGTCGCGGTAGTCGCCAGTGGCGACGAGATCATCGCGCCCGGCGAGGCGGCGCTGCGGCCGGGACAGGTCTACGATGCCAACACGCCGATGCTGCGCCATCTGGTCGAGCTCGCCGGTGCCGAGGTGGAATATCTGGGTATTTGGCGCGACGACGCTGATCTCGTGCGCATGAGGCTCGCGGCAGCGGCTGCGGGCCACGATGTGGTGCTGACCACCGGTGGTGCCAGCCGTGGTGACGAGGATCACATGGGCGGAGCGCTCGCAGCACTCGGCTCGCGGCATTTCTGGCAGCTCGCCGTCAAACCCGGCAGGCCGATGATGTTCGGCCAGATCGGACGGTCGTCGCAGCCCTCGCGGCCGCCATGCGTGGTGGTCGGCCTGCCCGGCAATCCGGTCGCGGTTTTCGTGTGCTTTCTGATGTACGTGTTTCCGCTGCTGCACCGGTTGGGTGGCGGCCACTGGCCGGAGCCTCGCCGCTACAAATTGCCGGCGGCGTTCGAGTTCAAGGGCAGAAAGCCCGGCCGGCGCGAATTCTGGCGCGGGGTTCTGGTCGACGGTGAAGGCGGCCTTGGCGTTGAAAAATTCGCTCGTGACGGCTCGGGCTTAATCTCCGGTCTGCGCGCCGCCGACGGCCTGATCGACATAGTCGAAGACGCCGGCGACGTCGCCGCCCGGCGACCTCGTCGACTTTATCCCGTTCAGCGAGTTCGGCATCCTGTCAGGTTAGGGCGGGCCTCATCGCCTGCCGCCGAAGCCGCCGACCTGATTGAAGGCGCTCCAGTTAGCCTCCAGGATGAAGAACGCGATCAGCAGCAGGAATAGGCCGCCGGGCAGCGACAGCACCGCGAAATAGGCGACCAGCAATGCGCATGCGATGCCCAGCGCCGACACGATCCGCTGCGCCCAGATGCCACCGAACAGCTTGCCCAGGATCGCATCCAGCGTGTGCCCGCCGTCGAGTGGGTAGGCGGGCAGCAGGTTGAATGCTGCGAGGTAGTAGTTGATGGTCGAAAGTTGATACAGCGCCAGCGACAGCATCGTCTTGTTGCCGGCGTGAGCCATGCCGGCGAGCGCATCACAGCCATAAACCAGAGCGATGTTGGCGGCCGGCCCGGCGAGATAGATCATCGTGCGAGCAAATACCCCCTTTGGCAGTGAGCTGCCGAAATGGGCGATGCCGCCGAGCCCCGTCAAGTCGATGTGACTGACGCGGGTCTTGAACAGCCGGGCCGCCATGGCATGGCCAAGCTCGTGCAGCAGGATCGAGCCGAAGATGCCGGCGATGATGACGAGCCCCATCGACATCACCTGGGTGTTGCCGCTGGTGAAGTACCGGCTCGATGAGACCACCAGGATCAGCACGAAGAACATGTCGAGGTAGATCGTAATCCCCGCGATCCGCCCGAGTTCGATGCGTGTGCCCATGGAGGTTCCCTGCTCTGCCCGGCAGTTCCCATAGCTGAGCGTGGACGACGGTGCTACGGGCGAGTACCAAGCAAAATCCCTTAATTGCGTCCTGGCTTGTTAAAGGTTTTGGCGATAAGCTTTAATTACGCGGCCCGCTGTTAAAGGATACGGAGATACGGAGAACATGTCGGCAGACACCACACCTAACACGAGACTGGGAACATATGTTTCGAGCAAATCTGGCGGCGAGACCGTTCGCGCTTATGTACCACCTCCGCTGCCACCTAGCCCCCCGCTCGATATTGCAAAGCTGCTTGGCAAATTTGACATCGCAAACCGCGAACTGAGTCGTCTCGATGGCGTAGCAACTGTTCTACCTTCTACCAGCTTGTTCATGTGGATGTACGTCCGCAAGGAAGCGCTACTGTCATCGCAGATCGAAGGGACGCAATCGTCGCTCTCCGACCTTCTGCTGTTTGAGAACGACGAGACCACCTTCGTGCCAATCGACGACGTGCGCGAAGTGTCGAACTACGTCATTGCCATGGAGCACGGGCTGGCGCGCCTGCGCGACGGATTTCCACTTTCGCTGCGTCTCATCCGTGAGATGCACGAGAAGCTTCTGTCAAGTGGACGCGGTGCAAGCAAACAGCCCGGCGAATTCCGAACGTCGCAGAATTGGATCGGCGGCACGAGACCTGGCAACGCGCTGTTCGTGCCACCGCCACCTGACCGTTTGATCGAATGCATGGGCGCTCTGGAAACGTTCCTGCACCAACGCGAAGCATATCCGGTTCTGATCCGGGCGGCGCTTGCACATGTCCAGTTTGAAACGATCCACCCGTTCCTCGATGGCAACGGACGACTGGGCCGGCTGCTCGTCACGCTCATGTTGTGCGAGGATGGGGCACTAATTCAGCCAACCCTCTATCTCAGTCTCTATCTCAAAACCCACCGGCAACAATACTATGACCTTCTCCAGATCGTCCGGGAGAAAGGCGATTGGGAAGCCTGGGTAGCTTTCTTCCTCGAGGGTGTGGCATCAACCTCACGGCAGGGCTTCGAGACCGCACAAAAACTGCTCGCACTGTTCGAAGGCCACGAAAAACAGATCGCGGCCTTGGGTCGTCCGGCCGCGACGGCATTGCGCGTACACACAGACCTGAAGCGGCGCCCTGTGCTGTCTGTTCCGGCGGCGGCAAAGAGATTGGGCCTCTCGCAACCGACGATACAGTCTTCGATTGCTCATCTCCTGCGCCTCGGCATAGTCCGGGAAATCACGGGACGACTGCGCGGTCGGCATTACAGTTATAGCGAATATCTGGCGATTTTGGATGAGGGAACGGAGCCGTTGCCGCGCTGAGCGAGTCCTATGTCTCCTTCCTCGCCTTCCTGGCCGCCAGCGTCCGCAGGCGCAGCGCGTTGAGCTTGATGAAGCCCTGGGCATCCTTCTGGTCGTAGGCGCCCTTATCATCCTCGAAGGTGACGAGGGTCGACGAATAGAGCGACTTCGGACTCGACCGGCCGGTGACCATGACGTTGCCCTTGTAGAGCTTGAGCGAAACCTCGCCCTCGACGTGTTCCTGGCTCTTGTCGATCAACGCCTGCAGCATCTCGCGTTCGGGCGAGAACCAGAAGCCGTTGTAGATCAGCTCGGCATAGCGCGGCATGAGTTCGTCCTTCAAGTGCGCCGCGCCGCGATCGAGGGTGATGCTTTCGATCGCCCGGTGGGCGGCGAGCAGGATGGTGCCGCCCGGGGTCTCGTAGACGCCGCGCGATTTCATGCCGACAAAGCGGTTCTCGACCAGGTCGATGCGGCCGATGCCGTTGTCGTGACCGTATTTGTTGAGCGCCGCCAGCAGCGTCGCCGGGCTCATCGCGCGGCCGTTGATCGAAACGGCGTCGCCCTTGTTGAAGCCGATCTTGATGTCGGTCGCCCTGTCCGGCGCCTCCATCGGCGAGATGGTGCGCTGGTAGACCATCGACGGCGCCTCGTTGGCCGGGTTCTCCAGCACCTTGCCCTCCGATGAGGAGTGCAGCAGGTTGGCATCGACCGAGTACGGCGCGTCGTTCTCCTTGCCCTTGGCGATCGGAATGCCGTGCGTCTTGGCGAAGTCGAGCAGATCGGCGCGGCCCTTGAAGTGCCACTCGCGCCAGGGCGCGATGATCTTGATGCCGGGTTCCAGCGCGTAATATGTCAGCTCGAAGCGAACCTGGTCGTTGCCCTTGCCGGTGGCACCGTGACAGACCGCATCGGCGCCCATCTTGCGGGCGATGTCGATCTGCGCCTTGCCGATCAGCGGCCGCGCGATCGAGGTGCCGAGCAGATAGACGCCCTCATACACCGCATTGGCGCGGAACATCGGAAATACGAAATCGCGCACGAACTCCTCGCGCAGATCCTCGATGAAGATGTTCTGTGGCTTGATGCCGAGCTGCAGCGCCTTGTCGCGAGCCGGGCCCAACTCCTCGCCCTGGCCGAGATCGGCGGTGAAGGTGATGACCTCGCAGCCATATTCGGTCTGCAGCCATTTCAGGATGATCGAGGTGTCGAGACCGCCGGAATAGGCCAGCACGACCTTCTTCACGCCACTCTTGCCGCCTTTGGCCGCCGCCTTCGTCGCCATCTCGCGCCTCGTCTGAATTTGTCGTTTTCCGGCCGCACTATAGGTGGGAAGCGCCGCGCTGCAACATCGAACGTGACGGGTTGACCGATCCGGGCTGGAATTGCCGCGGTGCTGCCGGTCAGGCGGGGCGCTGATGGCGCTTCAATCGCAGCAGCCGCTGTTCCCGGTCGTGCACCGTCTCGCCGCCGGGAATGCGCATGTCACGCACCAACTCCAAGACATTGCGGCCGGGAGCGGCGCCGATCCGGGTGCCGAGCCCGGCGGCGAGCAGGCCGGCCGGGATGGCGAAAATGCTGACGACCTCGCTCGGTACGCCGAACCAGTTGGTTTCGCCAGCGACGATGCCGAGCGCCGCCGTTGCAAACCCCGCGATCACGCCAGCAATCGCGCCAAGGCTATTGAGCCGCTTCCACCAAATCGACAGCACGACGACTGGGAATGCTGTGGCGCCGCTGAGCCCGATCGCCCAGATCGCCAGCTGCAGCGGATCGGCAGGCAACGACAAGGCAAGCACCGGCCCGATGATCCCGGCCGCGATCGTCGCCGTTCGCGCCACCAGCAGCCGCAACGTCCTGGCCGGTGCCTCCCACTGGCTGCCATTGACCACATCCTCGGCGAGGATCGTGCCCAGTGCCAGGATGCCGGAGCAGGCGCCGCAGAACGCCGCCGCGACCGCGCCCGCCAGCACCAGATAAAGCAGCGCAGCCGGCAAGTGCGCCGCCACCGGCAGCATGAACAACATGCCGTCGCGTCTGAAGGAGAAGCTCGCCATCGGCAATTGCGGCAGCCGGCCGTCGACGGCGGCATCGCCGCTCTGCACCAGCGCCGCAAACCAGTCGGGCAGGCTCGCCGCGCTTTGCCCGACCAGCCGCTCCATGACGATGTCGCGCTCGAACACTGCGATAGCGGAGATTGTCAGCATCACTGCGCCGAACAGGAACACCGCCCAGCCGAGCGACTTGCGGGCGTCGTATATGCTCGGCGTGGCACCTATCCGCGGCATCAGCCAGGGGGCAACGGCAACGCCGGTCATCAATGTCAAGGTGACCAGGATATAGCTGGCCGGCCCGAGGCTACCGAACGGCCACGACATGCGGTGAGTAAGCGGCTCGATGCCGGTGCCGGCAAAGTCGAAGGCAAGCGGCGACAGCACGGGCGCTGCAATGCCACGTACGTCCTCCAGCCGCCCGATCGCACGCAACGTCGGGCCGTAGCTGAACTGGGCCAAGGGGAAGTTCGTCACCTCGGTGGCAACGATGCCGGCCGGTACGACCAGCGCGACGATGACGGCAAGTGCTGCCGCGGTTACCGCCCAGCTCATCGACCGCAAACCGCCGAGTCCGATCGTCGCCACAATCGCCACTGCCAGCAGCGCCGCCATGGTGTGTTCCGAAGCGCCGGTCAGACGGCCGGCCACGTGCACGCCGATCTTGAACTCGGCCATGATGATCAGCAGCAACGGCACGCTTAGCGTGGCGGCGGCGATCAGGCGCAGCAGCCGGCTGTCGAACCGGCGGCCGAGGTAGCTCGGCAGCGTGTAGGATCCGAACTTGCGGACATAGGGCGCGATCAGCACGGCGCAGACGACGAGCCCGGCCACGACGCCATTGACGATGCACCAGGCATCGATGCCGTTCATCATCATCAGGCCGGCGACCGAGACGACGCCGACGCCGCCCAAGGCGCAGGCGCCGAATCCGAGGCCGGTAAAGAATGCCGGCACCCGCCGACCGCCGGCGAAGAATTCCGCCGGCTCTTGCGTCTGGCCGGCGATACCGATCGAGACATAGCAGGCGAGCGGCACCAGCAGCATGGCCCAGCGCAGCACCACATCGGGAGTCCCAAGTTGCTCGCCGATCACCGCGATCAGCAGCAGCGACAGGAACGCGCTGACGAAGATGCCGAAATAGGTACCTAGTCGCGGGTTGATGCGGCGCGTTCGATGGGTGGTGGACATGGCATGCGCCTGCTGCTGGCAACCGTCTCGCGGTGCGTGCTCAGTTGTCTTCGTGCGCGCCGTGCCAGTGGTCGACGGCGTCCTGGCGGTTGACGAAGGAGGCGATGGTAAACAGCGCGATGATGATCAGGCCATGGCCAAGCAGGAAGTAACCGAGTGGAAAGCCAAGGAACTTGTTCGAGTTGAGCCGCTCGGCATAGAGCGGGAATACGATCATGACCATGAAGAATGGCACCAGGCTGGCTACCATTTGCAACTTGGTGTGGCGCCAGTAGGGTTTGCGCTCTTTGCGCTGGATCATGGTTTACTTCCTCGCGTCTCGATTGATCTGATGTAGCCTACTCGCGACCGAAATACGGCATCCGGCCGTTAGAGCTGCTCGATATCATTCTTCGCTACACCTGTGCCCGATACTGGTGCAAGGATGGCGGAACGACATACAATTACGCAATTGACGCCTGCTCCAACGTTGATGAAGATTGATCCGGCCACGATTTCGGGTCCAGTCGCCGATTGCCTGCCGATGCGCGACGACGAGGAGAAACCGCATGAATGCCAATCGCATCGTTATAGTCGACGATCACCCGCTGTTTCGGGGAGCACTGGCCCAGGCGCTCAGTGGCTCGATCAACGTGGCGGGGATCCTCGAAGCCGGTTCCCTCGACGAGCTGATCGCCCTGCTCGCCAACGACGACGCCATCGATCTCATTCTGCTTGACCTGACGATGCCCGGCGTGCAGGGGCTTTCCGGCCTGCTGTACATGCGCGCCGAGCATCCGCAGATCCCGATCGTGATCGTATCGGCGAGCGAGGATGCAGCGACCATCCGCCGGGCGCTCGAGTTCGGCGCATCGGGTTATGTGCCGAAATCGCTGCCGGTCGAACAGATCCGCAATGCCGTGGCGCAGGTTCTCGAAGGGGCGGTGTGGACGCCGCCTGAAATCGAGATCGGCCAGGGCGACAAGACGACCGGCGAGGCGGTCGCCCGCCTGTCGACGCTGACGCCGCAACAGGTGCGGGTGCTGATGATGCTAGGCGAAGGGCTGCTCAACAAGCAGATCGCCTATCGTCTCGGCGTTTCGGAAGCCACCATCAAGGCGCACGTCTCGGCGATCCTGCAAAAGCTCGATGTCGACAGTCGCACCCAGGCAGTGATCGCGATCAACAAGATCGGCAAGGGCGAGTGGTCGGCAACCGCTTCTCGTTGAAGCGCTACTCGGCGGCCGCCTGGCGCCGAACCTGCACCTGGGCCAGCACTGCGCGCAATGCTGCCGCCTTGACCGGTTTGCGCAGGAGCGCCAATCCCTGGGTGCGGACCTGCTTTTGCACCTCGGTCGAGTGGTTGGCGGTGATGATGACGCCGGGAATATTGCTGCCAGTACGAGCCCGCATGTGCTCCACGGCGTCGAGGCCGGTGTCGTGGTCGAGCTGATAGTCGGCGAGAATTATGTCTGGCGTGGAGCCTCGCGCCACGGTCGCCGCCACCGCCGCGCTGGTCGAGTCGGCGCAATGGACGACGCAGCCCCAGCCTTCGAGCAGGGTACGCATGCCAGCCAGCACTGCCGGCTCATTGTCGATGCACAGCACAACCAGCCCGGCGATCGAGCCGGCTTGCTGGATTGGAGCCATTTCGACGGTCGGCTCGGCCTTGCTGAGGGCCCGCGGCAGCGAGACCCAGAAGGTCGAGCCGCGCCCCGGCGCCGACCTGATGCCGATTTGCGCACCGATCACTCGGCCGATACGCTCGACAATCGACAGGCCGAGACCAAGCCCCGGCACTTGGCGGGAGTTGTCTTTCAGACGCTGGAATTCCTTGAAGATCAGCTCGTGCTGGGACGAATGAATTCCGGGCCCGGTGTCGATCACTTGAATGATGACTTTTGATCCCGCGCGGCGGGCGCCGATCAGCACCGCTCCGCTCGGCGTATACTTCAGTGCGTTGGATACCAGATTCTGCAACAGGCGCCGCAGCAGCCGCCGATCGGCCCGGACTCGAAGCGAGGTCGGAACGACGCGAAGGTCCAGGCTCTTGGACTTCGCCAATGGCTCGAATTCCACTTGCATGCGCTGAAAGATTTCGGCCAGCGCGACATCCGTAATCTCCGGTTCGAGATTGCCGGCGTCCATGCGCGACAAATCGATCAGCGCGCTCAGGATTTCCTCGACCGAACTCAGCGACACATCGATGTTGCGGGCCATCTGCGCCTCCGCCGGCGCACTGGCGCGCTCGACGAGGCTTGCCGCATAGAGCCGTGCAGCGTTCAGCGGCTGCAACAGGTCGTGGCTGGCAGCGGCCAGGAAGCGGGTCTTATCGAGGTTGGCCTCGTCCGCCTTGGCCTTGGCGATCTCGAGCTTCTGGTTGACGTCGGTGAGCTCGGCCGTGCGCTCGGCGACGCGCCGCTCAAGGCTCTCGTTGGCGGCGGCCAGCGCGTTGGCGGCGGCGACCCGTTCGGTAATGTCGGAGTAGGTGGCGACGATGCCGCCTTGCGGCATCGATGCGGTCCGCACCTCGAGGATGCGCCTGCCACCGCTTGGCCGCTCGACGAAGGTCTCCTTGCCCTGCGACAACCGGCTCATGCGTTCCGCGACATGACGCGCGGGCTGGCCGGGTCCGAAATCACCGCGATCGGCGCAGTGCTTGAGGACGACCGACATCGGCACGCCGATGCGCACGATGTCACTCGGCAGATTGAGCAGCTCGCGGAACTGGCGGTTCCAGCAGATCAGCCGCATATCCCCGTCGAACACGCCGAGGCCGTGGCGAACCTGATCGAGCGCCGATTGCAGCAGGTCGCGGTTGTATTGAAGCGCCTCCGAGGCATCGTCGAGCAATCGCAGCGCCGACTGGTTGCCGATGTTAGAGCGGCGCAGCAGAAGCCCGAGAACCAGCCGTGCCGAGGCCGCGCCGATGGCGCTGGTCAGCAGTCGCTCGGTGAACCGCAGGAACTGGATGTCGGCCTCGGCATCGAGCCGCAGCGACTTCTCCTGGCCGGGCCGCAGCGACGCCGCGTAGGCCGCGAATGACCGCTCGGCGCGCTCGGCGCCGAGATAGCGTGCCGCGGTCGCCTGCAAGTCGCCGATGGTGATCGATGTGCGCCACAGCCGGAAGGCGCCGGACGGCGGCACATGCGAGCGAGGTTGCATATCGTCGTTGATGAAGAGGTGGGCCTGCAACCGCTCGACGGGTTCCGGCGAGCGCAGCAGGGAGACGGTGAAGAACGCAGTGAGGTTGGCGGCAAGGCTCCACAATACGCCGTGCGTCAACGGCTCGAACTTGAGGTAGAGCAACGCCTGCGGTTTCAGCCACGCGATCCCAAACGGGCCGAGCGTCAGCAGCGACGACGGCAGTAGTCCGGCCTTCACCACCCACGGCAGCAGCAACGTATAGGCCCAGACGGCAAAACCCGCGACGATGCCGGCGATGGCGCCGCGTGCCGTGCCCTTGCTCCACACCAGCCCGAGAAAGAACGCCGGCGCCAGCTGTGCGATCGCCGCGAACGAGACGAGCCCGATCGCCGCCAGGCCCTGGCTCTGGCCGAGCGCTCGATGGACCAGGTAGCCGGCCAGCACGATGCCGAAAATGGCGACACGACGGATGACAAGCAGCCGGCCGGCAAGATCCTCCTGCGGTTCGGCCTCGAGCAGCCCGCGCCGCAGCATCGCGGGCACCACGAGCCCGTTGCTCACCATGATCGAAAGTGCCACCGATTCGACGATCACCATGGCGGTCGCCGCCGACAATCCGCCGATATAGGCAAATACCGTCACCAGATCGGCTGCCCTCGACATCGGCAGCGCAATCACCAGCATATCCGGCTCGACCAGTCCGCGCGCGAACGTGAACAGGCCCGCGGCGGCGATCGGCACAACAAACAGGTTGATCAGCACGAGATAAAGCGGAAACATCCAGGCTGCCCGCTTGATTTCACGCTCGGAGTGGTTCTCGACCACCGCGACGTGGAACTGGCGCGGCAGCAGAATGGCGCAGACGAGACTGAGGAAAACGACCGTCAGCCAGACACCGCCGTTGAAGGTGCGCCCGAACACGCTCTCGAACTGCATATTGGCGCGGGCATGGGCGGCAAAGCCATGGAAACCGCCGAACACCGAATAGACGACAAACAATCCAACCGTCATGAACGCTGCGAGCTTGACCAGCGATTCGGTCGCCACCGCCAGCATCAGTCCGTCCTGGTGCTCCGTCGCGTCGATATGGCGGGTGCCGAACAATACCGCGAATAGAGCCAGCGCGAGCGCGACGACGAACGCGGTCTCCAAGATGCCGACCTCAGGCAGCGAGATCGGGATCAGCGGGCTGTTGCCGAGCAGCACCTCGGTCGAGGTCACCACTGCCTTCAATTGCAGAGCGATGTAGGGCAGTGTGCCGACCACCGCGACCAGCGTCACGATTGCCGCCACCGCCGGGCTCTTGCCGTAGCGCGCCGCCAGGAAGTCGGCCACCGACGTCAAGTTCTGACTCTTCGACAGCTTGACGATGCGCAGGATCAGCGGCCATCCCAAGCCGAACAGCAGGATCGGCCCAATGTAGACCGGCAGAAAGTCGTAGCCAGTGGTACTGGCGAGGCCAACGCTGCCGAAGAACGTCCAGGAGGTGCAGTAGACGCCGAGCGTCAATGAGTAGATGACCGGCCGGCCCTTCTTGCCGGTGTTGGAGCGAACCAGCCGATCGCCGAGCCACGCCACGGTGAACAATGCCCCGACGTAGCCGATGGCGAGGGCGACAATGGCGCCTGTTTGGAACATGACCGAGCGTGCCTGCGCCTGAAGGTGCTGCCTGAAGGCCTTCCGCTGCTTCTAGAGTGCGCAACACCGCGGCAAAAGTCTATCATTCGTCGAACCACCGATTGCCCAACTCAGGGGCGCAAGTGTTCATCATAAATCATAAGGGAATTATCCTACCCGAGACGATTGTGCGGATTGACGACATCCCCTACCGTCTCCGCCTACAGATTCGACACGCTTGGAAGTGAAATTCTCGCGTGCCTGGGGAGCTTGTGCTCAATTAGGAGAAATCACATGGGAATGATTGACGAATTCAAGGAGTTTGCCCTCAAGGGTAATGTCGTGGACCTCGCCGTCGGCGTGATCATCGGCGCGGCATTCGGCAAAGTCGTCTCAGCGCTGGTCGAAAGCGTCCTGATGCCGCCGATCAGCTTCCTGATGAGCGGCGTCGATGTAAAGGATTGGGGTGTCAACCTCGGTACGGCCGCCAAGCCGGTGCTGATCAAGTACGGCGCCTTCCTGCAATCGCTCATCGACTTCGCGATCATCGCCTTCGTTCTGTTCGCGGTGATCAAGGCCATGAACAAGATGAAGAAGTCGGCCCCGGCCGCTGCCGCGGCGCCACCGCCGGCCTCCGAGATCTACCTCAAGGAAATCCGTGACGCGCTGGTGAAGAAGTAAGCGCGATCGTGCACCGCATATCCAGCCCCGCATCGGCGACGATGCGGGGCTCGTTGCTGCCCGCCGCCTGACACTCAGGAACAGCTGCCGCCGCCGAGCACGCAGAACTTGGCGCAATTCGAGTGGCACAGCTTCACTGCGCCGCGATCGAACATGCCGCCGTCGACGGTCAGCGACGCGGCGAGGCTCGCGGCCATCTCGAACGCCCGTTCGTACGGCAGCAGCGTGCACGGCACCACTACCGGGGCCGCCGCACCCTTTCGCTTCACCACCATGCGGCTCGTCGCACACATCATGTCGGACGGCTGCTTTTGCAGGATCCGCCAGCATGCGGTGGTAATCTCGGGTACGTCGTCGAGCCCGTCCATTTCCGGCAAGAGCATCAGCTGCTTGCGATCAGCTGGATCGATCGACCAGCCGCGCGTGGCGATCAGTGCGGCGTAGCCGGCTCGCTCGCCGGCCTCCGGCTCCCCCCAGCAAGTGCGGCCGGCAATCGCGACATTGAAGCCATTGCGGCACAACCAATCGATGCCTGCCAGCGCCTTGTCCCAGGTATTGCGACCGCGCTCGGTCTCGTGCAGCAGCTTGGTGTGATGGTCGAGGCTCACGCGCAGCATCAGGCTCGAGCCGTACAATTCCTTGAGCGCCAGCAGACCCTGCTTGACCCGCGGCCGTTGCAGCGGCTGCATGCCGTTCGTAAGGATCAGCACGGAGTGGCCGCGGCCGAGAGCATCACCCGCCATCGCCAGCATGTCCGGGTTGAGGAACGGCTCGCCGCCGGTGAAGGCGATCTCGCGCGTGCCGAGCCGCAGCGCCGCGATCTCGTCGAGGAAGCCGGCGCATTCGGCCGCAGTGATGTAGGCCAGCCGGTCATTCTGCGGGCTCGATTCGATGTAGCAGTTGCGGCAGGTGATGTTGCACAGCGTGCCGGTGTTGATCCACAGTGTATCGAGACGGGTCAGCGGCACCGACGCCCGGACTTCGCCGCCCACCGTCCGATCCGGATTCTGGAACTTTGCCAGCGTCCTCGGGTCGTTTTCCCGGGCAATCAATGCGGCGGCCGATCGAATATCCACGAGTACCTCTTGGCAACTGCGACGGCCTTAACAGACCATCTCGATATAATTAGCATGCGACGTTCTCGACGCCACAGTCACAATCGCTTTATGGCGGCGTGAACCGCAGCCATCACCGACGGCTTTCCTTCGGTCAAAGCTATGCTAGACTGTCAACGCTGCGGGCGTAGTTCAATGGTAGAACGGCAGCTTCCCAAGCTGCATACGAGGGTTCGATTCCCTTCGCCCGCTCCATCCGCCACCGCCGCCCGACAATCGCGCCGCCCTCCGTCGCGCCGGCTATTCCATTCGCGCAGTGGTGCCGGCGGCCGATTGATCTAGAACGTAAAGCTAGCCGCACTTCACTTTGGGACCGCGCATGCTGCTGATTGGATTGACCGGCTCGATCGGGATGGGCAAATCGACCGCCGCCGAACGGTTCCGGTTCAACGGCCTTACCGTCGTCGATGCCGATGCGCTGGTGCACGAGTTGTACGAGGGCGAAGCGGTGGCACCGATCGAAGCCGCGTTCCCGGGCGTGGCGGTCGGCGGGCGAATCGACCGGCAGTTGCTTTCGGCCCGCCTGCTGGCAAAGCCGGAGGGCTTCAAGAACCTGGAAAGAATCGTCCATCCGCTGGTGGTCGAGGCCGAACGGCAGGCGCTGCACGCGGCCAAAGCCGCGGGCGCGACGATGGCCGTGCTGGAAGTTCCGCTGTTGTTCGAAACCGGCGGCGATACCCGTGTCGACGTGACGGTGGTGGTCAGCGCGCCGGCCGCCGTGCAGCGCGAACGCGTACTGGCGCGCGGCGGCATGTCAGCGGACAAGCTCGACGCCCTTCTGAAACGACAGATGAGCGATGCCGACAAGCGGGCGCGCGCCGATTTCGTTGTGGACACGTCGGGCGAAATCCCAGCTACCCAGCGGCAAATCGATGCGATCGTCGTATCCTTGCGCGGGCGAGTTGGCACTGCCTACGCGCAGCACTGGGCCTGACCGCACCACGGAGTGACCACGACATGCGAGAGATCGTGCTCGACACCGAGACCACCGGTCTTGATGCCAAGAAGGGTGACCGACTAATCGAGCTCGGCTGCGTCGAACTCGTCAACCGCAATCCGACCGGCGTCGAGTTCCACGCTTTCGTCAACCCCGAGACGCGCGAAGTGCACCCGGACGCGGAGCGCATTCACGGCATCTCCACGGCATTCCTCAAGGACAAGCCGCCGTTCTCAGCCGTGGCCGACGGTTTTCTCGAGTTCATCGGCTCGACGACGCTGGTGATCCACAATGCCAATTTCGATGTCGGCTTCATCAATATGGAGCTGGAGCGGCTGAAGATGGCGCCGATCACCATGGATCGGGTGGTCGATACGCTGGCACTGGCGCGGCGCAAGCATCCGGCCGGACCCAACACCCTCGACGCCCTGTGCAAGCGCTATGGCATCGATAATGGCCTGCGCAGCAAACACGGCGCCATCGTCGACTCGCTGCTGCTGGCGCAGGTCTACGTCGAGCTGATCGGCGAACGGCAGGCGACATTGGGGCTCGCGCGGGAGGCAGCCAACGCCGACGGCGCCGCCAATGGCCGCACTTCGCGACGCAAGGCGGCTTCGCGGCCGGTGCCGCTACCGCCGCGCCTCACCGCGACGCAGCAAGACGCGCATCTGGCGTTCGTGCGCACGCTCGGAGAAAATCCCATCTGGAAGCGGTATCTGGAATGAGCTTGGGTTAAGTCGCACTTCGCGGCCGTGACCCGACAATTCGCACCGCCCATTGAATGTCGGGTTACGCGCCGGGTAAGGCACTAAGCCGACCTGCAATTTCCTCACGACGCTGCGCCATTCGGCCCCTGAGCCGGCGCGCTCTGATTGCGTTTGATGTAAAGTGAGGCAAAGTCGATCGGATCGAGCAGCAGCGGCGGAAAACCGCCCTCGCGCGTCAGATCGGCGATCAGGCGACGGATGAAGGGAAACAGCAGCGCCGGCGCATTGATCAGCAGGAACGGTTCCATCGCCTGCTGCGGCATGTGCTCGATCTTGAACATGCCGCCATACTCGAGGTCGAGCTTGTACAGCGCGCCGCTGGTGCTGGTGGCATTGGCGACGAAATGAATGACGCTCTCGTACATCAAGGGCGCCGCCTGGCGGGCGTTGACGTTGACTTCGACCTGCAGCTGCGGATTGTCGACCGGCCCGTCCATCATCTTGCCGACGTTCGGATTCTCGAACGAAAGGTCCTTGATGTACTGACCGGCGACGCGAACGCTCGGCTCCGTCCGTTCAGCTCCGGGGTCGGGCGATGGTGTTGTTTGGTCGGGCATGAATGCTACCTTTTTTATCCTGCGGAATTGAAATACAGCACCGGCGACGGTGGCTGGTACCGGCTATCTGGCTCAACCACCGACTACGGTTCCTTGGCATGACCGTTGCGATAGGGCCGGGGCGGACTGCCCCCGCCGCGGCGCGGCTCCACCTTCTTCTCGTCGATACGCTCGAACTCACCCTCGATGACAGTGCCGCGCCCCCCGCCTGCGCTGCCGCGCTCCGGCGGCGGCCCATAGGTCTCCGTGCGCTGCCAAGTGCCGACGTGGATGCTGCCCGACGCCATCATTTTCTTCAGACCCCAGTTTGCCACCAGCCGGCGCAGCGGCGGAATGAGCAGCAACAGTCCGGCCACGTCGGTGATGAGACCTGGCGCCAGCAGCAGACCGCCTGCCATCATCAACATGAAACCGTCGAGCGCCGGTTCGACCGGCGGCTTGCCCTGCGACACACTGTCCATCGCACGGCGGAATGCGGCAAGACCCTGGGCGTTGAGAATGGCAATGCCGATCCCGGCGGTGAGAAATATTATCGCAAGCGTCGCCCAGAAGCCGATCTGCTGGCCGAGCTTGATCAACAGCGCCAGCTCCAGCAGCGGCACTGCAACCATGATCAGAATCAGACCGAACCACATGAGCAATCTCGCAGTTGCGCTACACACTTAGACCGGCCAGGGGCCTCGACGCCAGAGAGTCGATGGTTGGTCGCAATCCGGTTGGCTTCGTGCCGGCAATGGCTTAAGTTTCCCCCAATGTCGCGGTGCAACCGGGAAATCGTGCGCTGGCAGGCCCCTAAATTGCCACCGGCTCTGGATCGAAGCTGTGATTGATCATACATCAGTCTTGCTGCACCGCATGCCAAGGAAAGCCGAAACCCGATGGATGGCCAGATCAATATCCTGACACTGCTTTCGTTAATCGTAGCGGTGATCGTGATTTTCAAGCTGCGCAGCGTGCTTGGGCGGCGAACGCCGGATGACGAGGCGCGCATCGACAAGAACATGCGGGCTCAGCACGCGCAGGAACAAGCGGCGGCGGCCCAGGACAAGGTCGTCGCCATGCCGCGTCGCGCCGGGGATGCGGCGCCGGTTCCGGCCTCGGCCGAGACAACGGCCGCCGATGCCGCGGCCCGCGTCAAGGAATTCGCCGCCGGCAATGCCGCCATCGAGAGCGGCCTGATGCAGCTCACCCGCACCGATCCGTCGTTCGATCCCAAGCACTTCCTCGATGGCGCCAAGCAGGCCTACGAGATGATCGTAACTGCCTTCGCCGAGGGCAACCGCAAGGTGCTGAAGGATCTCCTGAGCAAGGAGGTCTACGAGGGCTTCGTCGAGGCGATCACTGAGCGCGAGACCCGCGCCGAGCAGATTGATCAGAGCTTCGTTGGCATCAACCGGGCGAACGTGGTCGAGGCCGAGGTCAAGGGCGGCATCGCACAGCTTACCGTGCGGTTTGTCAGCCAGTTGATTTCCGCCACCCGCGACAAGACCGGCGCAGTGATCAGCGGCGACCCGCAGCGGATCAAGGAGGTCACCGACATTTGGACCTTCGCGCGCGAGGTCGGATCGCGCAACCCGAACTGGCGGCTGGTCGCGACCCAGCCGCAGAATTGATCGGGGCGTGGGATGGCATGTAGGTTGGGTCAAGCATTTTGTGCGACCCAACATGGCTGGCTCTGCCCGTGGACGTGGGGGCGCGCAAGTAGACCTGCCGTAGCCTATGTACGCGGCCGAGGCTGCGAACGCTCGATTGTATTGTCGGCGGCTTTGGCCGTCGGCGTTGCGCTCGCCGCTCCCGGCGTGGCACAAACCGTGTCAGCAACCGGCAAAGCCGGTATCTCGAAGCCGACAAGCGCCGTGAGCCAGCCCAGCGCCAAATTCACCGCCATGTCCTTCGCCGACCTGCCCGGCTGGCGCCAGGACGACCATGCCGCGGCGATGAACGCGTTCCTGCAATCCTGCCCGATCATCATCGCGGCGAGCAAAGCCGGCAACAAGGGCGGCGCGATACCGACGTCACCAGCCCTGCTGATGGTTTGCGATGAAGCCATGCGGCTGGCGCCCAAAGGCGTCACCAGCCCACTGGCGCGGGCTTTCTTCGAAGGCTATTTCACACCCCATCGGATCGAGCATTCCGGGTCGCCGGGACTGCTCACCGGTTACTACGAACCAATCATCGACGGCTCGCGCACGTCGACAGCGAGATTTTCGACGCCGATCCATCGCCGTCCGCCCGACCTCGTCAACCTCGTTGACGAGAGCATGCGCGGCGCCAAGGCCGACAGCCTGACCCATGGCCGCAAGACCGACAAGGGCGTGGTGCCTTACGCCACACGCGCCGAGATCGAGCAAGGCGCACTGCAGGGCAAGGGCCTGGAGCTCTTGTACCTGGCGAGCCCGATCGACAAGTTCTTCATGCAGGTCCAGGGCTCCGGCCGGGTGCGCCTGCCCGATGGCAGCCTGGTGCGGGTCAGCTACGACGGCAAGAACGGCCACCCTTACACCTCGATCGGCCGCCACTTGATCGACAGCGGACAACTCGCCGCCGACAAGATGTCGCTCGAGGCGCTCGGAGCCTGGCTGAAGGCTGATCCCGAGCGCGGCCGCAAGGCGATGTGGCAGAACAAGTCGTACGTGTTCTTCCGTGAACTCGAGGGCACAGAGGCAATGGGCGCGCTCGGCGTGCTGCATATCCGGCTCACCCCGGGCCGCAGTCTTGCCGTCGATGCCGGTTTCCACGCGATCGGGACTCCGGTTTACGTGAGCTCACCGAGCCTGACCCACGCCGCCAAGGGTGGCCTCAATCGCCTGATGGTGGCGCAGGACGTCGGCTCCGCGATCAAGGGGCCGGAGCGCGGCGACATCTATTTCGGCACCGGCAATGCCGCCGGCCGTCTCGCCGGCATCACCAGGCATCCGGGCAATCTCTACGTGCTGCTGCCACGCGGTGCCGAACCGGTGGTCGCTAAGGCGCCGGACGCCACCAAGGCGGCGGCTTCGCCGAATGGCACCGGCGGCTCGCTGACACAGCGCGCCAAGCCATGAAGCGGCGGGACAAGGGTGGCCTATCGGAGGAGGACGCGGCGCTTTGGGCGCACGTGACGCGCAATGTCAGCCGCATCGCCGCCAAGAAGCGGGCGAGCCGGCCGTTGCATCCGGCGCCTGAGGCCGAAGTGCAGCCGAAGCGCTCGCCACCGGTACTGCATCCGGGCGCCAACGCCAAGCCGGTCCACCATCAGACGCCGCCGGTGCAGACGCCGATCGAGCCGCGCAAGGCCCGCCGCATCGCCCGCGGCCGGGACGGGATCGAAGCCCGTATCGACCTGCACGGCATGCGGCAGGTGGAGGCGCATGGCGCACTGCGCGAGTTTCTGCACCGGGCCTATCGCAATGGCTTGCGGACGGTGCTGGTGATCACCGGCAAGGGCCGCGAGGCCGACGACGATCGGCACGCGCCGTTCGACATGTTTCAGGATCGCGACCGCGGCATCCTACGCCGCAACGTGCCGCGCTGGCTCGCCGAGCCCGAACTGCGTACGATCGTGGTCGGCCACACCAGCGCGCATGTGAAGCATGGTGGCGACGGCGCCTTCTATGTCCAATTGCGCAATCGCGACCGGTATCGGGTGTGAACTGGTGTTCCGCACCCGACACTTGATCCCCGTTTACTCACTTCCCCTCTCCCCGTCCCCTTACGGGGAGAGGACAGAGGCCGGCCCGCTTGCCGGCCGAGGGTGAGGGGCGGCCGCATGCTCGAACCCTATACCGGCAATCGCCAAGCCCGATGTTGCGACAGCGGAGCAAGCTGCCGCCCCTCACCCTAACCCTCTCCCCCGAAGGGGCGGGGGAGAGGGGACAGCAGTGTGCCTGAACAAGGGTTTTGAGGATATGCGGGTAGTAACCCTCAGGCGGGGAACACTAGCTTGCAGGTTGGGCCAAGCGAAGCGCGACCCAACTTACAAGTCCTTCGGTTCGTCGTCGGCGCGGCTGCCATCATCGACGGGCAGGACCACCACGACGCGGCCGCCATTGACGTCGACCTCGGGTACGTTGGCGTCGGTGAAGGCGATGAACTCGGTCCGGCCCGAGCCGTCGAAGACGATTTCGAGCAGGTCGCCGGCACCGAAGTCATTCACAGCCTTGATGGCTCCGATGCGTTGGCCATCGGGTGCAACGGCCGCCAGCCCGATCAGGTCGGAATAGAAGTATTCGCCCTCGGCCGCTTCGCCCATGGCGGCGCGATCAACATGCAGCGCAGTGCCCCTCAAGGCTTCCGCCGCGTTGCGATCGGCGACGCCGGCGATGCGCGCGATGACGCCCTTCGGCGTCACCCGCACCACCTCCAGCTTGTAGGACTTGGTGCCGGTGGCATCGCGTGAGCGCACCATAGGCCGCGATGCCCTCGGGCGCGCCGGTGTACGTCCTCACCAGCACCTCGCCGCGGATGCCATGGGCACCCGCGACGTGGCCGAGGAGGACGAGTTTCTTTTGGTTAGGCATGGCTCATTCCGGCTGGAGTAGAGCCTACGGCACCTACGCCGCGGCGCCTTCCTTGGCCTTGGCTTCGGCTTTGGCGGCCTCGGCCTTCTCGCGCTCGACGCGCTTCTTCTTCGGCTTGGCCTTGTCGGGGTTGACCGAGGCGGTGCGCTTCATCAGGCCGGCGGCGTCGAGGATGCGGGCGACGCGGTCAGACGGCTGGGCGCCGACCGACAGCCAATGCTTGGCGCGCTCGGCATCGAGCTTGACGCGGGTCTCATCGGTCTTCGGCAGCATCGGATTGAAGGTGCCGATCTGCTCGATATAGCGGCCATCGCGCGGCGAGGCGCTGTGGGCGACGACGATGTAGTAGTACGGGCGCTTCTTGGCACCGCCGCGCGACAGGCGGATCTTGGTCGACATTGCAGGTCTCCGTTAAGGTTTGACTATTCGGGTTTAGGGGGTGGGCTATTTCTTCTTGCCCGGCAGGCCGGGCAGTCCTGGAAATCGGGCGCCGCCGAGACCGGGCAGGCCGCCGCTGCCCAATCCGGGCAGTCTGGGCATCCCGCCGGGCATCTGCGGCATGCCCTTCGGCATCTCGCCCTTCTTCAATTGTTCGATCATCTCCGGGCTGACGTCAGGCATGCCGCCACCCATGCCGCCGCCGCCGAGGCCCATCATGCCGGCCATCTTGCCCATCAGGCCCTTGTTCTTGCCCATGGCTTTCATCAGGTCGGCCATGTCGCGGTGTTGCTTGAGGAGCTTGTTGACGTCCTCGACCTTGGTGCCGGAGCCCGACGCGATGCGCCGCTTGCGCTTGCCGTCAAGGATTTTCGGGTGGGCGCGCTCTTTCTTGGTCATCGACATGATGATGGCATGCTGGCGCTTCAGCATCTTTTCGCCGTCGCCGAGGCTGGCGATCTGTGACTTCATCTTGGCGATGCCTGGCATCATGCCCATGATGCCGCCCATGCCGCCGATCTTCTCCATCTGCTTGATCTGATCGGCGAGATCCTGCAGGTCGAAGCCGCCCTTTTGCATCTTGGCGGCCATCTTCGCCGCCTGCTCGGCGTCGATCGACTGCGCCGCCTTCTCGACCAGGCCGACGATGTCGCCCATACCGAGGATGCGGTTGGCGATACGGTCGGGATGGAAGTCCTCGAGCGCGTCCCACTTCTCGCCGACGCCGATCAGCTTGATCGGCCGGCCGGTGACGGCCCGCATGGAGAGCGCGGCGCCACCGCGGCCGTCGCCGTCGACGCGGGTCAGCACGATGCCGGTGACGCCGACGCGGGCTTCGAAGGCTTTTGCGGTATTGACGGCGTCCTGGCCGGTCAGCGCGTCGGCGACCAGCAGCGTCTCATGCGGCTTCGCCTGCGCCTTGATCTGCGCAACCTCGGCCATCAGCCCTTCGTCGATGGTGGTCCGGCCGGCGGTGTCGAGCAGCACCACGTCGAAGCCGCCGAGGCGGGCGGCATCCATGGCACGCTGGGCGATCGCCAGCGGCGGCTGGCCGGCGATGATCGGCAGCGTCGCGACGCTCGTCTGCTCGCCAAGTACGCGCAGCTGCTCCTGCGCCGCCGGGCGACGGGTGTCGAGCGACGCCATCAGGACTTTCTTCTTGTCCCGATGGTTGAGGCGATAGGCAATCTTGGCGGTGGTGGTTGTCTTGCCCGAGCCCTGCAGGCCGACCATCAGGATCGCGACCGGCGGGGTCGCGACCAGATCGATCGGCGCGGCATCGGAGCCGAGCATGGCAACCAGCTCGTCGTGGACGATCTTGACCACCATCTGGCCGGGCGTCACCGACTTGATGACGTTCTGACCGACGGCCTTGGCCTTCACCTTGTCGATGAAATCCTTCACGACCTCGAGCGCGACATCGGCTTCGAGCAGGGCGCGCCTGACCTCGCGCATCGCCTCCGACACGTCAGTTTCGCTCAAGCTACCGCGGCGCGTCAGCTTGTCGAGGACGCCGGACAGCCGTTCGGAGAGGGATTCGAACATCGTGGACTAGGCTCCAGGAACTTTCATGGCCGCGAAGTCGACCATGACGTGTGCCTGATATGGGGGCCGCGCGGTCAGACGACGATACCAGTGCTCGACGTTGCCCAGCGCCGGCCGCTCGATCTCGAGGTTGAAATAGCGGTACATCAGGGCGCCGACGGCAATGTCGGCCATGGTCAGCTGGTCGCCGCAGATGAAGGCGCGGCCATCGAGCTGGCGGTCGAGAAGGCTAAGCTTGTCGCCGGCACGCTTGGCCGCGGCGGCGATGGCAGCTGCGTCGCGGTCCTTGGCGGCGGTGCGGATCAGCCCAAGAAAACAGACGCCGATGATGTCGCGGTAAAGCTCGGTGGTTGCCCATTCCATCCACTGGTCGGCGCGGGCGTAGGCGTGGCGGCCTTCCGGCGCCAGCGTGCCGCGACCATATCGTTCGGCAAGGTAGCGCACGATCGGGCTCGACTCCCACAGGATGAAGCCGTCGTCGTCGAGCACCGGCACCAGCCGATTGGGGTTCATGGCACCGAATTCGGGAGTGTCGAGGCGGCCGAAGTTGCCACCCGCATCGATGCGCTCATGGGCCAAGCCAAGCTCACCCACCGCCCACATCACTTTCTGCACGTTGACCGAAGTCTTGCGGCCCCAAATCTTGAGCATCGTCATTCCGATCCGCTACGCATCGACACAAAGCAATTTGGCACCCGCGAGCGCGACGCGCCGGCGGATGTTGACCCCTCTGCCTCCCGGGCCGGCTCGATAAGCTCGCAACCCATGTGCAGAGCGGCGGCTCGAATGAACGGGCCATCGCTGATTGCGGCAGCTAATGCGCCCAGCCGGGCTGGTTGTCAAATGGAAGGTTGGAGCGGTCGGTATCAGCAACTTCGCTGATTCGACGGAACAGCTCCGCCGAATGCGTATATGTATATGGACGGGACGCAGCCAACTTGGGGGCGAACGCCATGACCCGACGCAACACGCGCATTCTGTGGGGCCTGATCGGAGCTTGTCTGTTCGCCAGCGTGATCTTGACATTGGCGGTGCTGATCGGGCCGCCGGACTGGATCCGCGCCCACGACGTGCGGCGCCTGGAGGTGCTGATCGACATCATGGCGCTGCTGTTCTGGATGCTCATCTTCGGGTTCTATTGGACGAACCACAAGTAGGCCCAAATCGCGCCATTTGGTGCTAATGACGGATTGTCAGGGCGGTGGCTCTTCGCCATATAACGCTGCATGACGTCCATAGCCGCCAGCGCACTTCTGTCGTTTCGAAAGATGAACGGTCTCGGCAACGAGATCCTGGTCGTCGATCTGCGCGGCTCGAGGCGCGTGCTCACCGCCAACGAGGTGCGTGCCGTCGCCGCCGATCCGCTGTCGCGGTTCGACCAGATGATGGTGCTGCACGACGCCCGGACACCCGGCACCGAGGCTTTGGTGCGGATCTACAATACCGATGGCTCGGAGGCGCAGGCTTGCGGCAATGGCATGCGCTGCGTCGGCTGGGTGTCGTACCAGGCGCTGCAGCGCCGGCAGATGAAGTTCGAGACGAGCCCCGGCATCCTCGACGTGGTGATCGCCGACCAGGACCACATCACCGTCGACATGGGCTCGCCCCGCTTCGCCTGGGACGAGATCCCGCTCGCCGAGCCGTTCCACGACACCCGCCGCATCGAGCTGCAGATCGGGCCGATCGACGCGCCCATCCTGCATTCGCCGTCGGTGGTCAACGTCGGCAACCCGCACTGCATCTTCTGGGTCGACGACGTCGCACCCTACGACCTCGGCCGGTTCGGGCCGCTGCTCGAGAACCATCCGATCTTTCCCGAGCGGGCCAACATCTCGCTCGCCGCTGTAACCTCGCGCACCTCGATAACCTTGCGCACCTGGGAGCGTGGCGCCGGCCTGACGCGGGCCTGCGGCTCGGCCGCCTGCGCCGCCGGCGTGCTCGGCGCGCGCACCGGACGCAGCGAACGCAAGGTCACCGTCAACGTGCCGGGCGGACCGCTGCAGATCGAGTGGACGCAGGCCAACCGCATCCTGATGACCGGTCCCGCCACCGACGAATATGCCGGCGTTTTCGACTTCTCGCGCGGCGTCGCGCAGCGGCTGAGCTGATGCGCGAACCGACCATCATCACCCTTGGCTGCCGTCTCAACGCCTACGAATCCGAGGTGATGAAGGGGCATGCGGCTGCCGCCGGCCTCGCCGACGCGGTGATCATCAATACCTGTGCGGTGACGGCAGAATCGGTGCGGCAGGCGGCACAGACCATTCGTCGGGTGCGGCGCGACAATCCGTCATCGCGGATCATCGTCACCGGCTGCGCGGCGCAGATCGAGCCCGAGCGTTTCGCCGACATGCCGGAGGTCGATCACGTGATCGGCAATGCCGAGAAGATGCGCGTCGAGACGTTTGCCGGCTTGAGCATCGGCAACACCGAGCGGGTGGTCGTCAACGACATCATGAGCGTGCGCGAGACCGCGAGCCACGCCATCGACGGTTTCGGCACCCGTGCCCGCGCCTACGTGCAGGTGCAGAACGGTTGCGACCACCGCTGCACTTTCTGCATCATCCCGTATGGTCGTGGGCCGTCGCGCTCGGTTCCTGCCGGCGAAGTCGTCGCGCAGATCCGCCGGCTCGCCGAGGCCGGTTATGCCGAGGTGGTTCTGACCGGGGTCGATATCACCTCCTATGGACCTGATCTGCCTGGGGAAATGACGCTTGGCCGGCTGGTGGCGACAATCTTGAAGCACGTGCCCGAGCTGAAGCGGCTGCGGCTCTCCTCGATCGATCAGGTCGAAATCGATGCCGAGCTGCTGCGGGTGATCGCCGACGAGCCACGGCTGATGCCGCACCTGCATCTGTCGATGCAGGCTGGCGACGACTTGATTCTGAAGCGCATGAAGCGCCGCCATTTGTCGGCCGATGCCACCCGCTTCTGTGGCGAGGCCCGCCGCCTGCGCCCCGACATCGTGTTCGGCGCCGATCTGATCGCCGGTTTCCCGACCGAAACGGAAGAGATGTTCCAGAATACGCTGCGCATCGTCGACGATTGCGGCCTGACCTACCTGCACGTATTCCCCTATTCGCCGCGCAAGGGCACGCCCGCGTCGCGCATGCCGCAAGTATCGAGGCCGGAAATCAAGGCGCGGGCGGCGCGGCTAAGGGACAAGGGCGATCAGGTGTTGGACCAATATCTGCGGGCGCAGGCAGGACAGGATGTCGAGATCATGATGGAGCGCGACAGCATTGGCCGCACGCCGCAGTTCGCCGAGGTCGAGGTCGACGCCGGCGGCGATCTGGCACCGGCGGCGATCATCGCGGCGCGGATTACCGGCCGTCGCGGGCAGCGCTTGTGCGCCGAGGTGACGGTGTGAGCGAGGCGCCGAAGAAGTCCGGCCTTGTGGGCCGCCTGTTCGGCCGCGGCAGGGCTGAGGCCGAACCGCAGACCGCCGATCCATCGCTGCCAGAACCGTCATCCGTGCCTGGCGCTGCGGAGCCGGCCGAGCCCGCGCCAAAGAAGAATTGGTTCGCCCGCCTCACCTCCGGTCTTGCCAAGACCTCGGCCAAACTCACCGAAGGTATCACCAGCGTTTTCACCAAGCGCCGGCTCGATGCCGAAACGCTCGGTGAACTCGAGGATCTGTTGATCCAGGCCGATCTTGGCATCGAGACCGCCAGCCGCATCACTGCGGCGCTATCGAAGAACCGGCTCGACAAGGCGATCACTCCGGACGAGGTGCGAGCCGTGCTCGCCGCCGAGGTCGAAAAGGTGCTGGCCCCGGTCGCCAGGCCGCTTGTCATCGATGCCAGCCGAAAGCCGCACGTCATTCTCGTCGTTGGTGTCAACGGCGGCGGCAAGACCACGACGATCGGCAAGCTCGCCAGCCGCTTTCGCGGCGAAGGCCGCAAGGTGATGGTGGCGGCCGGCGATACCTTCCGCGCCGCTGCCATCGATCAGCTCAAGGTGTGGGGCGAGCGCACCGGCGCCACCGTCGTCGCCCGAGGCGTCGGCGCCGATTCCTCCGGTCTCGCTTTTGATGCGCTGCAGCAGGCGCGCGAGCAGCAAATGGATGTCCTGATCGTCGACACCGCCGGCCGGCTGCAAAACAAGCAGGCGCTGATGGATGAGCTCGAAAAGATGATCCGGGTTATGCGCAAGATCGATGCCGATGCGCCGCATGACGTCATCCTCGTGCTCGACGCGACAACCGGGCAGAATGCCATCAATCAGGTCGAAGTGTTCCGCGACCGGGCTGGGGTAACGGGCCTCGTTATGACAAAATTGGACGGTACGGCGCGCGGTGGAATTCTGGTAGCAATCGCGGCCAGACACGGATTGCCGGTACATGCCATTGGTGTCGGCGAGGGCGTTGACGACTTGCAAAGCTTCGATGCTGCAGAATTTGCCCGGGCGATCGCAACAGGGTAGTACCCACAATCACCGAAGGACGGCGTGTATGACGATCGAGGATGTTCGCCGGCCAGGAGCGCCGCGTCCTTCAGTGATTGTTAGTACGTTCAGACATGGCTACGGCGGGAGTGGCCGGACCTCGCATCAGACGAGCGCCGGTTTCAATGGGGACGAGCGGGACAAGATGAACTGGATTAGGCGGCACTTTCCTTTCAATGCCGAGCAATCGGTCAATCTACTGAGCGAGTTCGGCCCGCTGATCACAATGTTCGTGGTCAACGCGGCCTATGGCATCACCGCCGGCACGTATGCGCTGATAATCGCGACCGTGATCGCCATCGCCACCATGCTGGTGGTGCTCGGACGGCTGCCGGTGTTCCCGCTGATCGCCAGTGCGGTCACCATCACCTTTGGTGCGCTGACGCTGGTGACCGGTGATCCGATGTGGGTGCAGATCAAGGTCACGATCTTCAATCTGTTGTTTGCCGCTTTCCTGTTCTTCGGACTTTATACCGGCCGCAACTTCTTCAAGTACGTGTTCGACAAGACATTCCACTACACGAAAGAAGGGTGGGACAATTTCACCTGGAACTTCGCCTGGTTCTTCGTGATGACGGCGGTGGCGAACGAATTGGTGCGGCAGGGTTTCGCCCATGCCGACTACAGCTTCCGCGGCTACAGGTTAGACGGCGTCAACATCTGGATCCTTTTCAAGTTGTTCATCGTCATGCCGCTGAGTGGACTGTTTGCCTGGTGGCAGACCTCGAACATGCAGAAATTCCGCGTACCGCCGCCATCCAGCCATAAGCCGGCGGAGTGACCGTGTTGTACAGCCGATCGCACTTGCCGCGACGCCATTGCGTCACCAATTGTGATCGCCACCGGCCAAATGGCCTACGGCGAGGGTTCGTCCGATGACAGAAGCCAGCGACAAACTGCCGCCGGTCGCCGGCAATGGCCCGCAGGGCGACACGAAGCAGTTGGCGAAGATGCTGGTCGAGATCGGCCCGCTGGTCGTGTTCTTTGCGGTTAATTACCTGACAAAGAACATGTTTTACGCCACGGGGCTATTTATGATCGCGACCGCGGTTTCGCTGGTCACATCGCGCCATCTGTTCGGCCGCATTCCCTTGATGCCATTGGTCTCGGGCGCACTGGTGATGGTTCTGGGCGGCATGACGCTGTGGTTGCAGGACGCGGTGTTCATCAAGATCAAGCCGACGTTGGTCTACACACTATTCGGGGCGGTCCTGTTGGCTGGCCTCGCATGGGGCAAGTATTTCCTGCGCTCAATCATTGGTGAAGTTTTCAAGCTTACAACAGAGGGCTGGCGCATCCTGACCATCCGCTGGGCGTTATTCTTCTTTGCCCTGGCTATTCTTAACGAGTTGGTTTGGCGCAATTTTTCGGATGACTTTTGGATCGCCTTCAAATTGATGGGCGCTATTCCACTGACGATCTTGTTTGGCGTGTCGCAACTTGGACTGATGCGGCGCTTTTCCGATCCGGCCGCTGCCAAAGGCTAGGCTTCGCTTACCGAATATTCGTGTGCGCTTTTGTAACGAACTTTCATCGTTCTGAAGAATAAATCTTCATTTGCCATGAAAAACGCGCCCTATGCCCTGGACGGGATTTGAAAAATCAGGTTTCCTGTGCGTCGCGATTGTCCTTCTCTGTTTTGGAATAAGTCTAAGCTGAGAAGCAGACGCCGTACGATCCATCCGTCCTCGCTAGCGCCCCAAGGGCTCAGGGAAAAGATACAGCACAATGTCCAAAGACAAATCAGCAGAGAGACTGGAGCGCTCACCGATCCACCTCCTGCATCGTGCCGGCCAATGCGCAGGTGACATTTTCCAGTCCGAGATGTCGACTGGCGATCTGACTCCGCGGCAGTATGCCGTGCTGATCACCGTCGCGCACAACGAGGGTCTCAGTCAGACCAACCTCGTAGATCGTACCGGTATCGACCGCTCCACGCTCGCCGACATCATTCGGCGGATGCTCAAGAAGGGGCTGATCCAGCGCCGCCGCACAAAGGAAGACGCGCGCGCCTACGCCGTACGACTGTCCGAGGAAGGATGGCGCACGCTGAAATCGGCCGAACCCTTGGCCAAGCGCATCGACGACAAGATCATGTCGGCGCTGCCCGGCGCCAACCGCGAGCGCTTCATCCATGATCTTAACGTCATCGTGGCCGCGCTCGGCAGCAACGCGGTGGCAAGCGCCAACAAGTCGAAAGGCTGACGCCTTCGGCGCTCAGGTTCGATTCGTGTCACTGCGGCTCGCACCGACCAGACCGTCGGCGACCGATTTGACTACGAATTGAACCTGCCGTTCAGCCTCCGCGAGATCGAAGTCGCCGAGTTTGTGATCGAGCGATATCGCCACGATTCCGTGAACCGCCGAAAACAGCGCCCGCGCCGCGCTGCCACGGGCAATCGGATCAGGCATTACCTTTCCCAGAATCGATTCGATCAGCGCGAACAACCCGCTCTGTCGTTCGCGATACCAAGTCGGCACTTCGGTGCCAGGTGTCATGTGATGCTCGAACACGGCTCGCCATGCCTTGTTGTGATCGTTGGCAAATCGAAGGTAGGCAATCGCCAGCGCCAGCAGACGATCGCCGATCGTGCCTGACGCCACCCGCGCATCGGCCTCGGCCAGCGTCTTGCCCAGTGCCGTGAGCGTCTCCGCATTGGCCTCGATGATCAGGAAATCGAGGCCGCCGAACACATTGTAGAGCGTGCCAACAGCGCAGCCCGCCTCCTGCGAGATACGACGCGCCTGCACCGCCGCCAAGCCTTCGTCGCGCACGATGCGGCTGGCGATGGCGACCATGGCGTCGCGCATCTTGGTGCGATAGGGCGGTTGCGTCATTTTGCACTCCCAGGTCCGGCATGCGCGTAATCGGGCTGTCGCCGCTTCGAACGCAACTCTTCAATAACCGAATTCGAAGGTGCTGTGAACCGAGTTCATTTTGCGCTTGCGTGAACGCCGTTCGCAAGGTATGTATTGTTGTGTGAACATAGTTCACATCACTGAGAATCTCGGCCAGCAGTACCGGAAAGGACCAAGTTCCATGCTGAAACTCCTGAACACATTGGTGCGCGGCACGGTTGCCGGGATCGAGGAGACGGTGTTCGACGCCAATGCCATCCGCCTGCTCGAGCAGCAGATCCGCGAGGCGGCAACCGCGCTCGAGCATGCACGGCGCGAGCTGGCTTGCGCCATCGCCCACCAATCGTCGGAGAGTCGCGCCGTCGCGGCGCTCACCACCCGTATCGCTGAATTGGAGGCAAGCGGCGTCGCCGCCCTTCGCGATGGCGCCGAGGCGCTGGCGGGGGAGGTCGCAACCGTCATCGCCGCCACCGAGGATGAGCGGCGTGAACGCAAGGACGCGGTCCACCGCTTCGATGCCGACGTCGTGCGCTTGCGTCAGCTCGCTGACGAGGGCCGCCGCCGGCTGACCGATTTGCGCCGCGGGCTGGAGCTGGCACGGACCCAGGAAGCCCTGAACCTGGCTGGCGCCACCGGCCGGCGCGCCATCGCCACCGGCGCCATCCGCGAGGCGGAAGCCACCCTCGCCCGGATCCGCGAACGCCACGCCGGCAGCCGCGACATCGACGCCGCGCTCGACGACCTGGAGCGGGAAACAGAAGGCAAGGGCCTCGACGAACGCCTCGCCAAAGCGGGCTACGGCTCGCGACCGGCGACCCGGCCGGACTCGATCCTGGAGCGCATGCGGCAGTCGGCGACGGCTGATCCGGCGCATTCGACGCCGAAGACTGGGTGATCACAGATGGAGCGAAGCCAACTGCAACACCCGCACTGCCGCACTGCCACCTTCAAAGCCAACGCGCTATCAACCATCGCCTGCAAACCGTCAGGAGCACTGCCATGAACCAGTTGAACACTCCCGCCTGGGTTACCTTCACCTACATCTCGTTCGGCGCCGCCGTCGCCATGATGGCGATCGGCATCTGGGCGCTGCCCGTCGAATTCTGGGCCAAAGGCTATCTCGGCATGGCCATGGTGTTCCTGATCGGCTCGGCGTTCACGCTGGCCAAGACCCAGCGCGACGAGTTCGAGGGCAAGCGCCTCGCGAACCGGCTCGACGAGGCCAAGGCCGAAAAGCTGCTGATGGATATCGAGCGCGCCGCTTGATGCGTGTAGATTCATTGCAGCCTCATTGACGCTTGCGCCCATCTGCGGGATCGTTGAACGCGGATGGGCGCATTTGTTGTGGGGGAAGCGATGGCTGCGGCAAAGACTGCGAAGAAGAGCGGCGGACACACCGCATCGATCGAGGCGATCAACAAGGTGATCGCAGCCACTGGGGGCAAGCTGCGTGCCTTCGTCAGACCGACACCGCAAACCGCACTTGCCGAAGCGGAGGCTGCCGACAAGCGCGCCGCCGCCGGTGCACCACCGCGGGCCCTGGAGGGCCTCGCCGTCGGCATCAAGGACATCATCGACGTGGCTGGGTTGCCGACCGGGGCGGGCTCACTGACGCGCAAGGACATCGCGGCCGCCACGGCCGATGCGCATGTGGTCACCCGGCTGCGTGCCGCCGGCGCAATCGTACCGGGCAAGACCCACACAGTTGAATATGCCTATGGCGGCTGGGGCACCAACATCACCATCGGCACGCCGTGGAACCCGTGGGACGCCAACGTCCACCGCACTCCTGGCGGCTCGTCGAGCGGCTCGGGCGTCGCGGTCGGCGCCGGCATCCTGCAGGCAGCGCTCGGCACCGATACCGGCGGCTCGGTGCGGCTGCCAGCGGCGTTTTGCGGTTGCGTCGGGCTCAAAACCTCGATCGGGCTTGTCAGCCGTTCGGGAGTGGTACCTCTGGCATTGTCGTTCGACACCATCGGACCGATGGCCCACGACGTGCGGACCGCCGCGCACATGCTCGCCGTCATGCAGGGCGAGGACCCAGCGGACGAGACCACGGTTGCCATCAAGCGTGCCGATCCGCTTGAAGGACTGGAACGTGGCGTGCGCGGGCTGCGGCTGGCCCGCCTGGGCGACGGCGACATGCCGGTCGCGACCTCGGCGATGCGGCTTGCCTTCGCTGCGGCCGTCGAGAAACTGGTGGCGCTCGGCGCTGTAATCGTGCCGATGAAGCTGCCGGCGCCGCTTGCCGAGATCACCCGGCACTGCGGCGATCTGATGAGTGTCGAGGCCTACGCCGAGTATCGCCAGTTCGTGGACGATCCGAAATCGCCGCTGCATGCCAATATCCGCGCCCGCATGCAGCCGGGGAGCAAGGTGCTCGCCGCCGATTGGCTCGCCATGCGCAATGCGTGGAGGCAAGAAGGCCGCCGCTTCTTGTCGGCAATGGACGGTGTCGACGCGCTATTGCTGCCGACGGTGCCGTACACCGCCCAACCGGTCGCGACCGTTGACGAGAGTGTCAGCCCCGGAGCGCACACCCGTTTCGTCAACTACCTCGAGCTTTGCGCCCTGTCGGTGCCGATGTCGGTTGCGCCCGACGGCCTGCCAACCGGCCTGCAGATCGTCTGCCGCCGGTTCGACGACCCGCTGGCGCTGCGCATCGGCTACGCTTTCGAGCAAGCCCGCGGGCCATTCCCGAAAGCGCCTATGGGAGTGTAAAGGTCGTTGCGGGCGGCGCTCGCGGCGACTCGTCCGCCGCGAGCATCGCAAGAGCGATCAGAACCTTTAGCTCATGCCGACGCGCATTGGCCATGCCGACATCGCCGACCTGATGATCGAGGACGCGCTGCAAGCTTCGGGTCCGACGGCTGCCGACTGCATCAATCCCGCTCGACGCACATGGCGACACCCATGCCGCCGCCGATGCACAGCGTCGCCAGACCCTTCTTGGCATTGCGGCGCTTCATCTCGTGCAGCAGGGTCGTCAGCACGCGGGCGCCCGAGGCGCCGATCGGATGGCCAATGGCGATGGCGCCGCCATTGACGTTGACTTTCGAGGTATCCCAGCCGAGGCCCTGGTTGACCGCGCAAGCTTGTGCCGCGAACGCCTCGTTGGCCTCGATCAGGTCGAGGTCGGAGGCCTTCCAGCCAGCTTTCTCGAGTGCCTTCTTCGAGGCCGGGATCGGGCCGATGCCCATGATCGAGGGATCGACGCCGACGCTTGCCCACGACACGATGCGGGCCAGCGGCTTGATCCCGCGCTTCTTGGCTTCGGCGAGCGACATCAATACGACTGCGGCGGCGCCATCGTTGATGCCCGAGGCATTGCCGGCGGTGACCGAGCCGGCCTTGTCGAACGCCGGGCGCAGCTTGCCGACGCTCTCCAAGGTCACGCCATCCTTGATGTACTCGTCGTCGGCGACGATCACATCACCCTTGCGGCCCTTGACCGTGACCGGGGCGATCTCATCCTTGAACTTGCCGGCCTTGCGGGCGGCCTCGGCCTTGTTCTGCGAGCCGACGGCGAGCTTGTCCTGAGCCTCGCGGGTCACCTGGTATTGCTTCGCTACGTTC
This sequence comes from uncultured Alphaproteobacteria bacterium, assembly GCA_963741505.1. Taxonomy (GTDB): domain Bacteria; phylum Pseudomonadota; class Alphaproteobacteria; order Rhizobiales; family Hyphomicrobiaceae; genus JAKFWF01. The sequence continues at coordinate 24,830 of CAVUIJ010000003.1, read as the reverse complement.
TCGGCGGTGGTGCCCATGTGATAGCCCTGGAACGCGTCCCACAGGCCATCACGCAACATGGTGTCGAGCATCTTCAACTCGCCCATCTTGGTGCCGTCGCGCAGGTGTGCGCAGTGTGGTGCCTGGCTCATGCTCTCCTGGCCGCCGGCAACGACTATGCTGGCCGAGCCGTCGATGATCTGCTGGGCACCGAGCGCGACCGCGCGCAGGCCGGAGCCGCACAGCTGGTTCATGTTCCAGGCCGGGCTCTCGATTGGGATGCCGGCGCCGATCGAGGCCTGCCGCGCCGGGTTCTGGCCGGCGCCGGCGGTCAGCACCTGGCCCATGATGACCTCGTTGACGTCGGCGGCCTTGATGTTGGCGCGCTCGACGGCGGCCTGGATTGCGACCTTGCCGAGTTCGTGTGCCGGAAGGCTCGCCAGTGCACCATTAAACGAGCCGACCGGGGTGCGGGCGGCGCTGGCAATGACGATCGTCGTGGCATCGTTTGACATGCGTGTCTTCCTCCATCGAGACTGATTGGTCAGGGGCAGAGATCAATTTGCAGCCGGCATTGGCGCTCAGCCGCAGTCGCGTGCCTCTATTTCGCGATGCAGCGTAGCAAATTCCTCGCTCAAGAAAAGCGGCAATACATGGAGTTTCGGCCGCCCGGGACAATACTTTCGGCGCAACCATGGCGACCGATTTTGAAAAATTGAGCACAAACAACTGGCAGCGACATCGCCGCCTGTGCTAAACTTTTTGCAATGCGGTAGAGCCTTGTTCGACCGACCAGCCTTCTAGTGAACTGTGGAAACTGCTCATGACTGCCGTGCTGCAACAGCCCGAACAACCGGCCCCCAAGCGCGAAGCCGTGGTCATCAAGAAATATGCGAACCGGCGGCTCTATAACACCGAGACCAGCGCCTACGTGACGCTCGATGATCTGGCGACGATGGTGCGCTCGGATCGTGATTTCGTCGTCTACGACGCCAAGACCGGCGATGATCTGACGCATTCGGTGCTGACCCAGATCATCGTTGAGCAGGAGGCGAAGTCCGGCGGCCACACGATGCTGCCGGTGCCGTTCCTACGCCAGCTGATCCGATTCTACGACGACAGTATCGCCAAGATGGTGCCGAGCTATCTGCAGATGAGCCTGCAGACGCTGGTCAACGAGCAGGAGCGCTTCCGCTCGCAATTCACACCGTTCTTCGCCCAGTCGCCGTTCGGCAGCACCGCCTTCGAGGCGATGCAGGAGCAGACCCGAAAGAACCTGGCTATGTTCGAGCATGCAATGAAGATGTGGACGCCGTTCTCGGCCACCATGCCGCTAGGTGGAGCCCTGCGCCCTGACGAGAAAGCCGACAACCGGGCTGCGGCTGAACCTGCGGCGGCGGCGGCGGCTTCGTCGCCTGCCCCAGCCTTCACGGGGGATCTGGCCGAGCTCAAGGCCGAGCTGGCGGCAATGCAGGAAAAAATCGAGAAGCTGTCGCAGAGCCGAGGTTGAATCCAGCTGCTGCCGCGGTGAGCATCGGCTCGCTCAGGCGATCTTCACCAGATTGAACGGGCTGGCGGTCTCGGTTGCCAGCAGCGGCTTGCCGAAATGGAAGCCCTGCAGGTAGTCGACGCCACTGTCGGCGAGCATCTGCGCAGTCAACTCGTCGCCGACCCACTCAGCCACCGTCTCCATTCCGAACGAGCGGGCGAGCTGCACCATGGTGTTAATGAAGATCGCGTCGGCCTTGTCGGCCGTCAGGTTCTTCACGAAGGCGCCGTCGATCTTGACCATGTCGACGGCCAGATGCTTCAGGTTCTTGAATGAAGTATAGCCGGCGCCGAAATCGTCGATGGCGACGCGGCATCCGAGTTCCTTCAGCGTATCGACGAATGTTATCGACTGGTCGATGTCGTCGATTGCAGTGGTCTCCGTGATCTCGATCGTCAGTCGCTCGGTGATCTGGCGCTGACCGCCGGTCAGGCGGTGCAGATTCACCATCCATTCGTGATCGCTGCAGGTCAGCGACGATACGTTGAACGATAGGTGCACGCCTGGATGCAGCTTGGCGAAGGCGATCGATAGTTCGAGCGTGCGCCGGTCGATCAGCCGTGACAGGCCCAGTTGCTCGGCGACCTCGATGAACTCACCTGCCGAGACGATGGTGCCGTCCGGCCGCGCCATGCGCAGCAGGCACTCGTAAAGCATAGGCTGCCGCGTCTTGGTCGACACGATCGGCTGCAGCGCGAGCTGCATGCGGTTGTCGTCCAGCGCCGAGATGACATCGTCGGCGATCGTTATGTTGCGGCGACGCGCGCTCTCCCGGGCCGGGCTCGGTTCGAAGGCGTGAAAGCAGTCGTGGCGCTTCAGCTTGGCGCAAGCCAGCGCCTGCAGCGCGGAGCTGGCGGCCTGCTGCACCGTTGTTGCCTGCGATGGCACCAGCACGCCACCGATCGAGATGGTGGCCGAAAGCTGACAGGCCGAGGTACGGATCGGGGTCTCGCGAATCGCCTTCATGAAGCGTTCGGCGGCGATGCGAACAGTGCCGGGATTGCAGTCCGCCAGCACCAGTCCGAATTTGTTCGAGGAATAACGGCCGATGGTGTCGCCGGCGCGCAGCTTCGCTTTGAGGCTGTGGCCGACCTCGGTGATGATTTCGTCGCCGACGTCGAAGCCGAACGCCTCGTTGATCACCGCCATGTTGTTGACGGCGGCAATCAGGAAGGCAGCGGCCTGACCGTTCTTGGCGGCATGGCTCATGGCCGCGTCCAGTGCCTCGGAAAGGCAGATGCGGTTGAGCTGACCGGTCAACTCGTCGTGCTCGCTGTGAAACAGCAGCCGCTCTTCGTCCTTGTAGCGGTCGTTGATGATGCGGATGACGCCACGGGCGCGCACCGCCTTGCCCTCTGCATCCGCCCACCAGCTGCCGTGATCCTCGAGCCACAGCGTGGTGTCGCGACGTCGGCCATGCGGCATGAACCGGTATTGCACGCGATAGGGAATGGCTTTGGCGGTGACGGTGTGCTGGCTGCCGATCGCCTGGGCGCGCCGGTTGAAATGCTCGGACGCGATCAGCTGTTGGTACCCGCTGCCGGTGGCGATGCTGCGCAGATCACTAATGCCGAACACGTTGCCAGCATTGCTTTCCCATTCGATCTGGTCGGTCCTTATGTCCCAGATGTATGCCGTCTCTTCCACCGCCGACAGGATGTCGACGAGGTTCAGCTTGGTATTGACCGGTCCGCCACGCAGCGGCGCGTACTCCGGCAAAAGCGCGGTCTGGATCGGCGAAGGCTTCACGATTTGACCACCGGTCGGTTGTCACTGCCGCGGCTGGCAGCAACGTTGTTCAACCGACAAAAGTAGGCGACAATCGCTAATAACGATTGAACTGGACCAATTGGATTCGAGACAAAACAACGGCCAGCGCTGGGGCTGGCCGTTCGAATTTCTGTAATCATAACAAAAAGTGAAAACCCGGCCCGGGTCTTACTGCTCGCCGCCGATGTTGAGGTCGCGGCGCGCCACCCGGATGCCGATGGTGTAGCCCGCGATAACGTCGATCAGCGTTGCGACCATGATCAGGAAGAACACCGAGGTGGCCGCCTGCGGCACGACAATGAATTCGATGAGGCAGACCACGAAGACCAGCATCGACAACCCGTGGTCGAGCAGCGAGGCGGTCGAGGTGTAGGTCGACTTCAACAGCTCAATGAATAGCAAAAGCAGGGTCAACAGCAAGATGAAGTCACCCCAGGTGAAGATCCAGGTACCCTTGCTGATCATCGGGATCTGGAAGATCGGCGTGCCCAGTGTCGCCGCCGGCCCCTGGCCGCCGAGCAGCACCACAACGTTGTAGAGCACAAACGCGATGACGATAAGCGGCAGGGCGCGCAGGGACATCTCAGAACTCCAAGGGTGATTCCGAAAGGCGGGACGGAGTGTCGCGGCTGATCAAGCACGGGCCAAAACGGCGGGCGTATGACGCGCGCGCCATTTTGGCCATTGATCACACGTCGGTCTTGGGCTCGAGGATCTGGCGGCCGCGATACTTGCCGGTCTTCAGGTCGATGTGATGCGGACGGCGACGCTCACCGCTCTCCTTGTCCTCGACGTAGGTCGGCGCCTTCAGGGCGTCGGCGGAACGGCGGAAACCGCGCTTCATCGGCGAAGTTTTTCGTTTTGGAACGGCCATTTGCGTGTCTCCAACATGAACCCGTGTCGGTCGACCCGCAGCACGGTGCTCGCTACTCGAGCATGAGATATACGGCGATTAGGGCCGGATCGGCAGACATTTTCGCCTGCCGATCCACCCAGTCGCCGCGGCTTATAGCGAACATCCTGGCCAAATACCAGTGCCGAACATGTCGATATGGCGCGGCGGCTGCAACGGCGCCAAGGCCAGGAACAGCCAAACGGCTCCCAGCTAGCCGCAGGGAGCCGTTTCGGATCGGCCGATCAACCGCGCGATCAAGCGGCCTTCATGCACTTCTTGCGGAATGCCTTGCGCGGCTTGCCGTGCAGCTTTTTGGCGTCGGCCTCAGCCGAGCAGGCCTTCGACTTCTCGCTGCGGGGCGCCTTGGCGCCTTTTGCGGTGTCGGCGGCAGGAGTCGTCGTCGCGGCGGCCGGAGCCGGTGCTTTCGCCGCGGGCGCCGGCGTGGTGGTCTGGGCAACGGCGGCGCTTGCACCAATGGCGATCAGCAAGGCGGCAAATGCGATCTTGAGCGAGGTCATGATAGTCGGTCTCCCGAGAGCAGCTAGCGATGCGATGCGACGAGGCGAGGCGAGGCGAGGCGAGCTAGGATGTTTCTTGCATCCCCTGCGTGTGGGGATTGCACCTGACTTAACTCGATTCGAAGCAGGAACAAGGGCTTCAATTGGAAGAATATGTTTATTCTTCGGACCACGGAACGCCGCCGGCGTAGGTCCGGTAGCTGACCGCCGACTGCCAACCGGAATCGACCGGCAGCAGCACGCCGGTGATGGCGCGGGCCTGCTCCGAGCAAAGGAAGGCGATGGCGTCGGCGATATCGGCCGGCACCGGCAGGTACGGCAACGCATGCACCGCCATGATCTTCTTCATGTCGCGCTCGCCGGCCGCAACCTTCGCTTTCAGTGGCGGCGTCATGACATAAGTCGGGCCGACGCTGTTGACGCGGATGCCGTGGCGACCGAGTTCAACCGCAAGCAGCTGCGTCAGCCGGACCACTGCCGCCTTGCCGATGTTGTAGGCCGGGATCGGCAGCGGCAGCACCGAGTTGATCGAACCAATGGTGACGATGGCGCCGCGCTTCTGCGCGATCATCTGGCGTGCGAAGGCGCGGCAGGCATGCAGCGTACCGCCATAGTTCACGGCCCACATGCGCTCGTGCGCCGCCATGTCCATCTCCATCACCGACTCGGTGTTGGGGATGAGGCCGGCCGAAGTGACGAGCACCGATGCCGACCCAAGGCCGGCCTCGACCTCGGCGGCGAGCGCGTTCACCGCCTCGGCATCGGCGACATCGCAGGCGTAGGCCTTCGCCTTGCCGCCGCCCTGCATGATCGCTGCAGCAACCGCCTCGGCACCGACGAAGTTGCGATCGAGGATGGCGATTGCATAGCCGTCCTTGGCTAACCGCTTGGCCGTCGCCTCGCCGATGCCGCTGCCACCACCGGTCACCACAGCGATCTGTTGCTTCGCCATACTTGCCTCCCAACCCGATACAGTTGCGATTCCCTTATCGGCGAGGCGCGGCGGCGCGACAAGCGGGGCGGGTGAAAGCAGGGCACGTATGCATCCCCGAAAAATTGCAAGGGGCGCCGCGTCGTCCCGGGGAGAATCGACGCTGCACCCCTTGTGGCTCGGGCGGATCGGGAGGAGGGGGCCCGATCGGATGCCCAAGTACTTTGTGAGCGGCCACGTTACTTGGAAAGGCGCAGGCTCACGATTTGCGTGGCGATCTCGCGGAACACTGTGTCCAGCTCGTCGCCGGTCTCGGCGCGAAAGAACTTTTCGGGCTGGCTGGCACAAGAACTCAGGGTGCTAATGACCCGATTTTTCTGGGCACCGGCGCTGTTGAGGTCGAAGCCGACAGTGTAGACGACGATGCCTTTCTCCTTCATGCCGTTGCAGATATCGACCGAAAGTTTGCTCGCCTGCACCGCTTGGGCCGAGTTGTCGCCCCAGTTGACGCCACCGATGGTATTGTAGACGCCGTCGGTCATCAGGATCACCGTCTTGATGGTGCGGCCGTCGTGGTATTCTGACGGCTTGCTGGCAGCGGGCCAGATCGGCGACCAGGTCGGCGAGACCAGATACCAGGCCCAGGAAGCGCCGAGCTGGCCGGCCGTCGAGGATGTCGCCTGGTAGGTGTCGACCGTGGTCTTGAGCAGGACCTTGTTGTCGGTCATCGGCACGATCGGCGCGTTCGGGCAGTCCTGCACGCTGCCGCTCAGGTCGGAGCGGATCTTGAAGGCATCATTGCCGATCGGCAGCATATCGGTCTTCTCATTAGTGCTGGTTCGACGCTCGTACACGCAATTGTTGCCGGACGCGCGGTTGCCGTCGACCGCCTTCAGGTAGGGACCGACGTTGACGCCGGCAGAAAATGGCGCGAAGCCGATGCGGACCTTGGCGTCACCGGTCTGGGTGTCGGGCAGCAGCACGTCGACCAGGTTCTTGGTTGCGTTCTTGAGCGCGGCGATCTTGTGGCCGCCCATCGATCCGGTCACGTCGAGCTGCAAGCCGACTTCGATGTCCTTCGAGTCGTAGATCGCGACCGAGCTTTTCGGCACCTTGATTGACTCGATGCCAGCAACACTGGCGAACACAGTGGGTATGTTCGCCACCACGTTGACACCGACCGAGCTCTTGCTCCGATTGACGTCGACATCGAAGCTTTCGACCTTGGCGTAGGTGCCACCGGGGCCATCGATCGCGGCGTTGAAGTAGCTCTGCGCGACTTTACGGACGTCGGCATCGCTGAGATTGGCCAATCGCAGCCCCTTGGCGGCGGCCAGCGCCGCGCTGTCGATGGCGGCGGAAATCCTGCTGCTCGACTGGTACAGGCGGCCGACGTCGATTGCGAGCCCGACGATCATGAACACGACGAAGATGCACAGGCTGAAGATCATCGCGATGGTGCCGCGCTCGTCGGACGCGAAGCTGCGGACCGGGTTCGAAACAGAATGTGCCATTATGATCCTCCGTGACGGCGCTGTGGGCGCTTGGCCAAGGAGGACTGCAACCGGGATGCCGCAACCGGGGTCAGGCGGCCAAGTCCTCGGCTGGCACGGTTTAGTGTTTAGATGCTCGTAAACAGCGGCGCGAATTTGAGCCAATCCGTTGAATCCGGTCATTTTTTTACGAATTCTTGAGCATCCCGGGCAACCTCAGCACGCCACCAAACACCGCGGGTTTCAAATTGGCATCTCGCTGCTGTGCCATTCCGGAGCTCACATTTCAGAAGTCCCAGGCGATGCCGCCCTTTTCCCAATCACCGAAACGGACCGGATCGGGACCGTCGCGACCGCCAATCTCCTTCGGGACGGCTGCGGTTTGCGCCGCATGCTGGCGGCGTCGCTCCTCGGCTTCGGCCAAGGCCCGCTGAGCTGCGGCTGACAGCTGACGCTGTGGCAGACCACTGTCGGTCGTGTTCACAGCTGGTGGGTCGCCTGGCTTTTCGGCGATCATCGCTCTGCCTCGTGTCCGGCTATGGGACAGAGCCCGCCAATACCATATATTGTGTGGGTACGAAATGCGTACCACAGTAAACGGGATCGAGCGATGCCGAGCAACTTTCTCAAGACCGGGCTGTTGTTGCTGGCAATGACCGGCATCTTTGTCGCCACCGGCGCGCTGGTCGGCGGCCAGAGCGGGCTTTGGATCGCTTTCGTCATCGCCGTGATCATGAATCTGATCACCTACTGGAAGTCTGACAAGCTCGTCCTGCGCATGCACGGCGCCAAGGAGGTCGATGCCAGCACGGCGCCCGACTTCTACCACCTGATCGGTGAGCTGAGCCGGCGCGCCGAGCTGCCGATGCCGCGTGTCTACATCATGAACAGTGCGCAGCCGAATGCCTTCGCCACCGGACGCAATCCGCAAAATGCCGCCGTGTGCGCCTCTACCGGCCTGCTCGACATGTTGACGCCGGAGGAAGTTGCCGGCGTCATTGCGCATGAGCTGGCGCACGTAAAGAACCGAGACACACTCACCATGACCGTTGCCGCCTCGTTCGGCGGTGCGATCTCGATGTTCGCCAATATGCTGCAATTCGGCATGCTGTTCGGCGGCAACCGCAACAACCGCAGCGGCATGTTCGGAACTCTGATCGCAGCGCTGGTGGCGCCATTTGCCGCCACGCTGGTGCAGATGGCGATCAGCCGGTCGCGCGAGTACCAGGCCGACCAGATCGGCGCCAGGATCTGCGGTAATCCGCTGTGGCTCGCCTCCGCCCTGGTCAAGATCCAGAACGCAGTGCGCGGCGGCGCCAGCATGCCCTCGGCAGAAAGCATCCCGGCGACGGCGCACATGTTCATCATCAATCCACTGACCGGCCGCGGCACCGACAGTCTGTTCTCGACCCACCCACGCACCGAAAACCGGGTTGCGGAACTCGAGAAGCTGGCGCAGGAGATGGGCATTGCCGCTGCCCGGCAGTCCGAGGCCAGACCGGGCGGCGGCAAGTTCGTCCCCGACGTCGCACCGGCCACCGGCCGGTCGCTGCGGCCGACATGGGGTGGTGATGGCCGCGGCCCTTGGGGTTGAAGCAGGTGACGACAGAACGCGGCCGGCAAGGCTCCGCCAAACGTGCGCCGCAGGGCTTCGAGGCACGCCAGCTCGCGGTGGCGATGGTGGCGGCGGTGCTGCGCCATGGCCGCGCCTTCGACGATGCCGCCGCCTTCCTGCAGGAGCAGACCGAATTCAAGGCGCTGGCGCCACGTGACCGGGGTCTCGCCCGGCTGATCGCGGCGACCGTGCTGCGCCGGCTGGGCCAGATCGACGCGGTACTGGCGACCTTCCTCGAACGACCGCTGCCGGAAAAGCGCGGCAACCTGTCGTCGATCCTGCAGACCGCGGTGGCGCAGCTGCTGTTCCTCGAATCCGCGCCGCACGCGGTGCTCAATATCGCGGTCGAGCAGTGCCGCGCCGACAGCCAGACCGAGCGCTTCGCCAAGCTGACCAATGCTGTGCTGCGCCGGGTGTCAGAGCAGGGCGCCGGCATCATCGCGGCGCAGGATGGCATCCGGCTCAACATTCCCGACTGGCTATGGAGCCGCTGGTCGTCGGCCTATGGCGAGGAAACGGCGCGCAAGATTGCCGCGGCGTCGCTGGCGCAAGCGCCGCTCGACATCTCCGTCAAGTCGGATCCGGCCGGCTGGGCCGCGCGGCTTGGCGCTGAGATCCTGCCGACGGGCAGCCTGCGCCTTGCCGCCGAGGGCCGAATCGAGGATCTGCCGGGCTATGCCGACGGCGGTTGGTGGGTGCAGGACGCAGCCGCCGCAATACCCGCAAAGTTGCTGGGCGACGTGCGGGCCAGGCGGATCGCCGATCTGTGCGCGGCGCCTGGCGGCAAGACCGCTGCGCTCGCCGCCCGCGGCGCCGTCGTCACCGCCGTCGATCTGTCGGCCGAGCGGTTGCAGCGGGTTCAGCAAAATCTCGACCGGCTGCATTTGCAGGCTGAACTGGTCGTGGCCGACGTCACCACCTGGCAGCCGGCCGAGCCGTTCGACGCGGTGCTGCTCGACGTGCCTTGCTCGGCGACCGGCACCATCCGTCGCCACCCCGACATCCTGCGGTTGAAGCGGGCGGCCGACATCGCCAAGCTGGCACCGCTGCAATTCCGCATGCTGGAAAACGCGCTGCGGATGGTGAAAGTCGGCGGCCTTGTCGTGTTTTGCACCTGCTCGCTGGAGCCGGAAGAGGGCGTGTCCCAGGTCACGCGCCTGCTGAAGACCAATCGCAACGTCAAGCGGCGACCGATCCTGGCACTCGAAGCCGGCGGCGAACCGGACTGGATCAGCCGCGAGGGCGATCTGCGGACGCTGCCGTTCCATCTGCCGCGCGCAAAGCCGGAACTGTCTGGCATGGATGGCTTTTTCGCATCGCGGCTGGTGCGGAAGGCGTGATGCACAGGCGATTGCGCGTGCAGCCTTGTATCGGCCTCGTGCGGCGGCTAAGCCGGTTTCCATGAACGGATATCGACGCCCATGCCGCGCCTGACGCTCGTCGAGCAGACGCAGCTAGCCAAGCTGCTGGTCGACCGCTCGTGCCGATTGGCTTCGGCGCGTCTCAAGAAATCACCGCTGCTGCGCTGGCGCTACGGCGCGCCGCTGGCCGACAAGCTTGTGATCGTGCCGCAGGATCTGCGCACCGGCGATCCGAGTTTCGCCGCCGAAGCAGAGTTCGGCCATTTCGGCCTTGGCGGGGCGATGGCATTGCTCGCCGGCCGTTCCCCGTTCGAGGTCGACCCACCCAATGAATCCTGGGCCCGTGAGTTGCACGGCTTTGGCTGGTTACGCCATTTCTATGCCGCCGGCCACGTCGCCGCCCGCGACCAGGCAATCGCCCTCGTCGTCGACTGGTGCGCGCGCTATCGCCGGCATGGCGACGGGCTGGTGTGGGAGCCATCGGTGACCGGCCGGCGGCTGATGTCGTGGATCGTCAACGCGCCGTTGATACTCGAAGGCGTCGACCAGCGGACCTACGACATCATCACCGATCGCCTCGCCGACGAGCTGATCCACCTTTCGGCATCATGGCGCCACGCACCGCTCGGCTATCGCCGGCTCGAAGCCCTGACTGCCCTGCTGCTGGGCCATGTGTGCATCGCCGGCCACGACCGCGACCTCGGCTCGATCGGTCGCGCCTTCTCGGCCGAACTCTTCCAGCAGATTCTGCCCGACGGCGGCCATGTCAGCCGCAATCCGGGACTACTGGTCGAGCTGCTGCTCGATTTCCTGCCCCTGCGGCAATGCTTTCTCACCCGCGAGCAACCGCTGCCGCAGGGCTTCGACGATGCCATCCGCCGCATGCTCAAGATGCTGCGCTACATGCGCCTCGGCGACGGCCGCATTGCGCGATTCAACGGCATGTCGGCACACATGATCGATGCCTTGTCGACCGTCCTCGCCTACGACGATCATCCTCAGCAAATGCTGGCGGCGGCACCGCATTCGAAATATCTGCGGCTCGAGCGCGGGCCGGTGGTAATTGTCATGGACGTGGGCGGGCCGCCGCCGCTTGAGCATTCAGGCGCGGCCCACGCCGGCTGCCTATCGTTCGAGATGAGCGCGGCAACGCAGCCGATCTTTGTCAACGGCGGCGCGCCGGAGCCGGCAGCTCACGAATGGCATGCCGCCGCTCGGGCAACATCGAGCCACAACACGCTGTGCCTCGGGGCCACGTCGTCGGCCAAGCTCGTCCGGCATGATCATCTGGAAAGCCTGCTCGAAGGCGCCCCGATTCGCTTTCCCGAAGTCGTCGAATACAAGACCGCCGCGCGCGACGACGGCATCGAGGTCGAGGCCTACCACGACGGCTACATCAGCCGCTTCAGGCTGCTGCACCGCCGCCGGATCGAGATCGCAGCCGACGGCACCCGCGTCAGCGGTGTCGAGCGCATCGGCCCGCAGCGCGGGCTGATGCGGCTGCCGCACGACATCCCATTCGCAGTGCATTTTCATCTCGACCGGCAGATCGAGATGGCGCCGTTGAACGAAGGCAATTCGGCACATCTTACCCTGAGGGATGGCCAGCGCTGGCGATTTTCCGCAGCGGCAGCCGAGCTTTCGATCGAGGAGAGCATCCATTTCGCCGAGCTAGCCGGTCCGCGCCCGACGTTGCAGATCGCGTTGCGGGCGGCCACCTTCGGCGAGAGTGAGGTGCGATGGACCATGGAGCTGGAGACGTGACAGATCTCGCGACAATCGGCCGCGCGCTAATCTCGGTTTCAAACAAGACCGGGCTCGTCGAATTCGCGCGCAAGCTGTCGGCGCAAGGCGTCGTATTGCTGTCGACAGGCGGCACCGCGGCAGCGCTGAAGGCGGCGGGCCTCAAGGTGACTGACGTGTCCGAACACACCGGCTTCCCCGAGATGATGGACGGCCGGGTCAAGACGCTGCACCCCAAGGTGCACGGCGGGCTGCTCGCGGTACGCGGCAATGCCAGTCATGAGGCCGCCGCCAAGGCACACGACATCCCACCGATCGACCTGCTGGTCGTCAATCTCTACCCCTTCGAGGCGACCGTCGCCAAGGGCGCCGACTACGACACCTGTGTCGAGAACATCGACATCGGCGGCCCGGCGATGATCCGGGCCGCCGCGAAGAACCACGCTTCGGTGACGGTGGTCGTCGATGCCGCCGACTATGACCGTGTGCTCGACGAGATGAGCCGGCACGGCGGCGCCACCACCGCCCGTTTGCGGCGTGAGCTGGCGCAGAAGGCATACGCCCGCACCGCTGCCTACGACGGCGCGATTTCGAACTGGCTCGGCGCCGTGGTCGACAGCCCGGATGGACGGGCCACTGGCTTTCCGCGCACGTTCTCGATGCAGCTCAGCAAAGCCTTGCCGATGCGATATGGCGAGAACCCGCACCAGCAGGCCGCGTTCTACGTCGCGCGTGATGCCGAGCCGGGCTCGATCGCATCGGCGCGCCAGCTGCAAGGCAAGGAGCTGTCCTACAACAACATCGCCGATACCGATGCGGCGCTCGAATGCGTCAAGGAGTTCGCCGAGCGGCCGGCCTGCGTCATCGTCAAGCACGCGAACCCGTGCGGCGTCGCCGAGGCCGACAGCCTGCTCGCGGCTTACGATCGCGCCTATCTGACCGACACCGAATTCGGCGTTCGGCGGCATTATCGCGTTCAACCGCGAGCTCGACGCTGCCACCGCGAATGCGATCGTCGAGCGCCAGTTCGTCGAGGTGATCATCGCCCCGTCGATCGCAAGGGAGGCCGAGGAGGTCGTCGCGAAGAAGAAGAACGTCCGCCTGCTCGCCTGCGGCAATTGGCCCGCCAAGGCCGCTCATCGCCTCGACTGGAAAAAGGTCAACGGTGGCATGCTGGTGCAGGACGCCGATCTCGCGCTCTACGACAGCTTGAAGGTCGTCACCAGTCGGCAGCCGACTGCGGCTGAAATGGCCGATCTGCTGTTTGCCTGGAAGGTCGCCAAGTTCGTCAAGTCGAATGCCATCGTCTACGCCAAGGGGCTCGCGACCGTCGGCATCGGCGCCGGCCAGATGAGCCGGGTCAACTCAGCCCGCATCGCCGCTATCAAGGCCGAGCATGCCAAGCTCGACATCAAGGGCTCGGTGGTGGCGTCGGACGCGTTCTTTCCGTTCGCCGACGGACTGCTTGCAGCGGCGGCGGCTGGCGCTACGGCCGTGATCCAGCCCGGCGGCTCGATGCGCGACGACGAGGTGATCAAGGCCGCCGACGACAAGGGTCTCGCCATGGTCTTCACCGGCATGCGCCACTTCCGACACTGAAGCCGGGCGCTGCGCCAGCGATCGGCTATAGTGCCGCCGAAAGTCGAACGAGGGCGAGCGCCATGGCCGACCATGACATCTTCAAGCTGGGTGACCTGAAGTTGCAGCGCGGCATCACGCTGCCGGGCGCATTTCTCGCCTACAAGACCTACGGCACGCTCAACTCCGCCAAGTCCAATGGCATTCTCTATCCGACGTCATATGGCGCTCAGCACACGGATACGGAGTGGCTGATCGGGCCCGGACGGGTGCTCGACCCGAGCCGGTGGTTCATCGTCATCCCGAACATGCTGGGCAACGGCTTGTCGTCGTCGCCATCCAATTTGGCCGAACCGTTCGGACTGGGCCGCAACCCGGTGTTCACACACTGGGACAACGTGCACGCCCAGCGCCGCCTGCTGAAAGACGTGTTCGGCGTGAAGAAGCTGGCGCTCGCCTATGGCTGGTCGATGGGCGGCCAGCAGGCGCTGCATTGGGGCGCGATCTTCCCCGACCAGGTCGCGGCGATCTGCGCGGTTTGTACCTCGGCCCGCACTTCGCTTCACAACAAGGTGTTTCTGGAAGGCGTCAAGGCAACGCTCACCGCCGATCCGGCCTGGCAGGACGGCCGCTTCGTCGAGCGTCCGGTGCGCGGGCTTCGCGCCATGGGCCGCGTCTATGCCGGCTGGGCGATGAGCCAGGCGTTCTATCGCGAAAAGCTCTATGAAGGGATCGGCTTCGCCTCGCTCGAGGACTACCTGGTGCGATCGTGGGAGGGCAATTTCCTGCGCCGCAGCGGCGAGGACCTGCTGGCGATGCTGGCGACATGGATGCAGTCGGACATCAGCGACAATTCCCTTTACCGAGGCGATCTCGACCGCGCCTTGGGCGCGATAACGGCACGCTCGATCATCATGCCGTCGGAGACTGATCTCTACTTCACGGTCGAGGATTGCCGCATCGAGACGGCGAAGATGCCGAACGCGCGAACTGCGGCCGATCAAGTCGATCTGGGGCCATCGTGCCGGCAATCCGGTGCAGAACCCGGTCGACGAGGGGTTCCTGCGGCAGGCGGTGGACGAGCTGCTGGCCTGAGCCCGCCGCCTAATGCAGCGGCGCCGAGGCAGCGTCGCGCCGCTTGATCAGCCAGCCGACCGCCACCACGAGGATCGCGCCAATGACCTCGAAGAGCCGCGTCGTCGCCGGCAACGACAACGACAGCATGCGCGCAAGCTCGGTCATGGTCGGCAGCAGCGCCGCTTCCTGTGCAATCAGCTCGCCGGAGATCCAGCCGAGCAGCGCCGCGCCGGCCCACACCAGGATCGGGAAGCGCTGCAGCAGGCCCATGATCAGCGTCGATCCGAAGACGACCAGCGGGATCGAGATCAGCAGACCGAGCACGATCAGCGAGGTATTGCCGTGTGCGGCAGCGGCAATGGCGAGTACGTTGTCGAGACTCATGACGATGTCGGCAATCGCGACGATCTTGACCGCCTCCCACAGGCTCGAGCCGCTGGCGATGCTGTCCTCGCTCGCTTCCTCCGACAACAGCAGCTTGACCGCGATCCAGAACAGCAAGAGCCCGCCGACAAGCTTCAGAAACGGAATGTCGAGCAGCTGCTGCACCACCAGCGTGAACAAGATGCGCAGCACGATCGCCGCCCCGGCACCGAGCGCGATGCCGACGGCGCGCTGCTTCGGCGGCAGCGACCGGCAGGCGAGAGCAATGACAACTGCGTTGTCGCCAGATAGTATGATGTTGATGCCGATGATCTTGAGCACCGACACCACCACCGCCGCGTTGCTGCCGAACATGACAGTGACCCAGGCCAGAATCTGGTCATTGAGGCTCGACGCCTCGGCCATGAATTGCATCAACATGTTCTCGCCAGATCCCCTTGGCTGCCCGTACCTGGTGGCCTTAGCCAATCTCGGCGCATCAGCCAACCGGCAAGTTCGCCTGTCGAAGCATAAACGGACTTGGCTGCCACGCCCGCGTCGGCGATTGTATCGATATGCACAAATACAGTCGCGACCGTGTTTGGTATATGGTATGCCAGCAACGCGCTACAAAACTTTCTACGGAAATCGGGAACAAGCGGCGGCAGCCCGTGCGGCAAGCCTGCGGCAACTGGGGTCGAGGCGCTTAAGTCATGAACGAGCATGCGGGCGAGCAGTCGGCGGCAGGTAAGCCCGGCGCGGTCCATCCCGGAGCCGGGCGCCGTAAAGGCCTGATGCATCCCAAAGGCCGGGTGCTCGATGCCGCGGAAGTCGCCCGGCTGGCGGCGATCCTGGGCGACGCCAAGCCCGAGCGGCCGTTGCTGATCGAATACCTGCACCTGGTCCAGGACGCGGAGAAGTGCCTGCCGGTCGGGCTGCTGCACGCGCTCGCCGAATGGTTGCGCATTCCGATGGCCGAAGTCTACGAGGTGGCGACATTCTACGCCCACTTCGACGTGGTGCTGGATGGCGCCCCAAGACCGGCCAAGGTGACGATCCGCGTCTGCGATAGCCTGTCGTGCATGCTGGCCGGCTCGGAAGCGCTGCTGCTCGCGTTGCAGAACGAGAAGATGGCCGACGTGCGGGTGGTCCATGCACCGTGTATCGGCTCCTGCCACACCGCGCCGGCGGTCGAGGTCGGCCACCGCCACGTCGACCATGCGACGGTCGAGAAGGTGACGGCGCTCGCGCTCGCCGGCGAGACCCGCGCCGCGCTGCCGCGCTATCAGGATTTCGCGGCCTACGCCAAGGGCGGCGGCTATGGCGTGCTGAAGTCGTGTCTCGCCGGTGGCCGCACTATCGATCAGGTGATCGCGACGCTGTCGGATGGCGGCCTGCGCGGCCTCGGCGGCGCCGGCTTCCCGACCGGGCGCAAGTGGAGCCTCGTGCGCCAAGCGCCGGGACCGCGGCTGATGGCGGTGAACGGTGATGAGGGCGAGCCCGGCACATTCAAGGACCGGCATTACCTCGAGCGCCGTCCGCACCAGTTCCTCGAAGGCATGCTGATCGCCGCCTGGGCGGTGGAGGCACAAGAAGTCTTCATCTACATGCGCGACGAGTACCCGGCGGTGCTGGAGATCCTGCGCGTCGAGATCGCCGAGCTCGAGGCTGCGGGCCTTGCCAAACACACCAAGATCACCGTCCGTCGCGGCGCTGGCGCCTACATCTGTGGCGAGGAAAGCGCGATGATCGAGAGCATCGAAGGCAAGCGCGGCCTGCCCCGGCATCGCCCGCCATATGTTGCCCAAGTCGGCCTGTTCAATCGGCCGACGCTAGTCAATAACGTCGAAACACTGTTCTGGATTCCGGAGATCCTGGCCAAGGGCGCGGCCTGGTTCTCGACCCAAGGCAAGAACGGCGGCAAGGGCTTCCGCTCCTATTCGGTGTCGGGCCGGGTGAGGCGGCCCGGCGTGGTACTGGCGCCGGCCGGCTCCACCGCCAACGACCTGATCGCGCTATGCGGCGGCCTGTTACCCGGCCATCACTTCAAGGGTTATCTGCCGGGCGGCGCCTCCGGCGGCATCCTGCCGGCCCACATGGCCGACATCCCGCTCGACTTCGGCACGTTGGAAAAACACGGCTGCTTCATCGGCAGTCACGCCGTTGTCATCCTGTCCAACCAGGACAACATGAAAGACGTGGCGCTCAACCTCATGCGTTTCTTCGAGGACGAGAGCTGCGGTCAGTGCACGCCCTGCCGCAACGGCACCGAGAAGGCGGTCAAGCTGATGAGTGCACCGTCGTGGGATATCGATCTGCTCGGCGATCTCGCCCAGGTGATGAGCGACGCCTCGATCTGCGGCTTGGGACAAGCGGCGCCGAACCCGGTCAAATGCGTGATCAAGTATTTTCCCGAGGATTTGAGATGAGTGAAATCACGTTCGAGCTCGACGGCAAAACGGTCGAGGCGGCCGAGGGCGAGACCATCTGGCAGGTCGCCAAGCGCGCCGGCACGACCATCCCGCATTTGTGCTGGCACGATGCACCGGGCTATCGCGCCGACGGTAACTGCCGCGCCTGCGTGGTCGAGGTCGAGGGCGAACGCGTGCTCGCCGCCTCCTGCATCCGCACGCCGACGCCCGGCATGAAGGTCAAGACCGCGACCGAACGCGCCCGCAAAGGCCGCGAAATGGTGTTCGAGCTGCTGGTCGCCGATCAGCCGAAGCCCGCCGACGCCCACGACGACAAGTCGAAGTTCTGGAACTGGGTTGCAGCAATGGGCGTGTCGACGACGAGCCGCCTGCCAGCCGCCGACAGACCCGCTGCTGACACCACGCCATTCGGCCATCTCGGTCAACCTCGACGCCTGCATCAGTTGCGGCTTGTGCGTGCGCGCCTGCCGCGAGGTGCAGGCCAACGACGTGATCGGCATGGCCTTCCGCGGTTCCATGGCTCGAAAGTGGTATTCGATTTCGATCGCGGCATGGGCGATTCGACCTGCGTCGCCTGCGGCGAATGCGTCCAGGTCTGCCCGACCGGCGCGCTGATGGAGTCGAAGCTGCTCGACCCTGTGACCCAGCGCAAGGCGATCGAGGCCGGACCGCAGCGTCGATACGGTATGTCCCTATTGCGGCGTCGGCTGCCAAACTACCGTTCACGTCAAGGGCGACAAGATCGTCGCCGTCGACGGCCG
The DNA here is from genome assembly GCA_963741505.1 of uncultured Alphaproteobacteria bacterium. Classification (GTDB taxonomy): domain Bacteria; phylum Pseudomonadota; class Alphaproteobacteria; order Rhizobiales; family Hyphomicrobiaceae; genus JAKFWF01. Next base: position 6,765 of record CAVUIJ010000003.1, on the reverse strand, counting down.
CAACGGTCCGGCCAACAACAACCGGCTATGCGTCAAGGGCCGCTTCGGCTTCGACTACATCCATCATCCCGATCGCCTGACCAAGCCGCTGATCCGCCGTGATGGCGTCGCCAAGGATCCGACGATGCAGATCCGCCGCGAGGATGTCTCGAAATACTTCCGCGAAGCGACCTGGGACGAGGCGCTCGACAAGGCTGCCGGCGGCTTCAAGGCGATCCTGGCGAAAAGTGGCGGCTCCGCACTCGCCGGCTTCGGTTCGGCCAAGGGCTCGAACGAGGAAGCCTACCTGTTCCAGAAGCTGATCCGCACCGCATTCGCCACCAACAACGTCGATCATTGCACCCGGCTGTGCCATGCTTCCTCCGTTGCCGCCCTGATGGAAGGCCTCAATTCGGGTGCGGTCACGGCGCCGTTCACGGCGGCCAAAGACGCCGAGGTGATCATCGTGATCGGTGCCCGGCCGACCGAGAACCATCCGGTCGCCGCCACCTACCTCAAGAACGCCGCCCGCCGCGGCGCCAAGCTGATCGTCATGGACCCGCGTGGCCAGCATTCCGGCCTGTCGAAGATCGCTAGTCATGTGCTGCAGTTCAAGCCCGGTACCGACGTGGCGCTGCTCAACGGCATGCTGCACACCATCGTCGAGGAGAAGCTCTATGATCAGCAGTACGTGCAGGCTCACACCGAGGGCTTCGAGGCGCTGCGCGCCGGCGTCAAGGAATACAGCCCCGAGAAGATGGAGCCGCATTGCGGCATCGCCGCTGAAACCGTGCGCGAAGTCGCGCGCCTCTATGCCCGCTCCAATGCGTCGCTGATCTTCTGGGGCATGGGTATTTCCCAGCATACCCACGGCACCGACAATGCCCGCTGCCTGATCGCATTGGCGCTGACGACCGGCCAGATCGGCCGACCGGGCACCGGGCTGCACCCGCTGCGCGGGCAGAACAACGTGCAGGGCGCATCCGACGCCGGCCTGATCCCGATGTTCTTCCCGGACTACAAATCGGTCGAGGACGACGCGATCCGCGGCCCCTACGAGGCGCTGTGGGGCATGAAGCTCGACCCCAAGCGCGGCTTGACCGTGGTCGAAATCATGCATGCGATGGAGGCCGGCACGATCAAGGGTCTCTACGTGATGGGCGAGAATCCGGCGATGTCGGACCCCGACCAGAACCACGCCCGCAAAGGGCTCGCCGCGCTCGAGCATCTCGTGGTGCAGGACATCTTCCTGACCGAAACCGCCTGGCACGCCGACGTGGTGCTGCCGGCCTCCGCCCATGCCGAAAAGTGGGGCACCTACACCAATACCAATCGGCAAGTGCAGATCGGCCGCCCTGTCATTGCGCCGCCGGGCGAAGCGCGCCAGGATTGGGAATTGATTCAACAACTGGCACAGCGGCTCGGTCTCAACTGGACATATGCAGCCGTCGGCGACGTGCTCGATGAAATGACCAAGGTGATGCCTTCACTCGCCAACATTTCCTGGGAGCGGCTCAAGCGCGAGGACGCCGTCACATATCCGGCATCAGCACCAGACAAACCCGGCGACGACATCATCTTTGGCGACAGGTTCCCGACCAAGTCCGGCCGTGCGAGGATCGTTGCCGCCGAGCTGCGGGCGCCCGACGAAGTGCCGGACGCCGAGTTCCCGCTGGTGCTGACCACCGGCCGCCTGCTCGAGCACTGGCACACCGGCTCCATGACGCGGCGCTCGTCCACCCTCGACAGCCTGGAGCCCGAGGCGATCGCGGGTCTGCATCCCCGCGAAATGGAGCGGATGGGCATCCGCCCTGGCGATGCGATCAAGGTCGCAACCCGCCGCGGTGAGATCACGCTCAAGGCGCGTGCCGACCGCGACGTGGCGATGGGCATGGTGTTCATTCCGTTCGCCTTCGCCGAGGCCGCCGCCAATTTCCTGACTAACCCGCAGCTCGACCCGATGGGCAAGATCCCCGAATTCAAGTTCTGCGCCTGCCGGGTTGAGAAGGTCGGCGTGGTCTCGGTCGCGGCGGAGTAGTGCGGCATCGATTGACGGCTCGGCAGCCGGCTTGCAATGTCGGTATAGGGAATTTCCACGCCGGACGGAGTTTCGCTCGTGTACCTCGCCTGTTCGTGGCCAGCGGCTGCGCGTACAATCTTGGCTGCCGCCATTGTGACGCTGACCGCGCTCGGTGACGACGCCCTCGCCCAATCGCGGCGCCGAAGCCTGGAGTTGCCAACGCCGGAGCCCTTGCCCGAAATCGCCGGCGAAGCGGCGATGTGCAGCTTTGCCTATCATCAAGCATTGGCGCAGGTGCGCGACGGCAAAGCCAAACTGCTGGCAAGCTTTGAAAGTCAGGCGCGCGTGGCCGTGCCGGGCCTGCCTGGGCGCTGGCTCCACTGGATCAAGACGGCCAGGAACACGAAGGCGTCGACCTCGGAGCAGGTGTGCGCCGAGACGTCGATGAAGGGTGGCCGGCAGCGTTGCCTGCGTTGGGAGACCAGGAAGCTCGATCCCGCCATCGCCAGTGCCGCACCGACCCAGGAGGAACTTACTGTCCTGCGCGCGCTCGACAGCTTCGTCGGCGACAAGGGCGCGCCGCTGGAATTCGGCTCGAACGGCCGCCAATTCGTCACCCTGCAGCGCGTTGCCGGCGAACTCGGCAATTATATCACCCAGCCGCGCCATCCCGCCTTGTGCAACGGCGCGCAGGAGATGATGGATTTCCATACGCGCAATCTCGCTGGCGTCACCAAACGCGGCGACGACATCGCAGCCCTGGCGGCAAAGACACTGGGGTTGGCACGCTTGCGTGTCAACGCCGCGCGCGAGCAGCAGTCAGCCGAGGCACGCGCGGCGGCGGCGAGTGCGGCGGCATCGGCGACAGCTTCTGCTCAAACCGGCGAGGGCGCGACCGCGACCACCGCCTCGACATCGCCAATGGCAACCGTCCGGACGCTGCCGCCCATACCGGTGGATGCCGCACCGGCCGCGATGGTGCTGTCGGCACTGGAGGGCCTCCTGACGCCGGAGCAACTGAAAAACATCGATGCCGAGCCAGATGCAATCAAGCGCCTGCAGTTGGCGCGAGAACTGACGACGGGCGAGGCGATGCCGGCCGCTAGCCCGGCGGCACGCGGCGCCGCCGGTGCGGCGCTACGCATGATTGAAGCCGCGACTTATGGTGAATTGCAGATGGAGGGCACGATGCAGTTCCGTGAAATGTTCTTCGGCACTATCGAGCAGATCCGCGAGGCACATAGGGCCCATTGCACTTGCGGCGATTGAACGGTGACCGCGCCCCGCCGCATCGGATCATTGGCGCGCCAGGTGCCCGAGCCCAAAAATCGTCGCATGTCGGGTTGCGGTCGGGGCCAACGCCTGTTATCACCCTGGCGCGCGAGCAGCCGCTGAGCCCTTGCGCGATCCCGGCATGGGGGATCGTCTAACGGTAGGACCCCAGACTCTGACTCTGGTTGTCTAGGTTCGAATCCTAGTCCCCCAGCCACTGACTAACTCGTTGATATAGCTGCATATTTGGCAATTTCCGCAGGCGGAATTACGTCGCGTTTTCCGCGGCTTGGCGTCATGCGGTTTGGCAGTCCGCGGGGCCAGCGGCGTCTCTCGGTGACGTTCCCCGGCTCATCGCCCGTCTTATCTCTGAGGGCCTTTTTCGGCCGGTCAGACTCGCATCGTTTTGGGGAAATTTCGGGGCGCTACCGCGTCTCGATAACGAGGACCGCGCGCTGGAGCGACCAGTCGTGCGGCAGGTCTTTGCATAAAGAGAGAAGGCCGGCCGGCGTCAGCCCTTCGGCGGGCCGCGCGAGGACGAGGGCGCGGACGATATCCGGCGCGAGATACGTCAGCCGCATGCGCTCGCCGGCAATCTCGCGCTCGGACTGGGCGAACGAGAGCAGCATGTTGAGCGTCAGCCGGCCCATTGAGGTCGTTGTGTTGAATTGCTGCGTCACAGAGACGAACGAGGCGCCGTGTGCATCCAGAACGTCGACAATTTTGGCGAAGTCGGCCAGCAACCTCGTCAGCCGGTCGACCTTGTAGACGACCACGATCTGGACCTTGCCGGCCACGATGTCGCCGAGCAGACGCTGCAGCGCTGGCCGCTCCATCGTACCGCCCGAGAGGCCGCCATCGTCATACATTTCCGGCAGGTAAACCCACCCGGCGTGCTTCTGGCTGGCAACATAAGCCGCGCACGCCTCGCGCTGTGCATCGAGCGAATTGAAGTCCTGCTCCAGCCCTTCGTCGGATGACTTGCGGGTATAGATCGCGCAGCGAACGATTTTGCGTTCAGCCATTGCCACGACGTCGCTCCTTCACGAGGCCGAAGAAGCGGGGGCCGTTCCACTTCGCCCCGCTGATCGCCTGAGCGACCGCTGAAAGGCTCTTGTAGGTCCGTCCGTCCCAGACAAAGCCCCTGTCGGTGACGATCACCTCATGTGTTGCACCGTGCCATTCGCGCAAAGTCTGGCGCCCGGCTTGATCCGAATCTGGCCTGTTGCCTGCGTCGGCTTCTCGCCTCGCGCGATGGCTGCGAGTTGGCGCTTCGCGGATGAAGGGAGACCGCCGAGTGCCCTTTCCTGCGCGGCGTAGGCCGCCACGCGGCGCAGGAACTCGATGCTCGCGTAACGCGGCGGCTCGCATTTCATGTGCCGCCGCCAGCGTTCGATAAGCACTTCTCGTGAAGCACCTGCCAACGCGGCAAGCTCGTGTGGAAGTCTGCTCTCCGCCATGGCCGCGATCACCGCAGCCGATACCGTCCGGACCATTGTCGGGCTTCTCTGAGGTGGTCTCGAGACCATGACGCTTCTTGAGCGCGCCGGCCAGGAAGCCACGCACCGAATGCTCCTGCCAGCCGGTTGCGCGCATCATCTCGGCAAGTGTCGCGCCACGCTTGGTCTTGAGCAGTGAAATGATGCTTTGAGCCTTTGTGCCGGGCTCGGATGATGATGTGGCGGCCGACGAGATTGCACGTTTGGCTGATGCGGCGGTCGTCGTCTTGGGCTTCGTGGTGCGGAGCATCCGGGGTTTTCCTTGATGGCGCCAGCCTTATTGCCGGCGCTCGCATCACCCAAAGCCCCGGTCTTCGACCGAGGCGGTGCAAGAAGACGCGTCTGCGTCGCGACGACGCAGTAGTGCTTCCTTTGCGGAGGAAGTCCAGTCGAAGTGCGGTGGGCGCCCGGGTGCGATTTCGCTCTGCTCCTCAACCCTGATCCGCTGCCCTAATGCCGATGGGTGTGGTGCATATCCGGCACGTGCGCATGCCGGTGACGGAGCCGGATGTGCCTATGGAGGTGCGTGTGGGGCTCGCCGGGTGGGTCCTCCGGTCTATGCAGGTGCTGGTGGTGCTCGTCGTGGACGTGTGCGTGCGCATGTTCGACGGGATCGTGCTCATGCTCGTGTTCGTGGTATTCCGTCAGATGCAGCCAGACACCGAGCGCCATGAGCAAGCCCGCCGCGAGGATCTGCAGACTGAACGGCTCCCTCAAAATCAGCAGCGCGGCCACGGCACCAAGGAACGGAGCGGTAGAGAAGTAGGCGCCGGTCCGCGCTGTCCCGAGTTCGCGCAGTGCTCGGACATATAGGATGAGGCTGAGCCCGTAACCGACGAAACCGACCAACGCGGCGAGGAGAAGCGGTGACCATGTAGGCAACGTGCCTCCACTTACCAGGCCGAGTACAAGGCTGACCGGACCTGCGATCAGTCCCTTCAGCTCCACGATCTGCAGGGGATCTGCGAGCGAGACCTTGCGCGTGAGATTGTTGTCGAGGCCCCAGGCGAGGCACGCACCGGCAATGGCAAGGGGGCCGGCGATACCAGCCCAGCTTGGTGCTCCCGACCACGAGATAACGATCGCCCCTGCTACCAAGGCAGCCATTCCCAGCGCTATTCTTCGGTCGAAATTCTCGTGGAAGGCGAACCAGGCCAGAAGCGCGGTCGCTACGCCTTCGAGCGTAAGCAGCAATGAGGCCGTCGTCGCGTCAGTGCGCGCCAACCCGACCATCAAAAGTATCGGGCCGATGACGCCGCCTGCCGCAATTGCGCCGGCAAGCCACGGCAGATCATGCGATGTCAATGGCGCTTCAGCAGGCGTATGGCCACGTCGCCAGCTGGCGTCAGCCCGGCGAAGCGCAGCAACGCCGAGCCCGGCGCCGAGATAGAGCAGGCCGGCGAGCACAGTGGCATCGATGGCGCCGAGCAGGGCTTTGGCCGCGGGCGTTGACAGACCGAACAGCGCGGCGGACAGGATAGCAAGGACGACGGCCCGATGATTCATTGCGGCAGCATAGAGTTCAGTCTCGGCCGAGGCCAGTGCATCTCTGGCTCTGCGGGAACGCGCCAATGCCCGATTGGCTGACCATCTGGCTTGGCTCGACCGAGGGCGGGATCATCCGCACGCCGGCGGGTGAACTGCGTACGGGCGGAGCCGGCGGCCGCGTGGCTCGCATTTGCGCTCGGGGCACTGCATGCACTGACGCCTGGCCATGGCAAAGCAGCGCTTGCGGCCTACTTTTTAGGGCAGTAAGCCCGGATCGGCAAAGGGCTGCGCGTGGCTCTGACCGCGGCTCTGTTGCACGTACTGTCTGGCCTCACGGCCTTCCTGATCTTGCGGTTCGTCCTCAGTCAGGCGCCATCGGTGCTGGGACGTGCTTCGCCGACCTTCACGGCTTTCGGCTATGCGCTCATCATCCTTTCGGGCGCCATGATGCTGGCGCAGAGCGCGTGGTCCATCGGGCCGCACCGTGACGGGGCGTACCCACTGACT
>CAVUIJ010000002.1:0-438582 GCA_963741505.1 uncultured Alphaproteobacteria bacterium | reverse complement strand
GCGCTACTACGGCTTCCTCGGTGGCGAGACGAACCAGTGGTACCCGGACCTCGTCTACGACAACCACCCCGTCCCGGCACCGAAGACGCCCGAGGAGGGCTACCCCCTCACGGTCGATCTCACAGACAAGGCGATCGAGTTCATCCAGGACGCGAAGGCGATCGCGCCGGACAAGCCGTTCTTCCTCTACTACTGCCCGGGGGCCGCTCACGCGCCGCACCACGTCTCGAAGGAGTGGGCAGACCGGTACAAGGGCGTTTTCGACATGGGCTACGAGGCGTATCGCGAGGGCGTCTTCGCGCGCCAGAAGGAGCTCGGGATCGTCACGGCGGACGCGGAGCTGTCCCCGATCGACCCGTACGCCGATACGACGAGCCACGACGGCAAGCCTTGGTCCCAGGGAGATCGTGTGCGGCCGTGGGAGTCGCTATCCGACGACGAGAAGCGGCTCTTCGCCCGGATGGCCGAGGTCTACGCCGGTTTCCTCAGCCACGCCGACCACGAGCTCGGCCGTCTGCTCGACTATCTCGAGGAGAGCGGCCAGCTCGAGAACACGATCGTCGTGCTCGTCTCCGACAACGGCGCCTCCGGTGAGGGCGGGCCGAACGGCTCGGTCAACGAGAACAAGTTCTTCAACGGCCTCCCCGACACGATGGAGGAGAACCTGAAGTACCTCGAGGAGCTCGGTAGCCCTCGCACGTACAACCACTACCCAACCGGGTGGGCCTGGGCGTTCAACACGCCGTTCAAGCTGTGGAAGCGCTACGCCAACTACGAGGGCGGCACTGCCGACCCGCTGATCGTCTCGTGGCCGGCCGGGATCGAGCGCGCGCGGCGAGCTGCGCAGGCAGTACAACCACGCCGTCGACATCGTGCCCACCCTGTTCGATTGCCTCGGCGTCGAGCTGCCGGACGTCGTCAACGGCTACACCCAGAAGCCGATCGAGGGCATCAGCTTCGAGGGCAGCTTCGCCGACCCGGATGCGCCGTCGAAGGAGACGCAGTTCTACTCGATGCTCGGCACCCGGGCGATCTGGCACAAGGGCTGGAAGGCCGCGACCGCCGTGCCTGCTGCGCCCGAGTCGTGGGGTGACTTCCACCAGCAACGCTGGGAGCTGTTCGACACGACGACCGACCCGAGCGAGTGCCACGACCTCTCTGCCGAGCACCCGGAGAAGCTGCAGGAGCTGATCGCGCTCTGGTGGGTCGAGGCGGGCACCTATCAGGCGCTCCCGCTCGAGTCGCGCGGCGCGATAGAGATCCTCGGCGCGGAGCGGCCCCAGCTCTCGAGCCCACGCACGCGCTACACCTACTACCCGGGCGGCGCGGAGATACCGGAGTCGGTAGCGCCGAACATCCGGAACCGCTCGTACACGATCGCCGCGGAGATGGAGATCGACACGGCGGAGGCCGGCGGCGTCATCTTCTCGCAGGGCTCACGCTTCGGTGGCCACGCCATGTACGTCAAGGACGGAAAGCTCGTGTACGCCTACAACTTCGTGGGTGAGCACGTCCAGACGATCGTCTCCGACGAGACCATTCCGACCGGCCACGTCGTTCTCTCGGCCACGTTCGAGCGCACGAACGAGACGATGCCGACGCAGGGCACGCTGACACTCCACATCCGCGACAAGGCAGTGGGGGAGGCCACGATCATGACCCAGCCGGGCAAGTTCGGCCTCGGCGGCGGCGGCCTCGTCGTCGGCCGCTCCGGCGCCGAGCAGGTGACCGACGACTACGCCGGCGAGGCTCCGTGGCCGTTCGTCGGCGGCACGGTCCAGCGCGTGATGATCGACGTCAGCGGCGAGTCCTTCACCGATCTCGCCGCGGAGGCGCGAGCGGCGTTCGCCCGGCAATGAGCCCCAGTGACGCGATATGTGCGACGGCGCTACCGACGTGGAGGGATGGTCGGGCGAGGACGGCGATTCTCGACTTCGTCCACGTAGTATCCACGCCAGGCCCCTCGTTCGTGCCGGTCGAGGAGCGCGTCGCGGTCTTCGACAACGACGGCACGCTCTGGTGCGAGAAGCCCATGCCGATCCAGCTCGACTTCATCCTTCGCCGGTTCGTCGAGATGGCGGAGGAGAACCCGCAGCTGCAGGAGCAGCAGCCGTGGAAGGCGGCCTACGAGCGTGACTACGGTTGGTTCGGGAAGCTCATGGCTGAGCACTACGCGGGTGACGAATCGAACGTGCGGACGCTCGCGGCCGGCGTGCTCGCGGCGTACGATGGGATCAGCGTCGAGGAGTTCGAGGCGAAGTCCAATGTGTTCCTGCGTACCGTCCAGCACCCGACGCTCGGGCGCGGGTATCTGGACTGCGCGTATGCGCCGATGGTCGAGCTGCTCAGCTTCCTTGAGGCGAACGGGTTCGCGAACTACATCGCCTCGGGCGGCGGCCGTGACTTCATGCGGCCCGTCAGCCTGGAGATGTACGGCATTCCACGTGAGCGCGTGATCGGCAGCGCGTCCGGGCTCCACTACACGAGTGACGCGCGAGGCGGCACGATCTCTCACACCGGCGCCCTCGACTACCTTGATGACGGCCCTCAAAAGCCGATCCGGATCTGGAGCCGCATCGGACGCCGACCGATCCTCGCCGCCGGCAACTCGAACGGCGATATCGCAATGCTCGACTTCGCCCAGCACCCGGACAGGCCGTCCTTGCGACTCCTCGTCCTCCACGACGACGCGGAGCGCGAATTCGCGTACACAAGCGGTGCCGAGCAGGCTCTCGAGCGTGCCGACACGGAGCATTGGACGCTCGCGAGCCTGAAGAGCGACTGGGTCAGCGTCTTCTGACGGGCAGACTGTTCCCATGAGCACCGAAGCCGGGACTGCCGGCACTCTCCCGGCCATGTCCAAGGCGCCGCCGGCGTTCCACCTGCTCGCGAAGCCGACCGGGGCAGTCTGCAACCTCGACTGCTCGTACTGCTTCTTCCTCTCCAAAGAGATGCTCTATCCGGGCTCGCGGTTCCGGATGGCCGACGAGCTGCTCGAGCAGTACCTGCGCCAGCTGATCGAGGCGCATGCGACCGTGGCGGAGGTCGCGATCGCCTGGCAGGGCGGGGAGCCGACGATGATGGGGCTCGAGTTCTTCCGCCGCTCGGTCGAGCTGGCGCAGGAGTATCTGAAGCCGGGGCAGCGGGCGGCGTACACGATCCAGACGAACGCGACGCTCCTGGACGAGGAGTGGGCGGCGTTCTTCAAGGAGCACGACTTCCTGGTCGGAGTCTCGATTGACGGTCCGCGGGAGATGCACGACGCCTACCGGGTCAACAAGGGGGGCAAGGGGTCGTTCGATCAGGTGATAAAAGGGCTAGACCATTTGCGTTCTGCCGGTGTCGAGTGGAACGCGCTGACCACCGTGCACGCGCGCAACGGCGAACACGGCAGAGACGTGTACCGCTTCCTGCGCGACGAGTGCGACGCACGCTTCATCCAGTTCATCCCGATCATCGAGCGCGTTGCCGAGGCGGCCGACGGGGAGGTGCCGTGGTCGTCCTGGCGCGACCGGCCGTTGTACGAGCAGAAGGGAGAGCTGGTCACCAACCGCTCGATCGGCGGTGAGCAGTACGGCCGGTTCCTGATCGACGTCTTCGAGGAGTGGGTGCGGCGCGATGTGGGCGAGGTGTACGTCCAGATCTTCGACGTCACGCTCGCGAACTGGGTCGGCGAGCCGCCCGGACTATGCGTCCACTCCGAGACCTGCGGGCTCGCGCTCGCGCTCGAGCACACGGGCGATCTCTACTCGTGTGATCACTTCGTCGAGCCGGCCTTCAAGCTCGGGAACATACGAGAGCACCGGATGCTCGACATGGTCGCCTCGCAGCAGCAAGTGCAGTTCGGGCTCGACAAGCGCGACACCCTGCCGCAGTTCTGTCTCGACTGCGACGTTCGGTTCGCCTGCCACGGCGGCTGCCCCAAGGACCGATTCATCCGAACGCCGGACGGCGACCCCGGCCTCAACTATCTCTGCCCAGGCTTCAAGGCGTTCTTCCACCACGTCGATCCGGCGATGCGCTTCATGGCAGAGCGGCTGGGTGTCGGCGCCGCTCCGTCGGGGATCGTGGCTCACTACGCGGCCGAGGACGCGAAGCGTGGCCGCAACGACGCCTGCACCTGCGGCTCCGGCCGCAAGTGGAAGCAATGCCACGGGACCTGACCGTCAGGTCGTCCGCTCTGCTCAGAGCGCTACGGGCTACTCCTTGTCGGGGTGTTCAACCTCGGTGGCGAGCGCTCCTTGAGCCGCGCCCGAACCTGAGCGCCCTCCGCCGGCTCCGCGGAGGACCCACGCGGCCCCGACTGCGAGCAATGCCCCGACCAGCGGGCCTGCAACGTACACCCAGTAGTCGCTGAAGTCCTGGCCGACGAGGTCGGGGCCGAAGGTGCGCGCGGGGTTCATGGAGGCGCCCGAGATGGGGCTGCCCCACAGCCCGGCGAGTGCGATGTAGGCACCAACGCCGAAAGCCCCGATGATCCCGATGTTCTGGGCACCGGATGCGGTACCGAGGATGACGCTGACGAGGCCCAGGGTCAGCACCACCTCCATCAGGAAGCCGTCGCTCGCTGAGAACCCGGGGGCGACGTAGTTCGAGCCGTACGTACCGGAGACGTCGATCACGGCGCGGAGGAAAAGCACCGCAAGTGTTGCGCCGATCAGCTGGATGACGATGTAGCCCGGCACGCGGCGCCACGGAAAGTCGCCTCTCAGCGAGAACGCGATGCTCACGGCAGGGTTGAGATGTGCGCCGGAGACCTTGCCCATGAACAGGATGATCGCCATCACCATCAGGCCGGGCGCGACCACCGCTGCCGTGCGGCTGATCGTGTTCGGGAACGCCTCGCCCATCATGCCCCCACCCGCGGCGACGAGCACAAGGAAGAATGTTCCGAGCAACTCCGAAAACAGCCGCCGCCATTCCTGGCTCGAATCCTGGAAATCTTCGAGCGCGGCTGCGAGTTCGTGCTCCTTTTCGACGAAGAGGCTGGTCACAGGACGTGTCCTTTCGATCCGACGGCGCGCATCCGCGGTTACCGCATTGGCTGGGGCTCAACCGTATCAATCTCCCGGCCGGACGGAACGGTTGTCGGCCCGGGAATCCGAGGCGACCCTGATGCGTAAGTCGACACCGGCCGCTACCGTCGCTCGATGCGCGAACTACAGGCCGTCGCCAGGTGGCTCATCGCCGTCGTCCGCGACGTGATCTCTCTCTACGGCCGCCTCGGGGGCTCGCAGTTCGCGGCGGCGATCTCGTATCGCGCCCTCTTCTCGCTCCTCCCTCTCGCGACGTTCGTCGCCATGATTCTCGCGGAGGTACTCTCGTCGAGCGAGGTCGATCAGCGTGATCTCGTGGCGGCGATCGGCGACCAGTTCGACCTCGCGCCGCAGGGGATTGCGAAGCTCGACACGCTGATCGGTTCCGTGCCATCGCCCTGGAGCCTCGCCGGCCTCTTCACACTCGGGGTCGCGCTCTGGGGGGCGACGGGGGTGATGAATTCGATGCAGAAGACGCTGGCCGTCGTCTTCGACGGCGGTATCTCGCGGAGTCTCGTGCGAGGCCGCCTCGTCAGCAGCCTTCTCGTCCTCGGCGCGCTCGGAGTCATCCTCGTCGCGGTCGTCCTCTCGGCTCTCGAGAACGTTGCCAGGAAGTTGAGCGAACGGGTCGACGAGACGCTCGGCTGGCAGCCGTTCGGCTTCGGGCTGCTCTTCGGCGTCGTCGTGCCCGCCGCGCTCGTGTTCGGGATCCTTGTCCTCCTCTATCGCTACCTGCCGAGGCGTCGTCCCGGCTGGCACGCGGCGCTGCTCGGTGGTGCTGCCGCGGCGATCGGGCTCCAGGGGCTGCAGATCGGCCTCGGCTGGTACCTCGCAGGCCCCGCGGACTTCACCCAGATCTACGGCTCTGCGGCCGCGATCTTCGTCTTTCTCTTCTCGGTCTATCTGAGCGCGATGGTGTTCGTCATCTGTGCGATCCTCACCGGTGTCGCCGACGATGCGTTCGGCCGTCCATCGGTCGCCACGTCCCCGGCGCGGCTCCCGCTCGCCGAGTTCGCGTTCCCGGGGCCGCTGCGCGACCAGCTCGTCGCCGCGATCCTCCGCGGTGAGAAGACGACGACGACCGGTCTCTACGAGGAGTATCTCCGGGAAGGCAAGGCGCTCGAGGAGCCGGGCGATCGGTCGCTCGTGATCGATTCGGATGGCCGCCCCGTCGCAGTGATCGAGACGCTCGCGGTCGAACTGCGGCGCATCGCCGACGTCGACCTCCAGTTCGCGATCGACGAGGGTGAGGGCTTCGAGACCGTCGCAGCCTGGCGCGAGGCCCACGAGAGGTTCTTCACCTCAGCGGAGATGATCGCCGCCCTCGGAGACCCGCCCGTCATGATCGACGACGATACGATCGTCGTCTGCGAGACGTTCCGCGTCTCCGAGCTCGTGGGGATCCAGGAGGGCGGGCTCACAGAGCGAGACTGACGGGGAACGTCACCATCCAGACGACGGCGCAGAGAAACGCAGTCCAGCCGACTGCGAGGGCGACGAGCCGAGACCCGCTCGTGCGCAGTCGCGTGCTGACGCCGGCGAAGAACAGCGCCATTGCGAAGAGTACGACGCAGAGCGTGTAGCGGTCGGCCCGCTGCACGTGAGCCTGTGCTTCGCCCGCGGCGACGTCGGCCCGCGCTTCGAGTGCGTCTGCTTCCTCGGTAGCCGCTGACGTGTATTCCGGCATTGCAAAGGGCGTCAGGGGGGCGGTCGGATTGGCGAGCGGCTTCGTCGCGATCCACGCAGCGACGGCCGGACGGAACTCCGGTCGAAAGCGCCGGAAATAGAACGTTGCCAGCTCGGCGTCACCCTGCTGGTAGGCGTCGACCCACTGAAAGAACGAGCCCACGTCGATCTGGATCTGCCGGTTCGCGACCCCGGCGATCCGATTCGCCTCCACGCGCGCGGCGATCGAGCGGTTTCCGGCGAGCCCCTGCTCGCTCCGGTAGTGCGCGGCCTGATACGACGCCCACGCTGTCGCCACGGCAGCCAGGGTCAGCAACAGGGTCGCCAGGAGGTCGATCCAGTGCACGGTCGTCTGGGTGTCGGCCCTTGCCGAGCTCAGGTTGCGACCCCTCGTTCGTCGCAGGTGCCTTCGAGCTCGAGACCGACGATCTTCGCCTGCTCATCGAGGAGCACGAGTGTCCGTTCCATCGCCGTCGGTGGGAGCCCTCCGACGCCCGAGTGGTACGGGTTGTCGAGGAACCAGAGCAGGAGCATCATCGAGGTGATCACGACTGCGACGCCCCCCATCATCGTCGCCTGGACGCGAGCTCGCTCGCTGCTGTCGGCGAAGAAGAGCATGAAGACGAAGATGATCCCAGCCGAGAGGAACAGGACAATCCAGAGTGGCGCCGGAATCACTCCCTCGGCACCGTGGGTTCGGTCGGTGCGGGCGATCTGGCGATCGGACTGCTGGTCGAGCCACTTGCCGTACGCTGCCTGCTCGGACGCCTTCTCCGGCTCGATCGTCTGCAGCGTCCGGAACATTGTGACGCTCCAGGGGTTGATCAGATCCTTCGCCGTTCCGGTTCGCATCGCGGGCCACTCCGCGTAGACGACGCTCCGCGCGTAACAGGCGAGTGCCTCCGACAGCGGCCCGCGCGCCTCCTCGGGGAGGAGCTGCGCTGTCTGGAATTGCTGGGCGACGACCTGTGCCTCGGTCTCGGCGCCGCTGCGCGAGGTGTCGTAGCTCTCGAAGGCCAGGAAGACGACGAATCCGAGCAGGATGGCGAATCCGGTCGAGATGACGCCGAACACCCCGGCGGCGCGATCACCGTCCTCGAAGTAGCTGCCCGCGGGCGCCGTTCGCCGTACGAAAAGCATTACGGAGATCGCCAGAACGGCGACGACGATGACGACGAGCCCTGCCCAGAGGAGACTCATATGATCACCAACGGTTGCTCACGGTCACGCAGAGCCTAGCCATTCGCGCTTGTGTGCGAACGCCGCTCGGCCACCCACGAGACCGATGACCTCGTCGACGAGATCGAGTCCTTCACGCCGGTGAGTGATCAGAAGAATAGAGCGCTGCGTCGACGCGAAGACATCCCGCAGCAGCTCCTCGGCCGTCTCGACATCGAGATGTGCTGTCGGCTCGTCGAGGATCAGAACCTGGGCATCGACCAGAAGCGCCCGGGCGAGAACGAGTCGCTGGCGCTGTCCTCCGGAGAGCCTCGAGCCCTCCTCGCCGACGAGCGTGTCGAGGCCGAGCGGGAGGGTTCCTACCCACTCCGCCAGACGTGCGCGCCGCAGCGCCTCCGTGAGCGCCGCGTCACCTGCGTCCGGCTTCGCGAGAAGGAGGTTCTCACGGATCGTGGAGTTGAAGACGTGCGCCTCCTGACCCGCGAGCGCGAAGGTTGCGCGGACACTCTCCTGACGCATCCCGCGGATATCCTGCCCGCCGATCGTGACCCGGCCCGCCTCGGCATCGAGGAACCGGAGGAGGAGGTTCGTGACCGTCGTCTTGCCGGAACCGCTCTCGCCGACGAGCGCGATCCGGCGCCCCGGCTCGATCCGCATGTCGAATCCCTCGAGCACCGGCGGCCCATGCGGTGTGTAGCGCGCCGTGACCCTCTCGAGCGCAACGGCCACGGGCCAGGCAGGCGTCATGGCCGGAGATGTCGGATCCGTGATGACGGGCGGCGTGTCGATCAGCTCGAGGACGCGCCGCCCTGCCGCCACGGTCGCGCTCAGCTCACGCGCCGCGGCGGGGAGCGTCACGACACCCTCGAACGAGGCCAGCGCGAGCAGCGTCACCGTGGCAACGAGCACGCGATCGAGGTCGCCGCCTGAGTGCGCCGACACCGCGGCAGCGAGAACGCCCACGGTCGTCAGTCCGGCCGCGAGGACGAGCAGTCCCGAGCCAAGCCCTGCAACGAGCGAGTCCCGACGCGCATCGCGCTCCAGCTCGCGATCGGCCGCACGAACATCCTCGAGCCGCTCGTCCTCACGACCGTAGAGCACGAGCTCGGGTGCTCCGCGGAGAAGCTCCACGAGATCTCCCGTCAATGCACCGCGGTCGGTCGCGTGCCTCCTCCCCGTCGAACGGCCGAGCGCTCCCGAGAGCACCGGCACGGCGGTCCCGGCGACGATCAGCCCGACAGCGAGGATCACGCCGGCCGCAGGCAGGACGATCGCGGCGGTCGCGACGGATACAGTCGAGACAACGATCGCAGCCGCCGGCGGGCCGATGCCCCTCAGGTAGAGGCCCTGCAGGGCGTCGACGTCGCTGACCATCCGGCTGACGAGATCACCACGGCGAAAGCCTTCGAGTTGCCCGGGCGCCAGCGGCTCGATGCGCTCGTAGAACCGCGCCCGCACGTGTCCGAGCGACCGGAGCGCGAGATCGTGCGAGACGAGGCGGTCGAGGTAGCGGGCGAGCGGCCGCGAGAGCCCGAAGAACCGAACGAGCACGATGGTCACCGTGAGCGAGAGGATCGGTGGCTGCTCCGCTGCCCGGGAGATGAGGTAGCCGGACGTGGCGATCAGGCCCACGCCGAGAAGTACCGTCAGAGCCGCAAGAGCGATCGAGAGCGCGACGCGCGACCGCGACATCCCGGAGAGCAGCACCAACCGTCCAAGGGTGGAGTTCATCGTGGTGCCTCCGAGATCCGGCCGTCGGCGATCGTGACGATGCGGTCGGCTCGACCGGCGAGGGCCGGGTCGTGGGCAATGAACAGCATCGTTCGGTCCATGCGGAGCCGCTCGACGGCATCGCCGACGATCCGGGCGCTTTCGGGGTCCAGGTTCGCCGTCGGCTCGTCGAGCACGACGAGCGGAGCATCCCGGAGGAACGCTCGGGCGATCGCGATGCGCTTGCGCTCGCCCGTCGAGAGCGTGCGACCGCCCTCGCCGACGATCGTCTCGTAGCCGTCCGCGAGCCCGTGGATCACTGCGGCGGCTCCGGCCAACACCGCCGCCTCATGCACACGCGCGTCCGATGCGGTCGGCTCGCCGAGACGGATGTTGTCGCCGATCGAGCCGCGAAACAGCGTCGGGTCCTGTGGCACCCAGGCGATCTGCCGGTGCCAGGCTCTCGGATCGCAGGTTGCGAGGTCGGTGCCCCCTATGAGAATCCTGCCGGAAGACGGCGTCTTCAGGCCCAGGAGGAGGGTCGAGAGCGTCGATTTCCCTCCTCCGCTCGGGCCCATCAGGGCGACCGTCTCCCGGGGATCGATCGTCAGCGAGACGTCGGAGAGAGCGGGGGTGGGCCGTCCCGGATACGAGAACGAGACGGCCTCGAATTGGATTCCGGCCTCACGAGCGCTCGGGGGCTGCTGCGTGCCCGCGATGACGGCCGGCGGCTGCTCGATCAGCTCGAGCAGCCGATCCGCAACGGCGACCCCGTCGGCACTCGCATGGAATCCCGCCGCAAGATTGCGCAGCGGCAGATAGAGCTCGGGCGCCAGCACGAGGATCGTCAGGGCGGCTTCGAACCCGATCCCACCGCCGACAAGCCGCACGCCAACCGTGACAGCGACGAGCGCGACGCCGAGCGTCGCGGCCAACTCGAGCACCGTGCCCGAGAGGAACGCGAGGCGCAGGGTGCCCATGGTCGTGCGCCGGTACTCGTCGCTGACCTGCGCGATTCGCGCTGCCTGCGTTTCGCCCCGGTTGAAGGCCCGGAGGGTGGGCAGGCCGCGGACGACGTCGAGGAAGTGGGTAGAGAGGAGCGACATCGCCTCCCAGCGTTCCCGGGCGCGCGCGCCGGTCGCGCGGCCGATCAGCCAGAAGAAGATCGGCACGAGCGGCAGCGTCAGCAACATGAGCACGGCCGAGACGAGGTCGAGGGAGGCAACCAGGATCAGGACTGCAATGGGAACGACTGCCGCGAGAACGAGCTGGGGGAGATAGCGGCCGAACAGTCCCTCGAGCGCCTCGACGCCGGACACCGCGGTGGTCGCGACCTCCGCGCTCTCGGCCCCGTCGAGCGCCGTGGGATTCCGCTTCAGTCTGGAGCCGACGAGGTCGAGCCGGAGCTGGGAGATGACGCCGGCCGCCGCATGGGTGCCGATCGTCTCGAACCCCCAGGTCGCCGCAGCACGCGCGACCACGATCACGAGGAGGAGCATGAGGGGTGTTGCGACCTCCTCGAGGGAGGCGCCGTCGAATGACCGTGCGACGACCCGAGCGAGCAACACGGCCTGGGCGAGCACGAGCAGGGCGGCGACGATCCCGAGCATTGCGTCCGCCCCGAGAGCGACGCGCGCGGCGCGCGCACGGCGGAGAAGACGCGCGTCGATGACCTTCACACGAGCGAGTCTACGAGCGCAACGCTCGGCACCGTGGGCCGGTCAGTCGCCTGGCTGAAGCCAGTCGACCGGCGCATGGTGGCGCGAGCAAGGGGTGGCGCCTGGCTTCAGCCAGGCGCCGGAACGTCCTGACACCCGAGACGCCCTCAACGCTCACGCGTCGTCTACGGGGCCGACACGCTTCGGCCCGAGCAGCTCGACCGGGCTCCGCACCGGGCCTCCGCTCCCGACCCGCGCCCGGAAGACGTGATACGCCCAGGCCTGGTAGAGGACGACGACGGGAAGGAGGATCCCGACCGCAACCGTCATCACGGTGAGCGTGTAGTGACCCGCACTTGCCGCTGGAACAGGCCACGCCTGAACGCATCGGCGGGTTGCTGCAGACGAGAATACAGAAGCCACCGCGTCTTGTGCCGACGCTGGAAGCCAACGGCGCGTCCAGGGCCGCACGCCGGATCAGCCGCCTTCTTTCGGCTCCCGTTGCGGGCCTCGTCGCTGCGTTCCACCACCTCGAGGACGCCCTCAATGCCGCAGAATGACGTCTCCGGGTCTGGCAATAATCATCGGCTGCGCGTCGCGTATGTCGTCAAACGCTTTCCCCGACTGAGCCAGACCTTCGTATTGAACGAAATCATCGAGCTCGAACGACAAGGCGTCGAGGTCGAGGTATTTTCGTTGCTGGATGCTCCTGTCGAGGCGCGGCACGATTTGATGGGCAGCCTCAAGGCGCGCGTCACTTATCTCTCAGGCTTGCGCCAGATAGCAGGCACCCAGGTCGAGCAGATACGCCGGGATAGGTCGGGATCCAGCGCCATTTCAGCACTCGTTGGCGCGTCCTCGCCGTACTGTGATGCCTTCCCGCCGAGCAAGCGGCCTGCGGCAGATGCCGGCCTTGTATTGCAATCGGCGGGCCTGGCGATGCTGGCGGCAAAATTCGGCTGCCACCACGTGCACGCTCATTTTGCATCGGATGCGACCACCGTGGCGATGCTGGCAGCCCGACTGAGCGGGATTCCTTTCTCATTCACGGCACATGCACGCGACATCTACAGCACTTACGTTTCCCCCGAGGTCGACGCGCGCACGCGACGGGCAAAAATCGCCGCCTCGCAGTTCGTCGTGACGGTTTCCGACTACAACAGAAGTCACTTGCGTCGCCTTGTCGGGCCCGGCAACGAACGAAAGATCGTCAGACTCTATAACGGGGTCGATCTCGACAGGCTGCCATTCGCTGACCTGCAGCTGCGCGAGCCGGGACTTGTTCTCGGCGTCGGGCGCCTCGTCGAGAAGAAGGGCTTTGGCGATTTGCTGCATGCGCTCGCGGCCCTGCGAACCAGTTCGCACCCATGGCGCTGCGTCATCGTCGGGGAGGGGCCGTGTGAATCCGAACTTCGAGGATTGTCGCAGTCCCTTGGCATTGCCGGTCGTGTGACATTCTTGGGTGCAAAGTCGCAGACCGAAGTACTGGCGTTGATGCGGCGCGCCACCCTGCTCGCGACGCCCTCCGTCGTGGACGCCGACGGCGACAGGGATGGGCTGCCGACGGTGCTGCTCGAGGCGCTGGCATCCGGGCTTCCCGCCGTCACGACTGATATCACCGGTCTGCCGGAAATCATCGACGACGGCGTCAGCGGTCTGCTCGTTCCGCCGCGTCGGCCCGATCTTCTCGCCGAGCGCCTGCTCAGCTTGATTACAGATAAGGCTCTGGCGATGCGCCTGGCACGGCACGGCCGCCAAAAGGCGGAACGGCAATTCGACCTCAAGACCAATGTGCGCGTGCTTCGCTCGTTGTTCTTGTGTGGCTTGACGGCGAATGACATCGCCAAAGGCACGGGCGCAAGCATTGCAGCCCGGGCCGAGGCCCAGACCACGATAAACTAGCAAGGATCGTATCATGTCTGTTCGCTCCGCGACCCTGTTGGCGATCTCGATGCCGGCAACGCTCCTGGCGGCGGCCGCTGTTGCTCCAGAGCACATGCCGAAACCGATGATGGAGTGGCTTTCATCGGTGGTTCGAAACGGCAAGGCCGACCGCACCGGCGACGCCGCCTACGATGTGCAACCCGTCACCAGGGGAAGCGTGCGCAAGAAAGTGCAATCATCGGGCACGGTCCGGCCGCTGGTCACCGTCCAGATCAGCTCGCAACTCTCAGGCCAAATCAAATCGTTGAAGGCGGATTTCAATAGCGAAGTCGGGGCCGGCGACATCCTCGCCGTGCTCGATAACAAGATTTTCGTGGCCCGCGTAGAGCAGGCCGCTGCCGACCTCGAAATGGCGAAGGCCACGCTGGCAAACCAAATTGCCAATCGCGAGAAGGCCGAGGCCGTCTTGCGCCAGACCGAGCGCGCCAAAGGCCGCCAGAAGGAACTCGGACAGAAAGGGTTGAGTGCGCTTTCACAGGTCGATACCGCGATCCGCGATGCGGAAGTGGCGGCGGCGGAACTCTCGGTGGCGCATGCGCTCATCGAGAGTGCCAAGGCCAACATCGTACAGCGCAAGGCTGTTTTGGCCCAGGCGCAGATCGATCTGGAGCGCACCGAGGTCCGGGCACCGATCGGCGGGATAGTAATCTCGCGCACGATCGATGTCGGGCAGACGGTCGCCGCAAGCCTACAGGCTCCGGAGCTTTTCAGAATCGCCCAGAACCTGCGTCATATCCGGATCGAGGCCCTGGTCAGCGAGGCCGACATTGGCGGCGTGGCCAAGGGCAATCCCGTCACATTCCGTGTCGATGCCCATCCTGGGCGACAATTCGAAGGCATCGTCTCACAGGTACGGTTCGCGAGTATCGAGGAGCAGAGCGTCGTGAGCTACACCGTCGTCGTCGAGGCCGCGAACGAGGACATGGCACTCTACCCCGGCATGACGGCGCATGTGGAAATCGAAACCAGCAGGCGCGACAACGTCGTTCGCGTACCCGTCGAAGCCTTGCGCTTCCGGCCCCGCGGCACAGCTGGCCAAGCGGCAGCCGTTGCCGACAACGAGCCGACAGACAAGGCCGCCCGCCGCGAACATCAGCTCGAAAGACTGGCGAAGCACGTCGGCCTCAATGATTCGCAAATCAAGGACGCGCAAGCGCGCTACGCGAAGCTCGCCGCGGCAGCGAAGAACCAGAACAGCAAGGCTGCAGATCCGCAGACCAGAGGGCAAGAGAAGCAGCGAGGTCCGGCGAGCACCGGCAGCGCCGATCTAATGTTCACGGTTTTGGAGCCGATGCTCGATGACAAGGGGCGGCAGGCACTGGCGGATTGGAAAGCGCAGCGGACGCAATCGCGAACTGGAACGGTCTGGCTCCCCGCAAGCGGCGGCGGCCTGACGCGCAAGCCGGTCAGAATTGGCCTCGTCGATGGGCGTTATGCAGAGATCATCGGCGGTGTGCATGAGGCCGACATGGTGGTCGTCCGAGCCACTAAAGCGGGATCTTCCCCAAAGGCAGTTTCGAAGGGGTGAGCCTGATGCCGACAACAGCAGGCGCCGAAGTGCGCGAGGCCGCGGCGAGCTTGATCGTGGCGCGCAACCTCACCAAGACCTATCGTGTAGACGCCCACACAATCGCGGCGCTGACCGACGTTTCGCTCGATATCGCCAGCGGTGATTTCGTCGCGATCATGGGGCCGTCCGGGTCCGGCAAGTCGACGCTCATGAACCTGCTTGGCACGTTGGACCGGCCCAGCAGCGGCACGCTTGCGATCGATGGTACGGAGGTCACCGCGCTCGATGAGGATGCCCTGCCGCGGCTGCGCAACTCGATGATCGGATTCGTCTTTCAGCAATTCAACCTGCTGCCCCGCACGCCGGCGATCGAGCAGGTGATGCTGCCGCTGCTCTATCGCCGGACCGCGCCCGACAAGGCGGCGGCGATCGCGCGTGAACGGCTGGCGGAAGTGGGCCTGCTCGATCGCATCAACCACCTGCCATCACAGCTCTCGGGTGGCCAGCAGCAACGCGTCGCGATCGCGCGGGCGCTTGCCGTCACGCCGAAACTGATCCTTGCGGATGAGCCGACCGGCGCCCTCGACTCGAACACCTCGAGCGAAATCATGGAACTGCTTACGACCCTGAACCGTCGCGGCGTCACGATCATCGTGGTGACGCACGAGGCCGACGTTGCCGCATACGCGCGCCGCCGCATCGTCTTCAGGGATGGCCGCATTTTGTCCGACGAAGGGATCAGTAGCAGCGCCGTCTCGACATCCAGTCATGGAGCCACGCGCCATGCGCTCAACTGAGCTTGTCCGGGTGGCAATCCGCGCACTTCGAACAAATGCCATGCGCAGTTGGTTGACCACGCTTGGAATCATAATCGGCGTTGCTTCGGTGATCGTCATGGTTGCAGTCGGGGCCGGCGCTCGCAGCGAGGTCGAGAGACAGATCGCCAACCTGGGCACCAATGTCCTGCAAGTGCGGCCAGGCGCCAGCCGAGTACGTGGCCGCTGGGCTGGCAGCGCAACGCGGCTGCCGTTTTCCGAGCAGGACATGCAGGCGATCCGGGTGGCGAGCACTGACGTGGTCGCGATCTCGGGTGTCCTGAGCAACGTGGCGCCGGTCGTCAACGGCTCATCCAACTGGGTTACGGCGGTGGAAGGCGTCAGCGAGGAATACCCCAGCGTCCGCGGTTGGACCACTACCTCGGGGCGCTTTTTCGGCAGCGAGGAAGAGCGAGCCGGAGCCAAGGTCGCTGTTCTCGGCACGACCGTGGCGCGGCAACTGTTCGACGATCAGGATCCGGTCGGCACGTCGATTCGGATCGTCAATACACCTTTTCAGGTCATTGGCCTCCTGGAGACCAAGGGACAATCAAATTCCGGTAGCGATCTCGATGACGTCATCCTGGTGCCGGCGTCCACAGCGCGCTCGCTGCTCGCGAAGAAATACAAGCTGGTGCCGCGCAATGTCGGCAACATCATCGTTAAGATCGACGAAGATGCTTCGATCGAAGACGCAAAAGGGCTCGTCATCGACGTGCTTCGCCAGCGGCGCCGCGCCCAGAACAACGGCGAGGACGATTTCCATGTTCGCGATCTCGCAGAATACATACGAACCCGAACCGCAGCCCAACAGACCCTTGGCCTGCTGCTTGCGGCAACAGCGGCAATTTCACTGCTGGTCGGCGGGATAGGCATCATGAACATCATGCTCGTGTCGGTTTCCGAGCGCACACGAGAGATCGGCCTGAGGCTGGCGATCGGCGCACGACGGCGCGACATCCTGCGCCAGTTCCTCACCGAAGCCGTGGTGCTTTGCTTGTTGGGCGGGCTCATCGGGGTTTCGCTCGGCATCGCCGCCACGTCAGGGATCGCCCATTGGGCTGAATGGCCGGTGCTGATCAGTCCACAGATCGTGGTTGTGGCTTTATTGGCGGCTGCCGCAACCGGCATCTGCTTCGGCTTCCTTCCCGCCCGTCGCGCGTCGGAGTTAAGCCCGATTGAAGCGCTGCGGCGCGAGTGAGCTTTGTTTAAGTATGTGTTCCAACGTGCACAGGGTATTTCGGGCAAACCGGCGATCGACATGATCTTGAGGCCTGGGTTGCGCCCGTGCATCCAAACAGGCAGCGCAATCGATGCCGCCAACGACTTCAGGCAGCGGGGCGGCAAGTTGATGATCAGCCGCGTGATCTCGCCCTTCGCAACACGCTCTAAGTAATCCGCCAGGACATCGATATGCCAGGTGTCGATCAACGGCTGGTTCGGGTTCAACTCGCGAAATGCGAACCGCAAGAAGGCCGGAAAGTTTGATCGATAGAGCGCCTTGATCTGCTCAGGGTTCATTGACGTCGCCTCCGGCGGTTGATCCAAGCGCCTTGAGAAGTTCGGCGTCGTCAGCTTCGGTCGAACTGAACGGCTCGATCTCCTTGTGCTTGTCGAAGTGTGCCAACATCAGCTGCAGCGGTTTCGCATCGCCTTTAAGCGCACGATTGACGAACTGCTTGATGATGGCTTCGCGCTTGCTGATGCGCAGTTCACGCCCGCCCTCGGTAATGTCGACCATCCGATCGAGCTCGCGCTTGACCATGGCTTCGATGCTCCGGTTCTTTTTCGGGCGACCGCGTGGATTGCCGGACTGGCCGGCCTTGAACCGGGTCCGTTTCGGTGGCCGACCGTAGCCAACCTTGCCGTCGTCCGGACCAGCTGCTTCTTTGTCGTCTTCGCCACTCATGTTGCGGCCTCCAGTGGTAACGCGCCCAGCCGCTCTGCCGCCAGTTCAGCAAACGTTTGGCCGGTCGCCGCCAGGCGCGCCTCAACACGGGCGACGGCGCTCAAGCGGCGCAAAATCGTGTCGCAATAGATGGGATCGAGTTCGATGCCGTAACCGCGTCTCCCGGTTCGCTCGGCGGCGACCAACGTCGTGCCAGACCCGGCGAACACATCGAGAATGATGCCTTTACGCTTCGAGCAATCGAGAATGGCGTCGGCCACGAGGGCAACCGGCTTGACCGTCGGATGCATCGCAAGGTCGGCATCGCGGGTCGCGCCGAAGGCATTGGCGCCGGCATAGGTCCACACATTCGTGCGGTAGCGCCCATGCCGGCCAAGTTCGACATTGTTGATGTGCGGCGCGCTGCCGCTTTTGAACACGAACACCATCTCGTGCTGCGAGCGATAGAGCGACCCCATGCCGCCGTTGGTCTTGTTCCAGACGCAGATGTTCTTGAGTTCGGCAAAGGTTCGGGTGCCGGCCGCAAGGACCTCGCCGAGGTGACGCCAATCCATGCAGACGAAATGGATCGCGCCATCAGCGGACCGCAGCACCAGGTTGGCAAAGACCCGTTCGAGGAATGCCGTGAACTCGGCTTGCGACATCTCACCTGAGGCAAAGGCAAATTCGCGATGCTTCACCGCACCGAGACTGGAGACATGACCATCGATCTTCACGTTGTACGGCGGGTCGGTGAAAATCATCTGGGCGCGGCTGCCGTCGAGCAAGCGCGCCGACGTTTCGAGATCGGTCGCGTCGCCGCAAATCAAACGATGGGGGCCGATCTGCCATAGGTCGCCCAATCGCGTGACCGCCGGGCCCTGGCCGAGGCGAAGGCAACGACGTCAGCCGCATCAGCCTTCGGCTTGATCTCGCCGAGCAGCAGATCGATCTCGCCCATCTCGAAACCAGTCACCGTGACGTCGAAATCGGTGTCGATGGTGGTCAGATGCTGCAGCTCGATCGCCAGGATCTCACGGTCCCAGCCTGCCTTCTCGGCCAGCTTGTTGTCGGCGAGGATGTAGGCGCGCTTCTGGGCATCCGTCAGATGCTCGAGCCGGATCACCGGAACTGTTTCGAGGCCGAGCTTCTTGGCGGCGGCAACGCGGCCATGACCAGCGATAATGGTATTGGTCTTGTCGACGAGAACCGGATTATTGAACCCGAACGCCTCAATGCTCGCAGCGATCTCGGCGATCTGCTTCGGGCTGTGGACGCGCGCATTGGCGCCACAAGGCTTCAGTGCAAAGACTGAAGCATGTTCGATAGCCAGGCAGCGTGACATAGGTCGAGGCTCCAAGACGGGGAGGGTTCGACCTGCTAGGTGGTGGCGCGGGGCTCCGGCTTCATGAGTGGGAAATCAGGGGATTTCTCGTGGTATCGGACCTATATGACCGGCAGTCCGTCTTTGCGAAGCCGATAGGCAATATTGCGCACGCTTTCCCAATCGAGGTCCGTCTCCAGACTGTGCTTGATCATGCGAGCGGCACGCTCGCTCGGCGGGCCGCGCCACCAGCCGGCGTCGCGAATGAACCGCCAACCCTTGAGCCCATGTTTCTTCTTACGCGCCGTCAGCCAGGCCTCGATCCTGACGAACCGCACAAAGATATAGATATCCCGCATTTTTTGCGCCGCATTCCGCCGGCCGCGACCCTGGCGCTTCCTGGCCTCACCGTCGAGGCGCTTACGAAGATACGCACGCACGGTTTCAGGCATTGGCTTGCGCGCAAAGCTGCTCTCGATAGCGGCCATCAGTCGATAGGTTTCGATCCAGGCTTGCGGACCGGCGGCGAGCGTGCGTTCAATGCTCGCATATGGGCAAGGGTCAAACGCGCCGCGGTTCACGACTTTTGCCTGAGTTGTCATGCAACGAACCACCTTTGATCGGGTAGGGAGCGGGCCTATCCAGCAACTTTTGTGCCGGAGGCCTTCCAAAACGATCCCTGATAGCGAGATTGTGATCCCTGATCGGAAGGAAAAGATCCCTGATCCGACGAAAAACATCCCTGTTCCGATTTTAGGGAATTAAGCTCGCAACCGCCCTGTTTGCGGCAGTTTTCGAGAGTTCTTTCGAGCAGAAAGGCCGGAATTCCGCAGAAATTTCCTGTTTCCCGGCCTATTACTGCGGAGACGGGTTCGCAGATGACTGCTTCCACCGCCAGCTTTTAACTTATTGAAATAGAAAAAAGAAAAGCCTGTTCCTCCCTTTCAAACTCGCCGGTAAACGGGCGGTTTTGGCGCAGGGAATTTGCTCCCCTGAGCCGGGCTCCCTGAATGGTCCTGCGTTTAGCGCCGGTCCGGCCGGTTGTCTCTGTTGGCCAGCTTCGTTGTCCGCTTTGGTGCCGCGTTGCTGGCGACGCGCATCGGCACAGGGGCCAGGTGGCGGTCAGGATGGCGGGAAGCCCAGGCGGCGGGCCTGATCGGTCCAGTCCAGCGGAATGTCGATGCGGTTCTGCAGATCCCAGGTGGTCAGCTCCACCGGCTGGCGGCCATCGAGAATGGCGTCGATGATGGACGGGGCAAGGCAGGCGAGCGGAAGGTGCCGGGCCACGTGGCGCATGTCGGTGCGATAGGCCTCGGCCAGCGCCGCCACTGTGGGATGAACATCACCGATCAGCTCGGCCATCCAGCGTCTGGCCCGTGCGAGGGCTCGGATCAGGATCTGGTCGGGTTGCGATTGGGATTGGCCGCCCTGCATCAGGACCAGCTTGGTTTCGACACCCCGGCGACGCAGCGCGATCGGGATCGTCGATCGTGGCGCATCTGCGTGCGCGGGCGAACCTTGCTCCATCTCGAACCCGAGCGCGCATCAAGCCCTTTGGATCGAACACGATCGTGATCGCGCCTGATGCAACCTCGATCGACGTGACCAGCTCGAGCATGAGTGTGCGCGAGGCGATCGGATCGTCTCGCGCAAGCTCCATCGCGATCGTGCGCGCGGTCAAAGCCAGTTGGGTTCGATCCGGCATCGACCACACCCGGTCGGGCTCGATCTGTTTGACGATCTCGATGACGCGGCTCTGCTGCCTCAGCAGCCCGCTGATCTCGCGAACCACAATGGCCTCGATGTGCACGGCCGGCAACCGCCAGACCGTGCCGCCAAGTGCCTCTGCTTTGGTCAGTTGATCGCAGCCGAGGCGGCCGCGTTGGCGTCCCTCATGCAGGGCCCGGCTGATGTAGTAGCGATAGCGCTTGCCCTGCTTCGTGGCATGGGTGGCGACCAGTTTGTGGCCCGCGGCATCGCGTATGAGCCCGGCCAGCAGGCTCGGCACCTTGGCATTGCGGCCGACCTTGCGGTCGTGACCGTTGCTGGCCAACTGTGCTGCGACCTGGGCGAACGTTTCCGCGCAGGCTCCTTGCAAACGACTACGACGTCGATCTGGCGCGCAGTGATGTCGGCCAGCAGCTTGCGCAGTGCCGGCCGGTCCATCGAGCCGCCCGAATACCCGCCGTCATCGTATAGACGAGCTGCTGCGTCCAGGTGTGCAGCACGGCGAGCACGCCGACGGTGCCGCCGACGTAGCGTTTGTCGCGCGCCAACTCGACGATCGTTTCGGCCGCGGCCTGCATGAGCGCGGCGTAGCCGACACTGCTGAAGCACCGGCCGTACTGCCTCGCCCGTGCCCTTGCTGTGGTGCCCGCATGCTCATCATCGAGACCTTCGAGGGTGTCTGCCAGCCTCGACATCACGCGGCGTCAACGCACGTCATGACCAGGGTCGATGCGTCATGAGCGGCGCCGCCCACGTCAATCACCACATCGGCGGTCATCTTTGTCGCTGGTCACGCACCGGTCGCGATGGCGCTTGCCCCGAACGCTGCTGCGAGGCCTGCTGGACCTTCCTAACGGCACAGTCCGGCCCCCCTATTGCCGTCGCAATCCACCTCGCGCCCAGCCTCGCATCAGCCGGTCTGCTCGATCACTGCCAGCCTCGGTGTGGCTCGGTGCCCGCTGCACCCCATCCGACCGCCGAAACCCCATAGCGCGCAGCACCGTCGAGTGCCACAATCCTCGCGGGTTCCTTCCCTGGAGGCTTCCGTACGTCGGCCCCGGTGCGCGAGCATGCACATGCGATGGGCCGACATCCGGAACCCTCACAATAGCAGAACCTGCTCGGCTCCGATCCTCCGACGTATGTGTTTCTTGAGCCACATTGTTCGCATCGGATTTCGGCACCAGAGGGACATAGATCGTGCAGTCTCAGGGTTC
Source organism: uncultured Alphaproteobacteria bacterium (assembly GCA_963741505.1). Taxonomy (GTDB): domain Bacteria; phylum Pseudomonadota; class Alphaproteobacteria; order Rhizobiales; family Hyphomicrobiaceae; genus JAKFWF01. Next base: position 416,887 of record CAVUIJ010000002.1, on the reverse strand, counting down.
GTCATTCTCAACCCGCATTGCGGCTTCTCCATCCAAGGACGCCGCGTTGATCAACAGCTCATATCGCCGCTCGGATTCAGGTGACAAAGAGGAGATCACGTGCGAGGCCATCAAGGTGCCCCGTGACCTTGAGCGCGGAACGCAGACGCCCCTGATCGCGGCGGGACAATCGCTTGATCGATATGGCATTCGACGGCGGCGTTCCATGTTGCAGATCGTCGAGTTGCTGATCGAGGAGAAATTCTAGAAGAACGCCCTGAGCCTCAGCAACCGCATCGAGGTCGCGCTCGCCGCCGTGGCCAAGCGCCTTGACCCCGGCAAGGCGTGCCAATGTCGATCGCTCAAGCACATGATGCCTTATCGCCAGAGCGCGGGCGGCAGCCACGATCCCGAACAGCCCCGCACGTTTGAGATCGATCCGCCCGTTCTCAGTCTTGAAGGCCCCCAACAAATTGAAACTGGAAGGTGCCGTACCGGCACTTTCCAGGAGTAGCTTGGCGAAGACTGCCTGTCCCTTTGCCATGTCGAAAGCCTCTCGCCACAGCTGATCCGCGAGACGGTGATCGCCATGCACCGACTGCATATCAAAGAAGATATCGACCGATAGTAGATCCTGCGGACGCGAGCGGCCAATCCAATCACGGATGCGCTGGCGCCAGGCTGAGAGCGAGCCTCGCCACTGCGGATTCTTCGCCATGACGCCGCCCTTGCAATACGGCACACCGACTTCGTGCAGAATCCTGTTCGCGTGAGAGCCGAGCGCTGCGAACCAGCGGTCAGCCTCGGCTGCATCGGCGCCGTCATCAAAGATCAAGGCGTTGTCCTGATCCATGGAGAGGAGGCTCTCGCCACGACCGGCGGAGCCAAGCACGACAAATGCGTAGTTACAGGAGGGGTAATTTTGACCCTCAGCTAGCATGCGCTCCTCGGCCAACATTACCGCTCTCTCGGTCAGGGCGCACAACTGATGCGAGATCAGCGCCGCAATCTCGATCGCCGGCAATCCCTCGGCCAGAAGTCCAGCCGCGACTCGCGGAAGTCTGGCCCAGGCGACGCTAAGATCGCGAACGGTGCCGGCTTCCGCAATCTCGTCACCCAACTCGAATGAACCCTCAGCGCGCAGACGCAGCAAATCGCGGGCGGAAAGTGCGCCAACAACCCGCCGCTGCGCGTCGGCGACGCCCAGATGCCGGATGCGTAAGCGGTTCATGCGCGCCATGGCAACGAAAGCGAAGGCATCGGCTCCTATGGTCGCCAGCGGACGGCTGGCCAGGTCACCAACCGGCATCTGCAGCGCTTGGGCGCCGTGCCGTGCCAGGGCTCGCATCGCATCACGCTCGGTGATTATGCCGGCCTGGTTCGGCGACGGCGGCGATTGATCCGCGTCGGCGAAGACGAAGAGCGAAGAGACACGATCATTCGCCATGCGGGCAAGCGCAGTCGCGAGAGCTGCGTCCGGAGCAATGAATTGCGGCGGAGCGCTCATCAGTTCTTTGACCCGGTGCCGATAGGCATAGCTGTCCAGCTTCGCCGTGACCGACGGCGCCACGACCGGAGCTGCGACCGGCTCAACCCACCCGGCGCTACGCTGCCTGTCGAGCGAGCCCGTCAATGCGGAGCAGGCCCGTTCGGCTTGCGCGAGGGTGCGGATCTCGTACTCACGAAGCTTGGGTAGCAGCGCCAGGAAGATACGTGCCGCCGTTGTGGCGTCGCCTGTTGCAGTGTGGCGTCCAACGACCTCAACATCCAGCCAATCCGCAAGGCTTTCGAGCGAGTAGTCGGCAAGATCTGGAGCGGCGATTTCAGCGAGCAGCCTGGTATCGAGAGTGCGCGGGCGAGCCCAAGTCAACCCAGCGCGTTCACACTCGCGCTTGAGGACCGCAAGATCGAACCCAATTGTGTGGCCGACCATGATTGACGGCCCAACGTAGGCTGAGAATTCGGGCCAAACCGCAGCAAAGCCAGGGGCGCCGGCAACCTTGGCAGCATCTATTCCGTGGATTGCGGTGGCCGCTTGCGGGATGGGCTCGCCGGGCTGGATCAGCCGCCGGAAAGAGCCGGATGCTTCGACTTCGCCTGCGCTAAGCCTGACACTCGCAATTTCAAGTATGCGAGCCTTGCGTGGATCGAGCCCTGTCGTCTCTGTGTCAATGACGACGGCATCGATAGCAATCAACGGAGTTGCATTGCGCCACGAGGCCATCGGACGCCCTTTCCAATGACTGTTAGTGCGGGATCAGTTTGTACGCGCGCGCAGCAATTCTCCGACCTTCCTGGCGTCCGTGCGTTTCGTCAGCTCGTCATGAATGTTACAGAGGGTCACCTTGAGATAGTTCATGACGGTTGGAAAATCGCTGCCGCGCAACGACTTGTGAATCGGCATCAAGGCAAAATACTCCTTGGCGAGAGACTGCGGGATATCAATGGCACGTTTCGGCGGGTGCAGGCCGATACTCGCCAGGTGTTGGGCCAGGTCCGCACGCGCCTTGGACCAATCCGTGGCGCCGACCCTCGCGGGCACAGGGTGGCGATCGAAGACCGAAAGCACAACAGCCGCCAGCGCGCCAAGCGTGGACAGTCGGTGATCTCCGGCGAGCTTGCCAATCACGCCTTCCGCTAACTCCCCGACCATGGCGAGTCCCAGCGGGTAGGCACGCCAGCGCGATTGATCGGCAGCCTGCTGGAACTCTGCTTCCTGAAACAGCACCTTCGAGTAGTGTCCGGCGCGGGCGCGCGAATACTCGTAAATGCCCTTCTGAACCAGAAAAGCAGCGTGTTCATCGAGGAAATCAGCCAAGGCATCGATGTCGCCGATCGGCGGCCGGCGCATCAAGACCTTGTCGAGTAGACTCATGGGCTCGCCACCTTTCATTTACTCTCACCGGTCGCTCACATTGGACGAAAGTATTATGAGGCGAACACCAGTTGCAATGCTAGCCTTTTACGCACAATGAGCCTTTAGTAGTACCTCGCGATCCGGCACAAGACCGGACGGAGCAGTGGCCTCGGGGAGGTGCTGCGTGACCGTACGCCTCCTCCGCGAATATTCAGCCCACGGCAATTGGAGGAGGGAATCGCGCCGATGCAAAAAACCAGCGACGAAATCCACTGGATGAGAACACGCAACCTGATGTTTGCGCATCTGGGTGTTTGGTTCTTCTTTGGTTACGTTATCCACTTCTTCGTGAAGCCGCTCAACACCATCACCGTTCCATTTCTTGGATTTCCGCTCGGCTTCTACATGGCCGCGCAAGGCTCGCTGATCGTGTTCGTCGTCATGCTGTTCATGTTCTCAAGGCAGCAGGACAAGATTGATCGCCAACATGGCGTCGCCGAAGACGATTGAGGGGGACAGGGTCATGGCTATCCAAACAGCGGAACGTTCGGATTTCATGCGAAATCTCGGACGCATGTACGGCATATATACCGGCGGATTTCTCGGCTTCATCGTGTTGCTCGCGGTTCTCGAGCAATTCGGCGTGCCGAACAAGATCCTCGGCTATCTGTTCGTATTCTTTACACTGGCAGTTTACGCCATCATCGGCGTGGCGACGCGTACGGCAGAAGTATCGGAGTACTACGTCGCCGGCCGGCGCGTACCGGCCTTCTACAACGGCATGGCGACGGGCGCCGACTGGATGTCGGCAGCTTCGTTCGTCGGCATGGCCGGCACGCTGTTCCTGCTCGGCTACGATGGCATTGCATGGGTGCTCGGCTGGACTGGCGGATTCGTGCTGGTTTCCATCCTGGTCGGTCCGTACCTGCGCAAGTTCGGCGCCTATACCGTGCCTGATTTCATGTCGTTCCGGTTTGGCGGCAATTTCACCCGGTTCCTCGCGGTAATCGTGCTGGTGTGCTGCTCGTTCACATATGTGACCGCGCAGATCTACGGCACCGGGCTAATCGCTTCCCGCTTCCTCGGTATGCAATTTGAAATCGCGGTGTTTGCCGGCCTCGTCGGCATCCTGTTATGTGCGATGCTTGGCGGCATGCGCGCCGTGACCTGGACACAGATTGCCCAGTACATTGTGCTGATCGTCGCCTACCTGACCCCGATCGTCATCCTGTCCACCAAGAAGTACGGGATCCCAATCCCTGAGCTTACTTACGGGCAGGCAATTATGGACATTACCGCCCGCGAGCAGGAGATGCTGCGGACCGGTCTCGCGACGGCTGCCACCTTGAAGCCGCACATCGAGCCGTTCATCAACTACAGCCCATTGAATTTCTTCGGCATAATCTTCTGCATGATGGTCGGCACAGCCTCATTGCCGCACATTCTGATGCGCTATTTCACAACTCCCAGCGTGCGTGAGGCGCGGCAGTCGGTGGCGTGGTCACTGCTGTTCATCTTCCTGCTCTACTTCTCGGCGCCGGCCTATGCGGCGTTCTCGAAACTGGAGGTGTACACCAACATCATTGGTGCCAATGTCACGGCGATGAAGCCCTGGCTTTTCACATGGGGAGAACTGGGGCTGATCCAGATCTGCGGCAAGAATGCCGCAAATATCGACGCGATTGTCGCCGCGTGCAAAGCGATTGCCGGTCATCCCGGCGTCGTCAGGCTTCAGGATTTCGTCATCAATACGGACGTGATCGTGCTCTCCACGCCGGAGATCGCTGGGCTTCCTTATGTGATTTCGGGCTTGGTGGCGGCCGGCGGGCTTGCGGCGGCACTGTCCACCGCCGACGGGCTTTTGCTTGCTATCGCCAATGCATTGAGCCACGACATCTACTACAAGATGATTGACCCAAATGCACCGGCAATCCGCCGTTTAACGGTCGCACGCATCTTGTTGTTCTTCGTTGCGGTCGCGGCTGCAGCAACGGCGGCCACGAAGCCATCGGATATCCTGGCCATGGTCGGGTGGGCGTTCTCGCTCGCGATGGCTGGAAATTTCCCGGCGCTTGTCATGGGCATCTGGTGGAAGCGGGCGACGTCGGCAGGCGCTGTTTGCGGCATCATCGCTGGCTTCGGTCTGTGCCTGTTCTATCTCGTTACGACTCGCTATTTCCCTGGCATGGGCGTGAAGTATTTCGGCATGACCTCGCTCTTGAATCCGGTGTCCGGTGCGCCATTGGTCGACCTTGCCAAGGCGATGGCGTTGCCGAATGCAATGGAGAGTTGGCCGACGCTGGCGCATCCGATGGCCAACAAGGTTGGCTGGTTCAACCTCAACAACATCAATTGCGGTTTGTTGGGGATGCCACTCGGGTTCCTGGTGATCTATGTCGTCAGCTTGATGACGAAAGCACCTTCGGCCGAGTTGCAGGCCTTCATCGACGAAATTCGCAAGCCGCGCGGCAAGACGGTTCTTGAAGAAAAGACGACCTGACCGGCGCGACCTGATCGATTAGCAGCGGGGCCCTTCGGGGCCCCGCTCAGTTTCCCGGATCGATTGCTTGCGGCGGGAACCAGCCGCTGCGATATTGGGCTGCCACTGGAGTTGTTGGCCGTGGGCATATCGTATCCCATCCTCAGCTACTGGTATTATCACCTGCCGAACTTCGTTCTGGCAGCAATGATGTACACGTTGCTCGGAAGGGTGCTGCTTGCTTTGCTCGTCGAGCCCGACTCGTCGAACTACATCTGGCGCTTTTTCTGTCGCTTGACTGATCCGATCGTTGCTGCAGTGGAGGTCGTCACGCCCAAGGCGGCAGCACCGGTGGTAGTATGGATGTTCGGGGTCGTCTGGCTGTTCTGGCTGCGCGTGGGCCTGCTGTTCTTGTTTGCATTGTTGGGCGCAACGCCGCGCATCAGCTGAGTGAGGCGATGGATAGAAACTACTATTATATCGGCATTGCCTTCTTCGGCATGATCAACGGGCTGTTCAACCAGACGTGGGTTCCTTTCGCGTATCTGTTTGCCAAGGTGCTGGCGCCGGCACTGCTGTTCGGCAGCGAATCGCTGACATTGCTGTTCGCCTCGCTGATGCTCTCGACTGCGACCATAATCATCGGCGGCATTCCTGCGGCTCTCTATGAGCGCGTCATCGGTGCGACAGGGGATTCGACGAGTACGTCTTTGTGGATCTGGCTCGCCGGCACCGCGCTATTGACCGCTCCGGCAATCGGCAATTTCATTAAGATCGGGCTGTGATGCACCGTATGCTCACACGATTTTGAATTCGGATATTTCGTTCGATAGTGCAGGGTGGTGAAAATTTGGTCGCTGCTGATTGTTCCATTTCGTGGGATCGATGCTGTGGAACAGATGCGCCGTATCGCCTACGAGACCGTCTTGCGGGCGTGCGGCTTCGGCTCGCTGGCGATCTTCTGCATCATGGTCGGGTTGTCGTTCAGTCCGCTTGTGGCATTCCAGACAGGCGGCGTGCTGACCATGTTGATGACGGGAATTTTGGTGCTCAAGGCCCTTGAGGCCCCGACCAAACCTTACCGACGTACCGAGATGTGGCTTTACCTGCCGCATGAAGCCCGTCCGCCGACAGGCTCTGCCCAGCAGCTCACTTCGACGCTGATGCGCGAGGTCTACTTGACCTGCGCGTTATGGACGGCGGTGGTTGACGCCGGCATCTGGGCGATTGCTCTGGTGTTTTCTTTGTTCAATCTCTGACCAACCCTGGCATTCACCGGGTGCCGCGCGCACCGGACCGACGCCGTGGATGAACCAGCAAATCGGACTGCCGTGGCGGCGCAGAGATCTGTTCCTGCCGCTGCGCCGCTTCGTCGTGGCTTTACAACAAGGGCTGGCCACATTAGCCTCACGCCTGCTGGAGGCCGTCGTTGTGCGGTACTGTTGGCCTCTCGTCTGGGGAGAGCCATGCATCCCTTCCCCGATATGGTTGCTTGCCCGTTTGCAAGGCCAGAGTGGGGCGCCACAGCGCTGCGCTCAGCTCGAACAGCTCCGTCGCCCATCCGCAAGCTGCACAAACCATTTGCATCACGCCAGTTGCGATCGGGATGTGGCAACTCGCAATCCGCTGACTTCGGAATCGCCAAGTGCTCTAGCGATGGTGGCCCATGAGTCATCACAGGATATATGAATTGCGGGCGATCTTGCTCAATGCGCTGCGCGCGCAGACCGGGGCTTCACCACTCCGCCCCGCTGACGCGACTAACGCATTCGACAACGCGCCCGGCCCCTGCCATGAGTTCCGCTGGAACCGGCGCGCGCTGCGGGCTGCCGCTTCGATCATTGCGGGTTCGACTTTAGCCGCGTTGCTGATGATTGCAGCACAGGCAACAGGTGTCCGAATACTGGGTGCCTGCTGGCTGGTACTGATGTTTGCCCTGGCGCATGTTATTACCAACCGTGCGTGCTCCCGTGCTGCAGTCGTGACGATCGATGCACTCGGGATCACCGATCGGCGGTTGCTGTCGCGCCGCATTTATTGGCAAGACATCGCCGCGTTCGAGCGCGCTGATCTGAAGAAGACGAAGGTGATCGAGTTCTTTCTGACGCAGCCAAATAGACCGGCCGCCGGCCAGCGTCTCGGCTTGCGGTTTGGCACGTGGGTCCAACGACGGCTCGATCTGCCGGCGGTGACGATCAATCTGTTTTTGATCGACGCGAGCGCCACCGACATCGCCCGCGCTGTTGCAGAGTTCCGTCCCGGTCTACTGCCGCTTGAGATGATCAGCAGCCTACGATCGTCTTCTCGCTGAATGAATTGCGACTAGAGCATCTGCCGACGCCAACATGCTGAACGCCGCGCCCTGGTCCATCCGCTGAAAAAGTATCGAGTTCGTCCGTGAAGAATTGCCAACGTGTTGTTCCGGCTCGATGATTGGGCCGGGAGGTGGTCGTCGAGTTGCAAGATTTCCTCGGTCGAGTGTGGATTTTCTTGCAAATCGCGATGCCGGATTCCCTCTTTGCGCAAACCATGATTGCGTCGGCACAACGCGCATGGATGGAGGCGGGGATGCGGCCACGCGAGCAGGAAAGAGGACAAGACGATCTGTTCCGGTCGAGGCTCGACCAGATCATCGACATGAAGCACGAGCTGGTCCGGCTCGGCGGCCTGATCGACGGGCAGTTGATCGGCGGCAAGCTCGGCGAGATGTATTCGGAAGGTCCCGGTCAGCCGCCGCTTCCCGTCCGGCTGATGGCCGGCCTCGCGATCCTCAAGCACACGCTTAACCTGTCGGACGAGGAGCTCGTTCTGCGCTGGGTCGAGAACCCTTACTTCCAGCACTTCTGCGGCGAGGAGCACTTCCGTCACAAGGCGCCGTTCGATCGCTCGTCGATGACGAGGTGGCGTCATCGCATGGGCGAGGAGCGGCTCGAGGTCCTGCTTGCCGAGAGCCTCGCGGTCGCCGTCAAGACCGAGGCGGTCGCGGTCAAGGACCTGTCGAAGGTGATCGTCGACACGACAGTGAGCGCAGTTTAACCGTGCCTTACTTCACGGACGACTATTGATAATCATTGCAGCACAACAGGTCAGGTCGATTTCGAGCTGTTGCTGGCGATGCCGTCGCGCGACCAGATAAGCGCACAATGTTGCGATCACGCACGTAGTCCGGTCTGGTGCAGTGAGGAGACATCCGCGCAGTGACGACGATCTGTCCGCTTCGACAGGGAGCCGACATCTATGCACCACTTGGGATGCGAGCGCGCCTGATCTCGGTCGGCGGCCTTCGGTACACTTCTGCAAATACCGTGTTGAACCGGCGGAGGCTGCCGAACCCCGCGCGCACGGCAATCTCCGACATTGAGAAATCGGTCTCGTCGAGCAAGCGCTTCGCTCGCTGCACTCGCGCCGTCTGGGCGACCTGAACCGGGCTTGCACCGAGATGTCTTTGGAAGAGTCTGGACAGATGGCGTGAACCGATGCCGAGCCGGTCAGCAAGGGCGTCGACACTATCCTGATCGAGGGCACCATCTTCAATCAGGCGCAATGCGCGCTCGACCGTTGTGCGGGTTCCTTTCCAGGCCGGTGAGAACGGCGCGGCCTCAGGTCTGCACCTCAGACACGGTCGGAACCCTGCTGCTTCAGCCGCAGCGGCCGAGGGGTAAAACGTCACGTTGGCTGCCTTGGCAGGTCGAACCGGGCAGACTGGACGACAATAGATGCGCGTCGTCCGAACGCCGGAGAAAAACCTTCCATCGTAGCGGCGATCCCGGCTGACGCGCGCCTGTTCGCACTCATTGATATCGAGCATCACGCACTCCGGTATGCCGTCGACAGAGTCCGATTCCGGCGAGCAATCAGAGTGCCTTCGATGATATGCATTTGTCCAGAAATCTGGGGCCAGAAATGAGCGATGTACTCGACAATCCGGTTTGGCATGCATTGACGGGGCCGCAGGCCCATGTGGCGCTCGGGCATGGTCGCGCCCGGCACTTCCCGCGCGACATGGCGCCGTTCTCGGCCATCGAGAGTTCTGATCCGGCTTCATACGCCGACCTCGCGACGGGCCTTCCGGCCAACACCGAAGCGCGATTGTTCCGCCTTTCGGACGAGCCGTTGCCGCAAGGGTGGGAAAAGATTGATGCCTTCCCCATGCTCCAGATGGTGCCGCGGCACGCACTCCAGATCGCGAACAGCCATCCCGTTCCCGACGTTTTGACCGCCGCCGATGCTCCCGCCATGCAGGAACTGGCCCGCGCGGCGCAGCCTGGTCCATTTGGACCACGGACACACCTGCTCGGCGACTTCGTCGGCTACCGTGAGGGCGGCCGGCTCGTGGCAATGGCCGGTGAACGCATGCGTTTGCCGGGCTACACGGAATTGAGCGCCATCTGCACGCATCCCGACGCGAGGGGACGCGGGCACGCGGAAAGACTGACGCGCTACCTCATGAACAAGATCATCGACAGAGACGAGGTCCCGTTCCTTCACGTGCGCCCGGAGAACAAGGCAGCAGCGCTTTACACCCGTCTCGGCTTCATCGAGCGGAGGACGATCTGGGTGCTGTGGCGCAAGCCTATTGCGGTGCAGGCATGACCGCAGGGCAGCGCTATTCGGGCTGGTCCGTCGTCTGGGTCGCCTTCACCGTCGCGGTTTTCGCCTGGGGCATCGGCTTCTACGGGCCGGGCGTATTTCTTCAGACGCTTCATGCCACGAAAGGCTGGTCGATCGCGACGATCTCGGCAGCGATCACAGCGCACTTTCTGATCGGCGCCGCGATCGTGGTCTTCTTGCCGGAAGTGCACCGCACGTTAGGTCTGGCACAGTCGACGATTTTCGGCGCCGCACTGACGGCATTCGGAATCGTGAGTTGGTCGATTTCTGCATCGCCCTCGCATCTGTTCGCCGCAGCGATATTGTCCGGCAGCGGTTGGGCGCTGACCAGTGGCGCGGCGATCAACGCGATGATTGCGCCGTGGTTCGATGAGGACAGACCGAAGGCAATCAGTCACGCCTTCAACGGCGCCAGCATCGGCGGCGTGATCTTTACACCACTGCTTGTCGCAATGATCTCGCAACTTGGCTTCGCACAAGCCGCGCTCATCGTTGGTATCGCAATGGTGCTGGTCGTCGCGCCGCTCGCCCATCGTTGGCTGCGTCACGGTCCAGAGCAGTTTGGCTTGGCCGCAGACGGAAAACCGGGCGTTGCAGCGGCGACTTCGGTTGCCGGGAACTCCGTACGATCGCCACGCCGCGTCCTCATGAACTCACGCGCATTCGTGACGCTATCAGCAGCTTTCGCGTTGGCTCTATTTGCCCAAGTCGGCGTGCTGTCCCACCTGCTGTCGCGCTTGTCGCCGGCTTTGGGCGCGAGCGGGTCGGCCGTTGCGGTTAGTGTCACAACGATCTCAGCCGTGGCCGGACGCATGCTGCTAGCATGGCTGATCGGCAACAACGACCGACGATATGCGGCCTGCGCCAATTTCCTCGTGCAAACGATCGGCGTCGGCATACTGTGCGTAGCCGATGCGCCGCCGATGCTCCTGCTCGGTTGTGTGCTCTTCGGCCTTGGCGTCGGCAACGTGGCAGCGATCCCTGCACTGATCGCCCAACGGGAGTTCCGAGCAGCCGACGTCGGCACCGTTGTCGCACTCGTCATTGCCATCAATCAGGCGGTCTTCGCCTTGGCGCCGGCCATCTTGGGCGCTGTCCGTGATTTCGCTTCCAACTACACTGCGTCGTTTGCCATAGCGGCGGCCATTCAAGTCGCGGCGGCCGGCGTCGTACTGATTGGGCGCACCGGAACGTCCGCTGATCGCGGGGTTAGCTGACGCGTTGAGACGCCGATCGTTCGTCTCGTATGGGTTTTCGGAAGTCGCGCTACCACTGCTCGATGGGATGGACATGCCGCTGCCCTATTGGTAGGAATCTCTCGCGGGCAACGCAGACGCCCGCTCAGACGCTCGTCGTCCAAGTTCTGCTGACCCAACCTTTTGGGGGCAGCATGGATTCGACAGCGAAGCGCCTATCCTCGACATCTGCGAACGACGTGCGGAAGCAAGAGATTGTCCTCCTTTCCTCGGCCGATTTGCGTGTACTTGTCGGTCCACAGGTGGCCATCGCGGCCATTGATGAGGCCTACAATCAGCTCTACCTGAACCGCGGCGATCAAGGCCAATCGCTCGGGTTTTCCGTTGCGCGCGGCTCGATCCACGTCAAGGCGGGTCTGTTACCCGGCTCGCACGATTGTTTCGCGGCGAAGATCAACGTCAATCTTCCCGGAAACGTTGAACTCAATCAACTGCCCACGATCCAAGGCGTCGTCGTTCTGGTCGACGCCCGCAATGGGCGCCCTCTTGCGATCATGGAGTCGATGGCGCTGACGGCAATCCGAACGGCGGCAACGGCGGCGTTGGCCGCGCGGCATGGTGCTCGCAAGAACTCGAAACGACTAGCAATCATCGGCTGCGGTGCCCAAGCTGGCTATCAACTTGACGCAATTGCAGCGAGCTTCAAGCTGGAGGACGTTCGGGTGTTCGATGTGAACGCCACCCGTGCCGAGGCGTTCGCACGAGAGCATCAATCAGGCCGGGCATTTCGTTGCACTGCCGAACCGAGCATTCGAGATGCGATTGAAGGCTCGGATATTTGCGTTACCTGCACGACGTCAAGCGCGCCGGTGCTCACCAACGACTATGAACTCAAGGGATGCTTTGTTGCCGCCATGGGCGCGGACAATCCGAGCAAGCAAGAAATCGCTCCCGCATTGATGCGCCGCAGTCGTATGCTTGTTGACGATCTCGATGCCTGCGCAGCGGGCGGCGATCTTTACCATGCACTGAAAACGGAGGCGGTCTCGCGCGCTGATGTCCACGCCGATCTGGCCGAGTTGGCGGCGAATGCGAAGTCTGGCCGTCAGTCGGATGATGAACTCGTTATTTTCAATTCCACGGGCAGCGGGGTTCAAGATGTGGCCGTTGCATGGGTCGCCTACCAGCGTGCGCGCGGCACGCAACAGGTCAGCACCTTCGATTTGATTGGCTCAACAGCCGCCGTTGGACTGTGACATGGGAGTTCACAACCTCATGTGACGGGTTTCGGATGCCGGCCCAATCACCAACGTTTCCGCGCGCACCGAGGGCCGGCGTCCGAAAGCCGCCAGGCAAGGAAGGCGGGGGATTGGGGGCTTGAGCATCGACTGCTCAGTGGTAGGACAGCTGATAGCGGCAGCTCGGCCAGCGCCGCCACTGTGGGATGAACATCACCGATCAGCTCGGCCATCCAGCGTCTGGCCCGTGCGAGGGCTCGGATCAGGATCTGGTCGGGTTGCGATTGGGATTGGCCGTCCTGCATCAGGACCAGCTTGGTTTCGACACCCCGGCGACGCAGCGCGATCGGGATCGTCGATCGTGGCGCATCCGAGTGCGCGGGCGAACCTTGCTCCATCTCGAACCCGAGCGCGCATCAAGCCCTTTGGATCGAACACGATCGTGATCGCGCCTGATGCAACCTCGATCGACGTGACCAGCTCGAGCATGAGTGTGCGCGAGGCGATCGAAGGGCTGCCTCTCGAACAAGACCGCGCCCGCCACGGTCTTCAAGCTCGTCGAGGGCGCACAGAAAAGCTGGCGCCGCCTCGACGGCCACGCCCAGTTGCCAAAAACTGATCCTGGGTGTGAAGTTCGCCGACGGGTTGGAGGTCGTGGCTCGCAAGGCCGCACCTCAGCCCGCAACCGCCGCCTGACCGGCCCGGCCGCCACCAGGAATCGGCGATAGCTCTCACCAAAGTCTTGAGCGCGATGCGGGTGCAATGGCTAGCGCGGTCAAAGGCGATTGACCTAGCGCAAGACATTACATGCAAAAAACTGAATATGTTTTCGCCTGCACGGTCGCGATCGGGAAACTCGATCTGTCGGTGCAGACTAAATTATCAAACACGGAGGACATCATGCCGTCGCGAACGACACTTGCCTTAGCCGCTGTCGCCGCCCTTGGTCTGACCGGCATCGCGCATGCCCAGTCGGGTCCGGTTGCGAAATCATGTGGCAGCGACATTGCCAAGACATGCGCCGACAAGCCGCACGACGGCAGCGTCCGCATCTGCCTGGAGACGAACTACGACCAACTGACCGCGGCTTGCAAGAAGGCGCTGGACACCACCGGCGGCGGCCGCGGCAAGGGCCTTGGAAAGCGCAAGGCGAGCTGACACAATTTGGGCAAGGACGAACGCGGCGGTAGTTGCGCTCGTCGGGAGGCAGGACGCGGCCAAGATCACATCGGCGGCGATCGCAAAGCATGCGCCGCAGACGCGGTCTTGTCCTGCTCGGCAGCGCACAATCACTATCGCGCGAAATACCTGATTTCAGCGATGACTGCCTCGATGGAAGGCGACTGATCAACGTGCCGCAGAAAATCCGAGGCCGACCATGAGCTCGAAGTTCTTCACTTTGGTGCGCAGGCCTGCGGTCCGGTTCATCCTCGCAGGGGCAGCCGCCGTTGCTGCCGTGGCGGCCGGCTCGTTCGTCTATTCCAACCGTCCCATCAGCGTTAGAGTGGTCACGGTCCAGCGGGACGTTCCAGTCCGCGTGTTCGGCCTCGGCACGGTCGAGGCTCGCGTCCTGTCAAAGATCGGCTTCGAGGTCGGCGCCACCCTGGTCGAACTCAAGGCCGATCACGGCGATCTCGTCAAGAAAGGCGATGTGCTGGCTCGACTATCTCTGGGCGAGCAGGAGGCCAAGGTCGCAAAGGCCAAGGCTGCTCGTCTCAGTGCCGAGGTCAATCTCCAGAAGGCCGAAGCCAATCTCGAAAAGGCGAGTGCGGTATTTGCCCAGAAGCAGGAAGCAAACCGTCGCAAGCAGGCGTTGGTCGATCGTCGTGTGGTGTCGGAACAGACGGCCGAAGAGGCACTTCGTGACGAGGCGGTCGCCAAGGCCGATGTTTCGGTGGCACGCAGCGAGATCGAGGTCGGCAAGGCGCAAATCGCCGACGCGGGCGCGCAATTGCAGTTCGAGGAGACGATGCTGCGGCACCGAACGCTGGCCGCCCCCTACGACGCCCTGGTGGTGGAGCGGCACAAGGAGCCCGGCACGGTCGTCAAGGCCGGTGATCCGATTTTCACGTTGATTGCCGCCGATACGGTGTGGGGCCTCGCCTTTGTCGACGAGGCGCGCGCCGGCTTCATCAAGGAGGGGCAGAAAGTCGACGCCCGGCTTCGCTCGCGGCCGTTGGATGCATTCACCGGGCAGGTCGTTCGTATTGGCCTCGAGAGTGACCGTGTCAGCGAGGAGCGGCGCGTCTATATCAAGGGTGACAATCCGCCACCGCGGGTTCATCTCGGCGAGCAAGCCGAGTTCTGGATCACGGTGGCGAAGCTCGATACGGCACTGCTGGTGCCCGAGGCCGCGGTTCACGGTTATGACGGCCGGCAGGGCACGGTGTGGACGGTCGAGAACGGACGATTGCATCGCCGTCTGGTCGGATTTCGGCATCGCACCGAGGACGCCCGCCTCGAGATCGTCAACGGTTTGGCCGACAAGGCGCAGGTCGTAATTGCGGTTGAGCCGGGCCTGCGCGAAGGACGATCGGTTCGGGTCGCGGCGGAGCCGTCGAAATGAACCTCGCCTACCGCGACATCAGCCATAACCTGTTCCGCTTCCTGTTGACCTGCGTCGGGCTCGGACTGCTGCTCGGCGTCGTGCTGGCCATGATCGGCATCTATCGCGGCCTTGTCGTCGATGCGCTGACGATCGCCCGCTCGCCGGCCGTCGACCTGTGGGTTGTCGAAGCCAATACGCGCGGGCCGTTCGCAGAGGCATCCCGCGTTCCGGGAGACACTCGCGAGGCTGTTGCCCGGATCGCCGGCATCGCTGCCGCCGGCAGCATTACCTATCAGACCGTCGAGACCGAACATGGGGCACGAAAACTGCGCCTATATGTCATCGGCTATGAACCGACCCGGCCAGGCGGACCTCCCGAGATCGTCGCTGGACGGCACATCGGTCGCAGCCATTTCGAACTGGTTGCCGACCGCACCGCCGGTCTGGATCTGGGGGCCCGGCTCGAACTTGGCCGCAACACCTTCACGGTCGTCGGGTTGACGCAGTACCAAGTCGCGTCGGGTGGCGATCCGGCGGTTTTCATCACGCTGCTCGACGCCCAGAAACTGCAGTTCGATCTGGCGCCGCCCGCGGCCCGCGTGCAGCTTGCGCGTGGTTCCGCCGGTTCGGGGCGTGATACCGTCAATGCCGTCGTGGCGCGCCTGATGCCAAATGCTTCCGGCGAGGCCACGTCGGAGACGGTGCGGCGCTGGAAGCACCTCGCGGCAATTACCCAGGAGGCACAGGAAGCGATCCTGACGCAGTCGCTCGTCGATCGCGCCCGGCGCCAGATCGGCCTGTTCACGTCGTTGCTGCTCATGGTCTCTGCCGTCATCATAGCCCTCATCATCTACACGATGACGATGGAGAAGCTGAGGCAGATCGCCACCTTGAAGCTGATCGGCGCACCCGACCGCACGATCATCGGCATGATCGTGCAGCAGGCGCTGGCGCTTGGCTTGATCGGCTTCGCGATCGGCGCCACCCTCATCGTCAACATCAAGGACTACTTTCCGCGTCGTGTCGTTCTCGAGCCGGACAACGTGTTGATCCTCGCCGCAATCGTATTCGTCGTCTGTCTGATATCGAGCGCTCTGGGTGTGCGTGCCGCGCTGAAGGTCGATCCTGCCACCGCGCTCGGAGGCTGAGATGATGGTTCCGGCAACCGGCGCACCACTGGTGCGGGTCAAGAATGTTTCCAAGCACTTTGGCGAGGGCGAGGCCCGCGTCGATGCCTTGCGCGAGGTATCGATCGATGTACATCCTGGCGAGGTTGTCGCGCTGCTCGGCCCCTCGGGATCGGGCAAGACGACGCTGCTGAATGTCATCGGCTGCATCCTGGATCCATCGGCGGGCTCGATGGAGCTGGACGGCGAGCGTGTCCTCGAGGAGGGTCGATGGCTGCGGTCGGATTTGCGCAAGCTGCGGCTCGACAAGATCGGCTTCATCTTTCAGTTCCACAACCTGATCCCATTCCTGGATGCGACCGACAATGTCGCTCTGGTCCTGCAGTTGGCGGGCGAAGATGCCGTGACCGCCCGCCGCCGCGCTGTCGAGCTGCTCGACTATCTCGAGGTCGGTCATCGCAAGACTTCGATGCCGGCCAAGCTTTCCGGCGGCGAAGCGCAGCGGGTCGCGATTGCGCGAGCACTGGCGAACAGGCCTCGGATCATTCTCGCCGACGAGCCGACGGCAGCGCTTGACTCCAAACGCGCCGGCATCGTCATGGATTTGCTGCGCAAGGTCGCGGTCGAGCAGGCGGCGGCTATCATCGCAGTCACCCACGACGAGAAGATCTTCGATCGCTTCGACCGCATCTTCCAGCTGCGCGACGGCCGGCTCGAGCGTGACCAGCCGGTCGGCCGCGCCGCATGAGCGCTGCGATTTCGCCACACAATTCTTGCCCCCAGCATCGGCGCGCAGGTGCCGGCTGGCGAGTTGGCGTCGGCGGCGGCCAGAAACTTCCAGACCCTCTCTCACCAACCGGTATGGCGAGCCGGGACATTCACCCCACTCAAGTGGTTGCCTTTCCCGCCGCCTCGCCGCGCTTGGGCGCCTCTTCGCCCATCCCTGTCTCGGGATCGTTCAACACCATCAGCAGCGGTGTCAGTCCTTCGGCGTCGACGATGCGGAAGATCTCGACGTCGCCGCGGGCCTTCTCGCTCCAGCCGGCAATCTGCAGCGCGCGCTCGGCTTTGGAGAACAGGCCGTGGTTGCGGACGGCGCTCTTGTCCGTGTACTTCTTTGCTTCCTCGCCTGCGAGACCTTGGTCGGCCGCCCACTTCTTGCGGATGGCGGTGAGGTCGGTGTCGCTGCTGAGCGACTCTTCGTCCTTGAGCTTCTGCAACTCGCTCTTCTTCAGCCGCCACCGCTTGGCGCTGTTCGGCCAACGCACCAGATCGAGATCGCTCAGCACACCCGCGAGCTGATTGACGGCGAGGGCGCGCGCCGACTCCTCCTTGTTTGTCGGATCGCAGCTGTAGAGGTTCGGAATGACGAGATAGGACGCCTTGTTGTGATGGATGAAGTGGCCGCGCACCCAGTCGAGATCGGCGCCGGGCGCGCGGTTGACGGCGGTGTCGATGGCGGCGCGGATCTGCCGGGCGAGCGCGCCAGAGGGGCGGATCGGGGGCGGCTCGCGCGGCGGATTGAGGATTGCGAGTGCCAGCAGCCCGAGATCGATGCCGATCGTCGCCAGCAGCGCGATCACGTCGCGTCCGGTGATCGGCTCGCCGCCTTCGGTGCGACCGAACGCGGTCTTGCCGCCGGAGAAAATGTAGCTGATCGCACTCGAGCCGTAGGCACCCATGTTGCGCCACAGGTTCTTGACCGCATTGGCGACGCCGGCCGGACCTTCGTTGAACACCGCCTCGCGCAGTTTCAGCTCGGCCGGCTGCTCGGCCTGGGCGGCGGCCTGGCGCAGTCGCTCGGCGAGCGTCGGGTCGTAGCAGGAAAAGCCCGCCGTGCCGGGCTGGATCGCCACCGCCGACGCCAGCGAACGCATTTCGGCCGCAGTCGAACGACCGAGCGCATTGCTGCGAGCAGCAATGTTTCGGGCGCGGCCGCGAATCTCCGACGCCTTGTTCTCGAAGTTGCGCTGACGCTCCTCGACCGTAGCGCCGCCTAGCACGGCTGCTGCCTGCTTCAGCTGCTCGACGTCGGCCTGCACCGGCTCGAGCCAAGAGCGCGTCATGCCGTCACGGAGGACGCTGATCGAATCCCGAACGCTGCGGCGCGCATTGTAGAGCGGCCCGCGGCCGGCAGCCGATGTAGTGCCGCAGCTGCCGCCGCTGGTTTCCTCGCGCGCCATCTGGCTTTCCGACCAGCTGACGACGCTGTCGAGCTGGCCACGCACCGCATCGAGGCGGGCGGCGACCACGGCGCTGGCGTCGCGCGCGTCCTCCTGCAGGCCGGAAAGGCCGGTGCGGGTCGCTTCCTCGCCGGAGATCAGGCTCCACCAGAAGCCATAGCCGAAGCCGATCGACCAGACAGCGAGGAACACATAGAGGGGGAAGGTGATCATGCGCTCGGTGACCCGGCGCTTGGCGCCGAACGTCTCCCGCAGCGCCAACCACATCAGGAAGGTCAGCGCGATGACGACGGCTGCGACCAGGATGTCGTTCGAAATCGACATGCTGCCGGCCGCGGGAATGTTTGCCGGCGAAGATACGCCGACGATGAAATCGCGCATGCCATGCCAAGTGGCATAGCCAGAAATGATCAGCAGCATGAACGACGCGATGCCGATCAGCGTATTGCGCCCGAAGATATAGTCGATGACTTTGGCGATCAGGCTCGGCTGCGTTCTGTCGGCCATGCACTACTCCCCAACTCGAGACGTCCCATCTTGCGGATTAGCGCATAACGGTGATGCGAGCCGTGGCCGCGGTGCAACAGGCGGGATGTAGAGATGTGGAGGCGAGTGCGGTTCAGGTGAAAGCATCGCGCATGAGCTCGCGGAAGCGGTCGTTGACGTGGGCTACCGGCGTATCGTACGCACAACGGAGCCGCTCGCGCCGCGCCTCGGTGATCGCCACAGCGGATGCTCCGGTGCCGATCACGCAGGCATCGGCCGGCTGCGAATTGAAATCGGTCATGCTGCGACGTCTTATCGGAGACGGGGCGGAGACAATATATCAATGTCCAGTACAGCTCAGCTGCCACGACGGCGCAGCCGCTCACCGGCAATTGTCATACCGTCCCCCGCCATCTGCCCCTTCAGCCTGCCGCCTTGGATTGGTTCTGCACCGCCGGCTTGGTGCCGTTCTGCTTGAAGCTCAAGGTGAGATTGCCGTCGATCAGCTCCGAGCATTCGACGTGGGCGACAAACGGGTCGCTGGCTTCGATGTCGGCCGCCTCGACGCAGGCCGCGACGTTGTCGAACGGCTTGACGTGCACGCCGTTGTCCCCGTTCGGCAGGGCAAGCAATGTGATCATGACGATGATGATGGGCTCCATGGCGAACTACCTCTTGCGCATGGTTGGAAGGCGAGAGCGACGAGCCGCTCCGGTGCACGCAGCACAAACTCGAATGCCCCGCCCCGCCGGGACAACAACCCTAAACGCGACCTGCCGCCCACCTGCGGTCCGGTCCGGGTTCAACTGAAGGCCAGGTTCAACTGAAGGAACGACTCACAAAGCAACTGATGGCACCCAGGAACCGCGCAAAAGTGGCGGCAATGCGAACTCGTTGGTCTCGCAATAACAATATGTCGAAAGATTATGCGCAGCGGGAATAAATTCGATCGAGCCGCAGGGCTGCGCGCACCGCAGCTCCAGGCCGCGTTTCACGCAATGGCGGACGAGCCGTCGCGTGCTACGGTTTCGCGGCAGACGCAATTTTTCGGCAGGGCGGCGCCATGGATTTCAACAACAAGATTGTGGTGATTACGGGAGCGGCCAACGGTATCGGCCGAGCAGCGGCGCTGGGCTTTGCCGGTCGCGGCGCCAATATCGTGCTCGTCGACCGCGATGCAGCCGCTCTCGAAGCGACGCGTGGCGCCATCGACAAGGGCGGCGGCAAGGCGATCGCGGTTACCGCCGACGTGACACGCTCGGGCGAGGTGCAGGCCTATGTCGCGGCAGCACTCGATGCGTACGGCCGGATCGACTGCTTCTTCAACAATGCCGGCATCGAGGGTCGGATCGCTCCGCTCGCCGAGTACGACGAGGCGATGTTCGACCAGGTGATCGGCGTCAACCTCAAGGGGGTATTCCTCGGGCTTCGTCATGTGCTGCCGGTGATGTTGAGGCAGAAGGCGGGCGCGGTGGTGAACACGGCCTCGGTCGCCGGCCTCAATGGCACGCCCGGGATGTCGGCCTATTGCGCGTCGAAGCACGCGGTGCTCGGTTTGACCAAGACGGCGGCCGGCGAAACCGCGCGCTCTGGCGTGCGCGTCAACGCGATTTGTCCGGGACCGATCGACACCCGCATGATCCACTCGGTCGCGGGCCAGATCAATCCAGCCGACCCCGCCAGTGTCGAGCAGCGCTACGAAACCTCGTTGCCGATCGGCCGCTTCGGCACGGCGCAAGAGGTCGCCAATCTGGTGCTGTTCCTGTGCTCCGATCTCGCCGGCAACATCACCGGTGCGAGTTACGTCACCGATGGTGGCCGTACCGCCGTCGGCGGCCCGGTCAGCGCCACGAAATAAGGAACGATGCTACTGCGTCGGCGGCGGCTTCGAGATTGCCGCGGCGGGTGTGACCCGAGGCGCCGCGCGGTCCCAGATCATGATCGCCGTCGTCGGCCCAGTGGAAGGCGATGTTTGGCGACAGCACCATCGCCTCGACCTCGGTGCGGGTGCCGAACGGATCGCGCTCGCCCTGCACGATCAGTGTCGGGCATGCGATCGCCAGCAGGTGGGCGGTGCGCAGTTGCTCTGGTTTGTTCGGCGGATGAAATGGATAGCCGAGACAGACGAGGCCGCAGACCAAGCCGCGCTCGTGCCATTCCTCGGCGATCAAGCTCGCAATCCGCCCACCCATCGACTTGCCACCGATGAACAGCCGCCCGCCCGGCGGCAATCGACGCCGCGTCTGCTCGATCGCGCTCGCGTATTCTTGAACGAGGCGCTCGGCCTTGGGCGGCGGTTTCTTCTTGCCGCTTTCGCGCCGCACCGCCATGTACTCGAATTCGAACCGCGTCGTGGCGATGGCGCGTGCTGCCAGCAGCGCCGTGATCGTCTCGAGGAATGCCGAATCCATCGGGGCGCCGGCGCCATGAGCAAGTAGCAACCGGCAGGCGGCATCGGTCGGACCGGCATCGAGTGTGGCATCTGTCGTCATCGAAGAACCTGAAGGGGCTGGATGCAGTTGTTTGCGAACATATCAGAGCCGATCCTGCGGCTATCGGTCTTTGCCGCGGCCTTCATCGTCATGGCCCTGCTGGAACTCGCCTTGCCGAAGCGGCGGCTCACCGTCTCGAAGTCGAAACGGTGGGCAACCAACCTCACCATCGTCGGGCTCGACAGTCTGCTGGTGCGGGCGATGGAACTGCTGCCGCGGCTGCTCGGCGGTGTCATCATGCCGCTCGCGGCGGTGGCAACGGCGATCTGGGCCGAGGGGCGCGGCATCGGACTGCTCAACTGGCTTGGCTGGCCGGCCTGGCTCGAAATCCTCATCGCACTCGTGGTTCTCGACTTCGCGATCTGGCTGCAGCATCTCGCCGCCCACAAGATCGCTCCGCTGTGGGCATTCCACCAGGTCCACCACGCCGACCGCGATATCGATGTCACGACCGCAATCCGCTTTCATCCGGTCGAGATCGGTCTGTCGATGCTCTATAAGATGGCGTGGGTCACAGTGCTTGGGCCCGCGCCGGTGGCGGTCGTTCTGTTCGAGGTCATTCTCAACGCCTGTGCCATGTTCAACCACGCCAACGTCGCCTTGCCGCCGGGCCTCGACCGTGTGCTGCGGACGTTGTTGGTGACACCCGATATGCACCGGGTGCATCATTCGGTCGTTCGTCGTGAGCATAACAGCAACTACGGCTTCAACCTGTCGATCTGGGATCGCAT
This sequence comes from uncultured Alphaproteobacteria bacterium, assembly GCA_963741505.1. Lineage (GTDB taxonomy): Bacteria > Pseudomonadota > Alphaproteobacteria > Rhizobiales > Hyphomicrobiaceae > JAKFWF01. Next base: position 394,960 of record CAVUIJ010000002.1, on the reverse strand, counting down.
GTTCGGAACCTATGTGGCGCAGCCGGAACACGGGCACGACGGCATGACGATCGGTCTCGCGCCCTACCAGAGCGACGCGCCGACGACGCTGCGGTGGAGCCTCACCGTGCCGTTCGGCAAGCGTGGCTGAGAGGCAGCGCGTGCCACGATCAGCTGCAATGGGTTAGACTGCGACTGCCGGTGGGCCACGCGAGCGGAGGCGGGCATGAGACGGAAGGTGTGGAGCGTGGCTGCGATTGCGGTCGTCGCAATCTGTGCCGGCATCGCGCTGGCACAAACCACAGTCCCGCCGACGGCTTCGCCAGCTCCCGCTCCGGCCCAGTCGGCCACCTCGCCTGCCGCTGCAACGCCAGCTGCTGCGGCGACACCGCCGCCAGCCAAGCCGAAGCCGAAGAAGCCACTGATCGCCGCCAAACTCCTGTTCGGCGCCGCCAAGACCCCGGCACCGCTCGCGGCCCGCTCGATCGGCTTCTATTCGAAAGGCTGCCTCGCCGGCGCCAAGGCGGTGCCGATCGACGGGCCGGCCTGGCAGGTGATGCGGCTGTCGCGCAATCGCAATTGGGGCCACCCGCAGCTCGCCGCCTGGGTCGAGCGCTTTGCGCGCGACGCGCAGACGCTCGAGGGCTGGTCGGGGCTGCTGGTCGGTGACATGTCGCAGCCGCGCGGCGGGCCAATGCTGACTGGGCATGCGAGCCACCAGATCGGTCTCGACGCCGACCTGTGGTTGACGCCGATGCCGAACCGGCGCCTGACGCCCAAGGAGCGCGAGGAACTGGCCGCCACATCGATGTTGCCGGCTGGCGACGAGCGCTCGGTGGCGGTCGATCCGGTGATCTGGAGCGAAAAGCATGTTCGTCTGATCCGGCGTGCCGCCAACTACGCACAGGTCGAGCGCATTCTGGTGCATCCGGCGATCAAGAAGGCACTGTGCGAGGCGGCACCTGCACTTGGCCCGGATCGGGCCTGGCTATGGAAGGTCAGGCCGTTCTGGGGCCATCATTTCCATTTTCACGTGCGGCTCGCCTGCCCGGACGACAGCCCAGGTTGCAGGGTCCAGGCCGCGACCCATGCCGATGACGGCTGCGACAAGGAACTCACGGATTGGCTGAGCCTGATCAGCCGTCCGCCACCGCCGCCTCAGCCACCGCCGAAGGAGCCGGTCAAGCCGCCACCGCCAAAGCCGCAGATGACGCTCGATCAGCTGCCGCCGGAATGTCGGGCGGTGCTGGGCCCGTATGCCAGGGGACAATAAGATCCAGAGTTGGTGATTCTTAGATGATGACGATGGCGAGGACGGTGCATCGAATTCTTGGTTCATCCTTTGTTCTTGAAAATGCCGGGAAGCTCGTCTAAGCCTCGACTGTGTTGACGCCGCGCCGCCAAGAACAGCCGCCACCCTTACGTCGAGCCGTCCATGTCCGCCAGTGCCCCCACCCGCCTCAATGCTGCGATCGTCCCGGTGACGCCGTTCCAGCAGAATTGCACGCTGCTGTGGGACGAGGCGAGCAAGGTCGGCTGCGTCGTCGACCCGGGCGGCGATGTTCCCCACATCCTGGAAGCGATCAAACAGGTCGGCATCAGGATCGAGAAGATCCTGCTGACGCACGGCCATCTCGACCACGTCGGTGGAGCGATGGAGCTCAAGGCCGCGCTCGACGACGTGCCGATCGAGGGCCCGCACCGGGCCGACGAGCTGATCATGAAGAATGTCGAGAAGCAGGCCGCAACCTACGGCGTGCCCGGCACCATGAAGAACGCGACATCGGATCGCTGGCTCGGCGAGGGCGACACCGTCACGGTCGCCGGCCACATTTTCGAAATTCTGCATTGTCCCGGCCATTCGGCTGGTTCGGTCGTGTTCTTCAATCGCGCCCAGCGGTTTGCCCTGATGGGCGATGTGCTGTTCCAGGGCTCGGTCGGACGCACCGACCTGCCAGGCGGCAGCCACGAACAACTGATCGGCGCCATCAAGACCAAGATCCTGCCGCTCGGCGACGATGTGGCGTTCATCTGCGGCCACGGCCCGACCAGCACGATCGGCGAGGAACGCAAGACGAACCCGTACATTGCGTGATTGGGGCGGAAATTGGCCTGTTAGTCATGCGGTTCCTTCGACCAAACGCCTAAGTTGTTGTGGTTGCAAGGCACGGCGACATTTGGCATGGTCCGCGCGCTAGTACCCGGAATCACAAATCCCTGGTACGTCTGATCGCGGAGCCCTGCGGCGATCCGCAAGGAGCGCACCGAAGAGCGTAGCCCGGTCTACGGTCGAGGCGCGCGACGCAGCGGGCGCCCGGGGGCCGCGACCCTTCGGGCGGCCGGGGATGATCGCCGGCGGCGTCGCGGCGCTTGTCCGATGCGCAAGCATCGGCCGGCGCACCGCTTCTGGCCGGCGAGCATCCCCGGTCGTCATACGTGCCAGGGATTTGTGATTCCGGGTACTAGTCGATCCCTGACGGGGGGCGTGCGGCGAGTGGTAACCCGCTCCGCCGTTCTTTTTGCGTTCAGCGACAATTTAGGGCAACGGGCCGATCCTACGGCCATGGGGAGTGCAATGATATCAAATCTGCTATGGGCGGTGATCGCCTGCGGCGCGCTATCGATCCTCTACGCGATCATCACCATCAATCAGGTGATGAGCGCCGACGCCGGCAACAAGCGCATGCAGGAGATCGCAACTGCGATCCGCGAGGGCGCGCAGGCCTACCTCAACCGCCAGTACATGACGATCGCCATGGTCGGCGCGGTGATCTTCGTGCTTGCCTGGATCTTGCTCGGCCACCTGACCGCCTTCGGCTTCCTGATCGGCGCCGTGCTTTCCGGCATCGCCGGCTATATCGGCATGAACGTCTCGGTGCGCGCCAATGTTCGCACCGCGCAGGCGGCGACCCAGTCGCTGGCCGGCGGCCTCGACATCGCCTTCAAGGCAGGCGCTGTCACCGGCATGCTGGTGGCCGGTCTCGCGCTGCTTGGCGTCACCATCTACTACTTCTTCCTGATCGGCGCGCTCGGCTTCCAGCCGGCTGACCGCACCGTGATCGACAGCCTCGTCGCGCTCGGTTTCGGCGCCTCATTGATATCGATCTTCGCCCGTCTCGGCGGCGGCATCTTCACCAAGGGCGCCGACGTCGGCGCCGACCTCGTCGGCAAGGTCGAGGCCGGTATCCCAGAGGATGATCCGCGCAACCCGGCAACCATCGCCGACAACGTCGGCGACAACGTCGGCGACTGCGCCGGCATGGCTGCCGACCTGTTCGAGACCTATGCCGTGACCGTGGTCGCGACGATGGTGCTGGCCGCCATCTTCTTCGGGGGCCAACCGAACCTGGGCGTGCTGATGGCCTATCCGCTGGTCATCTGCGGCACCTGCATCGTCACCTCGATCATCGGCACCTACTTCGTCAAGCTCGGCTCCAACAACTCGATCATGGGCGCGCTCTACCGCGGCGTGATCGTGTCCGGCGTCCTGTCGATCGGCGGCCTCTATCTCGCGACCCAGTTCGGTCTGGGCAGCTGGGGCGAGGTCGGCAAGGCGGCGGGCACGTCGATCACCGGGCAAAACCTGTTCATGTGCGGCCTCGTCGGCCTCGGCGTTACCGGCCTGATCGTGTGGATCACCGAGTACTACACCGGCATCGGCTATCGGCCGGTGCGCTCGATCGCCCAGGCGTCAGTGACCGGCCACGGCACCAACGTTATCCAGGGCCTGGCGGTGTCGCTCGAAGCGACCGCGCTGCCGACCATCGTGATCGTGATCGGCATTCTCGCCACCTACAACCTCGCCGGCCTGTTCGGCACGGCGATCGCGACCACGACGATGCTCGGCCTCGCCGGCATGATCGTCGCCCTCGACGCGTTCGGCCCGGTGACCGACAATGCCGGCGGCATCGCCGAGATGGCCGGACTGCCGAAGGAAGTGCGCCGCTCGACCGACGCGCTCGACGCGGTCGGCAACACGACGAAGGCGGTCACCAAGGGCTATGCGATCGGCTCCGCTGGCCTCGGCGCCCTGGTGCTGTTTGCCGCCTACAACTACGACCTGCAGTACTTCATCGCCGAGGCGAACAAGCCCGGCGCGACGAAGTTCCTGTACTTCAAGGGTGTGACGATCGACTTCTCGCTGGCCAACCCCTACGTCGTCGTCGGCCTGCTGCTCGGCGGTCTGATCCCCTTCCTGTTCGGCGGCATGGCCATGACCGCGGTCGGTCGCGCTGCCGGCTCGGTGGTCGAGGAAGTCCGCCGCCAGTTCAAGGAAAAGCCGGGCATCATGAAGGGCACCGAGCGGCCCGATTATGCCCGCGCTGTCGACATGCTGACCAAGGCCGCGATCAAGGAAATGGTGGTGCCATCACTGCTGCCGGTGCTGTCGCCAATCGTGCTGTATTTCGTGATGAGCGCGGTCGGTGGCAAGGGCGCCGGGTTCTCGGCGGTCGGCGCCATGCTGCTCGGCGTGATCGTCACCGGCCTGTTCGTCGCCGTCTCGATGACCTCGGGCGGCGGCGCCTGGGACAACGCCAAGAAGAGCTTCGAGGACGGCTTCGTCGACAAGGACGGCAACAAGCACATGAAGGGCTCGGAGGCGCACAAGGCGTCCGTGACCGGTGATACCGTCGGCGATCCCTACAAGGACACCGCCGGCCCCGCCGTCAACCCGGCGATCAAGATCACCAACATCGTCGCCCTGCTGTTGCTGGCCGTGCTTGCGCACTGAGCCAGTCAGGGCCGAGCCATTGCATGACCAGAAGCGTCCGCACCTCCCGGTGTGGGCGCTTTTGCTTGCAGCCACGATCGGCTGGCAGTGTCCCGGCGGCCACTTGTTCGCGACGCAGTTGCGTCCTTATGCCGCTCGAAGCATTGGACCTTGGTCTTTGGTCGTCTAATGTCACCGATTGGGCGGGGGCCCTCTGTCATCGGTGACAGGCGAGGCAGTGCATGCGTAAACGCACCACGATTGGCGGCGTTTGGCTTCGGATTGGCGGTGTTCGGCACGTGCCTCGCCGTCGTGCCGATGAAGCAGGTGCCCAGGGCTGGGGCCAGGGCCCGTTCTCGGGCTTTTTTTATGATCCGGCGCCACGGTCGCGCGGGTTCGATCGGATGCGCCGAAACGAGCCACGTCGCGAGCGCATCGCCAGCCAGCGCATACCGGCTCCGTCGATCCGGTCGGACGCAGCCGATACCGGCACGCCGGCAAAGGCGGGCGCGGCCTCGGCGCTGGTTGCGGTAGTCTCGCTCAGGAGCCAGTCGATCACGGTATGGGATCAATCTGGCCCGGTGCTGCGCTCGCGCGTGTCGACCGGACAGAGCGGCCACGCGACGCCGACCGGCCTGTTCAGCGTCATCCAGAAGAACCGCTACCACGAGTCAAACATCTACAGCGGCGCGCCGATGCCGTGGATGCATCGCATCACCTGGTCGGGGATTGCGCTGCACGCCGGGGTGGTGCCGAATTATCCCGCCTCGCACGGTTGCATCCGACTTCCATATGACGCCGCCCCGAAACTGTGGGCGATGAGCCGCATCGGTATGCGCGTCGTGGTCGCGCCCGACGACATCGCGATGCAGACGGTGCTGCACGAGGCCCTGCCGCAGCCGAAGCTGGTAACGGTTGGCGAACTCGAAGAGTTGTCGCAGGGGTTGCACGGTATTGCTCGCGAAGTCGGACGGCTGGTGCCCGCAGCTGCCACGCCCGAACGGCTGTTCAATCCCATTGAAGTGGCACAGCGGCTGAAGAAGGAGGCGTCGGCCGCGGTCGAGGTGCGCCGGCGCGCGGCACGCGAGGCACTCCTCGTCTCGACCCAAGCCTCGGCCGAAGCGAACGCCGCGGCCGAAGAGTTGCGGGCCGCGCGCGCCGAACTCGCGGCTGCCGAAGCCGCTAGCCGAGCGCTCGCCGTGCAGACGGCGGCAACCACCGAGGAGGCGCGGACGCCCGACGAGATCGCGGCGGTCGAGGCGGCGCAGAGGCGATTGCGCGACGCCGGCGACCGTTATCGGGCGGCGGTCGCCGCCGATGCCGAGAAGAATCCGCCGGCCTTCGCAGCGGCGCGGGCCGCGCGCGAAGCCGAGATCGCCGCCGAGGCGGCGCCCGATCAGGCGCGTGAGGTCGCCCGCCGGCTGGAGCCGGTCTCGATCCTGGTCAGCGGCAAGGAGGGGCTGGTCTTCGTGCGCCAGGGCTTCGAGTCGGTGCTCGACGCCAAGATCGAGATCGACGATCCGTTGGAGCCGCTCGGCACGCACGTGTTCACCGCGATGGCACCGGCGGCGGATGGTGCACGCCTCGATTGGTCGGCGCTGACAATGCCGTCGGCCTATGGCGACAGCGGCGGCGATGCGATCGCGGCACTGCAGCGGATCACGTTTCCCGCGAACGTGCGCGACGAGATTGCGCGGCGGGTGTGGACCGGTGCTTCGCTGATCATCACCGATCACGGCATCAGCAACGAGACCGGCCGCGGCACCGACTTCGTCATCCTGACGAAATGAGCGGAACGCGTTCACCCCACCGGCGCAATCCAGTTGAACAGGCCGAGACCGCCGTCGACCTCGATGGTGGTGCCGGTGACGTAGCCGGCGAACCGGTCCGAGAGCAGCGCCATGGTCATCGCCGCGATGTCGTCGGCGGTACCGAGGCGGCCGAGCGGGATCTTGTCCGAGAAATCGAAGGCTGCGGCGTTGAAGCCGCCGCCCGGAATGGCGCCCGGCGCGATGGCGTTGACGCGGATGCCGCGAGGCCCGAGCGCGCGCGCGAGTTCTTTCATCACCATGGTCTGGCCTGCCTTGGAGGCCGAGTAGTGCGGCAGGTTGCGCGGGCTTTCGGCGTGCAGCGAGGTGATGAACACGATGCGGCCACGGGTGTTGACGGCGATCATCCGCTCGGCGACGCTGCGGGCGAGCAGGAAGCCCGAGCGCACGTTGGTATCGACCATCGCGTCCCAGGTCGCCTCGTCGACCGCCATGGCGTGATCGGCCTCGCGGCGTGGCGGGCAGGCGGAATGGACCAGCATCTGCGGCACGATGGCGCCAAGCGCATCGACGACCTGGCGCCAGCCGTCGCGGTTCGACAGATCGACAGTGAGGGTTTGAGCCTTGCTGCCGGCATCCATGACTTCGCGCGCCGCCGCGGCATTGCCCTCGGCATTGACGTCGGCGAGGACGAGGTTCGCGCCCTCGCGAGCCAGCGCGCGGGCGATAGCACGTCCGATATTGGAAGCCGAGCCGGTCACGACCGCGGTTTCGCCTGGAAACAGACCCGCAGCAGTCATGGTCGACCTCGGTCTTGGAGATTGCAGCAGTTATTTCTTGCGAAAGGCGTCGAGGCTCACCACTTGGGCACCGCCAGCGGGCGTGGCCGGCGGCGCGTTATCGCCGGCCGGCGCCTTCGAGGGCACTGGCACCGGGCCGGACTTGGCGGTCGAGGCCTGCTCTGCGGGCTTCGGATCGATGCGGCGTTGCGGTAGCGGCGGCTTCGTCGTCTCAGGCAGGCCGTCGGCCTCGGCCGAAGCCTTGTCGCCGCGCGGTTTGCGCGGTGTACGCGGCTTGCGCTCGGAGACCGAGCGTGTACTCGTCGCGCGAATGGGTGTCGGCGTCAGGCGGCCGGGGTGAGCGCTGCCTGATGCTTCCGGCCGTTCGTCCTGGCCGGAGTGCGGGTGCGCGGTCGCGTCCGGGCCGAAGTCCGGCGCCTCGAACTGCAGGCCGTAGCGCACGCTCGGATCGAAGAACACCTTGATCGCGGCAAAAGGCACCACCAGACGTTCGGGAATGCCGTCAAACGTCAGCTTGACCTCGAAGCGGTCCTCGGAGACGGCGAGATCCCAGAAGCGATGCTGGAGAACGATCGTCATCTCCTCCGGATATTTCTCCTTCAGGCGCTTCGACAGCGAGGAACCGGGCGCCAGGGTGTCGAAGGAAATATAGAAGTGATGGTCACCGGGCAGCCCGGTCTTGGCTACGCGGGTGAGGATGGTCCTTACGACGCCGCGCATCGCGTCCTGCGCGAGGGCTTCATAGTCGATCGTATTCGGGTCGCCGGTCATGTCGTCCGGTGCATTCCTGTAAGCCGCGAGTTGATATCGACGAGAGAACCCGTCCGTCGAACAGAGTCGAATACCAACGCCAAACACTCGCTCGCAATGAGGTTGCGGCGCATTTCTGGCTGAACGCAGTCTTACCAATTATCCCCGCGCCGCTCGCGGCCCACCGACGAGCATCGAGCGAAGTGGAGGGCTTCTGTTGGCCGGTGCCCTCCGAACCGCGCCTGACCCGGCTAGGGATCAGGACTGTAGTGTTTAGGTAACCGGCACCGCATTACGCGGCGACAGCGACCTCAGCATAGTTGTCATTGGCAACTATTCTGGTTGACCCGATAACGGTGGTATCATGCCGGGCAAAAGCGCGTCCTTTACACCCTCGTCGATCCTAGTTCGCCCCCATCATCAACAGCCGGACGGCTGCTCATGGTGGAGGCGCCGGGTACCGCCCCCGGGTCCGAAAGGCTTATTACGACGTCCATTTATCGCCATAGCCGGACGAATCCAGCATCTTCTATATAGGCCGTCGCCGGTCAAAACAAAAGCACCCACCGGATGAATGCTGCATGAGCGTCGAAACAGTTGCGATCGCCCGAGTTCGGTACGTTGCGGAAACGCCCTGGGGGCCGTGGGGGGCGCTGATTGCGACGGTTGCCGTCGTCGGCGCAAGCATTGGCGGCAGCGTTACTGTCGCGGTGCTGCTTCGGGCCGTTTCGGGCCCCAATTTGGTGGGGTTCGATCGACCCGCGGTCTGGGCCGCGATGCTGTGCTTCCAGATCGTGGCGGTGCTGGCGGCGGCGTGGCTCGCCGGGTGGTTCGGGGGGCGGCGGCGGCAGGTCCTGGCCATCGATCGTGGCCGCTCCGGGTCTGCAATCGACCGTCATTTACTTCCTGCTGCTGGCACTGCCATCGCTCGCCTACACGTTGCTGATCTATTGGTGGCAACCGGAGGTGGTGCGGGCCGACATGGCGACGTTCGCGCCGATGGTGCAGTCGAGTGCCTGGCCGATCTACGCGGTCATCATCGCGGTCGGCGCGCCGCTGTCGGAGGAATTGCTGTTCCGCGGCTTTCTGCAGGCGGCGTTGGCGAAGTCACGGTTGGGCTTTGCCGGCGCCAGCATTGTCACCACGGCGGCGTGGTCGATGCTGCATATCCAGTATTCGGCGTATGGCCTCGCCGAGATCGTGGTCGTCGGCCTGTTCCTGTGCTGGGTGCTGTGGCGGACCGGCAGCCTGTGGGCGACGATCATCCTGCATGGCCTCTACAATGGCGCCCAGTTCGTCGGCGTCGCCCTGCGGCTATTCCCCTGGACCTGATCGCGATCGTGGATGTCTCGCCAGCAAGGCTATGACGGCGCCACGGAATCGCGCTAACAGTCATGCTCATGCAACCTTATCTCGATCTCATGCGCCGCGCGCGCGACCATGGCACGGCGAAGTCGGACCGCACCGGTACCGGCACGCGCTCGGTGTTCGGCCACCAGATGCGCTTCGATCTCGGCGCAGGGCTTCCCGCTGGTGACCACCAAGAAGCTGCACATGAAGTCGATCATCCATGAGCTGCTGTGGTTCCTCAAGGGCGACACCAACATCGCCTATCTGAAGGCCAACGGCGTGCGCATCTGGGACGAGTGGGCCGACAGTCAAGGCAATCTCGGGCCGGTCTATGGCAAGCAGTGGCGCAGCTGGGCCGCACCCGACGGCCGCGTCATCGACCAGATCAGCGACGTCGTGAGCCAGATCAAGACCAATCCCGACAGCCGCCGCCTGATCGTGTCGGCCTGGAACCCGGCCGACCTGCCGGCGATGGCGCTGGCGCCGTGCCACTGCCTGTTCCAGTTCTATGTCGCGGACGGCAAGCTATCCTGCCAGCTCTATCAGCGCTCGGCCGACATCTTCCTCGGCGTGCCGTTCAACATCGCGAGCTATGCGCTGCTGACGTTGATGATGGCACAGGTGACGGGACTGAAACCGGGCGATTTCGTGCACACCTTCGGCGATGCGCATCTCTACGTGAACCATCTCGAACAGGTCGAATTGCAGCTGTCGCGGACGCCGCGACCGTTGCCGCGGATCTGGATCAATCCAGAGGTCAGAAGCATCTTCGACTTCAAGTACGAGGACTTCGAGCTGACCGGCTACGAGCCTCATCCACACATCGCCGCGCCGGTGGCGGTGTGAGCGTGGCCAGTGTCTCGATCATCGTCGCGGCGGCCGACAACGGGGTTATTGGCCGCGACGGCCGGATGCCGTGGCGGCTGCCGTCGGATCTCAAGACCTTCCGCCGGCTCACGATGGGCAAGCCGGTGATCATGGGGCGCAAGACCTTCCAGTCGATCGGCAAGGCGCTCGACGGGCGATTGAACATCGTCGTCAGCCGCGATGAGGCGTTCGAAGCACCCGGCGCGACCGTGGTCAGGAGCCTTGCCGCAGCGATCGAATGCGCCCGCTCGCAAGCACCGTCGGCCGAAATCATGGTGGTTGGCGGCGCCGAGATCTACCGGGCGGCGCTGCCGCTCGCGACCCGCATCTACCTGACCCGCGTGCATGCGCAACCCGAAGGTGATGCGGTTTTCTCGGTGCCCGCAGGCAAAGGCTGGGTCGTGGTGTCGTCGCAGCCCATGGCGCAGGGCGAAAAAGACGAGTTCGCCTGCACGCTCGTCATCCTGGAGCGCGTGGCGGCCGCCTGAATTCTCGGGCAGTTCTTGAAGTCGCGGTCTTGCCTTACCAAATCTCAGGAGTAAGTTTGCGCCGCCCGGACGCCTGCCCTATAACCACCTCGCGCGATTTGACGTCTGAACCCTCGAAAGAACCGCCCAGGCTCGATTGCCGCGGTCGCTGGCGCCCATCGGCCGCCAACCGCGCCGGCGAAGGCGGGTGGTCTTAACTGTGAACCTAACGAAAGGTCTTGAAGCTGATGCCTTGGAATAACCAGAGTGGCGGCGGCTGGAAGAGCGGCGGCGACAAGGGCGGTGGGCCCTGGGGTGGCGGCGGCGACAAGGGCGGCGGCCCGTGGGGCGGTGGCGGCGGCAATCAGCAGCCCGATCTCGAGGCGATCCTGAAACGCGGGCAGGACAAGTTCAAGCAGTTCCAGCAGGGCTCGGGCTTGCCCGGGCCGCTGCTGTTCCTGGTATTCGCCCTGGGTGCCGCGCTGGTTGGCTTTTACGCCTTCACCTTCCGCGTCAATCCTGACCAGCTCGGCGTCGTCATGCGCTTCGGCAAGCCGGTGCGCGAGGAAGGCCCCGGCCTGCACTATCGCCTTCCGTATCCGGTCGAGGAGGTTTTCCTGCCGAGCGTCACCGCGCAGAACATCGAGGAGATCGGCAAGCGCTCAACCAGCGGTGGTTCCGGCCGTAGCTCGCTGTCGAGCGGCGACGGTTCGTTGATGCTGACCAGCGACGAGAACATCGTCGACCTGAGCTTCGTCGTCTACTGGCGCATCCGCACCGACAAGAACCAGGTCCAGAACTACCTGTTCAACATTCAGAACCCGAAGAACACGGTGCGCGAAGTGGCGGAAAGCGCCATGCGCGAGGTCGTTGGTCAATCCGTACTGCAATCCCTGTTGACCGAGGGCCGGCAGAAGACCGAGGTCGCGGTGCAGAAACTGATCCAGAGCATTCTCGACAGCTATGGCGCCGGCATCCACATCGACCAGATCCAGCTGCGTGAGGTTGACCCGCCGCAGCAGGTTATCGCGGCGTTCCGCGATGTGCAGGCGGCGCGCAACGAGCGCGATACGCTGCAGAAGCAGGCCCAGACCTATGCCGACAACGTCGTGCCGCGGGCCAAGGGCGAGGCTGACCGCATCCTCGCCGGCGCCCAGGGCTATCGCGACCAGACCGTCGCCGAGGCGACCGGCCAGGCCAGCCGCTTCGTCAAGATCTTCGATGAATACAAGAAGGCGCCGGACTTGACCCGGCAGCGCATGTTCCTGGAAATGCAGGAGAAGGTATTGAACGGCGCCGACAAGATTATTCTCGACAACAAAGGCGGCAGCGGCCAGGGCGTGGTGCCCTACCTGCCGCTCGACCAGCTGCAGCAGCGTTCGCCGCGCAAGGAGGGGGCGCAATGATCCGCACCCTGTTCGCAGCCCTCGTCGCACTGCTCGGCATGGCCGCCGCCCTCGTCTATGCGTCAGCCTTCATCGTCCACCAGAACGAGCAGGCGCTCGTGCTGCGCTTCGGCGACCCGAAGCAGGTGATCCGCGAGCCTGGCCTGAACTGGAAGCTGCCGTTCGTCGACACCATCGAGAAGTTCGACAAGCGCATCCTCGATCTCGATACCGCCGAGCAGGAAGTGACCGCTTCCGATCAGAAGCGGATCGTCGTCGATGCCTTCGCGCGCTACAAGATCGTCGATCCGCTCGAGTTCTACAAGAATGTGCGCAACGAGAGCCGGGTGCGGGCGGTGCTCGGACCTCTGATCGAATCGGCGATCCGTCGCGTGCTTGGCGGCGCAACGCTCGCCGATGTCATCAAGGACCGGCGCGAGCCGCTGATGAAGGACATCGCGGCGCAAGTGAACCGCGAGGGCAAGGACTACGGTGTCGAGGTCGTCGACGTGCGCATCAAGCGCGCCGACCTGCCGCAGCAGAACCTGGAAAGCGTGTTCAACCGGATGAAGGCCGACCGCGTGCGCGAGGCGACCGAGCTGCGCGCCCAGGGCGAGGCCGAGAAGAACCGCATCCAGGCCAATGCCGATCGCGACGTGACGATTATCAAGGCCGAGGCGGTCAAGAAATCGGAGCTGCTGCGCGGCGATGGCGATGCCGAGCGCAATCGCATCTTCAACGATGCCTTCGGCCGCGATCCGGAGTTCTTCCGTTTCTACCGCTCGATGCAGGCCTACGAGCAGGCGATCAAGCCGAACGAAACGCGCATGCTGCTGTCGCCGGAAAGCGAGTTCTTCCGCTATTTCAACAGCCCGACGGGCGGAGCGGCGACGAAGAAGCCATGACGTTCGCCATATGAATGACCTCATTGTCGCCGCAGGTCTGGTCCTCGTTATCGAGGGTCTGATCTGGGCGGTTTCGCCGGCGAGCGCCATGCGCATGCTCGCGACCGCCGCGCAGACGCCGGAATCCACCTTGCGCGCCGGCGGTGCGGTCGCTGTCGCGCTCGGCTGCATCCTGGTGTGGTTGATCAGGGGGTAGGCGAGGCCACTGTTGACAGTGCGCGCGTGCCGCCATTGGATGAACAATCGACCGGTTCGCCGATCGCGAAGTGCCAACACGTGACGGGAGTTCGACCGCTATGATCCGCCCGATCGGTTCATTTTCACGCAGGTCGCTGCGGTTCGGCACGGGCTTGGCTGTTGCGATGCTGTTCGCCCTGCCGGCCGCAGCGCAGCGCGGACCGCAATCGGTCGCGCCCGTAGCCGAGAAGCTGATCGACGCGGTTGTCAATATCTCGACCAGCCAGACGGTCAAGGGACCCCAGGGCGTGCCACTGCCGAAGGTGCCCAAGGGTTCGCCGTTCGAGGATCTGTTCGACGACTTCTTCAACAAGAAGGGCGGCCGACCACAGGGCGACCGCAAGGTATCGTCGCTCGGCTCCGGCTTCGTCATCGACGGCCGTGAAGGCTTGGTCGTCACCAACAATCACGTGATCGAGGGCGCCGACGAGATCATCCTCAACTTCCACGACGGCTCGAAGCTGAAGGTCGACAAGGTGCTCGGCCGCGACACCAAGACCGATCTCGCGCTGCTCAAGGTTACGCCGAAGAAGCCGCTCGCCGCCGTCAAGTTCGGGTCGTCCGCCACCATGAAGGTCGGCGACTGGGTGATGGCGGTCGGCAATCCGTTCGGGCTCGGCGGCTCGGTGACGGTCGGCATCGTTTCGGCCAAGCAGCGCGACATCCAGTCGGGCCCCTACGACGACTACATCCAGACCGACGCCGCCATCAACAAGGGCAACTCGGGCGGGCCGCTGTTCAACATGGACGGCGACGTCATCGGCGTGAACACCGCGATCATCTCGCCGACCGGCGGCTCAATCGGCATCGGCTTCGCGGTGCCCTCAGACGCTGCCTTGGCCGTGCTCGACCAATTGAAGCAGTTCGGCGAGACCCGGCGCGGCTGGCTCGGGGTCAAAATCCAGTCGATCACCGACGACATCGCCGAGACGCTGGGCGTCAAGGAGAACACCGGCGCGCTCGTTTCCTCGGTGACGCCGGATGGCCCCGCCGCCAAGGCCGGCATCGAGGCCGGCGACGTCATCTTGAAGTTCGACGGCAAGGAGATTTCGACCGTGCGCGGCCTGCCGCGCATCGTGGCGCAGACGCCGATCGGCCGCACCGTCGATGTCGAGCTGCTGCGCAAGGGCCAGAAGAAGTCGCTGAAGGTGCTGGTCGCCCGCCTCGTCGAGGAGGACGCGGACAGCAAGAAGACACCGGAGCCGGTTGCCGACAAGGCCTTGATCGGCCTCAAGCTGGCGCCGCTTGACGACGCCATACGGGCGAAGTTCAACATCGATGCCAAGGTCAAGGGCGTGGTCGTCACCGAGATCGATCCGGCGAGCCCGGCGGCGGCCAAGAACATCAAGGTTGGCGACGTGATCGTCGAGGCGGCGCAGGACCAGATCGAGGCCGTCGAAGACATCTCGAAGGCGATCGAAAAGGTGCGCAAGACCGGCCGCAAGCAGATCCTGCTCAGGGTCGACGGACCCAAGGGCGACACCCGGTTCGTGGCGCTGCCGATCGAGTAGGCACCGCCTTCCGAAAGCGCATCTGTGTACATTGGACCCGGCGGCGGTGTAGAGACTGCGACTGGCTGAGCCAATCCGGAGCTAAGAGCGTGTCCGCCCTGCAAAGCATGTTGAAATCGATCCTCGGCTTCCTCGTGCCGGTCCACCGCGATGGCTGGAAATTCCTGCTGCCGGTTGCCGCCCTCGGCGTACTGTTCCTGCTGCTGTGGGCGCCGCTCGGCTGGTTGCTGATAATTGTCGCGCTCTACATCGCTTATTTCTTCCGCGACCCCGACCGCGTCACGCCGCTGCGCGACGGCCTCGTCATCGCGCCGGCCGACGGCCGCATCAGCAGCATCGAGGAGATCGTGCCGCCGGCCGAGCTCGGGCTCGGGGGCTCGCGTCGCACCCGCATCTCGATCTTCCTGTCGGTATTCGACGTGCACATCAACCGCGCGCCCGTGGCCGGCCGCATCAAGCGGTCGATCTACGTGCCGGGCGCCTTCCTCAACGCCGATCTCGACAAGGCGAGCCTCGAGAACGAGCGCCGGGCGCTGGTGATCGAGACGCCGGCCGGCGTCGAAATCGCGGTGGTGCAGATCGCCGGCTTGATCGCGCGGCGCATCGTGACGTTCGCCGGCGAGGGTGATAGCGTCGGCATCGGCCAGCGCTTTGGCCTGATCCGCTTCGGCAGCCGGGTCGATGTCTATCTTCCGGTCAATCGGCGCGGGCTTGTCGCTGTCGGCCAGACGGCGATCGGCGGCGAGACGGTGCTTGCCGACCTCGCCTCGGACGAGCCGGAGCGAGAAGCGCGCCGCAGCTGACCAGCACAGCCACAGGAGAGATCCGATGGAGCCGATGTTGCCACAGGACGATCCGGGCAGCCGCCGCCGACGCCACCTGTTCCGGCGCCGCCAGATCCCGGTGCGCATGCTGGTGCCGAACTTCTTCACGTTGCTGAGCCTGTTCGCCGGACTGACGGCGATCCGCATGGCGTTCGAGAGCCGCTACGAGCTGGCGGTGACCTTCGTCGTCGCCGCCGCCCTGCTCGACGCCGTCGACGGGCGGGCGGCGCGCTGGCTCAAGGCCCAGTCGCGATTTGGCGCCGAGCTCGACAGCCTCGCCGATTTCGTCAACTTCGGCGTCGCACCGGCTCTGATCGTCTACACCTGGGGCCTCGGCGGATTGAAAGGCTTCGGCTGGGTCACGGTGATGGTGTTCGCGTCCGCCATGGGCCTGCGCCTCGCCCGCTTCAATTCGATGCTCGATGTCGAGAAGCCGAAGTGGAAGAACAACTACTTCACCGGCATGCCGGCGCCGGCCGGTGCAATTACGGTGCTGTTGCCGCTCTACCTGCAGCAGGCCGGCCTGCTGTCGCTGCAGTCGATGCCGGCGCTGATTGCAGCCTATACGCTGTTCCTCGCGTTCCTGCTGGTGTCGACCATTCCGACATACTCGGGCAAGAACCTGGGCGGGCCGATCCGTTGGGAATACGTGCTGCCGATTTTGGTTGGCGTCGGCCTCGTCATGGCGCTGCTCGTAACCTACCCTTACGAGACGTTGGCGCTGGCGACGATCGCCTACCTGGCGATGATTCCGTTCAGCTACCGCCAGTTTGCCCAGCAGTCGGCCGATCACGAGCGCATCCGCCAGGCCGGCGAGCATGCCGCGGCGGTCGCCGGCACTCCGAACGTGGTCGAGATCCGCGGCCCTGACGCCGGCCAGCGCTGAGCCGCTTCGATGCACGCCGTCTACGGAACGCCGCCTGAGACGCTCGCGAGCGTGCCGGCGGGGGCCATCCAGTGCTCTCCTGTGATGCCGGGCAGTTTGACGCTCGAGGCATTCGCCGATGTATCGCTTGAGAGCGTGACGGTTGCGGCAGCGCGCGGCACTCTCGAGCGGCGCTACGTGATCGCCCATGCGCTACGCGCGCTCAGGCCGGGCGGGGCATTCACGGTTCTGGCGCACAACAAGCAGGGCGGTGCGCGCCTTGCCGATGAGCTGACGGCATTCGGCTGCCGGCTGCAGGAAAGCTCGAAGCAGCATCATCGGATCTGCAGCGGAGCGCGGCCGGCGGCCCTGACCGGAATCGAGGCGGCGATCGCCGACGGCGCGCCACGCTTCATCGCGGCGCTGGGGTTGTGGTCGCAGCCTGGCATCTTCAGCTGGGACCGGATCGACCCCGGCAGCGCGCTGTTGATCGCGCATCTGCCGCCGCTCGCCGGTCGCGGAGCGGACCTGGGTTGCGGCATCGGCGTACTCGCGCGCGCCGCGCTGGCGTCGAACCCGGCCGTCCAGCACATCACTCTGGTCGATTTCGATCGGCGGGCGGTGGAAGCCGCTCGCCGCAACGTCGAGGCGGCACGCACGACCGTGATTTGGGCCGACGCGGCAACGTCGAAGGCGCTGCCGAAGGGCCTCGACTTCGTGCTGATGAACCCGCCGTTCCACGATGGCGGCGCCGAGGACCAGAACCTCGGTCGCGTCTTCATCAGCAAGGCCGCCGGCTGTCTGCGCGATGGCGGCAGGTGTCTCCTCGTCGCCAACCGGCACCTGCCATATGAGGCGACCTTGACGCCGTTGTTTGCGACGTTGGAGCGGGTGATCGAGGTCGAGAGCTACAAGGTCTACGCGGCCCGCAAATGAGCAAACTGCCCGATCAGATGCGGCTCGACCGACTGCTCGCCAACATGGGCTACGGCTCCAGGCGTGATATCCAGCAATGGGTCAAGGCCAAAGTGATCACACTCGACGGCAGCGCTCTAGTCGACGCCGATCAGCGGATCGCCGTGACGCCGGACCTCAGGCATCGCATGACCATCCTCGGCCATCCGCTCGATCCACCTCCCGGCATGATATTGATGCTGCACAAGCCGCTGGGTATCACCTGCTCGCACAAGGAAGCCGGTCCGATCGTCTATGACCTGCTGCCCGACCGATGGCGCAGCCGGAAGCCTGCAATCTCGACAGTCGGCCGCCTCGACAAGGAGACGACCGGGCTGCTGCTGCTTACCGATGACGGCGTTCTGCTGCACCGGCTGATCTCGCCGAAATGCCATAGCCCGAAGCGTTATGTCGCCCGGCTCGCGCGGCCGCTGCGGGGCGACGAGGCGGCGATCTTCGGCAGCGGTACGATGATGCTCGAAAGCGAGGACAAGCCGCTGCTGCCGGCAATCCTGGAGGTGCTATCGCCGACAGAGGCCCGGCTGACGCTGACCGAAGGCCGCTATCACCAGGTGCGGCGCATGTTTGCCGCCGTCGGCAATCACGTCGAGGCGCTGCACCGCGACCGGATCGGCAATCTCGACCTGCCGGCGGATCTTGCGGCCGGCAGCTATCGGCTGCTGACGGCGGAAGAGATCAGTGCGCTGGGCGTGTGAGGGCGTAGGTTGGGTTGGCGGCGCTTGCCGCGTAACCCGACAACTCACGGGTGGTCCGAGTCGTTGGGTTACGGCCGCAAGGTGCGGCCTGACCCAACCTACGGCACGTCGCCTGGCGCCGCCCTACTTCGTCTCTTCCGGGGCGCGGTGGTAGACGTCGTCGGTGCGCACGATGTCGTCCTCGCCGAGATAGGTGCCGATCTGCACCTCGATGATCTCGAGCGGCACCTTGCCGGGGTTCTCGAGCCGGTGCCACTGCGTCGCGAAAATGTAGATGCTCTCGTTCTCGCGCAACAGCTTGTCCTGGTCGCCGACCACGACGTTGGCGGTGCCCTGCACCACCACCCAGTGCTCGGAGCGATGGTGGTGCATCTGCATGGAGAGCTTGCCGCCGGGCTTGACGTGCAAGAGCTTGACCTGGAACCGCGGGCCGATGTTGAGCGTCTCGAAGTAGCCCCAGGGGCGGTAGTTGCGCAGGTGCTGCTCCTGCTCGCGGCGGTTCGACTGGCGCAGGCGGGCGACGATCTTCGAGACGTCCTGCGCGCGCGACTTGTCGGCGACCAGCAGCGCGTCGGGAGTATCGACGATGATCAGATTGTCGACGCCGATGGTGGCGACCAGGCCGCGCTCGCTGTGGACGTAGCAATGGCGGGTGTCTTCCAGCACGGCGTCGCCCTGGACATAGTTGTCGTTGTTGTCGCGCGGCGCGATGTCCCACAGCGACGACCAGGAGCCGACGTCGCTCCAGCCGACATCGATCGGCAGCATGGCGGCGGCGGCAGTCTTCTCCATCACCGCATAGTCGATCGAAACGTTCGGCGACTGGGCGAAGGCGGATCGCTCAAGGCGCAGGAAGCCGAGGTCGTCGCTGGCCTTGGCGAGGCCGCCGCGGGCGGCTTCCAGGATCTTCGGCTCGAGGCGGGCGAGCTCTTCGAGGAAGGTGCGGGCGTGCAGCACGAAGATGCCGCTGTTCCAGAAGTAGTTGCCGGCGGCGAGATAGCCTTGCGCCGTCTTGGCATTCGGCTTCTCGAAGAACTGGTCGACCTTGAAGGCGCAGCCCTCGAAGCCGTCGAGCGGCGCACCCTGGCGGATGTAGCCATAGCCGGTGTCGGGCCCGGTCGGCTGGATGCCGAACAGCACCAGCCGGCCGGTGGCGGCGACCGTGGCGGCGCGGCGGACGGCTTCGCCGAAGCGGGCCTCGTCCTTGATGGCGTGGTCGGACGGCATCACCACCATGATGGCGCCGGGGTTGTCGCGGCTGATCGAAAGTGCGGCGACGGCGATGGCGGCGGCGGTGTTGCGCGCGACCGGCTCGAGGATGATCGAGCGCGGCTTGATGCCGGCCTGCTCCAGCTCCTCGTTGACCAGGAAGCGGTGATCGTTGTTGCACAACAGGGTCGGCGCCGCGAAGCCCTGGTCCGGCGACAGCCGCTTCAAGGTCGAGCCGAGGAAGCTCGAATTGCGGCCATTGAAGAAGCGGATGAACTGCTTCGGGTACATCGCCCGCGACAGCGGCCACAGCCGGGTGCCCGAGCCGCCGGAAAGGATCACCGGGTAGAGGCTGTCCGCCACCACCGGATTGACGGTTGTCAGCGCTTGCATCGAAATCAAACTCCGTCGACATCGTGGCGCCGGATGCGGGCAGTGAGCGAGACGATACACCAAGGCTTGCGGCCAACCAATGGCGGACGGTCTCAATTGCGCATGTTGGATCGCCGTCTGCGTCCAGCCGGCTCGACCAAATCGGCCCGTTCGACAATAGGTTCGCGCGCTCGCCGGTTCAGCGCCCGGGAGAGCGCTGCAGCAGTCGCTCGCGCAGCGACTGCAACGCGCCGGATGCAGCAGCAGGGGGCGCTTCCGAGGCCGACGGCGCGGCGGCATCGCGGCGCAAGCTCGAGCCACTGGTGCGGGGGGCGGCAGGCGCCGCCGCCGCGGCGGCTGGCGCTGGTTCACGGCGAAGCAGCGAACCGGCGCCGGCGCGGCCGGCATTCTGGCCGGCAGTGGGGCCACCGCCGGCAGCGGCCGATGCCGCCGAACGAGCGGCGACGTGTTCATCGGGCTCGCGCACCCGGATTGCGGGCCGCTCTTCCAGGCCCGCGGCAACCGAGCCCGGCGCGTTTTCCGGCAGCATCGGCTGCCTGGCCGCGATCGGTGCAAGGGCCGCCGTGATGTCGGCCTCGATCGACGGAGTGATACCCATGGCCTCGGCGAACATCGCCATCTGCGAGGTGGCATCGGCGGTGGGGCCACCGCCGGCAGCCCGCCAGCGCTCGACGACGTCGGCGAGGAAATTCTCGTCGCCGACCGGCTTCTGCCATTTCTCGCTGAACCGGGCAGTGGAGGAGCGCGGCAGCGCCGACTTCGGCAGCTCGTCGAACTTGATGCGGACCGGCAGGGCGACGCCGTCACCGAACGCGATCGCCTCGCGCTGGCCGAGCGCGGGCAGGAACTCGAGCAGGCCCGAACCGGTGTCGGAGACGGCGGAGGAGACGATCGCCTGGTCGCGGTCGTTCGACATGCGCAGCGCGAACACGGTGTTGCATTGCGACAGAATGGTCGGATCGATCTCAGCCGGGCGCTGGGTCACGATGCACAGCGACGCACCGTACTTGCGGCCTTCCTTGGCGATCTTGGCGATTGCGCGCTTGCACGGCTCGAAGCCGGCCTTGGGATCGGCCGGGACGTAGCGGTGCGCTTCCTCGCACACGAGCGTCACCGGCACGTGCCCCTCGCCCCACAGCGCGAAGTCGAAGGTCATGCGGCAAAGCACGGAAACGACGACGTTGACGATTTCGGTCGGCAGGCCGGTCAGCTCGAGGATGGTGATCGGCTTGCCGTTGACCGGCACGCGGAACAGGCGACCGAGGATCTGGGCCATGCCGTCGTAGACGGTCAATTGGCCAAACATGAAGGCGTAGCGCGCGTCCTGGCTGATCATGTCGAGCCGGATGCGCAGCTGCCGGTAGGGATGCAGGTCCTTCTTGTTCTCGAGCTTGCCCATGCGCTCGTCGATGAGGCTGGTCAGGTCCGAGATGCGGTACGGCACCGGCGTGTCGACGGTGAAGCGGCCGGGATCGAGGACGCCGCGGCGCAGCGTCGCATTCGACTTCTCGCGGCCGGAAGAATACCGGCTTTTGGCAATCGGGATCAGCTCCTGCAGGATCTCGATTTCGGGTTTGCGGCCTTCGGGATTGCCGAGTAGCACTTCGATCAACTCTTCGAACGTCAGCATCCAGTAGGGCAGCTGCATGTTGCGCGGTGAGACGACCTCGGCCCACTCGGTGAACGCGGTGGCGTATTCGTTATGAGGATCAAGCAGCACCATATGGGCGGCCGGATTCTTTTCCAGGATCGCGCGCAGGATGAGCGCCGTGGTGCAGGACTTGCCGGTACCGGTGGTGCCGAGGATGGCAAAGTGCTTGCCCAACAGGTCATCGACCCTCACCATCGAAGGAATGGTCGATTCCTGCCGGATGCAGCCGACGCGAACTGCATTTTCCATGTCGCCGCAGAATGCGAGCTCGAGTTCGGGCTTGGTCGCGACCCGGACGCGATCGCCAAGCAGCGGATAAATCGTCACGCCGCGATTGAAAGAGCCGGGCTTGCCTTCGCGCGCCTTCCACAGCTCGCCGACGAGGCCGAGTTCGGCGATCCAGATCTCGCCTTCGCCCTCGCGCTGTGCCGGCACCGGCACGCTCAGCGCCGACACGATTGCGAGCACCACGGTTCGCGCCTGC
Organism: uncultured Alphaproteobacteria bacterium; assembly: GCA_963741505.1. Taxonomy (GTDB): domain Bacteria; phylum Pseudomonadota; class Alphaproteobacteria; order Rhizobiales; family Hyphomicrobiaceae; genus JAKFWF01. The sequence continues at coordinate 373,133 of CAVUIJ010000002.1, read as the reverse complement.
TCGATCGCGAGCAAGGTGCCCATTTCCGGTCGATGTGTCGCCGACATTTGACCGGGATCCTGCCCGCCATCGAGCAGCACGATTGCCTTTGAACCTGTGACGGATACGATGCGGCCGATCGAGGCGTCGGTGCGCAGTGGCCGCGGATCATTGGAAGTGACAGTTGGCAAACTCATTTCATTCCCCGTTAATGCAGTGCTGTTGGCTGGCGGACCGGCTCGCGCCCGCTATGGCTGTCCCAGAATTGCATTGCGACCCTGCACGGCGGACACGTGGTGCCGCGAGGGCAGGAACACCGTGACCGCAGTGCCCACTTCCTTGGTGCTGCGAATTTCCAGGCGACCGCCATGCAGCTCGACCAGCGACTTGGCAATCGGCAACCCGAGCCCGGTGCCCTCGCGCCAGCGCGTCTTCTTGCCATCGACTTGGCCGAACGGTGTCAACCCGACGTCGATCTCCTCCTCGGTCATGCCGACGCCGTTGTCATGAACGACGATCGCCGTGCCGCCTTCATTGGTGCGGCTCGCCTCGATCGTCACGGTGCCGCCGGTACGATTGAATTTGATCGAATTGCTCAACAGATTGCCAAAAATCTGCCTCAGCTTGCCGGCGTCGCCGCGCACTGCGGGCAGGTTGTCGTCGATCTCCATGACGAGTGAAACGCTGGCATCGTCGGCGGCCTGCTTGAACGAGGCGACCACGGCAGCCAGGACGTCGTCGATGTGCACCTCGTGATTGTCGAGGGTGTATCGGCCGCTCTGTATCTTCGAGATGTCGAGGATGTCGTTGATGATGGCGAGCAGCTGGCCGGCGGCATCATGGATCAGGTGCGAATACTGCACGATGTCGGTGTCCTGCAGGCGGCGTGCATCGTGCTCACTCAGCAATTTGGAGAAGCCGATGATGGTGTTGAGCGGCGTGCGCAACTCGTGGCTCATATTGGCGATGAACTCGGATTTGACCCGGCCCGCCAGTTGCGATTCGATCCGCGCCGATTGCTCGGCAGCTCGCGTGCGATTGCGCAGCAGCGCCTCGCCGAGCACGGTCGAGTATTCGCCCATCAGCGAATTCGACTTCGAGTTGCCCTGTCTGCCGTGGATCATGATGCCGTCACTATGGAGTGCGCCCGCCAGGAATGTCGTCCGAATGTAAGCGGCAAGGAATAATCTAGTCTTAATGGCTGTGTCGGTTGGGCCATCGGCATCGGTGGGAGGGGCTGGAAAAGGCCGTTTCCGGTGGCACCGATGCGCCGTGCCAGCGGCTTTTGGCCCGGCACAGAAATAAAGACGGCGCAGGTGATGACACCTGCGCCGCCCGGACTATCGTCGGATCCGCCGGTTACCACCAGCGGCGTGGGCGGTAGCAGTGCCAAGTGCACCACAGCCGGCCGTGGCGGCCGACGTGGCACTGGCGATAGCACCGCCGGCCCCAGCGATAATCGACCTGCTCAATCGCACCGCCGGACGCCTGCACCACCGACTTCAGCGGGCTGAACTGGCCGGCTGGCGCGGCATTGGCGGCGGTACCGGCAAGGCCTGCCGCTGCGGCGAAAAGCACAGCGGTGGTGGCCGAACGCAAGGTTGTCTTCATCGTCGCGTCTCCATTCTTCGGTTGCATGTGGACGGCGATGCCAAACCAGCCCCGCGCGTCCGACGATCCCCAGCTTGCATTTGAGTTCTTGCGGGCACAACCTGAACGGCGGCTGAATGCGGCGCGGGTTTGCCTGAACCGCAAACAGCGCTATGAGGACGGCGAACCTGGGATACACAACATGGCCATCACGACGCGACTGACCCGCCGGTTGAAGATCGACCACCCGATCCTGTCGGCACCTATGGCATTCGCCGCCGGCGGCAGGCTCGCTGCTGCCGTCACCAATGCCGGCGGGCTCGGGTTCATCGGCGGCGGCTACGGGTCCCGGGACTGGCTGGCCGAGCAGTTCAAGGCCGCCGGCAACGCGGCCGTTGGCTGCGGCTTCATCACCTGGTCGCTGGCCAAGCAGCCGGCCCTGCTCGGGCAGGCATTGTCGCATCGGCCGAAAGCGGTTTTCCTCAGTTTCGATGACCCGACGCCGTTTGCTCCTGCGATCAAACAGGCCGGCGCACTCCTGATCCAGCAGGTGCAGACGCGGCGCGATGCCGAGGTCGCGATTGACGCCGGTGCCGACATCATCGTCGCCCAGGGCGCGGAGGCGGGCGGGCATGGCGAGAAGCGAGCGACAATGACGCTGGTTCCCGAAGTCGCCGATCTGATCGCGGCCAGAGCGCCCGAAACGCTGCTGTGTGCCGCCGGCGGCATCGCCGATGGACGGGGGCTGGCCGCGGCCTTGATGCTCGGTGCCGACGGCGCGGTGGTCGGCTCACGGCTTTGGGCCAGCGCCGAAGCGCTGGTTCATCCCAATCTGCACGCCGCCGCCCTCGCTGCGACCGGCGACGACACCATCCGCCAGAGCATCACCGACATCGCGCGCGGTTACGACTGGCCGGCACGGTTCAAGATCCGCGTGGTGCGCAACGATTATGTCGAGCGCTGGCTCGGTGACGAAGACGGGCTGCGTGCCGCCGCCGCAGTCGAACAACCGAAGTATGCCGCAGCCACGGCCAAGGGCGATGCGGCGACCGCCGCGACGATCGTCGGCGAGGCGGTCGGTCTGATCAGCTCGATCGAGCCGGCGGCAACGATTATCGAGCGCATGGTGCGTGATGCCGAAGCGCTGTTGCGACGGGGGGCGGATATTGCCGGATGAGCGCAACCCGCAGGGCGGCCCCCCCGCCCTGCTGATCTTCGACTTCGACGGCGTCGTCGCCGACAGCGAGACCATCGCCAATCAGGCGCTGGCCGACTACCTGTCGTCGATCGGTCATCCGACCACGCTCGAAGACAGCATGCGGCTGTTCATGGGCAAGCGCCATGCCGATACGCTGGCGGCCATCATACGTTACATCGAGCGCCCGATCCCCGACGATTTCGAGTCCGCCTACCGCGCCAAGGTGCGCAGCACGATGCGTGCGAACGTTGCGCCGGTGCCCGGCGTCGAGGACTTTCTCGGCCGCCACGGCCATGTCCAGAAGTGTGTCGCCTCCTCGTCGTCGCGCGAATGGCTCGACCATTGCGTCGACAAGTTCGGCTTCCGGCCGGCCTTCGGCGACAACCTGTTCAGCGCCACCCTGGTCGCAAACGGCAAGCCGGCACCCGACATCTACCTGCATGCGGCGCAAACCATGCGGGCCGAGCCGACAGCGGTGGTGGTGATCGAGGACAGCGCGACCGGCGTCCGGGGCGGTGTCGCCGCCGGCATGAAGGTGATCGGCTTCCTCGGCGGCTCGCACATCCGTCCCGGCCACGCCGACAAGCTGCGCGAGGCCGGCGCCCACGCCATTGCCGAGAGCTTCGACGAGGTCGAGGCGTTGCTGCTCAAGGCCGGCGCGTGAGATGGCATCGGGTTCACGCGACGCCGGCGGCGTAACCGTCGCGCTGCGGATCGGCGCCGCCTTCGAGGATGCCGTCGAACGCAGTGATCGCGTGCACGCCGGCAAATGCATAGCTCATATAGGAGCGCCTGACGGCATAGCCTTCGGCCTCGAGCGCGCGCTGGGTTTGTCGCGGAATACGGTTCGATATGTCGATCGTGTCGCTGGTGGCGCTGAAGCGCGGCGCCATCACCGCTTCCTGGGCGCCCATGCCGAACTCCAAGATGTTGAGCAGAACCTGCAGCACGGCGACCGTGATCCAGGCGCCGCCGGGTGCGCCGAGCGACGCGACCGGCCGCTCGCCGTCGAACACGATCGCCGGCGACATCGACGAGTAGCGCCGCTTGCCAGGCGCGATTGACAGTACGCGACCGGGGCGCGGATCGTACCAGTTCATGGCGCCGTTCAGCATGAAGCCAGTGCCCGGCGCAATGACGCCGGATGGCAGACCAAGCGTGTGTGTCAGCGACACCACCATGCCATTGGCGTCGATGCAGGACACGTGCGTCGTCTCCTTGGTGTCGGCGCCGACGCGGGCGAGCGAGGTGCGCTCGCCGCGGCGGATGCGGGCGGCGCAGGCGTCGGCGTAGTCGTCCGACAGCAGGCGCTCGATCGGCGGCACGGTGAAATCGGGGTCGCCGATGTGTTCTTCCTTGTCGCGCCCGGCGATCTTCATCGCCTCGGCAACGGTGCGGATATAGGCCGGGCTGTTGTGGCCGAGCGACGCCAAATCGAATCGCTCCAGGATCCGCAGCATCTCGCCGACGACGATGCCGCCGGCCGGCGGATCGGGCAGCGCCACACGATAGCCGCGGAAGGGCACCATCAGCGGCGCCGCCGTACGTGGCCGGTAGCCGGCGAGGTCGGCGGCCGAAAGCAGGCCATCGTGGGCTTTCATGTCGGCTAGGATGTGGGCGGCGATCTCGCCGGTGTAGAGAGCCTCGGCGCCATCGCGGGCGACGATGCCGAGGCTGGCGGCGAGGTCGGGGTTGCGGACAAGCTCGCCGAGCCGCTTCGGCGTGCCGTCGGCGCGCATGTAGAGCTTGCGGCCGTCGGCGGTGTAGGCGAGCTTCTCGCTGCAACTGATGCGCCCGTAGGCGCTCTCGTCGAGGGTGAACATGGTGTAGACGTGCGGGCGGATCAGCCAGCCTTCGTTGGCAATCGCGATCGCCGGCTCGAACAGCTCGCGCCAGGGCCTGCTGCCGAACGCCGCGTGCGCCTCGGCAAAGAGCCGCAGGATGCCCGGCACCGAGACCGAGCGATGGCCGAGCTCGTTGACCGCGCCCTTGACGACATAGCCATAACCGTCGCTACACTCGCGCTCGAACAGTGCGCTCCACATGCCTTCGGTGGCCGCCGCCGGGCAGTTCGACAGACCATTGATCACGACGCATCTGGCCTGCCACGGATCGAAGATCTGGATCGTGCCGATGCCGCCGATGCCGCACATCATCGGATCGACTACGCCCTGGGCGAAGGCACAGGCGAGCGTCGCATCGAGCGCGTTGCCGCCGTCGCGCAGGACACGGGCGCCGGCTTCGACCGCCTCCGGCTGCGGCGCGACGATCATCGCGCGGGCGCGCGGCAAGCGGCGTGGCGGTCGGGACATCTGATGGACCTCTCGCGTAAAGGACGGTTGGGTGCTGCGACAGCGCTGGCCGCAACCTGGCTCCCCACCGCATCATTGAGCGGGCCGTCGCGGCTGTCGAGTGCCACGACAGTGCATCCCAAGCTGCGGCCGCCATGCAGGGCAGTGTTGCAATCGCGCAGCCAACCACCGATTGCGACGGCGCCTCCGGCCGCTGCATAGTCCTGCGATACGTCAGCTCGTGAGGCCGCAAGCATGCCGCAGACCGTTTCCGCCGCGCCGCAATCGGCAATCCGCCGCTTAGACCCGCTGCTGCAACCGCTCACGATCCGGCACCTGACCCTGCGCAACCGCATCATGAGCACGAGCCACGCTTGCGGGCTTGAAGAAAACGGCATGCCGACCGAGCGCTACCAGCTCTATCACGAGGAAAAGGCCAAAGGCGGGCTGGCGCTGACCATGTTCGGCGGCTCTTCCAACGTAGCGCCCGACAGCCCGAACATCTTTCGGCAATTGAACGTCGGCGTCGACGAAGTGATCCCGTGGCTGCAGCAGTTCTCGAACTCGCGTCCATGCCCAAGGCGCCGCGATCATGTGCCAAATCACCCACCTCGGCCGGCGCGGCGAGCCCTACGCCACGAACTGGCTGCCGACCATCGCGCCGTCGCCGATCCGCGAGACGCTGCATCGCAGTTTCCCCAAGGAGATGGACGAGTACGACATCGCCCGCGTTATCAAGGCCTACGGCGCCGCCGCCAAGCGCTGCCAGGAGGGCGGTCTCGACGGCATCGAGACGCTGGCCGGCGGCCACCTGATCGGCCAGTTCCTGTCGCCGTCCATGAACCGGCGTACCGACAAGTGGGGCGGCTCGGTCGAAAACCGCTGCCGGTTCGGCCTGATGGTCTACGAGGAGATGCGCCGCCAGGTCGGGACCAAGTTCCTGCTCGGCTTGCGCTACGTCGTCGACGAGGGGCCGGTCGGCATGAATTTCGAAGAATGCCTGGAGATCGCCAAGATCTTCGAGGCCAGCGGCCATGTCGATTTCTTCAACGCCATCTACGGCCGCATGGACACCGAGATTGGGCTCGCAGTCGACAACATGCCGGGCATGGCGTCGGGCATCGCGCCGTGGCTGAAGCCGGTCGGCGCCTTCAAGCGCGAGGTGAAGCTGCCGGTTTTCCATGCCGCCCGCGTCGCCGATGTCGCGACCGCGCGACACGCCATCGCCGAGGGCCTGCTCGACATGGTGGCGATGACGCGGGCGCAGATCGCCGACCCGCATCTCGTTGCCAAGATCGCAGCGGGGCGCGAGAGCGAAATCCGGCCCTGCGTCGGCGCCACCCATTGCCAGTCACCGTACCGGCCGAGCTGCCTGCACAATCCCTCCACCGGCCGCGAGGCGATCCTGCCGCACGAGATCACGCGCTCGCCGCGCGCCGGCCGCAAGGTTGTGGTGATCGGTGGCGGCCCGGCCGGGCTCGAAGCGGCGCGTGTATCGGCGACGCGCGGTCACAAGGTGGTGCTGCTCGAAGCAGCGAGCCAACTTGGCGGGCAGCTCTTGATGGCAGCGCGGGCCAGCTGGCGCCGCGACGTGATCGGCATCGTCGACTGGCGCCGCTCCGAACTGGAACGGCTCGGCGTCGAGGTCCGCCTCAATACCTATGCTGAACGCGAGGATGTACTGACCGAAAAGCCCGACGTCGTCATCATCGCCACCGGCGGCACTCCCGACATCGAATGGATCAAGGGCGCCGAACATGTGACCTCGGCCTGGGACGTGATCGGCGGCACAGTACCGCTCGGTTCCGACATCGTGATCTACGACGGCACCGGCCGGCATCCAGCCGCCCAGGTGATGGAGATGGCCGCCCGCGACGGCCGGCAGGTGGCGTTCTACTCGATCGACCAGCAGCTGGCGCAGGAACTGACCTACGCCGAGCGCATCATCTGGAAGAAGCGTGCGTATGAGCTCGGCGTGCCGATGCATTTCGATCATCAGATCGAGAAGGTCGAGCGCCGCGGCAATAGACTGCACGTGACTTACCGCAATCTCGCCACAGCCAAGACCGTGGAGCGGGTCACCGATCAGCTGATCGTCGATCACGGCACGCTGCCTGCGGACGCGCTCTATCACGAGTTGCGTGGGGATGCGTCCAACGCCGGTGTCACCGACATCGACGCGCTGCTCGCCTTGCGCCAGCAGCCGCTGACCATCAACCCCGCCGGCACCTTCGAGCTGCACCGGGTGGGCGACGCAGTGGCGAGCCGTAATGTGCAGGCTGCTGTTCTGGACTCCATGCGCCTGTGCCGGGCGCTGTGATGACCGTGCCAACCATCTACGTCGATTGCTCGGCGATGATGCGCGAACTCATCGACGAGATCGGTGTGCCCGCCGGCATGACCGTGTTCGACGGTGACCCGACGCCGGCACAACTCGAAGCGCTCGTAGCCGGCGCGGCGATCGTCCTCAATGGACACACCCGGATGGACGCGGGGCTGCTGGCGACCGCCACTGATCTGCGCTCGATCGTGTTCCTCGGCACCGGCGCGTCGAGTTACATCGACATGGCTGCGGCTGAACGCAGCAATATATGCGTTCGTCGGGTGCGCGGCTACGGTGACCGCACCATCGCCGAGCATGCCTTCGGCCTTCTTCTCGCGGCGGCCCGCGATACCGTCCGCATGGACCGGGACGTGCGGACCGGCCGCTGGTCGGCGAGCGAAGGCATCGAGCTCCAAGGCAAGACGCTGGGGCTGCTGGGTGTCGGTGGCGTCGGCTCGGAAATGGCGCGCATCGCTTCCGGCTTCGGCATGCGTGTCGTGGCCTGGAACCGGTCCGGCGTGCCGGCCGGCGTTCCAGCCGAGCCGGTCGGATTGGATGACCTGGTGGCCATGGCCGACGCGATCAGCCTGCATCTGGCGCTGGTGCCGGAAACCAGGGGGCTGCTCGATGCGGCGCGGCTGGCGCGGATGAAACCGGGGGCACTGCTGGTCAATACCGCGCGCGGCGCCCTCATCGACGAGCCGGCGCTGATCGCAGCACTGCAGCGCGGTCACATCGGTCATGCGGCGCTCGACGTGTTCGCGACCGAGCCACTTCCTGCCGGCCACCCGCTCGCAACCTTGGCGAATGTCACCCTGACCTCGCATGCCGCCTGGAAATCGCGGGCAGCGAGCCGCCGGCTGCTGCTGTTGGGATTGGACCACGTCGCCAAGGATGCCGACCGGCTGCGCTTGGGTCAGCCGCTCAATGCATAAGGACAGGCCACGGCCTGGCGTTCGTCATTGGTTGACTGCAATTCCGGCCGATGCGTCGCGCATTCCGTCCGCGCGATCTGGCAGCGCGTGCGATAGCGGCAGCCACCGCTCGCCGCCGGCGCCGGCGGCTCGAGCGCGGCAAGATCGCCGCCGTCGTCGTCGAGGGTCGCCAGCAGGGCGCGGGTATAGGGATGCCGCGGCTTGGCGAACACGTCCTCGGTCGCGCCCAATTCCACAAGCCGGCCGAAGAACATGACGCCGATTCGGTCGCACAGGTAGCGGGCGACGCGCAGATCATGGGTAATGAACAGCAGCGCCACGCCGGTCGCGGCCTGAACGTCGCGCAGCAGGTTGAGGATCTGCGCCCGCACCGATACGTCGAGCTTGCTCACCGCCTCGTCGGCGACGATCAGGCGCGGCTCGACCGCCAGCGCCCGGGCGATCGCGATGCGCTGCAGCTGGCCGCCCGACATCTCGTGCGGATAGCGCGACGCGAACTGGGGCCCGAGCCCGACGCGGGCTAGCAGCTCCGCAACCTTGCCCGGCATCTGGGCTGGTGGCACACCGGCGTGCATACGCAAAGGCAATGCAATCGCATCGGCAATCCGCACCCGCGGGTTGAACGACGACAGCGGGTCCTGGAAAACCATCTGCATCTGCCGGCGGATCGGCCGCAATGCGCTTTCGCCGAGCCGGGTGATGTCGTGACCGTCGAACTGCAACGTGCCGGCGGCAGGCTTGTACAGTCGCAATATCGTCTTCGCGAGCGTCGTCTTGCCCGATCCGGATTCGCCGACGAGGCCCACTACCTGGCCCGGCGCGATCGACAAGCTGACATCGTCGACGGCACGGAACGGTCCGCCGCCGCCGGCTTGCGCGAAGCTGACGACCAGATTGGCGGCCTCGACCAGTGGTCTTTTCCCGTCATGCATGGCGGATGCACCGCACGCTGTGGCCGGGGCTGAGCGCGATGCTGGCCGGTGGCGTTGCCCGACAGGCGTCCGTCACCAAGCCGCAACGTGGCGCGAACAAGCAGCCGGCGGCTTGCACGGCACCGGAGGGCAACTCGCCGGGGATCTCCTGCAGCCGCTCGACCCGCTCGTCGAGTTGTCGCGAGGTTTCGATCAGTCCGGCGGTATAGGGATGGGCCGGGCGGCGGAACAACTCGTCGGCCGGCCCGGTCTCGACGATCTCGCCCGCGTACATCACCGCGATGCGGTCGCACAGGCCGGCCGCCAGCGAGATGTCGTGGGTGATGAAGATGATCGCCGAGCCAAGCTTGTCCCTGAGCCGCCGGAACAAACCGATGATCTGCCGCTCGACGATGTTGTCGAGATTGGTGGTCGGCTCGTCGGCGATCAGCAGGTCGGGCTGCAGCGCCGCCGACAGTGCGATCAGCGTTCGCTGCAGCATGCCGCCGCTCAGCTGGTGCGGATAGAGCGGCAGGATGCGCTCCGGCTGTGCGATGCCGACGTCGGAGAGCCAGCGGTGCGCGTTCTGGCTGAGATCGCCGCCCGGCCGGTCATCGCGGGTCGCGGCGCGTTCGATGATCCGCTCGAGATGCCAGCCGATGGTTTTCGCCGGATTGAATGCGCCGACCGGGTCCTGGAAGATCATGGCGAGGTGGGTGCCGCGCAATTGCCGGAATGCCTCGTCGTCGAGCGGCGGCAGATCGCGGCCGACAAACCGAAGGCGGTCCGCCGCCACCGTCGCGTGGCCCGGCAGCAGCCTCAGGATCGCCAAGCCGGTCACCGACTTGCCGGAGCCCGACTCGCCGATGATGCCGAGGACTTCCCGGCGGCGAATTTCGAGATCGACGCGGCGGACCGCCAACATGTCGTTGGCCCCCATCCGAAAGCGTACCGCCAGATTTTCTACCTGCAGCAGCGGCGTGTCGGTCATGAGCTGGCCCGCTCGCGCAACTTCGGGTCGGTCAGATCGCGCAGACCGTCGCCCAGCAGATTGAGGCCGAGCAGCCCGAACGAGATGAACAGGCCGGCCAGCGTCAGCACCCACGGGCCTTGATTGAAGTACTCGCGGCCGTCGGCCATGATCACGCCCAGCGACGGCGTCGGTGGCTGTACGCCAAGGCCGAGGAAACTCAAGCCGGCCTCGATGATGACGCCGAACGCGACCGAGATCGACGCCTGCACCATGAGCGGCGCCATGATGTTGGGCAAGATCTCGCGGCCGAGGATGCGTGGCGTCGACTGGCCCATCAGGCGCGCCGCCTGGACATAGGCCTCCTCCCGCACGGTCAGCGCCAGATTGCGCGCGAGACGAGCGAAGATCGGCACGTAGACGAGGGCGATGGCCAGGATCACGTTGGTGACGCCGAAGCCGAGCACCACCATCAGGAACAGCGCCAGCACGAAGCTCGGGAAGGCGAACAGCAGGTCGGCAAACCGCATCAGCAATTGATCGATCCAGCCACCGTACCAGGCCGCCGAAAGGCCCGCCGGAATGCCGATCATCGCCGCCAGCGTCACGCCGGTGACCGAGATGGCGAGTGAAACGCGGCCGCCGAGCAGCACCCGGGTCAACACATCGCGGCCGAACGAGTCGGTGCCGAACGGATGCGCCCAGGCCGGCGGCGTCAGCAGGTTGACGAAATCCATGTCGGTCGCCGAGTACGGCATCAGCGCGCCGCCGACCGAGATCGCGAGCAGGAAAAGTCCGACGATGATGACGCCGGCCCGCGCCGTCCGATTGCTCCACAGGGCCGCGAAGTGCGCCGTCATCACCTAGCCCTCTTTGGATCGAGCAGGCTGCAGACGACGTCGACAGCCAAGTTCACCGAGAGCACGATGACGAGAAATACCACGGCGCAGGCCTGGACCACGGGATAGTCGCGGGCGAAGGCGCCATCGACCATCAGCGAACCGATGCCGGCGATGCCGAAGATGCGCTCGATCACCACCACGCCGCCGAGGATATAGCGGATCTGCAACCCGATGATGGTGATGTAGGGGATCAAGGCGTTGCGGAAGATCCAATGGGCGAACACATAGGCCGGGTGGAAGCCGAACGAGCGGGCTGCCACCACGTAGTCGCGGGTGCTCGTCTCCAGCAACGCCGTCCGCAGCGTGCGCGCGAATACCGCGGCGAGCGGCGCCGAAACCGCCAGCGCCGGCAGGAAGCCGGAATAGAGCGCGCCGGAAAGGGACTGCCCGGGCGCGATGAAGCCATACGCCGGGAACAACCCGAGCCCAAGTGCGAAAACCAGGATCAGCACGTAGCTCAACCAGAAGTCGGGCATCGAAATGCCGAGTGCAGCGAGCGAGGTCGCGATCGTGTCGGCGAGCTTGCCGCGTTTGCGCGCGGCGACAGTCCCTGCGATCAGCGAAAGAAAGATCGCGATGGCTAGCGCCAGCAGCCCGATGAAGATCGTGTTCGGCAGCCGCGCCGCGATCAGGCCGGAGATCGCGCGGTCACTGGCGACCGTGAGCGATAGTCCGAAGTCGCCCTGCACCACTCCGAGCGAGCCAGCGCCCGTACTGCTGGACCCACGGCACGTCGAGATTGTGCTTGGCGCGGAAGGCGGCGACCAGTTCCGGCCGCGCATTCTCGCCGAGCGCCGCCATCGCCGGATCGCCCGGCGCCGCCTTCATCACCAGGAATACGACGATCGAACCGGCCAGCACCGTGAGGACGAGCGCCACAAACCGCGCGCCGACGTACCTCGCCCACACCATGCTGCCTCGCACCTGCGCCCCGATGCCCGCCTTACGCCAGGCTCATGTTGGCGAACTGGTCGCCCCAGTTGGAGTAGGGCAGCTGCTTGAAGCCCTGCACCTTCTTGGTCATCAGGTTGTGCACATTGGACACGAACAGCGGCACCACCGGCATGTCCTCGATCATGGTGTCCTCGGCTTGCCTGTAGAGTGCGCCGCGCTTGCCCTGGTCGAGTTCGCGCCGGGCGCGATCCAGGAGGTCGTCGACCTTCGGGTTCGAATAGCCGTAGAAGTTGCGCCAGCCCTTGCTGTGCAAGACGTCGTACATGTACTCGTCGGCATCGAGCAGGCCGAGCCAGCCCCACACCGAGCCCTGGTAGTCGCCCGACTTGTGGCGCTGGAACACGGTATTGGCTTCCGTCACCTGCACCGTGAACTTGGTGCCGAGCGTCTGGTTGCACTGGGCGACGAACACCTCGGCCATTCGCTTCCACCACGACTGGCCCCAGGTCATGATCTCGGCCTCGGCGCCGTTCGGGTATTTCGACTTGGCGAGTTCCGCCTTGGCCTTCGCCGGATCGAAGGCGCACAGCGGCCGGTTGTTGCCGCCGTAGGCGTAGGCGATCGACGGCGGAATGAGTCCGTGCGAAGTAACACCTTCGCCAAACAGCACGGCGCGCACCATGGCATTGCGGTCGAACGCCATCGAGCAGGCGCGTCGGAACGCCGGGTCGTCGAACGGCGCCTTGCGGTGGTTGAGCGAGACGAACCGGCAGTTGAGACCGGCCTGCTTCAGGACGGTGATGGCCGGGTTCTTTTCCAGGTTCGGGATGTCGGCGAACGGGGCCGTCGAGGTCAGGTCGATCTGGCCGCCGAGCAGGGCTGTGACGCCGCTCGATTCCTCGGCGATCAGCGGCATGTCGATGGTGGCGATCTTGGGCGCGCCACCGAAGTAGCCCGGGAACGCCGACAGCGAAACGCGCTCGCCGGGCACCCAGTCCTTAAGCGAATAGGCGCCGGTGCCGACCGGCTTCTTGCCGAAGTCGTCGCCAGCTGCGCCGACCGCCTTGCGCGACAGGATCTGGGTGCCGGTGCGGGCATTGGCGAGGAACGTCAGTAGCGGCGCGAAGGCCTCCTTGGTCACCAGCTTTACGGTCGAAGCATCAGGCACCTCGATTGCCGACAAGCCCGAGACCTTGCTCTTGTTGGGCGAAGCGAATTTCTCGTCGAGCAGCCGCTCGAGCGTGAACTTCACGTCGTCGGCGGTCATCTCCGAACCGTCGTGGAACTTGACGCCTTTGCGCAGCTTGAACTCGAGCGTATTGCCGTCCGTCTTGAGGCTCTCGGCGAGGTCCGGCACCGGGTTCGAGTTGGCGTCGAGCTTCATCAGGCCGTTGTACAGCGCCCAGATGACATAGAACTCGGGGATCAGCGTCGCCTTGCCGGGATCGAGAGTGTTGATGACGTTGTAGCCGGTGATGCCGGCGCGCAGCGTCGATGTGCCTTGCGCATAGACATCTTCCGAGAATGGAAACTGCGTTGCGGCGATCGCCGCTGCCGAGGCACCAAGAAAATCGCGTCGCCGAAGTCCTGACTTAATCCCGTCGCTGCTCATCTGACCCTCCCAGGCTGATCCCACGCATGGCAGGCTATCGGTGGCGCAAACGGCCGTCAAACGGCGATCTGCGTGTGGTTGCGGCAGCATGACTGTCATGCATTCGGCCGGCGATGCAGCGGCGAATTCTATTTCTATGATCACATTCGGGCAGGGAGGGCGACATGCGGACCGCAATCGAGAAACTGGACAAGGTCAAGTTCGACGTCTGTGTCATCGGCGCCGGCGTCAATGGCGCAAGTACAGCGCAGCATCTCGCAGGTGCGGGATACTCGGTGCTGCTGGTCGAGAAGGGCGATTATGGCTCCGGCTCCTCCAGCCGGTCGAGCCGGCTGCTGCATTGCGGCCTGCGCTACCTCGCGCCCGGCGCCTCGATGTTCGAGTTCTTTCGCCACCCCTCGCGACTGCAGACGGCGATGCGGATGGCGAAGCTGGCGATGGAAGCCCGCCGCCAGCTGGTGCTGACCGCGCCTGAGCGCGTGCGGCCGCTCAACTTCCACTTCCCGATCTGGAGAGAGTTCGATCTATCGCCCCTGGCAGGTCCGCCTCGGCCTCGGCTTACTGGCGTCGATGGCCGCGATCGACGTGCCGCTCGAGCAGCGCATGATCTCGCCGAAGGCGGCCAAGAGCATTCCGCTGGTCGGGGACTTGCGCGACTGGGATCGTCTGCAGGGGATCGGCGGTTTCACCGAGTACCAGTTCGAGTGGCCGGAGCGGTTGTGCGTCGATGCCGTGCTCGATGCCGAGCGGCTGGGAGCGGTCGTGCGCAACTATACCGCCGCCGGCCGCATGACCCGGCGCAACGAGGCTTGGGAGATCGAGCTCACCGACGTTTTCGCCGGCGGCAACGCGACGGTCGAGGCGAAGCTCGTGATGAACATGGCCGGCATCTGGATCGACAAGGTCAACGGTGCCTCCGGTGCGCCGCGTCCGCGCAAGATCCTCGGCACCAAGGGCATCCACATCATGGTCCAGCTGCCGCCCGAATGCGCCGACAACGGCATCGTCACGTTCAATCGCAAACAGGAGCCGCTCTACTGCATCCCCTGGCGCGGTATGCACTATTTTGGCCCGACCGAAACCGTCTACGAGGGCAACCTCGACGAGATACGTGCTGGGGACGACGAGATCGACGGGCTGCTGGCGGAAGGCAATCACCTCTTGCCGGGCCTGAAGCTCAAGCGTTCGGATGTCCTGTTCACGTGGGCCGGAGTCAGGCCGCTCAGCTACGATCCGGCGCTGCCGATGGGCAAGCGCTCGCGCGATGTCCACGATCTGTCGAGCGCGGGCATGCCCGGCGTCTATGCGATGACGGCCGGGCCGGTGATGACGCATCGCTCGGCCGGCACCGAGATGGTGGATGTGGCGCGGCGACAGCTCAAGCCTGCGCGCCGGCCGCAGCCGGTCGATTACGGCGCCCGCAAGTTCCCCGACAATCAGAACTCACCTCCGGTCGTCGATGATTGGACTGATGCCAAGCTCGCCGATCTCGTCCATGCCGCGCGCCACGAGCATGCAACGAGCCTCACCGACCTGATGTTCCGCCGCGTCGGCGCCGGCTGGACCAAAACCATGGGCTACGCGGCTGCCGACAAGGCAGCCGAAGCAGTCGCCGCCGTCTATGGCTGGGATGGTGCGCGCACCAGGAAGGAGGCCGAGGAGTACCGGAGCTACCTGCAGCGGATGCACGCCGTGCGGACAATATGATGCTAAGATCGAGCCGTCCCAGACAGGAGAGCTGAATATGCGATTGTCCGATTTCAAGGTGCTGACATTCGATTGCTACGGCACGTTGATCGATTGGGAGTCGGGGATGATCGCGGCGCTGCAGCCGCTGGTGTCGAAGGTCAAGCCGCCGTTGTCGCGCAATGCCGTCCTCGAGGCGCACGCCCGGCACGAATTGATGCAGCAGCGCTTCACACCGGCCAAGACCTATCGCGATCTGCTGGCCGTGGTCTATAAGCGGCTCGCCGACGAATGGCGAGTGACGGTGAGCTGGGAAGAGTGCCTGGCTTACGGCCGCTCGGTCGGCGACTGGCCAGCGTTTGCCGATTCGGCGGCTAGCCTCAAGTACCTCAAGCAGCACTATAAGCTCGTCATCCTGTCGAACGTCGACAACGCCAGCTTCGCCCTCAGCAACAAGCGTCTGCTGGTCGATTTCGATGCGATCTACACCGCCGAGGACGTCGGCTCCTACAAACCCGATCCGCGCAATTTCGACTACATGCTGGAAAACCTCACATCGCTCGGGGTCGACAAGAGCGATATCCTGCACACTGCCGAGAGCATGTTCCACGACCACGCGCCGGCCAACAAGGCCGGCCTCAAGTCGGCCTGGATCTATCGCCGGCACGGCGACAAGGGGTTCGGCGCCACCATGAACCCGGGCGCGATGCCGCATTATGATTTCGTCTTCAACAGCATGGCCGAGCTGGCCGAGGCGCATCGGCGGGAGTGATTGCGGGTACTAGTACCCGGAATCACACATGGATAGCACACCTGATCGCGGAACCACGAGGCGATCCGCCAGGAGCGCGGCGCAGCGCGTAGCCGCAGCTACGCGCAAGGCGCGCGACGCCGCGGGCGGCCCGTGGGCCGCGACCCTGCGGGCGATCGAGGATGCTCGCCGACGTCATGCTGGAAGCATGCGGTCCGCATGACGCGCCGCTTGTCCGATGGGGCAACATCGGCCTGCGCGTCGCTCCTGGCCGGCGAGCATCCTCGATCGTCATGTGTGCTATCCATGTGTGATTGCGGGTACTAGCCCGCGAGCGTGGGCAAACCCGACAGGTCGATTTCCGGGCGGCGGCCGTCGACGATGTCGGCCACCAAACGGCCGGCGCCGCACGACATCGTCCAGCCGAGGTGGCCATGACCGGAGTTGACGTAGAGGTTGTCGAGCGCGGTCCGCCCCATATAGCCGACGCCGCTGGGTGAAACCGGGCGCAATCCGGCCCACACCTTGGCAGTCGCAGGATCGTAGCAGCGGGCGAAACCGGGGAACGTCTGCAGCACCTTGTCGATGATGGCGCCGGCGCGCGCCGGGCTCGGCGTGGTGTCGAAGCGGGCGATCTCGGCCGAGCCTGCGGCGCGCAGCCGGTCGCCGATCGGGATCAGCCCGAACATGCGGCCGTCGTCGATGATGGCGTGGCGTGGCGCGTTGTTCCACGGCGCCTTGTCGACCGTGATCGAGACGCCCTTGACCGGATAGATCAGTGCCTTGACGCCGACCTCGCGCAGCAACTGCGGCGAGAAGCTGCCCATGGCCACTACCACTTTGTCAGCCTCGATCGTGCCGGCCGAGGTCGCAACCGCGGTGATGCGATTGCCCCGCCGCTCGAGCCCGGTAATGGTTGTGTCGTAGCGGAATTCGACGCCGTGCGCGGCGCAGTGTGCGGCGAGCCCCTGCACGAATTTGTGGCAATCACCGACCTCGTCGCGCGGATAATAGAGCGCACCGACCAGGCTGTCGGCGGTCTCGGCCAACGCCGGCTCGAGCTCGGCGCAGGCGCGGGCATCGCGCTCCTCGAAAGTCAGGCCATGCGCTGACAGCTGGGACGAGCTGCGCCGTCCGGCATCGTAAGACGCCGTATTGCGGTAGATCTTGATCACGCCCCGTGTTGCCCGGTCGTAGGCGATGCCGGTCGCAGCCCCGATCTCCTGCAGCGTGCGCAGGCTGTAGAGCGCGATCCGCAGGTTGGTCTGCGAGTTGGCCTTGAAGCGCGCTGCGGTGCAATTGGCGAGAAACGCCGCGCCCCATTGCATGATGTGGGGCAGCGCCCCCAGCCGGAGTAGCATCGGCGCGTCCTCGCGGCCGATCCATTGCAGGATCTTCGCCGGCATGCCGGGCTGCGACCACGGCTCGACCTCGCTGGCATGGATCACGGCGCCGTTGCCGAAGCTGGTCTCGAGGGCGGCGCCGGGCTGGCGATCGACGACGGTGACCCGGTGGCCGAGCTGCATCAGATGGTAGGCGGTCGCGACCCCGACCGCGCCAGCTCCGAGCACCACCGTGTGCATGTCGCCCCTCGCCTCGCTATGGCTTGCTTGCGCCTTTGGCCGCCGATGCCGTTGCCGGCGCCGGCGGCTGCTCCTCGGCCTTCTTGCGCGGCGTGGCGAAGCCTTCCGGCAGCAAGCCCTGCGGTCGCACGATCATGACCACCATCATCAGTGCGCCGAATGCCAGCAGTCGGTAGACGCTCAAATCGCGGAACACCTCCGGCAAGGCGACGATGATGGTCGCGCCGAGGATGACGCCGAGCACGCTGCCCATGCCGCCGAGAATGACCATGGCCAGCACATTGATCGATTCCTGGAACAGAAAGTTGTCGGGGAACACCGATTTCTGCCACGACGCCAGCAGGCCGCCGGCGAAGCCCGCGAAGGTCGCGCCGAGGGCGAACGCCTGCAGCTTCGAGACCGTGGTATTGACGCCCATCGAGGCGGCGGCGAGTTCGTCCTCGCGGATCGCGCGCCAGGCCCAGCCGATACGGCTGTCGCGCAGCCTGATCGACGCGAACAGCATGCAGCCGAGCGTCAGCAGGAACATGTAGTAGTACTCGATGTTGCTGTCGACGACGTGGCCGAAGAACTGCGGCGGGTCGATGCGGATGAGGCCGCTCGGACCACCGGTGATGTTGATCGGCCGATCGAGGTTGACGAGGCACAGGTAGGTGATCTCGCCGAAGCCCAAGGTGACGATGGCGAGATAGTCGCCGTGCAGCCGCAAGGTCGGAGCACCAATCAGGATGCCGGCGATCGCGGCCGACAGTGTCACGATCACCATCACCGGGACGAACGGCAGGTGCAGACCGAAGTGCGGCGAAGCCAGGAAGGCGTAGACGTAGGAGCCGATGCCGAAGAAGGCGACGTAGCCGATGTCGAGCAGGCCGGCGAAACCGACGACGATATTGAGGCCCAAGGCCAGCATCGAATAGAGGCAGATCCGCGCCAGAACGCCGATCACGTAGTCGTTGGGGGCGAGCAGCGGCGCGATCAGGCCGCCCGCGAGCAGGAACCAATACCAGTTGCGGCGCAAGGCCTCGCGAATCGTGTCCGGCATTACACTTTCTTCCGATCCGAAAGAGTTTCCCCGAATATGCCTTCCGGCCGGAACATCAGCACCAGAATGAGGACGGCGAACGCCACCACATCCTTGAAGGCTGGATTGATGAAGGTGACGGCGACGCTTTCGATGATGCCCAGCAGCAGCCCGCCGACCATCGCGCCCTTGATATTGCCGATGCCGCCGAGCACCGCGGCGGTGAATGCCTTGAGACCGGCGGAATAGCCCATCACGAAATCGATCTGGGTGTAGTAGAGCCCGACCAGGACGCCGGCGGCGCCGCCCAGTGCCGAGCCGAGGAAGAACGTCAGCCCGACCACCTGGCCGACGCTGACGCCCATGACCGAGGCCATCTCGCGATCCTCGGAGACGGCGCGAATTGAGCGGCCGAGCGTCGTCTTCTGCACCAGCAGGATCAAGCCCCAGGTCAGCGACATCGACACCGCAATCATCACCAGCAGCAGTACCGAGACGTTGACGCCGAAGATGTCGAACCGCCAGGTGCGCGGAAACAGCGTGTTGGTCATGTACACCTTCATGCGCGCGCCCTGCGTCAGCATCACCGCGTTCTGCAGGAAGATCGAAGCGCCGAAGGCGCTGATCAGCGGCGCCAGGCGCGAGCCACCGCGCAAATAGAGCGGCCGATAGGCGAACCTCTCGATGGTCATGCCGAGCACGCCGCATATCACCATCGCCGGCAACAGCAGAACCGGCAGCACCCAGATCGGATGCAAGCCGCCGACCGCATGATTGAGCAGGAAGGCGAGCACCGCCCAGCCGATGTAGGCGCCGATCATGAACACCTCGCCATGGGCGAAGTTGATCATCAGCAGCACGCCATAGACCATGGTGTAGCCGAGCGCGATCAGGCCGTAGACGGTACCAAGCGCGAGGCCGAATACGAGCTGTTGCGGCAGGATCGAAAGCAGGTCCATCGGTTAGACTATTCCTCTCCGAGATAGGCGCGGCGAACGTCGTCGGCCTGCAGCAGCGCGGCGGCGGTGTCGGCGGCGGCGATGCGGCCGTTCTGCAGCACGTAGCCACGATTGGCGATCGACAGCGCGACCGCCGCGTTCTGCTCGACCACAAGGATGGTCGTGCCCTGCTTGTTGATCTCCTTGATGATGTCGAAGACCTGGTCGACAAAGACCGGCGACAGTCCCATCGACGGCTCGTCCATCAGCAGCAGGCGGGGCCGCGCCATCAGCGCCCGGCCGATCGCCAGCATCTGCTGTTCGCCGCCCGACATCGTGCCGGCGAATTGCCCCAGCCTCTCCTTCAGGCGTGGAAACAGGCTGTAGACGCGCTCCATGTCGTGATCGATGTCGGCTTTCGGGTCGGCGCGCCGGACGTAGGAGCCCATGGCGAGGTTCTCCCACACCGTCATGCGGCCGAAGATGCGGCGGCCTTCTGGCACCAGCGAGATGCCGCGCTTGACGATCTCGCCGGTTGCCAGACGGTCGATGCGATTGCCTTCGAACTCGACCGAGCCCTCGCGCGGACGGACCAGCCCGAGAATGGTCTTCATCGTCGTCGACTTGCCGGAAGCGTTGCCACCGAGCAGGCAGACGATCTCGCCTTGCCTGACCTCGAGGCTCACGCCCTTGAGCGCCATCATCTGCCCGTAGTAGGTAACGAGGTCGGAGAGCTTCAGCATGGACGGCTCAGGCATGGGCGGCCCTGCGTCCGAGATAGGCCTCGATGACCTGCGGATGGCGGCGCACCGTGGCGAAATCGCCCTCGACGATCTTGACGCCGTGATCGAGTGCCACGACCCGGTCGGAAATGCCGCGCACCACCGACATGTCGTGTTCGATCAGCATGATGGTGATGCCACGGTCGCGAATGCGCAGGATGTCGGCCATCAATTCACGCGACTCGGTCTGGTTCATGCCGGCCGCCGGCTCGTCGAGCAGCAGCAGCTTCGGCCGCGTGGCAAGCGCGCGGGCGATCTCGAGGCGGCGCCGGTTGGCATAGGACAGCGATGCGGCGAGTTCGTCCTCGCGCGGCAGCAGCCGGTCGCCGAAGACGCCGAGCAGCGTCCGGGTCTCGTCGATCACCCGGGCCTTCTCGGCGCGCGCGGCCGGCAGGCCGAGCAATACGCCGGCGATGCCGGCACGGGTGCGGCAGTGGTGGCCGACGCAGACGTTCTCGAGCACGGTCATTTCGTTGAACAGGCGCTGGTTCTGGAACGTGCGCGCGACGCCGGCGGCAGTGATCTGATGCTGCTTCAGGCCGAGCAGCTGCCGGCGGCCATCGTCGAATGAAGCGCGGCCGCCGTCGGCCGGATAGATGCCGGTCAGGACGTTGAAGATCGTCGTCTTGCCCGAGCCGTTGGGCCCGAGGATGCCGACGATCTCGCCGGCCTCGACCGTGAGGTCGAAGCCCTGAACGGCCTGCAGCCCGCCGAAATTCTTCTTCAGGCCGCAGACCTCCAGAAGTGGCATCGCCTCGCTCCTACTTGGTCACCGTCTTGACCAGATCGAAGCCGTTGCCCTTGACCTGATAAACCGACAACGAGGGCGTTGCGACGTCACCCTTGGCATCGAACGTGATCTCCATGCCGAGGATGCCGGTGTATTTGGTCGCGCGTACGGCATCGCGCACTGCGGCGCGATCGGCCTTGCCGGCCTTCTTGATCGCTTCGAGCAGGATGTTGGCGCCTTCATAGGCGAGCGGACCATAGGAGCTGATCTGGCCGTACTTGGCCTCGAATGCCTTCACGAAGGCGTTCGCCGCCGCGATCTTCTTCATGTCGGGCACGAAGAACGTGACGTAGTTGCCCTCGGCGCCGCCGGCCGCGGCTTGGACGTAGTCGACTGGCTCGAACTGTCCATCGGGGCCGATCATGCGGGCCTTGAGGGCGACGTCGGGCAGCTGCTTGGCCATCAGCGCGGCATCGGGTGCCCACAGGCTCGCATAGATGGCATCGACGTCCTTCGGCACGGTGCCGAGCACGGCGCGGAAGTCCTTGTCGCCGGAGCGCAGCACGAACCGAAGCGCGGTCACGCCCATCGCCTTGGCCTGCTTCTCGGCTTCGTCGGCGGCGCCGCGCGGGCCCGTGGTGCCGTCGTCGAAGATTGCGATCTTCTTGGCCTTCAGGTCGTTGACGGCGAAGATGATGCCGGCCGGGCCCTGGAAGTCGTCGCGGGCGCAAAGCCGGTGCATGACTTTCAGGCCGCGATCGGTGACCTTGGGATTGCTGCAGCCCGGCGTGATTATCGCCATGTTGACCTTCTCGAGGATCTCCGAGACTGGAATGCAGGTCGAGCTGGTGATGCCCCACACCGCGCCCATGATGGCGGCATCGGCGGCGACCTTTTCACCGGCGGCGACGCCGATCTGCGGGTTACCCTGGTCGTCGGCCTCGACGACTTCGATTTTCATGCCGAGCACGCCGCCCTTGGCATTCCATTCCTCTGCGGCGAGCTTGACGGCGTTGACCACTTCCTGGCCGGGCTTCGCCAACGCGCCGGTGAGCGGTGCGCCGGCGGCGATCTTGATGACCTGCTGGGCAACTGCGGCAGGCGCGAGGGCTGCGATGGCAAGCGCAAATGCAACAGCGGCGCCCGAGGCCGAGCGCCGTGATTTCAAACCTATCATCATGAGTGTACTCCCAGACTGGTGGCTTTCAGCAACTCAGAAGAGGCCGGCGAGCAGCGTATGCATGCTGAATGCCGCGGCGCGAGACTGTCACGGCCTGCGATCATCCGCTAGGTGTCCTGCGTGCGATGCAGCAATGAATTTATCGTTGGCCAAAGCGGTAGGTATCGACATGGCGCCGCGACTGCGTCGCGACGCCGGCAGGTGCTTGACGGCTATGCGAAATGGCCTGGTCACGCCGGCTTGCGAGCCGCGCCAAAGCAAGGGATGCTCGCGCGCATCACATGAGAGGACGCGCGCCATGGCCGACAGCCCCGACACGGACGAAATGAATGGCGCCGAGAGCCTGGTCAGGACGCTGGTCGGCGGCGGGGTCGTCGGTATCATTCACCAATCCCGGCACATCAGAGATGCATTTCGTCGCTGCTCTCGACCGGGTCGACGGCATGCGCTGCGTGCTCTGCCTGTTCGAGGGCGTGGCGACGGGTGCCGCCGACGGTTACGCGCGCATGGCCGGCAAGCCCGCCGCCACGCTGCTTCATCTCGGCCCCGGCCTCGCCAACGGCATGGCCAACATCCACAATGCACGTAAGGCCTATACGCCGATGATCAACGTTGTGGGTGAGCATGCAACTTATCACAAGCGGTTCGATGCGCCGCTGACCAGCGACATCGAGGCGATCGCCAAGCCATACTCCGATTGGGTGCGCACCGGCTCGTCGTCGCGCACGATCGCGATCGACGGTCGCGACGCCATCATCGAGGCGCGCCGCGGCGCAGGGCAGATCGCGACCCTGGTGCTGCCGGCCGATACCGCCTGGGGGCCGGGTGGCGGGCGCGGCGCGGGTGCCGCCGGCGCGGCCGCGCGCCAGGGTCGGCGACCAGGCCGTGCAGGACGCCGCGGCACTCGCCAAACTCGGGCCCTCGACGCTGCTGATGCTGGGTGGCGATGCGCTGCGGGCCGACGCGCTCGCCGATGCCTCGCGCATCGCCGTGAAGACCGGCTGCCGGCTGATGGCACCGGGCTCCAATGCCCGCGTCGAGCGCGGCGCCGGCCGCGTCTCGGTCGATCGCGTGCCCTATCCGGTCGACAGCGCGCTCGAGGTGCTGGCGGGCTACAGCAACGTAATCCTGGTCGGTGCCCGGCCGCCGATCGCCTTCTTCGGCTATCCCGGCAAGCCGAGTGCGATGACGCAGCCTGGCTGTGAGATCCAAACGCTCGCCGAGGTGCACGACGACCTCGCCGATGCGCTCGCCCGTCTCGCCGAGGCGGTCGGCGCTGCCAAGGCGAGGCCGGTGCTGGCCAAGGCCGAGCCGCCGCCGATCCCGACTACCAGCGCGCTCAACCCCGAGACGATCGGCGCCGTCCTCGGTGCGCTGATCCCGGAAGGGGCGGTGATCTGCGACGAAAGCGTCACCACCGGCCGCAACTTCTTCGCACTCACCCGAAATTCCAAGCCGCACGACTGGCTGCAGTTGACCGGTGGCGCCATCGGCGACGGCTTGCCGATGGCGGTCGGCGCGGCCATCGCCTGCCCGGATCGCAAGGTTATCGGTCTGCAGGCGGATGGCTCGGGCATGTATACCGTGCAGGCGCTGTGGACGCAGGCGCGCGAGAAGCTTGATGTCCTCACGCTGGTGTGGGCCAATCGGGCATATCGGATTCTACGCGGTGAACTGATGAACGTTGGTGCGAAGAACCCCGGTCGCAAGGCGCACGATATGCTGTCGCTGGAAAACCCGACGATCGACTGGGTGTCGCTGGCCAAGGGCATGGGTGTCGAGGCGCGCCGGGTCGAGACTGTCGATCAGCTCGTCAGCGCGATCAAGGCCGGGCTGCGGCACAAAGGACCGTACCTGGTTGAGGTCGTGCTGTAGCGGTCGGCGTCTAACGATCACCCATGCTCAAGGCGTTGACATGCCAGGCCATCGCGACGAGCATCAGCGGCACCGCCACGATGTGCACGACGCCGAGGAACCGCTGCAGCCCTTTGCGGTGGGCGATCAGCCGGTTCACGCGCAGGATCGAGATCACGATCATCAGGCTCACCATCATGTAGTCGAATACGAAAATGCGGTCCGATACCGTCGCCGTATCGGAGTCGAGCTTCGGCAGCGAGATGTACAATGCCACTGCCGACAGCAGCGCCGTCACCTGGATCGTCACGATCGCCTCGAAATGCGATTGCGGAATGAAGATCGACAGGTAAGCGACGATCAGGATGAACAGCAGCGGCACCACGACGCGCAGATAATAGTCGGTGGTCTGCCGTTTCATCAGCCAGACGAAACTCGCCTTGTAGAACGGCGCCACGCTCGCCTCGTGGGTGAAGGCGTCGATCACCGGCACGAAGTCCTCGTCGTAGCCCACGTATTGCGACTTGGGGTCCCAGCCGTCGGTCGTCACCTGCTTGTCGCGCAATTCGTTCGGCGGCGGCTGGATGATGAACGGCGCGTCGCCGCGCTTAGGCTGCAGGTCGATCGAGAAGCGCTGGGTATCGAACGGGAACGACGCGAGGTCGGGCTCGAAGATGAAGCGGCCGGTCACCTTGTAGACCCTCATCCGTTCGGGATAGGCGTTGCTGGGGCCGCCGCTGTGCAGCACCTGGACCGACAGCTGTCGGCCGTTGGTCTTGGGATCGAGATAGGCGTTGGTGAACTCGATCTGCTCGATCGACGAGGTCGGTGTGTCGCGCATCGCCAGGTAGAACTCGGCGAAGAACGACTTTTCGTTGTCGTCGACGCGGTGGGCCTTGATCATGTCGATATCGACATAGAGCGTCTCGATCTGCCGCAGCGAGCCATCCTTGACGCGGGTGAACTGGACCGGCGCCAGCTGGGTGCGGCCCAGTCCATGCGGCTGAATGACGACGAACGGTGTGCGTACTGCGGTGCGTGTCGCCGGCTGGAACGACCAGTTCTCGAAGCTGCCCTTGAACGCACCTCGGCCGGCGGCATACGTCGTCTTCAATTGCTGCAGCACGTGGTGGCGCAGCGCCGGCACGTCCGCCTTGGCGTCCGCCGTGCCGGCAGCGGCAGCGACGAGCGCGACCATGTCGGCGAATTGGGTGCCGATGCCGATCGCGCGCAGGTTGGCAGCCTCGACCGGATCGGGCGAGGGGGTATCCCGCCGTGACTTGCACTCGCCGGATTTCCAGCCCGGCGCCTCGGCGTTCTTGCCGCCCTCGAAGATCCAGTTCTCCTGGCCCTCGCGGCTGATCAGCCGGCGCAGCCGGTCGTTGTAGGCCTCGGGCAACCGGTCCCAGGCGAGCTGGTAGATGGCGTTGGGATAGGAATTCGCGATCTCGACTGGCAGCGCCTCGATGCGTCCGGTTATGAACAGCGCCGGAGTGATGCCGGCCGACGTCATTGCCTGCATCAGCATTGCCGCCCGGTTGGTGCCGATGCTCATCACCGCGAGATCGGGCTGCTTGTCCTTGAGCATGGCGAGGAGGCTTGCGACCTCGGCCGGATCGACGTTGTCGCCGGCCGAGCGCAGCCGCTGCTCGGCGACGAGCGTGCGTTCGCCGAGCTGCTTCTTCAGGCCGTCGCCGAGGGTGGTGGAGAACACCGCGTCGCGCAGGCCGATGAAGGCCGGCCGCTCGAATTTCATGTGTTGGATGAATCGCACCATTACCGGCAGCCGCTCCTCGTCCTGCGAGGCCTGGATCGTGAAGACGTTCGGGAAGCCCTCGAACACGCTGTTGACGGCGATGCTGGAGAGGAATGGAATGGCGCTTTCGCGCAGTTCCTTGGCGGTCGCCTCGAACGCGACCTTGGCGCGGTTCGAGTTCGACAAGCCGATCATCGCGATCGCCTGCGGGTCGGTGAGGCCTGAGCGCAGGTTGGCGGTGGTCTTGGCCTGGTCGCGCTCGTCGTCGAGGAAGCGCAGCTGGATCGGCCGGCCGGCGATACCGCCCTGGCGATTGATGCGCTGGCTTTCGCGCATGGTCAGCGCCTTGATGGCGGCGGCGTCGCCGGGGTCGTAGCACAGATCGGTACGCGCGCTGATGAAGATCGGGATCGTCAGCGGCGGGCGCTGGGCTGCCTGCGCCGTGTCCTGGGCTCGCGCCGATGCCAGCGGCAACAGCCACAACATGACGAGGCAGGTCGCCAGCGTGGCAGCCATAGTGATCGGGCGTGCGTGTTTCACGGCTAGCATCCTCTGGCGGTCTGCGGCGCAAGGCCGATGGCTGTTGCAGGCAGTTGCGGCGATCATGGTGCCCGGCGTCTC
The DNA here is from genome assembly GCA_963741505.1 of uncultured Alphaproteobacteria bacterium. Classification (GTDB taxonomy): domain Bacteria; phylum Pseudomonadota; class Alphaproteobacteria; order Rhizobiales; family Hyphomicrobiaceae; genus JAKFWF01. The sequence continues at coordinate 346,626 of CAVUIJ010000002.1, read as the reverse complement.
ACAAGCGGCAGGCTGCCTCAAGCGGGCGGCGTTTGACAACCCGCTGTCGAGCCGATCGCGCACGCAGTGCGCCCTCGTCACCGGACTGCAACGCGGCTATGGTCCCATTCCAGGCATCGGCGATGCTGGCGGAGTGGCAAATGCTGAAACGAACACTCGTGGGTGCCATCGGGTTGGCAGTGATGATGATGACCAGCATGGCGAATGCGCAGCAACCGGTGCTGATCAAGCTCGGCACGGCAACGCCGGGTGGCGGCTTTCCGGTCTATGGCGACGCGCTTGTCGCGGCCCTCAAGGCCGCCGATCCGACGCTCGAGGTGCGGCCGCAAAACACCAAGGGCAGTGCCGAGAACATTCCGCTGTTGGAGGCAGGCCAACTCGATCTCGCGCTGGTGCAGGGCGAAAGTGCCTACGAGGCGCTGAACGGCGTCGGGCGGGCGCCGGCCGATCTTAGGATCTTCACCGCGATGTATTCCTCGCCGGGCATGTTCGTGGTCAAGGCGGCGTCGCCGGCGCGCTCGATCGGCGATCTCGTCGGCAAGCCGGTGGCCTTCGGCGCCGCCGGTTCCGGTCTCGTGATCCTCGCGCGCTACGTGCTCGACGGTCTCGGCCTCGACCAGACGAAGGACTTCGGCGCCGTATTCCTCGAGCGCGCCGGCGACGGCCCGGCAATGGTCGCCGACGGCCGGGTCGAGGCATTGTGGGGCGGCGGTATCGGCTGGCCGGGATTTGCCGCCGTCGCCAAGCTGCCCGGCGGCGCCCGGTTCATCGTGCCGAACGCGGACGAGATCACGCGGATTAGGGCGAAGCATGCGTTTTTGAAGACCCTGGTCGTGCCCGCCGGCTCCTATCCCGGGCAGGATGCGGCGATCACCTCGGTCGGCTCATGGAGTTTCGTCATGATGCGGCCTGGCCTCGATGAAGCGGTCGCCCATCGTCTGGCCAAGGCACTGCATGCGGCCGAGCCCGACCTCGCCCGGCGATTGCCGCAGGCCGCCGAGACGACGGCGATGAATACCATCGCCGCGCTGCCACGGCCGGAGCTGCTGCACGCAGGCGTCGCGCGCTACTATCGCGAAGCCGGGCTGATGCGATGATAGGTGGCCCGGCGCTGCGCTGCCGGCGGCCAGCCCTCTATTCTTCGCGGAAGGCCCGCGCCAGCTGATCGCGGAACGGCTTGACGAGGTAGGACAGTGCGGTGCGTTCGCCGGTCTGGATGAAGCCTTCGACCGGCATGCCGGCAACGAGCTTCATCTGCTTGAAGGTTTGCATGTCGGCGTCGTCGACTTTGACGCGCGCGGTGTAGTAGGTGACGTTGGTCTGCGCCTCTTTCGTCACATCCGAGGCCAGCGTCGTCACCGAGCCCTTGAGTTCCGGCGTGGTGCGCTGGTTGAACGCCGGGAAGCGCAGCACCACTTTTTGTCCCGGCACGACCTGGTCGATGTCGGTCGGCGCGATCCTGACTTCGATCACCTTCTCGTCCTGCAGCGGCACGATGCCCATGATCAACTCGCCGGCATTGATCACGCCGCCGACGGTGTGCACCGTCATCTCGTGCACCATGCCGGACTGCGGCGCCTTGATGTCGATCCGCATCAGCGTGTCCTCGGCGGCGATCTGGCGTTGAACGAGTTCGCCGATCTTGCCCTCGATCTCGCGCAGTTCCTTTTGCGCTTCCGACCGGAAGGTGGCCTCGAGCTCGATGATGCGCAGCTCGGTTTCGCTGATCTGGCCTTCCGAGCGTGCCATCTGGGAGATCAGGGCGCCGTCCTCACCAGCAATGCGTGTCACTTCACGCTGCATCTGCAGCAGGCGCGTCATCGGCAGCAATTGGCGATTGTACATGTCCTCGACGCGGGTCAATTCCTCGCGCACCAGACGCAACTCTTCCGATTTGGCCTTTTCCTGCGACTTGATGCCCTTGATCTCGTTCTGGTACTGGCCGATGCGCTCGCGCAGCTGGCCCTTTTGTTCGCGGACCGACTGGGCGCGGGCCTCGAACAGCCGCTTCTCGCCGGCTCTGACACGCTCGGCCTCGCGGTAGGATTCGGCGAACCCGGGTGGAAAGGCGATCTCGCTGGCGCCGTCGCGTTCGGCCGCGAGTCGCGCCTTGCGGCCGGTGTATTCCGTCAGCTGCGTCAGCACGATGTCGAGGTTGGCACGGGTTTGGGTGTCGTCGAGGCGAACCAACACGTCGCCGGCATTGACGACGTCGCCGTTCCTGACGCGAATGATGCCGACCACGCCACCCGTCGGGTGCTGTACCTTCTTGATGCTGCTGTCGACGACGACCTGCCCACCGGCGATGACCGCGCCCGACAGCGACGACGCGCCAGCCCAGCCGCCGATGCCGCCGACGAGGGCGACGATCAGCCCGACGCCGAGCATTGCGCGCTGTCTGAAGGCCGGATCGGCGTCTTGCTCGGTCTGAGCTGTCGAAGGAGGTCTGGCCATGGTGGTCTTTCCGAGGGCAATCTAACGCTGTCAAAATGAATTCTTGATCAAGCCGGTTGCTGCACCAGCACACCGGTTGGTGCTTGCGGCGGCGCCGCCGCCGTCGGCTTGGCGGCCTGCGCCACCGCAGGCACCGACTTGACCGCCTTGCGCAGAACTTCATCGCGCGGCCCGAAGGCGGTCAGCTGACCGTTGCCGATGACGGCGATCTGGTTGACGACAGCGAGCACACCAGGCCGGTGGGCGATGACGACGGCGATGCCCTTGCGCTCGCGCACACTTTCGATCGCCCTTGCGAGGGCTTCCTCGCCTTCCGCGTCGAGATTGGAATTGGGTTCGTCGAGCACGACCATGAAGGGATCGCCGTAGAGGGCGCGGGCGAGGCCAATACGCTGGCGCTGGCCGGCGGACAAGGCGGTTCCCATTTCGCCGAGCTGGGTCTCGTAGCCGTCCGGCAGTCGCAGGATCATCTCGTGGACGCCGGCGGTTTGCGCCGCGGCAATGACCTTCTGGCTCTCCGGATTTTCCTCGAACCGGGCGATGTTGTCCTTGATCGTGCCTTCGAACAGTTCGGTGTCCTGCGGCAGATAGCCGACGTGCTGGCCGAGGCGTTCGGGCGCCCAGTGATCGAGTGCCGCGCCGTCCAGCCTGACCGTTCCTCGCGCCGTGCCCCAGACGCCGACAATGGCGCGCGCCAGCGACGACTTGCCGGCAGCGCTCGGGCCAATCACCGCCAGCGCCTGGCCGGCCTCGAGCTCAAAGCTGATATTGCTCAAGGCGAGGCGCTGGGTGCCGGGAATGGCAACCGAGATGTTTTCCAGCTTGAGGCTCTTCACCGGTGCCGGCAGGTCGAGTGGCGCTTCCTTCTCGCCCAGCATGTCGATCGCCGCGTTGAGCCGCTTGGAGGCAAGGCGGGCGGCGACGAAGCCCTTCCAGTTGGCGATCGCGACCTCGATCGGGGCATAGGCGCGCGAGGAGGCGATCGAGGCGGCAATGATTGCGCCGGCCGTCATCTCGCCCTTGATGGTGAGGTACGCGCCCAGGCCGAGCAGGGCCGACTGCAGAATGAGGCGGATCACGCGGGAAACCGCAGAGAATCCGCTCGTTAAATCGCCCAGGCGCTCTTGCGCCGCCGAATGCTCGGTGCTGGCCTCGGCGAACCGGCGCATGGCGCGATGACCGAATCCCATGGCGCGCAGCACTTCCGAATTTCGGGTCGAGGCGGCGGCCACCGTATAGCGCCGCGACGACGAGCGCAGCAGCCCTTCCGAGGTCGCTCGGGTAGTCCGCTCGGTGAGCAGCGTCAACAGTATGAGCAGCGAGGCGCCGCCCAGCGTCACCCAGCCGAGCAGCGGGTGCAGCAGGAAGACGAAAACGATGTAGAGCGGCATCCACGGCATATCGAGGATGGCGACCGGACCCTGCCCCGAAAGGAAGCCGCGAATGGTATCGACGTCGCGGATCGGCTGCTGCGCCTCGCTGACGTGCCGGCCCATCAACGGCAGGCGCATTGCCGCCTCGTGCGCCTTGCCTATTAGCCGCCGGTCGACACGCGAGCCAAGCCGGACCAGCAGCTGGGCGCGGATCACCTCGAGCGAGCCCTGGAAGAAATAGAGGCCGGCAGCGAGCACCGAGAGCGCAATCAGCGTCGGTATGCTTCTGCTGGAAAGCACCCGGTCATAGACTTGAAGCATGTAAAACGACCCGGTCAGCGCCAGAATATTGACAGCGCCGGACATTACGGCCATCACCACGCCGGCACCGAACAAGGAGCCAAGAGCCTCCCGCACATGGTGCTTCGTCGTCTTTGCCACCGAAGATTCTCCCTCACGCTACACTAGGCCATTCAATATTCGGGCCATCTCTGCCGCCCCGGCAGTTCCAATCTAATGATAGATAAAGTCGCTGCTGCTGACGTCACCGCTCTTGGTGTTCAAGAGTGTCAGCGTGTCGGTACCAATGGTCAGCACAGTGTCATCCCCCAGGCTCAGAACAAGGATATCGGTGCCAAGCATAAAGTCTTGGAAGTGATACGCAGTGACATCGATCATATCGAACCCATCTTTGCCGTGGCCGCCGAAACCTTCCACGACGTCGTTGCCGAAGCCGGGCTGCAGCACGATCGTGTCCTTGCCGCTGAAGATGATCAGCCAGTCGTTGCCGGCGCCGCCATCGAGCCAGTTCGATCCCTCGCCGCCGTCGAGTTCATCGTCGCCGTCGCCGCCGTCCAAGTGATCATCGCCGCTGCCGCCACTGAGATGGTCGTCGCCGCCGCCGCCCGAGAGCAGATCGGACAGCGAACCGCCAGTGATCACGTTGTTGAGATCGTTGCCTACGCCTTCGAACTGGCCGTTGCCGATGAACACGAGGTTCTCGACGTTGTCGGACAACGCGAAGTAGTTGATGATCGCCGCGACCGTGTCGACGCCGCCGCCGCCCTCTTCGAAGATCGAGTCACCGGTATAGTCGACGACATAGATGTCATTGCCGCCGCCGCCGACCATCGCATCGGCGCCGCTGCCGCCGTCGAGGACGTCGTTGCCCTCGTTGCCGTACAACGCGTCATCGCCGCCGCCGCCGCTAAGCACGTTCGATTCAGCGTTGCCGACAAGCGTGTCGTCGTAGCTCGAACCGGTGACGTTCTCGATTGCCACCAGGGTATCGCCCGCGCCATCGCCCGATGACGACTGCGCCCCGGCTTCGCTCAGGTCGACTTGAATAGCCTCGCCGGAGTCGTGGTAGCTCGCGGTGTCGTTGCCGCCGCCGCCGTCCAGATGATCGCCGCCGCCGCTGCCTTGCAGGATGTCGTCACCGCCGCCGCCGCTCAGGAGATTGGCATTGGCGTCGCCGCTGAGCGTGTCATTGTGGCTCGAACCGGTGACGTTCTCGATCTCGACCAGGATGTCGCCGCTGCCATCGCCGTGCGAGTCTTGCGGGCCGACGGCGGCCAGATCGATTTGGACCTCTTGACCCGAATGTTCATAGCTCGCCGTGTCGAGGCCGCCGCCGCCGACAAGCTTGTCGCCGCCTTCGCGCCCCTCGAGCTTGTCATCGCCGCCGCCGCCGCTGAGTTCGTTGGCGCCATCGTCGCCGCTGAGACTATCGGCCTGGCTCGAGCCGATCACATCCTGGATCGTGACCAGCACGTCGCCATTGGCGTCGCCGCTCGAAACTTGCGGCCCATCGACAGCCAGGTCGACCTGCACCGACTCGTTCGATCGCTCGTAGCTGGCGGTGTTGCGGCCGCCGCCGCCGATCAACGTGTCTCCGCCTTCGCGACCCTCGAGCGTGTCGTCGCCGCCGCCGCCGCTGAGGATATTGGCCTCGGCGTTGCCGCTCAGCTTATCGTCATGGCTCGAACCGGTGAGGTTTTCGATCTCGATCAGGATGTCGCCGCTGGCGTCGCCCACTAGAGACTTGCGCGCTGGTCTCGGTCAGATCGACCTGCACCGCCTCGGTCGAATGCTCGTAGCTCGATGTGTCATTGCCGCTGCCGCCGTCGATGACGTCGGCATCGCCGCGGCCTTCGAGCACGTCGTCGCCGGCGCCGCCGCGCATGATGTCGACACCGTCGGTGCCGATCATGACGTCGTTGCCGTCGGTACCGATCTGCAGGTGCGGCAGGTCGGACGGGTTGGACAGCGGCACCGGATTGGCAAGTCCGCTCGATTCCGGATCGGCTACCAGGTACGACTGCGAATAGGCCGGTGATGGCGATGCCGAGGTGTTGACCTGGATGGTCTCGAGTTCAGAGCCAGTATCGCCGGCTGCTGTGAGTACGTAACCGCCCTGTGGCGCTGCGTCGACGTAATCACGTGCCGCCACATCGATCGGCGTGTTGCCATCCTGCGGCGGTAATTCGGCCCGATTGGACGAACGGCCAGACGGTGCGTCATCCGGCTGCTGCTCGACGCCGAACTCCTTGGGAGCGCTGACTGCGGCGGCGACGGCGCTCTGGTAGCTTTGCAGCGCCAGGAAAGCCAAGACTTCGAGGTGCGACCGGCTGCCGAGCCCGGCGCGCTGCGGCGCTCGCCCATGAGCTTCGGCGTGGTCTGTGCCCGGCACGGCAACATCGGCGCTGGCAACATCTGTCTGCTTATCGTCATCCTGAACCGACCCGGTGAGGTCACTGATCCAGGCCGCACCCCATTCGTCGCTCGCGGCCGCAGGCGCGCTATCGGCGCCGGCGGTGAAGATCAGGCTGTCGGCATCGCGGTCGTGATCGGTGGTATCGGCCTTCTCAGCGCCACCGATGGGGGGCAGGGAATTGAGCTTGCGCGCGAAATCCGTGAAGGCCTGCCATTGATATTCGGCACTCGTCAGCACTGTCGCCGCGCGGCCGAATTGCAGATCACTCCAGGCGACGCCGCCTTCGGCCTTCAGGCGCGAGACCCACAATTCCTGGCTCTCGCAGAACACCGTCTCGACGGTCGCTAACGTCGCATCATCCGTGCGATCGGTGGTGTCTTCTGGGGCGGGGACTGGCGCCCTCGAACCAAACGGCGCAGGAATCGTGGTGGATTCCAGGATTTCGGACAGCGAAATCGGCTGATCTGGCAATTTACGCACGAACTGAGCCCTCAAACCGAGGAATCGTCTACCGGAACCGTCTGCAACTTCGCCGGCAGGCTGATGCAAGTAGCTTGCCGTCCTCTGCCATCCTAAACGCCGGGCAGGGATTTCTATGCTTATAGTGGAGCATTAGTAAAAGAGCAGACTATCGGACGCAAGTCGAATTCGAATTGGACCAAAGGCCGACGGGTATCTTCAAGAACCGCAGTTCTTGCGGCTAGTACGCTGTTTCTGCACCATCCATCCGCACGACCGTCCGGCAGAAATCGACCAGCAGAGCGGCCACCGGCTCGGGCTTTTCCTGCATCACCCAGTGTCCTGCGCCGTCGATCAGATGGCTGCCGAGTAGCCGCCGGCAGACCTGGGTCTGCATCCTCTCGTAGGCGCCCGGAACCTGGAACACGCCCCAGTCGCTGCGGCCGGCGATGAACATGGCCGGGCGCTCGATGGCGCTGTTCGCATAGAGTTGCAGGTCCGCAGCAAGTGCCGGTTCGAAGCGCGTGCGGTACCAGTTGAGGCCGCCCTGGAAGCCGGTGCGGCCAAATTCGCCGGCGTAGACCGCCATTTCGCTTTCGGGCAGCCAGCGACAGGCAGCGATTGCTGCCGCATCGGGCATGAATGGCGCCACCGTCTGCGGCATCGTCTGATCGAGATCCATGATGTAGTAGGTCGGCATCAGCGCCAGCTGCTCGGCCGACCACGCTTCCAGGCGATAAGGCTTGTTCTGCGGCCAGTCGGCGCTCTTGTGATGGAAGTAGGCGCGCAGGAATGCATGCACGCCCTCGCGGCAGTGCCACATGTCGGGGTTGGCGGCGCGGGTCGAATAGTACCATTGATAGTGTTTGCGCGGACGGGTCAGCGCGGCGAGCATCTCGGCGGTGCGGTCGGCTGCCGCTGGCGCCGGCGCCTTACCGATGGGAAGCTGCGGCGGCCCGGCGAACGGCGCGCTCATCAGCACCACGGACCGGAACAGGTCGGGCCGCGTCAGTGCGCACCAGGCGGCGACCGGCGAGCCGAAGTCGTGGCCGATCACGGAGTGCACCTGGTCGTGGCCGAGGGCATAGACCAGCGCTACCGCGTCGCGAACGAGGCTCAGCATCGAAAACGGCCGAAGGTCCTGGTCGTAGGCATCGCTCCAGCCGGTGGTGCGGCCATAGCCACGCTGGTCAGGGGCGACGACATGGAAGCCGGCCGCAGCCAACGGCGGCATCACCTTGCGCCACGAATAGGCGAGCTCGGGGAAGCCATGCAGCAAGAGCAGCAGCGGCCGGCCGGCTTGCTCGTGCCCCGCTTCCAGGACGTGCATGTCGAGGCCGTTGACGTTGGCGACATGCCGGGCGCGGATGCCCGCCGGCAGGCAGGCGGCAGCAAGTGGCGGCAAGGCGGCCATGGTGGTCCCCGATAGTGGAATTACAGGCATTACTCGCCCCGCAACCGTACGCCGCGGATGATCAGACGGGAAGCGGTCGAGGCCTCGAGTTAACGCCACCGCAAGGCTGCTGCGCTAGCGTCGCAACGGATCGTATGTGTGCTGGGGGCGTAAGGTGGCGACAGCTTTAAACATCGTGTCGGATCGCAACGTTGCGGCCCCCGCGCCGGCGTTGATGCTGCACGGCGTGCGCAAGACCTTCGGCGCGGCGGTCGCCGTCGAGCGCATCGACCTTAACGTCCAGCCCGGTGAGTTCTACGCCCTGCTTGGGCCCAACGGTGCCGGCAAGACTACGACTTTGCGGATGATTGCCGGGTTGCTGCCGCCCGACTGCGGCCAGATCCGCATCTTCGGCATCGATGCGGTGAAAGATCCTATCGCGGCCAAACGCATCACCGCCTGGCTGCCCGACGAGCCGATGCTTTATGACAAGCTGACGCCGCTCGAATATCTCGAATTCGTCGCCGGTCTGTGGGGGGTGGCGCCGGCCACGGCGGAGCGCAAGGCGGCCGAGCTGATCGACGTTCTCGAACTCGGGCCCCATCGCCACAACAGGTGCGAGGGCTTCTCGCGCGGCATGAAGCAGAAGGTAGCGCTGGCTGGTGCCCTGATCCACGATCCGAAGCTGATCATGCTCGACGAGCCGCTAACCGGCATCGATGCCGGCATCGCCCGGCAGGTCAAGGATCTTCTGACTGCCCGCGTCCGCGCCGGTGCGACCATCATACTGACCACCCACATCCTCGAGGTCGCCGAGCGTCTCGCCGACCGTATCGGCATTGTCGATCGAGGCCGGCTCGCAGCCGAAGGCACGCTCGCCGAGCTGCAGTCGAGGGCCGGCCGCGACAGCTCGACGCTTGAGGACGTCTTCCTGTCGCTGACGCGCCGGCCGGCACTCGCGTCATGACGATGCAGCCCGGATCCTTTCCCTGGCTGCTCGCCCACGACGTGCGGCTCAACTGGCGCCGGTTCATCGGTATGCTCGGCGGCGCCAGCGTCGGCACGCTGGCAACGGCCCTCATCGCCGTCGGCGTCGTCGTCCATCTGCTGGCATGGCCAGTAGTGTCGTGGCTGTCGCCGCAGGTCTTCGCAGCGGGCACGACACCAGCGCCGCTGGTCATGTTCGCCATCTGCACGTTCACTTGGATGATCGCACAAAGCCTGTTCGGTGCCTCCCGGGCTTTGTATGACCGGGGCGATCTTGATCTGTTGCTGGGCTCGCCATTGTCGGTGTCGCGCGTGTTCGCGGCCAAGGCGGCGGCGATCGCAGCCAGCACATTCGGGTCGATCGCCGTATTGGCCTTGCCGCTGGCCAATACCGGCGCACTTGCCGATCGCAGCGCCTGGCTTGGTCTTTATCCGGTGCTGGTCGGGTTGGCGCTGATGGCGACGGCGATCGCGCTGGCACTGTCGATTGCCATGTTCTATCTCGTCGGTCCGCGCCGGGCTCGGGTCTATACCCAAATGCTCGGCGCCGGCATCGGCGGCGCCTTCGTGCTCGGAGTGCAGATCATCGCAATTCTGCCGGAAGTGGTGCGGCAAACGGTGCTGCAATGGTTCGAGATGGCTTCACACGCGCGCGGCGTGTCGGCCCTGTCGCGATTGGCGCTGCCGATCGAGGCGCTGCAGGGCGACATCGCCGCCATGGCGCAGTTGATCGGGCTTGGCGTCGTGACACTTGCCGGCGTGGTGGTGCTGCTCGGCGCGCGGTTCGCGCGGGCGAGCCTCGCCGCGGCCGGCGCCGCCGTCGATTGCGGCAAGGCTCGGGCAGCGGGCGCCGCGGCGCATTTCTGCGCCGGCGTCGGCCGCAACCTGCGACGCAAGGAATGGCGACTGCTGGCGCGCGATCCGAGCCTGTTCGCGCAGCTCAGCCTGCAGATCGTCTATACCGTCCCGATCGCGGTGGTGCTGTTGCGCAGCGAAACGCTGCCTGCCGTACTGGCACTGGCGCCGACGCTGGTGGTGGTTGCGGCGCAGGTGTCGGCGTCACTCGCCTGGATCACGGTTTCGGGCGAGGATGCACCCGAGCTGATCGCTTCGGCGCCGGTTGCCGGCAGCGTGGTCGAGCGCGCCAAGCTTGGCGCCGTGGCGTTGCCGATGCTGGTAATCCTGGCGCTGCCGGTGATCGGCCTGGCGCTCGTCTCGCCGCTGGCAGCACTGATTGCGCTCGTGTTCGCGGGCGCTGCCGCCGCCTCCACGGCGCTGCTCAACTTCTGGCATCCGATGCCCGGCAACCGGCGCGGCATGCTGCGGCGTCATTCGCAGTCGAAGCTAATCGGTCTCATCGAGCACGGCCTGGCGGTGCTGTGGGCGATTGCGGTCGTGCTGGCGATGCTCGGCAGCCCTGCCGCCGTGGTGGCGATCGGGCTTGTTGCCGGAATTCTCGCGGTGGCTCGACGCAAGCACTACGGATCGGGTGACGATAGGGGGCCCGCACGTTCGCCGGCGCTCATGCTGCCGGCGCGTTGAGTTTTCGAATCAATTCTTGCGAAACGATGTTCGTCAATAATTTTTTCATCGGCCTTGGAATATGCGCCCCCGCCGCCCGTTGTTGCTCTGTCAGTCGTCGCTGGCAAGACTTACCCGCAGTAGGGCTGGGGGCGACTGGCGCAGCCGCGTAGCATTGGGCTGAAGTAGAGTTCTGTTGCGTAGCCGGTGTTGAGTTGCGTTTGGCGTACCCGCGTTCCTCCGGAGCTTCCCCGCGCCGGAGCGAATGTCATACCCTCTCAGGTATCACGAGCCAACTCGTCCCGAGGCGAGAGCTGCCCCCGCACAGCTCTCGCCTTGCTGCGTTTTGAGGCAGCGCTGAACTTTCTAGCCGGGGGTAGCGCCGGCAGGGTGGCATCGAGACGCACCGCGGCACTGCATGACGGCCATCCGCAAGCGCGGCTCGACGGGCACTGGCCGCTAGGCTAGCGTTGCCTCGATCGTACAGTGTTGCTGCAATGCGAACGAGTGCTCCGGTTGTGGCTCGACAGCCCGACCAGGGATGCGCCGCGGGTGGGAAATGAAGGTCGTCGAGGTCACGACGCGGCCGATCAGGCTGGCGCTCGAAAAGCCGATCCTGAGTGCGCTTGGGGAGTTGGGCACATTCGGTTGCATCCTGGTTCAGGTGCGCTGCGACGACGGCACCGTCGGCGAAAACCTCGTCTTCACGCTGCACGACCGGCGCACCAAGGTGATGCGCCGGATGATCGACGAGCTGGCTGAGCTCGTCACCGGCCGCGACGCCGGCCACATCGCCGAATTCTGGGCGCGCGCCTGGAAAGACATCAATTTCATCGGCCATGCCGGCATTTCGGTCGTCGCCATTTCGGCGATCGACGGCGCGTTGTGGGACGCGCTCGGCAAGGCGAAGCAGACGCCGCTCTACCGCCTGCTCGGCGGCGCCAAGACCAGGGTTCCCGCCTATCACAGCGGCGGCCTGTGGCTGTCACACTCGGACCGGGAGTTGATCGAGGAAGCCCAGAGCTTTGTCGCCGCCGGCTTCAAGGCGGTCAAGATGCGGCTCGGCTCCGGCGATGCGCGCAACGATGCCCGCCGCGTCGGCGTCGTGCGCAAGGCGATCGGCCCCGGTATCGCGCTGATGGCCGACGCCAACCAGGCGCTCAGCCGGCCCGAGGCGATCCGTCTCGGCCGCATGCTCGAGGAATTCGACCTGACGTGGTTCGAGGAGCCGTTGCCGGCCTGGGATCTGCAAGGATGCGCCGAGGTGGCGGCTGCCCTCGACACGCCGATCGCCAGTGGTGAAACAGAGTACACCCGCTATGGCTTTCGCCGCATGATCGAACTCAAATCCGCCGATGTGCTGATGCCAGATCTGCAGCGGGTCGGCGGCGTCAGCGAGTTCATGCGCGTTGGTCATCTGGCGCAGTGCTACGATTTGCCGGTCTCCAGCCATCTGTTTCCCGAGACGAGCATCCAGGTGCTCGGTGCGCTCTCGAACGCGACCTACCTCGAATACATGCCGTGGTTCTCGAAGCTCTACAATGAACGCCTCGAGTTCGAGGACGGTTGCGCGCTCGTGCCCGAGCGTCCCGGCTTCGGCTTCACGTTCAATCTCGACTACGTGGCGCACCTGGAGCGGTGAGCCATGCCGATCGCAATAATGAAACAGTCGTCACGGAGGACATCATGAAGCTCACTCGCCGCCAATTCAATGCTGGAGGCGCTACCGCTGCGGCTGCCGCTGCATTGGGTATCGCCAAGCCGGCAATCGCGCAGTCGGAGCCGATCCGCATCGGCTGGCTGGCGGCGCTCACCGGCCCGAGCTCGGCGCCAGCGGTCGGCTTCAACCGCGGCGTGATCTTCGCCGCCGATGCGATCAATGCGGCCGGCGGCGTCAAGGGCCGCAAGATCGAGATCGTCACCCGCGACACGCAGGGTGATCCGACCAAGGCCGTCAATGCCACCCAGGAAATGATCAGCCAGGCCAAGGTGCATGCCGTGTGGGGGCCGACCAACTCGGGCGAGTCGCTCGCGGTGACGCCGATCATGGCCCGCGCCAAGATGCCGAACATCCACCCTTGCGTCGTCGACAGTCTGATCGACGAGCAGAAGTTCCCGAACGCCTTTCGGATGACGCCGTCGAACACCCAGTGGGACGACGCCGTGCGCAACTACTGCACCAAGATCGTCAAGGCCAAGAAGGTCGCCGTGATCGGCGACACCACCGGCTACGGCGTCACCGCCGCCAAGGCGTCAGCGGCGGCATTCGCCAAGGACGGCGCCGAGGTCGTCTACCTCGCCAACGTCGACTCGACCCAGCCCGACATGACGCCCGATATGCTTCGTGCCAAGACCGCCGGCGCCGAGGCGATCGTGGTGTGGAGCGTGTCGACGGGCATGGACGCGCGCATGTTCAATGTTCGCGCCACGCTCAATTGGGACGTGCCGTTCGTCGGTCATCCGTCGATGTCGTCGGGCGAAATCGCCAAGCTTCTCGACAAGCCGGCGAATTGGGACAAGGTCTATGCCATCGGCTACCGCAGCTGCAGCTACGGCGAGGACGGCAAGCTCCCCGCCCGCACTCAGGAGCTGGTCGAGCGTCTGAAGGGCAAGGTCGACTTGTCCGACACGTTGCTGTGGTGGGTCGCCAACGCCATCGATGCCGTCAACCTGATCGCCAAGGCGGTCGAGGCCGGCTCGACGTCGAGCGAGGATATCATCAAGTACTGGAACACGCTCGCCAAGTATCCCGGCTACTTCGGCGAGTACACCTACTCCCCGACCAACCACAATGGCTACCCGGGCGGCGACGTGGTGATGTCGGCGGCGAACTCGGCCAAGAACGGCGCCTTCAAGCTGGCGCCGGGCTACACCTGATAGTGGCCGCTGGAGTTCGCTCTCCCCGTGCGCTGCACTTGCACGGGGAGAGGGTTAGGGTAGGGGCGGCAGCTTGCTCCGAACCAATTGTGGGTCCGATGGTGCCTGGCTTTAGCCTGGCACCACTGCTCCGAGCCCGCGGTGCCAGGCTAAAGCCAGGCACCCACTGACGGTGCAAGCCGCTGCCCACCCTCGGCCGGCACAGGAAACGGCCCGGATCGCCGCTTGCCGGATGCAGCAACGAAGAAACCGAGCACCCAACCATGCTGTTCTCGATCCTCTCCACCGGCCTCGCGATGGGCGCGATCTATGCGCTCATCGGCGTGACCTACAATACGATGTATTCGACCTCGCGGGTGATGAGCTTCACCGCCGGCCAGCTCGGCATGCTCGGCGGCGTGTTCGGCTCGCTGTTCATCCTGAAGCTCGGCCTGCCGTGGATCGCCGGCCTGGCACTGACCCTCGCTGGTTGCGCGATTGTCGGGATCGTCACCGAGATCATCGCCGTCCGGCCGGTCTTGAAGAGCATCGAGCAGCACCTCTACGTGCTTTCAACACTCGCCCTGGCACTTATGATCCAGCAGGTAACCGCCATCGAGTGGAGCACCGAGCCGATGCCGTTCCCGCGCCTGTTCGGGCCGGGCTCGGGTTTCTTCGACGAGAAGTTCTGGTTGCCGCTGGTCGCCTGCGGATTGACCATGATCGGCCTCGAGCTGCTCTATAAACACACCCTCGTCGGCCGCGCCTTCAAGGCCATCGCCGAGGATAATTTCTCGGCTCAGGCGCTGGGCCTGCCGGAGCGCAACCTGCGCATCGCGAGCTACGCGCTCGCCGCCATGATCGGCGGCCTCGCCGGCTTCTCCGGCGGCTCGCTGCTGCTCGCTTTCGTCGCCAACGGGCCGCTGCTCAACTTCTACGGCTTCGTGCCGGTCGCGCTCGGCGGCTTGGGCAACAATCGCGGCTCGATCGTCGGCGGTTTCGCACTCGGCCTCTTCCAGCAGACCGCGAATTTCATCGTCGGTGGAATCTTCGCTTCGGTCGCCGTGTTCGCCCTGTTCATCATCGTCCTGCTGCTGGCACCGCAAGGGCTGTTCGGCGCGACCGCGGCCCGGAGAGTGTGATGGCGATGCAAACGGAGCGCATCGAGAAGTCGGCGCTGCCGGCGGACAGTATCGCTGGCACATCCAGGAGCTGGCTGCCGCTGGCGCTGATCTTCGCACTCGCCGCGGTGGTGCCGTTCGTCGGCAACGACTACTGGGTGCTGATCGCCACCCGCGCCGCAATCTACTGGGTGCTGGTGAGCGGGCTGACGCTGGTGGTCGGCTATGCCGGTCAGCTCGCCATCGGCTATGTCGCGCTGTTGACGCTCGGCGCTTATGTGACGAGCGTGCTCGCGGCCGGCAATGTCATGCCGCCGGTGCCGGCGTTCCTGGCCCTGGCGGCGGCCGGCATCGTCGGCGCCGGGTTCGGCGTGATCGTCGGCCTGCCGGCACTGAGACTGCGCACCTTCTACTTCGCGATGACGACGCTGGGCTTTGCCACGATCGTGACGCAGGTGGCACTCGCCTGGCAGAGCGTAACCGGCGGCGGCATCGGTCTGCCGGGACCGGAACTGCCGGCGCCATTCAACTCGACCAGCGGCCTGTTCTTCCTGTGCCTCGCCCTTGCCGCGGTCTGCACCTGGCTCGCCTCGAACCTCGCCCACAGCCGCTACGGCCGCGCGCTGATCGCCATCCGCGACGCCGACGTCGCCGCCGAGGCGATCGGCATCTCGAAGCCGGCGTTGCTGGCCAAGATCTTCCTGTTCAGCGGGGCGTTGGCGGCGATCGCCGGCGGCCTGTTTGCGACCCTGCAGACCTACATCACGCCGGACGCCTTCACCTTCGACCTGTCGCTGCTGTTCTTCATCTCGATCCTGATCGGCGGCCGCGGCTCGATCCTGGGGCCGCTGATCGGCACCATCGTGCTGACACTGCTGCCGGAAGTGGCGGCGCCGCTCGCGGCATGGTCGACGTTCCTCTATGCCGCGCTGCTGCTGGCGGTGGTGCTGCTGGTGCCGGGCGGCATCGCCGCGATGCTCGATTTCAAGAGCCGCACGCCGCTCGAGAGCGATCGCGCGATCGTGCCGAAGCCGGCGCTGGTGGCGGACTTCAAGGCGGATCATGTCGAGGGCCGCTCGATCGCGCTCAAGGACATTGTGTTGACCTTCGGTGCCGTGCGCGCGGTCGACGGCGCCAGCATCGAGATTTCGCGCGGCCAGATCCACGGCCTGATCGGGCCGAATGGCAGCGGCAAGACGACGATGCTCAACGTCATCTCGGGCTATTATCCGCCCAATTCCGGCACCGTCGAGTTCGGCGGCAAGGCGCTCGAACGGGGGCGGCCGGAGACCCGCGCCGGCCACGGCATCGCCCGCACCTTCCAGACGCCACGCATCGTCGGCGAGGCGAGTGTGCTCGACAACATCATGATCGGCGGCACGGTGAAGGGCCGGGCCGGCTTTCTCACCACGCTGCTGTCGCTGCCCGGGCATCACCGGGACGAAGCCGGGTTGCGCAGCGCGGCGCTCGAAGTCCTGAGCATCATCGGCCTCGAAAATCTCGCCAATGTCCGTGCCGACCGGCTGCAGCATAGCGAGCTGCGCTTCATCGAGATCGCCCGGGCACTGATGCTGCGGCCGGCCTTCCTGCTGCTCGACGAGCCGGCAGCGGGTCTGTCGGCGCACGAGATCGATCGGCTCGCGGAGCTGATCAAGGCCATCGCCCAGAGCGGCACCGGCGTGCTGCTGGTCGAACACCACGCCGACCTGATCTTCGGCATCTGCGACTACGTCACCGTGCTCAATCTCGGCCGCGTGCTGGCGGCCGGCACGCCGGCCCAGATCCGCACCAACAAGGAGGTCGTCAGTGCCTATCTCGGCGGCTGAACCATTGCTGCAGGTCAAGGGCCTGGCGTCCGGCTACGGCAAGATCGGCGTCCTGCACGGCGTCGACCTCGAGATCGCGGCCGGCGAAGTCGTGGCGCTGTTGGGTCCGAACGGCGCCGGCAAGACGACGCTGTTGCGCACCGTCTCGGGGCTGCTGCCGTGGACCGGCGGCAGCGTGACCTTCGAACGTCGCGACATGGCCGGCGTCGGGCCGCGCGAGACCGCGCGCTCGGGTCTTGCGCACGTGATCGAAGGCCACCGCGTATTCACCCAGCAGACGGTGGCCGACAACCTGCTGCTGGCCGCCTACGACGTGCCGCGGGCCGAGCGCAGCGCCCGCGTCGAGGAGGCGCTGTCCTACTTTCCCGAAATCGCGGAGAAGCGGGCCGAACTCGGCTCGATGCTCTCCGGCGGCCAGCAGCAGATGCTGGCGGTCGCCCAGGGCCTGGTGCGCAAGCCCAAGCTGCTGATGCTGGACGAGCCGTCGGCCGGCCTGTCGCCGGTGCTGGTCGACCGGGTGCTGTCGGTGGTGGCCAAGCTCAGGCAATCGGGCACCGCCGTGCTGCTGGTCGAGCAGCTGATCGAAAAGGCGCTGGCGGTGTCGGACCGCGTCTACGCCCTTGCCCAGGGCCGTGTCGTGCTGGCGGCGGCGACCAGCGAGAAGGATCTGCCGCACCGTCTCGAGCGCGCTTACCTCGGGTAGGCAAATCGGCTTCACCGTGTTGGGCGGCGCAATGAACCGAAACTCCCGTTCACGCGCCATCGACGGTTGGCCGATAGCCGTCGCCGCCCCAATGCCGCGTCCGCGATCGGGGCTGCCAGGTGCCATCGGCTGGTGGCAATAGGCCGTAGTGACGGGCCAGCACCTTGAGGGCGATATCGAGCAGATAGTGGACGGAGCGTTGCGGCAGGTCGCGTGACCGTTCAACGTCCTGCAGGCGATGGCCGAAGCAGCAGACGTCGACGAGCAGGCCGCTCAACTCCGGCGGGAGTGCGGCAAGGGCGCGCCGTACCCGGTTCTGCGCGTCACTATTGCCGCCGCCGCCTCCGCGCGCGGCCGCCATGCCGCGCTGTTCGCTGCGCGAGCGCGGGATCGCCTCCCAATCGACCGTCACCCGCGGCATCATGGCGGCGCGATGGAAATCGTCGCGCAATCGTTCGCCGGCTTCGAACGTCTGGTCCGACAGATAGGGTGTGCCGTCCTTCCGGCGGCGCGTACGCAGCCAGGCGAGTGGGTGGTCGGGTTCGATCCGCGGCGTGCTCGTGGCCGCAGTTACGTCGGGCGGGTTGGGCGCTACGGCACTGCCGGCCGTCGCTTCGGCTGGCGACGGTGCCGCTTTCATCAGCCTGACGATCGTGCGGCCGGCGGGCGACAGGATGAACCGGCCGTCACCAATGCCGGTCAGCCAGCCGGTGGCGTCGAGTTGCGGGATCATTGCGATGTCGATCCAGGAAACGGCGGTCTCGACGCCCTTGCGCGGGGCTTCGACCGTGGCGCCTTGCGCCTGCGCCATCAGTTTGGCGCCGCGCTGGGCAAGTTGCCGCAGGCAGTTGCGCAATGCTGGATCAGAAGGGGTGCCGTCGGCCTCTCGTCTCACAACCAGGCCGGGCATGGCGCCTCCAGCGGTCCGACGACAATCCGCACCACACGCTCCAGGTGGTCGAGGGCGAGATCGAAGCTGCTGTTGTCACGGCGCTGCTCGATCACCAGGCAGGCATGATGCACGGTCGTGCGGTCGCGCTCGAACAGGCGGCCGGCCTCGGCCTTGTTCAAGCCGCAGCCAACGTGGGCGAGGTACATCGCCACCTGCCGCGCCAGGGCAATGCGCGCCTCGCCCCGGGTCGGCTGGCGCAGCATCTCCTCGTCGATGTCGAAGCCGCCGGCGACCGTTGCCTCGAGCAGGGCGCGTAGTTCGAGTTCGGCGAGCCCATGCCCCTGCAACTTGACCAGGGTATTGCGGTATCTGCGCCGGCCATTCGAGCCGGCAGCTTCGTCGTTCTGACGATCCATCATCTGGTGACCTCTTCCTGGGCGGTCGGGTCGCATCACAAGGGCTGGTGCCGCCTTCATGCAAGAAATGTACGTGCGGATGTGCGCTCGTACGGGCTCCAGAATACGGACGAGGTGAACGGCGTGGATAAGTATCGGCAAACGTTAAGAGGGCTGCGACTTATCCACGCTGTGGCGCGTTGTGGGACACTTTGCGGACCGAAAGTCGGAGTGTCCCATTATGCTTGCATGTCAAAGCCCACCCTATCCCACCGAAGCGGCACGATCGCAGGCGTTGGGCCGCATCCTGCCGCTGTGGCCGCACGAGATCGCGGACCAGTCGCACGCGGGGCAGGAGCGGATCTGCCGGCTGCTGGCCTCGGCGCTGCGGCGCGAACGCCAGCGCGGCGTCGCCGGCCACTGGGCCTACGACGTCGGCCGGCATGCGGCGCTCGTTCGCGCGCTCGCCCCGGAATTGCGGCGTCTGGCCCGGTTCGGCCCGAAAACGATCATGCCCGCGACAGGCGCGGGCACGAGCATGACCAGACATGGAGCACGCGTTTGATCAACCGTCGCGGCGGGTGCCGAGGCCCATCTTTTTTGCCAGCGCCGAGCGGGCAGCCGCGTAGTTCGGTGCGACCATCGGATAGTCGTGCGGCAGGCCCCACTTCTCGCGGTATTCGTCGGGCGAGAGGTTGTAGTGCGTGCGCAGGTGGCGCTTCAGGGACTTGAACTTCTTGCCGTCCTCGAGGCAGACGATGAACTCGGGCGTCACCGACTTCTTGACGTTGATGGCCGGGCGCAATTCCTCGCGTTCGACTGGGGCGGCGCCGCCGGCCGCCCGGCTCAGCGCGCCATGGATGTCGCCGATCAGAGCCGGCACGTCGCTCGCGCTCACCGTATTGTTGCTGACGTAGGCCGAGACGATCTCGGCCGTCAGCTCGACGAGTTCAACCTTTGCCAGATCATCCATTGGTAGATCCCCTCCAAAGCACTGTGCATTCCGGACAGCCTATCCCCCAGCTGCCGTGATATTAGCCGCGCTGGAAGATCGTTCTCAAGCACTTGGCTGTAACTTTTCAATCATGCCGCAGGAAATACAGTCGAATGACTGTGTCTGCCGCAAAAATATGCTGCAATGACCTTGGATCGCAAGCTTACGGCTAAGTCAACAGGCAGACCCCCTATAGTTGCGGATATCCCTAACGTGTTTCTTTGGTGACGCAGGCGACTTTTCGCCTCGAAGCCTGCTGCCTGCGACCCGGCGTTTGCTATGTTGTCCCTCGCCGATCGAGCGAGAGGAGCGCGGACATGATCACGCTTTACGTTTTCGGGCCGATGCTCGGGCTGCCCGATCTGAGCACGCCGTGCATGAAGACGCATGCCCTGCTGAAGATGGCGGGGCTCGAATACCGGGTCGACTACGGCGGGCTGCGCAAGGCGCCGAAGGGCAAATTGCCTTACATCGACGATGACGGCGCGGTCATCCCGGATTCGACCTTCATCCGCTGGCACCTGGAGGAGAAATACCGGATCGACTTCGACAAGGGACTGTCGGCGGCCGAACGGGCCCAGGCCTGGGCGTTCGAGAAACTGTGCGAGGACAACCTCTACTGGGCGGTGATGAGCGCGCGCTGGATCGACGACGCGAATTTCACCCGCGGCCCGGCAAAATTCTTTGACAGCGCACCGGCACCGCTGCGGCCGCTGATCGCCAAGATCGTCCGGCGCAGCGTGCGCAAGGCGCTGCAAGCCCAGGGCGCCGGCCGGCATTCGCGGGCCGAGATCGAGCGGCTGGCGACGCGCGGCATTGATGCGGTGGCGACGCAGCTGGGCGACAAGCCCTGGCTGATGGGACCCGAGCCGTGCGCAGCCGACGCCAGCGTGCATGCCACGGTGACCGGATTGCTGTGCCCGGCCTTCGAGACACCGCTGCGCACCGCCACCGAGCGCCACGCCAACCTCGTCGCGTACAGCCGACGCGGGATGGAGCGGTGGTTCGGTGGGATTGGTGGTGCAATTTGAGGCCGGCCCTGCCGTGACGCATTCGGCGCGCTCGGGGCGGGCGGCGCGCAGACACCACTGCCAAATTCTAGTGAGCGGCGGCAACTTGTTCCGATACAGTCCTAAGCATCTATCAAACAACGGGCTGCGTCGACCTCTGGTCTTCCCGCGGCAGATTGCCTCCGGCAGGCCGCGCAGGCCTTTCTCTTGCTCGGAATCGAACGTTGTTGCTTGACTATCTCGTACATGCTGCTCTTTTCAAATGGCGTTCTGGAGTTCTGCGCCCGCTTAAGGATCATACGAGTGCGCTCCGTTCAATAGTCGCGAGATTCGACTGATGCCCGCCATCAATCCGAAGATTCTCATCTGGGCTCGCGAGACGGCCGGAATGTCGCTTGAGGATGCTGCGGATGCCATCGACCTCAAGCCTGCGCGTGGCCAAAGCGGCGCGGAGCGGCTAACTGCCCTTGAGGTCGGGAAGGTCCAACCGTCACCAGCGCTGCTGCGCCGTATGGCCGAACGCTACCGTCGTCCACTGGTCGTCTTCTATCTGAAGGAGCCGCCGCAGCGCGGCGAGCGTGGCGAGGACTTCCGTCGCATACCTGGCACACCGCCAACCGACTTCGACCCTCACCTAGATGCGCTCATCCGCAATGTCCGAGCTCGGCATGATCTCATCAGATCACTCCTTGAGGACGAGGAAGCTCCGCGTCGCGACTTCGTCGGTTCGCAAAAACTTACCGACGACCCGGCCGAAGTCGCGAGCAGAATTTCGGTTGCAATCGGGTTCAAACTGGAGAGGTATCGCTCGACCCGAGATACCAGCGAGGCATTCGCCTATCTCAGATCTTGCCTTGAAGCGAGCGGCATTTTTGTTCTGCTGATCGGTGATCTCGGCAGCCATCATTCCAAGATAGGGGCATCGACATTTCGCGGCTACAGCTTGGCCGATCCGATTGCACCTCTCATTACTATTAACGACAACGATGCACGCCCGGCATGGTCTTTCACCGCGTTGCACGAGACGGCCCACCTCTGGCTGGGGCAGTCTGGCATTAGCGGCGCAACACATGCCACGCGTGTCGAGCAGTTCTGCAATGATGTGGCTGGCCGCATCCTGTTGCCACCTAACGAGTTCGCGCTCCTTGAACGCCTTCGTGGACGACAACTCGCCGAAATACTTGCAGAACTTTCGCCATTTGCCAGCGAGCGAAAGATCAGCCGGGCGATGGTCGCTTACCAGCTCCTACGCACCAATGTCATCACCGGAGCCATCTACCAACAGCTCATCGACCGGTTCGGCGATGATTACCAAAAGAGCAAAGCTAAGGAGCACGCTGGCGAGCGCGAAGGTGGCGGTCCCAACTACTACGTCGTAAAGCGGCATCGACTAGGAGCAGCGCTCCTAACACTCGCTCAAAGATCGCTGCAAGATGGCAAGCTGACACCAACCAAGGCAGCGCAGCTTCTTGCCGTTAAGCCGATCTCGGTCAATGCGCTTCTAGACCTCACCGCGGCATGAGGTCGATGATCCGATGCTCTATCTCCTTGACGCCAATGTCATTATCACCGCCAAGGACAACTATTACGCTATCGATCAAGTCCCAGAGTTCTGGGACTGGCTGGTGCATCAAGGAGCGAGTGGCACAATCAAGATGCCGCGCGAGACCTTCGAGGAGGTGAGCGCCGGCGGCGACAAGGAAGATGCATTTTACAATTGGCGTAAGGACAAGGCGACGGCAGCCGCCCTGCTCCTCGAAGAAGAGGCCGATCCTGCCAAGGTGGCGCGAGTAGTCGAACAGGGCTATGCGACCGACCTCACCGACGCGGAGATTCTCGGAATGGGCGCCGATCCATTTCTTGTTGCCTATGCATTGGACCGCGCAGATCGCACCGTCGTGACGACTGAAGCCTCCGCACCATCCAAACAGAGGGCTAACCGGAAGCTCCCGGACGTGTGCAAACAACTTGGTGTGCGTTCAATAAGTACGTTCCAGATGACGCGTGCACTCGCATTCCGCACCAACTGGAAACCGTGACTTTCGACCGTCAGTTGAGATGGCAATTCCGCTTTGTGTGAGCAATAATGAGGCCGGCTGCGACCTCAGATGTGTTGACGGCATCGCGCTTCGCATGGACGCATAGGCAACCATCCGCTATCAAGCGGCACCATGGCCAGATCCGCGAAAACTCCCGTCCGCCGCACGCCCACCGCCCACGACCGCCGCGTCATCGCGGTCAAGGGCGCGCGCGAGCACAACCTCAAGAACATCGATCTCGAGATCCCGCGAGACCAGCTGATCGTATTCACCGGACTGTCGGGCTCGGGCAAGTCGTCGCTGGCCTTCGACACCATCTACGCCGAAGGCCAGCGCCGCTACGTCGAAAGCCTGTCGGCCTACGCGCGGCAGTTCCTCGAAATGATGCAGAAGCCCGACGTCGACCACATCGATGGACTGTCGCCGGCGATCTCGATCGAGCAGAAGACCACCTCGCGCAATCCGCGCTCGACGGTCGGCACGGTGACCGAGATCTACGACTACCTGCGGCTGCTGTTCGCCCGCGTCGGTGTGCCATACTCGCCGGCCACCGGCCTGCCGATCGAGAGCCAGACCGTGACGCAGATGGTCGATCGCGTCCTGGCGCTGCCCGAGGGCACCCGTGGCTATCTGCTGGCGCCGCTGTCGCGCGGCCGCAAGGGCGAGTTCCGCAAGGAGCTCGCCGAGCTGCAGAAGAAGGGCTTCCAGCGGGTCAAGATCAACGGCACGTTCTACGAGATCCCGGATGCGCCTAAACTCGACAAGAAGTTCAAGCACGACATCGACGTGGTGGTCGATCGCATCGTCGTGCGTGGCGACATCGCCAGCCGATTGGCCGACAGCTTCGAGACCGCCTTGGCGTTATCGGACGGCCTTTGCTATTTCGAGTTCGCGGATAGGCCCGTGCCCGGCGGCCGGCTCCCCGCAGGGGAGTCGCCGGGCACAAACAAGAATGCCGCCCCTCACCCTAACCCTCTCCCCGTGAAGGACGGGGAGAGGGGAATCCTCAAGAACAAGAACGAGACCCACGAGCGCATCACCTTCTCGGCGCGGTTCGCCTGTCCCGTCTCGGGCTTCACCATCGACGAGATCGAGCCGCGACTGTTCTCGTTCAATGCGCCGGCCGGCGCCTGTCCGAAGTGCGATGGCCTCGGCACCGAGCTCGTCTTCGAAGCCGATCTGGTGGTGCCCGATCCCGAGATTTCGTTGCGCCAGGGGGCGATCGCGCCGTGGGCCAAGACCGGCGCCACCTCGCCCTACTACGAGCAGACGTTGCAGGCGATCGCGCGCCACTACAAATTCTCGATGACGACACCGTGGAAGGATCTGTCGGCCAACGTGCAGCAGGTGCTGCTCTATGGCTCGGGCGAGGAGGAGATCGACTTCGTCTACGAGGACGGCCTCAGGAAGTACAAGAACACCAAGCCGTTCGAGGGTGTGATCGGCAACATCGAGCGCCGCTTCCGCGAGACCGACAGCGCCTGGGTCAAGGAAGAGCTGTCGCGCTACCAGGACGACCATCCGTGCGATGCCTGCAACGGCTATCGGCTCAAGCCGCAGTCGCTGTGCGTCAAGGTCGGCGGCCTGCACATCGGCCAGATCGGCGACATGTCGATCCGCAAAGCCAACGTCTGGTTCGAGGAGGTGCCGGCGACGTTCACCAGGCAGCAGGGCGAGATCGCGACCCGCATCCTGAAGGAGATCCGCGAGCGGCTGAAGTTCCTCGACGACGTCGGCCTCGACTACCTGACGCTCGCTCGCAACTCCGGCACGCTGTCGGGCGGCGAGAGCCAGCGCATCCGGCTTGCCTCGCAGATCGGCTCGGGCTTGACCGGCGTGCTCTACGTGCTCGACGAGCCCTCGATCGGCCTGCACCAGCGCGACAACGCCCGGCTCCTGGAAACCCTCAAGCACTTGCGCGATCTCGGCAACACGGTGCTGGTGGTCGAGCACGACGAGGACGCGATCTTGACCGCCGACTACGTGGTCGACATCGGCCCCGGCGCCGGCATCCACGGCGGCCAGATCATCGCCGCCGGCACGCCGGACGAGGTGATGGCGACGGCGGGCAGCCTGACCGCCGAGTATCTGACCGGCATCCGCCAGATCCCGTTTCCGAAGCGGCGGCGCGCCAGGCTCAAGCATCGCGCGCTGAAAGTCGTCGGCGCCCGTGGCAACAACCTGAAGAATGTAACGGCCGAGATCCCGCTCGGAATTCTCACATGCGTCACCGGCGTGTCGGGCGGCGGCAAGTCGACGTTCCTGATCGACACGCTGTTCCGCGCCGCCGCCCGCAAGCTGTCCGGCGCGCGCGAGCATCCCGCACCGCACGACCGCATCGAGGGGCTCGAGCAACTCGACAAGGTGATCGACATCGACCAGTCGCCGATCGGCCGCACGCCGCGCTCGAACCCTGCGACCTACACCGGCGCCTTCACGCCGATCCGCGAGTGGTTCGCCGGCCTGCCCGAGGCCAAGACGCGCGGCTACGAGCCCGGCCGGTTCTCGTTCAACGTCAAAGGCGGGCGCTGCGAGGCCTGCCAGGGCGACGGCGTGATCAAGATCGAGATGCACTTCCTGCCCGACGTCTACGTCACTTGCGACCAGTGCAAGGGGCGGCGCTACAACCGCGAAACCCTCGACGTGAAATTCCGCGACAAATCGATCGCCGACATCCTCGACATGACGATCGAGGAGGGCGCGGCGTTCTTCTCGGCCGTGCCGTCGATCCGCGACAAGCTCGAGACGCTGCAGCGGGTGGGGCTCGGCTACATCAAGAATCGGCCAGCAGGCGACGACGCTGTCGGGCGGCGAGGCGCAGCGCATCAAGTTGGCCAAGGAGCTGAGTAGGCGGGCGACCGGGCGGACGCTTTATATATTGGACGAGCCGACCACCGGCTTGCACTTCCATGACGTCGCAAAGCTGCTGGAGGTGATCCACGAGCTGGCCGACGCCGGCAACACCGTGGTCGTCATCGAGCACAACCTCGAAGTGATCAAGACCGCCGACTGGGTGATCGACATGGGGCCGGAAGGCGGCGACGGCGGCGGGAAGATCGTAGCCGAGGGCACGCCCGAGGAAGTCGCGAAGGTGAAAGAGAGCTATACCGGGCAGTTCCTGCGCGAGCTGCTGAAGCGGCGGGGGGCGGGCGGGGAGCAAGAAAGAGGCGGCGGAGTAAAGAAATGTGCAATCCGGGGTTACCCGAAGTGGTTCGAGCGCCGCCGACCGACATCAGCTTACACAACACTGTTCGAAGACTGTGGGAGCCGCTTAAAGGTAGATCGCTGCAAGGCGAGAGACTCGATTTCGATATTCAGCAGATCGACGGGATAATTGTTGCAGCCGAGGATAGTTTTCGCGCGGGTCGGCTGCCTCTTCCCTTTGACTGGGCTCGTGATATCCGAAGTGCTCAGCTAGAACATGATTTCAACAAGGCGGCGGTGGCTCGAAATAGCAGTGACCTCGAAGAATGGCGCCAGTTCTGGAAGGATCGACTGGCCTGGTCAGAAAAAACCGGCATGCAGGTTGTGCAAGAGCTATTGAAGTACGTTCTGGCATTACACGGTGCGCTAGCGATCGCGTGCGTTACTGCCCTCTCAACTGACAAGTCACCAGTCGTACGATCACTTTACGTCTTTGGTCTCTTGGTTTCGGGTGTCGGCATTCTTGCTATGCTTAGTGGACAATATGCATTCGGCACGTACTGCTCACACTATTTTGCTCGCGTGTCGGGAAAACTCATTCGTAAGAGGAGTCGGCGCTTTATGTCGGCGATTCCCCGCTGGCTCGGCCTACGACGCATGCAATTGTGGCTTAACCTCGCGTCTTGGCTCATGACCGCGTCGATACTGCTCTTTGCGCTCTACGTATTCGTGTTTTTTCTCGTTGTGACATCTTGGTAATTCTGCGAGCACCGCCCCTCTGAAGCTTGTCGTGCGGCCTTCGCCGGGATGACGCCTTTGGGTGCAGGGCATTCGCATATGACGCCTTTTTCCCTCTCCCCGTCCCTTTACGGGGAGAGGGCAGAGGCCGGCCCCACTCGGCCGGCCGAGGGTGAGGGGCAGCCGCCTGCTCGAACGCCGCTCTCGCCTCCGCTCTGCTGTCTGATGTTGGCCACACGGAGCAAGTGGCTGCCCCTCACCCTAACCCTCTCCCCGTGCCGGCCACGGGCCGGACGGGGAGAGGGGATAACAGCGTGCCCATGTGCGGTTGCCCTGCCTTTGGGTTGGGTCGGCTGCGGGTAGGCCAACCTGGCAAAATAAGGTAAGCTGTGCGTTGCACGACCTCACGGATCAATCGCCATGGCCGACGAAACAGCGCCTCCCATCATCGATCGCATCACCATCATTCCGGACGTCTGCAACGGCCGGCCGACGGTGCGCGGGCTTCGCATCACCGTGGCGACAATCCTGGGGTATCTCGCCGCCGGCGAGAGCGTCGACGAAATCCTGCATCAGCACCCGATGCTGGAGCGTGAAGACATTGCGGCATGCCTCGAGTTTGCCAGCCGCACGCTGGATCACGGATACCGGGTTCGCGCGGTGGTTTGATGCCGGGGTATCTGATCGATGCCAACCTGCCCCGCTGGTTCAAGCCCTGATCCGGCCCCGAGTATCAATTCGTCGATGATCTCGGGCCGAACTGGTCCGACACGCAGATTTGGCAATTTGCTCAAACCCACGACCTTACGATCGTGTCGAAGGATGCGGATTTCTCACATCGTGCCATGGCGTCCCGCACCGGAACGCCTGTCATTCACATTCGCACCGGCAATCTGACCATGCGCGAGTTCCACCAGATCGTGGCACCGATCTGGGACGCGGCGTGTCGCCTTAGCCGTTCCAGCCGTCTCGTGCAGATCTACAGGGACGGTATTGAGACCGTTGACCTCGAGTGAGGTCGGAAGAGCGCGGGATTGTGGAATTCGCCCTTGAGCATTCAAAAGACCACCCCTTCCCGCGCATCGCCGGGCGATCGCCCCCTGCACGCGTGCCTGACGCGGCAGCCTCGTGCCGGCGGTGCCCGCGCACAACGCGCCGAAAGCAAAAGCCGCCAGATCATGTCCGGCGGCTTTGAATCTTATCGGTAACTCTTAATCGGTTCAGCGCTGGCCGAAGCCGCCGCCGCTGGAACCACCACCGAAGCCGCCGCCGCTCGAGCCACCACCGAAGCCGCCACCGCTCGAACCACCGCCGAAGCCACCGCCGCCGGTGCCGCCCTCGGTGCGGCCGGCGCCGCCGGGACCACCGCGGCCGCCACGACCACCGGTCAGCGGCTTCTTCACCGCCTTGTTCGGCAACAGACCTTCACGCTGCATCTTCTTGCGGGCGAGCTTGCGGGCGCGACGAACGGCCTCGGCCTTCTCGCGGGCCTTCTTCTCGGACGGCTTCTCGAAATAGTTGCGGAGCTTCATCTCGCGGAAGACGCCCTCGCGCTGCAGCTTCTTCTTGAGCGCCTTGAGAGCCTGGTCGACGTTGTTGTCGCGAACGAGAACCTGCACTTGGGTGTTATCCTCGACTGTTGAAGGGTTGGATGTCATCAAAGGCCGCTCGCCGCGACCGATTTGTCGGTCGCCGGGGCAGCCTCTTCATTGGATTGATGAGGCAATAGCAAATGCCGGTGAAGAAGTCCACCTGCCTCGCGGCCGCCTGCGTCATTTAGGCGATCTCGCCGGGCGCAGCCGGTTGATGTGGCCCATCTTGCGGCCGGCGCGGGCCTCCCGTTTGCCGTAAAGATGCAGCGAAGCCCCTGGCTCGGACGCGATTTTGCGTCCATCCGGCGGCCTCCGGGCCGATCAGATTGATCATTTCGGCATCGGCATGCCGCGCCGTCGCGCCGAGCGGCCAGCCGGCGACCGCGCGGATGTGGTTCTCGAACTGGCTGACGAGGCAGGCATCCATCGTCCAGTGGCCGCTGTTATGGACGCGCGGCGCGATCTCGTTGACCAGTACGTCGCCATCGACGGCGAAGAACTCGACCGCGAAAACGCCAATGTAGTCGAGCGCATCGCCGATGCGCCGGGCGATATCGATCGCGCGCGCGGCCGTTGCCGGGGCAAGGCCGGCGGGCACGGTCGAGCGGTGCAGGATGTGGTCGCGGTGCTCGTTGTGGGTTACGTCATAGGCGGCATATGTGCCGTCGCTGCCGCGCACGGCGATGACCGAGACCTCGCAGTCGAATTTGACGAAGCCTTCGAGAATTGCCGGCTGCTGCCCGATCGCCTGCCAGGCGGCCGCGGCCTCGCTTGCGGCGGTGATCTTGACCTGGCCCTTGCCGTCGTAGCCGAAGCGGCGGGTCTTCAGCACGCTTGGCATGCCGATTCGGGCGAGCTCGGCGGCGAGATCTTCGGCGCTATCGACGGCGGCAAAATCCGCGGTCCCCGCTCCCAGTTCACGGGCCAGGCGCTTCTCGTTGAGCCGGTCCTGGGCGCACGCCAGTGCCTTGGCGCCGGGCCTGACGGGCACGAGCGTTTCGAGGAACCGCACCGTTTCGAGCGGAATGTTCTCGAACTCGTAGGTCACCGCGTCGACGGTCCGGGCGAAAGCGGCGAGCGTTTCGTGATGGTCGAACTTGGCGGTCGTGCGCGCGGTCGCGACGTCGAACGCTGGGCCGCTGGCGTCGCAATAGACATGCGTCTTGAGGCCGAGCTTGCCAGCCGCCAGTGCCAGCATGCGGCCGAGCTGGCCAGAACCCAAAATGCCGATGGTGCCGCCCGGCGGGATCGGCTGCGAAGGCGATGGCAAGGCGATTAATCCTTCGGCGAAACGGCGACGGCCGCGGTCTGGCTCGCCCGATGCGCCTCGAGCCGCGACGCCAAGGCGGCGTCCGAAAGCGCCAGGATCTGCGCCGCCAGCAGGCCTGCGTTGGTGGCGCCGGCGTCGCCGATGGCAAGGGTGCCGACCGGGACGCCGGGCGGCATCTGCACGATCGACAGCAAGCTGTCCTGGCCCTTGAGGGCGCGACTTTCCACCGGCACGCCGAGCACCGGCAGCGTGGTCATGGCGGCGGCCATGCCGGGCAGGTGGGCGGCGCCACCGGCACCGGCGATGATCACCTTGAGGCCGCGCGATTTGGCACTTTTCGCGTACTCGTATAGCCGGTCCGGGGTGCGGTGGGCGGAAACGATACGGGTCTCGAACGCCAACCCCGAGTTCTTTCAGCACGTCCGCGGCATGCCGCATCGTCGGCCAGTCCGACTGGCTGCCCATGATGATGCCGACCAGTGGTGGGTTCGCGGCCATGCGGCTATCTTGCCCTCAAGCGATGATGTCGGGCAGAAGACGGTCTTCCAGCACCGTGATCTGGTCCTTCAGGTGCAGCTTCTTCTTCTTCAGGCGTTTGATCATCAGCTGGTCGGCATGCGCCGCCGCCTCGATCAACGCAATCTCGTTGTCGAGTTCACGGTGCTCGGCGCGCAGCTTGGCCAGCTGCTCCCTGATGTCCCGGTCATCCAGGCGCGCCATTGCCGCTATCTCGTTCCGTCTCTTGGTCGTTGCAGCCCAGCAAGCGCCGCAGCCGGCGCTTATCTGCTAATACTATTGTCGATATTGTCGACCGAAGGCAAGTCGGCGGTTCGCCGCCAGCGCATGAAAGCCGGGATAAATCCGGTAGTTATGATCTGTCCGTGTCGGCGGCAGCGCTAACCTTTCGCCAACCTTGGGCACCCGCGCCGGTTGGACAAATCGTCATAAACCTGTCATGCTGTAACTTGTTAATTAGCAACGCTCGGAGGTTAGGATGGCGCGGTCAGCTTACCTTTCTGAACTGGCGGAAAAGCACAAGACCCTGGATCGCCGAATTGCCGAGGAGCTGGCCCGGCCAGCCGCGGATCCCACCCAGATCAACAAGCTGAAACTGCAGAAGCTGAAGCTGAAAGACCAGATCGCGAAGCTCGAGCAACCGCAGCACTGAGGCGGCGGCGGGTCACCCTGGCGAACGTCAGCGGCTCGGTTTGCGCTGGGCGATCCATGCTCCAGCGGCGATCAAGGTTGCGCCCGCTAGCGTGAACAACGTCGGCACTTCGGCGAACATCAGATAGCCGAACAGCACGCCCCATATCAGCGACGTGTAGTGCAGCGGTGCCAGACGTGCCGCCTCGGCGCGGGCAAATGCGTGCGCGAGCAGGTAATGGCCGGCGACACCTATGGCGCCGACCAGGGCGAACAGTGCCAGGTCCGACGCCGGCGGCGTGATCCAGACATAGGCCGCCGGCAGCATCAGCATGGCGGCCGGCGCCGCGCTCTGGAACCACACGATGGTCAGCGCCGGATCGCGTTGTGCCCGGGTGCGCAAGACGATGATGTTGAGCGCGTAGGTGATGGTCGACACGAAAATCGCAGCAACTCCGGCGAGTGCGCCTGGCTGATAGGTCGCCCCGCCGATCCGCCAGCCGACGATCAACGTCATGCCGACGAGGCCGGCGGCCAGCGCGATCGCGATCGAGCGATCGAGCTTTTCGTGCAGGAATAGCCCGCCGAACAAAGCCATCAGCACCGGCGACAGGAACGACAACGCTACCGTTTCGGCCAGCGGCAGCCGGCCGAGCGCGAAGAAGAAGCAGGTGGCCGTGATCACCACCAGGAACGAGCGCGACAGGTTGGCTCGCACCGTCTCCACCGACGGCCAGCCGGGCCGGAACAAGATCAACAGCGCCGTTACCCAAAGCGTGCCGAAAGCAAAGCGCAGGAAGGCGATCTCGAGGGTCGGATAGCGCGGGCTGAGCCCCTTGATCAACGCGTCCATGAAGGTCAACAGCGCTTCGGCCGCAACCGCCAGCAGGGCGGCTTGCAGGATTGGCCGTCGCGACAGGAACTGAACGGCCATCGGTGTTTCCGTGCGGCAGGATGAGGCGGCGGCCTAGATGCCAGCTTTCGTGCACCAGTGCCACGCCAATCTTAGCCCGGCGCCCACGCGACTGGGCCACCGCCTTGAATCGACCGGCCGAAGCGGGACACTAAGCTGCACACTGGCGCGATTCAATTCGCCTGCCGGCGGCATCTTCGTCGTTGCAGCAAGGTTAGCCTGACCGTGGCAGCACCCAACCCGACCCGACAAAAGGCCGCCCGCGAAGGCCTTGGCCGGCTGTTCGTGCACCCTTCATCGGTGTTCGTGATCCACTATGCCTGTGAGAGCTTCAACGAGGCCCAGGGCTATGCCTCGCCGCGGATCACGGCCATCGCATTGCGCAACCTCGGCACCGGCGACACCAGCTCGTTCTCGATCCATGCCGAGGTCGAGCTGTCGCGCCGGCGGCACGACGAGGTTGCCAGCCTCGATGCCATGGAAGGCGCGATGCTGGCGCGCTTCTACGACTTCGTCGCGCGCAATCCTTATGCCAGCTTCCTGCACTGGAATATGCGCGACGAGAAGTTCGGCTTCGCCGCCATTGCCCACCGCAGCGGACTGCTCGGGGTCAAGCCGGTCGCGGTGCACGACAGCCAGAAGTTCGATCTCTCCCGCGCCTTCGGCGAGATATTCGGCAGCAACTATGTCGAGCGGCCCGTGATCGAGACGCTCGCGCGCAACAACGGCCTGTCGCTGTCGAGCTTTCTGTCGGGCCTGCAGGAGGCGCAGGCGTTCGCGCAGGGCCAGTACTACAAGGTGCTGCAGTCGGTGCTGTGCAAGGTGACGATCATCGCCGAGGTCGCCCAGCTGGCGTCCGACCGAGCGCTCGTCACCGACGCCGGTTGGTGGACGCTCAACGGCGGCCAATTGCGCGAGGCCTATGAGATGTTCTGGCGCAATCCGGTGCGGGCGATCTCGGGCCTCGTCCTGGGTGCGGGTGGCGCCGCCTTCGTGCTGATGATGCGATTGTTGTCGTAGTGCCCACTGCGCGCCAATTGCACACGGCTTGGCTGATCGCACCGTTCGGCCTACATAGCCCGTGACCATGTCCAACATCATCACCATATCCAACCTGTCGAAGACCTATGCTAGCGGCTTCCAGGCGCTGGCCGGGATCAATCTCGACATCCGCCGGGGCGAGATCTTCGGCCTGCTCGGCCCCAACGGCGCCGGCAAGACGACGCTGATCAGCATCGTCTGTGGCATCGTCAACCGCTCGAGCGGCGAAATACGCGTCGACGGCCACGACATCGCCCGCGACTATCGCGCCGTGCGCTCGATGATCGGCCTCGTGCCGCAGGAGCTGACGACCGACGCGTTCGAGAAGGTGTGGGCGACGGTCAGCTTCAGCCGCGGCCTGTTCGGCCACCCGGCCAATCCCACGTACATCGAGAAAGTCCTGCGCGACCTGTCGCTGTGGGACAAGAAGGACGCGATGCTGCGCACGCTATCGGGCGGCATGAAGCGGCGCGTGATGATCGCCAAGGCGCTGGCACATGAGCCGAAGATCCTGTTTCTCGATGAGCCGACTGCCGGCGTCGATGTCGAGCTGCGCCAGGACATGTGGCAGCTCGTGCGCGATCTGCGTGCCGCGGGCGTCACCATCATCCTCACCACCCACTACATCGAGGAAGCCGAGGAGATGGCCGACCGCGTCGGCATCATCAGCAACGGCCGGCTGGTGCTGGTCGAGGAGAAGGCGGAATTGATGCGCAAGCTCGGCAAGAAGCAGCTGACGCTGCATCTTGCCGAAAGGCTCGCCGCGGTGCCGCCAGGTCTCAACGGTCATGCCCTGCAGCTGAGTGCCGACGGCATGGAGCTCGTCTTCACCTATGACACGCGGGCCGAGCGCACCGGCATCACCGGCCTGCTGACTGATCTTAGCGCCGCCGGCATCCGCTTCAATGACCTCAGGACCACGCAAAGCTCGCTCGAGGACATCTTCGTCGACCTGGTGAGGGCCGCGCGATGAACATCCATGGCATCAAGGCGATCTATCGCTTCGAGATGGCGCGTTTCATGCGCACGCCGTTGGGCAGCATCATCTCGCCGGTACTGTCGACCGCGCTCTACTTCGTCGTGTTCGGTGCTGCCATCGGCGACCGCATGCAGCAGGTCGACGGCGTCAGCTACGGTGCCTTCATCGTGCCGGGACTGGTGATGATGTCGCTATTGACGCAAAGCGTCTCGAACGCGTCGTTCGGCATCTACTTCCCGCGCTTCACCGGCACCATCTACGAGATCCTGTCGGCGCCGGTGTCGGCGATCGAGATCGTGATCGGCTATGTCGGCGCGGCGGCGACCAAGTCGATCTTTATTGGCCTGATCACGCTCGCAACGGCGGCGCTGTTCGTGCCGCTCGATATCGCTCATCCGCTATGGATGCTGGCCGTCATGGTGCTGACGACGGTGACGTTCAGCCTGCTCGGCTTCATCATTGGCGTGTGGGCCGACGGCTTCGAGCGGCTGCAGATCATTCCG
Organism: uncultured Alphaproteobacteria bacterium; assembly: GCA_963741505.1. Classification (GTDB taxonomy): domain Bacteria; phylum Pseudomonadota; class Alphaproteobacteria; order Rhizobiales; family Hyphomicrobiaceae; genus JAKFWF01. The sequence continues at coordinate 312,561 of CAVUIJ010000002.1, read as the reverse complement.
CTGCTCGTCATCGGGCCGCTGACCTTCCTCGGCGGCGCGTTCTACTCGATCGACATGCTGCCGCCGTTCTGGCAGGCGGTGTCGCTGTTCAACCCGGTGGTGTACCTCGTCAGCGCCTATCCGCTGGAGCTTCTACGGCCAGGCCGACGTCAACGTCGCGGTGAGCCTCGCCGTGACGCTGGTCTTTTTCGCCGGCTGCCTGTCGGTGGTGTGGTGGATCTTCAAGACCGGCTACCGGCTGAAAACCTGAGGCGCTCCCGCGTATCAATGGCGAACAGCGGCAGCTCGGCGGCGAGGCTGACGCCCTCCATCGCGAGCAACCGCTCCTTGGTCAGCGTGCCGCCGAACGCCGAGAAGCCGCCGACTTTGCGGTTGGCGGCGAGCACGCGATGGCAGGGGATGATGATCGGGATCGGGTTGCGCGCCATAGCCTGGCCGACCGCGCGCGCCGAGCCGGGCGAACCGGCGCGATCGGCCAGCTCGCCATAGGTTGCAATCTCGCCCCAGCCGACGGCGCGGGTGAGCCGATAGATCGCCTCGAAGAACGGTGGGGTATCGCCAAGGTCGAGTCCTATCTCGGCAAAGTCCGCCCGCTGGCCTTCGAAATAGCGCTGCAATTGGCGTATGGCCGCTGCAACGCCGGCTGGCGGCTGGGCTGCCGCTGTTGTCACCGCGCGCTCCCGCAGGCGCTTTTCGGTCGCCTGCCGGTCGCACTCCGGCAACTGCAGACGCGTGAGACCGCGGTCGCTCCAGGCGACACCGCAGACGCCGAAGGCGGTGTCGAACAGGTGGTAGCCAGAGCCGTGCAACTTCATCGCTGCCTCCTCTATTCGCGCGCCGACGTCAATTCTTCGCCGCACTGTAGGCTTCGATTCGGTAGCCGTCGGGGTCGATCACGAACGCCGCATAGTAGTTCGCACCATAGTCGGCGCGCAGCCCCGGTGGTCCATTGTCGCGGCCGCCGGCCTTCAGTGCCGCTGTGTGGAATGCGTCGACGCTCTTGCGCGTCGGCGCATCGAAACAGAAATGCAGCCCGGACTTTTCGTCCGCCGGCACCGGCCGTTCCGCCTTGCCGATCCACAGCCGCACGTCTTCGGCGCCATATCCAAGCGAGCCTTCGCCTTCACTCGCGCATCTGTAGCCGAGCGGCTTCAGCACCGCATCATAGAACTGCTTCGATCTTGCGATGTCGCGGACGCCAATGGAAACGTGATTGATCATGACCGATCTCCTGTCAGGTTGTGACTGCAGCGTCAGGCGCTACCCGCGCGGGGTGATGCCGCCGATATCGAGATAGCGCAGCCGGCGGCCCGCTCCCTTGGAGTGGACCACCGACTCGATCTCGCTGCGGTCGAGGCCGATGTCGCGCAAGGTGCGGTCGTCGAGGCCGCGCAGCGTGAAGATGGTAGCCTTCAGCCGGCGCCGCTGCAGATATTCACGCCAGCCGTTCCTGGAAGTGGGCCGCGAGGCGGCTGACAAGTGAAGCGTCGCGTGCGTGGGTCGACGTTGCAAGTGTAAGGTGCAGCATGACATCTCTCCTGTCGGTTCTCGTTGCAGGCGACGTTTGCTCGATGCCGCCCGACTGCAGACACTATGCCTCAGGGCCACTGACAGCCTGGTGTCAGGAGGTCCGGCATGCTCCTGACACCGTGGTGTCAGGAGGATTACGATAGGTGAGCGGGCCAGCCCGCATCTGCGAAGGGAAATGTACCCGTGCGCCGCGCCGACCGACTGTTCGAGATCATCCAGCATCTGCGTCGCAAGTCGCACGGCTCGGTGCGTGCCCGTGACCTCGGCGAGGCGCTCGAGGTGTCGGAACGCACGATCTATCGCGACATCCAGGATCTGATTGCCAGCGGCGTACCGATCGAGGGCGAGGCCGGCGTCGGCTACGTGTTGAAGGCCGGCTTCGACATGCCGCCGCTAATGTTCAAGGAACAGGAGATCGAAGCTCTGGTGCTCGGCGCCCGCATCGTCGAAACCATGGCGGATGCGGAGTTGGCGGCGGCGGCGAGCGACGCCATCGCCAAGATCGAGGCGGTGATCCCGGACCGGCTGCGCGGCTACATGGCCAACACCGCGCTGCTGGCGCCGGCAACCACCTACATGGAGCCGATCAAGTTCGATCTGGCCGAGCTGCGACATGCGCTGCGGCTGCGGCTCAAGGTGCATTTCGCCTACACCGATATCGAAGGCCTGGCATCGGAGCGTACGGTCAGGCCGCTGTCGCTCGCCTACTTCGGGCCGGTTTGGATGCTGGCTGCCTGGTGCGAGCTGCGCAATGATTTCCGCACCTTCCGCCTTGACCGCATCGTAGGCTTCCGGCTGCAGCAGGAGCAGTTCCGCATGGAGCCGGGCAAGACCCTGCACGACTTCCTCAAGCGCCCGCATGCGTGGACGCGCTCGCGCCGCACGCTGGATCAAAACGATGATTGAGCCGGCGTCCAAGGCCCGTTCCTTGGCATGGCCGGCGACTGGTTCCGTCGCTCTGTCGGGTTGACCCGCTGGCGGCTTGTCCTTAGGTATCGCCCGTGTCGTGCCGGGCCACTGCCGGGCGCGCGAGGAGGTATGCCGATGACGAATTCGCTGCCGGTCCACGATGCGAAATCGCTGAAGTCGCCGGCGCCGTGGGTTGACGCGCCGATGACCGCGCGCCTCGTCCTGGCCGACGGCACGGTGATTTCGGGGCATGGCCTCGGCGCCGTCGGCCAGGCTGCCGGCGAGGTGTGCTTCAACACCGCCATCACCGGCTACCAGGAGATCCTGACCGACCCCTCCTACGCCGGCCAGATCATCACCTTCACCTTCCCGCACATCGGCAACGTCGGCGCCAACCGCGAGGACACCGAGACCTCGAACCTTGCGTCGCGCTCGGGCGTGCGCGGCTGCGTGCTGCGCGCCGACGTCACCGACCCGTCGAACTATCGCGCCTCGGAGCATCTCGATCACTGGTTGAAGGCCCGCGGCATCATCGCCATCGCCGGCGTAGATACCCGGGCGCTGACCGCACTCATTCGCGACAAGGGGATGCCGAACGGGGTGATAGCCCACGAGCCCTCGGCGAAGTTCGACCTAGCGAAGCTCAAAGCCGAGGCCAAGGCTTGGCCCGGCCTGCTGGGGCTCGATCTGGTGCCGGAAGTCACTGTCGGCCAGACTACGACCTGGGACGAGATGCGCTGGGTGTGGGGCCGCGGCTATCAGCAGCAGAAGGCGGTCGAGTTTCATGTTGTCGCGCTAGACTATGGCTTGAAGCGAAACATCCTGCGCTGCCTGGCGAGCGCCGGCTGCTCTGTCACCGTGGTGCCGGCGACGACCTCGGCCGAGGACATCCTCGCCCGCAAGCCCGATGGCATCTTCCTGTCGAACGGTCCCGGCGATCCGGCGGCGACCGGCAAGTACGCGGTGCCCGAGATCAAGAAGCTGGTCGACAGCGGCCTGCCGGTGTTCGGCATCTGCCTCGGCCATCAGATGCTCGGACTGGCGCTTGGCGCCACGACCAAGAAGATGCACCAGGGCCACCACGGCGCCAACCATCCGGTGAAGGATCATACCACCGGCAAGGTCGAGATTACCTCGATGAACCATGGTTTCGCGGTCGATCGCGCAAGCCTGCCGGCCACCGTCGAGGAGACGCACGTTTCGCTGTTCGACGGCTCCAACGCCGGCCTGCGCCTGAAGGGCCGCCCCGTGTTCTCGGTGCAGTACCACCCCGAAGCCTCGCCCGGCCCGCAGGACAGCCACTACCTTTTCATCCGTTTCACCAACCTGATGCGGGCGGCCAAAGGCAAGCCGGTGGTCAAGGAGCGATAGAGCGTTCCCGGCTCAGTCGGGCAGGGGACGCAAAATCCACTTGCGCGCCGACACGAGGCATTCCGCCAACTTTGCGGTCTTGAAGCCGGTTTAGTGTCCGCGTTCCAAGCTACCCCTTCAACCGTTCCAGCAGCTCCCTGATGTCGTCGCTCCAGGCTTCGGCGTCGTCGCCGGCTTCGGCTTCGTCCTTCAACTCGGAGTTCTTCAGAATGCGGGCGACGATCTTGCGGGCGGATGCAGCAAGGTCGGCATCCTCGATCTCGCCCTTGTGTTCGTTGAAGGCGGCATGCGCCGACTTCGGCAGCCGCGAGGTGTCGTCATCGCGGGCCGCAGCCACCATCTCGGCGGCGGCGAGGCCGTGCGCGGCGTCGGTCGCCTCGATGTAGTCGGCTGCTTCCATCTCGAGCAACGTGTCGAAGGCTGACTGCACCGAGGCGAGACCATCCGCCTCGAATGCTTCCAGCCACTCGACCGCATCGTCGAGCTCGAACGTCACGCTTGCCATCGGTCGCCTGTCCCGGCTGTCCTTGATGCCCGCTTTCGCGAGAGCCATAGGAGCGTTCGCAGCCGAGATCAAGCGGCAGTCTTGCGCTCAATCAAGCGAACCGCTTGCGGCTTTGCTCCAGCACGTCCTCGAAGGTGCGCAGGCCGGTGGTCGGGCTCGATACCAGCACCGCCATGTTGCCCGGCTTGTGCTCGTTCTTGAGCATGCGCACGTGCGCCTTGGGGATCTGCGCCCACGGGAACACTTCCGACATGCAGGGGTCGATGCGGCGTTCGACCACGAGCTTGTTGGCCTGCGCCGCCTGCAGCAGGTTGGCGAAGTGCGAGCCCTGCACGCGCTTCTGGTGCATCCACAGATAGCGCGCATCCATGGTGAGCTTGTAGCCGGTGGTGCCGGCGCAGATCACCACCATGCCGCCGCGCTTGACGACGAACACCGACACCGGGAAGGTCGAGGCGCCTGGGTGCTCGAACACGAAGTCGACGTTGTTGCCCTTGCCGGTGGTCTCCCAGATGGCGGCGCCGAACTTGCGCGCCTCCTTGAACCAGGTGCCGTATTGCGGCGTGCCGATGTCGGGCATCTCGCCCCAGCAGTCGAAGTTCTTGCGGTTGATGACGCCGCGGGCGCCGAGCTGCATGACGAACTCGCGCTTGTCGTCATCGGAGACGACGCCGATGGCGTTGGCACCGGCGGCGGCAATGAGCTGTACCGCCATCGACCCGAGGCCGCCCGAGGCGCCCCACACCAGCACGTTGTGGCCCGGCCGCAGGACGTGCGGGCGATGGCCGAACAGCATGCGGTAGGCGGTGGCGAGCACCAGGATGTAGCAGGCGCTCTCCTCCCAGGTCAGGTGTTTCGGCCGCTCCATCAGCTGGCGGTCCTGCACCCGGGTGAACTGGGAGAACGAGCCGTCCGGCGTCTCATAGCCCCAGATGCGCTGTGAGGACGAGAACATCGGGTCGCCGCCGTTGCACTCCTCGTCGTCGCCGTCGTCCTGGTTGCAGTGGACGACGACCTCGTCGCCGACCTTCCAGCGCTTGACCTTGGAGCCCACCGCCCAGACGATGCCGGCGGCATCCGAGCCGGCGATGTGGTAGGGCGCCTTGTGGCCGTCGAACGGTGAGATCGGCTTGCCGAGAGCCGCCCATACGCCATTGTAGTTGACGCCGGCGGCCATCACCAGCACCAGCACGTCGTGGCTGTCGAGCGGCCAGGTCGGCACCACCTCGACCTGCATGGCGGTGTCGGGATTGCCGTGCCGCTCCTTGCGAATGGCCCAGGCATACATGTTCTTCGGCACGTGGCCGAGCGGCGGAATCTCGCCGACCTCGTAAAGATCCTTCAATGGCGCTGCGGTCTTGGGATTGTCGTTCGTAGTGGCTGACGACTTGATCACTGCGGCACCCCCGAATTTTTGCCCTGCTTCGACGGTTGCAGGCGGTTTGTTGCATTGCAGCATGATCACACACAGAAGCGGTGCGGTTTCAAGGATTTTTTTACCGCGATGGCGGTTGGTCCTGCCGCAAGGTGTCGCTGCAACGAGCCTAAACACGCTGTTAATTCTGTTCGAGTACGCTTATCGGCAACGTCGAGAAAAGCCGTAGCTGCGGCCTGTTCGGGCACGGGTCGGCGACGTGAGCGAGGCGAATTATGGTGCACCAATTCATCACTCGGATGTTTGCGCTTGATACCAACGGACTAGTGTTGGTGTTGATGATCTGCGCGCTGGCGTGCCTTATCATGCGCTCGGTCTTGCCGATCGCCGGGCTGGCGGTGGCAAGTTTCCCGCTGCTGGTATTGAGTTCGCTGGCCGCAACCGCCCTGCTGCAGGGCACCTATATGGTCGCGACCCTAGAGCGCGGGCCCGGCTTGGCGTTGACCACCGGCATCGGCATGATCGTCGCCCTGATCGTGATCGTGGCCCTGGTCCGCATCGTGATGCTGGTGCACGACTACGCCGGTCGCAAGCCGACAGCCCTGCAGTCGCCCGGGAACGGCGCGCACTAGCCCGACCTTCCAATGCGCTAATCCGTCCGTTATGACCGCTTTCGGCGAAGGGCGTATTCACAGCCTGCGCAAATCGACTATGGTCACCATATCGCAGTTGCGAACAAGGTGACCCATGCGCCAACCGCCCACACCGGCCAAGGCAACTACAACCGATGTCGCGCCGCAGCGCGACCAGCCATGGCTGTTTCGCACCTACGCCGGGCATTCGACGGCGGCAAAGTCGAATGCGCTCTACCGGCGCAATCTCGCCAAGGGCCAGACCGGGCTGTCGATCGCTTTCGATCTGCCGACGCAGACCGGCTACGACAGCGATCACGAACTGGCTCGTGGCGAGGTCGGCAAGGTCGGCGTGCCGGTGTCCCACATCGGCGACATGCGCGACCTCATGGCCGAGATCCCGCTCGGCCAGATGAACACTTCGATGACGATCAACGCGACGGCGGCGTGGCTGTTCGCACTCTATGTCGCGGTCGCCGACGAGCGCGGCGTGCCCCGTGGCAACCTGACCGGTACGATCCAGAACGACATCATCAAGGAATACCTGTCGCGCGGAACCTACGTCTTCCCGCCGGAGCCGTCGCTCAGGCTGATCAAGGATACGGTGGTGTTCTCTTGCGCGCAGGTGCCGCGCTGGAACCCGACCAACGTGTGCTCTTATCATCTGCAGGAAGCTGGTGCGACACCGGTACAGGAGCTGGCGTTTGCGCTGGCCACTGGCATCGCCGTGCTCGATGCGGTGAAGGCGTCGGGCGCGGTCACGCCGGAAGCATTCGGCGCCGTGGTCGGGCGCGTGTCGTTCTTCGTCAACGCCGGTCTCAAGTTCATCACTGAGATTTGCAAGATGCGCGCGTTCGTCGACCTGTGGGACGAGATCTGCACCACGCGTTACGGCGTCACCGATCCGAAGCATCGGTTGTTCCGCTACGGTGTGCAGGTCAATTCGCTGGGGCTCACCGAACAGCAGCCGGAAAACAACGTCTATCGCATCCTGATCGAGATGCTGGCCGTCACCCTGTCGAAGCGCGCCCGCGCCCGCGCCGTGCAGCTGCCGGCCTGGAACGAGGCGTTGGGCCTGCCGCGGCCATGGGATCAGCAGTGGTCGCTCCGGATGCAGCAGATCCTCGCCTACGAGACCGACTTGCTGGAATACGGCGACATCTTCGACGGCTCGGCCGAGATCGAACGCAAGGTCGAGGACTTGAAGCGGGAAGCCCGCGCCGAACTCGCCGTGATCGAGGCCATGGGCGGCGCGGTCGCTGCGATCGAATACATGAAGCGGCGTCTGGTCGAGAGCAATGCCGAGCGGCTGCGCGGCATCGAGACCGGCGCTCAGGTCGTGGTCGGCGTCAACCGCTGGACCGAGACCGAGGCCTCGCCGCTGTCGGGCGGTGACAGCCAGATCGAAGTGGTCGATCCGGCGCTCGAAGCCCAGCAGGTGGAGAAGCTCAAGGCTTGGCGCGCCAAGCGCGATCAGGCAGCGGTGTTGAAAGCGCTGGCCGATCTCGAAGCCGCTGCCCGCGATGGCCGCAATATCATGGAGCCGTCGATCGTCGCCGCCAAGGCCGGTGTCACCACCGGCGAGTGGGGCAGCAGCCCTTCGTCGCGTGTTCGGCGAATATCGCGCGCCGACCGGCATCGGCCGCGCCGTAACCGTCGGCAGCGAGGGGCTCGCCGCGGTGCGTACCGAGGTCGAGGCGGTGTCGAGGGCGCTTGGTCGGCGGCTGAAGATCCTCGTCGGCAAGCCGGGTCTTGATGGCCATTCGAACGGCGCCGAGCAGATCGCTGTCAGGGCCCGCGACAGTGGCATGGAGGTGGTCTACGAGGGCATTCGGCTGACGCCGGCGCAGATCGTCCGTGCCGCCCTCGACGAAAGCGTGCACGTCGTCGGCCTGTCGATATTGTCCGGCTCGCACCTGGCGCTGGTGCGCGACGTCATGGAGCGCATGCGGGCCGCGCAGCTGTCCGATATTCCGGTGGTGGTCGGCGGCATCATTCCGCCGGAGGACGCCCGCGCCTTGAAGGCGATGGGCGTTGCCGGCGTCTATACGCCCAAGGACTTCCAGATCAACGACATAATGGCCGACATCGTGCGCCTGGTCGAACGCGCGCCGCAGGCAGCTTGAGGCGGCCCCGCGCGCTCGATCAGCGCCGGGCGGCGAGCCAGTCAAGCAGAATGCGATTGAAGACTTGCGCCCGCTCGACGTTGGGGAAATGACGGGCCGCGGCGATCTCCTCGTAGCGCCCGCCCGGGATCAGTTCGGCGATGCGCCTGTTGCCGGCCGGCGGCGTGCCTTCGTCGTCGGCGCCGCACACGACCAGCGCCGGTGCCTTGATCTCGGGCAACTTCGGCACGAAGTCGAAATTCAGGATTGCGCCGGCACAGCCGAGGTAGCCCGCAGGCGTGGTGCCGGCGATGGTGGCGTGGATCTGGCTCCAGCGGCCGGGGTTGACCTTCTTGAAGTCGTCGGTGAACCAGCGCTGCATCGTCGGATCGGCGAGCGGCGCCAGCGAATTCGCCTTCGTGACCGCCTCGATGCGCGGCGCCCAGGCGGCTTGGGCGCCTGCCGGCGTCTGCGGCGAGGTATCGCACAGCATGGTCGAGGCGAGGCGGTGGCCATGGTCGATGGCAAAGGCCTGGCCGATCATGCCGCCGATCGAAAGGCCGACGAAATGGACCCGGTCGAGAGCGAGAAAGTCGAGTGCGGCGGCGACGTCGTCGGCGAGTTGCTGCATGGTGTAGTCGCCCGCCACCGCATCGCTGCCGCCGTGGCCGCGCATGTCGAGGCGAAGAATGCGATAGCCGGCGGCAAGCAGCGGCGGCATTTGCTCGGCCCACATGCCGCTGTCGGAGGCCAGCGAATGGGTGAAGCACACGACGGGTCCAGTCTCGGCGCCGCATAGATCATAGTAGAGCCGGCGTCGCGCCAGGTTAATGAGCATCGAGGTTCCCTTTCTAGCGGAGCGTGAATGATTTCAGGTCGGTTTGGTGGCGGCACGATCGGGATAGCTGCGCGCCATGCCGTCGCGCACGTCCTGCTGGATGCCGTATTGCGGGAAGGGGTAGCGCAAGCCGTTCTTGGCCAGCGCTTCCATGCCGGTGATCGCCCTGGCAAGATAGTCCGGCGGCAGTGCCATCAGCATTTCGTCGTCGAGCACACCGCCGTAGCGTCGTTCGGCGAAGCAGGGGATCGACAGCGACGGCTCGCGGGTCTTGAGGGCGCGGCCCCAGCTGTCGGCGCAGGCGCTTTCGCCGACCACGCTCCAGTCGAAGCGCTTGTAGCCCGACCATTGCAGGCCGTTGATGAAGTACATCATGGCGCCCGGTGTCGCATAGAACAGGGCGATGTCGGGCGGATCGAGCCGGCCGGAGGCGAGCGGGGCAACGGCTAAGGCCTCGTACTGTCCGTCGTCGACGCAGTGCATCGCTGCCTGATGGGCGGTGGCATCCTCGAGGGTTGCGAACCACACGCCGGTCATGTGCTGGCCTGATCGCCACTTGTCGTCTTTGGCGCGGCCGAGCCCGACCACCGCGCGGCACTGTGCGCCGACGAGATCATCGGCGGTGATGCCGACCGTCCAGCCGAGCCGCGCCGCCTGCGCCACCGCCTGATCCAGCGTGTGGATGGATTTCGGCCGGCGGATCTTCGGAACCGCTTCCATGTCGGCGCGGCGCTCGAAAAGCTTCATGCCGAACGGGATCGAGCGCAGCTTGAGCAGGTTTTCGAGCTTCGCGGCGATCTCGCCGATCGTGGGTGCCATGCGGTCAATTCCCTTTCTGCCGCTTTTCGGCCAATGCGACGATGGCGTCGAAGGTCATGTCGATATCGGCGGCGGTGGTGCGGTGGTTGACGATCGCGCAACGGATCACGCTGCGGCCACGGATCGTGGTCCACGACGGCGCTGCGAGGCCGGCCTCGTGCAGATCCATCACGGTCTCGCGATTGATCGTGCCGTCGTGCTCGCCCTTGACGCCGAAGCAGACGATGTTGAGGGCGACCGGGGCGGCGAGTTCGAACATCGGGTGCTGTTCGACCTTGCCGGCGAGATATTTGGCGAGCTCGCAGTTGGCGAGGATGGCGTCGCCGATGCGGTCGGCGCCGAGCGTCGCAATCGTCATCCAGGTCTTGAGTGCCCGCGCGCCGCGCGACAGGTCGGGGCCGAGATCGTTCGGCCAGGTTTCGCCTGCGGCCAGACCGCGGGGCGCGCGCTGCAGATAGGCCGCCGGCGCCACGAACGCGCGTTTGTGGGCGCCGGGGTCGCGCACCAGCAGGAAGCCCGCGTCGTAGGGTACGTGCCCCCACTTGTGGAAGTCGAAGGCGATCGACTGCGCCCGCTCGATGCCCTTGAACAGCGGCGCCAACTGCGGCGACAGCATTGCCAGCGCGCCGATCGCGCCGTCGACGTGGAACCAGATTTTTTCACGGACAGCGATTTCAGCAATCAGGTCGAGCTGATCGATCGCGCCGGTATTGACGCTGCCGGCAGTGGCGACGATCAGGAACGGTTGCCGCCCGGCCGCACGGTCGTCGGCGATCGCGGTTTCGAGGGATGCTGCGTTGATGCGGCCCAAGTGGTCGGTGCCGACCATGCGCAAGCTGGCCGAGCCGATGCCGGCGAGTTCCATGGCCTGGGCGATGCAACCGTGTGCCTCGGTCGAGGTGTAGGCGACGAGCGGCATTGCCAGCACGCCGAGGCCATCACGCCGGGTGCCGACACCGACCGTCTCGCACTTGGCGACGAGAAGGGCGAGGAAATTCGCCATCGACGAGCCGGTGACAAACAGCCCGGAAGACTCGAGCGGCAGGCCGACCGCCTCGGCCATCCAGCGCGCCACCTGGGCCTCGATCGCGTGGCCGATGTGGTCGCGGCCGCCGCAGTTCATGTTGAGGCCGGCGGCAATCATCTCGGCGACCATGCCGACCGGGGTTCCCGCGCCGTGCACCCAGCCCATGAAGCGCGGATGGACGTTGCCGGTGGTGTAGGGCGCAACGTGGCTCTTGACCTCGCCCATCACCTGGCCGAGCTCGCGCTCCTGGCGTGGCAACGGCAGCTTGAAGCGGTCGCGCGTTTCAGCCGGCGCCGGCTGCCACACCGGCCGCGCCCGAATGGTCTCGATGTGGCTGATCATCTCGTCCAGCATCGCGTGCGCGTCGCGGCGGAACGCATCCCAGTCGGACGGATCGAGGTCGCGGGCGGTATTGGGCATCTCGGTTGCCATCGATTTCGGCTCGCTGGGTCAGGCTTCGCACCTGAGCTGAACACTTAACCGCGCTGCTATCAAGATCCGTGCGAAACGGCCGCGATCGATGGTAGCCTTCAGCCTGGCACCACTGCATAGACGGTGCCGGACTAAAGCCGGGCACCTTACCCCAGGCGCCCTGTCAGCGCGCGAGCACCGCTCTCTCAGCTGCCTTCCCGGACAGCCTGCGGCAGCGGGCTGAGCCGGGACCGCGTCCAAGGAGTGGGTCGAGGTGATCGCACACCCGCTACCGACGCGACCCCGGGTCTTGGCGCTGACGCGCCTGCGCCCGGGGAGGCGGTGGGAGTGGATCAAGCGGACGATGGTGCCTGTAACCCGCTCCCCATCTTCCCTCCAGTCATATGTTGAATCGTTTCTTGCTCTCTTCTGCAGCCCCATAATTTTTGTTCGGCCGCTGCGGAGCCATTCTTTCCGGCCGCACGTCCGTCGCGCCGTCGGGCGCAAGTCGTGTCAAGGCTGGCCGGACTTCGCGGCCGCCGCAGCACGGCCGCTGGACTTTCGACCACGTCGATCGTGCCGACCATACGCAAACGTCGAGATTGGGCCAGGAGCGGATGCAACACGTCCGGTCCGGGTCATTCGCTACGCTTGCGATGGTGCTGCAGACGTCGCCATGTAGGGCAGCTTATGCTCCGACGACGTTGCTTGGCAATCGGGCGGCGAGCAAGCGGCCGCCCTCACCCTCGAACCGTCCTGTCGGGTGGCCTCTGCCCTCTCTCCCGAAGAGGCGGGCAGAGGGCGAAGCGCGCCAATCCGGTTCCATCCCGCGCCGAATGGTTCTACGCTCACGCCAAATCAGGGGAGGCACGATAGCATGCGGACGCTCACCGTCGGCGACGTCACCATCACCAGCATCATCGAGCGCGATGGGCCGTGGCGCAAGCCGGGCGACATGTTCCCCGACTACGATCCGGTGATCGGCGAAAAGCATCTGGCCGAACTCGATCCGGTGGTTTTCGATCGGGCATCGGGCAAGATGGTCATCACCTACCAGACCTTCGTCGTGCGCACGCCGAAGCATACCATCCTGATCGACACCTGCACCGGCGACCACAAGGGCTATCCGGCGCCGATGGATTTTCCGAAGCAGCCCTATCTCGACAACTTCCGTGCCGCCGGCCTCAGGTTCGAAGACATCGATTACGTCTTCTGCACCCACCTGCACATCGACCACACCGGCTGGAACACCATGTTGCGGGACGGCCACTGGGTGCCGACGTTCCCGAACGCAAAGTACATCTTCCACAAGGGCGAGTATGGGTTTTGGGAGCAGGCGACACGAGAGGGCAAGAACCCGCCTGGCAACGTGTGGACCTACAACTGCTTGCCCGTCGTGGAAGCCGGTCAGGCGCTGCTGGTCGACGATACCTTCGAGCTCGACGACACTTTCTCGCTGACGCCGACGCCGGGGCATTCGCCTTGCCACTGCTGCGTCGACATTCGGTCCAAGGGTCGGCACGCGGTAGTGACGGGCGATCTGATGCATCACGCGCTGCAGGCCCGCGAGCCCGACTGGTCGACGATCTTCTGCACCGACAAGCAACAGGCGGCCAAGTCGCGGCGCGGGTTCCTGGGCAAGGTCGCGGATACTGCGACGCTGGTGCTGCCGATCCATTTCCCCGCTCCGACGGTCGGCCGCATCACGCCGCTCGGCAACAACTTCGACTACAAATTCGTGCGCTGATGCGGCTGTCGGCGGCGGCACTTGGCAGCATTCGTCCGGGCACGCGGGTCTTCGGCTACGACCGCGCGCGCCTCGCGCCCGGCATCGTGCACCTGGGGCTCGGCGCCTTCGCCCGCGCGCATTTGTGCGACTACACCGAGGATGTACTGGAGCAGGAGTTCGGCGCCTGGGGCGTGATCGGCGTCAGTTTGCGCCGGCCCGATCAGCGCGACAAGCTCGCGCCGCAGGGCGGGCTCTACACTGCGATCAGCCGCGCGGCGGCTGGCGAGACCGCGCGGGTGATCGGTTGCGTCACCGGCGTGCAGGTCGCAGCCGAAAATCCACAGGCGATGGTGGCGCTGATGGCGGCACCCTTCACCCGCATCGTCAGCCTGACTATTACCGAGAAGGGCTATTGCCACGATCCAGCGACCGGCCGATTGCAGGCGACCCATCCGGACATCCGTCACGATCTCGACCAGCCGACAGCGCCGCGTTCGGCGATCGGCGCCATTGTCGCGGCACTGGCGCGGCGGCGGGCGGACGGCAAGCCGCCGTTCACGGTGCTGTGCTGCGACAACCTGGCCGGCAACGGCGCGCTGGTGGCCGGTCTGGTCCGCGATTTTGCGGCGCTGCGCGATGACCGCCTCGCCGCCTGGATCGAGGCCAACGGCGCCTTCCCCGCAACCATGATCGATCGGATCGTGCCGGCCGCCACTGACGCCGACGTCGCTGCCGCCGAACGGCTGACCGGCCTGCAGGATGCCGCGCCTGTCGCACACGAGCCGTTTCGGCAATGGGTGATCGAGGATCGCTTCGTCGATGGCGCCCGGCCGGCCTGGCATCGCGTCGGCGGCGAACTGGTGTCGGATGTGGCGCCATTCGAGACCATGAAGCTGCGCCTGCTCAACGGCTCGCATTCGGCGCTGGCCTATCTCGGCTACCTCGGCGGCCACGAGACGATCGGCGATTGCGCTGCCGACCCCGCTTACCGCCGTTTCGTCGAGGCGCTGTGGCGCGAGGAGATCATGCCGGTGACGCCAACGCCGCCGGGCACGGATCTGGATGCTTACGCAAGGTCCCTGCTGGCGCGCTATGACAATCCCGCCATCCGCCACCGCACCTGGCAGATCGCCATGGATGGCTCGCAGAAGCTGCCGCAGCGCATCTTGGCGACCATCCGCTTGCGGCTCGACGCGGCTCTGCCGATCGCCCGCCTTGCGCTCGTGGTCGCCGCCTGGATGGTCTACGCCGGCGGCATCGACGAAAGCGGCAAGCCGATCGACGTGCGCGATCCGTTGGCTGGAGACGTTCCGCACGCGCGCACAAGCAGGCTGGAGCAGAGCCGACAGCGCGCGTTGCGTCTTTATTGGCGATCGACGCCGTGTTTGGCGCCGATCTGCCGGCCAGTGACGCGTTCCGTATGGCGGTCGCGGCAGGGTACGTGCGGCTCACGCAGGTCGGCGCCCGCCGCGCCGTCGACGAACTCGGATAGCGAAGTGATCGAGCCTTGACACCGTCCGCGCAATGCGATTTGGCGACACCAGAACGAAAACGAAAACGATAACCGGAGGAAGCGCAATGAAGACTGCACTGGGGATTGGCCTTGCCGCGGCGGCCATGCTGTCATTTGCCGGGGGGACACTGGCGCAGGAACCGCCGGCGGCTGGCGCAAGCCCGCGCGTCGATGCCATCCGCAAGGCCGGCGTCCTCAAGGTCGGTGTGCTCGCCAACCTGCCATGGCTTGCCGAGAACACCTCGGGCTCGGGCGAAGCCTGGTATGGCCCGGCGTGGACGCTGTCGAAGGAGTACGCCAAGTTGCTCGGCGTGAAGTTGCAGCCGGTGCCGGTCAGCCACGAGACCAAGGTACCGGTGCTCGCGGCCAACCAGGTCGACTTGTCGATTACAGCGTTGGCCGAGACGCCGGAGCGGCTGAAGGTCGTCGACTTCGTGCTTTATTCGCGCACCTCCGTCTGCCTGTTCGGGCTCGAGGCCAACCCCAAGATCGCGAGCGCCAAGACCGTCGACGACCTCAACAACCCCGAGGTGACGATCGCCTATTTCGTCGGCAGCGCGGAAGAGAACTGGGTCAAGGAGCGTTTCCCCAAGGCCAAATACCGTGCCGTGACCGGATCGGGCACCGCGCCGGTCGAGGAGATCATGGGCAAGCGCGCCGATGCCGCGCCGATCAACCGCGTGCCGTTCCCGGCGATGCAGAAAAAGGTCAAGGGCCTCGCCGCCCTGCCGCGCGAGAACAACTGCCAGGGCAGTACCGAGAAGGCGCAGCCGGTCGGCCTCGCCCTCGACAAGGGCCAGGGCCCGTTCCTCGACTGGCTGCGGGCGGTTGCCAAGCGCATGCAGGCCGACCTCGACAAGGACGAGTTGGGCATCATTGAAAAGATGTGACGAGCACCTGACACGAGCGCTCCGATGGACATCGACTTCTCGCCGGTCCTCGACAACTGGCGCTTCCTGGCGTCAGGCCTGATGATGACGCTGCTGCTGTCGGCAGCCGTCGTCATCGGGGCGCTGGCGCTGGGCTTTGCAGTAGGTCTGGCGCGGTTCTATGGACCGCGCTGGCTTGCCATTCCGCTGACCTTCTACGTCGACAGCATGCGGGCTATTCCCGTGCTGGTCGTGCTGGTGTGGACGTTCTTCGCGTTCCCGATCCTGACCGGCACCGGCCTGCCGCCGTTCTGGGCGGCGCTCGTCGCATTGACCATCCACATCGCCGCCTACGTCGCGGAGATCGTGCGCGCCGGCATCGCCTCGGTGCGCGCCGGCCAGACGCGGGCGGCGCTGGCGCTCGGCATGTCGCGCACCCAAGTGGTGTCGAAGATCGTGCTGCCGCAGGCGGTGGTGCGGATGCTGCCGGCGTTCGGATCGATCCTGTCGATCACCATCAAGGATACGGCGATCGCCACCGTGATCGCGGTGCCTGAACTGATGCGCCAGTCGGAGACGATCGCGGCGCAGAGCTTCCGGCCGATGGAAGTGTTCACGGCGGCGATGCTGATCTACTTCCTGCTGCTGTTCCCCGTTACCCGCGGCGTCGACATGCTCTACCGCCGCGTCGCCCATCTGGGGCGGTCATGAACCTCGATTGGACCGTCGCCTGGCAATACCGCGCGCTCCTGTTCGACGGCGTCATCGTCACCGTGCTGCTGACCGTGCTGACGATGGTGATCGCGGTGCCCGGCGGCATCGCCGTGATGCTGCTCAGGCAGTCGCGCTCGCGGACATTGCGCGCCGCCGGCACCGCCTATGTCGAGTTCTTCCGCAACCTGCCGCTGATCCTGCTCGTCTACTGGGCGTTCTATGTGCTGCCGCTGCTGATCGACATCCGCGTGTCGCCGTTCGCCACCGGCCTCATCGCCTTGAGCCTCAATGTATCGGCCTACAACTCGGAGACCTTTCGCGCCGGCGTCAATTCCATTCGCAAGGGCCAGCTCGACGCTGGCCTGGCGCTCGGCATGAGCCGCTGGCAGATGATGCGCCAGGTGGTGCTGCCGCAGGCGCTGCGGCGGGTATTGCCGGTACTGGCCTCGACCTGGGTGTCGCTGTTCAAGGATACCTCGCTGGTCTCGGTGATCGCGGTCGGTGACCTTGCGCACGCAGCGCTGCAGGTGCGCTCACAGACGTTCCGTGTACTCGAGATGCTCACCGTGATGGCGGCGATCTACTGGTGCCTCGGCTACCCGCAGGCCAAGCTCGTCGACTGGATCGATCGCCGGTTCGGAGTAGCGGAATGAGCGAGCCAACGCCGGTCGTGGTCTACGACAACGTCGTCAAGCGCTTCGGCGCGCTGACCGTTCTCGACGGTGTGACGGCGCACGTCGATCGCGGCGAGGTGGTCTGCCTGATCGGCCCGTCGGGCTCGGGCAAGTCGACGCTGCTGCGCTGCACCAATGCGCTCGAAACGGTCGATGGCGGCCGCGTGATCTTCGACGGCCGGCCGTTGCCTGAGGCCGAATCGGAACGTCGTCGCGTCCGCCAGCGCATGGGCATGGTGTTCCAGAGCTTCGAGCTGTTTCCGCACATGACCGCGATCGGCAATGTCGCCTGCGGCCGCCAGACCGTGCTCGGCGAGGCGCGCGACGCGGCCGAGATCCGCGCCGTCGCGCTCTTGGACAAGGTCGGGCTGCGCGACAAGGCGCTCAGCTATCCGAGCACGCTGTCGGGCGGCCAGCAGCAGCGCGTCGCCATCGCCCGGGCGCTCGCCATGGATCCGGAGGTGATGCTGTTCGACGAGCCGACTTCGGCGCTCGATCCCGAGACCGTGGGCGAAGTGCTGTCGACCATGAAGCAGCTCGCCGAAGAAGGCATGACGATGATCGTCGTCACCCACGAGATGAGCTTTGCCCGCCGCGTCGGCCATCGGGTGATCGTGTTCGACCGCGGCCGCGTCGTCGAGCAGGGCCCGCCGCGGCAGATCTTCGACGCGCCACGCGAGGCGCGGACGCGCGATTTTCTGAGCCATCTCGGTTGGTCGGGCTGAGCGCAGCAAGATGAGGCTGGACACATGGAACAGACTTGGCGTTGGTTCGGACCCGATGATCTGGTGCAACTCGCCCACATCAGGCAGGCGGGTGCCACCGGCATCGTCACCGCCTTGCATCACATCCCCTACGGCGAGGTGTGGAGCGTCGATGAGATCGAGAAGCGCAAGGGACTGATCGCGGCGGACCAGAGCCTCGGTCTCAGATGGAGCGTGGTCGAAAGCCTGCCCATCCACGAGCGCATCAAGCTCGGCGAGGGCGATCTGACGGCGCTGTTCGACAACTACCGGCAATCGATGCGCAATCTCGCCGCCTGCGGCGTCAACGTTATCTGCTACAATTTCATGCCGATTCTCGATTGGACGCGCACCGATCTCAAGCATCCGCTGCCCGGTGGCGGCACGGCACTGAAGTTCGACGCGGTGAAATATTGCGCCTTCGATTGCTTCATGGTCGCCCGTCCCGGCGCCGAGGCCGACCATGCGCCGGAACTGGTCGCGCGCGCCCACCAATGGTTCAGGGCGGCTTCGGAAAGCGACAAGGCGCAGCTTCTTGCCAACGTCAACGCCGGACTGCCGGGCGCCTATGACCGCTACGACATTCCGAATCTGCGGGGCATGCTGGCGCGCTACCACGGCATCGACCGCGATGGATTGCGCGCCAACTTCGCTCGCTTCCTGCGCGAGGTGATCCCGACGGCGCAAGAGGTCGGCATCCGCATGTGCGTGCATCCCGACGACCCGCCGCGACCGCTGTTCGGCCTGCCGCGCATCGCCTCCGGCGGCGATGACCTCGACTTCATTGTCGAGGCAGTGCCGTCGCCGGCCAACGGCATCACGTTCTGCACCGGCTCGCTCGGCGCTGGCGCCCACAACGACGTGCCGGCGCTGGCCACGAGATTCGCGTCGCTGATCCACTTCGCCCATCTGCGCAACGTCGCCAAGGAGCCCGACGGCTCGTTCATGGAGGCCGAGCACCTAGCCGGCGATACCGACATGGTCTCGGTCGTGCGCACGCTACTGCGGGAGCAGAAGCGTCGTCGTGACGAGGGCCGGCACGATTGGCGCATTCCGTTCCGGCCCGACCACGGCCACGAGCTGCTCGACGATGTCGGCCGCAAGACGCATCCAGGTTATCCAGCGATCGGCCGCATGCGCGGCCTCGCCGAGCTGCGCGGCGTGATTGCGGCCGTTGGTAAACTCGAAGGCCTGGCAGCCGGTTGAAGTGACACACGCTCAGGTCTCCAGTCCTTCGCCCCATTGCCCTTGAGTTGTGCAATTGATATGTGTGCGGGCCGAGTGTCTGGTTGGAAAGCCCCGGCTCGGCGGTTCTTGACCAAACGAGTGACTGGACCATGGCGAAGCCCGACATATCGCAATTGCTGCGCCGCGCCGGGCTGAGACCGACGCGACAGCGCTTGGCCCTGGGTGAGTTGCTGTTCGGCCAAGGGCACAGGCACGCCACCGCCGAGATGTTGCATCAGGAAGCGGTCGCCGTCGGCGAGGGCGTTTCGCTGGCAACCGTCTACAACACCTTGCACCAGTTCAAACGCGCCGGGCTGCTGCGCGAACTGGCGATCGACAGTTCGAAAGCCTATTTCGATACCGACACCTCGAACCACAATCACTTCTTCTACGAGCGCGAAGGCCGGCTGGTCGATATCCCGCATGACAAGATCCGCGTCGACGGCGTGCCCGCGGCGCCCGATGGCATGGTCGTCAGTCACGTCGACGTGGTGGTGCGGCTGGCGCCGAAATAGCGCCAGGGCGCATCGGTGGCCTACTTGATCGCCTCGTCCGGATAGACGCCCCACAACTTGTTCTGCTCGACGTACCCCTTGAACTCGGCCACTACGACCGAGCACCAGCGCTTGTCGCAGCTGCGGATATTGGCGATCACCCCGGCCTCGATCATTGCCACCGGCCGGGCGCCATCGCGGTCGGCGTCTTTCAGGGCGACCTCGGGGGCTGGCTGGCCGGGTTTGACCTCCCATGGCACGACGAGCGCGGTGCGGCGGCCGGACAGCATGGCGCTCAGCACCCAGCCGGTCGCGCCTTCGGCATCGCGCACTTGCCGCCAGGCCTCGAATTCCTTGATCACCTCGACCGGCATGCCGGCCCGCCGGAACACCCAGGTGGTGGGGTAGTCGGTACCGGGGCCGCTGCGCAGATTGACGCGGTCGGACTTGAGGCTGACGAATCGCGGTACCGGCAGGCCGGAGGCGCCGGCCGCCCCCTCGATCGCCGCCGCGGTCTGGCCCGATGCCGCCGCCGACAGCCCGGCCATGATCACGGCCGCCAGGGCACCCGTCATCGCCAACAGCTTCGATCGTCGAATGCCGGTCAGGTTCTCCCCCCGCACTGCAGCCCAATTTAATAATATCATGACAATATGGCGGACTTGGTT
The DNA here is from genome assembly GCA_963741505.1 of uncultured Alphaproteobacteria bacterium. Lineage (GTDB taxonomy): Bacteria > Pseudomonadota > Alphaproteobacteria > Rhizobiales > Hyphomicrobiaceae > JAKFWF01. Next base: position 292,408 of record CAVUIJ010000002.1, on the reverse strand, counting down.
TTCGGCAAGGCCTTCTGCTAGATGCAGGGGAGCGGATTGCCGCGCAAGACCATCGGCTGCGGCATCCACACCAAACCTCGAATGAGGCCAGCGAGCGGGAGCGAGCGATACCACCATGCCCACCTCGGCGAAGAAGCCCGTCGTCATCGTCACCCGCAAGCTGCCGGATGTCGTGGAAACGCGCATGCGCGAGCTGTTCGACGCCCGCCTCAACGTCGACGACAAGGCGCTGACCCAGGCGCAACTGATCGAGGCGATGAAGACGGCCGACGTGCTGGTGCCGACGGTGACCGACCGGATCGACCGCGCCGTGCTCGCCCAGGCCGGGCCGCAGCTGAAGCTGATCGCCAATTTCGGCACTGGTGTCGACAACATCGACCTCGATACCGCCCGCAACCGCGGCATCATCGTCACCAATACGCCAGGGGTTTTGACCGAGGACACCGCTGACATGACCATGGCGCTGATCCTCGCCGTGCCGCGGCGTCTGATCGAGGGCGCGACCGCGCTCAAATCGCCGCGTACGGCCTGGGTCGGCTGGTCGCCGACCTGGATGCTCGGCCATCGCATCTGGGGCAAGCGCCTCGGCATCATCGGCATGGGCCGTATCGGCCAGGCGGTGGCGCGCCGCGCCAAGGCGTTCGGCCTGCAGATCCATTATCACAATCGCCGCCGCCTACCGGAGGCGGTCGAGCAGGAGGTCGAGGCGACCTACTGGGACAGCCTCGACCAGATGATCAGCCGCATGGACATCGTGTCGGTGAACTGCCCGCATACACCGGCGACCTATCATCTGCTGTCGGCCAGGCGCCTGAAGCTGCTGAAGCCCACCGCCTACATCGTCAATACCGCGCGCGGCGAGGTGATCGACGAGAACGAACTCGCCCGCCTGATCGAGTCGAACGCGATCGCCGGCGCCGGTCTTGACGTATTCGAGCACGAGCCGGCGATCAACCCGAAGCTGCTGGCGTCCGATCGCGTCGTGGCGCTGCCGCACATGGGCTCGGCGACGATCGAGGGCCGCATCGACATGGGTGAGAAGGTGATCATCAACATCAAGACCTTCCTCGACGGCCACACCCCGCCCGACCGCGTCCATCCGGCGATGTTTTGAGTTCGAATTGGCCTGCCGAATCAAGAACGGCACATCTTGCGATGTGCCGTTCTGCATTTCCGCCACCCTGCGCGCCGCTTCACGCCGCCTGGGCGCTGGCGGCGGCGTCGATGTGCTGGGCGAGCTTTTCGTCGATGCCGAGCTTGGTTGCGAGATCGACCAGGAAGTCGTTCTCCTCGTTGCTGTCGAGATCGATGGCGATGCGCGCCGCGGTGAACACCTGCACCGCCTGCTCGCCTGACTGGCAGGCGGCCGCCAGCTGGTCGGCCGTCGCCGGGTTCTGGATCTCCTGCTGCAGGAACTCGCGGGCACCCTGCTCGACGCCGGCCTGTTTCAGGCCGCCGAGGATCTTCTGCTGTTCGGCGGCATCGATGCGGCCGTCGGCGGCGGCGGCGGCGATCATGGCGCGGATGTAGAGCACCGCCGCGTCATTGCTGATCGCCTGCGGCTCGAAGCCGGAGCCGGACGGCGCCTGCTCGGGCAGGAAGCCGGCGGCACCGGTGATCAGCGGCTTGCCCTGCCGAATAGTTCTGGTAGGCCTTGTAGGCGAGACCGCCGATCAGCGCGAGGGCGCCGAGCTTGGCCGCGCCCATGGCGGCCGAGCGGCCGGTCTTGGTGCCGAGCACCACGGCGCCGAGGCCGCCGGCAGTGGCGGCGGCGCCCATCTGGTGCTGGGCGATCAGCTCCTTCAGCTTGGCCATCAGCTCGTCCGGTGTTTGGCCGGTCGCCTGGCCAACGGCGTCGCGAGCGCGACCGCCGATACCGGTCGCATCATCGATGCGCTGGGCGCCTTCCTTGACACCCGAGGTCGCCTGACCAAGGATCTGGCCGAGGATGTCGGCGAGACCGCCGCCCTGACCGCCGCCCTGGCCACCACCCTGCCCGGCGCCGCCGAGCTTGCCGAGTATATCACCGAGACCGCCGCCGCCGGCGAGTCGGCCTGGCCGCCCGTGCCACCACCTGGGGCGCCCCGCCCGGCATCATCTTGCGCAGCATGTCCTCGAGACCGCCCATGCCGCCGGCGCCACCGGCGGGAGCGCCGGCCTGCTGTGCGCCGCCGCCTTGCATCATCTTGCCGAGCAGGTCGCCGAGACCGCCCATGCCGCCAGGGGCCGCCTGCTGGGCCGCAGGTCCGCCCGGCTGCGCCCCGCCCATGATCTGGCCGAGCAGGTCGCCGAGGCTACCGCCGCCGGCCTGGGCTTGGCGGCTGCGGCGCCGGCGAGGCGCCCTTGACCAGCGCTTCGAGAAGGCTTTTCGCGTCGAACATGGAACGTACTCCTGTGGTGAGTGAGAGGTGCCATCGTGAGTGAGACTATGACGAGTGGTCGTTGGCCGCAACGTTTGTCCGGCGTCTGCCTTATCGACGTGCAACGCTCGCATACCAGTGCTGGTTGCGAGATTCGCCCCCAACCAAGGCACAACAGTGTTCGGCTTCTGAATAAGTGCGCGCTCGCGGATTTGGTCGCAGCAGCGGCCTTTGCTATGCTTGGCGGGGTCGCGAATCTGTGGCCGCAGGGGGAGTCCCAGGCAATGACGATTACAGCAGCGGTCGAGCGCGAAACGGCAGCCCAGCGGGCGAGCGCGGCCGGCATGATCGCGTCCGCCAATCGCACGCTCGAAACCGAGGCGCAGGGGCTCGCAGCGCTGCGCGAGGCGCTCGGCAACGGGCTCGGCGCGGCGTTCGCCGGGGCGATCGAGATCCTGCACGCGACCAAAGGCCGCGTCATCGTCACCGGCATCGGCAAGAGCGGCCACATCGGCCAGAAGATCGCCGCCACCTTCGCCTCGACCGGCACGCCGGCCCATTTCGTCCACCCGACGGAAGCCTCGCACGGCGACCTCGGCATGATCACGCGCGAGGACTGCATCCTCGCCATCTCGTGGTCGGGCGAGACGGTGGAGCTGTCGAACATCCTCAATTTCGCCGGCCGCTTCGCGGTGCCGCTGATCGCGCTGACGTCGCGGGCGCAGAGCGCGCTCGGCCGCGCCGCCAACGTCGTCATCGAGCTGCCGCGGGCGGCGGAAGCCTGTCCGCATGGCCTCGCGCCGACCACCTCGACCACCATGCAGCTCGCCATGGGCGACTGCATCGCCGTCGCCCTGCTCGAGGCCAAGGGCTTCTCGGCGCACGATTTCAAGGTGTTCCATCCCGGCGGCTCGCTCGGCGCCAAGCTGAAGTTCGTCGCCGACGTCATGCATACCGGCGACCGCCTGCCGCTGGCGCGCGAGGACGACGTCATGGCGCAGGCCCTCGTCACCATGACCGCGAAGGCGCTGGGCTGCCTTGGCATCGTCGACGCCCAGGGCCTGTTCGTCGGCATCATCACCGATGGCGACTTGCGCCGGCACATGGGTCGCGACCTGCTCGGCGCCACCGCCGGCGCCATCATGACCCGCAAGCCGAAGACGATCGCGCTCGACGCTGCTGGCGTCGGCGGCCCTGGAGCAGATCAACGCGTCGCGGATCACGGCGCTGTTCGTGGTCGAGAAGGGCCGGCCGGTCGGGGTGGTGCACGTGCACGACCTGCTGCGGCTGGGGCTGGCGTGAGGGTTGCGACCGGCGGACACGGCGATCTTTGTTGGCGGATGGTCCCGGCTGCCGCCCAGTGACGCGCTCCCGCGCCGGCTGCCGCATGCGGAGCACTAAAAGCTGTAGCTGCAAGCAATACAGTCCATTTCTGCCGCTTCGCCGCCTCGATTTTCTTTGTTCCCCTCGAAACGAGGGGGCGGGGCGGCCGTGGTCCACGGCGGTCTTCCGCGTTTCTTTTATCAAGTGGCCCAGAGCCACCCCACTTGGACGCTTTTTCGCTGGGCACCTCCGCGTAGATGAGCCTTTCGAGGTCATACCCGGAATCACAAATCCCTGGCGCGTATGACGGCCGGGGATGCTCGCCGGCCACGACGCCCGAGCGCCTGGCCGATGCTAGCAAGCATGGAGGCGCACGCTGCTCCGGCGCTCATCCCCGGCCGCCCTTAGGTCGCGGCCCCTGGGCGCCCGCCGCGTCGCGCGCCTCGACCGTAGACCGGGCTACGCACTCCGGCGCGCTCCTTGCGGATCGCCTCAGGGCTCCGCGATCAAACGTGCCAGGGATTTGTGATTCCGGGTACTGGCGTTGGAACCTCAGGCCTCCCCAATGCTCACACATGGGGCCCGCTCTACCCTCCGGTTCGGCCCCGTGCGTACGGGATTGTTCGACCGGATAACGTCCATCCCGACCCCACGACCTGAACGCCTTCGAAGCGCAATGCCCCCCATGGACCGGTACGCGAGGCAGTACGCATGACAAGTCTCCGGACCGTGGATAACTTTCGGGTGCGGAATTGTGCCGCGACAACGTCTGCTAATGCGCCGGCACGCGCATTGTCCCCACGGCATCATCCCGGCGTCGCGCGCCCGCGCGCATTCGCACGACGCCGGCATGATGCGGTGGGAAGGCGGGAACGGCGGATATCGGTAACTGTCCCGATACTGCCTGCGGTGGGTCTGGCGGCGATCTGCACTGACGTTGGCGAGCCGATGTCCTGGTCACGAAAGTGCGGGTTGTCAAACGGCCACAATAGGGACAGTCTACCCGCAATAAGCGCAACCTGCGGACACCCCCCGCCCCATGAAGCTCACCGGCACGCGCCAGTTGTCAGCCCCGCCCGCCGAGGTGTGGGTGAAGCTCAACGATGTCGACGTGCTGCGCCGTTGCATTCCCGGCTGCGAAAGCCTGGAGCGGACCGGCGACAACCAGATGAAGGCGGTGGCGGCGCTCAAAATCGGGCCAATGGCGGTGCGATTCACCGGCGACGTGAAACTGTCCGATCTCGATCCGCCAAACGGCTACCGGATCAGCGGCTCATGGCTCGGCCGGGCCCGCCGGCATGGCCTCGGGCGGCGCCACCGTGAAGCTCGAAGCAAAGGACGGCGGCACGCTGCTCGCCTACGACGTCGATGCCAATGTCGCCGGCAAGATCGCCCAGCTCGGGTCACGCCTGATCGACGCCACCGCCAGGCAGTTGGCGGAGAAATTCTTCACCTCGTTTCGCCGCCGAGGTCGAGGGGCCGGCGAAGCGGCCGAATGCCCGGCAGTGGCAGCACCGGCGGGCGGCATTCCCGCGGCCGTCTGGTGGGTCGGTCGCCGCATTGCTGCTTGCCATCGGGGTCTATCTGTTGGCACGCTAGGAGCGGGACATTATACCGAATCGAGCGGCCCCGGAGGCCGCCGGCGTGCATGAATCGGATATGTCCCTGTCAAAACCGAAGGAGGAAACCTGTGCCGCATATCAAGCATGGAAGTGAACGGCAAAGCGGTGAAGGTCGACGTGGCGGCGAACGCGCTGCTGGTCGACGTGCTGCGCAGCCAATTGAGCCTGACCGGCACCCACGTCGGCTGCGATACCAGCCAATGCGGCGCCTGCGTCGTCCATATCAACGGCCGCTCGGTCAAAAGCTGCACCACGCTCGCGGTGCAAGCCGATGGCGCCAAAGTGACGACCATCGAAGGCCTGTCGCAGGGGCAGAACATGCATCCGGTGCAGGCGGCGTTCAAGGAAGCGCACGGACTGCAGTGCGGCTTCTGCACGCCGGGCATGGTGATGGCGGCGACCGATCTGCTGTCGCGCAATGCCAATCCGACCGAGGCCGAGATCCGCAGCTTCCTCAAGGGCAACATTTGCCGCTGCACCGGCTATCACAACATCGTCAAGGCCGTACAGATCGCCGCCAAGTCGATGTCGACCAAGGTCGCCGCCGAATAGTCCCGCCAACCGCTTATTCTGTCGAGCCTGCACCGCCAAGAGGTGCGTTTGCCGATCGGAGATCCATAGATGACCACCACCGCTACTGGCATCGGCGCTGCCGTCAAGCGTCGCGAGGACTTCCGCTTCCTGAAGGGCATTGGTCGCTATACCGACGACATGACCATGCCGAACCAGACTTACTGCGTGTTCGTGCGATCGCCCGTCGCCCACGCCCGGTTGGGCAAGATCGACCTGTCGGCGGCGCAGAACTCGCCTGGCGTGGTCAGGATATTCACGGCGGCCGACATCGAGGCAGATAATCTCGGCGGCGTGCCGTGCGGCTGGCTGGTAACCGGGCGCGACAACAAGCCGATGGTCGAGCCGAAGCACCCGATCCTGGCTTCGGCCAAGGTACGCCACGTCGGCGATCCGGTGGTGGCCGTCATCGCCGAGACCTACGCCCAGGCCAAGGACGCGGCCGAGAAGGTTGCGATCGACTACCAGGAGCTGCCAGCTGTCGTCGACATGAAGAAGGCACTGGCCGGCGGCGGCGCGGCCGTGCACGACGAGGCGCCGAACAACCTGTGCTTTGACTGGGAGTTGGGCGACAAGGCTGCGACCGACGCCGCCTTCGCCAAGGCCGCCCATGTCTGCAAGCTCGACCTGATCAACAACCGGCTGGTGCCGAACGCGATGGAGCCGCGCGCCGCGATCGGCGCCTACGACATTTCGACCGACGACCACACCCTCGTCACCACCAGCCAGAACCCGCACGTCATCCGCCTGCTGATGGGCGCCTTCGTGCTCAACATCCCCGAGCACAAGCTCAGGGTCTACTCCCCCGACGTCGGCGGCGGCTTCGGCTCGAAGATCTACCACTATGCCGAGGAGGCGCTCGTCACCTGGGGCTCAAAGAAAGTCGGCCGGCCCATCAAGTGGGTGGCCGAACGCTCGGAGAGCTTCATCTCGGACGCGCACGGTCGCGACCACGTCACCCACGCCGAGATGGCGTTCGACAAGGACGGCCGGGCGATCGGCCTAAAGGTCGACACGCTGGCCAACCTCGGCGGCTATCTGTCGACCTTCGCGCCGTGCGTGCCGACCTGGCTGCACGGCACGCTGCTCGCCGGCCAGTACACGACGCCCGCGATCTACGTGAACGTGAAGGCCGTATTCACCAACACCGTGCCGGTCGATGCCTATCGCGGCGCCGGCCGTCCCGAGGCGACCTATCTGCTCGAGCGGCTGATGTCGAAGGCAGCCGCCGAAATGGGCGTCGACCAGGCCGAGCTCAGGCGCAAGAACTTCATTCGGACGTTTCCCTACCAGACGCCGGTCGCGGTCGTATACGACACCGGCGACTACGAGGCGTCTCTCAACAAGGCGATGGAGATCGCCGACTACCAGGGCTTCGAGGCCCGCCGCGCGGCGGCCAAGGCCAATGGCAAGCTTCGCGGCATCGGTGTCGCGAGCTACATCGAGGCCTGCGGCATTGCGCCGTCGAGCCTGGTCGGCGCGCTCGGCGCCCGCGCGGGCTTGTATGAAGCCGCAACCGTGCGCGTCAACCCGACCGGCTCGGTGTCGATCCTGACCGGCAGCCACAGCCACGGCCAGGGCCACGACACCACCTTCGCCCAGGTCGTGGCCGACAAGCTCGGCATCCCGATGGAGAGCGTCGACATCGTCCACGGCGACACCGCCAAGGTGCCGTTCGGCATGGGCACCTACGGCTCGCGCTCGATCGCGGTCGGCGGCACCGCGATCGTCAACGCGCTGAACAAGGTGATCGACAAGGGCCGCAAGATCGCGAGCCATCTGCTCGAGGCGTCCGAAGCCGACATCGTGTTCGAGAACGGCGCCTACCAGGTCAAGGGCACCGACAAGAAGAAGACGTTCGGCGAGATCGCGCTCACGGCTTATGTGCCGCACAAGTATCCGATCGACAAGATCGAGCCGGGGCTGGAGGAAACCGCATTCTACGACCCGAAGAACTTCACCTTCCCGGCCGGCACCTACATCTGCGAGGCCGAGATCGACCCGGCGACCGGCGAGACCCGGATCGTCAAGTTCACGGCGGCCGACGACTTCGGCAACATCATCAATCCGATGATCGTCGAGGGCCAGGTGCATGGCGGTCTTGTCCAGGGCATCGGCCAGGCGCTGCTCGAGAACGCGGTCTACGACGACAACGGCCAGCTCAAGACCGGCTCCTACATGGACTACTGCATGCCGCGCGCCGACGACGTGCCGTCGTTCCACGTCGCAACCACGGTGACGCCGTGCACGCATAATCCGCTGGGTGTCAAGGGCTGCGGCGAGGCTGGCGCCATCGGCTCGCCGCCGGCGGTGATCAACGCCATCTGTGATGCGCTGCGCGACTACGGCGTCGCCCACATCGACATGCCGGCGACGCCGGAAAAGGTGTGGCGCGCCATCCAGTCGGGCAGCGCCGCCAAAGCCGCCGAATAACGGAAACGGGAGGAAACGCTCATGTACACCTTCGACTATGTTCGCCCCGCTTCCGTCGCCGACGCCGTGAAGGCGCTCAGCGCCAATCCGGAGGCCCGTATCCTGGCTGGCGGCCAGACCCTGATCCCGACCCTGAAGCAGCGGCTCGCGTCGCCTTCAGCCGTAATCGACATTGGTGGCATTGCCGACCTCAAGACCATCAGGCGCGACGGCGACAAGCTCGTGATCGGTGCGCTCGTCACCCACGACACGGTGGCCCGCAGCGCCGACGTCAAGGCCGCGATCCCGGCGCTGAGCGTGCTCGCCGATGGCATCGGCGATCCGCAGGTGCGCAATGCCGGCACCATCGGCGGGTCGGTCGCCAACAACGATCCGGCGGCCGACTATCCGGCGGCAGTGCTGGCGCTGGGCGCAACCGTCGTCACCTCGAAGCGGCAGATCGCGGCCGACCAGTACTTCACCGGCATGTTCACGACAGCATTGGAGGCGGGCGAGATCATCACCGCGGTCAGCTTTCCCGTGCCGAAGCGCGCCGGCTATCACAAGTATGCGCAGCGCGCCTCGCGCTATGTGCTGGTCGGCGCCTTCGTCGCCGAGACGGCGGCCGGCATCCGCTGCGCCGTCAACGGCTGCGGCGCCAACGGCGTGTTCCGCTCGCCCGAGCTCGAAGCGGCGCTGGCCAAGGGCTTCAGCGAGGCGAGCCTCGCCGGCGTCAAGGTGCCGTCCGCTGGCCTGATGGGCGACATGCACGGCAGCGCCGAATACCGCGCCGCCATGGTGCCGGTGATGGCGGCAAGGGCGGTGGCGGCGGCGAAGTAGGGCGATGCGTCTCCAGGACAAAGTTGCGATCGTCATCGGTGCCGGGCAGAGCCCGGGCGAAGGTGTCGGCAACGGGCGGGCGGTATCGCTGCTGTTCGCCCGCGAGGGCGCGAAGGTCGTGTGCGTCGATCGCAGCCTGGAAGCTGCCGAGGCGACCGCGAGATTGATCCGCGACGAGGGTGGCGAGGCAATCGCGCTTGCCGCCGATGTCGTCAGCGAAGTCTCGCTCAGGACCGCCATCGACGCTTGCATCGCCCGCTTCGGCCGCATCGATACACTGCACTACAACGTCGGTGTGAGCCTCGGCGGCGGCGACAAGTCACCGCTCGAAATCACCGAGGAGGCTTTCGACAACGTCAACGCCATCAACCTGCGCGGTCTCGTCATGGCGGCGAAGCACGTGATCCCAGTGATGCGCCGCCAGCAATCAGGTTCGATCATCGCCATCTCGTCGATCGCGGCATGGTCGTCAACCTATCCGACCGTCGCCTACAAGACCACCAAGGCCGGCATGATCGCCTTCATCGAGCAGATCGCGCGGCACAACGCCGAGTTCGGCGTGCGCGCCAACGTCATCCTGCCCGGCCTGATGGACACGCCGATGGCGGTCGATACCCGCGCCCGTGAATGGGGTCGCCCGCGGTCCGAGATCGCGGCTGCCCGCGATGCCCGTGTTCCACTTCGCCGCAAGATGGGCACGGCCTGGGACGTGGCACACGCCGCACTATTCCTCGCATCGGACGAGGCCAATTTCATCACCGGCGTTTCGCTGCCAGTCGACGGCGGCGCCAGCCTCAGGTCGGGGGATTGAAGTAATTGCGAGAGGCGCCGGCCTCTCGCGCTCTCCGGCCAGGGGCTGGTCCCTGGACCCGGCCTGTGAGATGGTGCGACCTGATCGCCGCGATCCAGACCCGAGCCCCGATGACCACCCTGCCGACGAATGTGCCAGAAACCAAATCACTCCTGCAATCAGGCGGTTACATCGCCGACGAGGCGCTGTCGACGGCGGTGTTCCTCGCCCTGAAGCTCGAACGGCCGCTGTTCCTCGAGGGCGAGGCCGGCGTTGGCAAGACCGAGATCGCCAAGGTGCTGGCCGCCACCCTCGGCCGGCCGCTGGTCCGCCTGCAGTGCTACGAGGGCCTCGATATCGCGTCGGCCGTCTACGAATGGAACTACAGCCGCCAGCTGCTGCACATCCGCGCCGCCGAGGCTGCCGGCGCCGCCAGATCGACCGAGGCGCTGGAGCGCGATCTCTACAGCGAGGCCTACCTTTTGAAGCGGCCGCTGCTGAAGGCGCTCGAATTGTCGAACAGCGGCGAGCCGCCGGTCCTCCTGATCGACGAGCTCGATCGCGCCGACGAGCCGTTCGAGGCCTTCCTGCTGGAGCTGCTCGCCGACTACCAGGTGACGATCCCGGAACTCGGCACCATCAAAGCCGCCCATCCGCCGATCACCATTTTGACTTCGAACCGCACCCGCGAGGTGCACGACGCGGTGCGCCGCCGCTGCTTCTACCACTGGGTCGACTATCCAAGTGCCGCCCGCGAGCGTGCCATCCTGGCGCTCAAGGTACCGCACGCCGGCCGCGCGCTGACCGACCAGATCGTCGCCTTCATCAACGCCCTGCGCGGCATGGATCTGTACAAGAGCCCCGGCGTGTCGGAGACGCTCGAATGGGCACAGGCGCTGACCCAACTCAATTGCGTGGCACTCGATCCGGCCGAGGTCGACCGTACACTCGGCACCCTGCTCAAATACCAGGACGACATCACCCGCATCCAGGGCAGCGAGGCAGCCCGCATTCTCGAGCAGGTGAAGTCGGATGCCCGCCGCGCCGCGTTCGAGGCGGAAGCAGGGTGAGCGCCATGCCGACCCTCGCCAACGACCACGCCGGTGCCCCGGCCAACCGCCCGATCCGGCTCGACGCCAACCTGATCGCGGCCGAGGTCGACGGCGGCCGCATCGCCGAGAACATCCTGTTGTTCGCCCGCCTGCTGCGCGCGTCGGGCCTCAACGTCGGGCCGGACCGGGTGCTGCTCGGCACTCAAGCCGTGATTGCCGCCGGTATCCGCGATCGGCGCACGCTCTACTGGGCGTTGCATGCGGTGTTCGTCGCGCGGCGCTCGGAACGCGAGATCTTCAACCAGGCCTTCGTCATGTTCTGGCGTGATCCCGGCTACATCAACCAGATGCTGTCGCTGATGGTGCCGGGGCTTCGTGCCGGTGAGGCGCCCGATGACAAGGCGCTGTCGCGGCGGCTGTCGGAGAGCCTGTTCAAGCACCCCGACCGGCCGGCGCCGCAGCAGGAGGATCAACTCGAGATCGAGGCCGAGGGCACGTTCTCAGACAACGAGATCCTGCAGACCAAGGACTTCGAGCAGATGAGTGCGGAGGAGCTGGTGCGGGCGCGGGCCGCGATCCGACGCATGACATTGCCGTTCGAGGAGATCCGCACCCGGCGTTTCGTGGCGACGCGCGGTCGCGGCCGCATCGACCTGCGCCGCATCCTGCGCGAGACCGCGACGAAAGGGCCCGACCATCTGCAACTCTACCGCAAGGCGCGCAGACACTGCCGGCCGCCACTCGTGGTGCTGTGCGACATCTCGGGCAGCATGGACACCTACGCCCGCGTGTTCCTGCATTTTCTGCATGCGCTCAGCAACGATCGCGACCGGGTGTACTCGTTCCTGTTCGGCACTCACCTGAGCCACGTGACCCGCAGTCTCAAGGCGCGCGATCCCGACGTCGCCATCGCCAAGCTCGGCGGCAGCGTGACCGACTGGTCGGGCGGTACCCGCATCGGCGCCGCGCTCGACGAGTTCAACCGCCGTTGGGCACGCCGGGTGCTCGGCCAGAACGCCACCGTCCTGCTGATCACCGACGGCCTCGATCGCGACGATGCGCACGGCCTCGAGCTCGCCGCGCGCCGGCTTCGCGCCAGTTGCCGCCGGCTCGTATGGCTCAACCCGCTGCTGCGCTATGATCGCTACCGGCCGGCGGCGGCGGGTGCGGCAATTCTCTCCCGGCACGCCAGTGAAATGCGCTCGTGCCACAATCTCGCGAGCCTCGCCGATCTCGTTGAGGCCTTGCGCGGACCGGCGCACGAGACGCAAGCGAGGCGGGCGTGAAGTTCGCGACATTCGACATTACGGAAGCGCAAGGGTGCGTGCTTGCCCACACCGTGCATCTGCCAGGCGGCATCATCAAGAAGGGCCGGGTATTGACCGCGATCGACATCGCCGCGCTGCGGGCGGCCGACATCGCAACCGTCATGGCTGCCCGCCTTGCCACCGACGACGTCGCCGAGGACGAGGCGGCGCGGCGGATTGCGACGGCGGCTTGCGGCCGGGGTCTCGAGATCGGCCCCGCCTTCACCGGCCGCAACAACCTGCTGGCCGTGACCGCCGGCCTCGCCGTCATCGCACGCGACACCCTGATCGCCCTCAACAGCATCGACGAGGGCCTGACCATCGCCACGGTACAGCCGTTCGACCGGGTCGAGCGCGGCCAGCTCGTCGCCACCATCAAGATCATTCCGTTCGCCCTGCCGGCTGGCGTCGTGGCGGCGGCCGAGAGCATGCTGCAGGCGTCGTCGCCGCCGGTGATCGCGGTGGCGCCCTATGCGACGCGTGAATCCGGGCTGATCCTGACGCGGGTTGCCGGCATGAAGGCGTCGCTGATCGACAAGCGCATCCGGGCGATGCGCACCCGGCTCGAGGCGCTGGGCAGCAGCCTCGCCGAGCACGAGACGGTGGCGCACGATACCGCCGCCGTCAGCCGCGCGATCGGCGGCAGGCGAAGGCCGGGCTGAATCCGATCCTGGTGTTCGGCGCCTCGGCGATCGTCGACCGCGGCGACGTGATCCCGCAGGCGCTGACGGACGCCGGCGGCGAGGTCGTGCCATGTCGGCATGCCGGTCGACCCCGGCAATCTGCTGATGGTCGGACGGATCGGCGCCGCCGACGTGATCGGCGTGCCGAGCTGCGCCACCTCGCCGAAACTCAACGGCTTCGACTGGGTACTGGCGCGCCTGCTGGCGCAATTGCCGGTCGGTCGCGCCGAGATCGTCGCCATGGCGCCGGGCGGGCTGCTGACCGAGATCCCGGCGAGGCCGCAGCCGCGCGGCGGCTAGGTGTTGCGCCCCGGCGGTCGCCGAGCATCATGCCCCATACCAGCGCCATCTCGAGGTAGAAGTGGCGCCAATGGTCGATGTCGATGACGAAGCCTTCGACGACGTTGCCGACGAAGGCTGAGTAGGCGATCAGGAAGATCGCCTGCGAGGCGGTGCGCTTGAAGGCGTGACGCAGGCCGTAGAGGCTGGTCATGGCGCACATCAGGATGAACAGCAGGCCGCCGAGCCAGCCGGCATTGAGGAACATGCTGAGGTAGACGTTGTGTACGTCCTCGTGGTGATGGACCTCGGTGAACGTGCCGGCGCCGATGCCGAGCGGGTTGTCGAGGATCAGGCGCTTGGCCTTCTCGTGGCCGCCGAAGCGGCCTTCGGGGCCTTCGTCGTAGCTCTGGCTGAGCTGCGCGCGCTCCTCCAGCAGCCGACCGACCGCGTCGATCTGGCTGGCGGCGACGAGCGCGCCGGCGAGCAGCGCCGCGCCGGCGAGGCCGAGCCCCACCATCTTCAGCCGTTGCCGGTCGGTGGGCGCGCCGATGAAGCTGCAGTAGCCGTAGATCGCGACCGCGATGGCGAGGTTGAACCAGGCGCCACGCGAGAAACTGAGCAGGATCGCGAAGCCCAAGAACAGCACCATGGTGGCTGGCACGGCGGTGCGGTGCAGCGGCCGGGTCAGGCACTGGTGCAGGGCGTAGAGCAGCGCCGGGATCAGGAACGGGCCGTAGACGTTGGGGTCCTTGAAGGTGCCGGTGGCGCGGCCGAATTTGGTGAACAGGTCGGTCGCCCCAGAGAACAGGTCGAAGTAGCCGGCAACGCCGGCGGCAGCGGCGACGAAGGCCGCCCACTGGTAGGCGTGCAGGACGAGACGGCCGTGGGCGGCGGGCTTGGCGGCGATGAAGGCGGCCAACACGAAGGTCGCGAGGTAGAGATAGAGCGAGATGCCGGAGTGGATGCTGGAGCGGGCGATGTCGTTCGAGAAGGCGCTGGCGGCGAACGCGGCGGCGGCGGCGGCGAGCCAGACCGACAGCAGCACGACGAGGCCGGGCTTGATCGCGACGAGGCCGATCAGCGGTAGCAGGACGATCAAGCCGATGGTCAAAACGTCGACCGGCGCCGGCTCGGTGAACACGATGGCGCCGGCCGCGACCGCGACCCACACCAGGGCGAGCGCGAAGCCGTGGACGGCGCTGCGGCGGTCGTGTGCCAATTCGACTGGAAAAGTGCGCACGAGAACGTCTCTTGAGCAGGGTGGCGGGCTTTACCGTTGGTTCAGCCTGGTCTCCTGCAAGGAGCGGACCGGATCGGCTCCAAAAAATAACAGGCGAACAGGCCTGGGCGTAAGCCGGGTCGTAGGTTGGGTTAGCGCCCCAATTGGCGCGTAACCCAACATTCCACGGGTGGTCGAGGTTGTTGGGTTACGGCCGCTAGTGGGCGGCCTAACCTAACCTACGCGGCGCGACTCGTTTGATATGCAGCGGGTCGGCCGTGAGGCCGGTGGGAATCAGTACGCATTCCTGGTGGTCAGCAGCGACACCGGCGTCTTGAGCAGAATGTAGAGGTCGAGGAACACCGACCAGTTGTTGATGTAGTAGAGGTCGAACTCGACGCGCTTCTGGATCTTTTCGGCGGTGTCGGTCTCGCCGCGCCAGCCGTTGATCTGGGCCCAGCCGGTGATGCCGGGCTTGACCTTGTGACGGGCGAAGTAGTCGTCGACGACCTCGTCGTAGAGGCGGTCGGCGGCCTTGGCGTGCAGCGCGTGCGGACGCGGGCCAACCAGCGACAGGGAGCCGTTCATCACGTTGAAGAGCTGCGGCAATTCGTCGAGGCTCGACTTGCGGATGAAGCGGCCGACGCGGGTGACGCGGGGATCGTCGCGGGTGACGAGTTTGGCGGCGGTGGCGTCGCTCATCTCGGTGTACATCGAGCGGAACTTGAACACCTCGATCAGCTCGTTGTTGAAGCCGTAGCGCTTCTGGCGGAACAGCGCCGGGCCACGGCTGTCGAGCTTGATGGCGATGGCGACGGCGGCCAGCACCGGCAGCAGCAGCACGAGGGCGATCGATCCGACGATCTTGTCGAACAGCCACTTCACCACCGTCGCCCAGTCGTCGAGCGGCTTGTCGGCAAGATCGATCAGGGCGGTCGAGCCGATGAAGGAGTAGGTGCGCGGGCTGAACCGCAGCTGCGACTGCTGCGCGGCAAGGCGGATGTCGACCGGCAGGATGGCGAGTGCCTTCAGGACCTGGTTGATGCGCGTCTCCGCCGACAGCGGCATCGCCATGATGACGAGATCGACGCGGGCCTTGCGCCCGAAGGCCAGCAGCTCGGCCAGCCGGCCGAGGTTTGGGTAGCCCGACACGAGGCTGCCGGCGCGCTCCTCGCTGCGGTCGTCGAACACGCCGCAGATGCGCAGGTCGCTCTCGGCATCGGCTTCGAGGCGGGCGATCAGCTGCTCTGCCGCCTCGCCGCTGCCGTAGATCACGGCTCGACGGGTGAGGCGGCCACGCTTGACCAGGGTCCGTGTCACCAGTGCCAGAACGAGACGGTCGGTCGCGAGTGCGGCGGCGCCGAAGGTGAACCACACGGCGAGCCAGACGCGGCTGAGCTCGGGGCCGATCTTGAGGAAGAACACCGACATCATCAGCAGCCCAATTGTGATGCTCCAGCCGAGCGCTATGCGCGGCAGCTGGCGCAACGGCGATGTCAGCGCCTGGACCCGATAGAGCCCCAAAACATCGAACACCACCGCCGTCATCAGGGCTGTGGCGGTGATCGCGAGCCAATAGAGCTTGGTGGCACCGAGGTCCTCCGCGTCGAGGTAGCCGTGGGCGATGGCGAGGCCGCTCACAGCAACGATCAGCGCCTCCGCCGCCTTGGCGAGCATGCCCAGTATCGCCGGCGAGATCAGGCTCGAGCGGTCGGCAAAGCGGAAATCGGCGAGGCGGGGGATGTGCAGCGAGATCGGCGCCGTGGCAACGGCATGGGCATCGGCGGCGGACATATTCGGCATCGGTGTCAACTCTTGAGGCTCACTCGACCGGAAAGGGTCGTGAACGCCTCAAGCACGCGCCGTGCCAATATTCGGGCTTTTGGTACGGGTCTTAGGAAATCGGAAGGGAATGGGCGTTGGCGACGATGCTTAACGCGACGCTTCGCCATAGAACGTCAGAATCTCGGACGCCATGCGATCCACCGTGAAGCGTGCGGCGACGACCTTTTGCAGCTGCGCGGCGCGGGCGGCCGCTGCCGCCGGATCGGCCAGGGCGGCGGCGATCGCATCGCGCAGTGCCATGACATTGTCGGGCGCGACGAGGACGGTATCGGTACCGGCGACGATCTCCGGGATACCGCCGACCGCCGTTGCAATGAGCGGGATGCCTGCGGCTGCGGCCTCGAGCACAATGTAGGGGAAGCTCTCGGCCCGCGACGGCATGACCATGACGCGACCGAACGGGAAGGCGCGGCCGGCCGGCATGGCGCCCGCAAAGTTTACCCGGGCGGCAAGGCCGAGGCTGGCCGAGAGCGCTTGGAACGCCCCGGCCTCCGGACCGTCGCCGACGATGGTGGCGGTGACCGGCTCACGCCTCGTCATCGCGGCGATGGCGTGCAGCAGCAAGTCGACGCCCTTCAGCTGCCTGAGCTCGCCGATGAACAGGAGATCGCTGGCGCCGGCCGCGGCGGCATGGTGGGTGAACTCGTGCGGCAGCAGGCCGTTCGGGATCACCCGCGTTGCGCAGACAGGCGTGCCGACCTGGGCGGCATAGACCCGCGACGAATAGGCGCTCTCGAAGATGATGCCGTCGGTGGCGTCGGCGAGGTGCCGTTCGAGGCCCATGAAGATGCGGCCCTTCAGGCTCGTCGGCGGGTAGTGCAGGCTGCCGCCGTGCGGGGTGTAGAATGCGCCGAGCCGGCGGCCGGCCGCTTTCAGGCGCCGCCCGGCGAGGCGGGCATAGGCGCCGCCCTTGGCGCCGTGGCCGTGGATGACGTCGATCGCGAGGCGGCGGGCGAGGGCGGTCGCGGCGCCGGCGGCGGTCACGTCGCGCCAGCCGATGTCGCGGCTCATCGCGGCGCGGTGGAGGCCGAGCGATAGATGCCGCGCGAGTTCCGCGAGGCGCTGGTCGGTCAGGCCATCGTTGGCGGCGCTGTCGGCGAGGACGGCGACATCGTGGCCGGCCGCCGCCTGGGCGGCGGCGAGATCGCGGACGTGGCGGAACAGTCCGCCGACCGGTGCGCGCAGGCAATGAAGAACGCGAAGCTTGGACATCCTCGAAGGCCTGGCGCGCCGTTAGTCCTGGAACGGTCACGCTAGCGCGGAAGCGACAAGCTTCGGTTAATCAGAAGAAGCGCTCGTAGATGTAGACGGTGTCGCCCGGCTGGACGACGTAGTCCGGTGGCACTTCCATGACGTCGACCATGCCGTCGATGCGGCGCGTGAGCTTCATGCGTCGTTCGTTGGCGCGCTCGGAGTAGCCACCGGCGATCGCCACCGCGGTTTCGACCGTCATGCCGCTGACGTAGGGGTATTGTCCGGCGCTGCGGACTTCGCCCAGGATGAAGAACGGGCGGTTCTGTTGCACATCGACGGTGACCTGCGGGTCCTTGACGAACTGGGCACCGAGGCGCGAGCGGATCGCGCTTTCGAGTGCCGAGGTGGTCTGGCCGCGGGCCTTGACGGCGCCGATCAACGGTACCGTGATGCGGCCGTCGTGGTCGACAATGTAGAGGCGCGACAAATTGGGCTGGCCGTAGACGAACACGCGCAGGCGGTCGCCGGTGTCGAGCAGGTAAGGCCCGTCGGTCGACGCCACCGCCTTGGGACCGGCGGGGCCGAACGGAGCCGAACCGGGGTCGCCCCAGGACTGCACGGCAGCGGCGTGCACCGGCGGCGGGCTGGCCGGTGCTGCGACTGCTTCGCCAACAGGCTCGCCGCGCGAGGACAGCTGATCGAGCACCGACGGTTCTCCGCCCGACCCGTCGTGGGCGCAGGCGCCGAGCGCCAGTGCAACGAAGGCCGACAATGCGACGAAGCGCGGGGGCATATAACCCGATCCTTGCAGGAAAAATCCGTTGCTCCCGTTCTACCCGGCCACTGGTTAAGAAACGGCGAATACGTGTGTTCGTTCGGCACGGTTAATCGTTTCGCAACTTCGCGGCGTTCTAATCCGGCACACAAATCAAACCTTTATAGGTCGCGGTCCATGCGCTCGAATACCCCAGCCAATCCAGACGACATCGATATCGTGTCGCTGTGGGGCGCGGTCCGGCGCGGCCTGCCGCGACTGCTGATGGCCACGATCGGCGCCGGCGTGGTGACGTTCGGACTGCTGTCGACCATGGCGTCGCGCTATACGTCCGAAACCCAACTCGCGATCGTCGCCAAGACGAGCAATCCGTTCCCGGACGGCAACAAGGCCGGCACGCCCGACAGCGTTACGCCGCGAATGGATGCGGCCGCCATCAATACCCAGGTCAAGGCGCTGCTCAGCACCGATCTGCTGCTCAAGGTCGCAAATGAGCTCAAGCTCGCCGAATTGCCGGAATTCAATCCGCGCGTTGGTGATCTCGATCTCTATACCAAGGTCTCGCGCATGCTCGGGCTCGCCAAGTTGCGCGACAGCGAGACGGTGGACGACACGGTGCTGGCCGCAATCGCCAGGCAACTCGAGATTGCCTCGCCGAAAGAAAGCCGGTCGATCAACATTCGCTTCTCGTCGGCCGATCCAATCCTTGCTGCGAGCTTCGCCAACCGATTGGCCGAGGAATATCGCAACGCGCTGGTCAAGGACGTGGTCGAGGATACCAATGACGTCGTCAAGGCGCTGGTGCCGCAAGTCGATCAGCTGCGCCGCGAGCTGATCGATGCCGAAGCCGAGATCGAGCGCACCCGCGTTGCGATCGATCGCACCATCGGCGGCCAGCAGAAGACGCCGCTGATCGATCAGCGGCTGAGCGAGTTGACAGCCGAGCTGTCGCGCGCCGACGTCCAAAAGAGCGACGCCGAGTTGAAGTGGCGCTCCGCCCGCGAGATGATGCAGGCCGGCAATGCCGGGTCGTCGCCTGAGGCGCAGCGGTCGCCGCTGATCCAGAACCTGGAGCAGCAGCGCGTTCGCCTCGAGCGCAGCATCTCGGAGCTTTCGGCGACGCTGCTAGCTCGCCACCCGCGCATGCAGCAGCTCAATGCCGATCTCGCCGGATTGAAGCGCCAGATCACCGGCGAGGTGCAGAAGCTTAACGTCAGCCTCGAGAAGGAGGCGCGCGTGGCGTCGCTGCGCGTCGAAGCCATCAGCAAGCAGATCGCCGAGTTGAAGGGCCGCGTCGTCTCGACCAGCGGCGACGACGCGAAGCTGCGTTCGCTCGAGGCCTCGGCCAAGAGCAAGCGCGCCGAACTCGAGCGCCTGCAGCGCCAGCTCGAGGACAACAAGACCGTGGTCGCTACCAAGTCGGTGCCGATCGAGGCCCGCATCGTCGCCCAGGCCCGCCCGTCGAGCGTGCCGACCTTCCCGAAGAAGGCGCCGTTCTCGATCCTGGCGATGGCCGGCACCTTCCTCATGGGCCTCGCCTTCATCGTCACCCGGGATCTGCTGACCGGTGCGCGCGGCGTGCCGGGCGTCAATGGCGGCACCGTGCCGAGCCGCCCGCTGCCGTCGTCATTGGGTGGCGTCGAGCCGGCGGTGGGCCGTGCGCTTGCGCCTCCTGCCGGCGCGGCTGTCGCGGCCGTCGCCGCCCCGGCCACTGCGGCGCCGGCGAAGTCGGCCGTGACCGAGACTGCCAATCTCAACTCGATCGACAAGCTCGCGAGCCGGCTGCTGACGGCTTCGGTGACCCAGTCCGGGTTCCGCACCATGGTCGCGCCCGAGGGCCGGCTGATCGACGCCGCGGCCGAGGCCATCGCCCTGGTCGGCGCGCTTGCCAGGGCCGGCAAGCAGGTCGTCCTGGTCGATTGGAACCTGGACGGCGCCGGTTGCGCCGAGGCGATCGGCATCGCCCGGAATCCGGGTATCACCGACCTGCTGCAGGGCGAGGCGTCGTTCGAGGGCGTGATTGCCCAGCTGCCAGGTAGTGAGGCCCACTTCATCGCCTGCGGCGAGGCTCTTGCCGATTTGGCAACGGCCGAGGACGCCGACCGGCTGAACCTTGTGCTCGATGCCCTCGACGAGGCCTACGACCACATCGTGGTGGTGGGCAGCTTCGAGGCGGCCCGCCAGCTGTTCCAGACCATCGAGGGTCGCTTCGATGCCGGCGTCACCGTTTGCGAGCCCAGGAAGCGCCAGCCGCTGATCGAGGCGGAGCCTGGCAGCTTCCTCGGTTTCGAGGTCAGCGATCTCGACGTCATCCGCTTCGAGCGCACTGCTGCTGCGAACGCCGCGGCACCCACCAGACGCGGCGTGCCGGCCCGCGGTCTCGCCGGCGAAGTTGGTGCAGCGCGGTCGTGAGCATCGCCGTTCGGTAGCGAAGGCTTAACCATACCGTCCGTCGTTTCCCGAATTGCCGACAGCGCGCGAGCAGACCTGCACGCCCCTTGCATGGTCGAGCGGTGTTCAACCGCTTGCCCCGCCGCCGGAACACCAGGACCATATGAGCCGCGTCTCGACCCGGATGCTGAAGACGGCGTTGTCGGCCCTGCATTATTCCGGGCTCGGCTCGCTGTTTGCGCCGCTGACGCGCGGACACGGGGCGATCTTCACCCTGCATCAGGTGCTGCCGCAACCGGCGCGGCCGTTCGATCCGAATGGCATTCTGCGGGTGACACCGGACTTCCTCGACGCCGTGCTGACCCAGGTTCGGGAGGCCGGGTTCGAGTTTCTGTCCCTCGATGACGCAGCCGACCGCATCGCCGGTCGGACCAGTTCGGCCCGTCCGTTCGCCTGCTTCACGTTCGACGACGGCTACCGTGACAGTCTGGTCCACGCCTATCCCATTCTGAAGCGGCACGGCGTGCCGTTCACAATTTACGTGCCCACCGACTTTCCCGATGGCCGTGGCGAGCTTTGGTGGCTGGTGCTCGAGGATGTGGTTCGCCGCTCGCAATCGGTTGATCGTGCAGATGGCCGGCGCGGTGCGCACTCTGCCCTGCGCCACGGCGGCGGAGAAGGCGAGCAGCTACGACACCATCTACTGGTGGCTGCGCAGGCTGCCGGAAGAGCGATCGCGACAGGTGGTGCGGGATCTGGCAGCCGGCGCCGGTGTCGATATCGCCGGCCTTTGCCGCGACCTGATCATGACCTGGGACGAGATCCGTTCGCTCGCTGCCGATCCGCTGGTGACGATCGGCGCCCATACCGTGCGGCACATGGCGGTGGCGATGCTCGCGCCCGACGCGGCGAGGGCCGAGATCGCCGACAGCATTGCCCGTATCGAAGCCGAGATCGGCCGGCCGTGCCGTCATTTCAGCTTCCCCTACGGCTGCGCCAGGAGTGCCACGCCGCGCGACTTCAAGATCGCCGCCGACATTGGCTGCAGGACCGCGGTGACCACCCGCAAGGGGCTGATCAACGGCGGCCATCGCGATGCCCTGACCAGCCTGCCGCGGGTTTCGCTCAATGGCGAATACCAGCACGGCCGTTATGTCGAGGTGCTGCTGACCGGCGCGCCGTTCGCGTTCTGGAACCTGTTTAGCCGCGAGTCGCTGACCAGCCCGTGAGCGGGGCCGGGCTTCATGGCGCCGGCTGGTCCGGTCGCTGCATCCACCAGACGATGACGCCGGCGGGGATCGTCCACAGCGTGCCGGCCAGCACGTAGTAGGCGAACTCCACCATCTTGCTGGCGCTCTGCATCTGGAGCACCATGGCCACCGCCACTGCCAGCAGGGCATAGACGGCAATCAGCGCGAGCAACGCCACGGTCCCAATCAGCTTGCGCGTGCGGATCGACATCGATTGACCTCCTTGGCATCGTGCGCCCGCGCCGGTTGGGCGCATTGTTGAAGCGCGACAGGTTGCCTATCACAACGCCGACGCAGTTACAGGAGACCCGCGATGCCGGGCCAAGCCAAGCCATATACCATGCCGATCGCGCCGGGCGCCGCCGACGTCGACCGGGCGGTGCGCTGGTGGTTGTTTGTGGTCGCCGCGCTAGTGGTGGCGATGGTGACCGTCGGCGGCGCCACGCGGCTGACCGGCAGTGGCCTGTCGATCACCGAGTGGCAGCCGATCATGGGCGCGATCCCGCCGCTGTCGGAAGCGGCGTGGCTCGAGGCATTCGCAAAGTACAAGACGATCCCGCAGTATGCCGAGATCAACAAGGGCATGAGCCTCGAAGGCTTCAAGGCGATTTTCTGGTGGGAATGGGGGCACCGGTTTCTCGGCCGGCTGATCGGTGCCGCGTTCGCACTGCCACTCGCCTGGTTCTGGCTCGGCGGGCGATTGCGCGCCGACATGAAAGTGCCGCTTCTGGGACTGCTGGTGCTTGGCGGCCTGCAGGGCTTCGTCGGCTGGTTCATGGTGCAGTCGGGCTTGAGCGCGCGCGTCGATGTCAGCCAGTATCGGCTGGCGCTGCATCTGGCGCTGGCCTTCCTCGTGCTTGGCGGCTTGCAGTGGCAGGGCATGAAGCTCGGCGACCGCGAGCCGCAGACGATCGCCCTGCGCACGATCACGCGCGGACAGGTGCGGATGGCGACGGCCATCGCTGGGCTCGTTTTCCTGCAGGTGATCGCCGGTGCGTTCGTCGCTGGGCTCAAAGCGGGCTTGACCTACAACACCTGGCCGCTGATGGACGCAAAGCTGGTGCCCAACGGGCTCGCCACGCTGTCGCCGTGGTGGTTGAACCTGTTCGAAAATCATACCGCGGTGCAGTTCAATCACCGATTACTGGCCTACGTCCTGGCGCTGGCAGCGCTGGCGCATGCCGTCGGTGTGATCCGCAGCGCCGACGACGCGAGCGTGCGCGGCTCGGCCTGGCTGCTCGCCTCGGCGGTGCTGGCGCAAGCGGCGCTCGGCATCTGGACGCTGCTCGCGGTCGTGCCGCTGCATCTCGCGCTGCTGCACCAGGGCGGAGCGGCGTTGCTGTTCATCGTGGCCGTCCGCCACCTGTTCCTGATGCGGCAGGCAACTCACGCCGCCACCCGTCGACGACTGTAATCGCGAACGGCGGCCGCCGCATCAGCGGTGCTTGAACTGCGCCTTGCGCTTCTCGGCGAAGGCTGCCATGCCTTCCTTCTGGTCCTCGGTCGCAAACAGCGAGTGGAACACGCGGCGCTCGAAGCGCACGCCCTCGGTCAGCGTCGTCTCGTAGGCACGATTGACCGCCTCCTTGGTCATCATCACCGCCGGCAGCGACATCGATGCGATCGTCTCGGCCGCCTTCAGCGCCTCGTTGAGCAGATCGGCCGCCGGCACCACGCGGCTGACGAGACCCGACCGCTCCGCTTCGGCTGCATCCATCATGCGGCCGGTGAGACACATTTCCATCGCCTTCGACTTGCCGACGAAGCGGGTGAGCCGCTGCGTGCCGCCAGAGCCCGGAATGACCGCCAACTTGATCTCCGGCTGGCCGAACTTCGCGGTGTCAGCCGCGATGATGAAGTCGCACATCATGGCCAGCTCGCAACCGCCGCCAAGGGCGAAGCCGGCCACCGCCGCGATCACCGGCTTGCGGCAATGGGTGACCCGCTGCCAGGATTCGATGAAGTCGCTCCTGTAGACGTCCATGTAGGTCTTGGACTGCATCTCCTTGATGTCGGCGCCGGCGGCGAATGCCTTGTCAGAGCCGGTGATGACGACGCAGCCGATGTTGTCGTCCGCCTCGAAGGCATCGAGTGCCTTGGTAAGATCGCCGATCAGGGCCGAGTTGAGCGCATTCAACGCCTGCGGCCGGTTGAGCGTGACGAGGCCGACCCGGCCGCGGGTCTCGACGATGATGGTCTGGTAGGTCATGGGCAAAGGCCTCCGCTGCCGAATAGTACTGATTTTCCAGCAAGCAGTAGCGAAGGCCGGCGGGGAGAGCAATGTGGGCCATGTGCTCTCGAGAATGTGCTTCCTCAGCGCGCCGCCCCGGCCTGCACCGGTTGCACGACCTTCGAGGTCAGGTCGATGACGATGCCACGGCCGGCTTCCGACTTCAGCGTGAACAGGTCGCCGTCGCGGGTCTGGTAAGTGCCTTTCAGCGCGCGACCGATCAGCGGCGGGCCGGCGCGCTCGAAGGAAACCGGCTCGGGCTGGCAGGAAAAGTGGGTGACCACCTCGCGCGGCGCGATCTCGTGGGCCCGGCCGGCGAAGGAATAGGTCACCTTGTCGGTGAGGCCGTTCTGGATCTTGAACTCGTAGCGCAGCGTCTCCGGCCGTCCGAACATCTGCACCGAGTAGTACTTCTCTGTGCCTCGCGCCTTGGCGACACCGACGCCGATTTCGGTGACGTGCGGCGCGACGAGGTTGCGCCGATGGCCCTCCGACTTCTTCCAGCCCTCGACCGCATCGCGCGCGAGCTGGCGACTTTCGAATCCGCGGCTGTCGTGGTTAAATGATAGGTTCTCCGAGATCAGGCAAAAGCGGTAGCCGGCGCTCTTTGCCCGATCGGGATGCTGGCGCCCGTCGGCGGTGTGCGAGAACAGATCGGAGGCCGCCAGGAACTCGGCGTATTTGCGCGCCGCCGCGGCGAGCTTCGGGTCGGGCTTGACGGCGCCGAGCTTCTGTTCGGCGCGGAATGCATTCGTCATCTCGACGATGGCGATTTCGACCTGGGGGATATCGGCGGTCAGTGCGGCCATGGGTTCTTCGGCTGGCTTTCGCGGTGGCGGCTGGCAAGGACAAACCCTAACATTGTGAACGAAGCGGGGCGAAGCGCACCATGATGTGAACCCTAATGCCACTGGCGGGATGTGGCTGGCGCGATTGCGACGGCGGCAAGGCAGCGTTTCGTGCTATCAGCGCACAAAGTGGCAAAGGGTCATGAGCGGGATTGGCGGGCGATGGCGCAGGATATGAACGGCTCGCTGACGGCGCCGCCGGGCGCGGAGAGAATTGACGGCCGCTACGCCTGGGGCCGGCTGCTGGTGTCGACGCTGCTGTCGACCATCGGCGGCATCGGCCTGTGGTCGGCGGTGGTGTCGCTGCCGACGTTGCAGGCCGAATTTGCGGTGCAGCGCGGCGGGGCTTCCCTGCCCTACACCATGACTATGATCGGCATCGCCGCCGGCGGTATCCTGATGGGCCGGTTTGCCGACCGCTACGGCATCGTGCGGCCGCTGGTAATGGCGACGCTGGCGCTGAGTGGCGGCTTCATACTGTCGTCGCAGGTAGCGAGCTTCCACGAGTTCATCCTCGTCCAGGGTCTGATGATCGGCCTCGCCGGCAGTGCGGCCACGTTCGGGCCGCTGATCGCCGATATTTCGCACTGGTTTCGCCGCCGGCGCGGCATTGCCGTCGCCATCTGCGCCAGCGGCAACTATCTCGCCGGCACGATCTGGCCACCCGTGCTGCAGGCCGGCATCGCCGCCTACGGCTGGCGCCAGACCCATATCGCCATCGGCCTGTTCTGCCTCGCCACCATGCTGCCGCTGATCCTGTTCCTGCGCCGGCCGTCGCCGATCGAGCCGGGACCGGCGGTCGACGTCTCGGCCGCCGGGCTCGGCCGCCAGCCGCCGGCCTCGCCGGCGCTGTTGCAGGCGCTGCTGGTCATTGCCGGCTTCGCCTGCTGCGTCGCCATGTCGATGCCGCAGGTCCACATCGTCGCCTACTGCTCGGACCTGGGGTTCGGGCCGGCACGCGGCGCCGAAATGTTGTCCTTGATGCTGGGCTTCGGCGTCATCAGTCGCATCGCCTCGGGCTGGATCGCCGACCGCATCGGCGGCGCCGGAACCCTGCTGCTGGGCTCGGCCCTGCAGTGCCTGACGCTGATCCTCTACTTGCCGTTCGACGGCCTGATGTCGCTCTACGTCGTGTCGGCGCTGTTCGGATTGAGCCAGGGCGGCATCGTGCCGAGCTACGCCATCATTGTGCGCGAATCGTTTCCGGCGACCGAGGCCGGCACCCGGGTCGGCCTGGTGATCATGGCGACTATCGTTGGCATGGCCGCGGGCGGCTGGCTCACCGGCGTGATCTTCGACTGGACCGGGTCCTACCAGGCCGCCTTCCTGCACGGCATCGGCTGGAACGTTCTCAATCTGGCGATCGCTCTGTGGCTCTGGCGCGGTGGCCGCTAGTACCCGGAATCACAAATGGCTGGCACACCTGATCGCGGAGCACGAGTCGATCCGGCAGGAGGATCGCCGAAGGCCGTAGCCCTGAGCTACGGACGAGGCGTCCGACGCCCCGGGCGACCGTGGGCCGCGACCCAAGCGGGCGATCGAGGATGCTCGCCGGCGGCGTCGCGACCCTTGTCCGATGTGTAGGCATCGGCCGGCGCGTCGCTCCTGGCCGGCGAGCATCCTCGATCGTCATGTGTGCCAGCGATTTGTGATTCCGGGTACTAGCAACGGATCGGCGCGCCGGCGCTGGCGTGATCGGTTGCACGGCGCTGCTTATTCCCGAATTTGCAGCCGCCGCATGCGATCTCGCGCCGGTGTGTGGCCATCCCGCCTCACCAATATTGCGTCGATGGCCGATCGCAAAAAATCGAGTCGGAACTCTAGGGAGCGGGCGCGAATTCTGTTAATTGATTCGTGGGGTCGGTTGCGGGTTGTCGGGGAATCGATTGGGGCGGAAGTGAGGCTAGGGTGATCGCTCGCACGTTTCGAGCAGAGCGATTTCGCGCCTCCAATTCAGCATCACATTTCGATCGGTCCAAGCCGTGCGCAAGTGTCGCGCCCGGAGCGAGGGGCTGCGTCCGTTGTGATCTTGGTAGTGCTGGCTTGACGAGTATTCGTAAAAGAATCTTAGTCTAGACTTTTTACCGTCAAGATTAGGGTTTGTTAACTTCTGGCCGGTAATTTCCTAATGACGACTTAGCGACAGTATCAGTGCGTGCTCTTTACAAAACCGGGGCAGCGGCCTTTAACGGGCCGGGGACAAGAGGCAGACTATGAGAGTCCTTCTGATCGAAGATGATAGCGCGACGGCGCAGAGCATCGAGCTGATGCTCCAGTCCGAAGGTTTCAACGTATATACTACAGACCTCGGCGAAGAGGGCGTCGACCTCGGCAAGCTTTACGATTACGATATTATTCTCTTGGATCTCGGCCTGCCCGACATGAGTGGGTATGACGTGCTGAAGACACTGCGGGTGTCCAAGGTCTCCACCCCCATCCTCATCCTGTCCGGCTACGCCCAGATCGACGACAAGGTGAAGGGCCTCGGCTTCGGCGCCGACGACTACATGACGAAGCCTTTCCACAAGGACGAGCTCGTCGCCCGCATCCAGGCGATCGTGCGCCGCTCCAAGGGCCATGCCCAGTCGGTCATCGATACCGGCGAGCTGCGCGTCAACCTCGATACCAAGACGGTCGAGGTCAATGGCGCCCGCGTGCATCTGACCGGCAAGGAATACCAGATGCTGGAGCTGCTCTCGCTGCGCAAGGGGACAACGCTGACCAAGGAGATGTTCCTCAATCATCTCTACGGCGGCATGGATGAGCCGGAACTCAAGATCATCGACGTGTTCATCTGCAAGCTGCGCAAGAAGCTGCAGACCGCAACCGGCGGCAAGCACTACATCGAGACCGTGTGGGGCCGCGGCTACGTGCTGCGCGACCCGGGCCAGGAAGGCACCGTGGCGGCCTAGACGCAGAAGACGACGGCTTCACTCTCGGCGACTTCGAACGGGGACCTTCGGGTTCCCGTTTTCTTTATGGTCCCAACGATATGTTCAAATTGAGAGCATGCGCTATATTGCGCTGCAACGAGAACTCGTTGTTAACCATCGCGCTTTTCAGCGTGCTGGCCTCCGGCAGGCGGCCCCGAACTTAATCATTGTGACGGAAATAGTAACTAAATCAATTCCGTGCATGCGTCCTCGGCATTGCTGGGGCGCAATCGCGGGTCTTGTTCGCAACTGCAGCAAAGTCCATTTTCCAGTCAGCCGCAAAGAGGCCCGCACGTGGCCCGCCGGCTGATGACGTTGAGACTGATCCTGAGCAAGGAGCTACGAACATGGCAGCAACTTTTACCGCTGATATGGCCACCGCCGAACGCGCCGAGGCCATCAAGACGCCGCCGCGGCAGGGCTTCATGAGGCGCTTGATGATGGCGCTGATCGAGGCCCGCCAGCGCTCCGCGGAGCGCGAGATCGGGCGCTACATCGCCATGCATGGCGGCGTTCTGACCGACAGCCTGGAGCGCGACATCAGCCGCACCTTCGGCGCGCCTGCCGGCCGCAAGTACTGAACCGCGGCCAAGTGGCCTCAAATGACGAAATGCCCCGCGGCGGCCCGTCCGTCGCGGGGCATTTTTTTCAGCTTGGCCCGATTTGCGGCGATCATGCCGCAGTCAGCTTCTTCACCGCCGCCGACAGCTTGTGGCGGATGGCATGGAAGCCGCGCGAACTCTCCGACGTCATCCAGTTCATCTGCAGCGAGCGGCGCGGGCCATCGAACGGGTGGTGGCCGTGCCAGGAGTTGTCGGCTCGCTTGAACACCAGCAGCGTGCCGTTGTCCGGCGGCACCTCGACCACGTAATCCTCGACGTTGTGGCCGTTCTTGAGCAGTCTGAGCTTGCCGCCAGCGTGCGGCCAGTTCTCATTGAGATAGAGCAGGACGGTTATGATCTTGTCCTTGGAATCGGTGTGGATCTGGCCATCCTTGGCGCGGGTGTAGCCGCGCAGTGAGTACATCTTCGGCCGGCCGGCAAGTTCGGCTGCAAACTTGTCGGCGATGATCCTTTCGAACTCGGGCGAATCGAGTTCGTCGATCACCTCCTTGATCGCCATGCCGGTTTCCAGGCTTTCGATCGGGTACGAGCCGCCCTTCTCGATCTTGGGATATGTGGCGTTGATCTTAGCTACCGATTGCGGGCCCAGAAAGCCAGGCACGATGGTGTAGTTGTACGGTTGCGTCTCGACCCGCGCGCGCCGCAGCTTCTCAAGTTCCAGATGCGCCATGGCTTCCTCGCGAAATGCGCCTATTCAATCTTGCCTTCAGGCACCGGTGCCGAGCGTGCGGCGCCGGTTGCTCCACCGCCGCTCGACCTCGAGCGCGATCTCGCGCGCCGAGTCCAGCGGCTCGTAGCTCCAACTGTCCGACGAGTTGATCACACCTTGCAAGGGACGCGTTGCCCCAGCCCGCCGCAGTGCCTCGTGAAATCGGCGAAACTTGGCGCTGCCGCCGGTCGGTTCGAACACGTAGACGGGACGACCTGTCGCACAGGCCTCGCCGGTCATGTTGACGCTGTCGGCGGTCACCACCAGCATGTCGGCGTGGGCGAGGAAGGCGGGATAGGGGTTGGAGCCGGTGCCGTCCCACAGGATGCGGGGTCGGCTCGCGGTGGCGACATCGGCGGCGCGGATCAAGCGCTGATGGCTGCGGCGCGACGGCGTGATCATGAAGCTCGCCCCGCTTGCGCCCAGTGCCGCGAGTGCCGCCTGGAAGCGGTCGTCGTCGGCCTCGGTAAAGCGGTAGATACCGTTCTTGCCGCCCAGCACCACCGCGATCCGCGGCCGCGGCAGCGCCGCGATCTCAGGTGGACAGGTGGCGCGCAGGGCAGCGATCGTCGTGGCTGAGTAGCTATGCGGCGCGGTCAGCGTCGTGATGACGTTCGCCCCACGCCGCCGGTCATGCGCTGGGACCCAGATCAGGTCGGCGGTATTGGCACCGGTCTTGGGGTCCTGCAACACGATGCAGTAGGTCTTATGCCCGGACTTACGCCGCAGTGCCCGGACATAGGGAATGCTCGAGCGGCCGGTGGCGATGCACACCGCCGGCCACGGTGGCGCAAACAGCGCGCTATCGGGCTTGCCCAGACGCGCCTTCGGGTCGGGCGGCCCCCACGGTGCTGCGATCCGCCAAAGTCCGGTCGGCGACACATGCTTCATCTGGTAGTCGAGATCGAGCGCCTGCGCGAGGCCGCGGGCCTGCACATCCATGCCGGTCTTGCCGTCCGTGATGATCCAGGCGGTAAGCCCGGACAACGGCCGGC
This sequence comes from uncultured Alphaproteobacteria bacterium, assembly GCA_963741505.1. Classification (GTDB taxonomy): domain Bacteria; phylum Pseudomonadota; class Alphaproteobacteria; order Rhizobiales; family Hyphomicrobiaceae; genus JAKFWF01. The sequence goes on along the minus strand of CAVUIJ010000002.1, from coordinate 262,155 downwards.
GGTTTTGATCGCGCAGATGCGAGTCGTGAAGCATGGCAGTCCTTTTGCGCTTTGGCGACAGACCTGTCGATGGTGCCAGCCGCCGCAGGCATGAGTAACATTTGAGCGGTTGGCATGCTGCAAACTTTCCGATAATTGCGCTCAATCGATCGATCGCCCCAATCCCGATATGACCGCCGACCGGATCAGACCCATGCGCGTACGCCTCGACCCTCTCGACTGGCGAATCCTCAAAGAGCTGCAGGCCGACGGGCGCATCACCAACGTGGCACTGAGCCAGCGCGTCGGGCTGTCGGCGCCGCCGTGCCTCAGGCGCGTGCGGGCGCTGGAGGACGCAGGCTACATTCGTGGCTACACCGCGCTGATCGACGAAAAGCTGCTGGGCTTCGAGCTGACCGCCTTCGCAATGGTGGGCCTGCACGCCCAGGCGGAACCCGACCTGCGCGCCTTCGAGAACCGGGTGCTCGGTTGGCCGCTGGTGCGTGAGTGCTACATGATGTCGGGCGAGACCGACTATATTCTGCGCTGCATCGCGCCCGACCTCGGCGCCTTCCAGGATTTCGTGATCAAGGAACTGACCGCCGCGCCCAATGTCGCCAGCATCAAGACCTCGCTCGCCATCCGCCGCGCCAAATCGGAGCCGGGGATTGCGATCACCATTCCGCGTTGAGCAACTTACCGCCCGTCCAGCGTCTGGCGAGTCCGCAGCGCAGGAAACAGCCAGGCCCACAGGCCCGCTACCAGCACGGTGCCAAAGCCGCCGATGACCACCGCCGGCACGATCCCGATCGAGGCCGCCATGGTGCCGGCGCGGAAGGCGCCGAGCTCGTTCGAGGCCCCGACGAACAGCATGTTGACGGCGTTGACGCGGCCGCGCAGCTCATCGGGCGTGGCAATCTGGATCAGGGTTTCGCGCACGTAGACGCTGATCATGTCGCCGGCGCCCATGATCAGCAGGCTCGCAACCGACAACCAGATGCTGGTCGACAAGCCGAATACGACGGTGAACAGGCCGAATACCGCGACGCCGGCGAACATCACCAGGCCGGCCTTGACCTTGACCGGGAAGCGGACCAGCCAGACCCCCATCAGGATCGCACCGACCCCGGGCGCGGCTCGGAGCAGCCCGAGCCCCCACGGCCCGGCCTCGAGAATGTCGCGGGCATAGGCCGGCATCAGCGCCACCGCGCCGCCGAGCAGTACCGCGAACAGGTCGAGCGAAATGGCGCCCAATACCACTGGCTGGCGGCGGACGTAGGCGAAACCGGCAAACAGCGACTGCAGCGATCTCTCCGAGTTCCCATTTGCGACGGCGGCGGCGCGTGGCACGGCCATGATCAACCCCAGCGACGCTGCGAGCATCATCGTGGCTGCGCCATAGGCGGCCTCGCCGCCGAGACCATAGAGCAGGCCGCCAACCATCGGCCCGGTGACACTGGCGATCTGCCAGCTCGAGGTATTCCAGGCGATTGCCGTCGACAGCGCCGCAGGCGGCACCAAGCTCGTCACCGCCGATTGCAGCGCCGGCGCGATGAAGGCCCGCACGACGCCGATGACGACCAGTACCGTGAAAATCGGCAGCAGTGGCGTGCCACCATGCAGATAGATCCACAGCAGTGCCGCCCCGCACAGGACTTCGGCGGCGATGCAGATGGCCGCGATATTGAGACGGTCGAAGCGGTCGGCAACGGCACCGGTAACCAGTACCAGCATGATCGACGGCAGGAACTCGGCCAAGCCCACCATGCCGAGCAGGAAAGGATCACGGGTAGCATCGTAGAGCTGCCAGCCGACCGCGACGGTGATAGTCTGGATCGCAAACGCGCCGAGGAAGCGCGCCGTCCAGTAGCGGCGGAAAGCTGCATATGCGAACGGCGAGCCTCCAACACTGCCGGCTGCTCGATCGGTCACCACGGTGATACTGCTCGCTCGAAAGTGGCGCGCCTGGCAAGCCGGCACCGGGGTCGTTCAGCCGGTGGCGCGCCAGGTCCTACTTCCACTCTATCTTGATGATCTCATAGGACTTCGAGCCCTTGGGCGTCGTCACTTCGGCGGTCTCGCCTTTCGACTTGCCGATCAAGGCGCGGGCAATCGGCGAGGCGATCGAGACCTTGCCGAGACGCACATCGGCTTCGAACTCGCCGACAATCTTGTACTTCACCTTCTCGCCGGTGTCCTCGTCGTGCAGCGAGACGGTGGCGCCGAATTTCACGGTATTGCCGGACATCTTGGCCGGGTCGATGACGTCGGCGCGTGACAACTTGTCTTCGAGGTCGGCGACTCTGGCCTCGTTCAGGCCCTGCTGCTCCTTGGCGGCGTGGTACTCCGCGTTTTCAGATAGATCGCCGTGCGCGCGCGCCTCCGCGATTGCCTGGATGATGCGCGGGCGCTCCTGCGACTTGAGGCGATGCAACTCGGCGGAGACCTTCTCGTGGCCCTCGGCCGTCATCGGCACCTTTTCCATCGCCATGGCAAACTTCTCCTCGACTTGTCCGGTTTTTCGCCGGAGCTGTGCGATAGTCTCACGCAATTGCGGGGGTTTGACCAGTGCCAACAGGAGCAACTCCAGCCGGCCGGGCCGTTTGTGCACTGTGGAAGTGCGCAACAATTCTAGTTAGGTTGCCCGAGGTAACTCTGCAATGGGGCGACATTGAGCGAACCGGCGCGCAGCGATGCGATCGCTTTGGAAACCGCCAGTGCCGCGGCCAGCGTCGTGAAGCACGGGATATGGTTCAGCAGGGCGGTGCGGCGGATGTCGCGGCTGTCGGCAAGTGCGGCGGCCCCTTCGGTGGTGTTGAAGACCAGCGAAACGTCGCCGTTCTTCATCATGTCGACGATGTGCGGGCGGCCTTCCAGAACCTTGTTCACCGAGTTCGCAGGGAATGCCGTAGGCGTCGAAGTGGCGCTTGGTGCCGCGCGTCGCGACGATGCGAAACCCCTGGTCGGCAAGCTCGCGCACCGGCCCCAGGATCTGGTCCTTGTCGGCGTCGCGCACCGAGACGAATAGGGTGCCCGAGGTCGGCAGCGACGAGCCGGCGCCGATCTGGCTCTTGGCGAAGGCCATCGCATAATCACGGTCGAGCCCCATGACCTCGCCGGTCGAGCGCATCTCGGGGCCCAGAACCGGGTCGACGCCGGCAAAGCGGGCGAACGGGAACACCGCCTCCTTGACCGCGATATGCTTCAGTTTCTGAGCCTTGAGGCCGAACGATTTCAATGGCTTGCCGGCCATGATCTGGGCGGCGATGCCGGCCACCGGCAAGCCGATCACCTTGGCCACGAACGGCACCGTGCGCGACGCCCTGGGGTTCACTTCGAGTATGTAGATCTGGCGGTCCTTGATGGCATACTGCACGTTCATCAGGCCGACGACCTTCAAGGCGATGGCGAGGTCACGCGTCTGCTTTTCGAGCCTGACAATGGTGGCGGTGTCGAGCGAGTGGGGCGGCAGCGAGCAGGCACTGTCGCCCGAGTGGATGCCGGCCTCCTCGATGTGCTCCATGATGCCGGCGATGAAGGTATCGCGGCCGTCGCTCAGGCAATCAACGTCGACCTCGACGGCATCGGTCAGGAACCGGTCGATCAGCAGCGGCCGCGACGCCGACACGATCAGCTCCGACGGCCGGTCGAGCGTTGCCGACAGGCGGGCGACGTAGCTGTCGATTTCCTTGCCGTCGTGGACGATCTCCATGCCGCGTCCGCCGAGCACGTAGGATGGGCGGATCACGATCGGGTAGCCCAGGCGATCGGCGATGGCGCGCGCCGCCTGCGGGCTGTTGGCGATGCCGCTGTCCGGCTGCTTCAGGCCGAGTTTCTCGATCAGCGCCTTGAACCGGTTGCGGTCCTCGGCGAGGTCGATGGCGTCGGGCTGGGTGCCCAGGATTGGGATGCCGGCTTCCTCGAGCGCGTGCGCGAGTTTCAGCGGCGTCTGACCGCCGAACTGCACGATGACGCCCTTCAAGCTGCCCGACTGCTGCTCGGTGCGGATGATCTCCAGCACGTCCTCGGCGGTCAGCGGCTCGAAATAGAGCCGGTCCGAGGTGTCGTAGTCGGTCGACACCGTCTCCGGATTGCAGTTGACCATGATGGTCTCGAAGCCGGCCTTGGTCAGCGCGAAGCAGGCGTGGCAGCAGCAGTAGTCGAACTCGATGCCCTGGCCGATGCGGTTCGGACCGCCGCCGAGGATGATCACCTTGTCCATCGCGGACGGCTGGGCTTCATCGACCGGTGCCTCGATCAAGCCACGCTCGTAGGTCGAATACATGTAGGCGGTGGGGCTCGCGAACTCGGCGGCACAGGTGTCGATGCGCTTGTACACCGGCTCGACTTTCAGCGCCTTGCGGTGGGCGCGAACCTCGGCCTCGGTGGTCTTGGCGAGTTTGGCGAGGCGGGCATCGGCAAAGCCCATCGCCTTGAGGCTGCGCATCTGCTCCGCCGACTTCGGCAGGCCGTGCGCGATGACCCGGGCCTCCTGCTCGATGATGCCCTGCAATTGCGCGATGAACCACGGATCGTATTTGCACGAGGCGTGCACCTGGGCGGCATCGACGCCGAGCCGCAGCGCCTGCGCCACCGCCAGAATCCGGTCGGGCGTCGGCCGGCCGAGGGCGGCGCGGATCACGTTCTTGTCGTCGCCCTGGCCGAGGCCCGGCAGTTCGACGTCATCGAGGCCGGTGAGGCCGGTTTCCATCGAGCGCAGAGCCTTCTGGAAGCTCTCGGCGAAGGTGCGGCCGATCGCCATCGCTTCGCCGACCGACTTCATGGAGGTGGTCAGCGTCTCGTCGGCGCCAGGGAACTTCTCGAACGCGAATCGCGGGATCTTGGTGACCACATAGTCGATGGTCGGCTCGAAGGCGGCCGGCGTCGCGCCGCCGGTGATGTCGTTCTGGATCTCGTCGAGGGTATAGCCGACCGCAAGGCGGGCCGCGACCTTGGCGATCGGGAAGCCGGTGGCTTTGGACGCCAGCGCCGACGACCGCGACACCCGCGGGTTCATCTCGATGACGACCAGGCGGCCGTCGGCCGGGTTGACGGCAAACTGCACGTTGGAGCCGCCGGTCTCGACGCCGATCTCGCGCAGCACCGCGATCGAGGCGTCGCGCATCATCTGGTATTCTTTGTCGGTCAGGGTCAGCGCCGGCGCGACGGTGATCGAATCACCGGTGTGCACGCCCATCGGATCGAGGTTCTCGATCGAGCACACGATGATGCAGTTGTCATGTCTGTCGCGGACCACCTCCATCTCGAACTCTTTCCAGCCGAGCACGCTTTCCTCGACCAGCACCTGGGAGGTCGGCGAGGCGTCGAGGCCGCGCTCGATGATCTCGAAGAACTCGGCGCGGTTGTAGGCGATGCCGCCGCCGGTGCCGCCCATGGTGAACGACGGCCGGATGATCGCCGGCAGGCCGACCGCTTCGAGCGCCTCGGCGGCTTCCTGGCGGTTGTGCGCCATGCGCGACTTGGGCGTCGCCAAGCCGATTTTCGCCATCGCCTCGCGGAACCGCATGCGGTCCTCGGCCTTGTCGATGGCGTCGGCCTTGGCGCCGATCATCTCGACGCCGAACTCCTTGAGGACGCCCATTTTTTCCAGTGCGAGGGCGGTGTTGAGCGCGGTCTGGCCGCCCATCGTCGGCAGCACCGCGTCGGGGCGCTCCTTGGCGATGATCTTGGCGACGATTTCGGGCGTGATCGGCTCGATGTAGGTCGCGTCCGCCAGCTCCGGATCGGTCATGATCGTGGCCGGGTTGGAGTTGACCAGGATGATGCGATAACCCTCTTCGCGCAGCGCCTTGCAGGCCTGCGTGCCGGAGTAGTCGAACTCGCACGCCTGGCCGATGACAATCGGTCCCGCGCCGATGATGAGGATCGACTTGATGTCTGTGCGTTTTGGCATGGTTCGGGCTTCTTAGTGCAGCGCAGCAGGCTTGACTAGCGGGTTTGGAGCATGAGGCCACAGGGTTGTCGGGGGCAAAGAAGCCGATGCAGGAAAAAGTGTCATCCTCGGGCTTGGCCCGAGGACCCAAGGTGCAGCTGGACACGTCGGTCGGGAGTGAGCAAGCGGCCTAAACGAGGAAAATTTCGGGTCATCGCATTGGTCGATCGATGGGTCCTCGGGCCAAGCCCGAGGATGACACCTGTAGGGTTGCGAAGGCTCGACTACTTCTTCATCTGCTTGCGCATCTGCTCGCATGGATCTTCGCGTTTGGCGGGCAGTGCGAAGGCGACGTAGTCGGTGGCGGGCTTGGTCGCCGGATCGCGTGGGCCATAGGTCGCCGGATCGGTCTTGCCGTCCTCGGTCTCGACGAAGGCAACTGCGACGATCTTGCGGTCGGGCGCGCGGCTCTTGATGTAGTACGGGATGCCGCGGTCGGCGCGAACATGACCATTACCGGCGAAGATGACGACGCCACCACTCGTTTGCGCAGCCGCCAGGGCCACATCGGCCATGTTGGCGTCACGGAAGCGCTGGGCGACCGCCATGTTTGCGAACGCTGACTTAGGCATCAGGCCGCAGTGGCTGGCTTCGAGCTCGCCGAGCAGATCGTCGGCAAGGGCGGCCTGGAGCGGCCGGTCGAGGCCCAACTGGAGCGCCACGCTTGCGTCAACTGCGTCTGATCCTGCCTTCGCCACCCGTCGTGTGAGGTCGCGCGCCGGGTTGCCCGCGAGGATCGGACCCTTAGCGCGCATTACCTGGTCGAACAGCGGTGCGTAACTTGAGGACGCGGGCCATCCCGACTTATCCCAGTCCAGGAGGCGAAAGAATTGGTCGAGGCTAGTTAGAGAATGGGAGTGTTGCCGGACTTTCTGGTATCGGTCGAGCCCGGCCTGCTGGTCGGCACTGATGTGCTCGAACACGAAAGCGCGGGCGCCGCAGCGCTTGTCGGTGCTCAGTTGAAGGGATCGGATCAGCCTTGCCCGCATCGCATGGTGCGTTGGATTATCATGGACTTCGCCGAGCAGCGTGATCGCGCCGCAAGGAAAGAGCTTCGGGATGAGCGCCGGGTTGGTCAGCCTGGTGAGCGCTCCGGTCCGAGTGTCGAAAATTTTCCCCGCCAGCGGATGGGCCGGGGTTTCTGCCACTACCGGCAGAGCAAGCATCAGCCAGCCCGCAAGGCACGCCGCGATCAATCCCGTCAGCTTCGTGCACATGTACTTCTACTCATTCCTGTTAGCAGTTGCCCGCGATCCTAGCGCCGCCATAAACGTCGTGGCCGCGAGGGCGGCCACCCGCGATAGACATCACCAGGATCGTATACCGCGGACGAACTCGGATTGTCGCGATCCCCAGGTCGGTCCGTCGATGCCACTGAGTGCACTTCCCTCTCCCCCGCCGTTTCGGGGGAGAGGGAGAGGCCGGCGGTCTCGCCGGCCGAGGGTGAGGGGCGGCCGCTTGCTCGATGTCTTTCACTTACGTGGTGACCAGGTTGAGGTGGTCTCCACGGAACAAGCGGCTGCCCCTCACCCTAACCCTCTCCCCCGAAGTGGCGGGGGAGAGGGGATGACCTCACGCCGCCAGCCACTTTTCCAGTGCCTCGATCATGCCATCGATCGGACGAAAGCCGCTGGTGACGAGGGCGTACTGCTCTGCCTGCCCGACCACGAGGCAGGGAAAGCCCTCGACGCCCATGTCCTTGGCGATCAGGAAATCGCGAAAGGTCTCGTTGCGGATGTCGGGCGACAGGAATTTCTCGAGGAACGCCGCCCGGTCGAGGCCGCACTCGGCCGCGACGTCGGCCAGAACCTCGGCCGAAGTGGTATCGCGGTTGTGGCCGTAGAAGGCGGATGAGATGGCAGCCTTCATGGCGAGCGCCTTGCTCGGCGCCATCGAACGCGCCGCCACCACCGCCCGGCAGGCGGGCTCGGTGTCGTAGACGAAGTGCGCGCGGTCGAAGAACGAAAAGTCGAACGGCTGGCCGCTGGCCGCGCCGACCCGCGTCCAGGCGCCGCGAATGTACTCGCGATCCTGCTCGGTCATCGCCCGCGTGTTGCCGGCGCGCAAGCCGCCCGACCATGATCCGGACCGGCAGCCGTTCACCGAAGTGTGCCGCGATCTTCGCGATCACCGGCGCAAAGCCGTAGCACCACGAGCACATCGGGTCGGCAATGTAGAGCAGGTGGGGTGCGGCGTGGGACTGTGTCATCGGCTGTCACCTCGGCTGGATCGCGCCTCATTCATGATTTCGAGCTGCACCTGCTGGATTTCGGCCAGCCGCTGGAACTGCTTCGAGATCAGGTGGTCGATCTTCTCGTGCAATTGCCTGATCTCGAGTTCGGCCTTGAGGTTGACCTGGTAGTCGTTGAGTGAGCGCAGGCGATCCTTGGCCTCCTGTCGCTTCTGGCTCATCATGATGATCGGCGCCTGGATCGCAGCGATCGTCGACAGCACCAGGTTGAGCAGGATGAACGGATAGCTGTCAAAGGCGCGTTTCTCGCCCATGATAATGTTGATCGTCATCCACACGGCAAGGAACACCGCGAAGGCGATCAGGAACGACCACGAGCCGCCGAAGCTCGCCAGATGGTCGGACATGGTCTCGCCGAGCGAGCGTTTTTCGGCGTAGGCAGTTTCGATGTTCTGGGCCAGCGTCTCGTTGCGCGCCATGCTCTCGGCAACGCGGCGGTCCAATTCGTCGATGTCGCCGCTCTCGGCTTTCAGCAGGTCCTCGACGTAGGCCGCTCGATATCGGGCAAGCTCATCGGGATCGACCAGCGCATGGTCGTCGATTGCAGGGTGGTCACGACGGATGCGGTCGGCCAGCGCCGGCCGGATTTGATCGAAGCTGACCAGGTCGCGCTTCAGTCGCTCCCGTCCCGTGATCGCACACTTGGCACGCTCCTTGTGGTTGTTCGCGGTCTGGCGCATCGGGCGCACCTCTTGCAAGAGTGAGGATTGGAAATTGCGGCATACAAGTCCCAGTTGGCGACAGATAGCGGCAGCCTCGCAGCGGGCCAAGGCGTTAGCCTTTCGCCCTTGACGTTTGCCCCTGCGCCAGCGCATACGAGGCGCATGAAACGATACGCGCATCAACCGGCCGTCAATACGTGTTGCGGCATAATTACTCTACGCTGCTAATCACCGGCTGGCGCGGCCTGTTGTCTGTTGCTTTCCAACATCACGTTGCGCTCGCCCCGCCACCTGGTCAGGGGACTTTTTCATGTCGCTTACCCTCTACAACACGCTGACCCGGTCGAAGGCCGCGTTCACGCCGCGCGATCCGGCGAACGTGCGCATGTATGTGTGCGGCCCGACGGTCTACGACTTCGCCCACATCGGCAATGCCCGCCCGATCATCGTGTTCGACCTGCTGTTCCGGCTGCTGCGCCACCTCTATGGCGAGGCACATGTCACCTACGCCCGCAACATCACCGACGTCGACGACAAGATCAACGCGCGGGCGGTCGAGCGTTATCCCGACATGGACCCGATCGAAGCGATCAAGAAACTGACCACCGAGACCACGGTGCAGTTCCATAAGGACATCGCCGCACTTGGCGTATTGCAGCCGACGGTCGAGCCGCGCGCCACCGACCACATCGAGCAGATGCGGGGGCTATGCGAGGCGCTGGTCGCCAAAGGCCACGCCTACGTTGCCGAGAACCACGTTCTGTTCGCCGTCGCCGCATGCCCGACTACGGCCGGTTGTCGGGCCGCAGCCTGGAGGAGATGGAGGCGGGCGCCCGCGTCGACGTCGCCCCCTACAAGCGCGACCCGATGGATTTCGTGCTGTGGAAGCCGTCCGAGGCGGGCGTGCCGGCCTGGCCGAGCCCATGCGGCATTGCCGTGCCGGGCCGGCCGGGCTGGCACCTCGAATGCTCGGCGATGGCCGAGAAGCATCTCGGACAGGTGTTCGACATCCACGCCGGTGGCATCGACCTCGTGTTCCCGCACCACGAGAACGAGGTGGCGCAAAGCCGCTGCGCGCATGGCACTCAGGTGATGGCCGACGTGTGGATGCACAACGGCTTTCTGCAGGTCGAGGGCGAGAAGATGTCGAAGAGCCTCGGCAATTTCATCACCATCAACGAGCTGCTGGACGACAAAGAAGTTCGGGTCGAACCAGTGGCATGGCCGGGTGCTGCGCTGGGCGATGCTCGGAACCCATTATCGCCAGCCGATCGACTGGACGGTCGACCGTTTGGTGCAGGCACGCGCTACGTTGTTCGATCTGAGCTTCCTGCATGGGCTCGAAGCAGCGCCTACTCCGCATCCTGACGTGATCGCTGCACTGTCCGACGATCTCAACACACCGAGTGCGATATCCATCATTCATGGTCTTGCCAAGTCTGCTCACCGCAATGCGGATACGGCAGCGCAGCTCAAGGCAACGTTGCAGTTCATGGGGCTCTACGAAAACGAGACTCGGGAAGAACTTAACCCCGGTTATGAGGTGCGTGCAGTCGATGGTGCGAAGGTTCAGGTATTGGTCGATGCTCGTGCGCAAGCCCGCCGCGCCCGCGACTTCAAGGAAAGCGACCGCATCCGCGATGAGCTCGCCGCCATGGGCATCCAGCTGAAAGACGCCAAAAACGCCGCCACCGGCGAGATCGAGACCACCTGGGAGGTGAAGCGATGACAGGTCATCCCGAAAAGCCGCCATTCCAGGATCATCGGCGCTACTACCTTTTCCTGAAACTCGCGGTCGTCATTCTCGCCGCGTGGTTTGCCGCACGATATATCCTCAGCTTGCCGATGATGCCATGATGAACGACGCAATCTGTCTGGAACTGTAACCGACTTGGAAGTGGCGATGCTAACGACCGAACATCGAGTGGCATTGGAGGCTTTTGTCGCCGCAGTTCGGTCTGCCCGTGACTTCAAGAAGAGCTACCGCATTCGCTACGGACTCTTGGCATTGGGGATCCAACTCAAGGACACCAAGAACGTCTCAACCGGCGAGATCGAGACCACCTGGGAGGTGAAGCGATGATTGAGAGCAAAATCGACCAGGCACTAGCGGTGCTGCTTCTTCGGGTGCAGCGCAATTATAGCGGGCGCCTGTCTGGCATTTATCGCATCGACCGCAATGCTGAGTTGGAAAGCGAGGACCAAAGCGACGCTGAGATCGCAGTCGTTCTAGCAGATGGGCCGTGGCAGCTAATCGTGGAGCAACAGCGGCTGGGCGAACTGACATTCGACGCACTCATGGAAACCGAGGTCTATGTTCGCGCATGGCCGATTTCAGTCTCATCTTGGCGCGATCCGTCACATGACGAGCATCCAGGTCTCGTGAGGGACCTGCAACGACATGCAGTACCGATCATGGAGGCGGCGTGAGCCAGTTCTGGACGAGGGCACAACGTGCAGCCGAATTCAGCTCGGCTGCTGCTGGACGCAGGAGACTGCAATGGTGCGGTCAATCGCGCCTATTTTGCCATGTTTCATGCCGCCCGATCGACACTCGATCGGGTTCATCCCCAGTCGGCTTCCGCCAAGCGTCATGCCACTGTAATTGGGCGTTTTGCATTGCACGTCGTTCGCGGTAACGGAATTGACCCTGCCATTGGTCGGGCCTTCAATCTCGCCTTCGACCAGCGCTTGATCGCCGACTACGAGCCCGAAGGTGTGAATGCTGCCGACGCAAGCAAGATTGTCGAGGATGTGACGTTGTTTTTGGCCGCGGTCAGCCACCTCAACGAGGGAGCGCAGCCATGACCCTTCCCCGCCTCTACCTGTACGACACCACGCTGCGCGACGGCGCGCAGACGCAAGGGGTCGATTTCTCCGTCGAGGACAAGCGCCGCATTGCCGGCGTACTCGACCAGCTCGGGCTCGACTACATCGAGGGCGGCTATCCCGGCGCCAACGCCACTGACACCGAGTTCTTCAGACAGCCGCCGAAACTTGCCTCGGCCACCTTCACCGCCTTCGGCATGACCAAGCGAACCGGGCGCTCGGTGTCGAACGATTCGGGCTTTCAGGCGATTCTGCAGTCGGGCGCGCCGGCGATCTGCCTCGTCGCCAAGGCCTGGGACTATCACGTGCGGGTGGCGCTCGGCATCACCAACGAGGAAAACCTCGAGGGCGTGGTCGAGAGCGTCAAGGCAGTCAGGGCCAGCGCTGCCGGCCGCGAGAGCATGATCGACTGCGAGCACTTCTTCGACGGCTACAAGGCCAACCGTGCCTATGCGCTCGCCGTCGCCAAGGCGGCCTTCGACGCCGGCGCGCGCTGGGTGGTGCTGTGCGACACCAACGGTGGCACGCTGCCGCACGAGATCGAGCGCATCGTCGCCGACGTGACCCAAACCGTCCCCGGCTCGCACTTAGGTATCCACACCCATAACGACACTGAGAACGCGGTCGCCAATACGCTGGCCGCAGTGCGCGCCGGCGTGCGCCAGATCCAGGGCACGCTCAACGGCCTTGGCGAGCGCTGTGGCAACGCCAACCTGACCTCGATCATCCCGACGCTGCTGCTGAAATCCGAATTCGCCGATCAATTCGAGACCGGCGTCACGCCGGAGCGGCTCGCCACCATCACGCGGGCAAGCCGCATCCTCGACGAGATCCTCAATCGCGCGCCGGCCCGCCAGGCGCCCTACGTCGGCGAGAGCGCGTTCGCGACCAAGGCCGGCATCCATGCCTCGGCGATCATGAAGGAGCCGCAGACCTACGAGCACGTGGCGCCCGAGGCCATCGGCAATCGCCGCCGCGTGCTGGTGTCGAACCAGGCCGGCCGCTCGAACATCCTGGCCGAGCTGGAGCGCGTCGGTATCGCCGTCGACCGCAACGATCCGCGGGTCGCGAGCCTGCTCGACGAGGTCAAGGTTCGCGAGGGCTCGGGCTATGCCTACGAAGGCGCCGACGCCTCGTTCGAGCTGCTGGCGCGGCGCATCATGGGCGAGGTGCCGCGCTATTTCTCGGTCGACAGCTTTCGCGTCATGGTCGAGAAGCGGCACAATGCGCTTGGGGCTTTGGTGACCGTCTCGGAAGCGACGGTCAAGGTCTTTGTCGCCGGTGCCAGCGAGCCGCTGTGGTCGGTGGCCGAGGGCAACGGCCCGGTCAACGCGCTTGACGGTGCGCTGCGCAAGGATCTCGGCCGCTATCAGAGCCACATCGAGGATATCGAGCTCGTCGACTACAAGGTGCGCATCCTGACCGGCGGCACCGAGGCCGTCACCCGCGTGCTGATCGAGACCCACGACAAGCGGACCGGCGATCGCTGGTCGACCGTCGGTGTGTCGCCCAACATCGTCGACGCCAGCTTCGAGGCGCTGCTCGACAGCATCAACTACAAGCTGTTGCGCGATGGCGCGCAGGTGGCATGAGGCGTCGCTGCTTGCCCGCTCGCTGCAAGTAGTCAGGGGCGAGCACTGCAATCGCGGTTTGCCACTTTCTTCATTGCCCCCGCCTTCGTGCAGGGGCGTCGCATATGAAATTCGCAGCGCATTACAATATGCACTTTCGATGGTGCCCGGCTTCAGCCTGGCACCGTTCCACTCTGGCAATCACAATTGTCTTCGACCTGCCAATTGCATAGCTTTCCGTGGCGGCGCCCGGGCCCTAAAGTCCGGCCAATGCATGAGTGGTCGAGGGAGCCTATCACATGGCCGCAAAGTTCGATGCGATCATCGTCGGCGGCGGCCACAATGGACTGACCTGTGGTGCCTACTTGGCGCGAGCCGGCCTTAAGACGCTGGTGCTCGAGCGCCGACCGGTCATCGGCGGCGCGGCGGTCAGCGAGGAGATCATACCGGGCTTCACGTTCTCGGTATTTTCCTACCTGATGAGCTGGCTGCATCCGAAGGTGATCGCCGAGCTTGGACCTCAAGCGTCACGGTTTCGAGGTATTGCCGGCATCGGACATGTTCGGTCCGCAACCAGACGGCCGACATATCCTGTTTTCGGATTCGATCGCGCGCACGCAGGCGAGCTTCGCCCGCTTCTCAAGACATGACGCCGATATCTACCCTGAATTCGACCGGTATCTCGGCGAGGCAGTTCGGGTATTACGCCAGCTCGTGCTCGACACACCGGTCGACCCGACGAAGCGGAGCTGGCGCGATCTCAAGGACCTCGGCGCATTCGCGTGGAAGTACCGGCGCGTCGGCAAGACCTTCCACCGGATCGTCGATCTGATGACACTGAGCGCCGATGACTTTCTGTCCGGCTGGTTTGAAAGCACAGAGGTCAAGGCAACGCTCGCCTACTACTCCGGCATCGGCACGTTTGCCGGCCCGAAGAGCCCCGGCTCGGCCTACGTCACAGCCCACCACCTCCTCGGCGAGCATGCTGGCGCTGGCGGCTGGGGTTTCATCCGCGGCGGCATGGGCACGATCAGCACCGCCATCGGCAAGGCCGGTCAGACCTACGGCATGACCATCCGGACTGAAGCCGAAGTCATGTCGATCGAGAGCAGCGGCGGCCGGGCCACGGGCGTGACGCTGGCCGACGGCAGCCGCATCGAAGCGCCGGTCGTCGCCAGCAATGCTAGTTGCAAGGTGACGTTCCTGAAGCTCATCGAGGCATCGAAGCTGCCGGCCGATTTCGTCGCCGAGATACGCCGCTACCGCACCTTCTCGACGGCGTTCAAGATCAATATCGCCTGTGAGCACCTGCCGCGATATCGCGCGTTCGACAAGTCCGAGTGCGGTTTCGACTACCCGACCTATACGCACATCGGCCCAACGATCGAGTATCTCGAGGCAGCATACGATGACGCCAAGAACGGCGACTGGTCGCGCAACCCATTCCTGACGCCGGTCGCACCGAGTTTCGTCGATTTCTCGATCGCGCCGCCCGGCAAGCACGTCCTCCACGTATTCGGCGGTCATGCACCCTATACGCTGAAGAACAAGACCTGGACGGCGAGCGAGAAGGACGCATTCGCCAGCAACGCGGTCCGCGTAATCGACGACCACGCACCGGGATTTTCGGATGGCATAATCGGCATGCAGGTGCTGACACCGCCCGACATCGAGCGCATCATCGGCTCACCCCATGGCCACATCTTTCACGGCGAGATCACCGCCGATCAGATGTTTCTCAAACGGCCGGCACCGCACTATGCCGATTATCGCAGCCCGCTGCGGGGGCTCTACCAGTGTGGCTCGTCCGCTCATCCAGGCGGCGGCGTCAGCGGCTTGCCCGGCCACAACGCAGCGCGCGAAATCCTTCGCGATCTCGGTCGAAGCGTTTCCTAGCACCAGGAAGCAGTGGCAGCCTTATGGTGACCGTCGCATTCCCGTCGACCCCCGAATTCTCGCGTCAATGTCGCGTCGGCGATCGATACGCTGAGGGTGACGATGACGCTGCTATGTCCAAATTCAGGCTTCCCAATTCGAGCGCGCCGGGGAAAGCTGTCCCCCGGGGGATCGCGGGCGGATCCATCGGCAGTGCCGGTTGGGCGCCGGGCGTAGCCCGCTGGGGAGGAAGCTGACCGATGATGCCTGCGCACGCCACCTCGTCTCGACCGGTCGCCGCGCCGCATCGACTGGACGTGCTGCTCGCACCGCGCAGCGTCGCGCTGGTTGGCGCGTCGGCCCGGCCCGATTCGAACGGACTGGCGCTGGTGCAGATGTGCACGATCGACGGTTTCACCGGGCAGGTCTACCCGGTCAATCCGCGCTACGGCGAAATCGCGGGGCACAAATGCTATGCCTCGCTCGCAGCCCTTCCCGAGCGGGCGGAGCATGTGGTGCTCGCGCTGGGCGCCGAACACATCGAGGAGGGTCTCGCACAGGCCCTCGAGCATGGCGCCCGCGGGGTGACGATCTTCAGCTCGTGCCAATTGGCGCAGGATAGCGAACCGCGGCTGGCGGCACGCATTGCCCAGCGTGCGCACGACGCCGGCGTCGCCCTGTGCGGCCCGAACACGATGGGCTTCTACTGCCGAACGATCGGCCTGCGCGTTGCCGGCTTTCCGTCGCCTCCCGGCTTGCGGGCGGGGGGGATCGCGTTCATCGCGCAATCGGGATCGGCGTTCTCGGCACTGGCCCACAATGACCGGCGGCTTGGGTTCACATTGTGCGTGTCGAGCGGCATGGAATTGAATGTCGCCGCCGCCGACTATATCGACTGGGCGCTGTCGCAACCGGCCACGCGCGTGATCGGGCTGTTCCTGGAACAGGTGCGCGAGCCGGCCCGCTTCATGGCGGCCCTCGAAGCGGCAAGTCGTCGCGACGTGCCGGTGGTGATCCTGAAGGTCGGTCGAACCGCGCGCAGTGCGCAAATGGCGCTGAGCCACACCGGTGCACTGGCGGGCAGCGATCTGGCCTTCGTCGCGATGTGCCGTCGCCACAACGCGGTCATCGTCGATGACCTGGATGAGCTGGCGGCGACGCTGCTGTTCTTCGATCAACGCCGCAGGCCAGGCGCCGGCGGGCTTGCGAGCATTCACGATTCGGGTGGCGAGCGAGAACTGGTGGTCGATCTCGCGGAGCGGCTGGGCGTGCCGTTTACGGTGATATCCGATGCGACCAAATCGGCCATTGCGCCTCATCTGGATCCCGGATTGCCGCCCGACAATCCGCTGGATGCATGGGGTACCGCCCGCGATTTCGTTGATCGTTTCGCCGCGGCATTCAGCGCCCTGCTCGAAGATCCCAATGTCGCGGTCGGCGCCTTCATGTCGGACGTTCGCGAAGGCTACTGGTATTCGGCTGGTGTGATCGAGGCGACGCGCCGCGTTGCCAGGAACGCCAGCAAGCCCGTTATCATTGCGACCAACTATTCCAAGACCCTGAACCACAACCTGGCGCTGGAGTTGGCGCACGACGGTATCCCGGTGCTCGAGGGGACGAGGGAAAGCCTGCTCGCAGTCAAGCACGCATTCCGCTGGCGCGATCGGCGGCGCAGCGATGTTGCGACAATTTCCCCGACAGCCGATGCGCTTGCTGACAAATGGCGGCCGCGGCTCCAGGCCAGTTCCCAGCTCACCGAAGCCGAGGGCCTCGAGTTGCTACTCGATTTCGGCATTCCGGCGGTACGCCCAACCGTCGCCGCCTCGCGGGAGGCTGCGACCTCGGCAGCATCGGCGATCGGCTTTCCGGTCGCCGTCAAGACCGCCGCCGGTCACGCGCACAAATCCGACGTCGGCGGCGTGCACCTCGGGCTCCACTCAGAAGAGGCGGTGGCCGCCGCCTACGACGATCTTGCCGCGCGGCTTGGCGGGCAGGTGCTGATTTCGCCGATGGCCCCATCGGGTGTCGAAATCAGCCTGGGTGCCGTCGTCGACCCGGCATTCGGGCCGGTCGTCGTCGTTAGCGCCGGCGGAACGCTGATCGAGGTCCTCGACGACAAGGCCGCGGCACTCGCGCCATTCGACACCGGCATGGCCAAGGCGATGCTGCTCGAACTCAAGATCGCCACGGTGCTCAAAGGGGTCAGGGGTCGGCCGCCATGCGATTTGGATGCAACCGCGGCCGCGATCTCGGCGTTTTCGCACATGGTGGCGGCCTTGGCCGACGACCTTGCCGAGGTCGATGTCAATCCGATGATCGTCAGCGCCGGTGGCGGGCTGGCGGTCGATGCACTGGTAATATCTCGCAAGGACAAAGACAATGCAGCTCGAATTGACCAAGCGTGAGAAGGAGCTTGCGGCGCTCGGCCGCGAGTTCTGCGATAAGGTGCTGATGCCGCTCGAACCGATTGTGGAAGAGCACGGTGAGTTGCCGCTCGAGCGTCGCGAAGGCGTGCGCCAGGCGGTTCGCGACTGGGGCCTTGCCGGTATCAATCATTCGAAGGCGGACGGCGGCCTCGGACTGACCATGCTCGAGCAGACGGTGATCGAAGAGCAGCTCGGCCGCACCACCAACGGGCTATGGTCTTGTGTCTGGCGGCCTCCGGTCTCGCTCAAGTTCGGCAGCGAAAGCCAGAAGAAGGACTATCTTCTGCCGTCCAATCAGGGACGCCGGCGCGGTGCGTTTGCCATTACCGAGCCGGGCGCCGGTTCCGACAACAAGGCTGTCGAGACCAGGGCCGTGCTCGAGAACGGGGTGTGGCGGCTGACCGGCGAGAAGTGGTTCGTCACCTCGTTCAACGCCTCCGATTTCATAATCGTCCATGCTCATGTCGACGGCGACCCTGAGAAGCCGACGCTGTTTCTGGTCGATTTGCCGGCCGACGGCCTGGTCCATCTTCGCTCACCCAAGTTCATGCACAATTTTCCCTCCGATCATGCCGAACTGCGCTTCGATGGCGTCGGTGTTCGGGAGGACAAGATGCTCGGGCAGATCGGGCAGGGCTTCGAGCTGACGAAGGACTGGTTCGTCGAGGCGCGGCTGCAAATTGCCTCGCACACGATTGGCGCGGCAATCCGCGCGACGGAAACAGCCAACGACCATGCCACCAATCGCGTGCAGTTCGGCAAGGCGATCCGCGATTTCCAAGCCGTCGAATTCATGTTGGCCGACATGGCCGTCGACATCTATGCCGCGAAGTCGATGCTCTATCGGTTGGCCGCCGAGATCGATCACGGCCTCGATCGAAAGCTCGTGCACGCACGCGCGAGCGCATTGAAGCTGTTCTGCTCCGAGATGGCCGGGCGTGTGCTCGACAAGGCGCTGCAGATCATGGGCGGGCGCGGCTACATGCGCGAATGCCCGGTGGAGAGGCTCTATCGGGATGTCCGCGTCGACCGGATCTGGGAAGGGACGTCGGAAATTCAGCGGGTGGTGATCGGCGGCCAGATTCGCAAACGGGGACTTGGCGTCTACACCGGCTGGTGAGGGAATGCGCAGCGGGATCGAGGAATGAGCGAAAGCGGAGGTTCGATGGCAGCCCGAAGCATGCGCAACAGCGGTGTCCTCCTGGCGGTCAGCCCGGCGCGGCGCGCCTCGCTGACGACGCTATTGCTCCTGCTGCCGATGCTGATCTTCCTCGGCGGTTGCTTCGTAGTGCCACTCGGGCAGCTCATGGCGTTGAGCTTCCAGGGCAAGGGCGGCGTACTCTCCTCCTACGGCGAGCTGCTCGGCAGCGAGGTCTTCGTCGCGGTCTTCCTGAATACGCTACGGCTGGCAGTCACGGTAACCGCGATTTCGGTCCTGCTCGCCTATCCCACGGCCTACCTGCTGTCGCGGCTCCAGGGCAAATGGCTGACGCTGGCGCTGTACTGCGTGCTGGTGCCGTTCTGGATCAGCGTGCTGGTCAGAACCTTCAGCTGGATGCTGCTTCTCGAGCGCAACGGCCCGGTCAACATCTTGCTGATGTGGAGCGGCATCACCCAACAACCGTTGAAGCTCCTGTTCAACGACTTCGCAGTTCATCTCGGCATGGTGCACGTCCTGCTGCCATATGCGGTGCTGCCAATCTATGCCGCGATGCTGAAGGTGGACGATCGGCTGCTGCAGGCGAGCGACGGCTTGGGCGCCTCCGGCGTGCAGACGTTCTTTCGTGTCTATCTGCCGTTGACGATGCGAGGCGTGATCGCCGGGGCGATTTTCGTCTTCCTGCTGTCGCTCGGGTTCTACATCACGCCGGCACTGCTTGGAGGATTGCATAACCTGACCGCCGCCATGCTGATCGATAATTTCGTCAACGAGCGGTTGGTGTGGTCGCTTGCTGCGGCCGCATCGTTCATCCTGCTGGCGATCATACTGGCGATCCTGGCGACCGCCACGCGCTTCGTCTCCCTCAGTCAGATCGTGGCGGTGAAATGAAGCGGACAGGGCTGGTGACGGGTTCGGTTCAGGTGGTGGGCGCGCTCGTCCTCGCCTTTTTGCTGCTGCCGATTTTCGCGGTGGTGCCGGCCTCCCTCAACCAGTCGTCTTTCATCAAGATACCGCCCACCGCCTACTCGTTGCAGTGGTATCAGCAGTTGCTGAGCGACCCGGGTTGGACGAATGCGATTGTGACCAGTGCCCAGGTCGCGCTGCTGGCCACCGTCTTCTCCGTCGTCCTGGGAACGCTGGCGGCGCTTGGGCTCGAGCGGCTTGGTGCCGCGTGGCGAACGATACTCTCTGGCCTGATGCTCGCGCCGTTGATTGTGCCGGTCATCATGACCAGCATCGCACTATATTACACGATGCGTCGCATCGGATTGCACGGCAGCCTCGCGGGCCTCGCCCTCGGCCACACCGTGCTTTGCCTGCCGTTCGTGGTGCTGAATGTCGGGGTCTCCTTGAACGCGCTGGATCCCTCCTTGATCCGCGCCGCGGCCGGCCTTGGCGCCACGCCGCTGCGTATTTTCCGGACGATCACGCTGCCAGCGATAAAGCCCGGCCTTGCAGCCGGTGCCGCGTTCGCCTTCATCACGTCGTTTGATGAAGTGGTGATCTCGATCTTTCTCGCCAGTGCCAACGCCAAGACGCTTCCCGTCAAGCTGTGGGAGCAGATCAGGGTCGAGTTCACGCCTGTCGCTGCCGCCGGATCGACCGTGATCCTGCTCATGACCGTGTTAATCTTTGTCGTCATCCAGGCCTTCCGCTCGCGCGGCGAAAGAGCGACATGACCGCAGCGTCCGCCGCCGAGCCGATCTTCTTCGATCAGGTCCAGAAGACATTCGGACCGGTGCGCGCATTGTGGCCGACCACGCTCGAGGTCGCCGCCGGCGAATTCCTGACACTGCTTGGGCCATCAGGCAGCGGAAAGACAACCCTCCTCAACATAGCGGCTGGCTATCTCGAACCGGGCAGCGGGCGCATTCGCATCGGAAATCGGGATGTGACGGGGTTGCCGCCACGTCAACGCAACATCGGCATGGTGTTCCAGAACTACGCGCTGTTCCCGCACATGAACGTGGTCGACAATGTCGCTTACGGGCTGCGCGTACGCAGCATAGCCAGTGCTGAAATTGCCCGCCGGGTAGGCCATGCGCTGGCCATGGTGAAGCTCGAAGGGTTTGAGCAAAGATGGCCGCAGCAGCTATCAGGCGGGCAACAGCAGCGCGTGGCGCTCGCCCGCGCCATGGTGATCGAACCGGATCTGCTGCTGATGGATGAACCGCTTGGCGCCCTCGACCGTCAATTGCGCAAGCATGTCCAGCTCGAGATCCGGCGGCTGCATACTCTATCCCGCCGAACGACGATCTACGTGACGCACGATCAGGAAGAAGCCCTCGTCATGTCGGACCGAATTGCGATCATGAACGAGGGCCGGCTCGAGCAGATCGGCACGCCGGTCGAGCTGTACCGTTCACCGAAGAATGTATTTGTCGCGACGTTCCTGGGTGAATCGAACCTGCTGCCGGTGAAGATCGCCGATCGAGCGGGAAATCAGGTGTCATTGCGCATCGCCGGGGCCGACTTGACCTGGCAGATGATGGCGCACGAGAATCTGCCGCCGGGACCAGCCGCGGTGCTGCTCGTGCGACCGGAAGACCTGCAGCTCGCAGGTGCGCAGGAGGACGGTATTGCCGCCGAGATCGCCGAGGTGGTCTACCTGGGTGAGCTGACGGCGCTGCGTGCCGTTCTGGTCGGCGGGCGCGAAGTGTGGCTGCGCCGGATGAAGCTGCCGACCGTGCGGGTTGGCGAGAGAGTTCGAATCCGATGGGACCCGGAAAGTGCGCGGCTTTTGGACACGACCGAAGAGACGTAACAAAGAGGAGGAACGATACCATGCTCAATCGGCGCAATGTCTTGCAGTCGGGAGCCGCCCTTGGTGCGGTTTCGCTGATGCCTTCTGGATTGGCGGGGCCAGCCCGTGCGCAACCGTCGAGACCCTTTAATTTCGTGTCGTGGGGTGGCGCGCTTCAGGAGACCGAGAAAAAGGCTTTCATCGAGCCGTTCTTCGCCAAGAAGGGGCTGAAATTCACCGAAGCGTCGCCGACGACCTACGCCAAGATCAAGGCTCAGGTGGAGGCGAACGCCGTCGAGTGGGACCTGGTCACCGTCGGCGGGCAATGGATGTATCAAGCCAAGGATCAGAACCTGGCCGAGGCGATAGACTACTCCATCGTCAAGAACGACGATCTGGCCAAGAACTGGAAGGCCGAATTCGGGGTCTATACGTCAACCGGTGCGACGATTGTCGCCTACAATACGAAGGCATTTCCGAAGGGCAAGGAGCCAGCGTCGTGGGCCGACTTCTGGAACGTGAAGGATTTTCCTGGGCCCGCGCTCGCTCTATTCGCGCATGCACTACAATTACGAGGCGGCACTTCGGGCGGCCGGCGTGCCGCGCGACCAGATCTATCCGATGACGGAAGACAAGGTGCGCACGATGTTTCAGAAACTCGAGGAAATCAAACCGCACGTCACGGTATGGTGGACCACCGGTGCGCAGCCGCCGCAACTGCTTTCGACCGGCGAGGTGGTGATGGCGATGGCCTGGAACGGACGCATCCTCGATGCCCAGAAGAGCAACAGCCCTGTCGAGATGACACTCAAGGATGGCATCGCCTGGGGCAACGCCTTCATCGTCCCGAAGGGCACACCCTACAAGCAACTGGCGATGGAAGTCATCAACTACGCCATTTCCGAGGAAGCTCAGGATCGGCTGGTTCCGATCGGCACGTATGGCCCCGTCCTGGAGAAGTCCTCCGCAAAGGCGACGCCCGAGCAGGCCTTGAAGATGGTGACGCATCCGTCCAATCTGAAGGACGCGGTGATCTTCAATGATGAGCAGTCCGCCGCCTACCTGACCAAGTACGAAGCGGACTGGCAGAAATTCCAGCTCAAGAAGTAGCGACCGGGTCGAGGGGGCGGCTGAGTGCAGCCAGCCGGCCTCTCTGCCGTCGCATTGCAAAGGGAATTCAAAGGGAGGTTGGTTGCGATGAGCCCACCGCCTGGCCACGCCCGCGTCGTCGTGATCGGGGGCGGAGCTGTCGGCTGCAGCGTGCTTTATCACCTCGCGCTTCGGGGGTGGACGGACTGCGTGCTGCTCGAGATGGATGAACTTACCGCTGGCTCGACGTGGCATGCCGCCGGCAATTGCCCCAACTTCTCGGGCAGCTGGGGCATCATGAAGTTGCAGCGGTATTCGACCAGGCTCTACGCACGGCTTGGCGAGGAAGTCGGCTATCCGATCAACTATCACATCACCGGAGCGGTGCGTCTTGCGCAGGGACGCGAGCGCATGGACGAGTTTCGGCACGTGACATCGATGGCCCGTCATCAGGGCATCGAATTCGAGATGCTGACGCCGGCCGAGATCAGGAACCGATACCCATTCATCGAAACCCACGGCCTGGAGGGTGGACAATGGGATCCGCAGGACGGCGATATCGACCCGGCGCAACTGACGCAGGCGTTCGCCAAGGGCGCGCGCGACAAGGGGTCCCGTATCGCGCGGGGGTGTAGGGTCACCGCGGTTGCCAAGCAGCCGAATGGGGAATGGCGCCTCGAGACCTCGCTCGGTCCCGTGACTGCGGAGATTGTGGTCAATGCGGCAGGCTATCGAGCGGCAGAAATCGGCAAAATGGTTGGGCGCTCGGTCCCTTCGGTTGTGATGTCGCATCAGTACCTCGTAACGGCGGCAATCCCGGAGTTGCAGAGCCGAACGACCAAGCTGCCGTTGCTGCGAGATCCAGACGACAGCTATTACCTGCGACAGGAGGGCGACGGGCTCTTGCTTGGCCCCTACGAGTGGCAGGCGACGCCGCACTGGACCGAGGGCACGCCGGACCAGTTCGCTTTTCAGTTGTTCCCGGATGATCTCGGCCGGCTCGAGCGGCATATGGAGCTTGCATTCGGGCGCGTGCCGATCCTGGGCGCGGCCGGCCTCAAGAAGGTGATCAACGGCCCGATCCCCTATACCCCCGACGGCAATCCGCTGATCGGACCGGCACCTGGGCTGCATAATTTCTTCGAGGCCTGTGTGTTCTCGTTTGGCATCGTGCAGGCTGGCGGAGCGGGAAAATTGCTGGCGGACTGGGTCGTCGATGGCGAGCCGGAGTGGGATCTTTGGTCGCTCGATCCGCGCCGCTTTACCGCGCACGCCACCAAGGAATATACCCGCGTCAAGGCGATCGAACTCTACCAACGTGAATATGCCATCTCGTATCCGTTTGAAGAGAGGGCAGCGGGCCGACCAATCAAGTGCTCCGCACTGCACGACAAACTGGCTTCGAAGGGGGCACTGTTCGGTGCCCGCAATGGCTGGGAACGACCGATCTGGTTTGCGAAGGGCCCGCGCGAACGGGCGCTACAGGATCAGCTGACGCTGCGGCGCTCCCCAATCACGGCTGCCATCGCGCGCGAATGCAATGCCGTCGCCGCCGCGGTCGGCGTCATCGAGATCGCTGGTTTTTCCCGCTTCGAGGTATCAGGTCCGACTGCCGCCGCCTCGCTCGACCGGATGATTGCCGGGCGATTGCCACGCGAAGGACGCCTGTCGCTCGGTTATGTACTGACGCCCAAGGGTGGCGTGCTGAGCGAATTCACCATTACCCGGCTCGCATCCGATCGCTTCTTGTTGCTCTCGGCGGCCAGTGCCCAGTGGCATGATCGAGATCTGCTGGCCGGATATTTGGCGCGCAATGGCGCGCGCATCGAGGAGCGATCAGCCGAAACGACCACACTGGTGGTCGCGGGCCCCCGCGCGCGCGAATTGCTCTCTCGATTGACGAGTGCCGACCTGTCAAGCGCCGCGTCGCCCTGGCTCAGCTCGCGATCGATCCGCATCGGCAACATCAATGTGCTGGCGCTGCGCGTAACCTACGTCGGCGAACT
The DNA here is from genome assembly GCA_963741505.1 of uncultured Alphaproteobacteria bacterium. Lineage (GTDB taxonomy): Bacteria > Pseudomonadota > Alphaproteobacteria > Rhizobiales > Hyphomicrobiaceae > JAKFWF01. The sequence goes on along the minus strand of CAVUIJ010000002.1, from coordinate 237,609 downwards.
CGGTTGGGAGCTGCATGTGCCGATGCAGTGTGCGAGGGAGATCTACGACAAGCTGTTTGATGCGGGGCAGGACTTGGGGATCTCAGACGTCGGCATATACGCGGTCGATGCACTGCGCCTCGAAAAGTCTTACGGCTCCTGGAAGCAGGATTTGACCACCGAGTTCTCGCCATTCGCGGCAGGACTCGACCGGTTCGTCGATCTGGAGAAGCCGCAGTTTCCAGGTCGGGAAGCACTCATCCTGGAGCGCGCGAAAGGACCACGAGACCGCCTCGTGACACTTCTGGTCGACGCTGCGACCGCAGATGCCCCGGCGATGGCGAGCGTGTTCAAAGGTGTCGAGCGTGTCGGCGTCGTGACCTCGGGTGGCTTCGGGCATCGCATCGCCAGCTCGATCGCGCTGGCATATGTGCGCCAACCATTCGCCCGGCCAGGCGAGCAACTGACCGTCGATATCTATGGCGAGCGCTGCCCTGCAATCGTGAGCCAGCGGTCGCCATACGATCCGCAGAACATGCGGATCAGGGCTTGACAGCCAAGGGAGCTGAAGATGGCGGTGCCAAACGTGCTGACGAGCCGTAACGGTCGCGTCGGGATCCTTACATTCAATAGACCGGAGGCGCTGAATTCCTTTTCCAGCGCGCTCATTTGCGAGGTAACGGCTGCGTTGCGCGAACTCGTGGCCGACGAGGCAGTCTTGGCGATTGTCGTGAATGGCGCCGGCAGGGCGTTCTCTGCCGGATTCGATCTCAAGGAGGGGGTGGCGCGAAATACGCGTGGTGTCGAGGCCTGGCGAAAGGTGCTCGAAGCCGACTTCGATTTCATCATGCAGTTCTGGGACTGCCCGAAACCGACGATTGCGGCTGTGCACGGCTATTGCTTAGCCGGCGCATTCGAGGTGGCGCTGGCATGCGATATGACGATCGCCGGCGAGGGTGCTCTCTTCGGGGAGCCGGAGGTGCGCTTCGGATCCGGCATCGTCGCGCTGTTGCTGCCCTGGATGACCGGCCCGAAACAGGCGAAGGAACTGCTGCTGACCGGGGCCGACCGACTGACCGCGCGGCGAATGCTCGACATCGGGGTGGTCAACAAGGTGGTGGCGGATGGCGAAGTTCTGGAGGCAGCGCTCGCCACCGCTCATTCGATTGCCGCCGCCGCCCCGCAATCGGTACGGCTGACGAAGCTAGCAATCAACCGCACCTACGAATTGATCGGCATGCGCCGAGCCCTGCGAGAGGCCCTGGAAACAGACATAGTCATCGAGGCCGAAGAGAACCCGGAGCGGGTCGAGTTCAACCGGATTCGCAAAGAGCAGGGCCTAGCGGCAGCGCTGGCGTGGAGGGACGCACGGCAACCCCGCTAACGCGACCTTCTTGCGTTGCCGTCTGCCAAGTTCGGCGGCCGTTACGAAAGCTGCGGCCGCATCAGCTCTCGTAGCGGGTGTTGCCGCGGCGCCGGGTGTTGATCGGCAGCTCGATATGCAGCGGCTGATGGGCGCGCTGCGAGCAGGCCTGTCGCGGGCAAAGGTGGCAGTTGATGCCGATCAAGCTGAAGAGTGTATCGTCGCCGATGTTGAAGGGCGCGGCGTAGCCGATGCGGTGCGCGTATTTCAATTCACAGCCGAGCGCCACCGCGAGCTGGCGATCCTGCGTCGTCCTGCCGAACACCGGCCGGTCGGAGGTGCGGCTGATGGTGAAGAAGCGATCGCCGTCGGGCATTTCCACGAACTGCGGAATGATCAGGCCGGGCGTGCGGAACGACGTGTGGATGTTCCACACCGGACAGGCGCCGCCGTATTCGGCCAGGTTGAACGAGGTCGAATTGAAGCGCTTGGTGACGTTGCCGGCCTTGTCGACGCGAAGGAAGAAGAACGGCACGCCGCGGGCGCCCTCGCGCTGCAGCGTGGTCAGCCGGTGGCACACCTGCTCGAAGGAAACGCCAAATGCAGCTGCGATCCGGTCGACGTCATAGTTGGTGCGCTCGGCGGCGGCGTGGAACGGCTCGTAGGGCATGAGAAAGGCGGCGGCAAAGTAGTTGGCGAGCTCGATGTGGCAGCGCGCGATGCCCGCCTGCGAGCGAATGCCGATGCTCTGCGTCAGCCGCTGCAGCACCTTCGGCAGTTCGACGAGGCAGAGCACATGCGCCAACTGGAATGTCCGGTTCTGGTGGTCGAGCGCTTCCGACAGGTGCACCACCGATGCCTCTTCGTCGTAGAGGCGCAGGGCTTCGCCCATGTCCGCGAGGGCGGCACTGCGAACGGTGATGCCGTGGACGCGCAGCAGGCGCGATTTCAGCATGGTGTAGACGTCATCGACTTCGCATGGCTCGGCCGCGCGAAGCTTCTCGGCAGCCTTTTCGAGGGCGCCGAAGTAGTTCGAGTGATTGCGGAAGAAGTCATGAATGATGGTCTCGGGAGAGGACGAGATCAGCCCGTCGGGCATGCGCTCGCTGCCCAGATGCATCATCTTTTCCAGGGCCGTGCGGTGGCTGTGATAGAGCCGGAGGAAATGATCGACCAACAGCGGCGCATGGTCGATGGCCGATCGCAGTTCCTGCAGATCGGGCAGCTCGCCGCCGAACACCGGATCGCGCAGTGCGTGCCGCAGATCTGCGAGCCGGTCGATCAACTCGTCCTCGACCAGTTCGCGCCATTCGACGTCGTAGGCGTTGGATAAGGCGATCAGCATCGGCACTGAAAGGCTGCGCTGGTTGTTCTCGAGCAGGTTGACGTAGGCGGTGCTGACGTTCAGCACCTTGGCCATTTGCTTCTGGGTCTGCTTGTGCTCGCGGCGCAGCTGTCGCAAGCGGGGGCCGACCATGGTCTTGCGCATGGGGAAATCCTTGAAGTTAACAATTTAACAAAAATTAGCTGTTGTTGCATCAACGCACAACACATAAACACGAATTGACGTGAATAACGGCCGCACCGGCGCTATCGATTTCCTACTGAGTCGCAAGCCGCTACCGGCCAACCTGCCCAGCGAGGCGTCGATGCAACATGTCGCAACAGCTACGCCCAACCAGTCGCTCCATTTCAATGGTGCCGATCTTGAAATCAGGGCGCAACTCGGTGGGCGTTCCTTGACCATCGACATCGTCAAGTCCGGTGCCCGTGTTCATCGCGTGACCATCAACGATGCCGTCGGTCCGCTGGAACACGGCTGGATTGCGGCGTTGTTCGCCCGCGAGGACCGTGTTGAACTTGGCAAGCTGGCGGGCGAGGTCGGCGAGTACGTCGACGGTCTCAATATCAATCAGGGTTAGATCAATCAGGGCTAGCGCGATTGCGCTCTGTCGCCTGCTGATGGTTCGACGCCGCCGCCGCATTGGGTGTGCGGCGTTCTTCGTATTTGCGTGACGCCGGAACTAAACGATTGAATTCTCGGGCCGCGGCAGACTACACATTGGCCTTGCGCACAATTGGCACTGCGGGCATAGCGAGCACATGGCGAACGACTTCGGGGCTGTCGACGGCAAGGTGGCGGCGCTGGTCACACCATATGGCAACGATAGCATGCCGCCGGCCGTGCCACGGATCGAGACAATTGGCCCGCCGATGCGCTGACCGGCCTTTCGAGAATTGAACTTCAAGTCACGACAGGCTCGGTTAGGGTCGTGCGATGGCACGCCAGCCAGGGGAACAGGAAACGCAGACATGACCGGCGAGACTTCGAGCAACCGATGGATCGGCCAGCGCACCGTGCGGCCCGACGGCGAGGACAAGGTCACGGGGCGCGCCAACTATGCCGCCGACGCGGCGATGCCGGGCATGCTGTGGGGCCGAATCCTGCGCAGCCCGCATCCGCATGCCCGCATCAAGTCGATCAACGTCGACAAGGCGCTGGCGTTGTCAGGCGTCAAGGCCGTCGTCACCGGCAAGGATCTGGTGGAGCTGCCGCTCGACAAGCCGGTGATGGTCGGTATCGCCGACATGCGCTGGATCTGCCGCAACGTGATGGCGCGCGACAAAGTGTTGTTCGCCGGCCATCCGGTGGCCGCGGTGGCCGCGACGTCGACCAGGATCGCGGCGGCGGCTCTAAAGCTGATCGAGGTCGACTACGAGGTGCTGCCCTGGGTGATCGACGTCGACGAGGCGATGCTGCCCGACGCGCCGATCCTGCACGACCACATCCGCGCGCCCGGCGACAAGTCGGGCCGGCCCTCGAACATCGCGGCCAAGCTCGAGCACACCCTCGGCGACGTCGCGGCCGGCTTTGCCGCCGCCGACGTGATCGTCGAGCGCAGCTTCAAGACCAAGCCGGTGCACCAGGGCTATATCGAGCCGCACGCCTGCCTCGTCAGCATCACCAGCGACGGCAAGGCAACGATCTGGAGTTCGAGCCAGGGCCACTTCATGGTACGGGCGATGACCGCCCATGTGACCGGCCTGAAGCAGAGCGACATCCGCGCGATTCCGGCCGAGATCGGCGGCGGCTTCGGCGGCAAGACCATCGTTTATCTCGAGCCGGTTGCATTGGCGCTGGCGCGCAAATCGGGCCGGCCGGTCAAGATGGCGATGTCGCGCGAGGAAGTGTTCCGCGCGTCGGGGCCGACCTCGGGGTCATCGACGACGGTCAAGATCGGCGCCACCAGGGACGGCCGCATCACGGCTGCGCATGGCACCTGGCGGCTGCAGGCCGGTGCCTTCCCGGGCTCGCCGATCCGCGGCGCGGTCGGCTGCGCGTTCTCGCCCTATGACATCGCCAACGTCCATGTCGTTGGCTTCGATGTGGTCTCGAACCGGCCGAAGTCCACGGCCTACCGGGCGCCGGGCGCGCCGCTCGGCGCCTACCCGGTCGAGTGCGTCATGGACGAACTCGCTGCCGCACTCAAGATCGACCCGCTCGAGTTCCGGCTGAAGAACGCCGCGAAGCAGGGCACCAAGGCCGCCTATGGTCCGACCTTCGGTCGCATCGGCTACGAGGAGACGCTGAAGGCCGCGCTTGCCCATCCGCACTACAAGGCGCCGCTCGGGCCCAATCAGGGACGCGGCGTGGCCAGCGGCTTCTGGTTCAACGCCGGCGGTGAATCGAGTGCCAGCGTCAGCATCAACGAGGATGGCACGGTCGTAGTGATCACCGGCCATCCCGACATCGGCGGCTCACGCGCTTCGACGATGAATATCACCGCCGAGCTGTTCGGCATCCATGTCGACAAGGTGCAGGTGCTGATCGGCGATACCAGCACCGTGTCCTACAGCGCCGTCACCGGTGGCAGCCGCGTCACGTTCGCGTCCAGCATTGTCGTCTCGAAGGCTGCCGCCGAGGTGATCAACATCCTGCGTCAGCGGGCGGCGGCGATCTGGAAGATCGATGTCGAGGCGGTGGTGTGGGAGAACGGCCAGGCCCGTCCGGCCGGCGACAATGCCGGCAAGTTCGAACCATTGTCGCTGGCCGCGCTCGCCGCCCAGGCAAGCGCCACCGGCGGCCCGATCAACGCGCGCGCGTCGGAGAACACGCAAGGCGCGGAGGGCGGTTTTGGCACCCACATCTGCGACGTCGAGGTCGATCGCGAGACCGGCAAGGTTCTGGTGACGCGCTACACCGTATTCCAGGACGCCGGCCGGGCGATCCACCCGGGCTATGTCGAAGGTCAGATGCAGGGTGGCGTAGCCCAGGGCATCGGCTGGGCGCTCAACGAGGAGTACGTCTACGACAAGAGCGGTCGCGTCGATAACCCGAGCTTCCTCGACTACCGCATGCCGGTTGCCTCCGACCTGCCGATGATCGACACGGTGATCATCGAGGTGCCGAGTGCCAAGCATCCGCACGGCGTGCGCGGCGTCGGCGAGGTACCGATCGTGCCGCCGCTGGGTGCCATCGCCAACGCCATCCATGATGCGCTCGGCATACGCTTCGACGAGCTGCCGATGTCGCCGCCGAAAGTGCGCAAGGCTATCGAGCCGTCGGATACCTGATATTGTCACGTGAATGCTTCGACTTGAGGGAGGTCGAAATTTTCGCGGCACGGCGCTCGCGTCGGCGGCGCTTGGTGGCTCGCGCCGGGCGAATGCGATAGCGGACCATATTTCCGCTCGGCTCTATGACAAGTCTGAAGGTGGCGTAACCGCCTGCTACAGCGTCCGGCCGTTGTCGCGTGGCGCACTGCCCGTGGGTGTCGACGGCGTCGGGCTGAACAGGCCGCTCACCAGCGTGAACACGATCACCAGTGCCGAGGCATAGGTGCCGTCGTACAATTGCCCGACGGGGCCGAGGGTGAAGGCGCTGCCCTGGATGGCGTAGGCCCACACGAAAAAGGCGAGAGTGGCAATGACGGCGTGCGTCGCCCACGGCGTGCCGTCACCGGATTTCTTGGCCAGCTGGCGGATATAGAGCGGCGTGAAGATCAGCCCGACGATCAGCACCACCAGCGGCAGGTTGTTACGCAAGGCAAGCTTCAGGTCGGGCGACATCGCCGGCGGGCCGGCACTGCCGACCGCCTCACTGAGGCCGCTCGCGCCGCGTGCGGCCTTCTCCATCAGCGACTTCCTCGTCTCGCGATATGCCTCGGCGCTGGGCACCAGGCTGCGGTCGAGGGCCATGTAGCCGGCAATCACTTCGCCCGGAATGTATTTCGCCACCCGATCGGCAAAGCTGTCGCCGCCGACCGCGACCTCGACGGTGCTGCCGGCGGCCTCCAGCCCCCCACGCCCCGTGACCCGCACGCTCTGCAATTGCGGTGGTTGAACCAGTCTGCCCATGAACACGCTCTCCTGTCTGCGATCCGCGCCAAGGTCACGCGACACTCAACTTGTCAGCGCGCCCGATGCGACCGGCGGCGTGGTTTCACTCAAGGATCCGAGGTCGCGCCGGCCGAAATGCGGGACCAGCCCATGCGCGCGCATGCGCTCGAGGGCCGGCCCGATCTTGGCCTGGTCTTCGGGCCAGTCGCGCAGATACTCGACGGATAGGATTGGAATGCGGTCGGCGAGCGCCAGCCGCAGATGAGCCATGATCTCCTCGATGCCTTCACCGGCGTCGCCGCCGTGCTCCGGACGCGGTTTCACATGCGGCTTCTCGTCGGCCTTGCCGAACTGATCGAAGAGGATGTCCTCCTTGCCGATCGCGGAAATCGCGGCGCGGTACTGCGGAAACACCAGCAGGCCCTCGCCGTTCTGCGGGATCACGGCGAAGTCGGCGCGGCCGCGCGCGCCGCGAGCATGTTCACCGATGCGGCGCACGAATGCCACCATCTCGTCCGCCGCACTTGGCCGGCGGTTCGAGCCTCGGTCGAACTGCAGCCAGTAGTCGTAGGCATCGATGATATCGAGATAGACGCCGTCGAAGCCCTGCGCGATGATGCGATCGACGAAGCAGCCAGCCGGGCCGATGATATTGGCCTGCCACGCAGGATCCCAGAACCGCACCTTCCAGTTGCCGGTCCAGCCCTGGTCGTTGAGAGCATGCAGCCATTTCGGCGCGCGCTCGCTCTTGCGGCCGCCGCGTACCCAGTCCGACTGCCAGTAGAAGCGCTGCTCCTCGGCTTCGCCGATGCTCATGTAGGCGATTAGTTTCTTTGGCGGGGCGCCGTTAGGCCTGCTCTTCATGCGGGCGACTTGCTCCGGCGTGAAGGCGCTGCGCCAATCGCCGTCGGGCGAGGTGTCGATGACGGCGACATCGGCCGGACAGGCGGCAATTGCTTCGACGTCGATGTGCTGCAGCTGATAAGCCCAGCTCAATGCCGGCATCAGGCGTGGACCGGCGGCGATCGGCGCTGCCGCGCTCTCACGTCGGGACGGAGTAATCCGCACTGGACGCAGCGGCGCCGATGGTGCGCTGCGATGACGAAGTTTCGGCGCATCGGGCGCGGTCTTGTGCTGACCAGTCCTGAACCAAGGCCAACGTATCGAATGTGCAGACATCGGATCAGGCCCGCGAAAAAAATCACGCTACGGTCGAAATCGGGTCAGCATATGCCGCCGATGTTCATGATACTGCAATCGAAGAATTATTCTGTGGTGGCAAAGCCTCGATCTGGCAATGAATGGGCCGGGCGCAGAGACGCCTGATGACGTCAGCTGTGCTGTATCCATATGATCCGGCCGGGCGGCGCGGCTCGTCATGCAACTGTATACGTACTTGCTGTTGATTTGTTCATGTCTCTTTGGTTCGGGAGTGGGAGATGAGCGACACCGAATTTCTCGAAAGCCTGCGGCCGACGCCCGACGAAGTCGAGCAGAACCAGGCCTGGCGCGAACGATACGAAGGCCTCGACGAAAAACTCGAAAGCGCGGCGCCGGCGCCCGCCACGGCGAAGCTCACGACGGAAGACTGCAACAAGCTCATATCGCCGGAGGCGCACGATCTGGTGTGGTCGTTCGAGGTATCGGGGCGGCAGGGCTACGACAAGAAGTATTGTCATCCCTGCCGGCCGCCGGACCCGTCGGGTATCACCATCGGGCTCGGCTACGACCTTGGCTACTGTGCGCCAGCCGAGTACGCCGCCGACTGGCGGTCGTTGCTGAGCGCCGGCGACTTCGATGCGTTGCGCGCGACGGTTGGGCACAAGTCGGGGACGGCGCAGGGCATGCTGGCTGGCGTGCACGACCTCGTGGTGCCGTGGGATGCGGCCGAGACGGTCTATCGCAATAGGACGGTGCCGAAATACGTCAACCAGATGGTCGGCATATTCCCTGGCGCCGACAAGCTGCACCCGCACTGCTCCGGCGCGCTTTTTTCGCTGGTCTACAACCGCGGCGCAAAGATGAGCGGCGATGGCCGCATCGAGATGCGCAATATCGCCGATGCCATTCGCGCCGGCCGACCCGAGGCCGTGCCGGAACAGTTTCGCCGGATGAAGCGGCTGTGGCCGGAGATCGCCGGCCTTCGCCGGCGTCGCGATGCCGAGGCCAACCTGTTCGAGCGCGGCATCGTCGAGATGGAGCGCGCTCGCCGCGTGGTCCCGCTGGTGGTGGCGGCTGCGTCGCCAGCATCGCCGCCGGCCGACGGCAGCTTGCGCGAAAGCCTCGGCGAAGTCGCCTTCGTGCCGCCGACGCACGACGGCGACGGCCAGAGCCGCAGCAACGACGACTATGATCCCGCGATCGCCGGCGCGCGCCGGGCAAGCTCGAGGCGCTGCCGGGCTGGTCTGCCGTGCGCTGGATCGAGGACGACGACCTCAGCACCGAGTACCGCCATATTCAAACGGCCGACCGAGCCCTGAAGGACGCGAGCTTTCCGTTCGCCGCCGCCGATTTCGAGCTGCTGATCCGCGCCAACCATTTCCAGCCGCTGCGCAACGAAAAGCGGATCATCTTCGGCCTGCGCGGCACGTTGCTCGATCACGATACCGCCACTGCGGCCGACGGCAGCGCCCAGATCAACCGGCAGAGCCTGCGGCTCAAGGTGTGCCGGCCCGACCACCAGAACTTCCGCTGCGTCGTCGGCGTCTACAACACCGAGACCCAGCTGCTGTCCGGCTTCATCGCCACCACCGTGCCGAACCGGGTGGCGGTGTGGAGCCACCACACCGGCGGCACGCCGAGCAACATGCTCGCCTGCGGCTGCTATCGCTACCGGTCGGTCCGCACAAGGGCCATGACGGCTGTCTGCGCCAGGACGAACCACTGGCCGTGCTGCGATCGAAGGACAATCCGTCTACGACGTAAAGGACGCCTGGGATGCCAAGGTCGCATCCGACGGCTGGCCGATGGACAACATCCATCCGGCCTGCAGCGACGCGCAGGGATCGGCGGTATTCTCGTCATGGGGTTGCCAACGCCACGCGGTTGGTTCGGCGACGGCTCGTTCACCGACGAGTTCGCCAGGTTCCGCGCCGTACTCGTGCTGCGGGCGCCGGGCACCGACAACAATCGACTGTTTTCCTACGTGCTGCTGACCGGACACGAGCGGCGATCGCCTCGCACTTGCGCAGTACGGGCAAGGACACGGACCATGCCGCAGTGCGCGCGAGCCTCGTGCGACTGCGGCAAGGTTCCGAAGGCGAGCCGGTGCGTCGACTGCAGGCGGTGCTCGGCCTGCCAGTCGATGGCCGCCTCGGCGCCGTCGCCAAGAAGGCGCTGGCGGAAATGCAGCGCCGACGTTCCGGCGAGTTTGCCGGCGATGGCGTCTATTCACCGGCACTCGATGCCGTCTGGGGGCTCGACGTTTTCGGCGAGGCCGGGGCGCCACCGTCGCGCCGCCGGCACCGATGGTGGTCGCCAGCGCCCCGACCGGCACGCTGCGCGAAAGCACACCGCAGCTGCAGCTGAACTTCGAGGCGGTGTTCTTCGAGATCGGCCGCCGCTCGCTGCTGGCCGCCCGCGCCCCGGACCTGCTGGCGGTCGAGGTGGTGCCGCAGTACGAGGCGATCACCAAGCAGAGCTGGGATCAACCGTCGCGCACGGCCGTCGCGTCTATGACCGCATCGAGTGGCCGCGCACGAGCTGATCTGTGGCGATACGCCGGCCGATCGCGATGACCGCAAACACATTCATCTGAGCCTCGGCGGCGTCATCGGCCAAGGGCCGGCGCTGGTGGTGCCGGTACTGAGCGGCATCCTGACGGCCTATCTGCTGGTGCCCTCGATCCTGGCGCGGCCGATCGCCGAAATCCTGGTCGGTCGCACCGCGGGTGCGGTGTCCGGCGGCTCCGGCGCTTTGCTCGAAACCTCGATGACGGCTTTCTGCAGCGCCTGGGGCCGGCGCCTGTACGCAGCGGCGATGCCGGTGGCATCCGATGGCGTGCCCGATCGCACGGCGGCGTGAGCAGCCGCATTGTTTGTGCAGCCCGGCACCGCGCGCGGCGCTGGCTCTGGTTACAAATGGCCGGCTGATCAGGAGGCGATGGCCAATGACGACGGACGAGTTGATCAAACGCATCGCGCAAGCGGCACGGGCCGGCGAATGGCCGTTGGTGCAGCCGCTATTCGTCGAGCTCAAGCGGCTGATGGTCGATCAGGGCCGGCCGCTCGGCAGCGGCAACGCGGCCCAACTCGTCGATGCGCTGGCCGAAGGCAGCGGCCTTGGCGCCGGCATGCTCGGCAGCGCCGGCGTCGCGCCATTGATCCTGCGCGTCCGGTTGCTGGCTGGCCAGCATCCGCTCGACCGCAAGGCATTGCAGACCGCCTGGGATTCACTTTATCGGCTGCTCGCCGACCCGACCGCGCGCATCGAGCAGCAGGAGCTGCACGATCTGATGCTCGGACTGCGCTCGGCCCGCATTTTCGACCTGCTCGCCAAGGCTGCCGATCGCGCCGTCACGCGTGATCCGTCTGACGCGGTGGCTCGCCGCCTCTACGGCCAGGCCCTGATCGACGAAGGCCAGATGCACGCCGGCATCGAGATGCTGCAGTCGGCGCGGCGGATCACGCCGCTCGCAGCCGGCGAGGGCGATGAGATCAACGGCCTGATCGGCCGCGCCTACAAGCAGATCTATCTTGACCATGTTCCTGCCGGCGCGCCGGCCTGGGTGCGACAGCAGTCCCGGGTCCGACCTCGAGCAGGCGATCGAGGGCTATGCCAGCTCCTATGATCCGCAGCGGCCGGATCGCAATTTCTGGCATGGCATCAATGTCGTCGTGCTACTGCAACTTGCCAGGCAGGACGGTCATGTCGACGTCAAGAACCCGACCGGTATCGAGCCGGAGGAGATTGCCAGACGGATGATCGATCGGCTGGAGCCCCAGGCGGCGGAGACCACCAATCCCTGGCTGCTGGCGACGCTCGCCGAATGCTACCTCGCGCGACACGACATGGCCAATGCCACCCGGCATTTCAGCGCCTACGTGCGCCACCCCGGGACCGACCGGTTCATGCTCGTTGGCACGATGCGATCGCCATGCGCTTGTCCTGCAGCCTGCCGGATGGGGTATTGCCGCTCGATCTTTGCCCGGTGGGTACGAAGTTGCGACCGGTCGACCCCGACCGCGGCGAAACCAGCGGCACATCGAGCCGCATCAGCGTGATCGGCTATCCGCTCGGCGGGCCTTTGTCGCTCTCGGTGGTCGGCTCGATCACCGGTGCCAATGGCCTGCTGGTCGACGTCGGCGGGCGCCGCAAGAACGAGGCCGATCCGACCTATCTGCACTACCGCGCGCCGACCGAGCCCGGCAATTCCGGCAGCCCGGTATTCGAGACCGAGAACTGGACCGTCGTTGGCCTGCACCATGAGGGCTTCGACCAGTTCGACGGCCGCCCCAAGCTCGATGGCAAGCCCGGCAAGTCGTACGCCAACGAGGGCATATCAATCCATTCGATCGCGCGTGCCGCGTCCGGCAAATAGGCCGCCTGTTTTTATCGCGGCTATGCTGCCGGGCCATCATTCCATCAACATCAAGTGATGTGACGATGACGCGCCGGATTGCGACCATGACGGTCGCCAATTATTGTTCAGTCACCAAAAATGACAACCAGTCCGTTTGTGCGATTTCGTAAGGGATGTATCTGATGTCGGCTTTGGCGCGTTGGCTACCAGCATCCTGCTCACGCCTCAATATCTTCGTGTGTTATGCGCATGAGGAACGCAGCCTCGCCGAGGAGATTGCCCAAGCCCTCACCAACGATGGCCACGAAGTCTTCATAGACGCCGATAAGCTCAAGGTTTCAGGCGACTTCAACGAGGATATTCGCCGCGCGATTGCGGCGGCCGATCGCTTCATATTCGTGATCTCGAAGGCGTCGATGGCGCGCGGCAAGTATCCGCAGACCGAACTCGGTTTCGCCCAGGAGCGCTGGCCGTCGCCGGAAGGCGTGGTATGGCCGGTGCTGGTCGACGCTGACTTCGATGTGGCACAGCTGCCGGTCTATCTGCGTTCGGTGCAGATTTACCGGGTGAAGGGCAATGCTCCGGCCGAGATCGCGGCCGAGATCGAGAAGTCGCGCGTGGTGCGGCCGCGCTGCCTGTTGGGTGCGGCGGCGGCCGTAGCGATGTTCGTCGGTGGCGCGGCGGCCTATCTGGGCGGCGGTCTGACGCCGGCGAACTATGCGCTGCTGCCGCCGCAACAGGTCGACTTCCGCCCCTCGAAGAAGCCTGGCCCCGACCAGGACTGGTCGAAGTCATGGCTCGCGCTGACCGTCATGCCGGTGCAGTACAGCAACAACGGTGGCAGCCAATTGCGCATTCTCGACGAGACGGTCGCGGTCCGCATCAAGGATCGCACGGTACCGTTCAAGTGGTACAACGAGGTCGATCTCAAGCCGAACTGCGGCGCCGACTGGCTGTGTACGAAGGGTACTGTCGGTGTCGACACCTTGAAGGCCAATGCCACGCTGCGCCGCGAGACCATGTTCACGCCGGCGCCCGGCGAAACAGCAACATGGCAGGATTTTCTCAACTCGGTCTGCGCCTCGAAGGCCGACCAGCTCGATGTGACGATCGCAACGACGCTGAGCGTTCCCGGCTATTTCGGGCTCACCACGCAGTCACGCGCCACGGTGTGCCGGGTCGACCTCAAGGTGATGCGCGAAAATCTCGAGAAGCTCGGTTGCAGCACTGGCTTCACCCAGGTTCCACTGCGGTTGTCGCCGTCATGCATGAAGCTGTGAGCAAACGCACATACCGCCAGTCGGACTCGCCGGTAGTTTTGGATAAGGGAGATTATGCCATGACAAAGCATTTGAAACCGCCCTTGATCAACCCGGCATTGGCAATTGCGCTGGGCGCGATCATGCTGACTTCGCTCGGCCCTGGCCGCGCGGCCGAGCCGGTCCCTGAACCGAAACGCCAGCTTGGCCAAACCGGGCCCAAGAGTCCGGCGGGTCAGACGCCGAGTGATCCGTCGAGGATTCCGGCTGCGAGCTCGGCAGCCAGCAAGGAGCCGCGCAAGCGCGGCCGGCTTCCCGACCTGACGACGATGTGTGATGTTGCGCCGCCTTGTCCGGTCGGCTGCCGTGAAGACGTGAAGAAGAATATGTGCATCGAGAGTCCGACACCCTGAAGCCGTAACCGGAGCCGTATTGATCCGGGAGCTGTTTTATTTTTGACATCGACGAATTACAGCGTTAACCATCGGGCGCCGCGTTCCCGGTACTGGAAGGGAAAGCCGGCAAGCGGCGCTGCAATTCGTTCGCAGGTTAGGCCTATGAATTTGACGAATGCCGAGTATGTGCGTGGTTGTTTGTCGATGTTTTGCCGTCGGTAACAGACTTGAATAGCCTCGTTGTTCTGCTGCTTTGTCGTAGTGAAATGAGGGCAGTAACATGATCATATTATCATGGCGTCGCAGCCGGATTTCATGCTGCGGATCACTGGCGCTGGCAGCACTGTGCACTACCCCGGACGCGCCACGGGCACAAACGCAGACCCAATGGCAGCAGCTCAAGCAGAAGCAGCGCCAAGTGGTGGTGCCGAACCGGGCGCCGCAGCAGAACCAGCGCGCTCGCGTGCCGGTACAACGCCGCGAGGTTGCAAAGCGCTCCGAGCCGGTCGAGCGGCCGGTGACGAAGAAGACCGATCCGACACCGCCGCGGATTGTCAGCCCGAATTCGAATCCGCCGCCGGTCGTGAACAACAATGTGCCGCTCGCGCCCAAGAAGGTCGAGGTGGCGCCGGTGCCAACGAAGCCGCCGCTCAACACGCGGCCGGCGCCAACAGCAGCACCGTTGCCAAACGCCGCCGCCCAGCAGCTCGAGGCAGCGCGTCAGCAACGGATCGACAGCCTGCGGCCGCAGAAGGCCGGTCCGGCCCTGCAAAACCAGAGCCCAGGCCAGCAATCACCCTTGCTGAAGTCGGCGCTGCCGAACGCTCAGCCGCTATCCCAGAACGTGGCGCGGGCGAATTCGGCCGCCGCTGCAAGGATCCAGGCGGCGCGGCAGCAGCGCATCACCGCGATGAAGAAACAGGGTCAACCAACTTTGCGTGCGGATGCCGTGACGACATCGCCGGCAGGGTCGGCACAGCAAGGCGCTGGCGTGGCTGTGCGGCGGGCGACAAAACCGCTCGACACCAAGCCGGCGGCAAAGCCGCTCGCGATCGGCAATGCCGGCGGGACGGCCACGAAACTCAACGTCGGCGGCGCCGGTGCCGCGAAGTTGCAGGGTGTTGCCGCGAGCGTGCCGACCGGACGGCAGGTTGTCGGCGGTGGTTTTCGCGCCAATTCGGTGGAGGCCCGCAAGGTGCAAGCCGCACTGCCGGTGCTGAAGGCGTCCCTGCCGCAACCCAAGCCCGGCGTTGCCGCCAGCTATGCTGTCAAACCGGGGCAAAATCCCAAGGCTTACAATTACATTATCAATGTGATGCCGCCCTGGGCCCATCGTGCGCGAGTTCCCTATCGCCTGGCATCCGGCCTGTGGTTTTATTATTGGTTCCGACGGGTTTTCGATGCCGGCGGCGGCCCGGCCGGTTTCGAGGTCGACTACGACTACACCGTTACCGACAATGAGGTCATCGACGACGGCCCGGTATTCTATTCCGGGCCCGGTGGTGGTTATGGCGGCGGTGGGTCGGCCGTCAGCCCCGCGACGGCTGGCGGCGGCGGTGGTGGTGGCGGTGGTTACGGCGGTGGCGGCGGTGGGTCGGCGATCAGCCCTGCGACTGCTGGCGGCGGTGGCTCGGTCGTAGGCCCCGGGCCGTCGGCACCGGCAACTTTTGCGCCTGCGCCTGCCGCCCCCTCGAGCCCGCCAGCGCAGGTGGCGAACATCTCGGCCGGTTCATCAGCAACGCTCGGCGCGGTCGGCGGCAGCGTGTTCGAAGCCTGCACGTCTGCAGTCGAGCGCGACAAGGCGGCGAGCGACGGCAGCGGCCAGCCACCGGCGGATCCCGGCGATGCCACGCCGGCGCCGGCGCAGCTTGTCCTCGAAACCGGCGGCCATCTGGCGCAAATCCGCAGCCTGCTGTTCACGCCGGGCGGCAAGTGCCTGATATCGGCTGGCGACGACAAAACGATCCGGATCTGGAGCCTTGCCACCGGCCGCAGTGAACGGGTGCTGCGCGGCGAGATCGACGTCGGCCCCAAGGGCACGGTGCACGCCCTCGCGCTGTCGCCAGATGGTGCGAGCCTGGCAGCTTCCGGCTCGATGGACGTGCCCGACCAGGGCGGGCACGCGATCCGGCTCTATGATCTGCGTACCGGCGAGATTTCCGGCCTCATGATCGGTCACACCGACGAGGTGCGGGCGCTGGCGTTCTCGCCGGACGGGTCGCAACTGCTGTCGGGCGGCCTCGACAAGCAGGCGATCCTCTGGGACGTGGCATCGCGAGCGCCGCTGCAGGTTTTCGCCGGTCACGGCGCCGCGGTGATCGCGGTCGCCTTCAGTCGCGACGGGGCGCGAGCGGCGACGGGCAGCCACGACGGCACCGGGCGGCTGTGGGACAATGCCGACGGCCGTGAACTCGCGATCCTCAAGGGCCATCAGGCGCCGCTTACCGCACTCACCGTCATCGGCCAGGAGGGCGCGATCCTGACCGCCTCGCAGGATGGCGATTTCAAGATCTGGAATGGCCGCACCGGTCAGTTCCAGCGCAGCGTCGGCCATGTCGACTTCGTACCCGGCGCGCTCGCGGCCTTGCCCGACGGCACTGCGTTCGTGGCCACCTGTGCCGAACGCTGCCGCCGCATCTTCGAGCAGCGGGTGATCAATCTCGCCGATGGCAAGGTCAGTCTAACCTATCAGGGCCATGACGGCTTCGTCGTCGCGGCAGCGGTGAGCAGCGATGGCCTGGTCGCCACCGGCGGTGGCAGCGGTCATGAGATCCACCTGTGGAAGTCGGGTGAGGGCAAGACCGCGCGGGTTCTCAAAGGCAGCGGCCGCACGGTGTCGGCGACCGGCTTCTATCCCGATAGCCGGACCTTCGGCTGGTCCTACAGCTTCACCGAGCGCTCGCACCTGTTGCGCGGTCCGATCGAGTTCTCGATCGATCTGCCGCACGACGACGCCCGGCTCGGTCAACCGATGGCAGTCGAGGCCGATGCCGCGGCGAGCTTCGTCCATGCCGAGGACAAGGCCGGCGAATACGCACTCGATCATGCCCAATCGAGCGACGCCAACGCCGATGGCGGCCAGGCCGGGGGGCGATCCGGCGGTGGTGGTGGCGGCGGGCGCGGCGGCGGCGCTGGCAGCAATAGCCGGCCAGGAGCGGCCGTCATCCGCATCAGCCGCAACGGTGAGGTCGTGGCGAGCATCGATCCATCGGCGCGGCTCGGCAGCACGTTTGCCTATCGCACCTACGGTTTCCTGCCGTCGGCCAGCTACCTGACGGCGGGCGGTGATAGTGGCCTGCTCGAGGCCTATGATCTCAAGGGCGCGGCGGCAATGAGCTACATCGGCCACACCAGCACGGTGTGGAGCCAGACGCCGTCGCCGGATGGCGTGTTCATGGTTTCGGGCGGCGGCGATCAGACGCTCAAGCTGTGGAACCTGTCGACCGGCGAGCTCGTCGTCTCGCTGTTCCACAGCAGCGATGGCGAATGGGTGATGTGGACGCCGCAGGGCTACTACACCGGCTCGGCGAACGGCGGCGCGCTCGTCGGCTGGCATGTCAACCGCGGTGACGGCAACGCCGCCGAGTATGTTCGCGGCCAGCAGCTGCGGCAGTACCTCAACCGCCCCGACATCGTCGAACGCGCCATCGTCAAGGTCAGCGCCACCGAGGCGATCCAGGAGCTGGCGCCGGATCACGTCGATCTGCGCCAACTGTTCACGCAGGGGCGGCCGCCCGTGATCGCCTCGCTCGATGGCGATCGTGAAGCGACCGGCGGACGCAGCGTCATCATCGTTGGCGTGCGCGAAAACCCGATGCCGGTCGAAGTCATCGACGTCTGGGTGCGCGACCGCAAGGTTTCCGGCGCCAAAGTCGATCTACCCGCCGGCGCTACGAAGGCGGCGGGTGTCGAGTACACGGCGCTGGAGATTCCGTTGTACTCGGGGGAGAACGACGTTCGCGTCGTCGTCAGCAACGAGATCGGTGCCAGCGACCAGACCGACAAGGGTCTTGCCATTCGTATTCGCCACAACGGCGAAGGTGCACTCGACAAGCGCGGCACGCTGCACATTCTCGCGGTCGGCGTCGACAAGTACCCGGGCATGCCGAAGAAGTGCTCCAGTCCCGATCGCAGCTGCGATCTCCAGTTCGCCGGCCGCGATGCCGAGGCTTTCGCCGCGACGGCTGCAAACGAGATGAAGGCGACGCACGAGCGGGTCGCAGCCACGGTTCTCGTCAATGGCGGCGGTCCCGAGCGCGAGCCGACCCGCGCCAACATCATCGCGGCCTTGGCCAACCTGAAAAAAACCGTGAAGGACAACGACACGATTGCCCTGCTGTTCGCCGGCCATGGCGGCAATGCGACCGGCGGCTACTACTTCCTGCCGACCGATGTCGGCGATCTCAAGGGACACGACCCGGGCGACAACTATTTGCATTGGAGCGAGGTGCAGCAGACCGTCTATCCCATCACCGGGCGAAAACTGCTGTTCCTCGATGCCTGCCGCTCCGGCAATTCCTACTATCAGCAGCTGGGCGAGGACGCCAAGGTCAGCCGGTTCGTCGCCTTCACCGCCTCGACCGGAGCGCAGGAAGCCGAGGAGGACCCCGACGTGCAACACGGCCAGTTCACCTACGCCGTCGTCAATGGCCTCAAGGGCGAGGCACAGGACAAATCGGCGCGCGCCGTCCTGGTGCTGGGGCTCGCCAACTATGTCAGTCAGCAGGTGGCCAAGCGGACCAAGGGACGCCAGACGCCGGAATATTTCACGACGCCGGGTGATGGCAACTTCCCGATCATCAGGTACTGATCAGGACCGGACGGGTTTGCGCCGGCGCCTGGTTGCCTCGTACGACCAGTTCGCAGGAGCGGTTGGCCGAGTGTCGACGGCACTGCTCGGATGTCGGCATGGGCTTGCAACGAGGGAGTTGGCCAAATGGTCGTCAGGAAGAAATCATTGCGAGAGCGCGCCATGAGCGGCGACCTCGTGCAAGGCGCGATGGTATTCGAATGCTTCACGCCGGGCATCGCCCAGCTCATGAAACTCGCCGGCGCCGAGTTCGTGCTCTACGACATGGAGCACAGCGGGCTCGGCATCGAGACGCTCAAGATGCTGTGCGCCACCTGCCGCGGCATCGGCGTCGAGCCAATGGTGCGGGTGCCGCGCGGCGAGTACCAATTCATCGCGCGATCGCTCGACGTCGGCGCGCGCGGCATCATGGTGCCGATGGTCGAGAGCCGGGCGCAGGCCGAGTTGATCGCCGAGGCGACGCGCTATCCGCCCCAGGGCCGGCGCGGCGCGGCATTCGGCTTCGCCCACGACGACTATCGGTCCGGCAATGTGATCGAGACCATGCAAGCGGCCAACGCCCGCACGCTCGCAATTGCCCAGATCGAGACCGAGCGTGGCCTCTCGGCAGTCGACGAGATTGCCGGCGTCGCCGGTGTCGACGTGC
Source organism: uncultured Alphaproteobacteria bacterium (assembly GCA_963741505.1). Classification (GTDB taxonomy): domain Bacteria; phylum Pseudomonadota; class Alphaproteobacteria; order Rhizobiales; family Hyphomicrobiaceae; genus JAKFWF01. The sequence goes on along the minus strand of CAVUIJ010000002.1, from coordinate 218,296 downwards.
TCTGGGTCGGCCATTTCGACCTGACCAACTTCCTCGGCATCCCCGGCGACTTCACCAATCCGAAGTATCTCGATGCCGTTGAGCGGATCGTTGCCGCGGCGCGCCGGCACAAGAAGGGGCTGGGCTTCATGCCGGCGAGCGCCGAGCTTGCCGCACAGTACAAGGCGCTGGGCTTCAACATGTTCGGCGCCGGCACCGATCAGGCGATGCTGGTCGCCGGCGTGAAGTCGGTTCTCGCCGGCCTGCAGGGCAAAAGGTAAGCCGGCGAACGGGATCGGCAATTCGGGAGTTGATCGAATGTCGCTCATAATGTGGAGGTTGCCATGAAACGCATCATCGGCGGCAAGCTTGCAGTGCCGTTGTCACCGGCCGTGCAATGCGGTCCGTTCCTGTTCCTGTCGGGGCAGGTGCCGACATTGCCCGACGGCAAAATCCCGCCCGGCATCGAGGCCCAGACCACGCTGGTGCTGAGCAAGCTCGAGGCACTGGCCGGCGAAGCCGGTTTCGGCCTGCAGGATGTGGTCAAGACCACGGTGTTCCTGAAGGATCTGTCCAACTTCGATGCCATGAACAAGGCCTACCGGACGTTTTTTCCCTCCGATCCGCCGGCACGCTCCTGCGTCAAGGCCGAGGTGGCGCTGCCGGTCGAGGTCGAGATCGAGGCCATCGCGATGAAGGCCGACTGGTTCGCCCAGAGATAGCTGCTGCGTCGATGTCAGCACGGCGAGCGACTTCGACAGTCCCTGCCTTCTTGGCCCGGCGATCATGTACTACCGTTGGCGCGACGAGCGTATGAGCGATCGGTGGCCGGGGGAGCCGACGGCGGCATGATGAGTGGTGAGCAGAGGGGCCGCGAAACCCGGCTTTGGCTGAAGGTGCTCGCGGCGACGCTGCTGCTGCAGGCGGTCAGCGCCTTCCTGACGCGGGTGGCGCCGACGATCGCGCCCTATCTGATGAACGAGGTCGGCCTGCCGGCGTCTGCGATCGGGCATCTGTCCGCGGTCGGCACGCTGGGCTCGATGGCATTCCTGCTCGCCGGCGCACCGCTGATCCGTCGTGCCGGCAGCATCCGAATTCTGCAGATCGGCACCGCCGTGGCGGCAATCGGCTCGCTGTTGTTCCTGTTGCCGCATGCTGCGGCCGCCGTCGCAGCGGTGCTGCTGATCGGGCTTGGCTACGGGCCGTCGCCGGCCGCTGGCAGCGACATCCTGCAGCGTTATTCGCCGGCCGCCCGCCGCAGTCTCATCTTTTCCATCAAGCAGGCGGGGGTGCCGATCGGCGGGGTGCTGGCGGGGCTGATCCTGCCGCCGGCGATCCTGGCGTTCGGCGTCGCCGGGGCGGTGGCCTGCTGCGTGCTCATAAGCGTCGTGGCGATGGCAGTGGTGCAGCCGCTGCGCGCCGAGGTCGACGCCGAACGGCAAACGGGTCAGCGCATCGATCTTGCCAGCGTGTTCGCGGCTGACAATCTGACGGCGCCGCTGCGGGCGGTGGCGCGTTCGCCGGCGCTGGCGCGGGTGGCGCTGGCGGGAGCCTGTTTCGCGGTCGGCCAGGGCATCTGGTTCGCCTTCCTGGTCACCTTCATGGTGCTGCAACTGGGCTACAGCCTCGAACTTGCGGGCATCGTCTTCGCCGTCATGCAGGTGACCGGCGTGATCGGCCGCATCGTGCTCGGCTGGACCGCCGACCGGCTCGATTCCGGCGCGCTGGTGCTGATGGGCGCCGGGGCGGCGTCGGCGCTGTGCTCGGCGAGCCTGGCGATTGCCGACAGATCCTGGCCGCTCGCCGCCATCGTCGCGCTGTCCGCCCTGGCCGGCGTCGCGGTATCAAGCTGGAACGGCGTGCAGGTCGCCGAGGTCGTTCGATTGTCGCCGGCCGCCGAGATCCACACCACCGTCGCCGGGGCCACGATGGTGATCTTCATCGGCTATGTCGTCGGCCCGATCCTGTTCGCGCTGCTGCTCGCCAGCACCGGGCGTTATGATCTGGGCTTTCTTGCCGTCGCCGCAACCTGCATGGTCGGCGCAGGGTTGGCGCTGGGCGCGAGGCGGGCGGCAGTTGACGACGCTGCCTGATCACCTGATGACGAGGGGGAACTCCATGGTGTCGTCCCAGGTGAAGGTGCCGGCGTCGCGGTACATTTCCATGAAATGCCCGGGGATCAGCCGATCGGCGATCGGCAGCAGCATCTTGATCGTTGCCGCCGCCCGCTCCTGCGTATCGAAGGCGTGATCGACGCGCTCGTTGAGCGCTTCCTTCGGGAACTTGATCGCATCCTGGGCCAGCACCACGCGGCCCCTGTCCTTGGTGTCGAGGATCAGCGCGTAGCAACCGGGCGTATGACCTGGTGCCGGCACATAGCGGATGTCGGACTGGAATTCGCCGGCGCCGTCGAGCAGCTTCAGGTCGTACTTCTGCAGCTGCTCGCGCACCATCCAGGGGACCCAGGGATCTTCCGGGTGCGGCTTGGCGGCGTACTCGAACTCGGCGCGGCTGACGAAGACCTGCGTCGCGTACGGGAACAGGTCGATGTTCATGACGTGGTCGTTGTGCAGGTGCGACAGGAAGACCCGGCTGATGTCACCCGGTGTCAGCCCGCGCTGCTTCAGCCCGCGCACCAGGCCCTGCCGGTTCACGGTGTGGCCGACATCGACCAGGATATAGCCATCGTTGCCGCGGATCAGGGTGAGGTTGGTCATGCCGAGATAGCCGTCCGCCAGTCTCAGGTTATTGCCCTTGACGACGATGTCGTACGTGACGGCCATGGCGATCTCCTCCGGTGTGCAAGCGAGTTTCGTTGCTCAATAGCGGGCCATGCCGAGCGAGAAGCCGCCGTCGACGGTGTAGAGCCCGCCAGTCGTGTACGACGCGGCATCGGACAGCAGGAACACGGCGAGTTCGGCGATCTCGTCCGGCGTGCCGAGGCGCTGCATCGGGATGCGGGCGACCTTGGCGTCCATCTCGGCGCGGGCGGCCGGGGTGATGACGCTCGCGGTCACCCGGTCGGTCGCGATCACGCCGGGCAGGATCGCATTGACGCGGATATGGTGCGGCGCCAGTTCCACCGCGAGCACCCGCGTCAACTGATTGAGCCCAGCCTTCGAGGCGCCGTAATGGGCGATGCCGGGGCGCGCGAGGACGCTGGCGGTCGACGAGATGTTGACGATGGCGCCGTGGACGCCGCCGGCAATCATGCTGCGGGCTGCCGCCTGGCTCATCAGGAAGGGAGCCCGCAGGTTGAGGCTGAGGACGCGGTCCCATTCCTCCAGTGTCATTTCGAGCAGTGCCGTGACGGGATAGATGCCGGCGCAATTGACGAGGCCGTCGATGCGGCCGGCCGCGCTCACGACCTTGGCCACATCATCGGCGTCGGTGAGGTCGCCGGCGACGAGGTCGATCGCGCCGGCGGGCACTGTCAGCTGGTCGCGTGCGGCTTGCAGCGCGCTCATGTCGCGGTCGGTCATCACCAGCGCGCCGCCGTCAGCGATGATCCGCCTTGCAATGGCAAAGCCGATGCCGGCGGCGGCGCCGGTGACGAGAACGCGGCCCAGGCCTCTGGCGGTCATCTCACGCTCCTGGGAAATGGCAGGCGGCGGCATGTTTGTCTGCGACCGCGATCAGGCCCGGCTCGGTCTCGGCGCAGACCGGTGTGGCGCGCGGGCAGCGGCCACGGAACCGGCAGCCCGACGGCAGTCGGCCGGCGTCCGGCGGCTCGCCCTCGAGTGCGAACGTCTCGGTGACGCGGCGCCCGCCGATCTCAGGGATCGCCGACAGCAGCGACTTCGTGTACGGGTGCCGCGGATTTTCGAACAGCCGCTCGGTCGGTGCAATCTCGACGATCCGGCCGAGGTACATCACCGCCACCCGGTCGCACATGATGCGCACCACCGACAGGTCGTGCGATATGAAGAGATAGGTGAGATCGAACGCTTGGCGCAGCGCGCGGAACAGTTTCAGCACGGTTGCCTGAACCGACACGTCGAGGCCGGAGGTCGGCTCGTCCAGGATGACGAGACGCGGCTTCAAGGTGAGGATGCGGGCGAGGCCGACGCGCCGCTGCTGGCCGCCGGACAGCTCATGCGGGTAAAGATCGAGATGCGCCGCCGGCAACCCGACCGCGGCCAGGATTTCCTCGATGCGGCGCTCGCGTTCGCGCGCGCGTCAGCGTGGTGTGGGTGGCGAGCGGCTCGTCGAGCGACCGGCGGATCGTCCAGCGTGGATCGAGCGCATTGCCGGGGTCCTGGTGCACGTACTGCAGGCGCTGGGCGATGCGGCGGCGCTCAGGCCCGCTCAACGCGGAGATCTCGCGGTCCTCGAACTGCATGCGTCCGGCGGTGGGCGTGTGAATGCCGGCGAGGGTCTTGCCGAGCGTGGTCTTGCCGCAGCCCGATTCGCCGACGACGCCCAGCGTCTCGCCCGGGGTGATATCGAACGAAACCTCGTCGAGCGCCTTGATCCAGCCGGTGCGCACGCCGAGCGCATTGCGGATGGGGAAGTGGCGGGCAAGCCCCTGCACCGAGAGCATGGCGGAAGCGGCGCTCACGACGCGCACCTCGACGGCGTCCTGCAGTGGATGGAAGCAGCGCACCGCGTGCGCCTCGCCGGTGATGCCTGGTCGGGCGGCGGCGCATTGTGGCGTCGCGCGTTCGCAGCGTGGGTGGAAGCGGCATCCGGTTGGCGCCTTGAGCAGGCTCGGAATCTCGCCGCCGATCTCGCGGATCTCTGCACCGGGCTTCGGCAGGCTGTCGAGCAGGCGGGCGGTATAGGGATGGCGTGGTGCTGCGAAGAACGGGCCGATCGGCGCCGTCTCGACCTCCTGGCCGGCGTACATGACGGTGATGTCGTCGCAGATCTCGTAGGCGGTGCCCATGTCGTGCGTGGTCAACAGCACCGAGACGCCGCGGTCCCGGGCCAGGCGCTTCAGCAGCTTCAGGATTTGCGCCTGGATGGTGACGTCGAGTGCCGTGGTCGGTTCGTCGGCAATGATCAGGTCGGGCTTGGTCATCATCGCCATCGCGATCATCAGCCGCTGGCGCTGGCCGCCGGAGAATTCCTCCGGCAGCTTCCTGAAGGCCAGCTCTGGCTGCGGGATCTGCACTTCTGCCAGCATCGCCAGCGCCGCCTGCCTATCTGTCAGGCGGCGGGCGCGCGGATAGCGGCTGAGCAGGCTCGCCGCCGTTCGCTCGGCGGCGTCGCGCGCCGGCGACTTCCACTTCATCAGCTCCATGATCTGGTCGCCGACCCGGAACAGCGGATTGAACGAGCCGTAGGGGTCCTGCGGCACGAAGGCGATCCGCCGGCCCTTGATGTCGCGCTCGAAGACGGTGCGGTCCATGGCCAGGATGTCGTGGCCGTCGAAGCGGATCGATCCGCCGTCGTTGCGCGCGTTCGACGGCAGGATGCCGAGGACGGTGCGGGCGAGTGTGGTCTTGCCGCAACCCGACTCGCCGACGAGCCCCATGATCGCGCCTCGCCGCATCGTCAGGTTGACCCCGTCGAGCACGCGCGCGACGCCGCGATCGGTGGCGAAGCTGATCCTGAGGTCGCGAACCTCGAGTAGGGCGTCACCGGTCATGCGCGCGCCTGATCCGGGGATCGAGAATGTCGCGCAGGCCGTCGCCCAAGAGGTTGAAGCCCATCACGACGATGAAGATCGCCACGCCTGGGGCCAGCGCATACCACCAGGACTGCGGCAGGAATTCGCGAGACTCGGCGATCATGCGGCCCCACTCCGGCGCCGGCGGCGGCGCGCCGAGACCGAGGAAGCCGAGGGAAGCCGCGGTCAGGATGGTGAAGCCCATGCCGATCGATGCGCGCACGATGATCGGCGATGCCACGTTCGGCAGTACGTGCAGCAGCACGATCCGCCAGGGCGCGACGCCGAGCGCGATCGCGGCCTCGATGAAGGTTTCGTTCTTGAGCGCGCGCACCTCGGCGTAGACCAGCCGCGTGAACCACGGCCAATAGGTGATCGACAGCGCAAGTATCACGTTCTCGATCGATGGCCCCAGTGTCTGGGCGATGGCGATGGCGAGCACGATCTGCGGTACGGCGAGGAAGATATCGGACACCCGCATCAGCGCTTCTCCAAGCCAGCTGCCGTTCCAGCCGGCGATGAGCCCGATCGGCACGCCGACCAGCATCGAGGCACCAACCGCGATGATCGCAATCAGCAATGTGATGCGGGCGCCGTAGATCACCCGGCTGTAGATATCGGCGCCCATCCGGTCGGTGCCGAGCAGCCATTCCGAACTCGGCGGCAGCAGCCGCAGCTTCGGGTTCATGTCCCACACCGCTTCCGGGTGGGTCGAGATGACCGGCGCGAAGATCGCGGCCAAGCACGACGATGCCGACCAGGATCAGGCCGAGCAGCGCGGAACGATCCTGGACGATCTTGCGCAATGCCGCCCGCTTGCCGGTCATGACCGTCCTCCGCGCGGATCGATCAACTCATGGACGAGGTCGACGATCAGGTTGACCAGCATGAACACGCCGCCGGCATAGACCGTGAAGCCCATCACGCCGGCATAGTCCGACTGCACGATCGCCTCGAAGGCGTAGGCGCCGATGCCTGGCCACTGGAACACGGTCTCGATCACGACCGCGCCGGCAAGCAGGATGCCGAACAGCAGGCCGATCTGGGTGATGGTCGAGGTCAGCGCATTGCGCAGAACGTATTTCCAGATGACGACGGCGCGCGGGATTCCGATCGCGGTCTGATAGGTCACGAACGGCTTCTGCAGTGTATCGAGCACGCCGGCGCGGGTGAAGCGGACGACCGTCGCCAGCGCCGGGATGGCGAGGGTGAGTGCCGGCAGGCACAAGTGGGCGAGAACGTTGCCGAGCCGGTCCAGCCGGCCGGCGACGAGCGCATCGAGCACCATGAAGCCGGTGACGGGCTTCGGCGGAAAGCCGGTGATGCGGCCCTGCAGCGGCAACCAGCCGAGGTCCATGGCAAATACGATCTGCAGGATCAGGGCCAGCCAGAAGCTCGCCATCGCGAGGCCGGCGACCGTGGCGATGCGCAGTATGTGATCGAGCGCGCTATTGCGGCGCAATGCCGAGACGACGCCCAGCGGTATGCCGATCAGGACCGCGATCACCATCGCCGCGAGTGTCAGCTCGAAGGTGGCCGGCAGCCGCGCGAACAGGTCGTCGGCGACCGGCCGTGTGGTATACAGACTGGTGCCGAGATCGCCTTGGACCAGATTGCGATAGTAGTCGAACAGCTGCACCACGAGCGGCCGATCGAGACCGAGCTTGGCGCGCAAGGCTTCGATCTGCGCCTTGGTCGCGGTTTCGCCGGCGAGCAGGGCGACGGGATCGGATGGAATGACGCGGGAAATGAAGAACACGATGGCGATCAGACCGGCTGCCGTCGGCACGAACCAGAGCAGGCGTTTCGCGATTAGGGAAACGATGCGCATGGGGCTCCGGGTAATGCTGCTATGGTTTGGCGTGCAATGGTCATGTCGGCGATCCGGCAGCGCATGTCTCCCGCCACCTGCCTTCCCGGGCGCGGGCGCGACAGCGCCAAGACCCGGGGTCGCGTCGGCAGCGAATGGGCGATCCGCCTGCCCCACCCCTTGGACGCGACCCCGGCTCAGCCTGCTGCCGCAGGCTGTCCGGGGAAGCAAGTTGGGGGGCGGTGGTGACTACTGTGCAGGCCGGTCGGCCACTAAGCCTCAAGGTCGAAACATTAGTCGTAGTAGGCGGTCCGCATCTCCTGGGCGCTGCCGATCGGGCAGAACTCGATGCCCTGCAGCTTCTTGGAGTAGGGACCGTACCACTTGGTATTATAGATCCATAAGCCCGGCGCATCGTCGACCACGATGCGGGTCACTTCTTCATAGAGCTTTGCGCGCTCGGCCTGGTCGGTCGACAGCAGTGCCTTGTCGAGCAGCGCGTCGACCTTCGGGTTCTTGTAGTGATGCGCGTTCTTGAAGGTGCCGGCACTCGACGAGTGGAACATCTCGCCGATCCAGTTGTGCGGATCGGCGTAATAGGTCGAGATCCAGTAGACCACGATGTCGGGCGCGGTCTCAGGCGTCTTGACCTTTTCGATCACGGTCGGCCAGGGCGTGCCGATCACCTTCGACTGGATGCCGATCTTCTGCAGGCCGTTCTGGTAGAGCTGTGCTGCCTGCTCGCTCTGGGCGAAACCGGTCAGGTAGACGATGTCGAGCGGGCGATCGACCTTGGCCGCCGCCTTGGCGAGGTTGGCCTTGGCGGCCTCGAGGTCGTAGCTGTAGCCCTTCACGTCCTTCGGCACCCCCCACATGGTGTTGGGGATCGGCGTCGGATTGCGCTCGACGAGGCCGCCGAGGATGTCCTTGTTGAAGCCGTCGTAGTCGAAGGCCTGGTTCAAGGCGCGGCGGACATTGACGTCGGTGAACGGCGCACGCGTGGTGTTGAACTGCATCATCATCACGCGCATCGATTCGGCTTCGAGCACCTTGGCGGTGCCGGATGCCTCGAGCTTCTTCAGCTGATCGGTCTGCAGGTAGCCGCCGATGCCGTTGTAGTCGCCCTTGATCAGGCCGAGCACGCGGGTGTTGGTGTCCTTGACGACGCGGAACTCGATCTCGTCGATGAACTTCGGACCCCAACCCTTGAAGTGACCGGGGAAGCGTTCGGCGACAAAGCCGACTGCCGGATCGAACTGGGTGATCTTGTAGGCGCCGCTGCCGGCGTCGTTCTTCGACAGCCACGCTTCGCCGCGATCGTTGTTGACTTCGTTCTTCTTGACGAGTTTCTCGTTCACCACGTGGATCTCGGGGACGGTCGCAAGGAAAATCGCCGACGGTTTCAGCAACGTGAATTCGACCGTGTAGTCATCGAGCGCCTTGCTGTTGCCCGGCGCGATCATGGTCTTGAACAGGGCGGCGGCGCCCTTGCCGAGCGCCAGGATGCGGTCCATCGAGTAGACGACGTCGGTGGCCTTGACCTCGCTGCCGTCGTGGAACTTGACGCCCTTGCGCATCTTGAAGGTGTACTTCAAGCCGTCGGGCGAAATCGTGTGGCTTTCGGCCAGCCAGGGCTCGAGCTTGGCCGGGTTCTTTTGCCAGCGCATCAAGCCGTCGTAGATGTTGAGCCGGACCGCGACGCGGCCGACGTCGAACGCCGCATGCGGGTCCATGGTGTCGTAGTCGCTCTCGTTGGCGAATACGAAGCGGGACGCAGCGCTTGCCGACTGCGCAGTCGCAGCAAGACCGCTGGCCAATCCAAGCATCGCCAAACCGGTCATGACGAGCCGGCGGAACTTCAGACCGGTCACACTCTTCATTGCAGGATCCACGCTATCCTCCCTGAAAACCGACGCTAAATTTTTTGCGATGCAGCAATCGCCGATGACACTGCAACTGTCGGTGCATTTCGCACGACCGACGGCATTGTTGCGGAAACGGTGAAAGCCGGCAAGTCCGGCGAATGCTCAGTAGGATGAGACTGTGCCACACAGTGCGGCGTTGCCTCGCACCATGATTGCATGGGTGACCGCGCAATTGCTGGGAGGTCGAGTGCTTGCGCGGGCGAGGCCTGCAGCTACTATCACCTGTCGCGCTAGTACCCGGAATCACACATGGATAGTACACCTGATCGCGGAACCACGAGGCGATCCGCAAGGAGCGCGCCGAAGAGCGTAGCCCGAGCTACGCGCAAGGCGCGCGTCATGCTGGAAGCATGCGGTCCGCATGACGCGGGCGCCCGTGGGCCGCGACCCTGTGGGCGACCGAGGATGATCGCCGGCGTCATGCTGGAAGCATGCGGTCCGCATGTCGCGCCGCTTGTCCGATGGGGCAACATCGGCCGGCGCGGCGCTTCTTGCCGGCGGACATCCTCGATCGTCATGTGTGCTATCCATGTGTGATTCCGGGTACTAGGCAGCATGCGGCAGTGGACGGGTTGGCATGGGTCGTTATTCCCTCGGGCTCGATATCGGCGGCACCTTCACCGATGTGGTGATGGCCGACCGCGAGACTGGTGCGTTATGGACGACGAAGACGCCGTCGACGCCCGCCGACCCATCGCTCAGCTTCTTCAATGGCATCGAGCAGATCATGAGCTTGGCTGGGGCGAGGCCGGCCGGTATCGCCAGTGTGTTGCACGGCTCGACGATCGCGACCAACGCCGTGCTCGAGGCCAAGGGCGCCCGCACCGGCATGATCACCACCGCCGGTTTCAAGTACGTCCTCGAGATCGGTCGGCACGAGATCCCGCGCAAGGAGAACCTGTTCGGCTGGATCAAGCCGGCACGGCCGATCCCGCCACGCTACATCATGGAGGTGCCCGAGCGCGTCCGCGTCGACGGCAGCATCGAAACGGCATTGGACGAGGCGGCATGCCGCGCGGCGGCGAAGCGATTGAAGGCACTGGGGGTCGAGGCGATTGCCATCGTCTTCCTCCATTCCTTTGCCAATCCGGCGCACGAAAGCCGCGCCGCCGAAATCGTCGCCGAGGAATATCCACAAGCCGATATTTCGCTGTCGTCGGTGGTATTGCCGGTGTTTCGCGAATACGAGCGCGCGATGGCGACCGCCCTCAATGCCTACCTGCAGCGCCTCGTCGGCCGCTACGTCGGCAAGCTCGGGGCAGGCCTGCGGCAGCGCGACGTGACCGCGCCGTTGTTGATCATGCGCTCCAACGGCGGCGTGTTCGGACCGCTCGAGGCATCGCGCCGCGCAATCGAGATGGCACTCTCCGGACCGGCAGCGGGCGTCATCGGTGCCGGTCATGTCGCAGCACTGGCCGGCTTCGGCAACGCGATCTGCATCGACATCGGCGGCACCAGCGCCGATGTCAGCGTCATTCGTGGCGGGCGCGCCCAGGTGACGACGGAAGGCGAGATCGGTCCATTCCCGCTCAACCTGCCGCTGATCGACATCCATACCGTCGGCGCCGGCGGCGGCTCGATCGCGCGGGTGACATCGACCGGCAGCCTCGTCGTCGGCCCGCAAAGTGCTGGCGCCGAACCGGGTCCTGCCTGCTACGGTCGTGGCGGTACGCTGCCGACGGTGACCGACGCCAATCTGGTGCTCGGCCGCGTGCCGGCGCAACTGCTCGGCGGCAAGATGGCGATCGACCCGAAGCTCGCCGAGGCGGCGATCATGACCCACATCGCGCAGCCGCTCGGGCTATCGCTGCATGCCGCGGCGGAAGGCATCATCCGCATCGTCAACGCCAACATGACCGGCGCGCTCAAGGTGGTCTCAGTCGAGAAGGGCTACAATCCGAGGGACTTTACACTGGTCGCGTTCGGCGGCGCCGGTCCGCTGCATGCGGCAGCGCTCGCCGACGATCTGGGCTGCGACACGGTGCTGATCCCGCGCAATCCGGGATTGCTGTGTGCGCTTGGCCTGCTCGTCAGCGACGTGCAGTACGATTACGCGCGCACCGTGTTGCAGCGGGGGCCCGATTGCGATTTCGAGGCGATGGAAGCAGCCTGGCGCGCGCTCGAGGTGCAGGCCGACGGCGATCTCGCGCGTGAGGCCATCGCTCCCTACCGGCGTCGCCTGGCGCGCCAAGCCGACGTGCGCTACGCCAAGCAGGGCTTCGAGTTGACGATCGACGTTCCGGCCGGGCCGGCGACGGCGGCGACTGTCGCCGCCATCGTCGAGACGTTCCATGGCCTGCACCAGCGGCTCTATACTTTTGCCGATCGCGTCTCGCCGGTCGAGATCGTCAACCTGCGTGTGCGCGCGGTCGGGGTCATGGACAAGGTCCGGCTCGCCGAGATCGAGAGCGCCGGCCGATCGCCGCCGCAGCCGGCCGCCACCCGCCGCGTCCATGTCGGCGGGCAATTGCATGACAGCGTGCCGGCATTTCGCCGTGAGACGCTGCAGGCCGGCCATCGCATTGCCGGCCCTGCGATCGTCGATCAACTCGACACCACGACGCTGATCCCTCCCGGCTATGCCGGCGAGGTCGACAGGTTCGGCAACATCGTGCTTCGACGGACGGATCGCTCATGACGATGGCCAAGCCAATCGACGCGATTACGCTCGAGCTGATCAAGGGTACGGTGCAGTCGGCCCGGCGCGAGATGGAGGCGCTGATCGATCGCACCTCGATGAGCCCTTTCATCCGCGAGAAGAAGGACTACTTCACCGCTATCTTCGACGGCCAAGGCCAGCTCGTGGTCTCGACGGCGCTGACGCTCGCGGCCGGCAATCTCATCGACTGCGTGTTCGAGCGCTACCCGGCGCAGACGATGCAGCCGGGCGATCTCTACCTCTATAACGACAGCTATGGCTCGAAGGGCGCGGTCAGCCATAACAACGATATGGTGTTCATTCAGCCGATCTACGCCGAGGGCCGGCTGATCGGCTTCGCCGAGGGCTGGGGGCACCTGTGGGACATCGGCGGCATGGTGCCGGGCTCGATCTCGCCGGCCGCCACCGACGTGTTCCAGGAAGGCATCGTCATTCCGCCGACGCGGGTGCTGCGCGATGGCGTATGGAACGACGACCTGATCGCCATGTTCATGCGCAACACCCGCTTTCCGATCATGGTCAAGGGCGACTTCTCGGCGCTGACCGCTGCCGTGCAGCTCGGCCGCCGGCGGATGGAGGAGATCGCCGCCCAGTTCGGCGCCGACGTGGTCGAGGCCGCATTCGCCGCCATCATCGACGAGACCGAGCGGGCGACCCGGGCCGCCGTTGCCGCCAACGTGCCGGATGGCCGCTTCTCGTTTCGCGACTGGATCGACGGCGATTGCGTCACCGACAACAGCTATTCGGTGGCGGTTACGATCGAGAAGCAGGGCGACCGGCTCGATTTCGATTTCAGCGCCACCGACGACCAGGCCAAGGGCGCCATCAACTTCATCATGGACCCGGCGGTGCCGAAGGGCATCCTCGGCCTCTACCTGACGTCGCGCGAGCCCGGCATCCTGCCCAACGCCGGCTATCGTCGCGCCATGGGCAATGTCACGATCCGGCCGGGTTCGCTGCTGGCGCCGCGCGAGCCGGCGCCGCTCGGCATGCGCTCGCACGCTGTGATGCGGGTCAATTCGTCGATTTTCGCCAGCCTCGCCAAGGCAACCGGCGGCAATGCTGCCGCCGCCTCGTCGGTCTACGTGCTCTATTACCTGCGCAGCCTGCACAAGATGACCGGCAAGCTCGACCTGTGCATCGAGGGCCTCGCGGTCGGCTTCGGCGCCCGGCCGTTCGGTGATGGCATCGACGCCGTCTACTACGTGGCGCAGAAGAATTATCCCGGTCGAGTTCGCCGAGATGGAGTTCGGCGTCCAGATCGAGGGCTACGCCATGCATCTCGATTCGGGCGGCCCCGGCCGCTGGCGCGGCGGCATGGGCATCGTTCGCGACTTGCGGATCATCGCCGACGAAGCGGTGATCGGCGTCCGCATGGACAACATCCGCTATCCCGCGTTCGGCGTCGCTGGTGGCATGGCCGGCCGGCCGGGACGCATTATCGTCAATCCGGGGCGTGCGGACGAGCGACTGCTCAAGCCGCTGTCGGACGGCAACGCCTTGAAGAAGGGCGACGTTGTCCGGATCATGACGCCCGGCGGCGGCGGCTGGGGATCGCCGCTCGACCGGCCGATGGCGCAGGTGCGCGACGACGTGCTCGACGGGTTCATTTCACCAGCAAGTGCACGCGATGACTACGGTGTGGTGCTGTCGTCCGACCTTATCGAGGTCGACGAGCCGGCGACGGCGGCGCTGCGCCGTGAACTCGGCCGGCTGAAGCGCGGCATGTTTCATCGCCACGGCTATTTCGACGAGGTCGAGGCGCCATCACAAGCGAGGATTGGATGAAGCCGGGAATTCGCGTCGGCGTCGATATCGGCGGCACCTTCACCGACGTGGTGGTGCGGCGGCCCGGCCTCGCAGCCCAGATCCTGAAGATTGCAACGACCAAGGGCGATCCCAGCTTGGCGGTGCTGCGCGCCGTCGAGCAGCTGCGCCAGTCCTGGGACGTCGAGGCGGCCGCGATCGAGCGCTTCCTGCATGGCACCACGGTCGCGACCAACGCCGTGCTCGAGCGCAAGGGCGCCCGCGTCGGCCTGCTTGCAACGGCCGGCTTCTCCGACGTGATCGAGATCGGCCGGCAGATGCGCCACAAAATGTACGATCTGACGCTCGATCCGGAAACGCCGGTGTTCCTGGCGCCGGGCCGCTTTCGCCGCGAGGTCGACGAGCGCATCGGATCCGAGGGCGAAGTCTTGCAGACCCTCGACGAGGGAAGCGTCGCGCGTGCCGTGGACGGGCTTGCCGCCGCCGGCTGCCAGGCCATCGCCATCTCGTTCCTGTTCTCGTTCCTCAACGACGCCCATGAGCGGCGTGCCCGCGAGATCGTGCTGGCGCGGCACCCGAAAATGCTGGTGTCATTGTCGTCCGAGGTTGATCCGGCATTCCGCGAGTACGAGCGCACCGTCGTCACCGCCTTCGACGCCTACATCAAGCCGGTGGTTGACCATTATCTCGGCAACCTCGAAGCCGGCCTCGCCAGGGCCGGCGTCGCCGCGCCGTTGCAGCTCATGCAGTCGCGCGGCGGTGTCGCAGGCGCCGGCACCGCGCGCCTGCGGCCGGTGCGGCTATTCCTGTCGGGCCCTGCCGCCGGCGTCATCGGCGGGCGGATGGCGGCGGAGAACTCCGGCATCGCCGACGTCATCACCGTCGATGTCGGCGGCACCTCGAGCGACATCGCGCTGATCGAGGGCGGCCGGCCGGCACTGAAATCGGAAGGCACCATCGAGGGCTATCCGGTGCGCGTCGCCATGGTCGACGTCAACACCATCGGCGCCGGCGGCGGCTCGATCGCCTGGATCGACAAGGGCGGTGGCCTGAGGGTCGGACCGGAGTTCGGCCGGTGCCGAGCCGGGGCCAGCCTGCTACGGCCGGGGCGGCGCCAGAGCGACCGTGACCGATGCCTCCGTCGTGCTCGGCTACATCGACCCCGGCTCATTCGCCAGTGGCGCCATCAAGCTGTCGCGGGAGCTCGCCCACCGCGCGATCGCGGAGACGGTGGCCAGGCCGCTCGGTCTGTCGGTCGAGGCGGCGGCGCTCGGCATCCACCGCGTGGTCAACGCGCAAATGGCGGAAGGCATCCGGCTGGTATCGATCCGGCAGGGGCATGACCCGCGCCGCTTCGCGCTGCTGCCGCTCGGCGGCGCCGGCCCGCTGCACGGCTGCGCGCTGGCCGAGGATCTCGGCATCACCCGCATCGTTGTCTCGCGCCATCCGGGCGTGCTGTCGGCGGCGGGATTGCTCGCCGCGCCGATCGAGCACGAGGCCTCGGCGGCATTCCCGCAGCCGCTGGCCAAGGCCAGCGGCGCCGACATCAAGCGTACGTTGGCATCGCTCGACGAGCGCTGCGACGGCCTGATGCGGCTGGAAAAGGTGTCGTCCGGCGCCCGCTCGATCCGTCATTTTGCCGACGTCTGCTATATCGGCCAGGCCTACAACCTCGAAATCGAGATCGACATGACGCGGGCCGGCGCGCTTGAAAAGCTGCTGGCCGATTTCTACGCCGCGCACGATCGCGTCTATGGCTATGCGCCGAAGGTGCCGGTCAAGATCGTCAATCTGAGATCGGTGCATGCGATCGAGGGGCTCACCGGCCTCGACGACGCAGGATGGCAGCCGAGCGGCAACACACCCGTGAAGCGACAGGCGAAAATCCTGATCGCCAACGGCGAACCGGTCACGGCCACGATCTATGACCGCGCGGCAATGCCATCGGGCTTCGAGTTCGCGGGACCCGCCATCGTCGAGCAATCCGATACCACCACCCTCGTCACTCCCGGCTGGCGCGGCCGCGTCGATGCGGCGGGCTCATTGATCCTGGAGCGTTAGTACCCACATGCTGAACGACCAATCCGCCAGCCTTGATCCGGTCACCATCGAGGTCGTTCGCAACAAGCTCGACGGCATCGCCAACGAGATGGAATTGACGCTGCTCAAGTCATCATTCTCGCCGATCGTGAAGGAGGGCCTGGACGCCTCGGCGTCGCTGTTCACGTTTCAAGGCGAGACGCTGGCGCAGGCGGTCGCCATTCCGGTGCATCTGGCGACGCTCATTCCGTGCGTGGCCAAGATCCTCGAGGAGTTCCCGCGCGACACCATGCGCGAAGGCGATATCTTCACGATGAACGACCCTTACCTCGGCGGCACCCATCTACCCGACTTCGCCGTCATCATGCCGGTGTTCCACGACGGCCGGCCGATCGCGTTCAGTGCGACGATGACGCATCACCAGGATGTCGGCGGCATGACGCCGGGCTCAGTGCCGACGAACGCGACGGAGATCTTCCAGGAAGGCATCCGCATCCCGCCCTTGAAGCTGATGGATGCGGGTGTGCCCAACGATACGCTGATGAAGATCCTGCGCCGCAACGTGCGCATCCCGGATACCTTCGAGGGCGACCTCAACGCGCAGATCGCGGCCTGTACGGTCGGCGCGCGCCGGCTGTCGAAGCTCGCCGACGGCTACGGCGGCAACCAACTGACCGCGATCTTCGCCGAGCTGCTCGATCGCTCGGAAACCATGACCAGGCAGGCGCTGCGGGCAATTCCGGCCGGCACCTACAAATATGTCGACTACCTCGACAACGACGGCATCGATATCGACCAGCCGATCCGGATCGAAGTCGCGGTCACCGTCGCCGACGGCGAATTCACCGTCGACTTCACCGGCACCAGTCCACAGGTGCGCGGGCCGTTCAATTGCGTGCCGTCGGGTAGCAAGGCGGCGGCCTGCTACGCGGTGCGGGCAATTACCGACCCATCGATCCCGACCAATGGCGGCTGCTTCCGGCCGATCAAGCTGGTGCTGCCCGAAGGCTCGATCGTCAATCCGCGCGAGCCGGCGGCGGTCAACGCCCGCTCGGCGACGATCAAGCGGGTCACCGGCTCGATCATCGCCGCCTTCGGCAAGGCGCTGCCCAAACGCATCCCGGCCGACTCCGGCGGCGAGATGCTGCTGCTGGCGTTCGGTGGCGCGAGGCCAGACGGCTCGCGCTATGTGACCGGCGAACTGATCGCCTCGGGCAGTGGTGCCTGCATCGACAAGGACGGCGTCGACGTGATCGAGACCGACGCCACGAACTGCATGAACCTACCCGTGGAGGCGATGGAGATGGACGCGCCGATCCGCATCCACAGCACGCGGCTGAAGCCCGACTCGGGCGGCGCCGGCATGCGCCGCGGCGGCCTCGGCATCGAACGCGAGTACGAGATCCTGCACGGCGAGGTCCGTTTCACGCATCGCGGCGAGCGGCACTTCAATCCGGCGCACGGGCGTCAGGGCGGCCGCGACGGCGCTGTCGCGCGCTCGGTCATCCGCCGTGCCGACGGCCGCGATGAGGTGATCCCATCGAAGATCGTGACGACACTGATGAAGGGCGACCGCGTCACTGTCGGCACCTCGGGCGGCGGCGGTTATGGCGATCCGGCCGACCGCGATCGGGCGCTCGTCGAGCAGGATATCGCCGACGGCAAGGTCACGATGAAAGGCGCCGCTAGCCTACGGCCGCCGCGACGCATAGGCAGTTGCTTCGATTTTCTGGAGGATACGACATGGCCAACACCGGCAGCCGGGCAGGCGCCATTTCGCGGGCGCAGCAGTATTTCGACACCTCATTCCTCGACGACATCTCCCGGCGGGTCGCGATCAAGACCGAGAGCCAGAAGTTCCCCGACGCTGAAGCCATCGCCGAGTGCCACCGCTACCTCGAGGCCGAGATGCGGCCGGCGTTCGAGAAGATGGGGTTCACCTGCCGGGTCTACGACAACCCGGTGGCGGGACAGGGCCCGGTGCTGCTCGCCACCCGCATCGAGAACAAGGCACTGCCAACCGTGCTCGGCTACGGCCACGGCGACGTCGTGCGCGGCCTCGAGGACCAGTGGACCAAGGGGCAGGGCCCGTGGGTGACGGCGCGCGACGGCGATCGCCTCTATGGCCGCGGCACCGCCGACAACAAGGGCCAGCACACGCTCAACATGGCGGCACTCGCAGCCGTGATGGCCGAGCGCGGCGGCACCCTCGGCTTCAACGCCAAGTTCATGATCGAGATGGGCGAGGAGGCAGGGTCCAAGGGCCTCAAGGAATTGGTCCGCGCCAGCAAGGCGGATTTCGCAGCCGACGTTTTCATCGCCTCGGATGGTCCGCGGGTGAAGCAGGACCGGCCGACGATCGCGCTCGGCTGCCGCGGCGCGCTGAATTTCGACCTCGTCGTTGACCTGCGCGAGGGCGGCCATCACTCCGGCAACTGGGGCGGGCTGATCGCCAATCCAGGCTTCATCCTGGCGCACGCGCTGGCCTCGATCGTCGGCCCGTCCGGCGAGCTGCTGGTCGAGGAACTCAAGGCACCGCCGATGTCGAAGGCGGTCAAGGAGGCCCTCGCCGATGTCGAGATCGACGGCGGCGACAAGGGCCCGCAGGTCGATCAGTGGTGGGGCGAGCCCGATCTGAGGCCGGCTGAGCGGGTCTATGCCGCCAACTCGTTCAACATCCTGACCTACTGGTGTGGCACCCCCGGCCGGCCGGTCAATGCCATTCCGCCGAAGGCGGTGGCCAATTGCCAGCTGCGCTTTATCGCCGGCACCAGGGTCGAGAACGTGATCCCGGCGCTGGAGCGGCACCTGGCTGCCAGGGGCCACAGCCTGGTGAAGGTGATGCCGCCGCCCGCCGTCAATGACGGCGCGTTTCCGGCGACCCGCACCGAGCCCGATCATCCGTGGGCGCTTTTCGCTTTGCAATCGCTGCAGCGCTCGTCGAACCGCAAGCCCGCGATCATTCCCTCGATGGGCGGCTCGATATGCAACGACATCTTCACCGACGACCTCGGCCTGCCGACGATCTGGATCCCGCACTCGTACGCATCGTGCTCGCAGCACTGGCCGGACGAGCACATCCTGATGGGGCTGTCGAAGAACGCGATCGAGCTGATGGCCGGCCTCTACTGGGATATCGGCAGTGGCCAAGATGTGCCCGGCAGATAGCGCTCAGGCGGCAGGGTGACGCAGATAGACGAACCAGTACACCGCACCCACCAGCACCGCGCCACCGATGACATTGCCGATGGTGACCGGCACCAGGCTCCACAGGAACATCGGCCAGGTCAGCAGGTCGAGATCCGCGGGTGACGTGGCGAGCTGGGCCAGTAGCGCCGCCGGTGCCGCGTGCTTGATCAGCAGGCCGAGCGGGATGAAGTACATGTTGGCGACGGAATGCTCGAAGCCGGCGACGACGAACGCCGAAACCGGGAACAGGATCGCCAGCACCTTGTCGGTCGTGGTGCGGGCGCCGAGTGAGAGCCAGACGGCGAGGCACACGAGCACATTGCACAATATGCCGAGGAACAGCGCCTGATCGATCGGCAGCGAGACTTTGTCGACGGCGATCCCCATCGCGACTATGGCGACGCTGCCGTCGCCGAAGCGATATTGGCCGGCCAGGAACACCAGCAGGGCCATGCCGATCGCACCGATGAAATTGCCGGCGTAGACGATCGCCCAGGCCCGCAGCATCTCGCCGAGCCGCACCTTGCCCGAGGCCAGCGCCATCACCATCAAGGTATTGCCGGTGAACAGCTCGGCGCCGCCGAGCACCACCAGAATCAGTCCCAGGCAGAACACGGTGCCGGCCAGCAATCGCGATATGCCGTACGGTACGACGCCGTTGGCGCCAGCCAGCACCGTAGTCGCGAACATCGCGCCGAGCGCGATGAAGGCGCCGGCGAGAATGGCGAGGACGAGCAGACTCCAGAAATCGAGTCGGGTCTTCTGCGCGCCGATCAGCTCAGCCTTGCGGGCGATCTCGGCCGGAACGAGCGCATCGATTGCGTGCTCGTTGCCTTCGTTCCGCGGTTCAGGCATCGGCGGCAGTCCCTTGTTGAGCAGCGGGTCACAGGGCAGGTTGCCGGGATCAGCTGGCAGCCATGCCCATGGCATGCGCCTCGGCCAGCCAGTGCGTGCGTCTATCCGACCCGACACCATCGACGTAGCCGTGGATCGTGGCGCGGACGGTACCGACGCCCATGAAGCGCAGGATGTTGCGCTTCAGCATCTTGAGCGCGTGCGCGCCGAACCACCAGCGGTAGATGAAGCCCGGCATGCCCATGGTGATGATGATGCGCGCCGACTTGCCTTTCAGCAGCTTTACGAACTTGCCTTCCTTCGCCGAAACGACGAGGTCGGGCTGCAGCACCCGCTCGAGGAACCCCTTCAGGATCGCCGGCAGCGTGCCGAGCCAGAGCGGGAAGATCAAGACGAGATGATCAGCCGCCATCAATGCATCATGCGCCCGCTGCAAGTCGGGCTCCAGCGGCTGTATCCGCCCGAAGCCCTCGTGCAGGATCGGGTCGAAGGTCATATCCGAGGTGACGAAAAGCTCCGCCGTGTGGCCGGCGGCGACCGCGCCCTTGTGGTAGGCCTCGCCGAGCGCCTGACAAAACGTGTTCTTGCGGGCGTGCCCAACGATAATCGCGATTCTCGTCATGCCGACGTCTCCAATGCCGAGGCGACGGGCGGATGATTGCGGTGACAAGCTTTGGCCGGCACTGACATTGGTCAATCGAGTGGAAACAAAGCGAGTTACGATTGCTGATCGTCATGCCGCCTCTTTACTGGTGCTGCGAGGATGGTGATGGATGCTGTTCGCTCGCTGGCGGCCTGGCTACGACCGCGCCGGCAACGCCAAGCTCCCGCCGGCGCGTTCTGGCGGCTGGCGGGTCAGGATTGGCTGGCCAAACTCGGGTCCAGCGAGCAGGGCCTGTCGCGATCGGAGGCCGCCGATCGGCTGTCGGTATTCGGTGCCAACCGGATCTCGGATGATCGCAGTTTCGTGCTCGCCCGCAAGCTGTTGCGCCGGATCACCGAGCCCTTGGTGCTGATCCTGATTGCCGCGGCAATGGTCTCGGCCTGGTCCGGTGACCTCGCGAGCTTCTGGATCATCTCGTTCACCGTCGCGATCTCGATCATCCTGGATTTCGTCCAGGAACACCGTGCCGAGCTGGCGGCCGAGGCGCTGCAGCGATCGGTGGCGCTGCATGCGGATATACGGCGCGACGGCACACTGCTTGCGCTGCCGGCGGCCGAAATCGTGCCGGGCGACATCGTCGAACTCAAGGCCGGCGACTTGGTTCCCGGCGATGGCATCTTGCTGGCGGCTCGTGATCTGTTCGCCAAGGAGGCGGTGCTCACCGGCGAGCCGTTCCCGGTCGAAAAGCAGGTCACGCCGGCTGCTACGGATGATCCGGCGGAAGCGGCGAATGCGCTGTTCATGGGATCGTCGGTCATCAGCGGCTCGGGCACCATGCTGGTGGTGGCCACCGGCGGCGCGACACGTTTCGGCGACATTGCGGCGAACCTGCTCAATGAACAACCGCCGACCGCCTTCGAGCGCGACATGCGCCAGTTTGGCGTTCTGATCATGCGGCTCACGTTGTCGCTGGTGCTGTTCGTCGTCCTCGCCCATGTGGCGTTGGCCCGGCCGATGCTCGAATCGTTCATGTTCGCGGTCGCCCTTGCCGTCGGCCTGACGCCGGAGCTGCTGCCGATGATCATGACGGTGACGCTCTCGCGCGGCGCACTGCGGCTCGCCCAGGAAGGCGTTATCGTCAAGCGGCTGGCCGCGATCCACGATCTGGGTGCGATGGACGTGCTGTGCACCGACAAGACCGGGACGTTGACGGAAGCGCGGATTGCGCTCGTTGACCATGTCGGGCCCGATGGCCGCAGTGACGCGAACGTGCTGCGCCTCGCCTGGCTCAACAGTCATTTCGAGTCGGGGCTGCGCAGCCCGCTCGATCAGGCGATCCTTGATCACGGCGCTCCCGAAAAATTTGATGGCGCGCGCAAGATCGACGAGGTGCCATTCGATTTCGAGCGACGGCGGGTATCGGTTCTGGTCGAGATCAACGGCGAGCGACGCTTGATCGTCAAGGGTGCGCCGGAGGATATCCTGGCGCATGCGACCCACGTCGAGGTCGCGGGCGCCGGCCCTGTCAAGATCGATGCCGGCCGTCGCGCTGCAATCATGGCCGTCCACGACAAGTTTGCCGCCGACGGCTACCGCCTGCTCGGCGTGGCGACGAGGTCCATGCCGGCTGCCGCCGTATCGGCCCGCATCGAAGACGAAGATGATCTCGAATTCTGCGGGTTCGCCGTGTTTCTCGACCCGCCGAAGGCGAGCGCCATCGAGGCCTTGGCCAAGCTCAAGGCACTCGGTGTCACGGTCAAGGTGGTCTCAGGTGACAACGAACTCGTGGTGAGGCACGTGGCGCAAGCACTGGCGCTCGACGGCAGTGCGGTGCTGAGTGGGCATGAGATCGCGATCCTCGACGACGCGGCGCTGCGGGCTCGGGTCGCGGACGTATCGCTGTTCTGCCGGGTCGACCCTGCGCAGAAGACCCGCGTCATCCAGGCACTCAAGGCTGGAGGCAATACCGTCGGCTATCTCGGCGACGGCATCAACGATGCGCCCTCGCTGCGACAGGCCGACGTCGGCATCTCGGTGGAAGGCGCCGTCGACGTCGCCAAGCAGGCGTCCGATCTGGTGCTGACGCAGCCCGATCTGTCGATTGTTGCCGCCGGCGCTGCCGAAGGTCGGCGGACGTTCGTCAACATTCGCAAGTATGTGCTGATGGGCACGAGCTCGAACTTCGGCAATATGGTCTCGATGGCGGCGGCGTCGGTATTTCTGCCGTTCCTGCCGATGCTGCCGGCCCAGATCCTGCTCAACAATCTGATCTACGACGTATCCGAGATCGGCATTCCGTTCGACGCGGTCGATGCCGCCGAAACCGAGCGGCCACAGGCCTGGGACATGGCGGATCTGCGGCGGTTCACGATCGCCATGGGGCTGCTCAGCTCGGCGTTCGACCTTCTGACCTTCTACATGCTCGTAGTGCATTTTAACGCCGACGCCGCGACCTTCCGAACCGCCTGGTTCATGGAATCGATGGCGACGCAGATCCTCGTCATCTTCATCATCAGGACCAGGGGATTACCTTGGGTCAGCAGGCCGGACCGGATCCTCGTGCTGACCTCGCTCGGCGCCCTTGTCGTCGCCCTGTTGCTGCCATTGTCGCCGATCGGAGGCTGGTTCCAGTTCGTGGCCCTCGCGCCAGGACTCGCTGCGGCCCTGATCGCAATCGTCACCAGTTATCTGGCCGCGGCCTATATCGTGCGGCGGGCGAGCGCGGCGTGACGTTTGCACCGCCTAGTACCCGGAATCACACATGGATAGTACACCTGATCGCGGAACCACGAGGCGATCCGCCAGGAGCGCGGCGCAGCGCGTAGCCCATGCTACGCGCTAGGCGCGCGTCATGCTGGAAGCATGCGGTCCGCATGACGCGGGCGCCCGTGGGCCGCGACCTAAGCGGGCGATCGAGGATGCTCGCCGGCGTCATGCTGGAAGCATGCGGCCCGCATGTCGCACCGCTTGTCCGATGCGACGGCATCGGCCGGCGCGTCGCTCCTGGCCGGCGAACATCCTCGATCGTCATGTGTGCTATCCATGTGTGATTCCGGGTACTAGCCGCCCTTGGCGCCGGCGACGTTGACGTAGAGCGCGTAGACCGACTGGCTCGAGGCCATGAACAGGCGGCCGTTGGCGCGGCCGCCGAAGCACAGGTTGGCGCAGCGCTCGGGCAGCGCGATGCGCCCGATCGGCGTGCCGTCCGGGGCAAATACCATCACCCCGTCGAGGGCGGGATCGCCCATGCCCCAGCCGCACCACAGGTTGCCGTCGGCGTCGCAGCGCATGCCGTCGGGCGTGCCCGGTCCGGCATCGATCAGCACCCGCTTGTTGGCGATGGCCCGGCCGCCGTCGACGACGTCGTAGGCCAGGATCTTGCGGTGCGGAACGCCGCGCGATTCAACCACGTAGAGGATCGTCTCGTCGGGTGAGAAGCACAGGCCGTTGGGGCCGAGAACGTCGCCGGCGACGACCGTCGCTTTGCCAGTCACGCCGTCGATGCGATAGATGTTCTGGCCGAGTTCGGGCTTCGACTTGTGGCCCTCGTAGTTGCCCATGATGCCGAACGGCGGATCGGTGAACCAGATGCCGCCGTCGGAGGCGACCACGACGTCATTGGGCGAGTTGAGACGCTTGCCCTCGAAGTTGTCCATCAGCACCGTGATGGTGCCGTCGTATTCGGTGCGGGTGACGCGGCGGCCGCCGTGCTCGCAGGTGACGAGCCGGCCTTGGCGGTCGCGGGTGTTGCCATTGGCGAAGTTCGATGGCCGGCGGTACGCACTGACCGTGCCGGTCTCCTCTTCCCACTTCATGATGCGGTTGTTGGGAATGTCACTCCACAGTAGATAGCGGCCGTCGCCGAACCATACCGGTCCCTCCGCCCACCGCTGGCCGGTCGCCAGCCGCTCGATCGCCGAGAGCTTTATCCAATAGGCCTCGAAGCGCTTGTCGAGGGCGGTGATGGCGGGGTCTGGGTAGCGGGTGGCGGGCCGCCAGCTGTCGAACGGCGGCGGCGGATTCGAATCCATGACGTGGCTCTCTCAGCTGGCGGGCCGGCAGACGGGCACGATCAGTCCTTGTAGTCCGGCTCCTTCTTGTCCAGCATCCGTTTCAGCGCCCGGAAATGATAGTCGTAGGGCTTGCCGTGGCGGAATTGCTGGCCGGCGCCGAGCTTCATCGTGGTCTCGACCACGTTCTGCGGCATCGTAAGCAGCTTCTGGCCGGTCCACATGGCATAGATCTGCACCTGGGCGGCGCGCTCGGTGTAGTACATCAGGTCGAAGGCTTCCGCGACCGTCTCCGTCACCGTCGCGATGCCGTGGTTGCCCATGAACAGCACTTTCTTGTCACCGATCACCTTGGCCAGGCGCTCACCTTCGCTCGGGATCGAAGGCCGGGCCGGTGTAGTCCATGTCGTAGCCGGTGTAGCGCATCATGATCGCTTCGGTCTGGCCGATCGGCTTCAGCTTCGGATCCTCCAACCGGGTCAATGCGCTGGCATAGGGCATGTGGGTGTGGAACACCGCCTTGGCCCGCGGCAGCAGGCGATGGATCGGGGCGTGGATCGCATAGCAGGAGCGCTCGACTTCGCCCTCGCCGCGCAGGATCTTACCGTCGTTCAGGCCGACTTCCATGAAGCACGAGGCGGTCACCTCCGACCAGTGCAGTCCGAACGGGATCTGGTAGTAGCGGTCGGTCTTGCCGGGCACGACGAGCGTCAGGTGGTTGAAGATGCCTTCGTGCATGCCGTTCATCACGCAGATGCGGTGCGCTGCGGCGAGGTCGACGCGGGCCTGCCATTCGATTTCGGCAAAGTTTGCATTGATGGCCTTGGCGACTTCCTGCTGCATTTCCTTGCTCCCTGGTTGCGCGACCTGTGCGTCGGCTGCGCTTGAACAATGCGAGAAATGATCAGCGGCGTTCCCGCAAAGGAAGCGCCGGTTCGGATACGCTATCATGCGCGGGCGAGCCCGCATATTCAGTGTCGACAGTTCAATCGTGGCCTTGCCAGCCCCCGCCGAGACTAGCCTGTCATGCCACGGATGTGCTCGCCGCCTGAAGCATGGCGCACCGTCTCACAGCAGCGGTTGACATCGCAAATGGTGAAAATACGCTCCAGCGCGAAGAAGACGGGACAGGTGGGAAATGACGGCAGAGCGCAAGACGGCCCTGATCGCGGGCGCGACGGGAGCCGTCGCCAAGCGACTGGTGGAGCAGCTTTGCGCTGCGGGCTGGGAGGTGATCGGCCTGTGCCGCAATGTCCCGGCCGAGGCCAAGACCGCGCGCTACATCGCGGTCGATCTCTACGACGGCGACGGACTTCGCCGGGCGCTCGCCAAGGAACGCACGGTGACGCACGCATTCTATGCCTCGCGCGCCCGCCACGGCGAGGGCGGCGTCGAGAGCGTGGCGGAGAACGTCGCCATGCTGCGGCACCTGATCGATGCCGTCGAGGCCGGCTGCCCGAAGCTCGAACATATTCATCTGGTCGAGGGCGCCAAGTGGTACGGCATCCATCTGGGAGCGTTCCCGACGCCGGCGCTGGAAGATGATCCACGCCACATGCCGCCCAACTTCTACTATGACCAGGAGGATCTGCTGCGGGCGCGGCAGCAGGGCCGGCCGTGGACGTGGTCGGTGTCGCGGCCGAACGTCGTGTGCGACTTCGCGCCTGAGCGGCCGCGCAACCTGACTTCGATTATCGGCGCCTATGCCGCGATCTGCAAGGAGCTTGGCCTGGCGCTCGATTTTCCCGGCCAGCCCGGCCACTACCGGGCGCTCACCGAAGTCACCGACGCCGCGCTGCTGGCGCAGGCCATGACGTTCATGGCGACGACACCGGCCTGCCGCAACGAAGCCTTCAACATCACCAACGGCGACGTTTATCGCTGGGAGCGGATGTGGCCGCTGGTGGCCGAGCATTTCGGGCTGAAGGTCGGCGTTGTCCGGCCACTCCTGCTCGCTGACTGGATGAAGGACAAGGCGGCGGTGTGGGATCGCATCGTCGCCCGCTACGGGCTGGTGCCGAACAAGCTCGAAGACGTGGCCTTGTGGGGGTTTGCCGACTTCGTGTTTCGCCAGAGTTACGACGTCATTTCGAGCAACACCAAGCTCAGGTTGGCGGGCTTCCATCACATGCGCGAGACCCGCGAGATGTTCTTCAGCCAGCTCGCCCAGTATCGTGAGGCGCGCATCATCCCCTGATCGGAGACGCCGATGAAGTTCCAGAATGTGTTGGTGACCGGAGCGGGGGGCCTGCTCGGTGGTTATGTTACCCGCGAACTGTCGGCGCATGCGCGGCTGTCGGGCCTCGACCTCGGGCCGTCGGTTGAAGGTATTGCCTATACCCGCGGCAGCATCGAGGACCCGGCAGTGGTGGCGGCCGCCATGCAGGGCCAGGATGCGGTGCTGCACATCGCGGCGCGGCCCAATATCTGGAGCGGCGCCGGGCACGAGATCATCCACACCAACGTCACCGGCACCTGGAACGTTCTCGAGGCGGCGGAGCGGGCGGGCGTCAAGCGCGTGATCCTGACGTCGAGCGACAGCGTCGTCGGCTATACCGTGCGCGAAGGTTCGATGATCCCGCCGTCCTGTTTGCCGGTCGATGCCGACCATCCGCGCCGTCCGACCGACGCTTACGCGCTTTCCAAGAAGCTGTGCGAGGAGATGGGCCGCAGCTTTGTCGAGCGCGGCAAACTCGAGGTGGTGGTGTTGCGGCCGGTGTACGTGCTCTATCCAGAGTTCGAATGCGAGGTGAAGGCGCGTGCCGCCGACCCCAAGGGCTACAAGGGACCGGCGGCGGGTGGACGGCAGCCGGCCGGCGGCGGGCCGATGTGGCACTACGTCGATCCACGCGATCTGGCGCGTGCCTACCGGTTGGCGCTGGAGGTGGAGACGCCCGGCTTCGGGCCGTACTTCATCTGTGGCCGCACCACGCTGGCGCCGGAGCCGACGCTGGAGCGGTTCGCCGCGCTCACCGGCAAAGCGCCGACTGTGAAACAGCCCGAAGTCTATGCCCGAAATCCGTTTGCGCCGCTCTATGACCTGACGGCTGCCGAAGCGAACCTCGGTTTCGTTGCCGAGTATGACATGCGCAAGCTGCTTTATCCTGCCGGCTGAGTGCAGGTGCCAGGCTGAAGCCAGGCACCATGGTTCGGACGGTGCCTGGCTTCAGCCTGGCACCATGGCACAGAACTCCGTTAATTCATGGCGATCACCGTCGCGCCGGTCGCTTCAGCGAGCCGCCTGGGGTCCAAGGCGAAGATCGCATTCGGCGTGCCGGCGGCGGCATAAACGGTCGAATGCTGCAACAGGTCGCGGTCGATGTAGGTCGCGAGCGGTGTCGCATGCCCGAACGGCGGAATGCCGCCGATGGCGTAGCCGGTGGCCTCACGGACGAAACGGGCATCGGGGCGGGCGAGCGGTTCGCCGACGGTCGATGCAACTCCGCGCTCGTCGACGCGGTTGGCGCCCGACACCAGAAGCAGCAAGGGCTTGCCCGTGTCGGCGCCACGAAACACCAGCGATTTCACGATCTGCGCCACGCCGCAGCCGCAGGCCACAGCTGCCTCCTCCGCAGTGCGCGTCGATGCCGCCAGCAACCGGATGTCGATCGTCAGCCCGAGCGTGTGGGCAGCGGCTTCGACGCGCTTGCAGGCTTCCGGCAGTTGATCCATTTGCGGCCGTCCTCGGTGCTCAACTCGACAAAGGTTGCGGGGCAAATGCCGCCTAAGCTAAGAGTGCGCCGATGACAAGCGCCGTCCGAAAGCGGAGGCCTAAGCGAGGCATTCATGAAGGTCGATGAAGCGACCGTCCACCGCATCGCGCGGCTGGCACGGATCAAGGTCACGGACGAGGAAGCCAGAGGGCTCGAAAAGGAGCTGACCGGCATTCTCGACTGGGTCAAGATGCTGGACGAGGTCGACACCAGACAAGTCGAGCCGATGACCCGTGTCGTGCCGATCGAATTGCGCCAGCGCGCCGACCAGGTCACCGACGGCGAGATCGCCGATGAAGTGACGAGGAATGCGCCCAAGGTCGAGGACCACTTCTTCGTCGTGCCCAAGGTCGTGGAATGAGTGGCGATGTGCCACCGCCGTTCAAGGTTCCGCGTGTTTCGATCGCGCAGGAGGATCCGCGCCAGCCGGAGGTGGTGGCGCTGATCGAAGCGCTCGACGACTTCTCGAATTCGCTCTATCCGGCGACAAGCAACCACCTGCTCGACGTCGCCGAACTCGCAATGCCCGACGTCGTGTTCTTCGTTGCCCGCCAGGAGGGCCGCGCGATCGGCTGCGGCGCGGTCCGCTTGCTCGATGCCACCCATGGCGAAATCAAGCGCATGTATGTGCCGCACGAGGCACGCGGCCGCGGCCTTGGCTGGGTGCTGCTCGACACCATCGAGGCCGAGGCGCGCAAGCGCGGCATCCGCCGGCTGTCGCTCGAGACCGGCATCCACAACCTGCAGGCGGTGCACCTCTATCGCCGCGCCGGCTACACCGACTGCCCGCCGTTCGCCGACTACAAGCCTGATCCGTTGAGCCTGTTCATGACCAAAGAGATCGCCTGAGAGATGTCGAAAAAAGAACTCACCAAGCTGACCCTGGCGGACGCCCGCGACGGGCTTAGAAGCAAGCAGTTCACGGCGGTCGAGCTGGCCGGCGCCTTCAACGATGCCATCGCTGCCGGCAACAAGGCATTGAACGCCTATGTGCTGGCGACGCCCGAGCACGCGCTCGCCCAGGCGAAAGCGAGCGATAAGCGGATCGCGGCCGGCAAGGCCGGCGCCCTTGAAGGTCTGCCGCTCGGCATCAAGGACCTCTATTGCACCAAGGGGTTCCGCACCACCGCCTGCTCGAAGATCCTCGACGACTTCACGCCGACCTACGAGTTGACCGTCACCCAGAATCTGTGGGACGCCGGCGCCGTCATGCTCGGCAAGCTCAACAACGACGAGTTCGCGATGGGCTCGTCGAACGAAACGAGCTGCTTCGGCAATGTCGTCAATCCGTGGCGGCGCAAGGCCAAGGGCGGCGCGGTCGCGAACGACAAGCTGGTGCCCGGCGGCTCTTCCGGTGGCTCTTCCGCCGCGGTCGCCGCCGACCTGTGCCTGGCTGCCACCGCCACCGATACCGGCGGCTCGATCCGCCAGCCGGCGGCGCTGACCGGCACCGTCGGCATCAAGCCGACCTACGGCCGCTGCTCGCGCTGGGGCATCGTCGCATTTGCTTCGTCGCTGGATCAGGCCGGCCCGATCGCCAAGACCACGCGCGACGCCGCCATCCTGCTCAAGGCGATGGCGAGCCCGGACCCCAAGGATTCGACCTGCGTCGACGTTCCCGTGCCGGACTACGAGGCTGAGATCGGCAAGAGCCTGAAGGGCCTGCGCATCGGCGTCCCGAAAGAATATCGGGTCGAAGGCATGTCGCCGGAGATCGATGCGCTGTGGCAGAAGGGGATCGCCTGGCTGAAGGACGCCGGCGCCACAATTCACGATATCTCGCTGCCGCACACCAAGTATGCGCTGCCGGCCTATTATATCGTGGCGCCGGCCGAAGCATCGTCGAACCTCGCCCGCTACGACGGCGTGCGCTACGGCCTGCGCGTCCCCGGCCGCGACGTCACCGAGACCTACGAGAACACCCGCGCCGCCGGCTTCGGCAGGGAAGTGCGCCGCCGCATCCTGATCGGCACCTATGTGCTGTCGGCCGGTTACTACGACGCCTACTACCTCAAAGCCCAGAAAGTGCGCACGCTCATCAAGCGCGACTTCGACGAGGCGTGGGGCAAGGTCGACGTGGTGCTGACGCCGACGACGCCGTCGCCGGCCTTCGCTGCCGGCGAGAAGTCGGGCGATCCGCTCGCCATGTACCTGGAAGACATCTTCACGGTGACGGTCAACATGGCGGGTCTGCCCGGCATCTCGGTGCCGGCGGGCCTGTCGAGCCAGGGCACGCCGCTCGGCCTGCAGCTGATTGGCAAGCCGTTCGACGAGGGCACCCTGTTCCGTGCCGGCCAAGCGATCGAGAATGCCGCCGGCCGTTTCCCGGTGCCGGGGAAATGGTGGGTTTGAGGCGTGGCGACGAAGGCACCATCGGCGTTTGACGACAACTAAATGCGAACTTCGGCCGGTAGTGGTTGTTCCTGCGCCAGCCTAGGCTTTAGCGTTGGATTGATCGCAATCGGGGAGCACTCGTTCTATGCGACGGTCGAGAAAGTTGCTGTGCTGGCGAGTGCGCTTGCGGCCGGCGCCAGTGTGCTGGCTGGTTGCGCCGCAAACGGCGTCAATAGCGACATGGACGGCGCAAACACGACAACGGCTTCGGTAAAGCCCACTCGCATGGCGCTGGCGAGGGGCGCGTAATCGTGGGACATCCACACTTCCCGATGCTTACTGCAATCGGTGACCGTCGAACGATTGGCCCTCGCCTGCGGGCGTCAAGTGCCGGTTCGACACTTCATTCGGATGCGTTCGGCTCCGCCCGAATCACGGAAATGGATCTGCCGGCGGCGAAGTACGCCATCATCGAGACGCGCTGTCAGGCAAACAAGAACACGATCACGGTCCGGTCGTCATCGACCGCCACCTCGCTGGCGATGTTCGAGGTGCGAGCGGGCGAGGTCGCCGATATAGGGCGCCTGGAAATGTACACGTTCCGCTCTGCCGACCGCAATTTGGGCCGCCCGATGCTGGTGGTGCACCAAGCCGGCTTGGAAACGGTGGGCGGCGGGGCATCGTTTATGCCCGCATCGGCGTCGATTGCAGTCAAACTTCCGCTCGTGCCGTCCGCCGTGCTACCGCCAGACGTCGATGCCGAGGCGTGCCGCATCGAGCGCCGCGAGCGGAAAAGGGCATCGTCTTGATCCCGAAGGTCCCTGTCCGTGCGAGATCGCCAAGCGGAAGGGTGTGGACGTCGGGCCGATTGATGGAGATCAACAGTGCAGTTCGTCTAAAAAGGTTGTCGGCAAGACTACTGCACGTCTTGCCGGGTGCAGCTACTTTGTCGCGGCGCTGCGGCACGATGATGACGGTGACGACAAAATTCGCTCGCAACAGCTCGTCTCGGCGAGGAAGGGCATTGTTCTGGTTGCCCTCGACGGAAGTGCTGCCTGCACCGCGGGCGCAATCCATCTAGCGACTGAAGGGCCGCGGGCAAACTGAAGAAATTCCAGCACTTCTCGCCGCTGGGCGCGAACCAGGGGCGCAATTGAATTGCCCGAGGGAACTTATCACCTAGGGGTTGTGGCGTGCGTCCAGGGGCGCCGCGTGCGAATGTCGGCGCGCAGACGGCTCGGCCTTGATCGGCGATGTTGAAGTCGATGGGCGCCTGAGGCGGCGCCGGAGAGGTAATCAATCTCGGCCATGTGGTGATCAGCCGACGTGGTGAAGGCAGCGCGGATGCAACACTCCATGTTGTCGCGATGAACACGACTACCATCGATTTGTTGAAAGCGCAGGTGCCGAAGTTGCACGCGAGGTCCAAAGTGAGGCTGCTCGCGGCGAACCCTGCAGAGCACTACAATTTTTCCGCTGAGTTGCTGCCGCAGGGTGGATCGCGCACAACCTACATTCCGATTTATCGTCGCTGAAGCCGCCCCTGGGCGATCTCCTAGGTCATTATTTGCTCGATCTGCTGCACTTTGCGCTTGTCGGGAGGATGCAAGTGGTGCCGCTGCGTTCGAGCATTCTGTGACAATGGCGGCGGCGCTCTGTCCGGCTGCGCCCAGACCTCCAAGGTCGACGAGGCGACGGTCTCGACCATCACCCTCGCCCAGAAACAGAGTTCGGTCGCCTTGATGCGGGTCGGCTCGGCGAGCCCCAATTGCCTCAACGTGGCGGTGCTGCTCGGCACCCGGGCCGGTGATTATTTCAAGCGCGGACAGGTGATCAAGGTCGCCAATGTACGCTCGGTCAGCGAACCGGCCGTGGCCGAGGTCGAATTGGAGCCGGGCGAGCATCACGTCCTCGGCTACGCCTGCCAGAGCGACAAGGCGACGATGACGGTGATGGACAAGGCCGATGGCCAGACCTATCGCACCAGCTACGCCCATTTCACCGTCAAGGCCGGCGAGGTCGTCAACGTCGGCTACCTGCACTTCGGCGCCTCGCACACCGGCCGCTCGGCGTTCGGCCGGCCGCTGCGTATCGATGTCTCGGTCACCGACTGGCCGCTGCGCGAGATCGACCACTTCAAGGCCCGGCGGCCGGCGCTCTATGCCCAGATGACGACGCGGCTGATGATCGCGACCGATCGCGGCCCGCAAGCGCCCTCCGACGCCGACTGCCGCCGCATGCAGGCGCTGTTCGCCGAGGGCAAGCTGCAGACTTTGCCGGCATCATGTGTCGCGCCGCTTCCCGCCGCGGCCACGACGAAGAAGGCGCGCAGTACTTGAACAGGAGGTGGCGGGCCATGTAAGCAGCGGCAACGCCACTCGTTCCGGAGCCTCGCCCATGCCGCCTCGCGTCCCCGCCGACTGCCCGACCATGACGGAGGTGCGGGCCGAGATCGACCGCGTCGATGCCGCCCTCGTCGCCTTGATCGCCGAGCGTTTCGGCTACGTCGAGCGCGCCTGGCAGATCAAGCTCGCCGAGAACGCTGTCGCCAATGTGCCCTGGCGCAACCAACAGGTGATCGACAAGGTGCGCGGCCTCGCCGCCGAGAAGGGCGTCTCGCCCGACCTGTGCGAGGCACTGTGGCGGCAGATGATCGGCTGGTTCATCCAGTACGAGGAGGAGAAGCTGCGCAAGGAAATCGAGGCCAAGACCTGAGGGGATGTGAAGTCGCCACCGCACCCCATCGCGCCGTCACCTACCCCCGGCTCACAAATTTCGTCCGCAATCCACTACCAGTGTCTGCGCCGTGATGGCGGTATGGGCGGCGAGGAAGATCATCGCGGCGGCGATGTCGGTCGGCTCGACGAGCTTCTTGAGAGCGGTGTTCTCGATCGAGCGCGCCTTGCGTTCGGCCGGCCACGGATCGGTCCACGGCGTGCGGGTGAGACCCGGTGCGACTGCGTTGACGCGAACGTCCGGCGCCAGCGCCTTGGCGAGATTGCGGGTGAGGTTGATCAATCCGGCCTTGCTCGCGGCATAGGCGATCGACGATGCCTGGCCGCCGAGGCCGGCGATCGAGGCGGTGTTGACGATCACGCCCTTCGACGCTTTCAAGGCAGGCGCCGCGGCCTTGGCGCAGCGAAACGGGCCGACGAGGTTCGTTTGCAATATCTTGTCCCACTTCTCTTCTGTCATCGCCTCGAAGTCTTCGAAGGGAATCGGTTCGATCGTCATCGGCGTCGCCGCATTGTTGATCAGGATGTCGAGACCGCCGAGGTCGGCGATCGCTTGTCCGACCATGCGGGCGGCATCTGCCGGGTCGGAAACGTCGCCGGGGGCGCCGATGACGCGGCCGTTGGGCCCGCTGCCGCTGTCTCGTGCGAGCCGGGTGACGGTCTCGATCGCGCGCGCATCGCCGGCCAAGTGATTAACGGCAACGGTCGCGCCACAACGCAGCAGCGCCTCGACCGTTGCAAGGCCGATGCCGGATGCGCCGCCGGTGACGAGGGCGCGTTTGCCAGTGAGGTTGGCGGTGATCATCATGGGCTCCGTGGACGCTGCATCGATAGTTATGCACGACAGTGGCTCCCGGTATACCTTTGGGCAAGCCGGTCGACGGGTTCACGGGTGCAATACAGGACTGCGATGGACATCATTGGCGACAGCAAGCGCGCGATCCGGGGTCGCAAGCTCAAGGTGGTGCTGCCGGAGGCCGGCGACATCCGCGTCCTGCAGGCGGCGACGGTGCTGCGCGACGAGGACCTGGCGACGCCGATCCTGCTCGGCAGCACGGCCCGTATCGAAGATGCAGCCGGGCATGCGCTGACTGGTTTCGAGATCCGCGATCCGGCCGACGACGCGGCGCTCGATCGGCTGGCCGCAGTGGTCGCAGCGGCCCGGCCCTCGCTCACGGCCAAGACTGCGAAGCGGCTGTTGTCGAAACCGCTCTATTTCGCCGGCGCGTTGGTTGCCGCAGGGCACGCCCATACATTCGTTGCCGGGGCTGCCAATCCGACCCGGCGCGTGATCGAGGCCGGATTGATGACGGTTGGCCTCGCCCAGGGCATCGACACGCCATCGAGCTTCTTCGTCATGCTGGTGCCGGCAGTGGCAAATTCAGCCGCGCGCACGTTGATCTTCGCCGACTGCGCGGTCAATGCCGACCCGACCGCGCGTGAGCTCGCCGACATCGCAATCGCGTCGGCGGCCAGTGCGGCGTCGGTCGGGCTCGAGCCGCGACTGGCGCTGCTGTCGTTCTCGACCAAGGGCAGCGCCCAGCACCCACGCGTCGAGAAGGTACGGGCGGCGCTCGCGCACGTGCGGGCACATGCGCCGCATCTGGTCATCGATGGCGAGCTGCAGGGTGATGCCGCACTGAAGCCGAGCGTGGCCGCAAAGAAGATGGGCGAGGCGGGTCCAGTCGGTGGCCGCGCGAACGTGCTGATCTTTCCCGATCTCGACGCCGGCAACATCGCCTACAAGCTGGTACAGGAGCTTGGCGGGGCGCAGGCGATCGGGCCATTCCTGCAAGGCTTCAGCAAGCCGATCTCGGACCTGTCGCGCGGCGCCACGGTCGACGACATCGTCTCGACCGTGGCGGTCACGTTGGCGCGGGCGGCTCAGGTGCGAGGCTGAACTATGGCCATGGCGCGCTTAGCGGCGGTGTCGTGCGGTACGCCGTGGGCGCGCAGCTCCTCGTAGACGTGCTGCGCGCCGCGGCCATCGCTGAAGGCCAGCCAGATCAGCCGCAGCGTGCCGAAGAAGCCGATTGACGTGGCCTTGGCGGCTGGGAAAAAGTCGTGGGCGTCGTCGAACGATTTGATGCTCATGTCGGTCTCCTGAAGAGCGCTGCCCGGTTGTTCTTTGGTGCAACGCAGCAAAAGACATGGGCCGGTTCGTGCCAGTGCACAACGGAACAGGACGCAGTGCAGTCCCGACAATCGTGCATGCACGAAAAAAAGGCTTCGAAACAGTTTGTTAACTAGGGGCGGCATGGCTTGAAAATCAACATCGAACCGTATTTGTTGCGGCCACGGACGGCGGCCGAGTTGGCTTCTCTGGAGCATATCTTCTTCAGTTCTAGTGCAACGCAGCAATTCTCCAGCGCTGCTGAGCGCGCGGCATTCCAGGAGCGTTGGCTGGGGCGCTATTTGTTGGCTGATGCAACTCATGCCTTCTTGGCGGTCGGGGCCGACGGCGCACTCCTCGGCTATGTGATCGGCGCCATCGATGACATTGCCCGGCTGGCGCGCTTCGCCGACATCGCGAGTGCCCGCCAGTTCGCCCAGGTCAGTGCCCGCTACCCGGCGCACCTGCACATCAACGTCGATCAACGCGTCCGCGGCCAGGGCATCGGCGCACGGCTGATCGAGGCCTTTGCGGCGCATGCGTCGGCACTGGGCGCGCCCGGCATGCACGTTGTCACTGGTGCTGCGAGCCGCAACATGCGGTTCTATCGGCGTTGCGGCTTCCACGAGGCAGCCAGCATCGCCGCCGGCGGCAGCGACAAGGTATTTCTCGCCCGGGACTTTCGTGGCACGCCGCCGCCCGCTATCAACGCATGACCCGAGCATGCGAGGAATGGGCTGCGGAAAATGAGGGTGAGGGGCGGATGATCCAGGATCTCGGCGAGTTCGACTACGTGATCGTCGGTGCCGGCACCTCCGGCTGCCTGCTCGCCAACCGCCTTTCCGCCGACGGTCGGCACCGCGTGGCGCTGCTCGAGGCCGGCGGCCGCGACAACTACCATTGGATCCACATTCCAGTCGGCTACCTCTACCTGATGGGCAACCCGCGCACCGACTGGGGCTACAAGACGGCGCCGACGCCGGGCCTCAACGGCCGTGAGCTCAACTATCCGCGCGGCCGCGTGCTCGGCGGCTGCTCGTCGATCAATGGCATGATCTACATGCGCGGCCAGGCGCGTGACTACGACCAGTGGCGGCAGATGGGCAATCCCGGCTGGGCCTGGGACGACGTGCTGCCTTACTTCCTGCGTCACGAAGACCAATGGGCGATGGGTCTCGACGAAATGGGCCCGACGCACGCGCGCGGCGGCGAGTGGCGGATCGAGGAGCCGCGGGTGCGCTGGGAGATCCTCGACGCTTTCGCTGACGCGGCGGCCGAGGCCGGCATTCCGAAGATCCAGGACTTCAATGCCGGCGACAACGAGGGCTCGAGCTACTTCCAGGTCAACCAGCGTTCCGGCTTGCGCTGGAACACCGCCAAGGCCTTCCTGCGGCCGGCGCGGGGCCGGCAGAACCTTACCGTTGTTACTCACGCCCAGGTCGATCGGTTGAGACTCGACGGCAGGAAGGTGACCGGTGCCGAATTACACTTCAATGGACGGCCGGCGGCGATCAAGGCGCGCCGCGAGGTGATCCTAGCGGCCGGCGCCATCGGCTCGCCGCAGATCATGCAGGTATCAGGCATTGGCCCTGGCGAATTGCTGCGCGGCCTCGGCATCGACGTGCGCCACGAGATGTCAGGCGTCGGCGCCAACTTGCACGATCACCTGCAGATCCGCTGCGCCTACAAGGTGCACGGCGTCAAGACGCTGAACGAGACCTCGCAAACGCTGCTGCAGAAGGCCAGGATCGGTCTCGAATACGCTTTGAAGCGGACCGGCCCGATGTCCATGGCGCCGTCGCAGCTCGGTGCCTTCGCCAAGTCCGACGCGTCGCGCGAGACGGCGAATATCCAGTACCACGTGCAGCCGCTGACGCTGCCCAAGTTCGGCGAACCGCTCGACCCTTTCCCGGCCTTCACCGCCAGTGTGTGCAACGTGCGTCCGACCAGCCGCGGCCAAGTCCGCATTACCTCGCCCGACCCGCGGGCGCACCCGCGGATCGATCCCAACTACCTGTCGACCGAGGAGGATCGCCGGGTGGCCGCGGACTCGATCCGGCTCACCCGCAGGATTATTGCGCAGCCGGCGCTGCAGCGTTACCGGCCCGAGGAGTTTCGCCCCGGCCCGCAGATCGTCACCGACGACGACCTCGCCCGGGCCGCCGGCGACATCTCGACGACGATCTTCCATCCGGTCGGCACCGCCCGCATGGGCATCGACGACGGCGCCGTGGTCGATCCGCAATTGCGCGTGCGGGGGCTCGCGGGCCTGCGCGTCATCGATGCCTCGGTGATGCCGACGATCACCAGCGGCAACACCAACGCGCCGACCCTGATGATCGCCGAGAAAGGCGCCGAGATGATCCTCGCGGGCTAGAGAAGTTTCGTGTCTTCACAGAGCGTTGCTGCAGTGCGAAGCCTAATTCCTCAGCGCCATCGGCATAAACTTTCGTCATGCGGACCTGTTGCGCCTGTCCTGCGCGTCGTGCATAGTTTTGCGGCACGGCGGGTCACCATGACGCATTCATGGGGCCTGCGGTGGGGCAGGAAGCAGTAGCAGTGAGGTTCCATGGCTCAAGACGCCGCCGCGGCAAAGGCCACCGATCAGCGGCCGGACACGGCGCCAGCCATAGCGATGGTCGGCGTCAACAAGTGGTTCGGCGAGTTCCATGTGCTGCGCAACATCAACCTGAGCGTGGCGCGCGGCGAGAAGATCGTGATTTGCGGCCCGTCGGGCTCCGGCAAATCGACCCTGATCCGCTGCATCAACCGGCTCGAGGAGCACCAGCAGGGCCAAATCATCGTCGACGGCGTCGAATTGACCAACGACGTGCGCAATGTCGACAAGATCCGATCCGAAGTCGGCATGGTGT
This sequence comes from uncultured Alphaproteobacteria bacterium, assembly GCA_963741505.1. Classification (GTDB taxonomy): domain Bacteria; phylum Pseudomonadota; class Alphaproteobacteria; order Rhizobiales; family Hyphomicrobiaceae; genus JAKFWF01. Next base: position 180,076 of record CAVUIJ010000002.1, on the reverse strand, counting down.
TCCAGAGCTTCAACCTGTTTCCGCACCTGACCATTCTCGACAACCTGTGCCTGGCGCCGACCTGGGTGCGCAAGATGCCGCGCGCCGCCGCCGAGAAGATCGCAATGCAGTATCTCGAACGGGTCAAGATACCGGAACAGGCGCACAAGTATCCCGGCCAGTTGTCCGGCGGCCAGCAGCAGCGCGTCGCCATCGCCCGCGCCCTGTGCATGCAGCCGCGCATCATGCTGTTCGACGAACCGACCTCGGCGCTCGATCCGGAAATGGTCAAGGAAGTGCTCGACACCATGATCGAACTCGCCACGTCGGGCATGACCATGATCTGCGTCACGCACGAGATGGGCTTCGCCCGCGCCGTCGCCGACCGCGTGATCTTCATGGACCGCGGCGAGATCGTCGAGCAGGCGCCGCCGAAGGAATTCTTCGCCAATCCGAAGTCGGATCGCACCAAGATGTTCCTGAGCCAGATCCTCAATCATTGAGACGATCGGGTTCGCGGGGCGTGGCTACTGCGATCAGCCCATGGAAGCGACGAAACCGGCCGTGATCGAGCCTTGCAATCGGTCGGAAGTTCAAGTGTCAACACAGGAGGAGAGACACACTGATGACTTGGAAACTGAAATCGGCGGTTATTGCCGCCGCGGTCGTCGTCGGCACTGCCGGCGCCGCCGTTGCCCAGCAGAAGGCCACGCTTGATGTGGTCAAGGCGCGCGGTACCATCAGCTGCGGCGTCAGCCCCGGCCTGCCGGGCTTCTCGAACCCTGACGACAAAGGCAACTGGACCGGCATCGACGTCGACTTCTGCCGTGCCGTCGCCGCCGCCGTGTTCGGTGACGCCTCGAAGGTGTCGTTCAAGCCGCTGACCGCCAAGGAGCGCTTCACCGCGCTGCAGTCGGGCGAAGTCGATCTGCTCTCGCGCACCACCACCTGGACCATGAGCCGTGACAGCTCGATGGGCCTCGCCTTTGCCGGCGTCACGTTCTACGACGGTCAGGGCTTCATGGTGAACAAGAAGCTCGGCGTGAAGTCTGCGAAGGAACTCAAGGGCGCCTCGGTCTGCGTGCAGACCGGCACCACCACCGAGTTGAACCTCGCCGACTTCTTCCGCTCCAACAAGATGGAGTACAAGCCGGTCGTGTTCGAGAAGGCCGACGAGGCCGTCGCCGCCTACGACAGCGGCCGTTGCGACGTGTTCACCACCGACAGCTCGGGCCTCTATGCCGAGCGTCTGAAGGTGAAGGCGCCGGCCGAACACGTCATCCTGCCCGAGCTGATCTCGAAGGAGCCGCTCGGCCCCGTCGTTCGCCAGGGCGACTTCCAGTGGTTCACGATCGTGAAGTGGGTCTACTTCGGCATGCTGAATGCCGAGGAGCTGGGCGTCAACCAGAAGAACGTCGATGAGATGCTGAACTCCGCCAACCCGGAAGTGAAGCGCCTGCTCGGCAAGGAAGGCGACTTCGGCAAGGGCATCGGCCTCGATAACGACTGGGTCGTCAAGATCGTCAAGGGCGTCGGCAACTACGGCGAGATCTACGAACGTACCGTCGGTCCCGGCTCGCCGCTGAAGATCGAGCGCGGCGTCAACAAGCTGTGGAACCAGGGCGGCCTGCAGTACGCGCCGCCGATCCGCTGAGCCGACAGAACGAGATGGAGCGCCGGCCAAAGAGCGGCCGGCGCTTCGCACATCGAGCTGGTTCGTGACGTGAGGACCGAGGAGATCGTCTTTGGCCGTTTCCCATGACGCCCGACGCAGCGAAGCGCCCACCGGCGGGATCGTGAGCCTGCTTTATCGTCCGGAGGTCAGGCAGATCCTGTGGCAGGTGATCCTGGCGGTCGGCCTCGTCGCGCTGCTGTACATGATCGTCACCAACACCCAGGCGAACCTCAAGAAGCAGAACATCGCATCGGGCCTGGGCTTCTGGGATCGCACCGCCGGTTTCGACATCTCGCAGTCGTTGATCGAATACGCCAATACCTCGTCCTACGGCCGCGCCTTCTGGGTCGGCTTGTGGAACACCGTGATCATCGCCGTGATCGGCATCTTCTTTGCCACGCTGCTCGGCTTCACCATGGGCATCGCCCGGCTGTCGCACAACTGGCTGATCTCCAAGATCGCCGCGATCTACGTCGAACTCGTTCGCAACGTGCCCCTGCTGCTGCAGTTGTTCATCTGGTATTTCGCGGTGCTGAAGAACCTGCCGTCGCCACGGCAGACCTACGTCATTCCCGGCGGCGGCTTCCTCAACGTGCGCGGGCTCTATCTGCCAAAGCCGATCGCGGAAGCGGGGCTGACGACCGAACTCATCGCAGTCGCCCTCGGCATCGTGGCGACCATCATCATCGGGCTGTGGGCACGGCGCCGGCGTATCCTGACCGGCCAGCCCTTCCCGGTGTTCTGGACCGGTCTCGGGCTCATCGTCGGCATCCCGCTGGTCTTGTTCTTCGCGCTCGGCGCGCCGTTGAAGTTCGACTATCCGGAGCTCAAGGGCTTCAACTTCGAGGGCGGCATTACCGTGCTGCCGGAGTTCATGGCGCTGCTGGTCGGCCTCGTCTTCTATACCGGCGGCTTCATCTCCGAGATCGTCCGTTCTGGCATCCAGGGCGTGCCGAAGGGCCAGAAGGAGGCGTCGAAGGCGCTCGGCCTGAGCAACGGCCAGATGCTGCGCCTCGTGGTCGTGCCGCAGGCGATGCGGATCATCATTCCGCCGCTGACCAGCCAGTTCCTGAACCTGACCAAGAACTCGTCGCTGGCGGTGGCGATCGCCTATCCCGATCTCGTCAGCGTGTTCGCCGGCACGGTGCTCAATCAGACGGGGCAGGCGGTGGAGGTAATCCTGATCACGATGCTCGTCTACCTGACGCTCAGCCTCGTGACTTCGGCGTTCATGAACTGGTTCAATGCGCACGTGGCGCTGGTCGAGAGGTAGGCCATGGCAACGATCGATGTCCCGGCCGAGACCGCCGTTGTCCGTCCGCCGCGGCTGACGACCGGCCCTCTTGCCTGGGTGCGCGACAACCTGTTCTCGAGCGTCTCGAACTCGATCCTGACGCTGCTCGGGCTGTTCATCATCTACAAGATGATCGCCGGCGCGCTCGACTGGGCAGTGTTCACGGCCGTCTTCACCGGCAGCGATGGCCAAGCCTGCAGTCAGGACAAGACCGGTGCCTGCTGGCCGTTCATCGTCGCCAAGTTCGGACAGTTCGTCTACGGCCGCTATCCCGATGCCGAGCGCTGGCGCGTCGATCTGAGCTACGGCTTGATGATCGCCGGTCTCGTCTGGCTGTTGTGGCCGCGCCTTCCAGCCAAGAAATGGGGCGCACTGTACACGTTCGTGATCTTCCCGTTCATCGCCTACTGGCTGCTGACCGGCGGCGCCTTCGGTATGCCGATCGTCAAGACCGAGTTCTGGGGCGGCTTCCTTGTCACCGCAGTGGTCGCCACCGTCGGCATCGTCGGCTCGTTCCCGATCGGCGTCATGCTGGCACTCGGGCGGCGATCAAAAATGCCGATCGTGCGCTGGGTGTCGATCGGATTCATCGAGTTCATACGCGGCGTGCCGCTGATCACCATCCTGTTCATGTCGTCGGTGATGCTGCCGCTGTTCCTGCCCGACGGTGTGACCTTCGACAAGCTGCTGCGGGCCCTGATCGGGGTGATGTTCTTCCAGGGCGCCTACATGGCCGAGACCATTCGCGGCGGCCTGCAGGCGATCCCGCGCGGCCAGACGGAAGCGGCCGAGGCACTCGGCCTCAGCTATCCGCAGAGGATGGGTCTGATCGTGCTGCCGCAGGCACTGAAGCTGGTCATCCCCGGCATCATGAACTCGATCATCGGCCTGTCGAAAGACACGAGTTTGGTGCTGATCATCGGCCTGTTCGACCTGCTCGGCATCGTGCAGCTTAACCTCACCGACTCGAAGTGGTTCGCTTCGTCGACGGCGATGACCGGCTACGTATTCGTCGCCGCCGTGTTCTGGGTGTTCTGCTTCGGCATGTCGCGCTATTCGCAGTACATGGAAGGCCAGCTCAACACCGGCCATAAATGATCAGGGACACGTGGGACGGACGTAGGTTTATTTGGCGCCCAACGCGGCGCGCAACCCGACACTCGCGGGTCGTGTCAGTTGTTGGGCTACCGTCGCGAACAGCGACTTGACCAAACCTACTTCTCTTTTGCCTTGGCGCTGGCCTTGGCGGCAAGTTCGATCGAGCGGCGGTCGATGTACTCGCCGACGCAGGCCTTCAGCGCCGCGAGCTTGTCCTCGCCCTCGAAGAAGTGATTGGCGCCGGGCACGATCTGGTGCTCGATCTTGATGCCGCGCTGGGTCTTGGTCTTGGCTGCCATCTCGGCGACCGAGGCCGATGGTACGACGCGGTCCTTCTCGCCGTTGATCACGAGGCCCGACGACGGGCACGGCGCCAGGAACGAGAAATCGTAGAGGTTCGCCGGTGGCGCGACGCAGACGAAGGCGTCGATCTCAGGCCGCCGCATCAGCAGCTGCATCGCAATCCAGGTGCCGAACGACACGCCGACGATCCAGCAGGCACGGGATTCGGGTTTGGCGATCTGCAGCCAATCCAGCGCCGAAGCCGCATCCGACAGCTCGCCCGGACCGTTGTCGAAGGTGCCCTGGCTGCGCCCGACGCCGCGAAAGTTGAAGCGCAGCACGGAAAATCCACGCTCGGCGAACGCGTAATACAAATTGTATACGACCTGGTTGTTCATCGTGCCGCCAAACAGCGGATGCGGATGCAGGATGAGCGCGATCGGCGCGTCGGCTGCGGCCTCGTGGTGGTAGCGCGCTTCGAGGCGGCCAGCGGGTCCGGTGAGGATCAATTCGGGCATGGATCGTTTGGGCTTTCTGGCTCGAGCTCGACAGGGACGGAAGCGGCATGGCATGCGCCGGAGAAGGCGCGATCGGTCGAAAGACAAATCTTGACTTAGCTGATCGGAATTCCCATACCTATCTTGCGAATTAGAATGGTTCGAAGGAGGCCGTACCGGCTCGATTGCCGGTTGGCTTCGTCGGCCACGGGTCATAGCACGAGGCGGGGTGCGCAATGCAAGCATTGTGCATGGCGCCGGAGCGTATGGTCATGTTGAGCGGCAGCGTCGGAACGGAGTGACGTGGCGTGGAACTGAACACTCGTGGCCGCTACGCGGTGATGGCGATGACCGACCTTGCCAAGCATGGCGGGGGTGACGCAATTGCGCTGTCGGCGATCGGCGAGCGCCAGCAGCTGTCGGTCGCCTATCTCGAGCAGATCTTTTCGCAGCTGCGGCGGGCCGGCCTCGTCGAAAGCGTGCGTGGCCGCAGTGGCGGCTATCGACTGGCGCGAGCGGCGGCCTCGATCCCGATCGCCGCGATCATGTTTGCGGTGGAGGAAGAGACCCGCATGACCCGCTGTCTCGACCTGCACGGCGACACGTCGGGTTGCGTCGGTCAGACAAAGTGCCTCACGCATGGCCTGTGGCATGCGCTGGGCGACCACATCCGTACCTTTCTCAACGATGTCAGCCTGCAGGACGTGGTCGATGGCACCGTGTCGCGGGCGGACGAGGCGCGCGCGGCTGCGCCAAGAGTGGCGGCAGAATGAAGCCTTCGCGCACATATCTTGATCACAACGCCACGACGCCGCTGCGGCCGGAGGCGCGGGCAGCCATGGTCGGCGCAATGGAGATCTGCGGCAATCCGTCGTCGGTGCACACCGAGGGGCGGCGGGCACGGGCGATAATCGAGACGGCGCGGGAACAGGTCGCAGCCCTCGTCAACGCCAAGCCGCTCGAGGTCGTGTTCACCAGCGGCGCGACCGAGGCCAATGCCTGGGCGATCGCCGGTGGCAACTGGGATGTGATCCTGTCGAGCGGGATCGAGCACGACTCGGTGCGCGGGCCGGTGGCGGCTTCGGGAGCGCAGAAGTTCGCTCTCGGCGTCGCGCAGTCGGGCGTCGTCGCGGTCGAGGATATCGCGCGGTATGCCTTGCACGATGCGCGTGCTGGCGGACGTGCCCTCGTTGCACTTCAACTCGCCAATAACGAGACCGGCATCATCCAGCCGGTGGCGGAAGTTGCCGATTTCGCGCGTCGCCACGGCTTGTGCGTCCACACCGATGCGGTGCAGGCGGCGGGCAAGATCGCGATCGATTTCAGGGCGCTCGGCGTCGATACCATGAGCCTGTCCGGCCACAAGATCGGCGGGCCGGCCGGCGTCGGTGCGCTCGTCATTGGCGACGGCCTGAGGCTTTCCAACCTTATCACCGGTGGCGGCCAGGAGCGCCGCAGGCGCGCTGGTACGGAGAACCTGATCGGCATCGCCGGCTTCGGCGCGGCGGCCGCGGCGGCAAGGCAGGGACTGGGCGAGTGGGCGCGCATCGCCGCATTGCGCGACCGGCTCGAAGCCGCCATCGTTTCGATCACGCCCGAAGCTGTGATCATCGGTGCCGATGCCGAGCGCTTGGCGAATACAACGGCGGTCGCGTTGCCCGGCGTGTCCGCCGAGACGCTGGTGATCAAGCTCGACCTCGCCGGCCTTGCGGTGAGCGCCGGCGCTGCCTGCTCGTCTGGCAAGGTCGGCGCGAGCCACGTACTGGCCACAATGGGTCTCGCGCCAGAAATCGCATCGAGCACAATTCGTGTCAGCCTCGGATGGAACTCATCCGACGCGGACGTCGATGCATTTCTGGAAACATGGGGCGCCATCGCCCGCCCGCGCGCCGTTCGCGCGGCCTGATCGAATTGAGTTGAGGAGCTGAAGAGAATGCCAGCCGTCGAGGCGACAATCGCCCAGGTCAGACAAATCGACGTCGACCAGTACAAGTACGGGTTCACGACCGATATCGAGTCGGAGAAGGCGCCGAAGGGCCATTCCGAGGACATCGTCCGGTTCATCTCGGCCAAGAAGGGCGAGCCGGAGTGGATGCTCGAGTGGCGGCTCGAGGCCTATCGCCGCTGGCTGGTGATGAGCGAGCCCACCTGGGCCAAGGTGTCCTATCCCAAGATCGACTACCAGGATCTCTACTACTACTCGGCGCCGAAGGGCACCGAAGGTCCGAAGTCGCTCGAGGATGTCGATCCGGAGTTGCTCGCGACCTACGCCAAGCTCGGTATTCCGCTCAAAGAGCAGGAGTTGCTGGCCGGCGTGCGCCGCCAAGGCGAGCCGAGCCAGATCGGAATGGAGGATGGCTACGCCAACATGGCCGGCCGCGTCGCGGTCGACGCCGTGTTCGACTCGGTATCGGTGGTCACGACCTTCAAGAAGGAGCTGGCCAAGGCCGGCGTGATCTTCTGCTCGATCTCGGAGGCGCTGCGCGAGCATCCCGAACTGGTGCGCAAGTATCTCGGCACCGTCGTGCCGCAGTCCGACAACTACTATGCGGCGATGAACTCGGCGGTGTTCTCCGACGGCTCGTTCGTCTATGTGCCCGAGGGCGTGCGCTGCCCGATGGAGCTGTCGACATACTTCCGCATCAACGAGAAGAACACCGGCCAGTTCGAGCGCACGCTCATCATCGCCGACAAGGGCGCCTACGTGTCCTATCTGGAAGGCTGCACCGCGCCGATGCGTGATGAGAACCAGCTGCACGCCGCTGTGGTCGAGCTGATCGCGCTCGACGACGCCGAGATCAAGTACTCGACGGTGCAGAACTGGTATCCCGGCGACAGAGAAGGCAAGGGCGGCATCTATAATTTCGTCACCAAGCGCGGCGATTGCCGTGGCCGCAACTCCAAGATCTCATGGACCCAGGTCGAGACCGGCTCGGCGATCACCTGGAAGTATCCGAGCTGCATCCTGCGCGGCGACAACTCCCGCGGCGAGTTCTATTCGATTGCGGTGTCGAACGGCCATCAGCAGGTCGACAGCGGCACCAAGATGATCCACCTCGGCCGGAACACCTCGAGCCGGATCATCTCCAAGGGTATTGCCGCCGGATTCTCGGAGAATACATATCGCGGGCTCGTGACCGCCCATCGCAAGGCGAGCGGAGCCCGCAACTTCACCAACTGCGACAGCCTGCTGATCGGCAACAACTGCGGCGCACACACTGTGCCATACATCGAAGCCAAGAACTCGAGCTGCCATTTCGAGCACGAGGCCACGACCTCGAAGATCTCCGATGACCAACTCTTCTACTGCATGCAGCGCGGGCTGACCTCGGAAGAGGCGGTGGCCTTGATCGTCAACGGCTTCGTCCGCGATGTGCTGCAGCAACTGCCGATGGAGTTCATGGCCGAAAGCCAGAAGCTGATCGGCATAAGCCTTGAGGGCAGCGTCGGTTAAGTCGATGAGTTTAGCCGTATTTCCAGCTGTCTGACGATGGGAGCCATGCGGCTAACAGGAGGATGCTCGCGGCGGATGGACGAGAGGCTTGGTTAACGTCTAGGATGGGCCATACTGTCGCACCCTAATTTGAGGCTTGATCATTGGCCAGGTTGCAACAGTAAAGCACTATTCGAAGGCCAAGAGGGTTCAACAAGGCCGAAGCGCGGCACAGCGCGAATGGCCGGTAGATTGCGGAGGCGACGATGGCGTTGAAGGTCGAGGTCCTGGAGCAAGCATGGTTGAAGGCGGAGACGATCGCCGATCGCACACGCAGCGAGGCCATGCGGGCGGCAGAGCGCCTGATCGATACGCAACAGAAGGCCGCTCACGGCGGCAGCAAGGATATCGTGGTGCTGTTGACCACGGTCGAGACCACAGTGGAGACGTTGCGGGCGCGGCACGCGGCGGCAGAACAGCAGGCGAACGAACTGTTCGATCGCCTGCTGGAAGCGAAGTCACAAGGTGAGGTTCATGCTTGAAATCAAGAATTTGCACGTGAAGCTCGCCGACGAGGACAAGGTCATCCTCGACGGCCTGACGCTGAGCGTGCCGAAGGGCGAAGTACACGCGATCATGGGGCCGAACGGGTCGGGCAAATCGACCCTCGCCTACGTGCTCGCTGGCCGCCCGGGCTATGAGGTGACCGAAGGCGACATCCTGTGGAACGGCGAAAGCCTGCTCGAGATGGCCCCCGATGAGCGCGCCGCCGCCGGCGTGTTCCTGGCCTTCCAGTATCCGATGGAGATCCCCGGTGTCGCCGGCGTCACCTTCCTGCGTACGGCGGTCAATGCGGTCGCCAAGAAGCGCGGCACGAAGGAACTCACGACGCCGGAGTTCATGAAGCTCTTGAAGACCAAGGGCGCCGAGCTCAACATCGACGTTGAGATGCTGAAGCGGCCGGTCAACGTCGGCTTCTCCGGCGGCGAGAAGAAGCGCTCCGAGATCCTGCAGATGGCACTGCTGCAGCCCTCGCTTTGCGTGCTGGACGAGACCGACAGCGGCCTCGACATCGATGCGCTGAAGGTGGTGTCGGAAGGCGTCAATGCGCTGCGCTCGCCGGACCGCGCCATGCTGGTGATCACCCATTACCAGCGCCTGCTCAATCATATTGTGCCGGACCAGGTGCACGTGCTGGCGCATGGCCGCATCCAGAAATCGGGGCCGAAAGAACTGGCGCTGGAGCTTGAAAAATCCGGCTACGCCGATTTCAAGAGCAAAGCGGCGTGATCCGACGGGCACGCAGTGCCCCTATATCAATATGGAAGCTGAGGAGAGGCGGGCCGCCGCGCGGTTTCGGTCGCCCGCTGGACAACCAGATGAGCATGACGGCAATTTCACCGACGCTGATCAAGACCAAGGCCGAGGCCGCCTTGGCCGAAGAGTTCGAGCGCGTGGTCGCGGACCTTCCCGGCGGCGATCGCGTGCAGGCGTCGAGGCGCGCAGCGATGGCCAGGTTCACTGACGTTGGCCTGCCGCACCGGCGCATCGAAGAGTGGAAATACACCGATCTGCGGTCGCTGCTGAAGGAGATCGGGCCGGCGGCGCCGGCGAGCGACACAGTTGCGGTCGCGGCCGCCCTGGCACGGGCGACACGGGGCGTCGACGCGGCGACGTTCGTGTTCGTCGACGGCAGGCTCACGAAAAGCCCCGAGGCGCCGCCAGCGGGAATTGACATTGCGAGCCTCGCCGCCTCACTCGACACCACCGCCGAGGGCCTGGCAATGGCAACGCCCGGGATCGTCGACAGCGGCGCCAGCAGCATCATCGGCCTCAATACCGCATTCGCGAGCGACGGCGCCATCATCCGCATCGCCTCAGGTGCCAGGCCGGCGCGGCCGATCCATCTCGTGTTCATTTCGACCGGCACCGTCGCCGTGCGCAACGCGGTGATCGCGGGCGCCGGCAGCGAAGCGACGGTCATCGAGAGCCACGTTTCCGCGCATGGCGCGGCGCGGCAGGAAAATGCGCTGTCGCAGGTGACGGTCGGCGATGGCACGGTACTGCATCACGCTTGCGCCACTCGGACCGAGGCCGGTTCGGTGCATCTTGGGCACACCATCGCCGCGCTCGGCCGAAATGCGATCTACAAGCCATTCCAGCTGACCGTCGGCGAGGGCATCGCTCGCCAGCAATTCACGGTGACCTTCGCAGGCGAGCACACTTCGTTCGACTTCGGTGCGGCGACGCTCGCCCGCGGCAACGGCCATGCCGATACCACGATGGTCATCGAACACAGGGTGCCGCACTGTACCAGCCGCGAACTGTTCAAGACCGTGCTCGATGGCAACGGCCGGGCGGTGTTCCAGGGCAAGGTGATCGTCGACAGGCTGGCGCAAAAGACCGACGGCAAGCAGATGGCGAAGGCCTTGATGTTGTCGCCGACGGCCGAGTTCGACTCGAAGCCCGAGCTTGAGATCTATGCCGATGACGTCATCTGCGGCCACGGCTCGACTTGCGCCGAGATCGATCCCGACCTGATCTTCTATTGCCGGTCGCGCGGCATTTCAGAAACGCAGGCCCGCGCCCTGCTGATCGAAAGCTTCGTTGGCGAGGCGATCGAGAAGATCGACAACCCGGAGGTTAGACGCGCGTTCTCCGAGATCGCAATGGCGTGGCTGGCGGCCAGGCCGGCGTGAGCGCGCTCACGGCGCAACGACTTCAATGAAGGTGCAGGACACCATGGCACAGGCAGCGCCACGACATGCAACCGCCGACAGCCTTCGGCCGTTCGACGTCGAGACCATTCGCGGCGACTTCCCGATCCTGTTCCGCGAGATCCACGGCCGGCCGCTGGTATATCTCGATAACGCGGCTTCCGCGCAGAAGCCGAGGTCCGTCATCGAGGCGATGGATCATACGCTGCGCTTCGAATACGCCAACGTGCATCGCGGCATCCATTACCTCTCGAACGCCGCGACGCAAAAATACGAGGACGCGCGCGAGACGACGCGGCGCTTCCTCAATGCCGCGCGCGCCGGAGGAGATCGTGTTCGCCAAGAACGCGACCGAGGCCGTCAATATTGTCGCCCAGAGCTGGGGCTCGGCGAATATCCGGCAAGGCGACGAGATCGTGTTGTCGATCCTCGAGCACCATTCCAACATCGTGCCGTGGAACTTCCTGCGCGAGCGCCGCGGCGCCGTGATCAAGTGGGCGCCGATCTCGGATACCGGCGAATTTCTGCTTGAAGAGTTCGAGCGGCTGCTGTCGCCGCGCACCAAGATCATCGCGCTCACCCACATGTCGAACGTCACCGGCACACTGGTGCCGGTCGAGGAGGTTTGCCGGATCGCCAAGGCGCGCGGTATCCCGGTGTTCATCGATGGCAGCCAGGCGGCGGTGCATATGCCCGTCGACGTGCAGGCGATCGACTGCGACTTCTACTGTTTCACCGGCCACAAGGTATACGGGCCGAGCGGGATTGGCGTGCTGTATGGCCGCCGCAAGCTGCTGGATGCGATGCCACCGTTCCTCGGTGGCGGCTCGATGATCGAAAGCGTAACCGTCGACGGCATCACCTATGCGTCTTCGCCGCAGCGCTTCGAGGCCGGCACGCCGCCGATCGTCGAGGCGATCGGGCTCGGTGCGGCGCTCAACTACATGATGCAGATCGGCCGCGCCGAGATCGCCGCCCACGAAGCCGGCTTGCTGGCTCATGCCCAGCAGCGGCTGGGTGAGCTCAACTGGCTGAAGATCCACGGCACGGCGCCGGGCAAGGGTGCGATCGTGTCGTTCAATGTCGATGGCCTGCACCCACATGACGTGTCGACCATCATCGACCGCTCGGGCGTCGCAATTCGTGCCGGCCACCACTGCGCCCAGCCGTTGATGGAGCGTTTCGGCGTGCCGGCGATGTGCCGCGCCTCGTTCGGCGTGTACAATACCAAGGCTGAGGTCGATGCGCTTGCCGAGGCGCTGATCAAGGCGCACGACTTCTTCGCATGAGCACTAAACTGGTGTAGGTTTCCGGATATGGATCAGAAAGTTCACGATCGGCTTGATCTCGGTGCGCCGCCGCATGCCGGCAGCACGCCCGAGATCCCGCAGCCGCCGGCCGCACCTGCGGTGGGCGAGGGTGGCACACCGGTGCCGGGCTCGAAGCTTTCGGCCGAACAACTGGAGCAGCTGACAGCCGACATCGTCGCCGCGCTCAAGACCGTCTATGATCCGGAAATCCCGGTCGACATCTACGAACTCGGTCTGATCTACAAGATCGACATCGAGGATGACCGCAGCGTCACCATCGAGATGACTTTGACCGCGCCCGGTTGCCCGGTCGCCGGCGAGATGCCGATCTGGGTCGAGAACGCCGTCAATTCGGTGCCCGGCGTATCCGGCTGCAAGGCGACGATCGTGTTCGATCCGCCATGGGACAAAAGCCGCATGAGCGAGGAAGCCCAGTTCGCGCTCAATATGTTCTGAAGCGAGCGCGAGCCGCGCCCTCACCCAACGTACGAGATTACGGCGTCGCAGCCTCGAACCTCCTGGCGAAGCCGCCGGTCTTCTCGGCGAGATACTGCGCAAAGTCGAAGTTCGGCCGCTCCAGGTGGCTCAAGTGCCCGGCCTTGGCGGCACTCGCCGACAGGCCATTGAACACCCGCTCGGTGCAGCCGCGATCCTCGACGTTGACCTTGTCCAACAGCGTCTTCAGCTGCGCCAGTTGCGTCTGTGCCTCGGGCGAGTTGATGAATTCCGGCGACATGCCGCCGCCGAAGATGATGTCGACCTGGCCAACCGCCACGCGGATGCAGCGACAGGTACCAGAAATAGCCGGGCGTCAGCGTGATCAGCAGACTGGGGTAGATCGCCAGCAGGAAGGTGGTGCGCCGGCGGTCGCCCTGCATGCGCGTGTTCGAAGGGTGAGCCAGCGCGATCTTCAGCTTGTCGTCCTTCAGGATGGTGTGGAAGTTGAACGCCGGCCGGCCCGGCGGGCACACCATCTCGTCGAGCCGCGACAGTCCGCCGATGGTGCCGGCATGGCAAACCGGCAGGTGGTAGCTCTCCATGAAGTTCTCGGCCAGGATCTTCCAGTTGGTGTCCCACACGTGGGTCTCGCGGAAGGTCTCGACATAGTCCTCCATGCCGTAGTCGTCGATCAGGCCCTGCACTTCGGCCAGCTGGGCTGCGACCGGCGGCGCGTTGGGGTTGAGCGTCACCATGATCCAGCCCAGCCACTCCTCGCAGCGCACCTGTGGCAGCCGGTAGTCGGCCCTGTCGAAGCAGGCGTTCTGGTTCATCGCCGGGGCGGCGCGCAATGTGCCGTCGAGATTGTAGGTCCAGCCGTGATAGGGGCAGACGATCCGGCCCCTGTTGCCCGCACCTTCGAGCAGCGTCGACATGCGGTGCAGGCATACATTCGACATGGCGCGAAGTTGACCGGTGCTGTCGCGCATGACGAAGAGTGGCTGCCCGGCGAGTTCCAGCGTCACATAGTCGCCGGGCTTCGACAGCGCGCTCGCCCGGCCGGCTGAAAACCATTCCTTGGCAAAGACGTCGGCGATCTCGCGCTGCAGGAACTCCGGGCTGGTATAGACCGAGGGTGGCATGGCGCGCGCCTGAGCAAAAGGCGTGCTGACATTGCGCAGGAGCTCGGCGACAGGTTCGACGATCGTCATGCTGGCCTCTTGGGCGCGTCAATCCGGCTGCCCAATCGTTGCCCAGTCCGGCTTTCGGTGCAAGGTGTCGGTTCATGAAAGGGAGCCCTCGCAAATTCCCAGCGCTGCGCTATATTAAAATTCGCCGACATTCAGAATCGATGGAAGCCTATGGCAGCCCCTGCAACTCGTGCCCGCCCCAAGGTGATGACCTTGACCGACGCCGCCGCCGCGCGCGTGAAGTCGATCATGGCATCGAAGCCAGACGTGGTCGGCCTGCGCATCGGCGTCAAGAAGGGCGGCTGCGCCGGCATGGAATACACCATGACCTGGGCCGAGACGCAGGATCGCTTTGACGAGGTCGTTGAGGACAAGGGCGCGAAGGTGCTGATCGACCCGAAGGCGCTGCTGTACCTGCTCGGCACCGAGATGGATTATCATACTGACAAGCTGAAGTCGGAGTTCGTGTTCAAGAACCCGAACCAGGTCAGCGCCTGCGGCTGCGGCGAGAGTGTCAACCTGGCGCCGGCGGCAAGAGACAAGCTGGCCATCGTCTGAGGCTCGATCAGGTGGCCATCACCGAGGGTACGATCGAATTCCTCAGCGATATCTTGTCACCACTCGGCCAAATTACCGCGCGACGCATGTTTGGTGGCGCCGGGGTCTACTGCGACGGCATCATCTTTGGCCTGCTGATCGAGGATATCCTGTATCTGAAGGCCGATGCCGGCAGCATCCCGGCATTCGAGGCCGAGGCGATGGTGCCATTCACCTATGACACGAGGCATGGCGCCAAGGCCATCATGTCTTATTGGCGCGCGCCGGAACGGCTCTACGACGAGCCCGACGAGTTCGTCGAATGGGCGCGCCGCGCCATCGCCGTGTCGATGGCGGCGCCGGCAAAGAAAAAGCCGAAGCCGAAATCGAGGAAGTAACGAGGCGGTCCGTCGCGCGACCCCGGTTGGCGAGTGGCCACCGCATGGCGCATCCGTCTCCTCAAGCGGCGTCGATCGCACCATCGCCGAAGTGCTTGCGTCGGCGGCATGCCCCAGCCGATAGTGGGCCACGAGGCTGACGTTCAGATGCGAACTCCCGGACCCTGATCCAATCCAAGGGGCCTGACATGGCGCCGCGATGGTTGCTCGTTGTCTTGCTGGCGCTGGCGCCCACTGCGCCGGCGGCGGCACATTCCTGGTACGATAGCCGCTGTTGCACCGGCAAGGATTGCCACCGCGCTACCAAGATCGAGGACCTGCCGAATGGCGATCGGATCGTGACCGCCGACGACGGCATGGTCATTGAAGTGAAGTCAAGCTTTGCCGCCATCCACGCGTCGCAGGACGGCGACTATCACATCTGCTACTATTTCACCTGGCGGGGCGAGCCGAAGCCGCGTTGTCTCTATGTGCCCGGCTCGTCGTAGCGATTTGGGCTGGCGGATCAGGTGCTCAGCGCCGCCAAGCCAACCCGGACGGGATTTGCGAGGCGGCGGCCTGCGAGGCGGGCGGCGGCTCAGAGCTGCGCGCGGGTGCCTGGACGTAGACCGGCGCCGGTGCGGCTGCCAATGTTGGTGCGCCTCGGCCCTGCATGCTGGCCAGGAATTTCTGCTCGTGGAAGTCGTTGCCGTTGAGCGGCGCGCGACCGGCGTACTTCACGCGCACCTGGGTCACGCCGTCGAGCTCGAAGCCGAGCTCACGGGCCGACCTGCGCGACAAGTCGATGACGCGGTCGCGGGCGTAGGGTCCGCGGTCGTTGATGCGCACCAGGATGGTGCGGTTGTTCGACAGGTTGGTGACGTAGGCATAGGATGGGATCGGCAGCGTCGGGTGGGCGGCGGTCAGTGCGTTCATGTCGAAGACCTCACCGTTGGCGGTCTTGCGGCCGTGGAAGTCGACACCGTACCAGGAGCCGAGGCCGACCCGATCGTAGTGCGGATCCTCGGCGGGCATGTACCAGCGGGTGCCGATCGTGTACGGCGCGCCGATCTTGTAGGTGCCGCCGCCCTTGGGGATCGGCTGGCCTTCGGCATAGAGGCGCGGGCTCGCCGAGGTGCCGGTCTTGGCGCTGATGCGGTTGTCGGCGACACCGCGGGACGATGAGCGCGAGCAGCCGCTGGTGACCACTGCCGCGCCGATCACCAGCGCCAAGCTGCTGCATCCCAACAGCCACGGCCAATCGCTTTCCCTCACGCAACGCCTCCCGCACGCGTCCCGTCACGCATAACGCCACGAATGCCATGGGACGATGGCCAATTCGAGAGCGCACAGTGACGAAACGTGATTAATGCGCGGTTAACCAGCGGCGCCGTTCACTCAAGTCCGACGAGGTGCGGCGAAGCGCGTGACGGGGGCGTTCTGCCGGGCTATAGCAGCGGCCGTTCCACACTTGAGTTAGGCCCGCGCGAGAGGCGACATGAAATCCACGAGCGAGACCGACCTGCTGGCCCGGATTGCGGCCGCCCTCGAACGTCTGGCGCCGACGGCCACCGCCGCGCCCGACTTCGACGCCGCCGAGGCGTTCGTCTGGACCATGTCGCCGGAAGGCTTCATACCCGTGCACGATATCAACCGGGTACCGTTGGCATTGCTCAAGGGCATCGAGCGGGCGGCCGACCAGTTGCTCGACAACACCCGTCGGTTCGCCGACGGCTTGCCGGCCAACAACGCGCTGCTATGGGGCGCGCGCGGCATGGGCAAATCATCGCTGGTCAAGGCGGCGCACGCGGAGGTCGGCCGCGGCCTGGCGGCAAAGAAGGCCGGCCACGGTCTGAAGCTGGTCGAGATCCATCGTGAGGACATCGATACGCTGCCGCGCTGTCTTAGCCACATCCGCGCCAGCACCCACCGTTTCATCGTGTTCTGCGACGACCTGTCGTTCGACCATGACGACACCAGCTACAAGTCGTTGAAGGCGGTGCTCGAAGGTGGCATCGAGGGGCGCCCTGCCAACGTGGTGTTCTATGCCACCTCCAACCGGCGCCATCTGATGCCGCGCGACATGGTCGACAACGAGCGTTCGACCGCGATCAATCCGGGCGAAGCGGTGGAGGAGAAGGTATCGTTGTCGGACCGGTTCGGGCTATGGCTCGGCTTCCACAACGGCTCGCAGGACGACTACCTCGACATGGTGCGAGGCTACGCCGCGCATCACAAACTCAAGATCGCCGACAAGGAACTCGTGCGCGACGCGCTGGAGTGGAGCATTACGCGGGGCGGTCGGTCAGGGCGCGTTGCCTGGCAGTACATCCATGATCTCGCCGGTCGCCTTGAACAGAAACTAAGGAGCGAATGAGCTTCGCGTGATGAACGCTGGCTAACAGTGCGCTTGGCCTGTCGTTCAGGTGCGCTGCTCTAGGGTCATCCCGATGCCGAACCACTCTGGTTCCGTCCAACCCAAGAGGAAGATCCAATGACCAAGTTGAGCCTGATCGCTTCGCTCGCCGCCCTGTGTGCGTCCGGCGTCGCGATGGCGCAGACCGCGCCGCAGCCGTCGCCGGTTGCTCCCGCACCGGCTGCCGCCGCGGCCCCTGCCAAGCAGGACGACGCCGGCCGCGGCAAGTTCCGCGCTGCCTGTGGCGCCGACATTGCCAAGCTGTGTGGCGACATCAAGCCGGTCGCCAATGCCACGTCGGAGCAGATGAAGGAGGCCCGAGCCAAGATGCGCGCCTGCCTCACCACCAACAGCGCCAAGCTGTCGGCCGACTGCAAGTCGGCGATGACCGAGCGCGAGGCTGCCGCTGCCGCCAAGAAGAGCTGAGCGCAGGGGTTCGAGCTAAGATCCGCAAACCCTCGTCACGCGAGTGGCGGGGGTTCGTTTGCGAGTGCGCCGCCGTCCGGCGGCTAACGCGTCGGCAACAAAAAACCGCACGGGAACGATGCCCGTGCGGCTTGCCCGTCGACATCCGGCGTCGGATCAGCTGCGCCAGCGGAACCGGCCGCAGGTGCGGTCGAGGTCGCGACGCAGCGACTCGATGGTACGGCGCTCGCGCCAGTTGAGGCGGCCATCAGCGGCAGCGCGGCGCTCGTAGTCGTGCAGCTGGCGCGCTTTCGCTTGGCACATCGAATGATGGCGCTGGGCGTAGGGATGCTCTTCCCTGCGCCACATCGACTGCGCCGAAGCCGCCGACGCGCCGATGACGACCAGACCGGCCGCCAGGATGACTGCCTTCATATGGGTACACTCCCTCGTTGAGCCCGTCGCGATTTCGCCGGGCGCAGCAAACTGCCGAGGCCCAGATGAATCCGATATGAACGCCGACAATGCGGCACCGGGCGAAGTCGGGTGGTGAGCCGCGCACGCCCGGGCAGTGAAACTCTGGACGTCGGCTGCGATCAGGCGCCGGTCTACGGCGATTTCGGCGCGCATGTGCTCCAGCCGAACAGCGCATACGGCGGGCACCAGCCCACGATCGCCGTAGCCAGCGGAACAAGGCCGATCCAGCCCCACGGCGTCTGCGGGCCAACAAACACCAGCGCAATCAGGACCACTCCGATGATCGCGCGCAGGGCCCGATCGATACCACCTACATTGCGAGTCATTGCAACCTCCTGTTGCTGAACGCTTCAATGAAACAATGCGTCGCCGACGCTCACCGTGGCATTGTCGCTGATCAATCGCGCACCGCACTGGTCAACGTGGCAGTAGCATCGTCTGTGTAGCGCAATGTGGCCGCGAACAGGTGCTTCGCCAACCTCAAAAAAAGTCGCAAATCCGCCCTAACGCTGTCAGAACGATATGTTGGAAATCAACAAATCTGCGCCGCGTGGCGAACAGGATGGACCCGGACATGAGAAATCGACGGCTAAGTGCGATTGGGCAACTGCTGATCGCGATCCCCTTCCTGGCAGCGTCAGCCGCCAAGGCGGCCGATCAGGGTAGGCGCAGCTGGGCGCATCGAATTGGCGCAGCTGACTCCGGCCGAAATCGAGGCCAAGAAGAAGGCCGAACAGGACAAGAAGAAGCAGACGCCACCGCCGCCACCGAAGGCAATACCGGATCCGGGCAGGCGTCAGCCGCCGCCCGAGAGCGCACGGCGACCACCGGTGCCGCCGCGTCCGCCGGCTCAACCGGTACCCCAGCAAGCGGCGCCGCGCCCGGTGCCGCCGCCGTTTGTCAAGCCGGCGCCGCCGCCGTCGATGAAGCATGTCACGCCACCGCCACCACCGGTGATCAAGCAGGTCACGCCACCGCAAACGACCGCGCCGGTGATCAAGCAGGTTGCGCCGACGCCGCCGGCGGCGATCAAGCAGGTTGCGCCATCACCGACGACCGCGCCGGTGCCGCCGGCGGCACGGACGAATGTGCCTCCCACGCCATCGGCCGCAGGTCAGGTGCCGTTCATCCCGAAGGGTGGCCGCACGGCCGATCCTAATGCCGCAACCACGGCCCCCGTGACACCGCGCCTGGAGGGCGTCGGTGCGGCTAGAGCAACGGTGCCGTTCGCACCGAAGCCGCTGCCACCATCGACACAGGCCGCAGCACCGGCGCCAAGTCTCGAGCAGTTCAAACAGGGCCGGCAGACCAGAGTCGAGGCCGGCGGACGCCGCACGATCATCCAGGAGCCGGGCAATCGCGTCATCATCAAGCAGGACAACAAGATCTTCATCCAGCACGACGAGGCGGCGCGCTTCAAGCGACTGCAAAACGCACGCACGATGCGACTGCCCGGCGGCGTGCAGCAGACGTTCTACCAGCGTCCGGACGGCTTCCGAGTGGTCACCGAGACCGATCGCAACGGCCGCCTGCTGCGCCGGTTCCGGCGCGGCCCCGACGGCCGCGAACATGTGATCCTCGACAACCGCCGCTTCTGGCGCAACGTCGGCATCGGCGTTGGCGTTGGCGCGCTTGCGACCATTATCGCGCTCAATCTGCGTCCGCCCGTCATCACCATCCCGCGCGAGCACTACATCATGGAGTACGAGCGGGCGTCCGACGACGATCTCTACGAGACGCTGATCGCGCCGCCACTGGAGCCGATCGAGCGCGTCTATTCGCTCGAAGAGGTGCGCTACAGCCCCGAGTTGCGCGACCGCATGCGCCGCGTCGACCTCGACACCATCACGTTCGAATTCGGTGCTTCCGAGGTCGGGCCCGAGCAATGGGGCAAGCTCGAGCGGCTTGCTCGTTCAATCAACCGCGTACTCGCCGATAACCCGGATGCATTGTTCATGATCGAAGGCCATACCGACGCGGTTGGGCCAGCGGAGGACAACCTGTCGCTGTCCGACCGTCGCGCCCAGTCAGTGGCCCAGATCCTGACGGAAAACTTCGGCGTGCCGCCCGAGAACATGGTGACGCAGGGCTACGGCGAGCAGTTCCTGAAAGTGCCGACGCAGGAGGCTGAACGCGCCAATCGCCGCGTTGCGGTGCGCAACATCACCAAGCTGGTGTCGCAGGAGCAGTAGCTGCCGCAAGGAGGCTATGAATGCCGCACGGGCCGCTGCCACCAGCGGCCCGTTCTTCTTCTTGCGACGAGCGAAGCGCGAATGGCGCGGTCGACGCCGGTAGCCCGCTGTCGAGCGCGCGATGGCATCACAGTTGCCGCGCTCAGTTGCGATTGCGCAAGATCCCGAGAATCAGTCCAAGCGCCAGGCCGAAGGTGGCGAGAATGATCAAGGTGGCGAGCATGCGGGCTGGCACCATGCCGCCGAAAAAGGCCTGGTTCGGCATCTTCAGCAGCGTTCCTTTGACGAACGGCACCAGCAGCCAGTTGCTGAACAAGACGACGAGGAAACCGTAAATGAGCCCGCGCAGCCACATGGCGCCGCCCGGCAACACCGGCCAGATGACGGCAAACAGCGCTCCCAGCAGACCTCCCCAGAACATGCGGTTGACAATGGTCGGCACGCCGAACGGACCATATGGCACCAACGACCAGGCTTGCGTCGTTGGCGGCAGGACTTTGGCGACGCTGAGTATATAGATGATCGCCTCGTGCGCGGTGACGACTGCGATTGCGCCGGCGATGAAGCCGAGAAGAAGCGACGTGAGCGAAAGATCGCGCGAAGTTGACGCCATATTGCTTTTTCCTTTCCTCGATTTCCAAGGTCACTTCCCGCGAACACGTGTTTACACCGGTTTAGCGGTGGTTGGCTGCAGTCGATCACATTAGTTCAACGATCGACGGGACCGAAAGTCGCAGATTCCAAGGTGGCAGAAGCTCAATTTTGTTGTTTTTCTGTTGCCGTTCGGCCTCGCCTGGATCATATAGGGGCTGTCGAATTACCTGGGTGCACTCTACGGCAAGGCTCTACCGGCCACCTGGACCGTCCATCGCGTGATTTGACGACCCACGGCAATTCTGCGTGGGCCGGCGGTACTACCAGAGGACTTAAGATGGCGACTGGCACTGTGAAGTGGTTCAACGGGCAAAAAGGCTACGGGTTCATTCAGCCGGACGAGGGTGGAGCAGACGTTTTCGTTCACATCTCTGCGGTTGAGCGCGCCAATATGACAGGTCTACGTGAAGGCCAGAAGCTGTCCTACGATCTCGAGCGCGGCCGCAACGGTAAGTCGTCGGCAGTCAACCTGCGCGCGCTCTGATTACAATCGATCGTGGATGACCCTGAAGAATCAGCGCGGGCAGACTTGACGTCTGCCCGCTGGAA
Organism: uncultured Alphaproteobacteria bacterium; assembly: GCA_963741505.1. GTDB lineage: Bacteria > Pseudomonadota > Alphaproteobacteria > Rhizobiales > Hyphomicrobiaceae > JAKFWF01. Next base: position 158,556 of record CAVUIJ010000002.1, on the reverse strand, counting down.
GCGTTTCTGCAGAGGTCAAGCCCGAGGGAGCCCTATGGCCAAAGAAGAAGTTCTCGAATTCGAAGGTGTGGTCAGCGAAGTGCTGCCGGATGCGCGCTGCCGCGTGAAGCTCGAAAATGGTCACGAGGTAATTGCCTACACCTCGGGCCGCATGAAGAAGAACCGCATCCGCATTCTTGCCGGCGACAAGGTCACGGTCGAAATGACGCCCTACGATCTGACCAAGGGCCGGATCAATTTCCGCCACAAGGATGTCCGTTCCGGACCGCCGCCGAGTGCGAGCTCGCGGCCGCCGCAGAAGCGCTTCCGCTGAAAATCGTGCCATTTCGTCACCGTCCCGGCAGCACCAGCACCTTCTGCTGCGCCGGCAGCGTCGGCGCGGCTGACGACGACCGTCGGCAGCGGACTTTCCTCGACGTCGAAGGTGCCGCGCACTCGCGTCATGAAGCGCTCGAGGGTGAAGCTCGAGAAATAGTGCATCGGGATCATCAGCGGCGCCTTGATCGCCTTCAGCACCTCGATCATGCCATCGAGGTCCATGGTGTAGCTGCCGTCGACCGGCACCAGCACGACGTCCATCTGGCCCAATTGTGCCAGCTGCTGTACCGTCAAGGTGTGATGCAGATGGCCGAGGTGGGCGATGCACAATCCGGCGATCTCGAACACGAAGATCGAGTTGCCGTAGACGAACGTGCCGCCCTGAAAATCGCGCGTGTTGGTCGGGATGTTGCGCACCCGCACGTCGGCGATCGTGATGTCGTGCTGGGCTGGCCCGCCGTCGGGATTCCAGCCTCGTAGGACATGCTTGATGCCGGGATCGGGGTGGCTCGAGTAGTGGGTGTCATGGGCCCGATTCATGGTGACGACGTCTGGCGCCACCGGCGGGCGGTAATAGTCGTTGTAGTCGGTGGCGATGCGAACACCCTGGCTGCTTTCGATCAGGAACGTCGAGTGCCCCAGGAACGTCAGACGAACTTCGGCCGCCTTCAATTGCGCCCTGACGAAATTCGCCCGCTGCAGCAGCGGTGCTGGAGCGTGGGCCATCGCTAAGCAGCGATCGGGCGCGGCGGCCATAGAGTGATGGGCCGGAAACGCCGCCACCATGGCAACGGCAAGGGCAATCCATACGAGACGCGCAGCCTGGATCATCAAGCGACCTCCTGATCGTCGAAGGCTCCCCATGGCGAAGCTTAGGCGAGTTGTGCGGGCTCCGCCACAGGCACCGTCGGTCGCGGCGCGTGGCCGCGGTCCTGCCACCAGTGCACGGGAGGTACGCCGGCGCGCGGAGGACAGGCAGCCGCAAAGTATGGCATTGAGGCTGGCCGACCGCGGTCGCGGCCAAGCCTGCGATACCTTCTGAAACCGATCGAGCCGAGATGTCGTCACCCGCAACAGGTCAGGACAGAAAAGTCATCGCCCGCCCGCTGGTCGACGGCAGCATGATCTTCTTCATCGCGCTGGCGCTGGTGTCGATGGCGCTCGTCTACCTGACCAAGGGTGGTGGCGTGTTGGCGGCAGCGCTTGGGCATGCCTGGTGGTTGGCGGTCGGCGTGGTGCCGCTGATCGCGCTCGGCATGATGCTCGGGGGCTTCGCCCGCGAGCTCGCCGATCCGAATAGGATCGCGCCGATTCTCGGCGCCCAGTCCGGCTGGCTCGGACTGATCCTGGCGACGGCGCTGGGGGCGGTGACGCCGGGCGGGCCGTTCGCCGCGTTCCCAATCGTCTATGCGCTGTTTCTGGCCGGTGCCGACGTCGGTGCCGTGATCGCATTCCTGACCGCCTGGTCGATCATCGGCGTGCACCGGATCGTGGTCTGGGAATTGCCGCTGCTGGGGCACGAGTTCGTCATCGTGCGCGTCCTGACGAGCTTGCCGCTGCCGGTTCTGGCCGGCGCGCTGGCCCGTGTTCTCGCTCGCGGGCCGCTATACATTCCCCGACCCGAGCATCCGCGCGATGCCGAGGCGCCGGCAAAGGAGCCGGCATGAACGTCTCGCTCGTGATCCTGGCGATTGCAACCGCCACTGCCGGTTATTTTGCGCGGGCGAAGAACCCGGCCGCGCTCGGCCGTGCGCTGCGCTTCACCATGGACGAGGGGGTGCGGCTCGCCATCCGCCTGCCGTTCTCGCTGATTGCGGCGTCATGCCTGGCTGAACTGATACCCGACCGGCTGATCGTCGCCATGCTCGGGCCCGACACCGGCCTCACCGGGATCACGCTCGCCTCGCTGTTTGGCGGGCTGTTGCCGGGCGGGCCAATCGTCTCGTTTCCGATCGCGATCATGCTGGCGCGGGAAGGGGCGGGCGGCGCGCAGGTGATCGCGCTGATCACCGGCTGGTCAGTGTACGCCTTCCATCGTGTTATCGCCTACGAAATACCGATCATGGGGCCCCGCTTCGTTGCCCTGCGCATGATCGCATCGAGCTTCGTGCCGGTGGCGGCCGGGCTGCTTGCCGGCGCGCTGGCCGCAGCCCTCGGCTGGTCGATTGCGGTGAAGTAGGTCGCCTCGCACAAATCCGTCCACATCCGTAGGTCGGCTAGAGCCCTCTTGCGAGAGCCGACGACTTCGATCAGCGCCCGTGGCTGTCGGGTCTCGCGAGGGGGCACTTCCCGACTTACGATTCTTGGTGCTGCGCTGCCGTCAATAGACCTTGCCGGCGACCGACTGGCCGCGGTCGGCGGCATCGAAGAAGGCGCGGATCGCGCCGATCGTGGGCTTGTCCATCAGCAATGGCGCGTGGCCCTGGCCCTTCACCGTCAGGCGCGCGCAGTTGGGGTGGCGCGCCTGCATTTCGGTGACGGTTGCCTCACTCAGCAGGTCCGAGGTTTCGCCGCGGACGACCAGCATCGCGGCATTCTTCAGCGCCCCGAACTGCGGCCAAAGCGCCGGTGGCGTCGCATCCGTACTGGAAAACGACTTGCCGAGACTAGGGTCATAGCCCGGCGCCGGCCGTCCGTCCTGTTCGTTGAACCAGGCCCGCGCCAGCTTCGGCCACATATCGTCCTGGACCGCCGGGAACGCCTTGGCGCTGACATCGGCGATCATCTTCTCCGCGTCCGCCCATGATAGCGGCAGCGGCATGCGGCCGACATAGCCGGCGATTCGCATCAAGCCGGCGCGCTCGATCACCGGGCCGATGTCGTTGAGCACGACAGCGCCGATCATGGTGGGCTGGATCGCCGCCAGCACCATCGCGAGCAGTCCGCCACGCGAGGTGCCGAGAATCGCCGCATCGTGCAGGCCGAGCGCAGTCATGACGTCGATCACGTCATGCGTTTCGGTTGGAATTGAATAGTTGCGCCAGTCGGGATCGCGGTCGGACAGGCCGCGGCCGCGGGCGTCGAGTGCGAACACCTCGCGTCCCTGCGGACCGTCGCTGAGGGCGGCGGCGGCATCGAGGAAATCGCGGCCGTTGCGGGTGAGACCGGGCAGGCACAGCACCGGCCGTGCCTTCGAGCGGGGCGCAGGCCAGTGGCCGACATGCAACTTCAAGCCGTCGCGAACGGTGACGAATGAGCTGCGTGCGGCGCTGCGGCTGAGATCGGCCATGGGGAACCTTGTACGGGTGGCAATCGGCAACGTTCGCTAGCACAATCGAGGCTTGCATCGAAGCATCGGCGCGCGCCTGTCCAGCACATTCTGCAGGTGCGCGATGCCATCACTTTGCGCTTTATTGCCGTCGGGTTGGCGAATTGGCGAAATACTGGCTAGGTTCGCTCCTCCCAAATTATGGAGCGATCCGCATGCTGGTCTCGCAACGTGCCCTGTTCGATATCCCGCGCGATGTCTGCTACCTCAATGCCGCTGGCTGGAGCCCGCTGCCGCTGGCGACGCAAGCGGCGGCGCGGGCTGCCGTAGCCCGCAAGGGCCAACCGTGGAAACTCGGAGCCTCGTTCGCTACCGACCAGCACGAGCGGGCGCGCCAGGCGGCTGCCCGCCTCATCAACGCCGATCCGGCCGACGTCGCGCTCACGCCATCGATAAGCTACGGCATTGCCACGGCTGCGAAAATCCTCGACGTGCCGAAAGGATCTCGCGTGATCGTGCTGCAGGACGATCATACCTCGCCGGTGCTGGAGTGGCAGTCGCGGGCCGAGCCGCAAGGCCTCACCATCGACACCGTGGCGCAGCCTGGTGATGGCGATTGGACATCGGCAGTGCTGGCCGCCATCGATCACCCAAATGCCCAGCCGCCGGCTGTCGTCTCGATCTCGTCGATACATTGGTCGGACGGCGGCGCCATCGATCTCATGGCAGTGGTCGCAAAGCCGCGAAGGCCAAGGCAGCGGCGCTTCTCGTCGATGCCACCCACGGCGTCGGCGTCATGCCGACTCGATGTCAAGGCACTCGATCCCGATTTCGTGTTCTTCCCGACCTACAAGTGGACGCTTGGCCCCTATGGCCGAGCCTTCATGTATATCGCGCGGCGGCACCAGGATGGCGTGCCGCTGGAACAGACGGCACCGGCACGGCGCGACGTGCGGGCCGAATCGAAGGTTTATTTCGCCGATACCCGCTATGTCGACGACGCGCGCCGCTTCGATATGGGCGAGCGTGATCATTTCATTTCGCTCGAGATGGCGTCGATCGGCATGGAGCTGGTTGCGTCTTGGGGCGCGCCGGCGCTCGTCGAACGCCTGCGCGATGCTGACCGACCGGATCGCCGATGGCGTAAAGGGGTTGCCGGTCGAGGTGCCCGATCGCCGGCTGCGGGCGCCGCATATTCTGAGCCTCGGCTTCAAGGGCGGGGTGCCGCAGGCGCTGATCGCGGCACTGGCCGATGAGAATATCTACGTCGCCCCGCGCCTCGGCCGCATGCGGATCTCGCCGCACGCCTACAATGACGAGCAGGATGTCGACCGTCTGGTCGGGGCGCTGAGGCAACATCTGGGTTGAGCCACGCAATCGAGGAACAGGGACGAAACCACATGCCGACGTGCGGGATTATCGGAGCGGGTTTGATCGGCCGGGCGTGGGCGATGGTGTTCGCACGCGCCGGCTGGAACGTGCAGATCACCGACGTGAGCCAAGCCGCGCGCGATGCGGCGCCGAAGCTCCTGGCGGAAGCGCTGGCCGATCAGGCCCGACACGGCCTCGTCGAAGATCCCGGCTGCTTGTCTCGCCCGCATCAAGGTAGCACCCACGCTGGAGGAAGCCGTCAAGAATGTCGATTTCGTGCAGGAGTGCGGGCCCGAGACGGTCGAGGCCAAGATCGCGCTGTTCGACAAGCTCGATCGTGCCGCGCCGGCGAATGCAATCCTGTCGTCGTCGTCGTCGGCGATCGTGGCATCGAAATATACCGAAGGCCTGAACGGCCGTGCCCGCTGCCTTGTCGGCCACCCGGTGAACCCGCCGCATCTGGTGCCGATCGTCGAGCTGTGCCCGTCGCCGTGGACCTCGCCCGAGACGATGAAGAGGGCGCGCGCGGTCTATGACGAGATCGGCCAGGTGCCGATTACGGTCAATCGCGAGATCGAGGGCTTCATTCTCAATCGGTCTGCAGGGCGCGTTGCTGGCCGAGGCGTTCCGGCTGGTCGAGGAGGGCTACGTCTCGCCTGAGGACCTCGACAAGACCATCTGCCATGGCCTGGGGCTGCGTTGGTCGTTCATGGGCCCGTTCGAGACCATCGATCTCAACGCGCCTGGCGGCATCGCCGACTACTGCGACCGCTACACCGGCTTCTACAAGCGGCTGCAGGCCGATCCGGCCAAGCCCGCCGTCTACGACAAGGCCGCCACCGACAACATCGTCGCCGGTTGGAGCGATGGCGCCAAGCCCGGCGCGCAGCACGCCGCCAAGTCCCGCTGGCGCGACGAGCGGCTGGCGGCGCTGGCGGCCTTCAAGCGCAAGCAGTCGTCGTTCAAGGGTTGAGAGGCTCGAAATCATGCTGCCGCTTGCAGGTTACGCCGAAAAGCTGTCCGTCCGACCCGGCGAGACGATCAGGTTCCATGTCGCGAGCGACCGGCCGGAGCCGGTCGAGGCAAGTCTGGTCCGGGTGATCTGCGCCGATCCCAATCCGGTCGGTCCCGGCATCAGGCAAGAGGCGATCGCAGCGCAGATATCCGAGGTCGAACGACCGACAGCGCAATCGGTTCCCCTCGGCAGCTACGCGATCGTTCCGGCATCCGAGGCGGTCGGCCGGCTGTCGTCGTTCACCGTGGTGGTGACGGTGTGGATCGGCGGCCTCAACGGCGAGCCCGGATGCATCCTGGCGATGGGTGATCCGGCCAAGGCTTCGCACCGGCTGCTGCTATCGGCGGCCGCCACAGGCAAGGGCATCTGCTTTGCGGTGAGCGCCGGGCAGGGTGCGGCGATGCCGGCGGAGATCACGACCGCCGAGGTGCAGCCGGAGCACTGGTACACGCTCGTCGTCACGCATGATGCCGCCGCCTCGAGCCTTGCTCTGAGCTGCATCGCGTTGGACGGGATGACGTCCGCGACGGCGGTGAGGAAACAGCTGGCGGTGCCAGCCTCGTTTGGCGGCGTCGGCGACGTGCGCTTCGCCGGCGGCTTGTCGGGCGGAACAGCGGGAACGCCGACCGGCTGCTTCAGCGGCCGAATCGAGCGGCCGATGATCTTCGGCGCAGTATTGCCGCCAGAGGATCTCGACGCGCTGACGTCGGCTCCGCCGTCCAGCCTAGTCGCCGCCTGGGACTTCTCGCGCGAGATCGAGACCACCCGCATCGTTGACATCGGGCCGCATGGACTGCACGGCCGCCTCGTCAACCAGCCGACGCGGGCGGTGACGGGCTCGAAGTGGGACGGCTCGGAGATGTCCTGGCGGCATGCGCCGCAGCACTACGGCGCGATCCATTTCCACGCCGATGATATCGATGATTGCCGCTGGCCGGTGACGCACGAATGGACGGTGCCCGCCGGTACGCGCTCAGGCGCCTACGCGCTGCGGCTGAAGGCTGGCGAAGCGGAAGACAACATCCCGTTCTTCGTGGTGCCGCCGAAGGGCAGGCCGACAGCCAAGATCGCGCTGCTGGCCTCGACCTTTACCTATACCGTCTACGGCAATCACGCGCGGCCCGAATGGGTCGGCGACGAGGCCTGGAAGAAGGCGTGGAAGGCCCAGGCAAAGGAGTGGAACGCCTATCCGCACAATCCCGGCGATCATGTCGACCTCGGATTGTCGACCTATAATTTCCACACCGACGGCAGCGGCATCGCCTACGCCAGCTGGCGCCGGCCGATGCTGAACGTGCGGATCGGCTACATCACCTATCCCTACCCCGATATCCGCGGCTCCGGTCTGAGACACTTCCCGGCCGACAGCCATCTGACGACCTGGCTCGAGGCCATGGGGCACGACTACGACATCATCACCGACTGGGAACTGCACCACGAGGGCTATGACCTGCTGAAGGACTACCCTGTGGTGATGACCGGCACCCATCCGGAATATCATACTCGGGAGATGCTCGATGCGCTGACGCAATATCGCGATCATGGCGGTCGCTTCATGTATCTTGGCGGCAATGGCTTCTACTGGAAGATCGCGCTGTCACCGGAAAAGGACGGCCTGATCGAAATCCGCCGCGCCGAGGGCGGCATCCGCGCCTGGGCGGCCGAGGTTGGCGAGTATTACAACGCCTTCGATGGCGAATACGGCGGCATGTGGCGCCGCAACGGCCGGCCGCCGCAGAAGCTCGCCGGCGTCGGCTTCACCGCGCAGGGCAACTTCGTCGGCTCGTACTATCGCGTGTTGCCGGAAGCGCGCGATCCGCGGGTGGCGTGGATGCTGGCCGGGATCGAGGACGAACTGATCGGCGATTTCGGCCTGTCGGGCCACGGCGCCGCCGGTTTCGAACTCGACCGCACCGACAAGAAGCTCGGCACGCCGCGGCACGCGATCGTGGTCGCGCGCTCGGAGAAGCATCCGCCGGAGGCGCCCTGGGTGCTGGTGCCGGAGGAGCAGTTGACGCACCTTACAACGGTCGCCGGCCAAAAGCACAAGGACCTGATCCACGCCGACATGACTTTCTTCGAGACGCCGGGCGGCGGCGCCGTGTTTTCGACCGGCTCGATCACGTTCTGCGGCTCGCTGCCGATGAACGGCTTCGACAACAACGTGTCGAAGTTGCTGCGTAATGTGCTGGTGCGGTTCCTCGATCCGGCCCCATTCGCAATGCCGGCGTGATGGCCGACGTCACGCTCCTGCAATATCTGGCGGTGGCGGCGACGGCGGTCGCAGCCTCGATTGTCGGCGGTGTTGCGGGCTACGGCACCGGCCTGCTTGATGCCGCTGGTGCTGGTGCCGATCATCGGCGCCCAAGCGGTGGTGCCGGTGATCGGCCTGTCGGCGCTGATGACCAACGGCAGCCGGCTCGCAGCCTACTGGTCGAGCTTCGATTGCCACAAGGCGATGCTTGTCGGGCTTGCTGCCGTGCCGCTGTGTGTCGTCAGCGCCTACGGCTATACGCTGCTGAGCGGTCCCGGTGCCGCAGTGCTGATCGGCGGCGTGCTGATCACGCTGGTACCATTACGCCGCTTCATGAAGCGGCGGTTCGGCGCACTGTCCGACCGCGGGTTGGTGGCGGCGGGCCTCGGCTATGGCGCGCTGGTTGGTGGTACCTCAGGCTCCGGCGTGATGCTGCTGTCGATCCTGATGGCCGGCGGGCTCGAAGGCGCGGCGGTGATCGCCACCGACGCGGGTGTATCGCTGCTGATCGGCACGGTGAAGACGCTGGTATTCCAGACCGCCGGCGCGCTGCCGTGGTCGTCGTGGATCATGGCGCTGCTGATCGGTATATGCGCGATTCCTGGTGCCTTCATCGCCCGCAAGTTGACCCGGAACCTATCCCTCACTACCCATACCTACATCCTGGACGCGGTGGTGATCATCGGCGGTTCCCTGCTGGTCGCGCAGGCGTTCCGCTAGGCAAGGACCAAAGACTATGGCTGCTGCCGTACAACTGATCGCGCTCTATGCGCTGCTCAATCCGGCGACGCTGGTCGTGGGTCTGTACATGGGCGCAAGAGCGAGTCAGGCGCAGAAGGTTCCTGTCGCCGCGATGATCGCCGCGATTGCCGGCATGGCGCTGCTCGGCCTCGTTGCCAAGCTGCCGCTGGGTATCAGCCTCGGCCACGAGCGGGCGGCGGGCGGCATGTTCATCGCGCTGCTGATCGTTGGGCTCGTGTGGGCGGCAATCGGTTATTTCGTGGTGCGGCCGCGCCTGGGTTGACGTCAACCCCGGTTCCCGTTCAGGTACGCGCCGAACGCCCGTCATTTGCCAAGGTCATGCACATGCAAGACAAAGCCAAGCCTGCCAAGCCGTCGAACCTGATCAAGGGCGCCACCGGCGACTGGGAGGTCATCGTCGGGCTCGAGGTGCACGCCCAGGTCAACAGCCAGTCGAAGCTGTTCTCGGGCAGCTCGACCGCGTTCGGCGCCGCGCCCAACAGCCATGTCTCGCTGGTCGACGCGGCGATGCCGGGCATGCTGCCGGTGATCAACGCCGAGTGCGTGGCCCAGGCGGTGCGCACCGGCCTCGGCCTCAATGCCCAGATCAACCTCAGGAGCGTGTTCGATCGCAAGAACTACTTCTATCCTGATCTGCCGCAGGGCTACCAGATCAGCCAGTACAAGCAGCCGATCGTCGGCGAGGGCGAGATCGAGATCGACGTCGACGGCCAGTCGATAACGGTCGGCATCGAGCGGCTGCATCTCGAGCAGGACGCCGGCAAGTCGATCCACGACCAGCACGCCGAGTACTCCTACGTCGATCTCAACCGCTCGGGCGTGGCGCTGATGGAGATCGTGTCGAAGCCCGACCTGCGGTCGTCTCGCCAAGCGCAGGCGTACGTGACCAAGTTGCGCACCATCCTGCGCTACCTCGGCACCTGCGACGGCGACATGGAGAAGGGCAACCTGCGCGCCGACGTCAATGTCTCGGTGCGCAAGCCCGGCGCCGAGCTCGGCACCCGCTGCGAGATCAAGAACGTCAATTCGATCCGCTTCATCGGCCAGGCGGTGGAGGCGGAAGCCCGCCGCCAGATCGAGATCATCGAGGATGGCGGCAAAATCGATCAGGAAACCCGGCTGTTCGATCCGGTCAAGGGCGAGACCCGCTCGATGCGCTCGAAGGAGGAGGCGCACGACTATCGCTACTTCCCCGACCCCGACCTGCTGCCGCTCGAGATGAAGGCGCAGTTCGTCGAGGACCTGAAAGTCCACCTGCCGGAGTTGCCGGACGCCAAGAAGGCGCGGTTTATCAAGGACTACGGTCTGTCTGTCTATGATGCGGGCGTGCTCGTCGCCGAGAAGGAAAGAGCTGATTATTTCGAGTGCATGGTCAAAGACGGGGCAGAACCTAAGGCGGCGGCCAATTGGCTGATCAACGAATATCTTGGCCGAATGAACAGGGCGGAAAAAAAACAAGAATTGCCGCCCGTTATCTGGCATCAGGATCAATATGTTCCGCCTTCGCGCAAGCAGACTTTGCCTCAGTCGCCGGTAGTTGATCCGATACTAGGTCCAATGCCAGCCGTGGCAAATTCGGCAATTGTCAAAATGATCTCGGACGGCGTCATCTCCGGCAAGATCGCGAAAGATGTATTCGAGATCGCTTGGACATCGGGCCGCGACCCGGTTGAAATCGTCAATACAGAAGGCTTGAAACAGGTTACCGACACTGCGGCAATCGAGAAGGCGGTCGACGAGATAATTGCCGCCAACCCCGACAAGGTTGAGGCGGTCAAGGCGAAGCCCACCATGCTCGGCTGGTTCGTCGGCCAGGTGATGAAGCAGACCGGCGGCAAGGCGGCGCCGGCCGCGGTCAACGAGCTACTGAAGAAGAAGCTCGAGATTTGAACGGTCGCCCGATCCCGTGAGCGTGATAGCGTCGCCGCAGCTTCGATGATAAACATTCACAATGAATATCGCGTTCGACAAGCGCATGACCGTCGACGAGTTCCTGCCCTGGGCCGAGGCCCAGCCGCGGGAAGCGGGCAAATTCGAATTGCTGGATGGAGTTGTTATCGTGCAGCAGTCGCAGCAATTCGGGCATGCAAAGCTTAAGTTTCGCATTGTCATGGCATTGATGGAGGCGATCAAGCACACTGGTGTGCCGTACTTCGCAGCGCCCGAAGGCCCGACAGTGCGCATCAACGCGCGCAAGGCGTTCGAGCCCGACGCGCTGGTCGCGCCATTGCCGGAGCCCGCCCTCGATAGCCTGGAAATTCCGAACCCGATCATCGTGGTGGAAGTGCTGTCGCCGTCGACGGCTCGGATCGACGCCACGGTGAAACTGAAGGGCTATTTCGAGGTCGACAGCGTCCAGCACTACCTGATCGTCGACCCTGAGGGCAAAGCGATCGTCCATCACCGACGGGCGGCGAGCGGCGCGATCGAGACGAAGCTGGTCGACAGCGGCGATCTGACCCTCGATCCGCCGGGGCTGACGATTGCCATGGCGGAATTGTGGGCCAGGTGATGAAGCAGACCGGTGGCAAAGAGGCGCTTGCCGCGTTTAATAAGTTGCGGATGTCGGCCGGCTTTTGCCGGACGCCCCCCCTCCAGTGACGTCACTCCCGCCCCCGCCTTCGCGAGGGCAGGCTGCGGCGGGAGCCCAGCCAAGCCAGCTGCTGGACTCGGTGAAAAATACCGGGCGAGGAGGCGTCGGCCGGCCTCCACCGCATCGAATGTTCTGACGGGTTGGACGCGCCTATTGCTTTGCTCGACAGCTCGACTGCCAGCGGCTTCCGCTTTTACGCCTTGGCAGCCTTCGCCGACCGTGCCTTGCCGGCCATCTTCTTCAGCCGCTTGCGCACGGCCGCGGTGTTGCCCTGGATACGGGTCACCGGCGAGCGTGGGGCGGTGCGGGACGCCTTCTTCTTGCGGGTCTCGACGTTGCGGGCGGAGCGAGCGGCTTTGTCGGCGGCCATGGGCTGAAGTCCTCGAATGGGCATGAATTCAAGCACGCCGAAGCATGGCCCGGTGCGCGTTTCAGCGCTTCGTGTAGGCGATCATGGTCGCCAAGGCAAGGCTTTGGGCAACTCACGACCACATCCGCCACAGGCCGAAGCCGGCGCCCATACCGATCCCGGCCCACACCAGTGACGACAGGTTGGTCGCCGCCAGGAACAGCACGAGCGGCATGCGGTAGGCGCCCGCAACGATCGGGATGAAGGGCCGGATGCCCCAGACGAATTTGGCGCCGAGCACGCTCCAGATGCCCCACTTGGCGAACAGTGCTTCGCCTCGCGCCAGCAGATCGGGCGCGGTAGTGAAGGGCCACATGCGTGGTAGATGCTCGCGGTAGTGGTGGCCGACCACGTAGGATAGCGCATCACCGGTGGTGGCGCCGAGAGCTGCTGCGAGCCACAGCGGCGCGAAGGTGCCGCCGGCTGCGCTGTAGACGCCGGCGAGCGCGATGAAGAATGCGGTCGACGGGATGAACACCGCCAGTATGGCGATGCTCTTCAACAGCCCGACCACGAATACCAGCGGCAGCACCCAATGGCCGTGCGCGGTGGCGAACGCCGACAGCCGATCCATCACCGTCGGGTCGAGCGAGGCTATATGGAGGGCGCTCAGCATGGCGACATCGGGCGAGGCATAGTCAGCCCATGAAGCCCAGCCACTTGAGGCCCAGCGCCCCGGGCGCCAGGATGCCGAACGCCCACACGCACGATGACAGGATATTGGCGGTCCAGAAGTGCAGCGGTTTCAACGCATACATGCCGGCGACCACCGGGATCACCGCCCTGACCGGTCCGAAGAAGTGCCCGAATGCAACGCCGAGCGCGCCCCATCGGTCGAAGAAGGCGCGGCCGCGCGGGATCATCTCGGGATGCCGCGTGAACGGCCAGATCTTGTCGATCGAATCTTTGAAATGGAGCCCAATGTAGTAGGAAATCCCGTAGCCGAGGATGCTGCCTACGGCGGCGGCGACGCATACCGGAACGAATGCAATGTTGCCCGCCCCCATCAGGCCGCCGACTCCGAAAAGTATCACGGTTGCTGGCAGCAACAACGACAGAAAGGCAAAGCTCTCGCCGAAAGCCAAGGCGAATACGATAGGCGCCGCCCAGGATTCGTGCGTCTTGATGAATTCGATAACCAGGTTGGTGAAGTGGCTGAAATCCATTTTTGCTCTCGTGGCGCAACTGTGGGCGGCGGCGGGATGGCTCTGTGCTAGTACCCGGAATCACACATGGATAGTACACATGACGATCGAGGATGCTCGCCGGCGGCGTCGCGCCGCTTGTCCGATGGGGCAAACATCGGCCGCGCGGCGCTCCTGGCCGGCGAACATCCTCGATCGCCCGCTTAGGTCGCGGCCCACGGTCGCCCGAGGCGTCGGACGCCTCGTCCGTAGCTGAGGCTACGGCCTTCGGCGCCCTCCTGCCGGATCGACTCGTGGTTCCGCGATCATGTGTGCTATCCATGTGTGATTCCGGGTACTAGGCAGAAATGACGGCCGGTGCAAGGCGTTTGCATGGCAAGCTCAGGTCCGGCGCGCCACCCAGAAGCGATACATCGCATCGAACGTGCGTGGGTTCGATCGCTCGAAGGCGGCCCAGTCTTCCAGCCGCCCCTGGCCGCTGCTTGCGGGAAATGCCGTTGCGAACCGGTCGAGAACGCTGGCCTCGAGTGTGAAGCCGCGGAAGTCGAGACCGTTCTGTCCAAGGAATTGCGCGATCTCTTCGAGGGTGAGATGCGCCTCGCTTTCGTGCAGCACGAGGTCGCGGAAGGCGTTGAGTGCGTAGAAATCGCGGCTGGCCTTGAGGTCGCCGCCTGCGGCATGATCGTCTCGCAGCAGCAGTTGGCGGCGATAGGCGCGCGCCTGCGCATTGCTGCAGCCGGGGCCGGGATAGTCGGGTTCAGCTCGCAGATCGCGCAAGTTGCGCCGCGAGACTGCGCTGTAGAGCCCGACGTACATCAGGCCGGTGGGCTGCAGCCGCTGCAGCAGCGCCCGCCATCCGGCCCGCCAGTCGGCCATGTGATGCAGCACGCCGACGCACTCGATGATATCGAAATTGCGGTCGAGCAGGGGCGCATCGAGAATGTCGCCCTGCAGGAATTGGACGTTCGATATCTTGTGGCGCTGAGCCATGTCGCTGGCATAGCCGAGGCTGGCACGCGACAAGTCGAGCGCCACCAACCGTGCGTCGGGGCCGTAGGCGCTGGCCGACTGCAGCGCCTGCTGGCCGGTGCCGCAGCCGGCGATCAGCACGTCGAAGGGCTGGTCGAGCCAGACCGGGGCGCCGTTCGCAAAGCGCTCTTTGATCAGCCGCGTCAGCGCGCCGGGGGCCGAGACCTGCAAGCTCTGCCACCGTGGATATGGCGCTGCCTCGTATTGGCCGGCGACCCTGAGCGAGGTCTCATCGGCGAGCGGCTTCAGAGCGGCAATGTGCGCCGCAGCTTCGCGTTGACGCGCGGTGGCCTGCAGGTGCGGCTCGATCAATTCGCGCAGGCTGCGCGGTTTCAGGCGGTGGGTTTCGGCAAGCGAAAGCGGCGGCGACACGATCGCATCGAGCGGGCGATAGAGCGCGGCGCACACGAAGCGGCGCGTGGCCTCGCGGTCGCCGGCGAGCAGGGCTTGCCGATCGACGGCGAGGCTCGATAGCGCGTCTGCTTCTGCCGCGGTCTCGGCCCAGGCGTGGTCGTTATTCCAGCCCTGGACAACGAGCGCGAGGGCGAGATCGGCTAGAGCTCGGTCGTCGAAGCGGGCGGCGGCGCAATCGAGCAGGAGGGCCGCCCGGACGCCGGTCAGCAGGCGCTCGAGGCCGGCGTGCTTGACGATGCCTTTAATGAGGCTCCGGTGCAGCAGTCCGGCGGCAAGACCTTCGGCGGTGCGCGCCCCGATCAGGCCTCGGCCGATGTCGCGTTCGATGGCGCCGCTGCCGATTTCGTCGACGGACTGGCCAAGAACGGTATCGGTTGCGAGCAGCCAGTGAAGCGTCGCCTCGACAATCGGCTGATGCGCGACGCCGCCGGTATCGAGGGCGGCGCGCAGTCCGGCCGGATGCAGCACCGTGGGGTCGCTCAATTGGAACCGCGCCAGCAGGCGTGACAGGCGGGAAGCCGCGTTCGGATAGAGCGGCTTGTGCTGCAGCACCGTGCTCAACAGTACGGCCGCCCGATCGATGTTGCCGCGTTGCTGCTCGACGATGGCGAGGTTGAAGCTGAGATCCATATTGCGGCGGTCGAGCGCGATCGCCTGCTCGAAAGCGGCGGCGGCGGCGTCGAGGTCGCCGATCCGTGCCAGGCGCACAGCATTCTCGGCCAGCTCGTGCTTCGAACTCGTTAGCTTCGGGGTGTTGGCCATGCGGTGTGTATAGCTGCAGGCGCAATTGCGACCAAGGTTGATGCGCGGCAATCTCGCGTAAGGACTGCCACGCGAAATGTAGTTTGGGGCAAGCCCGCTTGCGCGACCCAACATTCACGAGCGGAGCCAGCCATGTCTGGTCACGGCTCACGCCTTGACCCGACCTACGGCCGTTCGACTGATCTCAGCATCGGTCGCAAGCGTTACCGCCGTCAGCTGTCACCCCCTCACTCAATGCGTCAGTATCTTCGACAGGAAGAGTTGCGCGCGCTCGCTGCGCGGGGTGCCGAAGAAGTCGTCCTTCTTGGCGTCCTCGACGATCGAGCCCTGATCCATGAACACGACGCGATGGGCGACCCGGCGGGCAAAGCCCATCTCGTGCGTGACGACGGCCATCGTCATGCCCTCCTCGGCGAGCTTGACCATGACGTCGAGCACTTCGGTGATCATTTCGGGATCGAGCGCGGAGGTCGGCTCGTCGAACAGCATCGCGATCGGGTCCATGGCCAGCGCCCGGGCAATCGCGACGCGCTGCTGCTGGCCGCCGGAAAGCTGGGCCGGGAACTTGTCGGCCTGCTCGACCAACCCCATGCGCGTGAGCAACTCGCGAGCCTTGGTCTCGGCCTCGCCGCGATCGCGGCCGAGCACCTTCTGTTGGGCGAGCACAATGTTGTCGGCCGCCGTCATATGCGGGAACAGCTCGAAGTTCTGGAACACCATGCCGATGCGCGAGCGCAACTTCGGCAGGTTGGTCTCGCGCGCGCCGACCGATATGCCATCGACCGTGATCTCGCCCTTGGTGAACGGCTCCAGCCCATTGATGCACTTGATCAGCGTGCTCTTGCCTGAGCCCGAGGGGCCGCAGATCACCACCACCTCGCCCTTGGCGATGTTCATCGAGCAGTCGTTGAGGACGCGGAACTTGGCGTACCACTTGCTGACTTGTCTGATCTCGATCACAGCGCGTACCTCCGGCGCAGGCGGTTGACGAGCCGCGAGGCACTGAAACAGATCACCAGGAAGACCAGGGCGACGAACAGGTAGAGCTCGGTCGGCCGATTGTCGCGTCCGGCCACGATCTCGGCCGAGGTCAGGAAATCGCGCAAGCCCACGACATAGACCAGCGAGGTATCCTGCAGCATGACGATCGACTGCGTCAGCAGGACGGGGATCATGTTGCGGACCGCCTGCGGCAGGATCACATAGCGCATCGATTGCAGCGGCGTCAGGCCAAGCGCCAGCGCGGCCGATATCTGCCCGCGTTTTACGCTCGAGATGCCGGCGCGGATGATCTCGGAGTAGTATGCCGCCTCGAACATGATGAAGGCGATCAGCACCGAGTAGAAGCCCGAGACCGACGTGCCGGTGAGTTTCGGCACCAGGGTGTAGAACCAGAATATGACGAGGATCAGCGGCATCGAGCGCAGGAAGTTGACGTAGGCCGCAACGAGCCAGGCGAGCGGCTTGATGCCGGACAGCCGCGCCACCGCCAGGATCAGGCCGAGCGTGATGCCGCCCGCCACCGCCAGTGCCGTCAGCTGGAAGGTCAGCAGCAGCCCGTTCCACAGGAATGGCCAGTTGGTGATCAGCACCTCGAAGTCGAAGCCGCTGAACATCTAGTTGCCTCCGACGGTGATGGCGCCGGCGATGCGTGTGCGACCTTCGACCGTCCGCATCACCACGATGACGAGGCCGGTGACGAGGCAGTAGAGCACGGTTGCGATCGTGAATGCCTCAAAGGCGGCGAACGTGTATTCCTCGATCTGGCGCGACTGCGAGGTCAGCTCCAGCACGCCGATGGTCAGCGCCAGCGACGAGTTCTTGAACACGCCGAGGAAGTCGCTGGTGAGCGGCGGAATGATGGTGCGGAAGGCGACCGGCACCAGCACGTAACGGTAGACCTGGAACGGCGTCAGGCCGATGGCGAGGCCGGCGTTGCGCTGGCCGCGCGGGATCGCCTCCAAGCCGGAGCGCACTTGCTCGGCAACGCGAGAGGCAGTGTAGAGACCGAGGCACATTACGGCGGTGATGAACTGCGGGTGCGGCATGTCGCGCTTGATCCAGCGCCCCCACTCCGCCGGCAGCAGCTCCGGCACGACGAAATACCAGACGAACATCTGCACCAAGAGCGGGATGTTGCGGAAGATCTCGACGTAGGTGGTGGCGGCAAGCCGCAAGGCACGGTTGTCGACGGTGCGGCCGATGCCGATCGCAGAGCCCAGCGGAAAGGCGATCATCCAGGCCAGGACGGCAATCAGGATGGTGTTGCCGAAACCGGAGATGATCCAGCCGAAGTAGGGCTCCTTCAGCAGGATCGGCCAGTTCCAGTTATAGCTTCCCATCACGGGTCCTGTTTGTAGGCCAGGGTCTGCGATCGACCCGATCGCGCAATTTCGACAGAGGCGATGCTGCAGTCCCATCTCCAGCCCTTGCGCTCATGGCGCGTAGGCGGGCATCCAGGATTACCGGAGAGAGGCGGGAACGTGGCAGACCGGCCAGGCGATATGCAGCGAGCGGACGTTGTCTCTGCGAACGCATGCGGCAGACTTGCCAGCGGCTGGCCGCCTCACCCTCGGCCGTGACAAGTGGGCACAGGCCTCTGCGCGCTCCCCCGATGGCGGGCGCGAGGCGCGAAGCACGACCTCAATCCGGCAGCGCGATCAGGTCGAAGTTCTCCCTGAGCCGCTCGCTCAGCGGATAGTTGATCTTGGTCGGGCCGGGCTCGAACCACTTCTTGTAGATCGCGACCATCTCGCCCGACTGGATCAGCCGCGTGATTGTCTTGTTGCCGAGCAGCCGCCAGTCGTCGTTGTTGCGCGGGATCATCATGCCGTAGGGGTCGTAGGAGAAGTAGGGGCCGACCACCTCCCACTCGTCCGGGTTCTTCGACGCGCTTTTGAGACCGTACAGCACCACGTCGTCGGAGACGTAGGCATCGGCGCGGCCCTGCTCGAGATTGAGCATCGCCTGCGAGTGGTCCTTGACTTTGACGATCTCGCCCTTGATCGCGATCTTCTTGGTGTCGATCTCGACCTGCGCCGCCTTCTCGTTGGTGGTGCCGAGCACCGCGACCAGCACCTTGTCCTTCATGTCCTCGATCTTCTTGATGCCGGAGGTCTTGCGCACCAAAAGCTTCGAGCCGGTGAGGAAGGTGGTGTTGAGGAAGCTGATCTGGCGCGAACGGCCAAGCGTGTGGGTCGAGCTCTCGCAGATGATGTCGACGGTGCCGGCGGTCAGCAGCGGGATGCGCGTTTGCGGCGTCAGCGGCACGAACTTGACCTCGATCTTGTCGAGCTTCAACTCCTCCTTGGCGGCGTCGGCAATCTTGAGGCAGATGTCGATCGAGTAGCCCTGCACCTTGCCGTCGGGGCCGAGGAAGGACAGCGGCACCGAGGCATCGCGATGGCCGATGTTGACAATCTTGGTCTCGGCGATGCGCTTCATCACCGGCCCATCCTGGGCCTGGGCGAGGCGCGGCCCGGCGGCGAGCGCCGTGATCGCCAGTACAACTGCAATGGTACGCTTCATGAGTGGCCTTCCTGTTCTGGACGCGATAGCGCCGGATGGTAGCCGAAGCCGGGCGGCTGGCAAGGCGTCGGCTGCACAAATCGAAGGCGTGATCCAGAAATATGCTTGCATTGCATGGGAATGCGGCAGATGGCGCTGGGTCGATTCCGATCGACTGGAACACGAATGCAGAGGGCGATCTGGACGAAATCGGTGGCTGTTTTCGCGGCGGCCTCTCCATTGAATGGTGTCGATGCAACGTATGTGATCCATTGATGCTCGGCTCACATTTGATTTTCGAATTTCCCCTCAGCAAAGTGAGGGGAGCGGGGCGGCCGTGGTCCACGGCGGGCATTCCGCAAGGTATTCAAAGTGGTCCAGAGCCACCCCGCAGCAGGATTTTAGGCATACTGACAGCATTCCTCCGAATTACGTACGGACGCCGGGTTCCACGACGCCCGAGCGCGCAGGCGCTCAAAACCAAGAATGAGGCATCTGATTGCGCTCGGGCCTTCTTTGGGCAGCTGATTCACGCCTCGCAATCGAGCGAGGCGATCAGGTGCCGTGTGGCGAGCCTCAGTAGCCGGGGCGCGTCCCCGCTGTACCTACCGACCTGTAACCGATACGCCGTCAAAAGGTCGCCACCGGTTGACGGCCCCTCTTTCGCATCGGTCGAGGGGAAGAAGCGCACGGGTGGTGCAAGCGTGGATAAGTTCGTGGGTGGCGTGAGGTCGTGAGTGGTGAGTGGTGAGTGGTGAGTGGTGAGTGGTGAGTGGTGAGTGGTGAGTGGTGAGTGGTGAGTGGTGAGTGGTGAGGTGATCCGTTGGCAGATAGCTTGGCGTCTGCGATCGACCGACGCCCCCTCAACTTGCCTTCCCGGACAGCCTGCGGCAGCAGGCTGATCCGGGATCGCGTCCAAGGCGTGGGGCAAGGTGGTCGCCCACCCGTTGCCGACGCGGCCCCGGGTCGAGGCGCTATCGCGCCGCGCCCGGGGAGGCAAGTTGAGGGAGTGGGGTCGGTCGGGGACAGTCACCGATCTCCAGAAATGCCAACGGTTTCAATGCGCTGATCAAAATCGGTGACTGTCCCCGTAGCTTTGCGGCCTGTCGGCTGGGCCAAGCGCCTTGTTCGACCACTGACCCAGCATTCGACGGTGCCTCATGCCAACTGAATGCAATCATAACCGGAAATCGGGGACAGTTACCGATTTCGGCCGGCGCGCCCCAAGCATTACCGTTCTTGCCGATCGGCAACTGTCCCTGGCGGCACGCGTCGCCCCCCATTCCCCCAACGAGCGACCTTGGCAGCGGCATCGCAACCGGTTATGGCTCACGCCGGTGAGAAGACATGCCGCACTGCGGCCTCTGGCGTTCGGCGTCGGGGGCTGCCAGAACGTGGCATTGTCGTGACGTCACGGCCGTGATTCCTGCCCGGAATTGCGCTCGCGGCGCTTAGGGGCGGGTTGAGCATGCCGAAGCAACTGATCATCGACGGCAAACCGATCGAGGTCGAGGACGGAATCACGCTGATCCAGGCGTGCGAGCAGGCCGGCGTCGACGTGCCGCGCTTCTGCTACCACGAACGCCTGTCGATCGCCGGCAACTGCCGCATGTGCCTCGTCGAAGTGCAGGGCGTCCCGAAACCGGTCGCCTCCTGCGCCATGGGCGTCAACGACCTGATGCCGAACAAGGATGGCAGCGCCAAGGTCATCTCGACGCTGTCGCCGATGGTGAAGAAGGCGCGCGAGGGGGTGATGGAGTTCCTGCTCATCAACCACCCGCTCGACTGCCCGATCTGCGACCAGGGCGGCGAATGCGACCTGCAGGACCAGGCGATGGCGTTCGGGCTCGGCGGCAGCCGCTATGCCGAGAACAAGCGCGCCGTCGAGGACAAGAACTTGGGCCCGCTGATCAAGACCGCCATGACGCGCTGCATCCAGTGCACCCGCTGCGTCCGCTTCATGAGCGAGGTCGCCGGCGTCGAGGAGCTGGGTGCCATCGGCCGCGGCGAGGACATGGAGATCACCACCTACCTCGAGAAGGGCATGCTCTCCGAGATGAGCGCCAACGTCGTCGACCTGTGTCCGGTCGGGGCCCTGACGCACCGGCCGTGGGCGCACAACGCGCGGCCGTGGGAGCTCACCAAGACCGAATTGATCGATGTCATGGACGCGGTCGGCTCCAACGTGCGCGTCGATGCCCGCGGCGGCGAAGTCATGCGGGTGCTGCCACGCAACAACGACGCGATCAACGAGGAGTGGATTTCCGACAAGTCGCGCCACGTCGCCGACGGCCTCAGGACACAGCGGCTCGACCAGCCATATGTGAGGAAGAACGGCCGCCTGGGCGCGGTGTCGTGGGCGGAGGCATTTGCCGCGATCGCCGACAAAATCAAGGCCGCCAACCCGGCCAAGGTCGGCGCCATCGCCGGTGATCTTGCGGGCGCCGAAGAGATGTTCGCGCTCAAGGACCTGATGGGCCGCCTCGGCGTCGCCAACCTCGATTGCCGCCAGGACGGCGCCAAGCTCGATCCGGCGCTCGGCCGCGCGTCCTACGTGTTCAATTCCGGCATCGAAGGCATTGAGGCGGCCGACGCCATCATGCTGATCGGCACCAACCCGCGGCTCGAGGCGGCAGTCCTCAACACCCGCATCCGCAAGCGCTGGCGCCAGGGCGGTCTGCTGGTCGGCGTCATCGGCGAGCAGGCGGACCTGGGTTACAAGTACAATTATCTGGGCGCCGGGCCGGAGAGCTTGGCCCAGTTCGTCGAGCATCCGCCGGCCAAGAGCGAGCGGCCGATGTTGATCGTCGGCCCGGGCGCCTATGCCCGACCCGACGGTGCAGCGGTTCTTGGCCTCGTCGCCAAGGCGGCGGCCTCGCTCGGTGTCGTGAAGGACGGCTGGAACGGGTTCAACATCCTGCACACGGCGGCGTCGCGCGTCGGCGGCCTCGATCTCGGCTTCGTGCCGGGCAAAGGTGGTCGCGATGTCACAGGCATGCTCGGCGCCGACATGGAGGTTGTCTACCTGCTCGGCGCCGACGAGGTCTCGGTGCCGGCCGGCCCGTTCGTAGTCTATCAGGGAACGCACGGCGATCGTGGCGCCCACCGCGCCGATGTGATCCTGCCCGGTGCCGCCTACACCGAGAAGAGTGCGACTTATGTCAACACCGAGGGCCGCGCCCAGATGACGGCCAAGGCCGCCTTCCCGCCGGGTCAGGCGAAGGAGGATTGGACGATTGTGCGGGCGCTCTCCGACGTGG
Organism: uncultured Alphaproteobacteria bacterium; assembly: GCA_963741505.1. Classification (GTDB taxonomy): domain Bacteria; phylum Pseudomonadota; class Alphaproteobacteria; order Rhizobiales; family Hyphomicrobiaceae; genus JAKFWF01. Next base: position 136,509 of record CAVUIJ010000002.1, on the reverse strand, counting down.
TCGGCCGGAAGCTGCCCTATGACGACCTCGCAGCCCTGCGCGCCGCCATGTACCGCGCCGCGCCGTCGCTCGCTCGCATCGGCATGCTGAGCGCTGCCGACGCTGGCGGGGTCGCAGCGCTGGCCAAGGTCACCGGCACGGTTGCCAAGGAGGCCTTCCATTCGCCAATCAAGGACTTCTATCTGACCAACCCGATCGCGCGGGCGTCGACCGTCATGGCCGAGTTGTCGGCCTTGAAGGCGGCGGCCGGCGGCGCGCGGGCGGCGGCGGAATAGGGACAGGAAGAAGCCGATGCTGCAGTCGTTCCTACCCTTCTTCTTCGACTACATTCTCCCCGTCCTGATCATCGCGGGCCTGAGCGCGCTGCTGCTCGTCACCCTGCTGTTGCTGATCGCCTTCCTGTTGTTGATGGACCGCAAGGTCTGGGCGGCGGTGCAGATGCGAAAAGGGCCCAACGTCGTCGGCCCGTTCGGCCTGCTGCAGTCGTTCGCCGACCTGTTGAAGTTCGCGCTGAAGGAGCCGCTGATCCCGGCCGGCGCCGACAAGGGCGTGTTCCTGCTGGCGCCGCTCGCCACCGCCACGTTCGCGCTCGCCGCCTGGGCGGTGATCCCGGTCAACGAGGGCTGGTGGGGCAAGTGGGTGATCGCCGACCTCAACGTCGGCATTCTCTATGTGCTGGCGATCTCCTCGCTCGGCGTCTACGGCATCATCATGGGCGGCTGGGCGTCAAACTCGAAGTATCCGTTCATGGGGGCGCTGCGCTCGGCGGCGCAGATGGTGTCCTACGAAGTCTCGATCGGCTTCGTCATCATCTGCGTGCTGCTGTGCGCCGGCTCGCTCAACCTGACCGAGATCGTCAACGCGCAAAAGGCCGGTCTCGGCACCAAGGCCGGGTTGCCGGCGACGTTCCTCGACTGGTACTGGCTGCCGCTGTTCCCGATGTTCGTCGTGTTCTTCATCTCCGCACTCGCCGAGACCAACCGGCCGCCGTTCGACCTCGTCGAAGCCGAATCGGAACTCGTCGCCGGCTTCATGGTCGAGTACGGCTCGACCCCCTACCTGCTGTTCATGCTCGGCGAGTACGTGGCCATCGTCGGCATGTGCGCGATGACCACCGTCCTGTTCCTCGGCGGCTGGCTGCCGCCGGTCAATGCCGCGCCATTCACCTGGATACCGGGGCCGATCTGGTTCCTGATCAAGCTGACCACGCGTGTTCTTCATGTTCGCCATGGTCAAGGCGTTCGTGCCGCGCTACCGCTACGATCAGTTGATGCGGCTCGGCTGGAAAGTGTTCCTGCCGCTGTCGCTCGTCATGGTGGTGGTGACCGCCGCCGTGCTCCAGTTCGGAAGGGGGCTGCTATGACAGCCATGGTTCGCGGCCTGAAATCGCTATTCCTGGTCGAGTTCGTCAGTGCCTTCTTCCTCGCCATGCGTTACTTCTTCGCGCCGAAGTCGACGCTCAACTACCCATTCGAGAAGGGTCCGCTGTCGCCCCGCTTTCGTGGCGAGCACGCGCTGCGCCGCTATCCGAATGGCGAGGAGCGCTGCATCGCCTGCAAGCTGTGCGAGGCGATCTGCCCGGCGCAAGCGATCACCATCGAGGCGGGTCCGCGCCGCAACGACGGCACGCGCCGCACCACCCGCTACGACATTGACATGACGAAGTGCATCTATTGCGGGCTGTGCCAGGAGGCTTGCCCCGTTGACGCGATCGTCGAGGGCCCCAATTTCGAGTTCGCGACGGAAACCCGCGAGGAACTGTTCTACGACAAGGAGCGGCTGCTGGCGAACGGCGACCGCTGGGAGCGCGAGATCGCGAAGAACTTGGATTTGGACGCGAAGTATCGGTGAAGTGGAAAGGCAGAAGTCGGTAGGTTGGGTTAGGCGCGCTTGCGCCGTAACCCAACGACTTTGATGAAGGCCCGAAGTTGTTGGGTTACGCGCGAAGTGGCGCGCCAACCCAACCTACGAAGGGTTGGAGGTTTGGGGTGGAGTTGAGAGGCTGGGCGAGCAATCACCCGCCCTCCGTCACCCCCGCCAAGGCGGGGGCCCACCCAGGCTGATGGCGGGGTGAGGTCGAGGACCGAGGCGCGTATCTCGCAGCCGGGGCGACGGATGGTTGGATGGGTCCCCGCCTTCGCGGGGATGACGAGTTGAGAGAGTGGTGCGAAGTCGCGGAATGCGGTTGCGCGGCTACCTGTTTGGGACTGGAACGATGATCTTGACGGCAGGCTTCTTCTATCTGTTCGCAGGCCTCGCAGTGCTGTCGGCGGTGATGGTCATCGTCGCGAAGAACCCCGTGCATGCGGTGCTGTTCCTGATCCTCACCTTTTTCAATGCGGCGGGGTTGTTCATCCTGCTCGGCGCCGAGTTCCTGGCGATGTTGCTCGTCATCGTCTACGTCGGGGCGGTGGCGGTGCTGTTCCTGTTCGTCGTCATGATGCTCGACGTCGACTTCGCCGAGCTGAGGGCGGGCTTCATCAAGAACGCGCCGCTCGGCGCGCTGATCGGCGGCATCCTGGTCGTCGAGCTGATCATGGTGCTGGGCTTCCAGGTGGCGAAGCCGACGATTGCGGCGGCGCCGACGGTGGCGATCGCGCCGGGCGGGGCGGTGTCGAACACGGTGGCGCTGGGTCGCGTGCTCTACACCAAGTATGTCTATTTCTTCCAGGGCGCCGGCCTGATCCTGCTGGTCGCCATGATCGGCGCCATCGTGCTGACGCTGCGCCATCGTCAGGGCATCAAGCGGCAGTCGGTGTCGGTCCAGGTCAACCGCCAGCCGGCGGACGCCATGGCCGTGATCAAGGTCGCCAGCGGCGAGAGCATCATCCCGCCGAAGAAGCCCGCGGCCGCGCCGCAGCCAGCGGAGTGAGGGGTGCGATGATCGACAGCGCTATCCACACCCACAGCCGTCATCCCGGCGTCATGCGTATGCGGCGGGACGGATCGACAAGGTTGCAGCGAACTCGGTGTCGGCGGCGCAATCGAATTCCTTCAGCGACAGCGTCCTGGCCTGCGGCTTGTCGTGTGTCCCGGCCTTCGCCGGGATGACGGCTGTGGGTGGGCAGGCAACAGTGGCCCAAGGAGACAACGCATGACCATCACCCTTGGCCACTATCTGACCGTTGCGGCGATGCTGTTCACGATCGGCATCTTCGGCATCTTCTTGAACCGCAAGAACGTCATCATCATCCTGATGTCGGTCGAGCTGATGCTGCTCGCGGTCAACATCAACCTCGTCGCGTTCTCGAGCTTCATGGGCGACCTCGTCGGCCAGGTGTTCGCGCTCTTTGTCCTCACAGTCGCCGCTGGTGAAGCCGCGATCGGCCTTGCCATCGTCGTCGTCTACTTCCGCAACCGCGGCTCGATCGCGGTCGAAGACATCAACATGATGAAGGGGTGAGAAGTGAGTGAGTAGGGAATGGGGAGTGGGGAGTAGGGCAGTGGCGGAACAAATCCGGTCATATCGCGATCTAGTAGTGTGGCAGAAGGCCATGGCGCTTGCGGCTGGCTGCTATCTGAAGACCAAGAGTTTTCCGCGAACTGAAGCGTTTGGCATGACTGCTCAGATCCGTCGCGCTGCTGCGTCCATTCCAGCCAACATCGCCGAAGGCAACGGCCGCGAGAACACTGGAAACTATATCAATTCCCTGCGGATTGCCCAAGGATCGCTGAAAGAGTTGGAAACACACCTGATGCTCGCCGATACCGTGGAACTCATGGACAAGAACAACGCAAATGAACTGCTTGCGGCGTGTGATCAGGTCGGCAGACTGCTGCGTGCCTTGATCCGCGCACTCCAGGAGAAGATCGCTTGACCGTTTCCCCACTCCCCACTCCCAACTCCCTACTCCCGAGTTTCCGATGATCTACACAGCCATCGTATTCCTGCCCCTCGCCGGCGCGCTGATTGCGGGCTTCCTCGGCCGCGCGCTCGGGCCGCGGCCGTCGGAGCTGATCACCACCGGCTTCCTGCTGCTGGCCGCCGTGCTGTCCTGGGTGGTGTTCTTCCAGGTCGGCTTCGGCCATTCGACCGCCAAGGTGCAGGTGATGCGCTGGATCACGTCGGGTGATCTCGAAGTGTCGTGGGCGCTGCGCATCGACACGCTGACCGCGGTCATGCTGGTCGTCGTCAACACCGTTTCGAGCCTCGTCCATCTCTACTCGATCGGCTACATGGCCGAGGACGACTCGCGGCAACGCTTCTTCGCCTTTCTGTCGCTGTTCACCTTCGCCATGCTGATGCTGGTGACGGCCGACAACCTGCTGCAGATGTTCTTCGGCTGGGAAGGCGTCGGCCTCGCCTCCTACCTGCTGATCGGCTTCTGGTACAAGAAGCCCTCGGCCAACGCCGCGGCGATCAAGGCGTTCATCGTCAACCGGGTCGGCGACTTCGGCTTCGCCCTCGGCATCTTTGGCCTGTTCGCAATCTTCAAGACCATACAACTCGATGCCGTGTTCGCCGCCGCGCCCTCGGCTGTCGGCAAGACGTTCCAGTTCCTGAGCTACGACGTCGACATCCTGACGACGCTGTGCCTGCTGCTGTTCATGGGCGCCATGGGCAAGAGCGCGCAGTTCCTGCTGCACACCTGGCTGCCCGATGCGATGGAAGGCCCGACGCCGGTGTCAGCCCTGATCCATGCCGCGACCATGGTGACCGCCGGCGTGTTCATGGTCGCCCGCCTGTCGCCGCTGTTCGAACTGGCCCCTGACGCGCTGCGTTTCGTGACCCTGATCGGCGCCGTCACCGCGTTCTTTGCCGCGACCGTCGGCCTCGTCCAGAACGACATCAAGCGGGTGGTCGCCTATTCGACCTGCTCGCAGCTCGGCTACATGTTCGTCGCCTGCGGCGTCGGCGCCTATACTGCCGGCATCTTCCACCTGTTCACGCATGCCTTCTTCAAGGCGCTGCTGTTCCTCGGCGCCGGCTCGGTGATCCACGCCATGCACCACGAGCAGGACATGCGGCACATGGGTGGTCTGGCGCCGAAGATCCGCTTCACCTGGGCGATGATGCTGATCGGCACGCTGTCGCTGACCGGCGTCGGCATCCCGCATCTGTTCGGCTTCGCCGGCTTCCATTCCAAGGACGCCATCATCGAGGCCGCCTACGCCGCGCACACGCCGTCGAACTATGCGTTCTGGCTGCTGGTGGTCGCAGCCTTCATGACCTCGTTCTACTCCTGGCGGCTGATGTTCATGACCTTCCACGGCCCGGCCAAGTGGGCCGACGAGCATGGCGCCCACGGCCACCACGACGACCACAAGCACGACGGCCACGGCCACGGGCCCCATGAGCCGCACGAGAGCCCGCTCGTCATGCTGGTGCCGCTCGCCATCCTGGCGGCGGGCGCGGTGCTGGCCGGCGTGGTGTTCACCAACCAGTTCATCGGCGTCGGCCACGGTGGCCATGGCGATCCCTATAAGGCGTTCTGGGCAGCCTCGATCTTCGAGGGCAAGGAAAACCACATCCTGCACGCCATGCACGAGATCCCGAGCTGGGTCGGCTTCGCGCCATTCGTCGCCATGCTGTCGGGCTTCGCACTGGCCTACCTCTATTACATCCAGGCACCCTGGCTGCCGGCCGCGACCGCGCGTGCCTTCAAGCCCCTCTATCTGTTCCTGCTCAACAAATGGTACTTCGACGAACTCTACGACTGGTTGTTCGTCAGGCCCGCGATGTGGATCGGCCGCGCGCTGTGGAAGGGCGGCGACGGCGCCGTCATCGATGGCACCATCGACGGCACCGCCAACGGCGTCGTCAAGATCACCAACCGCGTCGTCAAGCTGCAGACCGGCTACGTCTACACCTACGCCTTCTGGATGCTGACCGGCGTCGCCGCCCTCATCACCTGGGTCATGCTGAACGGGGGGATCGCCCGATGATCGCCAACGGCTATCTGCTGTCGCTGGTCACCTTCCTGCCGCTGGCCGGCGCGCTGATCCTCGCAATGCAGAACGACAAGGCGGTCGGCAACATCCGGCTGATCGCGCTCTACACGACGATGATCACGTTCGGCCTGTCGCTGCTGATCTGGTGGAACTTCGACAAGTCGTCCTCAGCCTTCCAGTTCGTCGAGGAGACGGCCTGGCTAGGTCCGATCCGCTACAAGATGGGCGTCGACGGCATTTCGATGCTGTTCGTGATCCTGACCACGTTCCTGATGCCGCTGTGCGTCCTGGCTGCCTGGGAAAGCGTCGACACCCGGGTCAAGGAATACATGATCGCCTTCCTGGTGCTCGAAACGCTGATGATCGGCGTGTTCTGCGCCCTCGACCTGGTGCTGTTCTACCTGTTCTTCGAGGCCGGCCTGATCCCGATGTTCATCATCATCGGCGTGTGGGGCGGCAAGCGGCGTGTCTACGCAAGCTTCAAGTTCTTCCTCTACACGCTGCTCGGTTCCGTGCTGATGCTGCTCGCCATCATGGCGATGTACTGGAAGGCCGGCAGCACCGATATCCCGACACTGATGGCCTTCAAGTTCCCCAAGGACATGCAGTGGTGGTTGTGGCTCGCCTTCTTCGCCTCGTTCGCGGTGAAGCTGCCGATGTGGCCGGTGCATACCTGGCTGCCCGACGCCCATGTCGAGGCGCCGACCGGAGGCTCGGTGATCCTGGCGGCGATCCTGTTGAAGATGGGCGGCTACGGCTTCCTGCGGTTCTCGCTGCCGATGTTCCCGCTCGCCAGCCAAGAACTCAGCCCACTGATCTTCACGCTATCGGTGGTGGCGATCGTCTACACCTCCCTGGTGGCGCTGGCGCAGGAGGACGTGAAGAAGCTGATCGCCTATTCCTCGGTCGCCCACATGGGCTTCGTCACCATGGGCATCTTCACCTTCAACGCACAAGGCATCGATGGCGCGATCTTCCAGATGCTGAGCCACGGCCTCGTTTCGGCAGCCCTCTTCCTTTGCGTCGGCATCGTCTACGACCGCATGCATACGCGCGAGATCAAGGCCTATGGCGGGCTCGTCAACCGGATGCCGATCTACGCCTTCGTGTTCATGATCTTCACCATGGCCAACGTCGGCCTGCCCGGCACCTCGGGCTTCGTCGGCGAGTTCCTGACGCTGCTCGGAGCGTTCAAGGCCAACACCTGGGTCGCCTTCATGGCGACGACCGGCGTGATCCTGTCGGCGGCCTATGCGCTCTATCTCTACCGGCGGATGATCTTCGGCGAGCTCGACAAACCGTCGCTGGCGGCGATCCGGGACATGAACCCGCGCGAGATCATGGTGATGGCGCCGCTCGTCATCCTGACGATCCTGTTCGGCTTCTATCCGGCGCCCCTGCTCGACGTGACGGCGGCATCGGTGAAGAAGCTGGTGTCGGGCTACGAGGCGGCGATCAAGACCGCCGCGTTGGTGGTGCCGTGATGCGCAAGTTCGTTCTTCGAATGCGTCCGGCTGACAGCGCTTTGGCGCGTCGTTACCCTCTCCCGTCCCTCTCGAGGGGGAGAGGGCATGACACCGGCATCAAACTCGCCATCAGAATTTGAGGTCCCGACGCCATGACCCTGCAATCGCTTTATCCGATCTGGCCCGAGCTGATCATTGCCTGCAGCGCGATGGCGCTGCTGATGGTCGGCGTGCTGCGGCCCGAGACCGACGCCAACGGCGAGCGGATCGGCTGGGTTGCGATTTTGGCGCTGATCGTCGCCGCCGTGGTGGTGGTGCAGCAGCCGGCCGGCGGCACCGCGTCGCTGTTCGACAATGCCTTCGTGGTCGATGGCTTCGGCCGCTTCATGAAACTGCTGGTGCTCGGCGGCTCGGCGACCGCCCTGCTGCTCGCCTTCGACGACTTCCGCGACCACCAGCACATGAAGTTCGAGTATCCGGTGCTGATCCTGCTCGCCACCGTCGGCATGCTGATGATGGTGTCGGCGAGTGACCTGATCGCGCTCTACCTCGGCCTCGAGCTGCAGAGCCTGGCGCTCTATGTCGTCGCAGCCTTCCGCCGCGATTCGGTGCGCTCGAGCGAAGCTGGGCTCAAGTACTTCGTGCTTGGCGCGCTGTCGTCCGGCATGCTGCTTTATGGCGCCTCGCTGATCTACGGCTTCACCGGCACGACCAGCTTCTTAGCGATCGCCGGCATCGCCAAGAGCGAGATCGCGGCCGGCAACATCGGCCTGGTGTTCGGTCTCGTATTCCTGCTGGTGGGCCTGGCATTCAAGGTCTCCGCCGTGCCGTTCCACATGTGGACGCCCGACGTCTACGAGGGCGCGCCGACGCCGGTCACCGCCTTCTTCGCCGCCGCGCCCAAGATCGCCGCCATGGCGCTGCTGTGCCGCGCCACGCTCGGGGCGTTTCCGGGCTTCACGCCGCAGTGGCAGCAGATCATCGTGTTCCTGTCGCTGGCATCGATGCTGCTCGGTGCGTTTGCCGCCATCGGCCAGACCAACATCAAGCGGCTGATGGCCTATTCCTCGATCGCCAACGTCGGCTTCGCCCTCGTCGGTCTTGCCGCGCATTCGGCCGACGGCACCCAGGGCGTACTGATCTACATGGCGATCTACCTCGTCATGACGCTCGGCACCTTCGCCTGTATCCTCGCCATGCGCCGCCAGGGCGGCGAGGTCGAGACCATCGCCGATCTCAGCGGGCTGTCGAAGCACAACCTGCCGATGGCGTTCGTGCTGGCGATGCTGATGTTCTCGCTGGCCGGCATTCCGCCGCTCGCCGGCTTCTGGTCGAAATGGTACGTGTTCCTGGCGGCGGTCAACGCCAACCTGTGGTTCCTGGCGGTGGTCGGCGTGCTGGCGAGCGTCGTTGGCGCCTACTATTACCTGCGCATCGTCAAGATCATGTTCTTCGACGAGGCCGCCGAGCCGTTCCTGCCGGTCAGAGCGAAGACCATGGCCGTGATGGCGTTCTCGGGGCTTTTTGTTCTATTGTTCTCACTTCCCTTCATTGGTGGCCCAATCGTGGCGGCGGCGACCGCTGCCGCCAAAGCATTCCGGTATTGATGACGGTTCACGAGCGCGCATTCGACACCCCTGTACTGAAGCTGGACGAAGTCGATTCGACCAACGCCGAGTGCTTGCGTCGTGCCCAGAACGGCGAGCGCGGGCCGCTGTGGATCGTTGCCTGCCGGCAAACGGCGGGACGTGGGCGTTCAGGGCGCTCTTGGAGCCAGGCCGCCGGCAATCTCGCCGCCTCGCTACTGTTCGTGCCGGACGGCCCGCTCGAGGTACTGCACCAGCTGGCCTTGCTGTCCGGCGTCGCGGTGCACGAGGCGATCGAGCGGGCGGCGGGCGGCGCGGTCCCAGCCCTCCGGCTCAAGTGGCCCAATGACATCCTGGTCGGACACGCCAAAGCCGGCGGCATCCTGGTCGAGTCGACGACCTGGCGCGGCGCGACGGTCGCGGTTGCCGGTATCGGCCTCAACATCGCGCACGCACCCGCGATCCGCGGCCGTGCCGTGGCGCGGCTCGGCGACCACGCGGATGGGCTGACATCGGAGGGAATGCTGGCGGCTCTCGACGCATCAATGCAACGCTGGCTCGGCGTCTGGCAAGGCGGCACCGGTTTCGGACAAATCCGCAACGCCTGGCTGGCGCGAGCCGGGTCATCCGGCGAGCATCTGGCGGTCAACGCCGGCGCCGACCGCATCGAGGGCATTTTTCATGGCATCGACGACGGCGGCGCGTTGCTGCTGCGCCTCGCCGATGGCAGTTTACGACGACTGACATATGGCGATGTGAGCCTGGCAGGCGCTGCCGGCACTCCCGTGAAAGGACAAGGGCAATGACCGAGCCACGCGCAAACGGCGCGAGCGACAAGACCGGCGCCAAGGGCGAGCTTGTCTTCGCCGCTCTCGGCGGTCTCGGCGAGATCGGCATGAACACCTATCTCTACGGCCTCGGCGAAGCGCGCAAGCGGCAGTGGCTGATGGTCGATCTCGGACTTACGTTTCCGGGCGAGGGCGAGGCTGGCGTCGATGTTGTGCTGCCCGACCTCAAATTCATAGTTGCAGCGAGGAAGCAGCTCGCCGGCCTGGTGCTGACGCACGCGCACGAGGACCATATCGGCGCGGTGATCGACCTGTGGCCGCGCATCGGCTGCCCGATCTATGCCACGCCCTTCACCGCCGGCATGCTGCGCTCGAAGTCGGTCGAGTACGGTACTCGCGCGAAGCTGCCGATCAATGAGATACCGATCGGCGGCCGCTTCAAGGTTGGGCCGTTCGATCTCGAGTTCGTCAACATGTCGCACTCGATCCCGGAGCCGTCCGGTCTGGTGCTGCGCACCCGCCACGGCAACGTGTTCCACACCGGCGACTGGAAGCTCGACCAGCAGCCGCTGGTCGGCCTGCCGAGCGACAATGCCCGGCTGCAGCAGCTTGGCGAGGAGGGCATCCTCGCCATGGTGTGCGATTCGACCAACGCCATGCGCGAGGGCCGCTCGCCGTCCGAGGTCGAGGTCGCGGCCTCGCTGACCAAGATCATCAGACAAGCCAAGCGCCGCGTTGCGGTCACGACCTTTGCATCGAACGTCGCCCGCATCCGCGCCGTCGCCGACGCGGCCGAAGCGACCGGCCGCAAGCTCGTCGTCGTCGGCCGTGCCATGCATCGGGTCATCCAGGTGGCGATCGACACCGGTTATCTGCCGGCCGACTTCACCTATCTCGACCAGAACCAGTTCAGCTTCCTGCAGCCGGCGGAGACGCTCGCCCTTTGCACCGGCAGCCAGGGCGAATTGCGCGCCGCCCTCGCCCGCATCGCCGAGGACGAGCATCCGCAAGTCAAGTTCGGCCGCGGCGACATGGTGATCTATTCCTCGCGCACCATTCCGGGCAACGAGAGGCCGGTCGCCAAGGTGCAGAATGCACTGACGCTGATGGGCTGCGAGATCGTCACCGACAGCGACGCGCTGGTGCACGTCACCGGCCATCCGCGGCGCGAGGAGCTACGCCAGATCTACGGCTGGATGAAGCCCAAGATCCTGGTGCCGATGCACGGCGAGGCGCGGCATCTGGCGGCGAACGCCAAGCTCGCGCGCGAGTGCGGCGTCGGCAACACCCAGATCGTGACCGACGGCAAGTTGCTGCGGTTGGCACCCGGCCCGGCGTCGATCATCGACACCATCCCGGTCGGGCGGCTCTACCGCGATGGTCGTCTGATCGTGCCTTCCGGCGAGGGTCCGGTGCGCGAGCGTCGCAAGCTGTCGTTCGTCGGCATCGTGGTGGTGGCACTGGCGCTCGGCCGCAAGGGCGAGCTGGTCGGCGATCCTGACTGTGTGCTTGACGGCGTGCCCTACGAGACCGATGAGGGCGACAGCATGGAGGACGTGGTGCTCGATGCCGTCGACGGCACGCTGGAGAGCATTCCGCCGGGCCGCCGCAAGGACATCGAACTCGTCCGGGACGCGGTCGGGCGGGCAGTTCGCGCGGCCGTCGACCAGGAGTGGGGCAAGAAGCCGATCGTCAAGGTATTGATCACCAGGATTTCCTAGCTACAAACTCAAGAAATTCAGTCCTGTTGAATGCGGTAGCCCTGCCTTTGACGGGAGAGCCGCGCCATGAGTTGGCGCCTGCCAACTCATTGGCGCGGCCAGGTGGGGGTGCGCAGGCCGGGCGAGGCCCGCCCCCCTCTCCCCCGCCGCTTCGGGGGAGAGGGCAGAGGCCGGTGTTTTCGCCGGCCGAGGGTGAGGGGCGGCCGCTTGCGCTGGCGCCCTTTTTTCGTCGACCCACATGCATCTCGCCCAGCCGGCTGTTGATCAAGTCTTCGCGCTGCCGCCCCTCACCCTAACCCTCTCCCCGCGCAAGTGCAGTGCGCAGGGAGAGGGGACTCTTCCCCTCTCCCCCGCCGCTTCGGGGGAGAGGGCAGAGGCCGGCGTTTTCGTCGGCCGAGGGTGAGGGGCGGCCGCTTGTTCGCTCGATGGTGGCTGGCTTCAGTCTTGCACCATGGCGCAGGGGCGCCAGGCTCAAGCCAGGCACCGTTCGCCGCATCACTCACCACTCACCACTCACACCCGAAACTTATCCACGGTTCTCAGCCCCATGCGATACTGCTCGTGTTCCCTGCACGAGGGCGCGCTTCGAAGGCGTTCAGAGTGTGGCAGCGGAATGGACGGTCCGGGAATTACTGTGGTCACGCACCGCACATTCTGGGAGGGCGCCGCGACCCCTGTAGCGAGACCGGGGGCAGCCTGAGGTTTGGCAACAAGCCTCGAAGACCTCGCCTAAAACGCGTGGGTGCCCCGCCAAAATCCGTCCGAGCAATGGGGTGGCTCTGGGCCACTTGAAGAAAAGAAATGCGGAAGACCGCCGTGGACCACGGCCACCCCGCTCCCCTCATGCGAGGGGAAAAAAGAAAACCGAGACCAACTGCAATGCTCAGTGGGCCGAAAACCTTGTATAGGCACCGCAATGCCCGACCACCCCGTCGCCCCGCCCGTCGTTATCGTCATCCGGCCGAGCCGGCCACGGTGGCGCGAGGGAAAAGACTCGACGTTGCGGGCGAGCGCCGGGACCGCTGCCCTCCGGTTTGGGCTGTGCCTGGCTGTTGCGGCCCGGTTGTGCCAGTCGGCGGCGGCCGCTGCAGGCTCAGCAGCTTGTCTTCCCTGGCCGGCAGCGCTTACGGTCGCTGCGTCGTATATGTTGACCTCGAAATCCCGCAGCAGAAGGTTGGAACATGATCGGGCGGCTCAATCACGTGGCGATCGCGGTGAAAGACCTCGCCGCTTCGGCCGCGATCTATCGCGACACACTGGGGGCCAAGGTATCGGCGCCGCAGGCCGAGCCCGACCATGGCGTAACCGTCGTGTTCGTCGAGTTGGCGAACACCAAGATCGAGCTGCTCGAGCCGCTGGGCGCGGGCTCGCCGATCGCAAAGTTCCTCGAGCGCAATCCGGAAGGTGGCATCCACCATATCTGCTACGAGGTCGACGACATCATCGCCGCCCGCGACCAGCTGGTCGCCAAGGGTGCGCGCGTGCTGGGCTCGGGCGAGCCCAGGATCGGCGCCCACAAGAAGCCGGTGCTGTTCCTGCATCCAAAGGACTTCCTCGGCACCCTGGTCGAGCTGGAGCAGGTTTGATATGGCGTGCGACCTGATCGATCGCCGGGTTTTCACGGCGGGCAGCCTGGCCGCGGCGATCAGCGCTGTTATCGTGCCGGCGCTGGCGCGTCGGGCAGACCCGGCGCGCGTCGCCGTCGTCGGTTTCGATCAGTTGCGGCCGAGCCAGGGTGCGGTCGGCATGCGCGAGGTCGCGACCAAGATGGCCGAGGTCGCAAGCCGCGCCCGCAAGCCCGACAAGCTCGCCGCCTTCCTGACGAAGGAGGCGCTGCCGGTGGTCAAAGGTCCGGGCGGTGGCCTGCACCTGATCGATCATCATCACCTCGGCCGGGCGCTGTGGGAGCTGCGGCACCGCGATGCGCACGTCGAAACCATCGCCGATCTATCGCTGCATCCGCCGGCGGCGTTCTGGGCCGAAATGGAGCAGCGCGGCTGGCTGCATGCCTATGACGCCGACGGCCGCTTCATCGGACCCGAGCGGCTGCCGCAGCATGTCAAGGACATGGGCGACGACATTTACCGCAGCCTGTCGGGGGCGGTACGCAACGCCGGCGGCTACGGCAAGACCGAGGTGCCATTCGCCGAATTCAAGTGGGCCGATTTCTTTCGGTCGCGCATCACGCGCTCGCTGGCGATGAAGGACTTCGACAGCGCGGTGAAGCAGGCGATGCGGCTCGCGGTCGGTAGCGACGCGGCGGCGTTGCCGGGATTTTCCGGAGGCATCAGGAAAGCGGCGTGAAGCAGCCTTAGCGCCGGAACGGTAGCACTGCCGCCTGCCCGGCGGGTTCACGCCTGCCCGCGACCTGGGTCAGCTGCCGATGCAGGCGATCGACGAAAATGCCGACCCGTTCTTCGACGATGTCGCGCTGCCGGTCGATCGTGATGATGTGATAGCTGTCATTCAGGATCACCGTCTCGACCAGACCGCCGAGATGGCGCTGCAGGTAGGCGATGTTGTTCATGTCGGCGTAGTCGTCCTCGCGTGGCGAGATAATGAGGGTCGGCTGCCTGATGCGCGGCAGCTCTTTGAGTACCGCTTGCACCAGCCAGCGATGCTCGAGCACGGCGCCGCCGGGGGTTACGGGCAGTCCGGCGATCGAGCTGTCGCCACTGTCGATCGCCTGCTTGATCCGGTCCCGGATCTGCTCGTCCTTGATGCCGTGCGGAAACATGTCGGGAAAGTCGAACAGGTTCGCGAGCGGCTTCTGCAGCACAAGGCGGAACAGATAGGCATGCCACGGGATCATCCAGCCGTTGAGCCAGAGGGTCGGCGCCAACGGCAGGACGCCGTGCACCCCGTCCGGGTGGCGGGCGGCCAGATGCAAAGCCAGCACCGCGCCCGCCGACAGCCCGCCGACGACAATTACGTCGCACTTTGACTGCAGCGCCACCAGCGCCTCTTCGGCCGAGGCCGCCCAGTCCTTCCAGCCCGTGGCTCTGAGATCCTCATAGCTGCCGCAATGGCCGGCAAGCCGCGGGCAGCTGACGGTATGGCCGTCTTGCGCGAGGCTCTCGGCAAGGCCGCGCATTTCGTTTGGGGTGCCGCTTAGGCCGTGCAGCAGCAGGATTCCGGTTCGATCACCGGGCAACTCGAACGAGAAGCGGCATTGAGACTTCGAGGTGGAGGCAGCTGTCATCGTCGAACGCTGGGACTGTGGAGCCGGTTTTCGGGAAAATGGTAAACGGACAGTAAGGGAATTCAATGGCAATGGTCTCGTTTTCGGCCACAGCGGCGATGGGTCGCGTGCGAACATGGTTAATGGCGACGACGACGGCCGTGCGATCGGCGTATTTGCTTAAGTTTCCTGCGTTATCACTGGCTCGACCCATCGCCTGAGGCTGTCTGTCGAGCGTCGCTGTCCCATGAGCCTGTTGAAGCCCGTCGAGCGTCTGCAGCTGGCCTTGATCGCCGCCGTGATCGCGCTCGATCTGCTGCTGCTATGGCGCGGCCCGATGACGATGAGCGCGGCGGATGCCTTGAAGCCGTTGATCGGTGGCCTGGTTGCTGCCGGCGCCGGTCTCTACTACCGCCGCCTGCGCGGCGAGGAACGGCTGGCAGTGGCACTGATCGGCACCGCCTTCCTGATTTGGTTCTCCTGCGGCATCGCCACCCTCAACTATTTGGCGATCGCCTTCAACCGGCCGCTGATCGATGAAATGCTGCTGGCTT
Source organism: uncultured Alphaproteobacteria bacterium (assembly GCA_963741505.1). Taxonomy (GTDB): domain Bacteria; phylum Pseudomonadota; class Alphaproteobacteria; order Rhizobiales; family Hyphomicrobiaceae; genus JAKFWF01. The sequence continues at coordinate 121,321 of CAVUIJ010000002.1, read as the reverse complement.
GGGATCAGGCGCTCGGTATCGATTGGCCAAAGCTGTTCGTGGCGCTGAAGTCGGCGCCGGGACTAGGGCTGCTGCTGACCTTGGCCTACGCCTCGAGCCTGCTTCAGGTGGCGATCGTGGTGCCGGTGCTGGCGCTGCTTGGCAAGACGGAGCGGCTTGACCGGTTCTTCTTGGCGTTCATCCTGGCGGCGGCGGCAACCATCGGCTTCTGGGCCGCCTTTCCCTCGTTCGGTGCCGCAACCTATCTCTTCGCGACCGGCGCGGTGACGGACCTGCCGGGCGCGGTGGTGGACGAGGCCTATGCCAAGTCGCTGCTGGCGCTGAAGGCAGGGCACATGCCGCACATCGTGCTGGGCGAGATGAAGGGGTTGATTGCGTTTCCCTCATTCCACACCGTCATGGCGGTGCTGACGGTCTATGCCGCGGCGTCAGTGCCGCGCGCGTTCTGGCCAGCGGTCGGCTGGAACGCGCTGGTGCTGGTTTCGGTGCCGGTCGATGGCGGCCACCACGTGGTCGACATCGCCGCCGGCCTTGTCGTCGCCTACGCCGCGATCGTAGCAGCCGACCGGGTCTGCCGGCTCCTCACCATTGACGTCGGCTCCCTGGCTGGCGCACCGCAGCCGCAGGCCGCAGTCGCCTGATCAGGCCTGCAGCGCCGCGCGCAGTCGCGCTGCATTGGCCGCAAGTATATCGGCCTTTGCCATGGTGCCGGTATGGGGCTTGAGCGCTACGCCATCGTGGCGCGGCAACACATGGAAGTGCAGGTGGAACACCACCTGACCGCCGGCCGGCTCGTTGAATTGCTGCATGGTGATGCCGCTGGCGCCGAACGCCGTCATCTGCGCCCGCGCCACCAGTTGGGCCGTGCGCAGGCAGGCCGCGAGTTGGGCCGGCGAGGCATCGAGGATATTGCGCGCCGGCGTCTTCGGGATCACCAGGGCATGGCCGTCGCAACGTGGCATGATGTCCATGAAGGCAAGCGTTTCGGTATCCTCGAACACCCGTTCGCACGGCAACTCGCCACGCAGGATCTTTGCGAAGACGTTACCGTTGTCGTAGGTCGTGCTGCTCATCGCCACTGCTCCCCTGGTCACCGCAACACATCATAAGCCAAATGCCCCCGCCGCTGCGACAGAAGACCGCCTGCGCAATTCGTCAGGCATGCCGGCAGATCAACCAGGGCTTAGGGCTGTGGTGTTAGCGTCGGTGCAAGGCAATGCATCGCCCGGCGATGGGCCAGCGCAGGCAGGATATGAACTCGAGCGACCAGACCCGCAGCCCGATCAAGTGCGTAGGCATGCGGCAGGCGATTGCCGGGGTGATCTATGGCATGGCCTTCGTGCTGGTCTTGAAGGGCTATGTGTCGACCCCGGTTGCCGCCGTCCACGCCGCGCTCAACGATGCCGGCAGCATCAGCGAAATGGCCAGCAAGCTCGGCGAGAGCCGCTACCGGGTGGCAATGCATTGCCCGCTGAAGAACCACCGGGTCAGCTATCACATCAAGGCCCGCAATGACGATGGCGCTCAGGCGGCACTGGGGTGGCTGATGCCGGCATGCGCCCTGTCGCAGGTGAACCGCGGCCAGTCGGCCGATGACGGCCAAACGTGGTACCTGGGGCAATTCAGCTGCCAGGGCAATTTCTTCAAAAAGATCCAGCACGTCTCGGCCTCCGACGTCGAGCAGGCTAGGCAACGGGCGCTGGCGGCGGCCAATGGCTGTCGGGTCGAGACCATCGATCAGACCGATTGCCCGCTGCTTGCGCCCCTGTGCGTGCGCGCCAGCGAGGACTTCAGGGTCGAGGCCGAACTCGAGCGCCATCGCCTGCTTCGCTGAGGCGTCGCCTCAATCCGGCTTGCCGAGATACTTTTCCAGCCAATGGATATCGTACATGCCGTTGGCGATGTCGGGATGACGGACGAGTTCGACGAACAGCGGGATCGTGGTCTCGATGCCGTCGATGACGAACTCGTTGAGGCAGCGCTTCAACCGCATCAGGCATTCATTGCGGTTCTTGCCGTGCACGATCAGCTTGCCGATCAAACTGTCGTAGTTGGGCGGGATGCGGTAGCCCTGGTAGGCGCCGCTGTCGACGCGCACGCCAAGGCCGCCGGGCGGGTGCCAATAGGTGATCTTGCCCGGCGAGGGGCGGAAGTTCTTCGGGTTCTCGGCGTTGATGCGGCATTCGATGGCGTGACCCGAGAATACCAGGTCTTCCTGTTTGATGCTGAGCGGCGCGCCGGATGCAATGCGGATCTGCTCGATGACGAGATCCATGCCGGTGATCGCCTCCGTCACCGGATGCTCGACCTGCAGGCGGGTGTTCATCTCGATGAAGAAGAACTCACCGTCCTCGTACAGGAACTCGACGGTGCCGGCGCCGCGGTACTTGAGCTTCTGCATCGCCCTGGCGCAGGTCTCGCCGATCTTCTTGCGCTGGGCCGCATTGAGCGCCGGGGAGGGGGCTTCCTCCATCACCTTCTGGTGGCGGCGTTGCAGCGAGCAGTCGCGCTCGCCCAGGTGCAGCGCGTTGCCGCGGCCGTCGCCGAAGACCTGGACCTCGATGTGGCGCGGCTTTGACAGATATTTCTCGATATAGACGCTGTCGTCGCCGAAGGCAGCCTTCGCTTCCTGGCGCGCGGTCGACAGCGCCGAGCCGACCTCCTCTGGGCTGCGCGCGACCTTCATGCCGCGGCCACCACCACCCGCCGCCGCCTTGATCAGCACTGGATAGCCCATCTTCTGGGCGATCGCCTTGGCGTCCGCTTCGCTCGTCACAGCGCCATCCGAGCCGGGGACGACCGGAATGCCGAGGCGTTTTGCCGTCACCTTGGCCTCGATCTTGTCGCCCATGATCCGGATGTGCTCGGAAGTCGGACCGATGAAGGTAATGCCGTGCTCTTCCAGAATCTCGGCGAAACGGGCGTTCTCCGACAGGAAGCCGTAGCCTGGATGAATGGCGTCGGCGCCGGTGATCTCGCAGGCGGCGAGCAGGCGCGGGATGTTGAGGTAGCTTTCCGAAGCCGGCGGCGGACCGATGCAGACGCTCTCGTCGGCAAGGCGCACGTGCATGGCGTCGGCGTCCGCCGTCGAGTGCACGGCGACCGTCGCGATGCCGAGTTCCTTGCACGCCCGCTGGATGCGCAACGCGATCTCGCCTCGATTGGCTATGAGAACTTTGTCGAACATTGGTGCTCGCTAACGCTCGCGAGGGAATAGGGAGTGGGGAGTAGGGAATGGCTGAGCGACGTTCGCCCCTATTCCCTATTCCCTATTCGCTACTCCCTCATTCAATCACCACCAGCGGCTCGCCGAACTCGACCGGCTGGCCGTTCTCGATCAGGACTTGCGTCACGGTGCCGGCCTTGGTCGCCGGAATGTGGTTCATGGTCTTCATGGCTTCGATGATCAGCAGCGTCTGGCCCTGGGCGACGCGGCTGCCGATGTCGACGAAGTTCGGTGCGCCGGGCTCCGGCGCCCGGTAGGCGGTGCCAACCATCGGCGACTTGATGCAACCGGGGTGCTGGGCAGGATCGGCGGCGGCAACGGCGGTGACAGCGCTGGCGGCCGTCGCAGCGGCGGCGGGGGACGCGATCGCGGCTGGCGCTGCGGCAGCGGCGATCGTCACAGTGCGCGCGACGCGGATCTTCAATCCGGCTCTCTCGATCTCGATTTCGGACAGCCCGGTCTCGTTCAGAAGGCCGGCAAGTTCCCGGATCATCTCCTGCTCCGGTGAGCCCTTCTCGTTCCTGTCTTTCGCCATGACGGTTGTCACGCCCCGTTTCTATTTCGTTCCTTGGTGTCGCGGCTCGATTGCGAACCAACGCGGCCAACCGGTGGCCCGGCATGCCGGCTCGCCACCGCTTCGGTCGTCCAGATCTCAGTCGCGAGGCAGCAAGCCTCTCCGGCTGGCGGTCGACAGCAGGACTATCAGCTTTCATGACGGGGTGAAAGCTGGCGGTCCACAACCGAGTTTGGTCGCCAAAGCAGTCTTGCAAGCGTGCTCAGCAGGCCTGGCAGCCGCTCTTGCGCACTTCAGCCAGGATTTCCCTGATGCCTTCCGCTGGCACGAAGCCGACATTGACGCGCGAATTGATGATGAAGCCGGGGGTACCTTCGATGCCAAGCTCCTGAGCGAGCGAGGCATTTTCCTTGAGCGCGGCATCGATCGCCGGGTCAGCCATGTCGGCCTTGAGCTTGTCGACGTTGAGGCCGACCTTTTCGGCGATCTTGAACACGTTATCCTTGGTGACCTGCTTTTCCTTCATCAGGGCGAGGTGGAAGTCCCAATACTTGCCTTGGCGGATCGAGGCCATCGCCGCCTTGGCGGCGGTGGTGGAGTTCTCACCGAAAATCGGCAGCTCCTTCATGACGATGCGCACTTGCGGGTCGGCCTTGGTGAGCTTGTTGACCTCATCCACCGCCTTCTTGCACCAGCCGCAGTTGTAATCGAAGAATTCCACCACCGAGATCTCACCCTTGGTATTGCCCAGGACGAAGTCGGTCGGTGCCTTGAAGATCGAGGCCTTGCGTTCGACGATGACCTTCTTGTTGCTCTCGGCCTGCATCGACGCCTGGCGCTTTTCCAGCTCCTTGCTGACTTCGACCATCACTTCCGGGTGGTTCAGCAGGTAGTTCTTGATGATGCCCTCGATTTCGGCACGCTGGGCGTCGGAGAACGCCGAGGGGCCGGCGGGCGCGGCTGGTGCCGCCGCCTGGGCGAGGCGGACCGGCGCGCTTGGCTGCGTGGCCGGTGCCGGGGCGGCAAACAAGGTCAGTACCCCGGCCAGAGCGAGGACGAACGGTGTCGCGATCACCGCCCCCTCCTTGGTCGTCAGCGCGGCGAGGAGGCGGGAAATGGAGAGGGGCATGGGCTGCTCTGGTCCGTTGCTGGCCGATAGCGGCGGCGGTTGGTCTGGAGGCCTATATAGTGCGGTCGAGTGGATAAGGCTATTCCACCGGCGGCTTGTAGGCGATGATGTCGTCCATTTTGAGGGCCGATGGTGAACCCGCCGTCAGGCCACGCTTGGCGCGCTGGGCGTAGTTCTTGGCCTGCTTGATGTCGCCCTCGAGATAGGCCGCCTGAGCCAGCGAGGCTTCCGCCTCCGGCTGCTTGTTCTGGCGGTATTGCGCATCGCCCAAGGCCCGATAGGCGCTGGAATTCTGGTCCTCAACGAGGGAGCGGCGCAGCATGGTGGCGGCTTCCTCGATGACGGTGGCATCATTGGTCGAAAGCAGCGCCTGGGCCAATTCGACCCGGATCAAATTTGCGTCACTGGCCAGTTTCATCGCCTGGCGAAGGGCAACGATCGCCTCCTTGTTGCGCCCCGAGCGCTTGTAGAAGTCGCCTTTGAGCTCGTGGAAGTACGGGTTGTTCGGTTGTTCGCGCAGCAGGCCGTCGATGTCGGCGACCGCCGCCTCGACCGCATTTGGCCCACCCTGGAAGAATTTGGCGATGGCGCGGGCGTAGCGGGCCGGCATCGAATTGTCGCTAGCAGGATAACGATTGAACACTGCAGCCGGTCGCATCAGGTAGCCGGCGAGCTTGGCTCGCATCATGTCATGGCGCAGCTGCAACTGCGGCGCATCCTTGGTGTTGTAATTTGGGTTCTTCTGCACCGCGTCGCGCAACTGGGCAAGGCGATCGGTCGCGACCGGATGGCTGCGCACGAACGGGTCCTTGTTCTGGTCGCCGATATACTCCTGTTGGGCAAATCGCTCGAAGGTCTCCAGCATGCCGCGCGCCGACTGCCGGGTGGCATTGAGGAAGGACAGCCCGGCTTGATCGGCGGCCGACTCCTGGCTGCGTCGTTCGGCCAGCAGTGAGCGCATGACGAGTTCGTCGCCGGCGGCGACCGCCGCCGGATTGCCGGTTGCGACGGCGACGCCGATGCCGAGCACGCGGGCGAGCAGGATACGGGTGGTGTCACGGGCGATTCGGGCGCGCAGCGCGGCCATATGGCCGCCGGTGATATGGCCGGTCTCGTGGGCGATGACGCCGATCACTTGGTTCGGCGTCTCCGCCTGCTGCAGTGCGCCAGTGTGGATGAACACGTTGCGGCCATCGAGCACGAAGGCGTTGAAGCTGTCGCTCTTGACGATCCTGACCGCAATCCGGCCGCCGCCAAGGCCGGCCACCTTGAACAGCGGCTGGGCGTAATCGTTGAGCAGCTGCTCGATCTCGGTGTCGCGGATCAGACCCTGGGCATGGCCGGGGCCTATGGTGACGGCAAGCCAAGTGCCGGCGGCAAGTGCCAGGGTCAAGCAGCGTCTGAGGGCTAGGCGCATCGGTTCCGCACGTTCAAGAGCATCAGAATGGGTTGGGGTCGCCAGTTGCTGCCTCGCATTGATGTCGAAAATTGGTCGCGACCGTAATTAGGTGTAGGTAAGCGGTCAATGCAAGGCAGTGGGGCGAGGTAATGGGACGAGGCAGCGGGGCTGGCACATGAAACACATGCCGATGGCAGCGATCACGAAGGCGCGGGCGGCGTCGCAGCGCAGCGGCATCGCGTCGTTCATCGTTATGGACGTGATGCGGGCCGCTGCGGCGCGCGAGGCGGCGGGCCACCGCGTCATCCACATGGAGGTCGGGCAGCCCGGCACATCGGCACCGAAGGCGGCGCGCGATGCCGTCAAACGCGCCCTCGACAGCGACAACCTCGGTTACACCCTGGCGCTGGGCATGCCCGAGCTGCGCCGCCGCATCGCCGGTCTCTACCGCACCTGGTACGGCCTCGATCTCGATCCGGCCCGGGTGGTGGTGACGAGCGGCTCGTCGGCCGCCTTCGTGCTCGGCTTTCTCGCCGCCTTCGATGCCGGCGCCCGGGTCGGTCTGCCGTCGCCCGGCTATCCCTGCTATCGCCATGTGCTGTCGGCGCTCGGCCAGCAGCCGGTGATCCTCGAGACCAGCGCCGAGACGCGCTGGATGCCGACGCTGGCGCAGGTCGAGGCCGCGATCGAGCACGAGCGCCTCGATGGTGTGCTGATCGCCAGTCCGGCAAACCCGACCGGCACCATGCTCGAGCCGCAGCGGCTGTCGGCTATCGCCAGAGCTTGCCACGCGCGTGGGGTGTGGTTCATCTCCGATGAGATCTACCATGGCTTGAGCTATGGCCTGCCCGACCACACCGCCCTGCAGTATTGCGACGACGCCATCGTCATCAACAGCTTCTCGAAGTATTTCTCGATGACCGGCTGGCGGGTCGGCTGGATGGTGATGCCCGGGCGGCTGATCCCAGCTGTCGAGCGCCTCGCCCAGAACCTCTACATCTCACCGCCGGCGGTGGCGCAGGTGGCGGCCATCGGCGCCTTCGACGGCATCGAGGAACTGGAGGCCAACAAGCGGGTCTACCGCGCCAACCGGGATCTGCTGCTTGCCGGTATGCCCAAGGCCGGCTTCGACAGCCTCGTGCCGGCCGACGGCGCGTTCTACTTGTACGCCGACGTCAGCCGGTACACCGACGACAGCCTCGCCTTCGCCAAGCAGATGCTGGAGGAAACCGGCATCGCGGCGACGCCCGGCGTCGACTTCGACGAGGCGCGCGGCCGCCACTTCCTGCGCTTCTCCTACTCCGGCACGACGGCCGACATGGCCGAGGGCGTTAGCCGGCTGCAAGGGTGGGGCCGGCTCAGCGGTTAAATTTCAAACATCAAATTCGCCCGACTTGGCGAACTTCCAATAGAGTTCGCGCGCCTTGCGGTAGACCGGGCCCGGCTGCATCTCGCGGCTCTCGACCTTCACCACCGGCATCACCTTGGAATAGTTGCCCGTGGTGAAGACCTCGTCGGCTGCGAGGAAGTCGGCGACCCGCAGCGTCGCCTCGCACACTTCGAGGCCGTCCTTGCGCAGCAGGTCGATCACGCGCTGACGGGTGACGCCATTGAGGAAGGTGCCGTTCGGCGCCGGGGTCATCACCACGCCATCCTTGACCATCCACACGTTCGAGAACGCGGTCTCGGCGACGTTGCCCAGCATGTCGAGCACCAGCGCGTTGGAGAAGCCCTTTGCCGCCGCCTCGCGCGCGGCCCGCGCGTTGTTGGGATAGAGCGCGCCGGTCTTGACGTCGGTCGGCATTGTCTCGAGCGAGGGACGGCGGAAGCTCGAGACGGTGAGGCTCGCGCCCATCGGCTCGGGCATCGCCGCTTCGAACAGGCACAGGCAGAAGCGCGTCGATTCAGGATCCGGGACGATGGTGTAAAGGCCGTCGGCTTCTGCCCAGTACATCGGCTTCACGTAGATCGCGGTGCCGGGCTTGAACTTGGCAGCACCCTGGCGGGCGAGGGCGACGATCTCGGCTGGCTGCATGATCGGCTTGAGGCCCATCTTCAGTGCCGACTGGTTGACGCGGGCTGCATGCCTGTCGATGTCCGGCATCACGCCTTCGAAGATGCGGGCGCCGTCGAACACCGACGAGGCCTGCCAGGCTGCGTGCGTGCGCGGCCCCATCATCGGCGGATTGCCCTCTTGCCAGTAACCATCGAGGAACGTCCAGGTTTGCGAATACCAGGCCATGGGGATGATCCTTCGAGGTTGCGGTGGTGCAGCCGCTGAGGGCACAATGAGACTAAAACCGCTGTCGCGGGCAGTCGCGACTTGATACGCGGTTCGCGCTATTGCAGCGATATTAGAAAGCTTGTGCCGTGAGAGTCGAGCAATGATGAAGAAGTTTTTCGCAGCCCTGGCATTCGTTCCTGTGCTGTTGGCACCCGCCGTGACGTGGGCGCAAGGCGCGCAGAGCGGTAACGCGGCGCAATTCACCTTCGAGGCAATCGACGGCGGCGCAATGCCGCTGTCGCAGTTTGCCGGCAAGGTGCTGCTGGTCGTCAACACCGCCTCGTTCTGCGGCTATACGCGACAGTACGAAGGCCTGCAGAAGCTCTTCGAGCGCTATGCGTCGAAGGGGCTCGTCGTCATCGGCGTGCCATCGAACGACTTCGGTGAACAGGAACCGAAGGCCGAAAGGGAGATCGCCTCGTTCTGCCAGGGCGCGTTCGGGGTGACGTTTCCGCTGACTGCCAAGCAGGTGGTAAAGGGGCAGGGCGCCCACCCGTTCTATGCCTGGGCGAAGACCGTGCTTGGCGAAGCCGCCGCGCCGCGCTGGAACTTCCACAAGTATTTGATCGGTGCCGATGGCCGCCTCGTCGCCGCCTTCGCCACCCAGACCGAGCCGCTCGACCCGAAGCTGGTACGGGCAGTGGAGGGCGAGTTGGCGAAGTCGGGGCGGTAGGCCGCGGCCTGGGGAGCAGCGGCGGTCACCAGGCATTGTTGCTGCTTCCCGGGCGGGCTAGGCTCGCCGCCGGGCTATATCCGATTTCGATCGTACGCGCGGCTTGCCGGTGACAACCCATTTGCGGGGGCACAACATAGATGTTCGGCTCACCTTGGTCTTTCGCGTTGGCGATCGCCGGCACGGTGGTTGCGGTTGGCATATTGCTGATGCCATTGGCTCTCATCGTAGTTTCGACGATCGTGCGGCAGCGCCGATCGCCGGCCAGCAGCGTCACCTGGCTGATCACCATCCTGCTGCTGCCGCTGATCGGCATTCCGTTGTTCTGGCTGTTCGGCAATCGCAAGATCAAGCGCATTGCCCGGGACAAGCCGCGCGTCGAGCTGACGGCGGCGCAGCAGCAGGCTGCGCCCGCCGCCAGTCGAGAGGCCGTGGTCCAGGCCGCGGCTCATCTCGGCAGCAGCGCCATCACCCGGGGCAACGCGCTCAAATTCCACGAAGGCGGCGAGGATGCATTCGCCGACTTGTTGACGCTGATCGACGGCGCCAAGCGCAGCATCCATATCCAGACCTATGTGCTGAGCGCCGATGCCACCGGCCGCGCCATCGTCGAGCGCCTGATCGCGCGCGCCAAAGAGGGGCTCGAAGTCCGTCTGCTGATCGACGGTTTCGGCTCGTTCCATATGGCCCGCCGGCCGTTGCGTCAGCTGCGGCGCGCCGGCGGCAAGTTCGCATTCTTTCTGCCGATCTGGCGGATAACCCTGCTGAACCGCGGCAATTTGCGCAACCACCGCAAGATCGCGGTGTTCGACGGTGAGCGCGTGTTCGCCGGCGGCCGCAATCTGGGCGACGAGTATCTGGGTGCCAAAGCCGATCCGAAACGCTGGACCGACTTCTCGTTTGTGCTGTCGGGTCCGGCGGCGACGCACTACGCCGAGATCTTCCGCTACGACTGGGAGTTTGCCAGCCGGGAGAAACTGCCGGCACCGGCGGAGCGCGAGTTGCCAAGGCAGCAAGATGGCAGTGTCATGCAGGTGGTGCCGTCAGGTCCGGACGTCAGCGACGACGAGCTGTTCGAAGGCATCCTGTCGTTTATCTTTGCGGCTAGGCAGCGGCTGTGGATTGTCACGCCCTATTTCCTGCCCAACGAGATGTTGGCGCAGGCGCTGCAGATCGCAATCCAGCGTGGGGTCGATGTGCGCATCATCGTGCCGGCCAAGTCCGACCAGAAGCTGGTCGATCTGGCGCGCGGGCCGTTCCTGCGTGACCTGTGTGCCCTAAAATGCAAGGTGCTGCTGTATGGACCCGAGATGATCCACGCCAAGGCGATGCTGGTCGATGACGTGGCGGCTGCAGTCGGATCGGCCAACTTCGATTCACGCAGCATGTTTCTCAATTTCGAGGTCAGCAGCGTGATCCACAGCCCCGATGACGTGCGCGCCGTGACAGTTTGGATCGAAAAGCTGATGGCGCGGACGAAGCCGATGGATCCGGCCGTTGGCTCGGGGCGCGATACGCTCGAAGGCATAGCGCGGCTGATAACGCCGATGCTGTGAGAGCCAAGCATCGAGCAGCATCAGTTTGACGGTGGGCGGCTCGGGCTGCGAGTTGCACAAAACGATAGTTGCTCGATATAGCATTGTCGCTTGCCTTGGAGTGCTCCCATGATTCTGATCGGCCAATACGACAGTCCTTTCGTCCGCCGCGTCGGCATCGCCCTGACGCTCTACGACATGCCGTTCGAGCATCGGCCGTGGTCGACGTTCAGCGATGCCGAGAAGATCCGTCAGTTCAATCCGCTGACACGGGTGCCGACACTGGTGCTGGATGACGGCTCGGTGCTGATCGAAAGCCACAGCATCCTCGACTACCTCGACCGTCGGGTACCGGCCGACAAGGCGATGTTTCCGACCGAGGAGCCGCTGCGACACCAGGCGCTGAAGATCGCGGCACTTGCCACAGGGCTCGCCGAGAAGGCCGTCAGCCTGTTCTACGAGAAGCGGCTGCATCGGGAGGTGTCAGACGTATGGGTCGACCGATGCCGGGCGCAGATCGAGGGCACGCTTGCCGCCCTCGAAGCCGATCGCGCGGGCAGGGGCGGTGACTACTGGTTCGGCGCGCGGATCGGTCACGCCGACATCGCGCTTGCGGCGGCCATCCGGTTCGTGACCGAAGCCCATCCGGCACTGGTTTCGATGGCACGGTATCCAAGGCTCGCCGCCGATGCGGCCCGACTGGAGGCGATGCCAGTGTTCCAGGCGATCCGGCAACCGTTCATTCCGCCGGCATGAGCGCCGATCTGCTCGCCGCGTTCATCGCCTTCGCGTTCGTCATGTCGGGGACGCCCGGTCCGAACGTCATGCTGGTGCTTGCATCGGGCGTGAACCATGGCTTTCGTGCCACCATCCCGCACATGCTGGGCATCACGATTGGTTTCTCGGTGATGCTGCTGGCGATCGGGTTCGGCCTCGGGCAGGTGTTCGCGGCATTTCCGGCGCTGTACACGGTGCTCAAGGTGGCGAGCGTCGTCTATCTGTCATGGCTTGCCTGGAAGCTGGCGAGTGCGGCCGCGGTCGAGGTCGCAGCGGGGGCAGGCGCCGGCCGGCCGATGACCTTTCTCGAAGGCGCGGCATTCCAGTGGGTCAATCCGAAGGCGTGGGCGATATGCCTGTCGGTGGTCGCCGCCTATACCATTCCGACGCAGTTCCTTTCCTCGATCATGACCGCGGCGACACTTTTCCTGGCCATCAACTTGCTGTGCGTCGCGGTATGGACCGGATTCGGCGTCGCACTGAAGCGAATTTTGCAGAATCGGCGGTGGCTGCGCATATTCAACGTCGCGATGGCGCTGCTGCTGGTGGCGTCCCTGATCCCGCTGCTGCTTGATCGGCACCCTTAGCAATTTGGCGATGTGGTGGAATTGAGCGCGGGCTGCGGCGCCTCGACCGGATTGGCGGTCGGCATGGGCGGGCTGGCCTCGATCGGCTGCGAGGAGCCGCCCGAGCGGCATTGTGACCTGCATACCTGATCCGGCGTTGTTTTTCCTTGGCAACCGAGGCTGCAATTGGCTAGGCGAAGGCTGAGAGATTTGATCTCCCCTTCGTCCTACAACTCGAAGCGCCAACCCGAGGAAGCTCCCATGCGCGTTTATTATGATCGTGATGCCGACATCAACCTGATCAAGGGCCGGAAGGTCGTCGTTATCGGCTACGGCAGCCAGGGCCATGCCCATGCGCAGAACATGCGCGACTCGGGCGTCAAGGACGTGGCGATCGCACTGCGCAAGGGCTCGGCCGGAGTGAAGAAGGCGAAGGACGCCGGCTTCAAGGTGATGGAAGTCGCCGAGGCCGCCAAGTGGGCCGACATCATGATGATGTGCACGCCCGACGAACTGCAGGCCGACATCTACAAGGACCACCTCGCCGACAACATGAAGAAGGGCGCCGCGCTGATGTTCGCGCACGGCCTCAACGTCCACTTCAACCTGATCGAACCGCGTGCCGATCTCGACGTCGGCATGGTGGCGCCGAAGGGCCCCGGCCACACCGTTCGCTCCGAATACCAGCGCGGCGGCGGCGTGCCCTGCCTGATCGCCATCCACCAGGACAAGAGCGGCAACGCCCATGACCTGTTCCTGTCGTACGCTGCTGCCATCGGCGGCGGCCGCGCCGGCGTCATCGAGACCTCGTTCAAGGAGGAGTGCGAGACCGACCTGTTCGGCGAGCAGGTCGTGCTGTGCGGTGGCCTCGTCGAGCTGATCCGCGCCGGCTACGAGACCCTGGTCGACGCCGGCTACGCACCCGAGATGGCCTACTTCGAGTGCCTGCACGAGGTGAAGCTGATCGTCGACCTGATCTACGAAGGCGGCATCGCCACCATGAACTACTCGATCTCGAACACCGCCGAGTTCGGCGAGTACGTCACCGGCCCGCGCATCATCACGGACGAAACTCGCGCCGAGATGAAGCGGGTGCTGAAGGATATCCAGTCGGGCGCCTTCACCACCGAGTGGATCCGCGAGTGCAAGGCCGGCCAGCCGAAGTTCAAGGCCACCAGGCGTCTCAACGACGCGCACGGCATCGAGGAAGTCGGCAAGAAGCTGCGCGCCATGATGCCCTGGATCAAGGAAAAGGCGCTGGTCGACAAAGCGAAGAACTAGTCAAGTAACGTTTGGGTTGCGATCCGCGCGACAGCCTGGAGCCGTCGCGCGGATTTGTTTTTCCGTCGCTGAGAGATGCCAGTATACTATCGTGAATCAGGTGCCGAACAACGGACGGATAGAGTGATGGAAGTCAAAGAAGCCGTTGCAGTAGCAAACAGACACGTCCTCGACGTGATGAGCGAGGAAGCGATCGATGACGTGACACTCGAGGAAGTTTGGTACGAGAGGCGCAAGAAATACTGGCGTGTAACGCTTGGCATCCGCCGCATGGCGAAGCGCGAATCAGCTGCCGGACGGTTGGGATTGGCGCTGCTGCCGGACTACAAGACAGTCACGCTTTCTGATGACGACGGACGGATCGTATCTCTGAAGAATCGCGTGTTCCAGGGGTCGGAAGCAGTGAAATCGATTGCTCGCGACACCAACCTTTCACTGTTGCTTGTCCGTCGGGCGCGTGGCCACGGAAATTGTCGGCAAGCACAAGCGCTTGAAGGCCTAATGACAGGCAGGATTGTCAACGCTGGTGGTTCGTGTACTCGAAAAGGCGGACACTTTGCGCCAAATTCCGCAGTGCGCTGGCAGAAGTCTCCAACCTGGCAGTCCAGGGTTTGATCGATCCGCATCGCTCGGCGATCTTCTCGTCCCTCAATCGCTGGTCGATCAATCAGCAGAGCAAGCGATGACCAGTGCCGCGGCTGCGACCCAACCTGAGGACACCTGTTTGGGCATAACCGATGCCGCTTGGCTATTGCTTTGAATGGCGAAACGACCTTTCTGACGATGACTCGCGCCTCTGTTACGCTGCGCGTTCGCGCGGGTTCTGAAGCGGTGAATATCGCGGAACTTCGCATGCAGCTCGAGCCTTCACAATCGTGGAATACGTTGAATTCGGCCCCCGCCGCCTGAACAACGCCCACGGCATTGAGGAAGTCGGCAAGAAGCTGCGCGCCATGAGCCACAAGATCAAGGAAAAGGCGCCGGTCGACAAGGCGAAGAATTGATCGGCAAGCTGTTTCCGGAATAGTTTGCGAGATCGGGAGGGGCGCGTCGAACGCCCGTTTTTCTTGTGCGCAAGGAGATGGCCATGCCGCTCGATGTCGCGCGCCTGCGTGCGGACACGCCCGCTTGCGAGCACAGGATTTATTTCAACAATGCCGGTGCCGCGTTGATGCCGAGACCGGTATTCGACGCAGTTGACGCCCACCTGCGGCTCGAACGCGACATCGGCGGCTATGAGGCCGAAGCGCAGGCAAAGCCATTGCTCGATGATTTTTATGCAGCGGCTGCCGATTTGCTTCGATGTCGTCCGGGCGAGATCGCGTACGTCGAGAATGCGACGCGCGCCTGGGACATGGCGTTCTACTCGATACCCTTTCGCAATGGCGATCGCATCGTCACCGCCGAAGCTGAGTATGCCTCGAACTTCATCGCCTATCTGCAGATGAAACAGCGCCTGGGCGTGGAGATCGATGTCGTGCCCTCGGACGCCACCGGCGCGGTTGATCTTGATGCGATGGACAGGATTGTCCGCAATGGCCGTGTCAAACTCATCTCCATCACGCACGTTCCTTCGCAAGGCGGCCTGGTCAATCCGGCAGAAGCGATCGGCCAGATCGCGACCCGGCACAATTGCCTATTCCTGCTCGATGCGTGCCAGTCGGTCGGCCAGCTTGATCTCGATGTGTCGAAGATCGGTTGCCATATGCTCTCGGCGACCGGCCGCAAATACCTGCGCGGCCCGCGAGGCACTGGATTCCTGTACGTCCGGCAGGATCTGATCGAGGAACTCGACCCGCCGTTCCTGGACCTGCATTCAGCGACTTGGACTTCCGCCAATAGCTACGAAGTGCGCCCCGATGCGCGACGATTCGAAAACTGGGAGAGCTACGTCGGCGGGCGGATCGGCTTGGGTGTGGCGATACGCTACGCTCTGGGGACTGGGCTTCCGGCAATCGAGAGGCAGGTGACGGAGTTGGCCGAGCAGTTGCGCGCGAGGTTGCGGTTGGTTCCAGGCGTCACGGTGCATGATCTTGGCGCGCGCCGCTGTGGGATCGTCACGTTCCTGAAGGACGGGGTGGACTCAGAGACGATCAAAACCCGTCTCGCGCACCACAGCATCAACGTCTCGACCTCTACTCCGGAATATGCGCGCCTTGATATCGAACGCCGCAAGTTGCCGACCCTGGTTCGTGCGTCGGTCCATGCTTACAACACTGGTGACGAGATCGAGCGCTTTTGTCTCGCATTGACGGCGTGAGCGGTTGCCGGCGGTCGCCTATTTCGCTCGGCCCACGCTCTCGATCTGCGCCAGCAGTGCCTTCCTGATCTTGTCGTTGCCGGCGATGATGTTGCCCTTGGCCAGCATGTCAGGTCCGCTGTCGATGTCGGTGACGAAGCCGCCGGCTTCGCGCATCAGCACGATGCCGGCCGCCATGTCCCACGGCTTGATGTCGTATTCCCAATAGCCGTCGAAGCGGCCGGCCGCCGTCCAGGCGAGATCGAGGGCAGCAGCACCGGTGCGGCGCATGCCGGCGACTTCCTTCAACACCCGCTCCATCTCGCGCAGGAAGCGCGGATGATTGTCGCGGCCGCGATGCGGGATTCCAGTCGCCACGACGCAGTCGGCAAGCGTGGTGCGGGCCGCGACGCGCAGGCGCCGGTCGTTGAGGAATGCGCCCTTTCCCTTCTCGGCGGTATAAAGTTCGTCGGTAATCGGATTGAAGATCACGCCGGCGACCAGCTGGCCGTCGCGCTCGAGCCCGACCGAGATGCAGAACAGCGGGATCGAGTGCAGGAAATTTGTCGTGCCGTCGAGCGGGTCGATGATCCAGCGATGGCTCTTGTCAGAACCTTCGACCTCGCCGCCCTCCTCCATCAGGAACGAATAGGCCGGCCGCGCCCTGCTGAGCTCCTGATACAGGACCTCCTCGGCCTTGGTGTCGGCTTTCGACACGAAATTCGCCGGCCCCTTGATCGAGACCTGCAGCTGCGCCACCTCACCGAAATCGCGGGCGAGGCTGCGGCCGGCCTTGCGGACGGCTGCGACCATGACGTTCATAAGCGCGGAGGCGGGCATTTTAGTACTCTCGCAGGGGCCTTCAAGGGATCATAGCGCATCAGAGCAAAAGGGCCAGGATCGCTCCTGGCCCTTGATCACTGATTGCTCTGGAGTTGCCTCAGGTCCGCCGATCGAGCGGCACGTAGTGGCGTTCGGTCGAACCAATATAAAGCTGGCGCGGCCGGCCGATCTTCTGCTCCGGGTCCTCGATCATCTCCTTCCACTGGGCAATCCAGCCGACAGTGCGGGCGACCGCGAACAGCACGGTGAACATGTCCTTCGGGAAGCCCATCGCGCGCAGCGTGATGCCGGAATAGAAGTCGATGTTGGGGTAGAGCTTCTTCTCGACGAAGTAGTCATCCTGCAGCGCGATGCGCTCGAGCTCCATCGCGACCTTGAGCAGCGGCTCGTTGCGCACGCCAAGTGCGTCGAGCACTTCGTGCGTGGTCTTCTGCATCACCTTGGCGCGCGGGTCGTAGTTCTTGTAGACGCGATGCCCGAAGCCCATCAGGCGGAAGCCCGAGGTCTTGTCCTTTGCTTTCTTGACGAATTCCGGCACCCGGTCGACGGTGCCGATCTCTTCCAGCATGTTGAGCGCGGCTTCGTTGGCGCCGCCGTGCGCCGGGCCCCACAGGCAGGCGATGCCGGCGGCGATGCAGGCGAACGGATTGGCGCCCGACGAGCCGGCAAGGCGCACCGTCGAGGTCGAGGCGTTCTGCTCGTGGTCGGCATGCAGGATGAAGATGCGGTCGAGGGCGCGCGAGAGCACCGGGTTGATCTGGTAGGGCTCGCACGGCACCGCAAAGCACATTTGCAGGAAGTTCGAAGTGTAGTCGAGGTCGTTGCGCGGATAGATGAACGGCTGGCCGGCGGAATATTTGTAGGCCATCGAGGCGATCGTCGGCATCTTGGCGATCATGCGATGCGAGGCGATCACGCGCTGGCGCGGATCGTTGATGTCGGTCGAGTCATGGTAGAAGGCCGACAGCGCGCCGACCGTGCCGGTCATCACCGCCATCGGGTGGGCGTCGCGGCGGAAGCCGGTGAAGAAGCGCGTCATCTGCTCGTGCACCATGGTGTGGCGCGAGATTGTGGTGCGGAATTCGTCGAGCTGGGTCTTCGATGGCAGTTCGCCGTGCAGCAGGAGGTAGCATACCTCGATGAAGGTCGACTTCTCGGCAAGCTCGCCGATCGGGAAGCCACGATAGAGCAGCGTGCCGGTGTCGCCGTCGATGTAGGTGATGCGCGACGAACAGTTGGCAGTCGAGGTGAACCCCGGATCGTAGGTGAAGCAGCCGGTATTGGCGTAGAGCTTGCCGACGTCGATGACATCGGGGCCAACCGAGCCGGACCGGACGGGCATGATCGCCTGCTTGTTGCCGATCAGGAGGGTGGCGGTCTTGGCTGCATCGCCCTTGGCTGCGGAATCTTGCGCGTTCATCTTCGGATGTCCTTGACCGATCGGGGCGAGCACCGTGCGCGCGCCCGGTGTTGGCGTAGCGGTTTTTTTGCAGTGCGGCAAGTTAGCCCACCGTCGTAGTCGCGTGGGTTTGGTCAGTGCGTTTCTTATTGGTAAAGGCAGCGGCGCGCCCACAGATTGCGCGCAAGGTGTTGCGCGAAAGTATCACGGTGGCGCATGAGCACATGAACATTCGAGCCAAGCCGAAGACCGGCGGGCTGCATCGGACGGAGACACGTGCCGCCAGTGCAGTTGGCCGCAAGCAAACGCGGTGCGGTAGCTTGTCGTGTGTCCCGACCTTCCTTCGTCGGGATGACGGTACTGGGTGGGTCGGCTCCATGCCTGGGACGGCGCAGCGGTTTCCATTCAAGTCGGAATTCTTCCTAGATCGTGAACCAGTTGAGACTTGGCCCGAGATTGTGTACCGGGCAGGCGCCGATCATGCCGGCAGCGCCCCAGGAATGGTGGATGTGGCCGCAAAGATGTAGGCGCGGCTGTTTCTGATCGGACAGCCGAGTGTATGGCACGGCTGCCATCGTGGCTCCCGCTCGCCTGGAGATCGGCCACGCCGAACGGCGGCGCATGCGTGACCAGGATGGCACCCATCGGACAAGTGGTGAGTAGAGCGGCAGCTTCCATCTCGCTCATGCGGCTGTTCCAGGCCGCTACGTTGCTGCCGCCGATCTCGTAGCCGAGACCAAAGAACCGGGTGCCGGCCAGTTCGATGCCTTCGCCGTGCAGCACATGGCCATACCGCCAGCCGGCGCAGGCGGTTCGCAGATCGTACAGCTGATCGTGATTGCCGGCGACCAGGATCGTCGGCACCGTCATCGCAGTCAGTATATCCAGCGTGTCGGCAAGGCCTTCGCGCCTGGTTGCGAAGTCGCCGGCGGCGACGACGACATCGGCGCTTGCACTGGCGGCGGCGATCGCGCGCGCGGCAGTGTCGTTGCGGTGCAGGTCGCTGAAGGCGAGCAGTCGCATCGGATCGGTCCGTTCGAGTTAGCGCCGGCTGCAATATCGCATGGCGGCGGTCGGAACGGGAGGTGGCGACCCGCGCTACTCTTGCGGGAAGGCGTCATGAGGTCGGTATCCGAGCGGTCGTGAAAATTTAACCTTCGGCGCGCTATCTTCGGCAGGCGGGATCCAGACTGACCTAATTCCAATCCATGGAGTTGGCGTGGCATGCCCCGCGATAACCATTTCGCCGAAAAGCGCCAATTTGGCCGTCGCCAAACGATCTGGCACGCCTGGGTCAAGGTCGCGGGCCGCGAACGCGAGCCCTGCATCGTGCGCAATTTCTCGATCACCGGCGCCTTGCTCGAATTCGAAGGTGCGCCGCCGGTGGCAGCGCGCTTCCGGCTGATGATCGACGCCTATCGGTTCGAAGCCGAGTGCTATGTCCGCCATCGCAGCGCGACTGGCCTCGGCGTCTATTTCGATGAGTTGGCGCTGCCGCAGTTGCCGCCGTGGGTAACCCGGCCGCACGAACTCGTGGCGATCTTGAAGCGCGGCGCGACGCGCAGCCATTGACGGCGTCAGCGCCTCTTCCAGACAAGAAGGCCGAACCCGCCGACGCCGGCGACCAACAGCGACAGATCCTCGGGAATGCCGAGCAGGAACACCGCGCTCCCACCGGCTACCGACCACAGGAATGGGATTGCGGCAAGATAGAGCGGCGCGCCACCCTCCAGCATCAAGAGCACGCCGAACGTGAAGATCACCGTCGGGGCGGGCGCTACCCCGAATACCGCCGCGCGCGGCCAGCCATGGCCCGCGAGCCAGCCCAGAACGGGATAAGCCGTAAGCGCGAACAGCGCCAAGAAAAGCCCGCTCCAACCCAACAGATCGGCGCGAAAGCGCATGGTGTGCCGGCCACGCAGCGCGGTCGTGGCGAATAGCACTCCCTGGAGCACGAACAGCGCGCCGAAGCCCAGCGCGGCAAAATTGATCTGCGTGAAATGGATCAGGTGATATGCAATGCCATTCCACAGCCAGAAGATCGATAGAACCGCGAGGGCGACGCGACCACCCGCTGCCACCGGCCGCAGCGCCAGGAGCACCGCGGCAATGCCGAGGGCGTAGGCAACAAGCTGACCCGGCCAGATCGCGTGGTTGTAGGTTTCAAACAAGGAAAAGTAGACATCTGTCGTAAACGGCAGTGACCGCATGCGCCTACAAGCTCTCAACGTAACGCACCACGCGCGCGCGCATTTTCGCGTCGGGCAGCCGGCCATGCAGCGCGCCCATGTTTTCCTCCATGTGGTCCACTCGCCTGGTGGCCGGGATCGCGCAAGTGACGGCCGGGTGCGAGACGATGAACTTCAAGAGGAACTGCGCCCAATTCGCACAGTCGATCTCGCCCGCCCACGGGGGCAGCGGGTGGTGCATCATGCGCTCAATGAGGGCGCCCTCGCGAAACGGGCGATTGATGATCACCGCGAGCCCGCGGTCGGCTGCGAGCGGCAGAAGCCGCTCCTCCACCTCGCGGTCGAGCACGTTGTAGGTGAACTGCACGAAGTCGATGGGTTCGCTCCGCATGATCTTTTCGAAGTCGCCGTGACGCCAGCCGTGCGAGGTGGTGATGCCGATGTAGCGCACGCGTCCCTGCGCCTTCATCGCCTTCAGCGTCTCGATGTGACTGCTCCAGTCGAGGAGGTTGTGGATTTGCATGAGATCGAAGCGCTCGACGCCCCAGTACTTGCGCGAGGCCTCCATCTGGTTCACGCCGAGCGGCTTGAACCAAGTCCACACCTTGGTGGCGGAGAAGAGCGCGCCCCTATTCTTGATGCGTGCGAGGCCGTGCCCGATCACCGCCTCGGAAGAGCCATACATCGGCGAAGAATTGATCAGTCTCCCGCCGCGATCGAAGAAGGTCTGCATCACCTGCGTGCGCTCGGCGCGCAGCTTTTCGTCGCCACCGACGTTGAAGGTGATCCAAGTCCCCATACCGATTGCGGGAATTTGCTCACCCGTGGAGGGGATCGCGCGTTTCAGGATCGGTGCGGTGCTGCGGCTTTGACCGAGCGCCGGCAGCGCTGCGGCGGCTCCCAGAGCGCCGAGCGAGCCCACGATTGCACGGCGTGTCAGGTGATCGATGGATTTCTGCATGGCATGCCTGCCGGTTGCGATCGCGGCAACTGCTGCCGCTGAATGACTGCCGCGATCATCGGTGTTTCCACTTTATCGAGCACCCCGCGCTCAGCATCTGTTCGGCCGGACCGTCGCCGGTCTCGGCAATCTGCTTCATCGCCTCGTAGAGGTCACGCCGCGCGTTGGCTACCAGCGTCGTCCGCGAAGCATCGAGACGGCCACGATACTGCAGCTCGTCCTTGGCATTGAAGCCGAAGAAGTCGGGGGTGCACACCGCGCCATAGTTGCGCGCGACCTGCTGCGTCTCGTCGATCACGTAGGGAAACGTGAACGCATGTTGCCGCGCGAATATCTTCATGTTGTCGAAGGAGTTGGCCGGATAGGCGGCCGTGTCGTTGGGCATGATAGCAATCGTGCCGACGCCGATCTCTTGCAGCGCCTTCGCCTCCTCAACGAGGCGATCGATCACCGCCTTCACGTAGGGGCAGTGATTGCATATGAAGGCCACCAGCGTGCCCTTCCCCCCGCGCACGTCGCGCAACGCATAGGTCTTGCCGTCGACGCCCATTAGCGCGAAGTCACGAGCCTTCCAGCCGATTTCCGCAGGTCTGGGGTTCACCAGCGCCGCCTCGCCGAGGAATTTGTCTTTCCGATCATCCCACTAGTGCAGATGCTACGGCAAGACCAAGGTTGCTGTCCTCGCCCACTGCACTGCCGCGGAGCCCCACCCTGCCCACCACCATTTGCGACGAATACCCGCAAAGACGGAGGCGGTTCGTGTTGCCGAGCGGTACGGCTTCGCCATCCATTTTGTCTCGAACACTTGAGTGCGCCTGCTGGTCAAGCGGGCGATTGGTTTCCAGCCGTACTGCGAGCTCCTGCCTCGCCACAAGGCGGCGACCAAAGTCCGGCTGTGCTCGGACCTTGGTACGTGGCTGCAAGTTGTAATTCTTATCAGTATGAGCAAAACGACGGGGAACGGTCAGCCATGTCGAACGCGAAGTGGAAGCCCAAAGACAATGATGAGTGGCGGGAACTCCGCAAGATGCTGTCGGAACTCAGTGCTATCGAACTTGGGCTGCTGAGAGACACCGGCAGATTGGGATTGGTGCCGCACCCGCATGACAAGCGCAATGTGCATCCACCCCATTCCACGGTGCAATAGAGCCTCACGCTTCGGCAAGCCCAACCCGACCTGAAACCTCGGTGGTATCCATGACGGGTGGTAGGATCCCGAATTTCTGCTTCTCCGGTGTCTCGCCGACAATTCCCCTGTCATTGCGCGGGTTCTTTAGCACACCCACTGACGGATCGTAGGCGTGATTGCCGATTAGCAGCGCGAAGCGCTTTTCCCGATCACGCGGCGTCCCGATACTGACGCGCGGCCGAAGGACACCCCCCGGCGCGAGTCCCGACTCATCGTAAGCAGACGCGCCAACGCGGGGGCCTCGTAGTGGATCAAATCGAGACACGCATTCATCATACTAAACAAAGCTTTGATTTGGTGTTCTAGTAATATACCTGAGATGCGAGCATCATTGAATTTGTCACCCGCGTACGCTGGCGTGACGAGCTGCCATTTTCCGCGAGTTCGACATGACGCCAATCTTGAAGACCTCGGACAGAGCTCGCGTCAAAGACCCGGCGCCTCGCACCTGCCGCGGCCCACTTCTCGCGGCCATGCTGTTCGTGCTTACCGCGCCGATTGCGAACGTCGCGCACGCCACTGGCCGAACGATCGCGCCCGCAGCCAAGGAAGCCGGCGTCGATGCGCTGGTTCGGCACCTCACGAACGGCTCTTACTCCCTCGTCGATAGTGCCGGCCAGGTCTTAGGCCAACGCTTCCCGGACACCACGACACCTGAGCCGTTGACCGAACAGTCGATCATCGAAACCCTGCAGAGTGCGGCGCTGTCCGACGACCAGGCCGTCAGGCTCTGGCAGTTTTTCGGTAACGACATCAATTCACGAATGGCCACGGTGCCAATCGTGAAGGCGCTGATAAGCGCCAGCCGCAGCCCTCGGACGCGTACTCCACTTTGGAACACGCTGGTGGGCCTCTCGCGTGAACATGATGTCGGATCCCGCGATCGCAAGAACTCGCTGCTCGGCCTCTTTGAACGTCACCGGAGCGAGTTGCTACCGCTGTTCGGCGAAGCGCGCGAGACGGAAGACTCGGGCGACGAAATGGTCGAGTTGTTGCTGGAGACGCAGATATTCGGCGCCGACTTCGACAAGGGTGTCGATTGGCTCAGCGCCTACGATCCAGCCCCACTCGCGCGAAAGATGGAACGCGAGCGCGCATTGGGAAAACCGGTGCCCTGGGAGGCCGCCGCTTTCTGGTCGATGGTTCGCTGGAAGGACGCGCGCCTCGCCTCTAAAGCCGCAAGAGCGCCGCGAACGCTGACAGCGCTGGACCATGTGGGCGAGTCCTTCATCATCATTTTTAATTGCCTGCATGATATGAACCCGAAGTATCGCGAGGCCATGGTGTACGGCCTCGGACCGATCGAGGTCTTCAACCTTGTCATTGGTGGCGAGGCGGAGCTCTACAGGCTAGGGACGTCGACCTATCGCGATCATCTGCACACCGTCATAATGCGAGGCATCAAGGAAAGCGGCTCCCTTGAGGCGTTTCTCGCCAAAGCGACACCAAAGTGGCTTGGTAAGGAGGCCGTCGCCGCCGCCCCACGCCGTGCGATGATCTTTCTTCGGATCGTGTCCACGTTCGGTTTGCTCGAACAAATTCTCGACTTTGTCCACGACCGCGACCGCTTCGTGGCGGATGGCATTGCCTCGCTGAGTGACGCACGCTACTTCGAAGGCAACAGCCGGGTTGTGATGGACGTACTGACTTCGCGAGCGAACTCGCCGGCGGCAGCACAATTCAAGCGCGCGCTACTCGACCAACTCTATGTGCGCCATGATGCCGAGACGGATGCGACGACCAAGAGCGTCTACGGCAGCATGCTGTCGGTCTACCAAACCGTAACGGGCGACCGGCGCGATCACGCGATCGACCAAGCCTTTCCGCTCGACGACGCGATCATCCGGTTGCCGTTCGGTAGGCTTTTCACCACGGATGGCACGGGAGGATACGTGCATCGCATGTTCATGCGGATGGACCAGGACGTCGATGCCGTCACGACTTACACAAACTTCCGCAACCTGATGCGCGCGCGCGGCGCTTCGGTGCGCGAGGACCGTGATTACGACGTTTATCGAATTGCGGCAGGCCGGCGACTGATTGAGATCTATGTCAATAAGCCGACAGCACGCGGCGTGAAGGAGGGCATCGACAGCATATCGGCGGCGCTGCGCGGTTTGCGGGTAGAGACGGTAATCGCCCGCGGCCATACGTCCATCGTGAAGGCAATGAAGGAAAGCGCGAGACGGGTACTTGGCGATCGCATAAGTGGGGTGGCGACGGTCTTCGTGGGCAGTTGCGGCGGTGATGCCTCTGTGCGCGATCTCGTCGATACTTTCGGCTACCGCTCTTACTTCGCCACGCGCTCGACCGGCCGCTCGCTGGTCAACAACGCGCTCATCGATAGCTATATCAATGCCCTCCTCGCTTTACCGGAGGACGGCTGGATGGCGCCTGAAGACGTGCTTGCGCGGGCGACGGCGCCCTATACGCGAAACGGCGTCAAAGAGGACTTGCGACACGACGCGAGCCATTACCGTGTCGCCACCACGACGGTCCTGACGGCAAATCTCTTCGATACACATGTCCGGCGCATCGCCCCTCCGGATCGGCATCCTGTCGAGTGGTGAGGTAGACTGGGAGCGCCGCCGAGACCGCCTAGCTGATGCGGTACGCAGATGGCGTCGATCTGCAAGATGCCCATTGCGATGATCTCGATCAGCCGTTCCGACGCATCTCGATCAAGCATTCCGGGCGAACGCGATTGACTATCAGCTTGTCCTCCGATCGCGTCGGCGTCAACATGAGCGCAGACTGGCAGCATCGGGCCAACGATCGGGATAGGGGGACAAGCTGCCGATCAGTCGTCGATCGTCTTTTGCCGGGGGTCTGCCAGTCGTGCCCGCGGCGTGACCGGATGCG
The DNA here is from genome assembly GCA_963741505.1 of uncultured Alphaproteobacteria bacterium. Classification (GTDB taxonomy): domain Bacteria; phylum Pseudomonadota; class Alphaproteobacteria; order Rhizobiales; family Hyphomicrobiaceae; genus JAKFWF01. The sequence goes on along the minus strand of CAVUIJ010000002.1, from coordinate 96,255 downwards.
TGCAGGTGACCCCTAACGGACCATCCGAGTATCCCGTCGAAAGCGCGTCCGATGCGCCTGCCACCATGGCAGAGAATTCGCGCCCTGGAGGACCGAACGATCAAGTCGCCGAACCACACGGAGCCGCAGCGCCGCCCCTTACATATCGATCGTCAGCGCAGGCGCCATTCCGCGAACTGTGGCCCGTTCACGAATCGAAGAGTGAACTCCTTGCCGCCCGGCAGTATGATCAGGCTCAGCGGCCCGGTTGTGGTCTGCATCGGCGGGCCGGCGCCGTTCCGGGTCGATCTCGTGTCGCATGACCATGAGCCGATCAAGGCCGACTGGAGCTCGCCCTTTGCGTTGGCGGTGAACCGCCCCCCCATCAAGCGGCAGCTGCTGTCAGTGCGGTCGACCAGCTCGCGAGGATGAGGGTGCCGATAGTCGTAAATGTAGGTCAGCGACACCGTCTTCGGGCTGATCTCGACACGTCCTCCGGTTGGAGCGCCGGAAGGGGACGGCTCGAAGATGAATCTGACCGTGATTGCACCGCTCTGGAGCGTCATGCGCGCGGCGTTCGGCGCCGGGTTGGCATTGACTTTGTCAGCCGGCTGGTGGTCGACGCTGCCGGATACCTCAATGGTCGAATGCGCCGTTGGCGGTGGCGGTGGCGTGCGTGGGTGGCCGTGGCTGTTGTCCTGTCCCCGGGATTGCAGCAGCGAGAGCACCCGCGTCCCATATGCCATTCACGCGCTGAACGATCGAAGCGTCGCTCGGGCGGTTCAGTGCATCATCGATCAGTGTCAGGAGACCGGTGAAATCGCGGCAGGGCGGACGCAGCCCGCGCATCTCCTGGATCAGCGACCGTGCCAGTCGCAGGTGCTCTGCCGCGTCCGGCGTCAAGCGACCTGCGATTTGCGTCGTGGTATGGGCAAATCCCAACGCGGCGCCGATCCGGACATAGTGCTCGGCGCACGTCGGGGCCCGCTCGATCTGAGTGCCAAGCACGCGATATGCAAGCTGCGACGCCAGCGACTGGTGTAGCGCGGCCAAGGCAGTCGCGAGTTGCGCGCGATGTCATCAGGCCACGTCTGAACTGGTCGGAGAGTTGGGCGATCTGCGACTGGATCGCTCGCCAGTTCTGCCACGCCGGCCATGGCGGCGGGTTCTGCGCGCACAAGGCGTGAGCACGTTCGACGTGAAGGCCTGCGACACGCATGTGCTCCAGCATTCTCGCATCTTCGGATGGCGAGCCGTGTCGTGCCAGCGCCTCCGCCCAGCCGAGTTGCGAACCGGTAGCCCAGGTGTGGAAGACGCAATCGACGTATTCGCCGTTGACGACGAGTCCGGCGGTGGGCGAATTCTGTTGCTGGGGATCGGCAACGGCGCCTGGCGGGGCGGCGATGTGTCCGCCCCGCGACCATGTATCGTCGAGGAGCTGAACGACGCGGGCGTCGCTTGGATCTCGCAAGGCCCGGTCGATGCCCGGCAAGAGGCTTGTGAAATCATGGCACGGCGGCCGGAAGTTGCGCATTGCACTGATCAACGAGCGCGCCTCGCCCAACCGACCTGTCGCATCTGGCGGCAATCGGCGCAGGCTCTGTCCGCTCGTCTGGGCAAAGGCGAGGTCTGCACCAATACGTACATAGTGCTCGGCGCAAGTCGGGGCGCGCTCGATCTGGCCACCAAGTGCGCGGTACGCGAGTTGAGATGCCAGAGACTGCTGTGAGCTACGGATGGCCTGCGCCAATTGCTCGCGGGTCATGGCGCCGCTGCGGAAGCGGTCAACCAATTGCGAGAATTGCCCCTGGATCTGGCTCCAGTTGGGCCACGCCGGCCAAGGCGGCGGATTTTGCGCGCACAGAGCGTGCGCTCGCTCGACATGGAGCCCGGCCATGCGAACGTGCTCGATCAACGTGGCGTCTTCGTTCGAGCTCCCATGACGGGCCAGCGCCTCCGCCCAGCCGAGCCGCGAGCCGGCAGCCCAAGTGTGGAAAACGCAGTGCTCGTATTCGCCCTGTGCGGCGGCAGGCTGCGATGTCAGCAGAATGCACAGACTGAAGCACGCGCTGACGAGCGTTGCGATGGGCCCCGCGCTTCGCATTGGCGAAACTCCCTTTTCACATCCCCGCCGTTCTTGACGCCTGGAGACGCCGGCCCACGCCAAAGATCGGACGAGTTGAATTCATGCACTTGCCTAGCCGACCAATACATTGATGTCGGTCAAGGCGCGGTGGCCGATCTGGGCTGCAAGATTTGGTCCATTGCCGCTGGCGCAATCCGTGCCGAGAGCATTGCGGTGACTGCGCGAGAGGACGATTGAGTCTTGAAGCTTGGTCTTGAAGCTTGTGGTATCTCGTGACGCGGCAGGGCGGAATGTTGAGGCTTGGACGTGTGAACTGCATGCGGCGGCTTCGCAAGATGTTGATCGTCACCTCTGCATTGGCGTTTGCGCAGGTCTCACAGGCGGCGGCTGCGTCATGCTGGCGAATGGGCAGTGGACAGTACTTCGCATCGCTCGAATTCTGCGTCAGCTCCGTTCAGGCCTCCAGAGGGGCCGCCAATTTCGGACCGAAGAACCTTCTTGCTTCTCCTGGATCGCGGCGCGCCTGGTGCAGTGCCGTGGGCGTCGAGCCTGTCGGCACCTGGATCAAGATCGGCATCGAAAAGGGAGCCGCATTCCGCCGATTGTTGGTCTCGAACGGGTATGGTGCGACCCCTGACATTCATTCGCGGCATGGCCGCATCAAGGATCTCAAGGTGGAGATAGACGCGGTCCTGAAAACGACCGTCACGCTCGCTGATAGGGCCGGGCTTCAGACGATCGATCTCGGCACGGCAGGTGAGTTCGCATCTCTCAGGCTGGAAGTCCTGAGCTACTACCCGGGAACGTCGGCCGCGAATGTCTGCCTCGACTATCTGACACCGGATTTCGAAGACTTGGAGCTCCCAATTCGCAGCCAGCGATAGTGCTCCAGTCACATGTAGATTGGTGCCGACGCTCCATTGCGGCCGGCCACTGGCTTTCAAGCAGCTGATCAATCACATTTCTTCAGCCGGGGTGGGAAGGTGGTCAACTTCGGCATGACAACTGCTGGCCCGCCCCTTCCGGAAGCATACCGGGCGAAAGCCGACGCGATCGGGGGAAGAGCTGCCGAAGCGCGACAGAGTGCCGTGCAATGTCCGTAGCTGAGGTATGGACTGGCGGAGCGTGGCGGCGCCGCGATCGATGCGCCTGACCCGCACCGGCCTCTCGGATAGCGAAAGGCCACTCCCCCCGCCCCGGGGCACGCATCCTTCGACGCCAAATATGTAGTGGAGTCGATCGCGCGGATCAGTTTCAAATCAAAATCCGCGGTAGCCAGGTGGCGATCTCCGGCGCCAGCAGGATGAGCGCGAGCAGGAGCAGGCTCATGACGATGTAGGGGATGACCGCGCGGAAGATGTCGGCCATCGTCACCTCGGGCGGGGCGACGCCGCGCATGGTCATCAACAGCAGACCGTGCGGCGGCAGCAGCAAACCGAGCTGCATGCAGATCAGGAACAGCACGCCGAACCAGATCGGATCGATGCCGAGTTTTGCCACCAGCGGCATGAACACCGGCAGCGTGATCAGCATCATGCTGACCTGATCGACGAAGATGCCGAGGAAGATCAGGATCGCCATCATCATGGCGACGACGGCGAACGCAGACAGGCCCTGGCCGATGATCGCCGCCACCAACCCCTCGGTCGCACCCGAAAAACTGAGGATCTGCGAGAAGGTAGTGGCGCCGAGGATGATGAACAGGATCATGCCCGAGATCGCGGTGGTGCCCTTCAACGCCCTCATCAGCGCCGCGATCGTCATGGCCCGGTAGAGCAACGCCATCGCGATGGTCGCGAACGCGCCGAGGGCCGCCGACTCGGTCGGCGTCGCGATGCCTGCCGACATGGCACCGACCACCACCGCGAAAATGCCGACGAGTGGCAGAGCGTAAAGGAGAAACAAGCGCCAACTCTCCCATAGCGAACGCTGCTCGAACGGTGTCGGCGGTGCGAGTGAGGGCGTCAGTCGGGCGCGCACGATGATGTAGCCGACGAACGCCACAGACAAGCATGAGACCCGGGACGATGCCGCCGATCAGCAGCTTGGAAATCGAGATGCCGGACAGGCTGCCGAGCAGCACGGTCAACGCCGAAGGCGGGATCAGCATGTCGACGGCGCCGATCGCCATGATGGGACCGGCGGCCATGGTCGGGTGATAGCCGCGCGACAGCATCAGCGGCAGCATCAGCGAGCCGAGCATCGCGGTCGTTGCGATGGTCGATCCGGAGATCGCCGAGAACACGGTGCCGGCCACCACGGCGACCACTGCGAGCCGGCCGGGCACGCGGCGGATCAGCCGCTCGACGCCGTCGATCACTTTGAGCGCCATGCCGGTGTGGAACAGCACTTCGCCCATCAGGATGAACAGCGGGATCGGCGTCAGCGAGAAGTTCATGACGGAGATGACGCTGTTGCGCACCACCTGCGCCAGGCCCGGCTCGCCGCCGAGGAACAGGAACGCGCCGATGATGTTGATGGCGATGAACGACAGCGCCACCGGCATGCCGAGGAACAGGAACACGGTCGAGCCGCCGAGCAGGAGAGCCGCCGCCATTTGCCAGGAGATGGTCATCGGCGGCTCGACTGCACTTGGCGCCTCATGACGCGGAGACCGCTTCGGTGCGGGGTGCTCGCTCAGCCGTCGCCAGACGATGCATGCGAAATACGAACTCGATGGCAAACAACAGGAAGGCTATGGGCAGCGGCACCAGCAGCCACCATTCGGGCATGACCAGCGTCTTGATGCTGACGGCATCGGTCAGGTAGCTCGCCGCCGTCACCTGCCAGCCGTACCAGACGAAGTACAGGCAGCAGGCGAGGCCGAGGATGTCGCTCACCCACTCGAGCTGCCAGGCGAACCTGCCCGGCAAAGCGCGGAGCAGGATGTCGACGCGGATGTGCTGGCCCTGGCGCAGCAGCCACGGGCCGGCCAGCAGCGTCACCAGATAGAGGATGTCCTCCGACACCTCGTTGCTCCACGGCAGGCCGCGTCCGCCCAGGTTGCGCAGACCCACGTCGGCGACGATGATCAGCATCATCGCCAACACGAGCAGGCACGCCAGCCCCATCATGAGGTCGAGGAAGCGGCCGAAAAGGCGGGAGAGGCGCGTCATGGCGTCCTTGTCTAAGCTGAGTAACGGGGTAGGAGGACGTCAGTTCGCTTTGGCGAAGAACTCTTTCAGCTTTGGGCCGTGTTCGGGGCTTTGCTTGAGGATGCCGGCCCAGCCCGCTTCGTAGGCCTTGGCGCGGAAAGCTTCGCCGTCGGCGCCGGTGAACGCGATGGTCTCGATGCCCGCGGCCTTCTGCTTGGCGGCGTCCTCGGCATTGATCTTGGCCCAGTCGGAGGCCTTGGTCTCGAGCCACTCGCCGGCCTCGGTGAGCACCTTGCGTTGCGCGTCGTTGAGCTTGGCCCAGGCGGCCTTGTTGATCAAAACGCTGACCTCGGCATTGTAGAAGCCGGGATCGACGCGATACTTGGTCTTTTCCTGCCAGCCGAGTTCGAAGATGCCATGGATCGGCCAGCCGTAGCCGTCGACGACGCCGCGTTCCAGGGCGGTGTAGACCTCACCAGGCGCGGTCTGCACGACGGTGGCGCCAAGGGCCGAGAAGAAGTCTCGATACACGGGCGTGATGCGGATCTTGAGCCCGGTTAGGTCCGGCTTGGTGATGGGTTTTGTCAAGTAGAGATGGAACGGCGCGTCGTTGACATGCCGGGCAAGGAGGATCGCGTTCATCTTCTGATCATACAGCTTCGCCATGTAGTCGAAGCCGCCATTGCGGCGCAGCTCGGCCATTGGCCGCTCGGTCAGCTTCCAGGCATCGGCCTCGGGCATGATGTTGGTGTAGAACGCGCCGGTCACGTAGGCGATGTCGACGACACCGTTCTTCAATGCGTTGCCGACTTCGAACGGCGGCATTGCCTTCGGCCCGCCGATGAAGTTGATCTGAACGCTACCTTTGCCCGCGGCGTTCACGCGCTCGACGAACTCCATGAATGTCCGGGTGTAGTTGGTCTGCTCGGCGAAGGCTGCGATGGCGCGTAACGTGACTTCCTGCGCTTTGGCGCCGACGGCGAGTAGTGCCATGCCGATGGCGCTTGTCAGTCCCAGCAGTCCGAAACGCATGGTTCCTCCCCTGCGAGTTTTGGCGCTCTGCGTTGGGCGACCGCCAGTGTGGACGTTAGTTGGCGGCTTGAGCTTTATCAACACATGGTCTGCGTTTGCGGCAGTGGCGCGGATGGCACGGCCCGAATAGGCTTCACGGAGCGGTATTGGAGGCTTCATGGCGAAACGCAATCCCACCTTCGAATCCACCGCCGAGGCGTATCTGGCGCTGTTGAAAAGCCGCGGCATCGACTGGCTGTTTGCCAATGCCGGCACCGACTTCGCGCCGATCATCGAGGCGCTGGTGCGCGGCCGCAAGGCCGGCATCGCCATGCCCGAGGCGGTGGCGATCGCGCACGAGACGACCGCCGTCGCCATGGCGCACGGCTACTACCTGGTGACCGGCAGGCCGCAGGCGGTGATGGTGCACGTCAACGTCGGCACCGCCAACGCGCTGATGGGGCTGATCAACGCCTCGCGCGACCAGATCCCGATGCTGTTCACCTCCGGCCGCACGCCGCTGACCGAGCAAGGCCTACTCGGCTCGCGCGATCTGCCGATCCACTGGGGCCAGGAGATGTTCGACCAGGGCGGCATGCTGCGCGAGTTCGTCAAATGGGATTATGAGCTGCGCACGCCGGTGCAACTCGAGGCCGCCGTCGACCGCGCCCTGTCGATCGCCATGAGCGAGCCGCAAGGGCCCGGTCTACCTCTCGCTGCCGCGGGAAGTGCTGGCGCAAGCTTGGACCGGCCAACCACCGGCCGCCAAGGCGACGCTCGAGCCGGCCAGCGATCCGCATCCCGATCCAGCGGCCATCGCGGCCGCGGCGGCGATCCTGCGCGAAGCCGAACGGCCGATGATCATCGTCGGTGGCAGCGATCGATCGGCGTTCGGCGCCGTCGGCCCGTTCGCCGAGCGGGCGGCCATCCCGGTCACCCAGTTCTGGCCGCGGCGGCTCGCGCTGGCGACGACCGATCCGCATGCATGCCGGCTTCGACGTGGCGCCCCACATCGAGACGGCCGACGCGATCCTGGTCCTCGATGTCATGGTGCCGTGGCTGCCGGTGAAGCACACCTTGGCGAAGGGCTGCCGCGTCATCCAGGTCGGCCCCGACCCGTCGTTTTCCCGCGCCCCCATGCGCTCGTTCCAGGGCGATGTCGTGATCCGCTCGAGCGTGGCAGCGGCCCTGCGCAGCCTGGGCGACGCCATCGGCGAGGCGCCGGCGAAGCGTAAGAAAGTGGCGCAGGCCGCGCACGACGCCGAGCGCAAGCGCCAAGCGCAGAGCATTGCGATACCGCCGTCGGGCCTCGCAACCAACGCATTTGTCAGCCGTTGCCTCGACAAACAAAAAGGCGACGACGCCATCGTGTTCGGCGAACTCGGCTGTGATCCCTCGGTCATGACCTTCAAACGAAGCGACAGCTATTTTGGTCACCCGATTGCCGGCGGGCTCGGCTGGGGCGTGCCGGCGGCGCTCGGCGCCAAGCTGGCCGTGCCCGACCGGCTGGTGATCGCCTGTGTCGGCGATGGCTCCTATATGTTCGCCAACCCGGTCGCCTGCCACCAGACGGCGGCGGCCCTCAACCTGCCGATTCTCACGATCGTGTTCAACAACGCGGTGTGGAATGCGGTGCGCAAGTCGACGCGGGCGGTCTACCCCAAGGGCCACGCGGCTGCTTCCAACGACATGCCGCTGTCGAGCCTCTCGCCATCACCCGCCTACGAGAAAGTGGTGGAAGCCAGCGGCGGCCTTGGGCTCGCGGTGACCGACCCGGCCGAGCTCGACGGCGCCATCGGCCAAGCGATCGTCGCTGTCCGCGGCGGGCGGCAGGCGCTGCTTAACGTGCATTGCGAGATCGGGTCATAGTGGCGATGTGCGCGCTGCAGAAGTTTCGGGGCCGACATCGCCCCTGTGAGAAGGTCGGGCCAGCCCACCTCAACATTGCGTTGCACTGCAGCAAGTCGTCGGTTGTCGAACCTATGGCGTCGATGCTCGTCAAGTGACTTCGACCATTCCGGGAAATTCGTGCTCGCCTGAAGCAAAAGCTCATGACGTCAGCGCGCCGCCGGTCATGCCCTGCACCATGAAGCGCTGCAGGAAGATGAAGGCGACGACGAGCGGCAGGCTGGCGAGCACGGAGAACGCCATCATCGTGTTCCAGTCGGTGACGAACTCGGCGAGCAGGCTGTAGATCGCCATGGTGAGCACGCGCTTTTCCCACGACTCGATCAGCACCACGGCGAACAGGAACTCGTTCCAGGCGAGCAGGAAGGTGTAGAGCCCGGCGCCGATGAACGCCGGGTAGGAGATCGGGAACAAGATGCGGAAGACGGCGCCAAGCCGCGAACAGCCGTCGACCATGGCCGCCTCCTCCATATCGCGTGGGATGTTGAGGAAGTAGCTCCTGAGCATCAAGATGCAGAACGGCAGCGTGAAGGTCAGGTAGACGATGATCAGCGCGGACAGGCTGTCGTAGAGCCCGAGCGTGATGAAGATGCGGAAGTAGGGGATGCACAGCAACACCAGCGGAAACATCTGCGTGGTGATGAGGAACATGAGCACCGCGCGATGCCCGATGAAGCGCACGCGCGCCAGCGCATAGGCCGCGATGGAGCCGAGCGCGAGCGACAGCACGGTCACTATCACGGCGATGAACCAGGTGTTGATAAAGACGGTGAGGTACTTCGGGTTGCGGAAGATCTTGGCGTAGGCCTCGAGCGTGAAGACCTCCGGCAGCCAGGCCGGCGGGATCCTGGTCACCTCGCCGTTGGGGCGGAAGGAAACTGAGAGCATCCAGGCGAGCGGAAAGCACATCACGACGATGGCGACGATGAGCAGCCCATAGATGGATGCCTTGAGCGCCGCCCGGCCGCGGCGGCTGTGGGCGAATTGACGGAGCATCGACGCCTGCATCTCTTCCCTCCTCGTCAATGAACGTTCGCCATGGCGCGCCGCAGGTAGACGGCGCTCACCGCGAAGAGCACGGCGAACATCACGACCGCCTCGGCGGAGGCATAGCCGAACTTCAGCTTCTGGAAGCCGTCGAAATAGATGGCGGTGGCGAGCACCTCGGAGGAGTTCATCGGCCCGCCGCCGGTCATGATGAAGACGGGATCGAAGGCGCGGAAGGTCCAGATCGAGTTGAGCAGCACGACGGTCGCGATGATCGAGCGCAGGCTGGGGAGCGTGATGTACCAGAATTGTTTGACGCCGGTCGCCCCGTCGATCTGAGCCGCCTCGTAGAGCTGCGCCGGAATTGCCTGCAGGCCGGCGAGCAGCATCACCATGAAGAACGGGAATGCGCGCCAGATGTTCATCAAGGTGACCGAGAGCAGCGAGGTTGCCGGATCGCCGAGCCAGGAGACGTTGGCGTCGGCGGCCATCAAACCGAGCTTGGCAAGCAATGCATTGACGACACCGAACGGGGCGAGCATGAGCACCCAGATCATACCGGCAACCGTCGGCGCGAGCAGCCACGGCACGATCAGGATGCCGCGCGCCAAGGTGCGGAAGCGGCGATTGATCTCGGCGTTGAGCAGCAGCGCGAGCGCGAGCCCGATCAATAGATGCATGACCACGCTGCCGATCGTGAACAGCACCGTCTGCAGGAACGCCTGCCAGAACAGTGGATCGGCGAGCAGGGCGGCGTAATTGTCGAGCCCGACCCAGGTCTGGCGCGTCAGGTTGCTGTCGTGAAAGCTCAGCCGGACGACCTCGACGAGCGGATAGATCATCAGCAAGATGAGGATCGTCAGCGCCGGCCACAGGAAGGACAGGGCCAACAACTCGTCAGGGAAGCGCTGTCGTAACGTTCGCATGCTGCCCCGAGCGATCGGCGCCCCTGGTGATGGCGGCGGCATGGCTGCCGTCGTCGCTTAGCGGTCTCACGTCACTTCGTTGCCGCGGCTAGGATCTTGTTCCACTCGGCGGCGGCGTCGTCGAGCGCCTGCTTGGCCGATTTCTTGCCCTGCGCGACGTTCTGGATCTCGGTCGTCATGATCTTGTTCATCTGCACCGCGTTGGGCATTCCCAGGAATGGCGATTGAGCGTTAGGCCAGCTCATCTGCGTCATGAACGGCTGGAACAGCTTTCTCTCCTTGAACCAGTCGGCGTTGGCGACCTCGAGCCGCGAGGGGAAGGCGCCGGTGCCCTTCGACCACATCTCGGCGCCCTTGGGGCCGGAGATCCAGCGCATGAACTTCCACGCCGCTTCCTTGTTCTGCGACTGGCTGGTCAAGGTGTTCATGCTGCCGCGCACCATCGTGCCGGTGGTGGCGCCGCCGGGGTAGGGCGCGATGTCGAACTCGAGATTGGGATTGAGCTGGCGCTGGATCGAGATGCCCCACGGCCCTTCGAACATCATGGCGATGTTGCCGGCGGCGAAGTTGGCACGCTTCTCCTTCTCGCCGTTGCTCAAAATGCCGGGAGCCGCGACCTTGTCCTTGTTGACGCGCTCCACGTACCATTCGATCGCCTTGACGCCTTCGGGGCCGTTGAACACGGCCTTGTTGGACGCCTGGTCGATCAGCTTGCCGCCCGCCTGCAGGATCAGCGGATAGATGTCGTAGGTCATGTTGGTCGGCGGCTCGGTTGCGAGCGTGCTCGTCGTCGCGAAGATCTTCTTCTCCGGATTGGTGACCTTGCGCGCGATCTCGGCGAACTCGTCCCATGTCTTGGGCGGCCCCGCTATACCGGCATCCTTGAAGATCTTGGTATTGTAGAACAGGGCGACCGAGCCGGTCTCGAGCGGCAGATAGTACTGCTTGCCGCGCCATTTCTGGTGGAACGTGGTCGGAATGCCGTCGAAGAACGTCTTCGGCTCCTTGGCGATGAGATCGTCGAGCGGCTCCAGCATGCCGAGATCGGCGAACTCGGCCACCCAGTCCACCTGGATCATCAGGATGTCCGGCAGCTTCTTGGCCTGATGCTGCACGATGGCGCGATCGTGGAAGCCGGTGAAGGGCGAGTCGAGCAGCACGAGCTTGATCTCGGGGTGGTCCTTCTCGAACGCGGCCTTCACCTCGGTCATGAACTTCTCGCCGACCTCGGTCGTCTTCCACTGCGACCAGCGCACCTCCACCGGTGCCTGCGCCAGCCCGAGGCTTGGCAGCGCCATGGCCGCGGCAACGGCTGCCGCCATCACCGCCCGCCTCGAAACAGATGCGACAAACGTTCTGTTCATACGTTTCTCCCTGGATTTTCTCGGTTGGGCTTTTGCCGGCTAGTGCCGGGCCTTGGCGATCGCCGCCGGCACCGGTGGCGCGATTTTCGGCGCCCGCGTGTGAGTGGCCACCAGCGCCTTCGTTTCGGCAACGTTCATGTCGGTGAACATGTCGGTGAACATGCCGTGCAGCGACTGCATGATATCGGCTTGGATCGGCTCGGGCAGATCCCAGAACCGCTGCTTCATCACCTTCCACGCCTTCTTGCGCGTATTGTAGAGGAACTGAGCATCGTTCTCGCCGGGCGCGCGCTCGTTCGCGTGATGCTTGAACGTGTAGTCGCGGATCTCCTGCCGCACCGACTCCGGCAGGCGCGGATGATCGAAGATCAGGTTGTTGAAGCCGAGGGCGAGATGGATCTCGATCGCGCCTGACGAGGCAAACCTCGCGAGCTGCGCGCGCGGCAGGGTGGAGGCACCATGCTGCACCGCGCCGGCCATGCGGTACTCCTTGCGGCAGATGTCGGAGATGGACTTGAGGGTGCCGTAGTCAACGTTGACTGCGGCCAGGGTGCCGTCGGGCAGCACCTTGCCGCCGTGATAGGTGCCGGAGTTGATGCTGATTTTGCTCACGCCGGCCAGGTCCTTGCCGAGCCTGGCGAGTGCTGCCGGATAGGTCGTCATGAAGGCGCGCAGTTCCTCCGGCGTGGTATTGTGATGTCCGACCTCGCCGATCTCGGCGCCGAGCGAGATGGTGACACCCTTCGGCTCGAGTTGGCGCACGTACGCGGTGAAATAGGCCGTGATCTCGGCATTGAGCCGCTGCTGCTCGACCACGGTCGGCAGCGACAGGTCGACGACGGTCGAGGCGTCGATGTCGATATTGAAGAAGCCGGCGTCGATCTGCTCGCGCATGATGCGCTCGAGACGCTGGGTCTCGGCCTGCGCGTCCGTCCTGTAGGCCGAGGCGGTGACCTGGTCGTGGTCGGCCTGCAGGAACACGGGGCCGCTGAACCCTTCCCTGAGCGCTGCCGCGAGCACGCCGGCGGTGTACTCGGCCGGCGGCTGCGCGGCATAGAGCGACTCGCCGACCGCCTGCTCGAAGATGAAGAGACCGGCGTTTGTTGTCTTGGCGGTGCGGAATACGGCGCGGCAGGTCTGATAGGTCCACCCCCTCAGGTTCATCGCCGGCACGGTCTTGTCCGTCCACTTTTCCTGCGCGCGCGCGATGTAGAGGTCCTGAATAGAGGCCGGGACGATGCCCGCGGCATGGGCGGCCTCCCGGATGGCCCAGATGGCAATCTGCCGCGCTTCCGGCTCGGCGAGCGCGGCCGCCCTCGCCCAGCGGTCGATCATGTCATCCGGCGGGCGCGTGCTGCTGGCGAACGTGGGACGCTCGCCGTCGAAGGCGACCCTGATCGATTTCAGGTCTTCGATCAGTGACGAGACGGTCGATTGCATGGCTGGCCCATCCTTCGGACACCGCGGCCGGGTGCCGTGCGCCGCTCGATCTTCACGCGATCATCTGCCCACCCTTGCGCGGACACGTCTTGATCGTCGGTCAATTCCATGATGCATGGAACCGTGCGCGCGGCAACCGTTCTGCCCCGCGTGCACTGCATAGGAACTCATCGTCGGGGCGCAGCTTGGCGCCAGGGCATCTCACCTGCCGGAAGGGGCGGAGCCTCCGCCGAACCTTGCATGACAAAGCACAGGATCGTCTGCGTCGGCGCCGTGGTGCAGGACGAGGTCTATCACGTCGAGACGCTGCCGGCCGCCGGCATCAAGATCGATGCCCATCGCATCGAGCACCGCTTCGGCGGGCCGGCCGCGACCGGGGCCGTCGCGATTGCCACTCTCGGTGGCACGGCGTCTTATTGGGGTCGCGTCGGGAAGGACGAGGCCGGCGCCGCGGCTCTCAAGGCCCTCAGGGCGCATGGCGTCGACTGCTCCGGCGTCGCCGTGGTGGACGGTGGGCGCACGCGCCGTGCCGTAGTGATCGTCGACAGCCGCGGCGAGCGCTGCATCGTCACCCACCGCAAGGGCCTGCCCGAGGATGCGACGACGTTGCCGGGCGATCCACTCGACGATGTCGCGACCGTGCTCGCCGACAGCCGCTGGGCAGCCGGCGCCGAGGCCGTGCTCGAACGCGCGCGCGCCAGGGGAGTGCCCACGGTGCTCGATGCGGACGGTGGCGTGCCGGCTGAGACGCAGCGCCTCGTCGAGAAGGCCGACCACGTCGTCTTTTCCGCCGAGGGCCTGCGCGACTATGCTGGTGACGGCCGGCCAGAGGACCTGCTGCAAAGATGCATCGGCGGTTCGTCGAAGGTCTTCGCGGTGACGCGGGGAGCCGCCGGCAGCCTCTGGTGGATCGCAGGCGATCTCGTCGCGGTGCCGGCCTTCAAGATCAAGGTCGCCGATACCACTGGCTGCGGCGACGTCTTCCACGGCGCCTATGCGCTGGGTCTTGCCGAAGGCCTTGCCCCGCTCAAGGCCGCGCGCTTTGCCTCGGCAGCCGCGGCGATCAAAGCCCTGCGCGGGCGAGGGTGGGACGGGATGCCGGATCGCCGGTCGATCGCCGACTTGCTCGCCTGACTGGTACCCGCAATCACAAATGGCTGGCACACATGACGATCAAGGATGCCGCGCACGTGATGGCCCGTCGACACCCGGTTCGCAGTCCCTAAGTCTCATATCTATTGGGAAATATTGGAGGCCACGCCCGGAATCGAACCGGGGTGCGAGGATTTGCAGTCCTCTGCGTCACCACTCCGCCACGTGGCCTCTGCTTAGGTACGCATCGGCGTCCCTGGGCGGGCAACCTAGCAAACCGGCGGTCAACGTCGCCCTATCACATCACTGCGAGGCAATGCAACGCGCCATGCTGCGGCGGCGCCCCCGGCCGTTGCCTGATCGCTCGATTTACGCAGTGGCGGGCGGCGCCGGGTTTGGCTATGGTCCGGCCGCGTCTGGCGCAATTTCCGGGGACCCGAGATGGTAGACTTCGCAACTCAGCGCAAGAACATGGTGGAAAGCCAGGTTCGTCCGAGCGACATCACCGACCGGCGCATCATGCGCGCCATGCTCGATCTGCCGCGGGAGGCGTTCTGTCCGACATCGCAAGTGGCGACCGCCTATCGCGACGAGATGCTGCGGCTCAACGACGAGAAGGGGCCGCGGGCGCGGTTCGCGGTGGCGCCGCGTGTTCTCGCCAAGCTGCTGCAGGCGCTGGATCTCGGCGACGGCGACTCGGTACTGGAGATCGGCACCGGTACTGGCTATGCCGCCGCGGTGCTGGGCCGGATTGCCGCCAAGGTCATGGCGATCGAAGTCGATGCCGGGCTGGCCGCTGCCGCCCGCAAGGCCCTGGCGCAAACCGCTAGCGCCAACGTAACGGTAATCGAAGGCGATCTCGCCGGCGGGCATGCCGCCGGGGCGCCCTACGACGCGATCCTGATCAGTGGTGCCGTGGCGCAGGTGCCGCGGGCCATCCTCGATCAACTGAAGGACGGCGGGCGTCTGGCGGCGGTGGTCACCGATGGCGGTATAGGTCGTGTGACCCAATGGCGCAGAATCGGCGGCACGTTCGATGGCCGCGTCATTTGCGAGGCCGGCGCGCCACAACTCGCAGGCTTCGAAAAACCGAAGGAATTCGTGTTCTAGTGTCAGACCCGGTTCACCGAGCGGAGCCGGCCGGGCGCCGCGGTATTACAGGGCGCGGGGTGGCTGCGATGCGGCGTCGACGTCGAGTACGAAGCGCACGATACGCACAGGCTGGCGCCCGGTGGCGGCGAAGTCTCGCGGTGACCAGCAGCGATCGGCCGGCCGGCACCGCGGCGCCGATGGCGGCCCGGGCGATGTCCTGGACGCCGACGATCTCCAGATCATCGGCTGCGACCGAGCCAGCCGTGGCGATGGCCAGCTTGATATCGGCGAGGGCGATCGCCGGCGCGTCGGCGCGTGTCGGCACGATGGCGGCAGGATCCATGGTCTTTTGGGTCAGCCAGAAGTGCTCGCTGCCGGGGCCGTGAGCGGCAGCAACCAGGGCGGTGCGCGAGGGGGCGGCCGCGGTCAATGCGCGGTCGTAACTGTTGCCCAGCGCCCGATCGGGATCGGCCAACAGCGCCACGGCAGCGAGCGTCGCTCCGGTGGCGGCAACCGCGGCACAAGCGATATGGAAGCTCTTCATCGGCGGGGCTCCGGCTGTGGCGGGCGAGCTTTGAAAACGCGAACTCTCATATAGGTGTGGAGGAGAAGTGTTACGAGACCCCGAATGGGAGTTATCCCGTTCCAGGTTCCGTTTAGCACCTCTCCTCCACCGCACCATTACCGCGGGGAGGCGTACACGCGGCGCAGGTGTCTCAGAAGTGCCAGGTCGAACGCGACTATGGCGGCGAAGGCCAAGCCAAGGATGAGGGTCGACTTGTGGTTGTCGGCCGCACCGTGGTCGCGGGCGGCCTCGCCGGCAGGACGCATGCCGGTGGTGATCGTATACGTTGGCGTGGCATGGGCGCTCGACGAGAACAGCGGCATGTCATGTTGCGCCTTGGGTTCGTCGAGTTTCGAGGTCGCGAAGTAGACGAGGCCAAACAGCGCCAGACCCAACAGGAAATCGCGTCCCACCCGAAGTAAGGGCCCAAAATGCGAACTGCGTCGGGCAGGCTCAATTCTGGTGGTGTCGATCATCGGCAGATCCTTCCATACTTTCGAAATGCAAAGTACGCCCCACTGGCCGCCCCAAAGGCCCAGCCTGCCCCCAGCCTCGACGCACAACTTGACCGGGGTGGGCCGGGAATGTGACCGAGCGGGTGGTTTCTTGTGACCAAAGCATGAGATCGGGTGGTTGTGGCGGCGGCGCCACGCGCTTGAATGTCGAGAGCCGTGGGCGTAGGGTCCGGCCCGCCTGGCGCAGCCGCGCCAGTCCGTTGCCAATCCGAACCATCCGAAAGGTCAAGCCGCCATGGGCTTTTTCGCCGACAGTCTCAGCCGCATCCAGCCGTCCGCGACGATTGCCGTCTCGACGAAAGCGCGCGAGCTGAAAGCGAAAGGACGCGACGTCATCACGCTGTCCCAGGGCGAGCCCGACTTCGACACGCCGCCGAACATCATCGAGGCCGCGATCAAGGCGATGCGCGAGGGCAAGACGCGCTACACCGATGTCGATGGCATTCCCGAGCTCAAGGCTGCGATCGTCAAAAAGTTCGCCCGCGAGAACGGCCTCGAATACAGGCCCTCGCAGGTCTCGGTCGGCACCGGCGGCAAGCAGGTGCTGTTCAACGCGCTGATGTGCACCATCAATCCGGGTGACGAGGTCATCATCCCGGCGCCGTGCTGGGTGTCCTATGCCGAAATCGTGCAGTACGGCGGCGGCAAGGCAGTGTTCGCGCCGACCCGCCTTGAGGACGGCTACAAACTAAAGCCCGATGTACTGGCCAAGGCGATCACGGCGAAGACCAAGTGGTTTCTGTTCAACGCGCCGTCGAACCCGACCGGCGCCGCCTATTCGCGCGACGAGCTGAAGGCGCTGACGGATGTGCTGGCGGCCAACCCGCACGTGTGGGTACTGACTGACGACATGTACGAGCACCTGCTCTACGACGGCCACAAGTTCTACACGCCGGCCCAGGTCGAGCCGAAGCTCTACGAGCGGACGCTGACCATGAACGGCCTGTCAAAGGCTTATTGCATGACCGGCTGGCGTCTGGGCTACGCGGCCGGGCCCGAACCGCTGATCAAGGCGATGTGCAAGCTGCAGGGCCAGTCGACCTCGAACCCTTCGTCGATCACGCAATGGGCGGCAGTCGAGGCGTTGAATGGACCGCAGGACTTCATCGCCCGCAACAACAAGGTATTCGTCGAGCGCCGCGATCTCGTGGTGTCGATGCTCAATCAGGCCAAGGGCTTGAAGTGCCCGAAGCCGGAGGGCGCGTTCTACGTCTATCCGTCGGTTGCCGGATGCATCGGCAAGACCTCGGCCGGCGGCAAGGCGATCGGCAACGACGAGGACTTCGTCACCGCGCTGCTGGAGGAGGAGGGCGTTGCCGCCGTGCACGGCGCGGCGTTCGCGCAAAGCCCGGCATTCCGCATCTCCTATGCCGTCAGCACGGCCGAACTCGAAGATGCCTGCAAGCGCATCCAACGCTTCTGCGGCAACCTGCGATAGGCAGGGCAACTCGGCGAGCCCGAATGGGCCGCGCGATGGTGCGGCCGGCCTTCTGCTCAGGCGGCGTTCGAGACTTCGTCGACCAGCTGCTGCAAAGCCGGATGGATGCGCGAGCTTTCGCGTTTGAGGAAGGCGAGGAGGAGGCGTTCGTTGGGCGTCGGACAGCCGTCGCGGCTGATGCGTTCGGCAATCCAGCCGGCCTCGCTCTCGATGACCTCGGCGTTGGTGATGATCTCGATGCGCTGACGTTCGAGCCGGGCCAGCGCCCGCTCTTCGGCACCCAGCTGGTCATAGCTCGCGAAGATGCGGCCGAGAAAATTGGCGGTCGACAGGTCGCCGCGGCCAGCGAGCCATTCCTCCTGGCGCAGCGCTGCCTTGCGCGACGTCACCCTGTAGCCGGAGGCCGCCATCACCAGGCAGGCGATTGCCTTGATGAACAGCTCCTGCCACTCGGGCGCCTGCAGGCCTGCGGCGGTTGCGTCCTCGATGTCGAACAGGACCTCCGCTTCGAGCCGGGTGATGGCGGCGTTGCCGTCGCCGCCGAAGGCGTAGAGCACCCGGCGCAGCAGGGCCACCTCGTCGGCCGAGATTTGGCCGGGCTTGAGCTGCATGCCGACGCGCAATGGGCCATCGCCTGCAATGACCGCCTGCTTGACCTGGTCGAGGGCGAAGCGCACCAGCGGTGCCGGCACCCAGCGGGCCTGTTCGAGGATGTTGACCAGCAGTTCCAGTTCGGTGGCGTTGTCGACCCGGCCGTCGCGACCGATGCGCTCGATCAACCAGTTGGCATTGGCAGCCGTGACATAGCCCTGCGGTGGCAGCTCGTTGATCAGGAAGTCAGTCACCGCCTCGATGAAGAACGACGCCCAGGCCGGATCCTGGATACGGACGCGATCATTGATAAGGAACAGCGCTTCGATGTCGGCGGCAGCGATGCTGGACTTGCCGTATAGGACCTTGCGCAGACCAATCACATCGCTGTCACGGACGATGCCGCGACTGCAAATGTCATCAATCGGATCGGCTGCACTAAGGCTCATGGGGCGGGCGCCTGCTGAATGGCAATCTTCGGGCTCGAGGCTAAGTGGCGGCCGTTAATCAGCTCCTAACGAGTGTGCCGTGCCGGTTCGCTCGTGACTATTCTGCATCAGCGGTCATCCCTGTTGGGCGTCGGCAAGCGCTGCTTGAAGCGAACAGGGCGTTCGCGCTAAGTGGCTGACCACGGATGGAGCCTGGGATCGCGCAATGAGCGGCGTTGGCTGGCAAGAGGACTTCGCGCGGGCGCAGGCGACGAAGCGCGTCAACGTCGTGTGCATGAAATGGGGCACGCGCTATGGCCCGGAGTGGGTCAACCGGCTCTATGGCATGGTCATGCGCAATACGACCTGGCAGGTGCGGTTCGTCTGCCTGACCGATGACGCGACCGGCATCCGACCGGAGGTCGAGGTCAAGCCGCTGCCGCAGGTCGAGTTCGATCCGGCGCTGGGCAAATACTGGCCGAAACTTGGGCTGATGCAGGCCGGCCTCGGCGGGCCGGACAATCCGCTCGAGGGCCTGTCGTTGTTCCTCGACCTCGACCTCGTCATCATCGACAGTCTCGATCCATTCTTCACCCATCCGGGACGCTTCCTGATCATCAAGGAATGGAAGGACCCGCATCTGGGCTACGGCAATTCTTCCGTCGTGCGCTGGTGCATCGGGCATGAAAGCGCCGTGCTCGACCGCTTCTACGCGACGCCACCGGCGGTGATCCGTGACACCTACGCCTCGAAAGAGCAGAATTTCCTGACCAAGGCGGTCGACGAAGTGGCGTTCTGGCCGGCCGAATGGTGCGTGCCGTTCGCGCACGCCTGCCTGCCGCGCAACCGCGTCGCCCGGTTCTTCGCGACGCCGCAGCCGCCGAAGGGCGGCAAGATCCTGGTGTTCTTCGGCTCGATCACGCCGGAGAGCGCGATGCGCGGCGAGCATGAGATCAAGAAGCGGGTGGGCCAAGGCTTTCGCCTCGACCTGACGCGGCGGCGTTTCAAGCCGGCGCGCTGGATCGCCGACTACTGGCGCGAATAAGGAGATCAGTCGACGTGGACGCACCATCCGATGCGCAGACCCAATTGCCCGATGAATATGTCTGGCTCGAAGGAGGCCAGCGCTACTGTCGTGTGCGCTTTCTATACGCCGAACTACCTGCCGTCAGATCCTGTCGCTGAAGGCCTCGGTCGAGGCGCTGGGCCTCAACCACTATTTCAAGTGCTATGCGCCGCGCGGCGGCTGGGAGGCCAACACGCGCATCAAAGCCGAGTTCGTGGCGCATGCGCTCAAAAGTTCCCCGGCACGACGTCGCCTATCTCGATGCCGACGCGCGTGGTGCGCCGGCCGCTGTTGCTGTTCGAGGAGCCGCCATGCCGACGTGACGATCGCTGTTCGACCATCGGCGCATCAAGAAGCTTATCGTGCTTCGCATCGCTGCCGGCACGCTCTACGTGCGCAATACCGACGGCGGACGATGGTTTGCCGATCCGATGGGTGGAGGAAGGCAGCAAGGCCGGCCGCTCGATCTCGACGAAGACCTGATCTATCCGCATCTTCCGCGATGGCTCGACGGCATGACATTCGCGCTGTTGCCGCACGCCTACTCGAAGATCTTTGACGCGCCGGGCACCGACCCGTGGTCGAGCATTTCCAGGCCAGCCGCGGCCAATTCAAATGGCGCAAGGCGCAGCGCCAGGCGCGCCAGATCGCCACTGTTGCCGGCGGCATTGGCCTCGCGCTGCGCTGTGGTGGCTGTCGCGCAAGATCTCGATCAGCTGGAAGTGACACGCGCGATGCGCGGCGCCTCGGTCTTCTGCAGCGCCCTGGCGGTGCGTTCGACGGCGCGAAAGGCGCGCAGGAAATTGCCGCCGGCGATCTTGGCGACGGCGTCGTCGCTCCAGTCGCGGCGGACGAGTTCGGCGAGCAGGTCGGGGAATTTCGATACGTCCTCCAGCCCGTCCGGCACCTGGCCGCCGAAGAAGTCCGAGCCAATGCCGATGTGATCGATGCCGGCGCGGCCCACCATGTATTGGATGTGGTCGCTCAGTTGTTCGAGGCTGGCGCGCGGAGCGGGACCGGCCTGGCGGGCGTGCTTTTCGACCCAGGCGGCCCGGTCGGCGCCCGGCGGCGCCTTGCCGAACGGGTCGGTCATCGGCCGTTGCCAGTCGCGCAGCGCGTTGCGAAATGAACGACGGCACGAAGGTCACCATGGCGATGCCACCGTTCGCCTTCAGCCGCTCGAGAATGTCGTCGGCGACATTGCGCGGATGATCGCACAGGCTCGACGCATTCATGTGGCTCAGCACCACCGGCGCGCGCGACACGTCGAGGATCTTGTGTTGTGCGGCGTGGGACGTGTGGGCGCAGTCGACGATCATGCCGAGACGGTTCATCTCGAGCACCACCTCGACGCCGAACTCGGTCATGCCGCCGTGCCGGGCTTCGTCGGTCGCGCTGTCGATCCAGTCGAGGGTCTCGTTGTGGCACAGCGTCATCAGCCTGACGCCGGCGGCGTACCAGACGCGCAAAGGGGCCAACGAATTCTCGAGCCCGATGCCGCTCTCGACGGTGACGAACGAGGCGATTTTGCCGGCCTTCTTCGCCCGCGCGACGTCGCTTGCGCGCGTTGCCGGCAGGAACACGTCGGGATGGGCGGCCGCAATCTGCAGCGCGACGTCGATCTGCTCCAGCGTCACCAGGGCGGGCTTGGCGACGCGGCTCGGCACGAACGCCGCCCACCACTGGGCATCTAGCCGCCCCCGCTTCAGCCGCGCAATATCGGTGTCGTAGCCCTGATGGCTGCGATTGAGATCGAAAGTGCGCACGTCGCAGTTGGCGCGATGGCGGATGATGATTGGCAGGTCGTTGTGGGCATCGATCAGCGGCGCCTTGTCAAGGATGCGATGGACGCGCGCCAAGGCTTCCCTTTTCGTTATCACTGCCATGGCATGGCGCCGCTCCAGTTCGATCTGCGCGCGACCATGTCGGCGTTCGCGAAAACTGTCCAGCAGCGCGACGGATTTTGCTGATTTGACGGTGGGTGCGGGCGGATTGACTGCATGAACAGGAGCTAAATCGCGGGTTCAGTTGGGGTTCAAGGCAAGGAGTGCATGCTGCGCTTACTTTCAAAGGTCTCAATTGGTGACAACCCCAGCCCAAAGGAAGCGTATCATGACTGCCACGACCACCCTCAGGACCATTGCTACCGCCGGCCTCCTCGGCCTCGCGATCTCCGCCACCGGCGCCCAGGCCTACGGCGAAAAACAGATCGACGCCATCGAGGTCCGTGAGGCCGCCGCCATCGAGCGCGGCCGCTACAGCGGCGAGTTGACCCGGCGCGAGTACCGCGATCTCAAGGCCGAGCAGCAGGCGATCCGCAACATGGAAGCCAGCGCCAAGGCCGACGGCTACGTGTCGAAGCGCGAGTACCGCCAGATCCGCGAAGCCCAGGGAAATGCCGCCCGCCACATCTACCAGGAGACGCACGACGGCCAGAAATCGTGGTACCGCCGGTGGCTGTATAACCATCGGTGAGGCGGGCTGCGGCACCGCGTGTGCTGCCTCCCTGCAGTCGGGCCGCCCGATAGGGCGGCCCTCGCACGGGTGCGGGAAGGCGCGGGTATGTCCGGCGCGCAAGAAATCAGAGGAATTTCTAATGCGCGGACGTCACCAAGAACTCCGTCACTCCCGCCCAGGCGGGAGCCTACCCAGGCCAGCGGCTGGAATGCGCTGGGAAATGCGAAGCGCCTGCGAATGTTGCCGCCGCGCTGCAATGCCATGCTGATGTTCGTCCTTTAACGTGCTCGACACCGAGACCGCCGGCGGCCCGGGTGGGTTCCCGCCTGCGCGGGAATGACGGCGGTGGGGACGCGAGGGCGGCGTACCTTCGCGAACTTTGTCGTGCGCTAATGTCAACGACGGTGTTCGGGGACAGACTACCGATTTCCAGCGTGAGCTGGCTCCGTGGCCGAGTTTGAATTTGGAAATCGGTAGACTGCCCCCGATATTCCTCGATTTTACGCCTGATTTTACGCTGATTTCCCCACCGGTTGCCCGGCTTCTGCGGTCGCCTCCACCACATAGCTCCTGGCGCGGCGCACCACCGTCACGGTACACGGCGCCCGCTGCACGATCTCGGCCGAAACGGAGCCCAGGATGTTGCGGAAACGAGCGGTGGTGCGGGCGCCTAACACGATGTGGTCGACGCGGTTGGCCTGCAGATAGTCGAGTAGCGCCGCACCCGCATCAACCGCCTCCAGCACGTGGCAGCTGACGCGCTCGGGTGCGATTCTGGCTCTGCCGCGCCCAGTCCTTCAACTGCACCAGCCGCTGCACGTGCACGCTGTGGCCCTCGGCGTCGAGCGATTGGTCGATCGCCAGCAGGCTCAATTTCAAGACATTGAGGCAGGCAAGACGGGCGTCCGGCACGGTCGAAAGGATCCGCTCCACCGTGAGCCGCAATGCCGCGCTCAGCTCGGGCTGGCTCTCGGCCAGGTCGATCGCCACCGCCACGATCGGCGCCGAGGCGATCTGCGCCGCCATCTGCTTCTCCCGCTGCAGCACGGGACGGTAGGCCTCCGGGTGGACGCGGCGCTGCAGCCGCTGGCTCCACGGGTCGCGGCGCAGCTTCTGTGCGCGCGGCGTCAGGTGCACCTGATCGCAATGGGTGAGGTCGAAGGCAAGTTGCGCCGCCGTCGGGTGGCGGGCTTGCGGATCGACCGACAGACAGCGCAGGATGATCTCCTGCAACCACGGCGGCACGCCGGCATTGAGCTTGCGCGGCGGCGGCGGGTCCCACCACACCCGGCGCTTGAGGCCCTTGAGCGTCTGCGGGTCGCCGAACGGCCTGGTGCCGGTGGCGAAGAAGTACATCAGGCAGCCGAGCGCGAACAGGTCGCTGCGTGGCTCGGTGCGGATGCCGAACAGCTGCTCCGGCGCCATGTATGGCGCGGTGCCGTAAGGCAGGCGGAACTCCTCCGCCATCAGATCGGGCAGCTGCAGGTGATGCGACAGCCCGAAGTCGATCAGTGCCGCTTCGCCGTCGGCCTCGCGGATGATGACATTCGACGGCTTGATGTCGAGGTGGATGACGTGCTGGCCGTGCAGGTCGGCAATCGCGGCCGCGATCTTGGCGCCGATGGCTGCGACCTCGCCGGCAGGAAGCGGCAGGTGGTCGATGCGCGGCTTCAGCGTCTCGCCGGCGATGCGCTCGTAGACGAGATAGGGCTGCACCGCGAAATCGCCGCTGGCGATGAAGCGCGGCATGTGCCGGCCGGAGAGCCGCGGCAGGATCATCTGCTCCATCTCGAAGCCGACGATGGCGGCCGGGTCTTCGCCCTCATGCAGAATCGGCACCTTCATCAGCATCGCCATCGCGTGGTCGGGATGCGTCACCTCATAGAGGCCCGCCATGCCGCCCTGGTGGACGAGGCCGCCGATGGTGAAGCCGTCGATGACGCTGCCGGGCTCGAGTTGCGGTTTAGCCATGGCTCAGCGTCCCATGCTCAGTCGCTTCCACAGCAACTCGGGCAGGCCGGCGCCGCGGATCTTGGCGGCGGCACTGTCGATGTCGTAGGGCACGCGCAGATAGGTCATCTCGTTGGTTCGCTCGTCGAGGATGCCGTAGGCGGCGGCCGGGTTGCCGTCGCGCGGCTGGCCGACGGCGCCCATCACGGCGAGCCAACGGCGCGACGACGACAGTGGGATCGGCGTGCCGGGTATCGGGATGAAGCCCATCACCTTGCCGGTGACGGCGATGTGATAGAGCGCCGGGTCGTGCACGTGACCGCAGACGGTGAGACGGGCCTGGGTCGCGGTCAGGCTGTCGCTGGCGTCGCGCAAGCCATGCACATAGGGGAATCGTTCCGGGGTCCGGGCAGAGGCGTGCACATAGAGATGGGCGCCCTCCGCGATCGTCATCGGCAGCTCCGACAGGAATGCTTTCTGCGTCGCGTCGAGCCGGGTCTGGGTCCAGCGGATGGCGGCGGCGGCCACCTCGTTGAGCTTGAAATCCGAGCTGAGCACCGCCTGGTCGTGGTTGCCCATCAGCGCCAGAGCGCCTTGCTCGCAGGCTTGCGCCACGACGTCGACGCAGGCGGCGGGATCGGCACCATAGCCGACGATGTCGCCGAGGTAGACATAGCGGTCGACCGATCGTCCGCGGGCATCTGCCAGGCATGCGCGCAGCGCCTCGAGATTGGCGTGGATGTCGGCCAGGAATGCGATCCGCATGTCTCCACCTCATGAACCGGCTCGTGCCGCCACGATAGTTCGGCCGGCGGTTCGTGCCGATTGCGTTCTATCAAGCCGGCGATGGGCGCGGGCCCTGACTTTCGTAGGGAGGCGGCAAGATGAACGGCTGCTGACGCGCGGGTTCACAGTGGGTTCAGTGGCCGCCGCCTAGTCTCCAGCGATCAACGGCGCGATGGTCGCGCCCGTCACGCCAGGAGACACCTATGAAACGCACTATCCTCGCCCTAGTCCTGATCGCTGCCGGCGCCGGCGCGGCCAATGCCTACGGCACCTCGACGCGCGATATCGACGCCGCCCAGGCCAACGAGGCCGCCCGCATTCGCGCCGGCATCCGCGACGGTTCGCTGACCCGCCGCGAAGCTGCCGGTCTCGAGGCCGAGCAGCGCCGCATCCAGCAGCTGGAAAGCCGCGCCAAGGCCGACGGTCATTTCAGCCGGTCCGAGCACGACCAGATCCGCCGCGCCCAGCAGAACGCCAGCCGCCACATCTACCAGGAGCGCCACGACAGCGAGAAGCGCGGCTGGCGCCGCTGGTGGTAATCGCCCGACCCGAAGTCTCTCGCCTTTCCCAGTCCGCCTGCGGGCCGCCCTCAACCGGCGGCCCTTTTCTTGCGCTGCCATCGATCCTTGGCGCTTCACCTATTCGGGTTCGGGGTTGATCGAGTGATGGTCGTCTGTGCTACTGGATCGACGCGCGTTGGATCGAACTGGGTAGTTGGCACGTATGGTAAGACTTGCAGGCAGGATCGCCCTCGTCACCGGTGCGGGTGCGGGCATCGGCAGCGCCATCGCCGAGCGGTTTGCGGCGGAAGGGGCGCAGGTGTTCGTCAGCGACGTCGACGGGGCGGCGGCGGCAGCGGTCGCCGAGCGGATCATGGCCGGCGGCAGCTTGGCGCACGCCCTTACCCTCGATGTCAGCCGCGGCCAGGATATCAAAGCCGCGTTCCGGGCCATCGAGACCGCGCACGGCCGGCTCGATATTCTGGTCAATAATGCCGGCCTCAACGTGCGCGGCGACTTCCGCCACATGTCGGACGCGGACTGGACCCGGATCCGCGAGGTCAATCTCGATGGCGTGGTCCGGATCGCCCGCGACGGCTTCGCGCTGCTCAAGGCCTCAGGGGCCGGCTCGCTCGTCAACCTCGCCTCGATCATGGGCCATCGCGGCATGCGCCAGCTCGCCGGCTACGCCGCGACCAAGGGCGCGGTATCGGCGCTGACGCGGGCGCTGGCGGTCGAATATGCTCCATTCGGGATAAGGGTCAACGCGTTGGCACCCGGCTTCATCGAAACCGCGCTCACGGACCGCGTCCTGCGCAACCCGATGATCGCCAAGGCGCTTCTCGACAAGACGCCGCTGCGTCGGTTCGGCACGGCCGAGGATGTCGCCGCAGCAGCGCTGTTTTTCGCCTCCGGCGACAGTGCATTCGTCACCGGCGCCGAACTGGCAGTCGACGGCGGGATGGCAGCCGGCCTATAAGGCCCGTATGAGACACATTATTCGACATGCGACCGCGCTGGTCGCCGTGGTGCTTGGCCTTGGTTTGGCCGGGGCCGCATCCGTTCACGCCGATACATGGGTGTTCGACAAGCCGGGCACCGAGATCAGGTTCAGCTGGGACTATCTCGGGCTGTCACGCCGTTCCGGCCGCTTCGTCGACATGGAGGGGGCGCTCGAATTCACGCCGACCGACCCGGAGACCGGCATGATCGAATTGTCGATCAAGGCCGCCAGCGTGTCGACCGGATCGCGCGAGTTCGACGACATCCTGAAATCGGCGGATTTCTTCGCGGTCGCCGGCAATCCGCGCATCACCTTCCGCAGCACCGGCATCACCAAGACCGGCGAGCGCACCGGCGACCTCAAGGGCGAGCTGACGATCCTCGGCGTTACCAGGCCGGTGGTGCTCACTACCACCTGGAATTTCACCGGCGAGCATCCGCTGGCGGCGTCGAACCCGACCTATCAGGGCAAGTGGGTGTCGGGGTTCTCGGCCACCACGAAGGTGCTGCGCAGCGATTTCGGCCTGAAGCGCGGCATCCCGCTCGTCTCCGACGAGGTCCGCATCGACATTGAGGCCGTATTCCTGCGCAAGGATTAGGTCGCGAGCCGCCAAGTGGCTGCTCCGGGGTGCTCCAATGGCCGCCGCCGACCGCTGCATCTCTCAGGCCTGCCAACAACCCAAGTGACCGGCAGTTGCGCACTTGCCGCCCGGCAGCGCCGCGGCTTCGGCATTGCCAAGCCGCGGCGGAAAGTGTGACAGTTGGCCGATGAGCCCGCAAAAGCCACGGGGACGACCAAGGCGACGAAGACATCGACGGCGTAGCAAGCGGAGGGAGATTGCGATGATTTTGCGAGTGTTCACGGCGGCAATGTTGGCCATGGCGATGGCCATGCCGGCTTCGGCCCAGGACCTGCCCAAGAGCCAGTTCAAGGTGATCGGCCTCAACAGCCCGACCCCGGTTTCGATCTACGACGAGCTGCCGTTCTGGCGCAAAGACCATTCCCGAGGCGTCGAAGGGCGCGATCACCGTCGACGTCACCCCGCTCGACCAGATGGGCATCGACGACAAGACCATGCTCCGCCTTCTCAAGCTCGGCGTAATGGACTTCGCCGGCATGGATATCTCGAAGATGGCGGGCGACGATCCGCGCTTCGAGGCCTGCGACCTCGCCGGTCTGACGCTCGATGCGGACAAGGCGCGCGCCGCCTGCAACGCCTACCGCGCCGTGATCGACCGGCAGATGCAGAAGAACTGGGGCGCCAAGGTGTTGGCGTTCGGCGGCAACACGCCACAGGTGTTCTGGTGCCGGGCCGAGGTGAAAGGTCTCGACGATCTCAAGGGCAAGAAGATCCGCGTGTTCAACAATACCATGCGCGACTTCCTTTCGGGCCTGGGCGCGACGGCGGTGAGCATGGCCTTCGCCGAAGTGGTGCCGGCACTCAACAACGGCGTTGTCGATTGCGCGGTGACCGGCAGTCTGTCCGGCAACACCGCCGGCTGGCCGGAGGTGACGAAGTCGCTCTACAGCATGTCGCTCGGCTGGAGCATAAATGTGCTGGCCGTGAACCTTAACACCTGGAACCGGCTCGACGCTGCCACCAGAACGTTTCTCGAGGCTCAGTTCAAGGCCTACGAGGACAAGATGTGGACGACGCTCAAGACCGCGACCACCGAGGCCGACAGCTGCAACACCAACAAGCAGCCGTGCACGCTCGGCAAGCTCGCCAGCGTCAAGCTGGTGCCGGTGTCGGCGGAAGAGGCTGCGGCGCACAAGAAGCTGGTCGAAGGCGCGGTGCTGTCCGGCTGGGCCAAGCGCTGCGGCGCCGAATGCGCCAAGGAATGGAACGAGACGGTCGGCAAGGCAGTGGGATTCACGGCGCCGGTCCAGTGAAATGAACCGGAGGCGGCACCCACCGGTGCCGCCTCAATCACTTTGGTCTTGGGGGGCGGATGGCTGGGTTGTTGGCGGCGGTGCGACGGCTGTCGCAGGCGGGGTTGTGGTTTGGCGGCGCCCTGATCCTGCTCGCCGCGGTGCTGATCGGCATCGATGTCATACTGCGCGTTGGCTTCAACCGCTCGATCGGTGGCGCTGACGAGCTGTCAGGCTACGCGCTGGCGATCGGCACGGTGTGGGGGCTCGGTGCGGCATTGCTCGACCGTGCCCACATCCGCATCGACAGCCTCTACATCCTGTTTCCGACGCCGCTGCGGCTGGCGCTCGATGTCTTGGGACTGGTCCTGTTCCTGGCCTTCTTCGGCCTCGTCACCTGGCACGGCCTCGGCGTCCTGCAACAGTCGATGCAGTCCGGTTCGCGCAGCCAGTCGGCGTTGGAGACGCCCCTGTTGATCCCGCAGGCGCTATGGATCGCCGGCCTGCTGGCTTTCCTTGTGACGGGATTGGTGCTGCTGTTGCATGCGCTCGGGCTCGCCTTGCGCGGCGACACTTCAGGCATGGCCAAGGCGATCGGGACCAAGTCGGCGGAAGAGGAGGTCGAGGAGGAGATCGCGGCGCTCAAGGCGCGCGACGCGAACGGGAGGGCCGGCCTGATGCTCGGCGATCACGCTGCTCATCCTGCTCGGGCTGCTGGCGCTAGCCGTCCCGGTCGCCGCCGGCCTCGGCTTTCTCGGTCTGTCGCTGTCGGGGATTTATTCCAAGCTGCCGCTGACGCTCGCGATCGGCGAGATGTCGTGGGCGACCTCCAACAACTTCCTGCTGGTCGCCATTCCCTTCTTCGTGCTGTTGGGCGAGATCCTGCTGCGCTCCGGCATGGCAGAGAGGATGTACAACGCACTGGTGCTGTGGATCCCGTGGCTGCCCGGCGGGCTCATGCATTCGAACATCGCCGCCTGCGCCATGTTCGCCGCCACCTCCGGCTCGAGCGTGGCGACCGCCGCCACGATCGGCACGGTGGCGATGGGCGAGATCGAGAAGCACGGCTACTCCGAGCGGCTGTTCCTCGGCACCATCGCTGCCGGCGGCACGCTCGGCATTCTGATCCCGCCATCGATCAACATGATCGTCTACGGCGTGCTGACCGACACCTCGATCCCGAAGCTCTACCTTGCCGGCGTCATCCCAGGGCTGATACTGGCCGGCCTGTTCAGCCTGACGGTGCTGATCTTCTGCATCATCCGGCCTGAGCTCGGCGGGCGGCCGACCAACGACCACCTGGCGCGGCGCGGATCGCGGCCCTGCCCGACCTGCTGCCGCCGCTGATCATCTTCCTGTCGGTGATCGGCTCGATCTACGCCGGCTTTGCCACCGCGACCGAATCGGCCGCCCTCGGCGTGATCGCGGCGCTCGGCGTCGCCGCCTGGCACGGCCGGCTGACGCGTCATGATGCTGAAGACCGCCTTCGAAGGCACCATGCGAACCACCGCCATGATCATGGCGATCCTGATCGCGGCCTATTTCCTCAACTTCGTCATCACCTCGATCGGACTCACCGGCCAGGTCAACAACTTCATCACCGAGCTCAGGCTGACGCCGGCGCGAGCTCCTGATCGCGGTGGTGATCTTCTACGTCATCCTCGGCATGTTCATGGAGACGCTGTCGATGATGGTGGCGACGGTGCCGATCATCACGCCGATCATGGTCAAGGCCGGCTTCGATCCGGTCTGGTTCGGCATCATCATCGTCATCCTGATGGAGACGGCGATGATCACGCCGCCGGTCGGCATCAATCTCTACGTGGTGCAGGGCCTGCGCAAGCGCGGCCGCATCAACGATGTCATCATCGGCGCCTCGCCGTTCGTCGTCACCATGGTGCTGATGATCGTGATCCTGTCGATCTGGCCGAAGATCGCGCTGTGGCTGCCGAGCGTCGCGGCTAACTGAGGCGGGTTTGCTTCGCGTGCGGGTCGCGCGAGGCTTGAATTGCCTGGGGTGCGACCTCACCCCATCTCGATGACGATATTGCCGCCGGCGTCGAGGCTCGCCGTGGCGCCGGGCGGCACCAGCGTGGTCGAGTCGTACTCCTCGACGATGAGCGGGCCCTTGCATTGCGCCGACAAGGTCGGCGCGCCGCAGCAGCGGCGTTTCCATCCAGCCGTGCGTCGGGCCGAAATAGGCTTGCCGCGGACGCCGACGGTTCGGGCTCCGGGCGGCGTCGGGCCGGACGCGCTCGGGCACGCCGGAGCCCTCGCGCAGGCCCTGGCCCACCACCTGGATCGCGACCAGCTCGACCGGCTCCTCAGGCCCGGCGCGATGGCCGTAGGTCCTCTCGTGCTCGGCGCCGAAGGCCTCCTCGAGATGGGCCACCATCGCCGCGTCGAACGGCCGCTCGGGCACCGGCACGACGAGCTCGAAGCTCTGGCCGTGGTAGTGCAGCGCCGCCGACCGCCGCAGCCGGGCGCTGGCGCCGGTGAAGCCCTCGAGCGTCGAGCTGCGCCATCGCCTCGCTGGCGAGCGCATCCCACGCAGCTGCGATCTCGGCCGAGATCGGCCTTGCGCAGCAGCCGGCGGAAGGTGCGGCCGTAGTGATGCTCGACGTCGGCGTAGAGCAGGCCGAACGACGAGAACAGACCGGCCGACGGCGGCACCACGATGCGCTTGATGCCGAGCGCCTCGGCCATGCCGCAGGCAAACAGCGGGCCGTTGCCGCCGAAGGCGAACAGCGCGAACTCGCGCGGGTCGCGGCCGCGCTCGGTCGACACCGCCTTGATGGCGCGGATCATGTTGGAGGCCGCGATCAGATGCGCGCCATAGGCGGCGGCTTCGACCGACAGCCCGAGCGGCTTGGCGATCCTGGTCTCGCAGCGCAGCCCGCGCCTTGTCGGCATTGAGCTTCAATGCGCCGCCGACGAGATGGTCGGGGTTGAGGTAGCCGAGCACGACATTGGCGTCGGTCACGGTCGGCGTCTCGCCGCCCTTGTCGTAGCAGACCGGGCCGGGGACGGCGCCGGCGCTCTCGGGGCCGATCTGCAGCGCGCCGCCGCGGTCGATCCAGACCAGCGAGCCGCCGCCGGCGCCGACCTCGGCGAGATCGATGGCCGGCACCTTCAGCGTGTAGCCGGCGCCGGTCAGCAGCCGCGAGCCGATCATGATGCCGGCGCCGACCGCATACTCCGTGGCGCGCATCACCTCGCCGTCCTCGACCAGTCGAGGCCTTGGCGGTGGTGCCGCCCATGTCGAAGGTGATGATCTTGTCGAGGCCCTTGGCGCGGGCCAGCGCCTGGCCGCCGACGACGCCGCCGGCGGGGCCCGACTCGATGATGTTCATCGGCCGCGCCACCGCCGCGCTGTCGGTGGTGAGGCCGCCGTTCGACTGCATCAGCAGCAGGCGGGCCGGCACGCCGGCCTCGTCGAGCGCCTGCCGCAGCGCCTTGAGATAGGTGGCGACGATCGGCATGACGTAGGCGTTGATCACCGTCGTCGAGGTGCGCTCGTACTCCTTGATCTCGGGCAGCACCTCGTAGGAGATGCTGAGCGGCAGACCCGGCGCCTTGCGGCGCAGGATGTCGCGCAGCATCAGCTCGTGCGCCGGATTGGCGAACGAGTTGAGCAGGCAGACCGCGATCGCCTCGACCTTCTCGGCCAGCAGCGCGTCGACCGCGCGCTCGGCGTCGGCCGGCGATCGAGCGCGCGCTCGATGTGGCCGGTGGCGTCGATGCGCTCGTCGACCACCTGGCGCAGATAGCGCTCGACCAGCGGCGCCGGCTTCGTCCAGGCGATGTCGTAGAGCCGCGGCATGCGCAGCGTGCGGATCTCGAGCACGTCGCGGAAGCCCTTGGTGGTGATCAGGCCGACGCGCGCGCCCTTGTGCTCCAGGATCGCGTTCGAGGCGACCGTGGTGCCGTGGCGGATCTCCTCGATGTCGCCGCCGGCGAGGCTCTGTTCGCGAAACACCTCGGCCAGCCCATCGACGATCGCGGCGGCGTAGTTGCCGACGCTGGACGAGATCTTCTTGGTGTGGAGCGTGCCGTCCGAGCCGAGCAGCACGATGTCGGTGAAGGTGCCGCCGATGTCGACGCCGACGCGATAAGTGGTCATTGGGCTCACTCCGCCGCAGCCTTGGGTGTCATCGGGTCGTGCCACTGCACCTTCGGCACGGCCTGCCAGCCGCGCGCCTTGCGGATGCGCGCACGCGGCGCGTATCGGTCGCCGCCTGCGTCGACCACCCAGTTCGCGGTGTCGACGATGACGCCGTAGTCGGCGAGCGCCTTGGCCGGCGACAGCAGCTCGTTGCGCACGTCGCGCAGCACGGCGGCCGGATCGCGCTCGAGCGGATCGCCCCAGCCGCCGGCACCGGCCAGCACGTGGCGGAACACGTCGCCCTTCTTGATCGTCATGGTGAGCTTGCTCGGCAGCTCTGCGGCGCTCGGTATCGGGGTTCAAGATAGTTCTCGACGGCGCGCCGGGGCTGCCGCCATAGAGGCCGAACGGGCGATGCGTCGCGCCGGTCGGAGCGCACCTGCAGCATCGCCTCGTCCTCGTTGAACCGGTAGTCGCGCCGGAACGGCACGCCGCCGCGGAACTTGCCGGCGCCGGCCTTGTCGGCGCACGAACTCGTAGGCCAGCAGCTGGATCGGATGCTCGGCCTCGGTCACCTCGATCGAGTGCGAGGCCATGTTGGCGAACATGTGCGAGTTGCCGTCGAGGCCGTCGGCCCAGGGCCGCGCGCCCCAGGCGCCGCAGGTGAAGTCGACGTAGACGAAGGGCTTGCGCTCCTTGCTCGCAGCCGCCGATCGAGATGCCGGTGTTGCCGCCGTCGCCGGCCGCCTTGACCTTGTCGGGCAGCATCATGGCGAGCGCGCCGAACATGCAGTCGATCATGCGAAAGCCGGTCAGGCCGCGCGCGGCGCAGGCGGCCGGCAGCACGCCGTTGCCGACGGTGCCCGGCGGGCAGATCACCTCGATGGCGCGGAACACGCCCTCGTTGTTCGGGATGCCCGGCGGCAGCACCGAGCGCATGCCGGTGTAGGACGCGGCCTTGGTGTAGGACAGCGTGTTGTTGATCGCGCCCTTGACCTGCGGTGCGGTGCCGGTCCAGTCGACCACCATGTGGTCGCCGGTCTTGCGTGATGGTGACGAACAGTCGGATCGGCTTGCCGTAGTCGACGCCGTCGTCGTCGATCCAGTCCTCGAAGCTCCATTCGCCGTCCGGCAGCTCGGCGAGCGCGGCGCGCGTCAGCCGCTCGGCATAGTCGATCGTCTCCTGCATGTAGTGCTTGGTCTCGGTCACGCCGTAGCGCGCCGACGAGCTCGGCGAACTGCTGCTCGGCGATGTGGCAGGCGGCGAGCTGGGCGCGCAGGTCGCCGAACAGCTGCACGGGCAGGCGCACGTTGCTCTCGATGAAGGTCATGATGGTCTTGTTGAGCTTGCCGGCCTCGTAGAGCTTCATCGGCGCGATGCGCAGGCCTTCGGCATAGATCTCGGTCGAGTCGGAGGCGTTCGAGCCCGCCACCCGGCCGCCGACGTCGCAGTGGTGGCACACGGTGCAGGCGAAGGCGAGGCGCTCGCCGTCGTGATAGAGCGGCTTGAAGATGAAGATGTCGGGCAGGTGCATGCCGCCGTCGAACGGATCGTTCATGATGAAGACGTCGCCCGGCGCCATGTCGTCGCTGAAGTGGCGCATGATCGACTGCATCGCGGTCGGCACCGAGCCCAGGTGCCCCGGCAGCGTCAGGCCCTTGCGCGGCGAGCCGGCCGTCGGCATCGGCAAAGCCGGTCGAGTAATCCATGTTGTCCTTGAGCACGCCCGAGTAGGTGGTGCGGAAGACGGTCAGCGCCATCTCGTCGGCGATCGAGAAGATGGCGTTCTTGAACAGCTCGAAGGCGATCGGATCGGTCTTCACCGCCATGAACTGTCCCCCGGAACATCACACCTGCCGCTCGGCTCCCAGGCCGTGGGAACCGCCAAGCCCCAAACATTATGAAGATCGCCGGGACCCGTCCAGTGTCGGCAACCGCAGAGCTAGTACCCGGAATCACACATGGATGGCACACATGACGATCGAGGATGCTCGCCGGCAAGAAGCGCCGCGCAGGTCGATGTTGCCCCATCGGGCAAGCGGTGCGATGCAGCCGGCGAGCATCCTCGATCGCCCGTAGGGCCGCGGCCCACGGGCGACCGCGGCGTCGCGCGCCTTGCGCGTAGCTTAGGCTACGCTCTTCGGCGCGCTCCTGGCGGATCGCCTCGCGGATCCGCGATCAGGTGTACCATCCATTTGTGATTCCGGGTACTAGTCTTCGTCTCATACCGCAAGCCGCAAGCCGGGCAGGCGGGCAAGGAGCCGGTCGAGCAGCAGATCGACCTCGGCGCGGGTGATTTCCGACATGGTGCTTGCCGGCTTGCGTTGGGCGTCGCTGTCGATCAGGCCACGCCGCTTCAAGACGTACTTGCGCACGGCTAGGCCGGCACCTGGCTGCTGCTCATAGCGGATCAGCGGCAGATGGGCATCGAACATGTCGTGCAGGGCACCACGATTGCCCCGGGCGTTGGCGGCGCACATCGCGACCAGGAGCTCGGGGAAGGCATAGCCGGTCATCGCGCCATCGGCGCCGCGGCTGAGCTCGAAGTCGAGGAACAGGCCGCCGTTGCCACACAGGATCGGCACCCGGCGCAGATTACGCTCGCGCTCGGCGCGGCGGACGGCGGTGATCTTTTCGAGCCCCGGCCAGTCCTCGTGCTTCAGCATGACGCAGGATGGATTGCCGGAGATGATGCGCTCGATCACGCCGACGCTCATCACCACGCCCGAGGCCAATGGATAGTCCTGGATGACGAAGGGAACGTCGCCGCCGATGGCCTCCGCCGCCTGGGCGAAGTAGGTGACGATCTGATCGTCGGTCCGGGTCGTGGCGGGTGGCGCGATCATCACGGCACTCGCACCCGCCTCCATGGCACCGCGGGCGAGCGCGCGCATGGCGGCAAAGCCCGGTGCCGACACGCCGACGATCACCGGCAGGCCGTGCGCCCGCCGCACCACCTCGGTGGTGAAGCGCAGCGCTTCGGCGCCGTCGAGCTTCGGTGCCTCGCCCATCATGCCGAGGATGGTGATGCCGTCGACGCCTACCTCGCGGTAGTAATCGACCAGCCGGTGCGTACTCTTGAAATCAATGGCACCATCGTCGGTGAAGGGCGTGGCGGAGATGATATAGACGCCCTTGGCGTCGGGGCCGAGCTTGTTCATTGGTCACTCGATGGCAGATTGGCTGAAAGTCGTCGCAGGGCATTCGCATGCCCGGTCGCTGATCACATTGCCGAAGGCTTGCTCCGCGTTGGCTATTTCCTCAGAGGCGGAAGTTATGCCAATCATAGGGTGGATTGCACGCAGGTCTATGGGGGATGCCATGAAGCGGTGGATTGCAGCGGTTTCAATTCTGATGCTGGCGCCGGCACCGGCAGTTGCCCAGCAACCGCTCAGGACTGCGGTCGACGGCACGTTCGCGCCGCATGCCTTCCCGGACATGTCGGGCGGCGTGCAAGGCTTCAATGTCGATCTTGCCAAGGAAATCGGCAAGCGCTTGAAGCGTCCCGTGGAAATTCAGGCGACGCAGTTCTCCGGCATTCTCCCGGCATTGCAGGCCGGCACCCTCGATTTCGTCGCCGCCCCCACGACCGTCACCAAGGAGCGCGCCGACAGCCTGCTATTCACCGAAGGCTATCTCAATACCGACTTCCAGTTCCTGGTGAAGAAGGGCGCCGAGAAGATCGAGAAACTGGAACAGCTCAAGGGCAAGGTGGTTACCGTCAACAAGGGCTCGGCCTACGACAGCTGGGCGCGCGGCCTCGAAGCGCAGATCGGCTGGACGGTCGAGAGCTTCGGCACCCAGTCGGACGCGGTGCAGGCGGTGCTGTCGGGTCGCGCCGCTGCCAACATCACCGGCAATACCGTCGGCGCCTATGCGGCGAAGACGAACCCGCAGCTCGAGTTGTCCTATCTGCATTCAACCGGGCTCGTCTGGGCCGCGCCCTTGCGCAAGGACCAGGCGCAACTTCGCGACGAGATCGACGGCGCCATCGAGTGCATCAAGAAGGACGGCACGATGGCGGCCTTCCACGAGAAGTGGTTCGGCATCAAGCCGGCCGCCGGTTCGGCAGCGGTGACGCCGTTCCCCGGTGCCGGCGTTCCTGGCATGCCGGGCTACGACGCGACGCCGCGGGAGCCGAAATGCTCGTGACGGCGCGGTCGAGCGGCCTGGCATGATGAACGCCCAGCCGCCGTTGCTTGATGTGCGCGGCTTGCGCAAGCGCTTCGGCGACAACGAGGTGCTGAAGGGCATCGACCTCGCGGTCGCACCGCAGGAACTGGTGTTCCTGATCGGTCCGTCCGGCTCCGGCAAATCGACGCTGCTGCGCTGCTGCAACCGGCTCGAGGAGCCCGATGGCGGCCAGATCTTCTTCGACGGCCAGGAGGTGACGGCGCCGGCTGCCGATCTCAACGCGCTGCGCCGGCGCGTCGGCATGGTGTTCCAGGCGTTCAACCTCTATCCGCACATGACGGCGCTGGGCAACGTCACGCTCGCCCTGCGCAAGGTCCTGAAGAAGACGCGCCAGGAGGCCGACGCCATCGGTCTCGACGCGCTCGCTCGCGTCGGCCTCGCCGACAAGGCCGCAAGTTACCCGAACGAGTTGTCCGGTGGCCAGCAGCAGCGCGTCGGCATTGCCCGCGCGCTGGCATTGGAGCCCAAGATCGTGCTGTTCGACGAGCCGACCTCGGCGCTCGATCCCGAACTCGTCGGCTCGGTGCTGGAGGCGATGCGGGCGCTCAAGAAGGGCGGCATGACCATGGTGGTTGTGAGCCACGAGATCCGTTTCGCCCGCGAAGCCGCCGATCGCATCGTATTCATGGAGGACGGCCAGATCATCGAGCAGGGCCCCCCGGCCGAGATGTTCGAGAACGCCAAGGCGGTCCGCAGCGAGAGCTTCCTCGCGCGAGTGGGGGCGTGAGCGCCGTGGTGGTCGCCGCCGGGTTCATCGAGACGTTCCTGCGCCCCGATCTGGTGGTGCGCTACATCCCCGACATCCTGCGCGGCATGTGGCAAGACGATCGAGGTGGCGGTCGGCGTGGTAGCGGCGGGCCTGGCGCTGGGACTGCTGTTGGCGGTGCTGCGCAGTTTCAAGCTTCGCGTATTGACCTGGCCGATCGTGGTGTTCGCCGACGTGCTGCGGGCGTTGCCGCCGCTGGTGCTGGTGCTGCTCGTCTATTTCGGCCTGCCCAACGTCGGCATCACGCTGTCGGCTTTCGTTGTGCTGTGGCTGGTGCTGAGCCTGGTGCTCGCCGCCTTCGCCGAGGAGATCTTCTGGGCCGGCATCACCTCGGTGCCGGCCGGCCAGTGGCAGGCGGCGCGTTCGACCGGCCTGAGCTTCCTCGACGCCCTCACCTACGTGATCCTGCCGCAGGCGGTGCGCCTGACGATCCCGCCGCTGACCAACCGCACCATCGCGATCATCAAGAATACCGCGCTCGGCACCGTGATCGGCGTGCCGGAGATCCTCAACCAGGCAACGACCGCGGTGTCGTTCTCGGGCAACGCGACGCCGCTGACGATGGCCGCCATCGGCTATCTCATCCTGTTTCTGCCGATTGTCATGGCCGGGCGCTGGATCGAGACCCGCTTCGCCTGGAAGCGAGCCTGACCGATGGACGCCTTGATCCAGCAGTTCTTCAACATCGACATCATGCGGCAGGCCCTGCCGCTGATGCTGCGCGGGCTCGGCTACACCCTGCTGCTGTGTGCGGTGGTGATCCCGTTGGGCTTCGCCGGCGGCCTCGGCGTCGCCATGCTCGGTACCTCCAAGTCGCGGATCGCGCGGACAATGGTCGCGCTCTACGTCGATCTGTTCCGCGCCGTGCCGCCGCTGGTGGTGCTGGTGATGATCTATTCGGCGCTGCCGTTCGCCGGCATCCGGCTGTCACCGTTCACGGCGGTGGCGATCGCGTTCTTCCTCAACACCTCGAGCTTCTACGGCGAGATCCTGCGCGCCGGCATCGAGAGCGTCGGCCAGGGACAGTGGTACGCGGCGCGCTCGACCGGGCTGTCGTTGGCTCAGACCTTCGCCCATGTCGTGCTGCCGCAGGCGGTGCGTAACGTGCTGCCGGACCTCGCGTCGAATACCCTCGAGGTGGTCAAGCTGACGGCGCTGGCCTCGGTGGTGTCGTTTCAGGAGTTGCTCTATTCGGCCGAGATGGCGCGCTCGGTGACCTACAACGCCTCGCCGATCATGCTGGCGGCGTTGATTTACCTCATCCTGCTGTGGCCGGCGGTGCGTCTCGTCAGCCGGCTCGAAAACCGAATGGCTGGTTAGCGGGCTAGACCATGATCGCGCCAATCGCCATGGCGACGGCGGCCTGGGTCGGGTCGATCACCGGAATGCCGAGCTCGGCTTCGAGCGCCGCTCGATGGCGCGCCATGCCGGCGCAGCCCATGACGATGACGTTGGCGCCGTCGCCGTCTTTGAGTTGCCGGCCGACCTCGATCATTTTGGCCAGCGTCTTCTCGCCGGCCGCGGTCTCGGCGACGCTCATCTCCAGCGGCCGCTCGCCGGCGAGCCGGTCCATCAGCCCCATCTGGCGCAGATAACGGATGTGGCGGCGGATCGAGCGCTGCTTGATCGCAATCACACCGAAGCGGTCGCCGCGGGCAAGGGCGGTCAGCACGCCCGACTCGGCAATTCCGAAAACGGGGCGGCTCGTGCCTTCGCGGCAGACGTGGATGCCGGGGTCGGAATAGCAGGCGATGATGAAGGCGTCGGCATCGTTGCGGGCTTCGACAACCCGGCGCAACGGCATGGCGACGCTGTCGCTGTCGGCCTGGGTTTCGACTCCGAACGGTCCTTCGGCGAGCGTCATGCAGTGGATCTCGGGGCCCTCGGCGAATGCGAGCGGGCGCAATGCCTCTTCCAGGCCCTTGGTTACGGCGTCGTTGGAGTTCGGGTTGATCACGAGGATCTTGCGGCGGCGGGACATCTGTGCACCTCTTCTGATCGAACAATCAGAGCCTGATCGGCGGGCGATGTCCAGTCGCCTTGAGCAGCGAGATCGCGATGGCAAATCCAATCTATGACATCGTCGTCCGCGGCGGCACTGTCGCCACCGCGACTGGCACCATGCGCGCCGACATCGGCATCATCGGCGAGACGATCGCCGCGCTCGGTGCCACTTTGCCGCCGGGCCGCCGCGAAATCGACGCGCGGGCCAAGCTGGTGCTGCCCGGCGGCGTCGACGCCCACGCCCACATCGAGCAGCTGTCGGCCGCCGGCATCATGAACGCCGATACCTGGGAAAGCGCCACCGCGTCGGCGGCCTATGGTGGCACCACCTCGGTCATATCGTTCGCCGCCCAGCACGTCGGCATGAAGCTGCCGAAGGTGGTCGAGGACTATGCGGCGCTGGCGAGGCAAGGCGCGATCATCGACTACGCCTTCCACCTGATCGTATCGGACCCGACGCCGGAGCTCGTCGCGGAGCATCTGCCGGCGCTGCTGAAGGCGGGCCACGCCTCGGTCAAGGTGTTCATGACTTACGACCGGCTCAAGGTCGAGGACGAGGGGCTGATGGACCTGCTGCTCGTCGCCCGCGAGAACAACGCGCTGCTGTGCCTGCACGCCGAGAACCACGGCATGATCGCGTGGATGGTGAAGCGGCTGCTGGCCAAGGGCTACACGGCACCGAAATATCATGCCGTCAGCCACCCGCGGCTCGCCGAGTGCGAGGCGTTCGAGCGTGCAATTGCGATGGCGGCACTGATCGACCAGCCGATCATGATCTTCCATGTCTCGACGGCGGAGGGCGCCGGGATCATCCGGCGGGCGCGCGGCGAAGGCATCAAGGTCTACGCCGAGACCTGCCCGCAGTACCTGTTCCTGACCCGCCACGACCTCGACAAGCCGGGGCCTGAGGGCGCGAAGTGGATGTGCTCGCCGCCGCCGCGCGAGGCCACCGACCAGGAGGCGTTGTGGCGGGCGCTTGAACTTGGCGATCTGCAGACGGTGTCGTCCGATCACGCGCCCTACGCCTTCGACGACACCGGCAAGCTCAGGGCCGGTCCCAATCCCAATTTCAAGCAAGTGGCGAACGGTCTGCCGGGCCTCGAGCTGCGGTTGCCGCTGCTGTTCGATGCGATGGTGTCGAAGGGGCGGATGGGTCTCGAAAAATTCGTCGAGTTGACCGCGACGGCGCCAGCGCGGATCTACAACCTCAGCCCTCGCAAGGGTGCGATCGCGATCGGCGCCGACGCCGACGTGGTGCTGTGGAACCCCGATCGCGAAGTGACCCTCGCCGACGCGATGGTGCACGATCGCACCAGGTATACGCCCTATGCCGGCCGCCGCATCAAGGGCTGGCCGGAGACGGTGCTGCGCCGCGGCGCGGTGATCGTCGAGGACGGCAAGCTCAACGCCGATGCCGGCAGCGGCAGGTTCCTGGCGCGCAACGGCGGCGACGCCGCCCAGCCCTCGGGACGGCTGCGCCCGGAGATGGACCCGGAGCGCAACTTCGGTGCGCGGCTGCTTTAGTTTCGGCTCGATTCGGACCTACCTGGGCACGGTCCGAAGTCCACCCGTAGGGCGGATTAGGCGCGAGCCCTGATCCGCCGTCGTCGGGGCGCCGTGAGCGTGGCGGATTACGCTTCGCTAATCCGCCCTACGACCTTGGCCTGCAGGATCGCCTCGACGATGCGCTGGACTTCAAGCGCCTCGCCGAGCGACGCGAGCGTCGTGGCCTCGCCCCGCGTCATCGCCGCGACCTTGTCGAGCTGGCGGGCGAGGATGAGGGGTCGGATCTTCTCGTTGGGCAATGCGTCGGGCGGCGCCTGCCATTGTCCTTGCACCTCGCGCTCGGCGATCGACCAGTCGCGCAGCCGGATGCGCCCTTTGGTGCCGGTGAGTGTCCAGCTGTTGTGGTCGTCCTTGGGCGTGGTGCCGACGCTTCCCGTGAGCGTCATCGGCAGCGTGCCGGCGGTGAGCGTCGCCTCGATGCCGCGCTCGCTGCGGCGGGCATCCGGGTAGCGGCAGGACGCGGTGCCAAGCAGCAGCGGTCCGAACAGCCGGCGTGATAAAAACAAAAAGTGCGAGCCGACCTCGCGGGTGAATCCGCCCTCGGGTCGTGCATCGAGCCAACTCGCCGCATCCATCTGCCAGCTGCGCGGCCAGTTGGCGAAGGCAAGCTCGATGTCGATGCGCTTCGGTGTGCCGATCATGTCCGCGTGCATCCAGGCTTGCAGCTGATCGACCGCGAACGAGGAGGCGAACGGGAAGTTGACGCCGGCCCGCATGCCGCGCGCCTTGAGGTCGGCAACGGCTGCGGTGGCGGCCGCGACGTCAGTCGCGAGCGGCTTCTCGCACAGGGCGGCGCGTCCGGCTTCGGCGCACTGCCGCAGATAATCGAGATGGCTATTGGGTGGCGAGGCAATGTGCACAGCGTCCGAGGCGGCGATGACGGCGGCAGCCGTCGGGTAGCATTGCAGTTGCGAGTTGATTGCATTGAGCCGCGATGCCGCAGTCGGGCTCGGATCATAGACACCACTGACCACGACCTTGGTCTTGTCGTGGACAAGGGCGGCGCGCAGCAGGCGCTCGCCCATGATACCGAAGCCGATGAAGCCGAGTTTGATCGCCATGGGGGTGGCGCTCCTGACAGGCGGTGGGTCCGTTACGTTGCCGAAGATCATCGGCGCCGGGCGCCGGTTGCGCAAGGGGCGTCGGCTGTTCCGACGCATGGCGAGGCGATCGGTGGGGCGGTATGCTCGCAACACGAACCTCGCGCCCGCGCTGTTTTCGAATGTGAGCCGTCATGTCGCCTGTCCCCATCGGAATAGTTGTCAGTTCGGACCGCGCTGCGGCCGGCATCTACGAAGACAAGGGCGGGCCCGGAATTGAGGCCTATCTGAGGGAAGTGCTCACCACGCCGTGGCTGGCGGTCAAACTCATCGTGCCCGACGACCAGCCCGTGCTCGAACGCGCGCTGATCCGTCTCGCCGATGAAGAGCATTGCCCGCTGATCCTGACTACCGGCGGCACCGGCCCTGCGCCGCGCGACGTGATCCCGGAGGCAACGATCGCGGTCTGTCATCGGCTGCTGCCGGGTTTCGGCGAGGCGATGCGCAACGCAAGTTTGAGAGACGTGCCGACCGCGATCTTGTCGCGCCAACTCGCCGGCACCCGGGGCAGCTCTCTCATCGTCAACCTGCCGGGCAAGCCGTCGGCGATCCGCACCTGCCTCGACGCGGTGTTCGCGGCCGTGCCCTATTGCATCGACCTGATCGGCGGCGCGCGCCTCGACACCGACCCGGCACGCTGCAAGGCATTTAGGCCGGCGAAGTGACGGTCGCAATCCTCAGGTCTGGGATGAGAGGAAAAGATTGCCACCAGCGCCGCGGCGTCGTTGGGCGAAGACTGCCACGTTCGTCGAGGCTTGCCGGTACGCGGTCGACGACGCGCGCCTGACCGACCGCATCCTTTGCACCTGCCTTGATCGCCGGGTTCGGATATTGCCGAGCCGCAACCCGAGCGCTGCCACCGTCGGCATGGATCACCATAGCTGATATGTCGGTATTCAATTCCGGTATCCAAGAATGCGGTTGGAAGGCGATTTGGGATGTGATAGCCGCGACCCATTCGCTGGTCTCGCCCGGGCGGTCGATTGCCTGCGACATGGCAGCACCCGGCCAGAGATACGATTGGTTTGTAAAGGGGCTTGAAGTTGGACATCAACATCACCGGCGCAACCCGCCTCAACGTCATCATCGGCGACCCGATTGCGCAGGTGAAATCGCCGGGCGGCATGACCACGGCCTTTGCGGCCCGTGGTCACGATGGCATACTGGTGCCGGTGCAGGTGTCGGTCGCCGATCTCGCCGATTTCCTGAACGTCGCCGATCGCTTGAAGAACCTCGACGGCATCATCGTCACGGTGCCGCACAAGTTCGCCTGCTTCAAGCATTGCAGCAGTGCTTCGCCGCGCGGCAACTTCCTCGGTGCGGTCAACATCATGCGACGCCGGCCCGAAGGCGGCTGGCACGGCGAGATGGTCGACGGCGATGGCTTCGTCGGCGCCGTGCGTGCCAATGGCGGCAATCCCGAGGGCCGCCGGGCGTTGCTGATCGGCGCCGGCGGTGCCGGTTCGGCGATAGCATTGGCGCTGGTCGATGCCGGCGTCAGCGAGCTTGCCATTCACGACGAGGCGGCCGGCCGCCGCGACGATCTGATCGCCCGTCTCCAAGGCTTGGGCAAGGCGCGTGTTGTCGTCGGCTCGCCCGATCCGACCGGTTTCGACATCATCGGCAATGCGACGCCGGCCGGCATGACGGCCGGCGATCCCTCTCCCGTCGACGTTGCGAAGTTCACGCCCGACATGTTCGTCGGCTGCGTGATAACCGTGCCGGCGGTCTCGCCGATGGTGGCGGCCGCCCGCAAGATCGGCTGTAGGACCTCGACCGGCACCGACATGTATCAGGCGCTGCAGAGCTCGATGGTCGATTTCCTGCTGTTTGCCGATGCCGAGGGCAAACGTTGATCCGGCAGCTTGCCAGTTTGGATGACGGCGCGGCCTATGACCTGATCGTCGTCGGCGCCGGCGGTGCCGGCATGGCGGCGGCGCTGTTTGCCGCGATCGCCGGCAGACGCGTGCTGCTGGTCGAGCGCACCCAGTACCTGGGCGGCACCACGGCGCTGTCGGCGGCGACGACGTGGATCCCGAACTCGCGTCACGG
Source organism: uncultured Alphaproteobacteria bacterium (assembly GCA_963741505.1). Lineage (GTDB taxonomy): Bacteria > Pseudomonadota > Alphaproteobacteria > Rhizobiales > Hyphomicrobiaceae > JAKFWF01. The sequence goes on along the minus strand of CAVUIJ010000002.1, from coordinate 52,316 downwards.
CCGGACGATCGCGCCCGACGATAGCTTCGAGAAGGCATTGGGCTTTCTCGATCATGTCGTCGGCAACCACGCGCCGCGGTCGATGCGGGTCGCTTTCCTCGAGAGCGGGCCGAAGGCCGTCGATACGCTCGAAGACAACAGCCAGGTGCAGTTCCGCGCCTATGCGCTGCATCCCGACTATGAGCAGGAGGCGCCGGGCGCGTCGCTGCGCGGGCGGGCGCTGGAGCCGTTGCCGTTCGACGGCCGCAAGCTCGGCCGCGCGCTCGACCTGATCCGGCCGCCGATCCCGGAATTCACCATCCTCGGCGGCATGATGGTCGATCGCACCGATATCGGCCACCTGCTGAAGCTGAAGGAGAGCTGGGCCTCGTTCAAGTACGCAACGCGGATTCTCGCGCGCCACGGTATCGATCGGCTTAGCCGCAAGCGCGGCACCCGGCTGGTAATGGGCAATGCGCTCGTCGGCCGGCTGCTGGCATCGCTGATCGAGCGCGACGTCGATATCGTGACCGGCGCGGCGGTCAAGGCGTTGCAGCGTGATCAGAACGGCGTCTGCGGCGTCGTACTCGAAGCCAATGGCGAGCGCCGGCAGATCGCCGCGCGACTGGGTGTGATCTCGGCGGCCGGCGGCTTCGGCTGGCATCCGACGCGGCGGGCGCAATTGCTGCATCAGCCGCTGTCCGCCTACAGCCCGACAGCGCCCGGCCACACCGGCACGATGCAGGATCTCGCACTCGCTCTTGGTGCGCGTTTTGGCACAGGTGCCGCCGACAATGCCTATTGGGCGCCGGTCTCGATCCGTCGCCGCGCCGACGGCACGACTGCGGTGTTCCCGCACTTCGTGCTCGATCGCGGCAAGCCGGGCACGGTGTGTGTCAACCAAGCGGGCCGTCGCTTCGTCAACGAGGCGACGTCGTATCACCGCTTCGCCAGGGCGATGTATGAGACCAACACGACGAGCCCCTGCATCCCGACCTTCATCATCGCCGATGCCGTGGCCCTGCAAAAGTACGGTCTCGGCATGGTGCGGATGGGCACGCGCAATCTCAAGCCGTTCATCGCCGACGGCTATCTCGTCGAGGCGCAGAGCTTAGCCGAGCTGGCGTGCAAACTCGGCGTCGACGCCACGGCCTTGGCGCAGACCGTCGCGACCATGAACCGCTACGCCGAGACCGGTGTCGACACCGAGTTCGGCCGCGGCAGCACCGACTATCATCGCGTCAACGGCGATCCGAACCACAAGCCCAATCCCAACCTTGGACCGATCAGCACGCCACCGTTCTATGCCGTCCGCCTGGTGCCCGGAGACATCGGGGCTGCGACCGGGCTCGCTACCGACGAGTGGGGGCAGGTGCTTGGCGAAGGCGACAAGCCGATCGGCCGGCTCTACGCCTGCGGCAACGACATGCAGTCGATCATGGGCGGCGTCTATCCGGCGCCCGGCATCACCATCGGCCCCGGCATCACCTTCGCCTGGCGGGCGGTGCAGCATGCCATCGGCATCCCGCTCGACTACGATCGCACGACCTCGAAGGAGTCCGTTCCATGAACTTCGCCCTCGACGACCAGCAAAGAATGTTGATCGACACCGTCCGCAATTTCATCGCCAAGGAATTGGCGCCGCTCGAGGACGAGGTCGAGCAGACTGGACGCCTCAGACCCGAACTGGCGAAGTCGATCCACCAGAAATCGAAGGCGCTCGGGCTCTACGCCATGAACATCCCGGAGAGGTTCGGTGGCGGCGGGCTGTCGGCGGTCGACCACATGCTGGTCGAGGAGCAGTTCGGCCATACCACCGACATCCTGATCCGGCGCGCCTTCGGCAACGTCTACGAGATGCTGCTCGAATGCCGGGGCGAACAGGTCGAACGCTGGTTGAAGCCCTGCGTCGGCGGCGAGCGTGTCTCCTCGATCGCCATTACCGAGCCCGGTGCCGGTTCGGACGCCGCCGGGATCAAGACACGGGCGGTGCGCGACGGCAGCGGCTGGCGGCTCACCGGATCGAAGCACTTCATCAGCGACGGGCTTTTCTCCGACATCTTCCTCGTGACCGCCGTTACCGATCCGGCGGCTGGGCCCAAGGGCATCTCGATGTTCCTGGTCGACAAGGGGCTGCCGGGGTTCACAATCGGTCGCGATCAGCCGATGATGGGCGTGCGCGGCACGAGCCATGTCGAGCTGGTGTTCGACGACACGCCGCTGGAAGGCATCGCCTTGCTCGGCAAAGAGGGCCAGGGCCTGCGTCTGGCGTTGTCGACGCTCGGCCGGGTGCGCCTCGCCCAGGTCGGTGCGCGGGCCATCGGCAAGGCGACCAAGGTGCTCGATCTCACCGTCGCCTACGCCCGCGACCGCCGCCAGTTCGGCCAGTCGCTCGGCGAGTTCCAGATGGTACAGCAGATGATCGCCGACAGCGTCATCGAGGTGAACTGCGCGCGGCTGCTGCTGCATCGCGCCGCCTTCGAGCTCGATCAGGGCCGCGACGGTCGCGATCTGATCGCCATGGTCAAGGTCAATGCGGCTGAGACGCTCGGCCGCGTCGTCGATCGCGCGGTGCAGATCTTCGGTGGCATGGGCTTCTGCAAGGATCTGCCGATCGAGCGCTATTATCGCGACGCGCGCATCTTCCGGATCTTCGACGGCGCCTCGGAAATCCACCGCCACACCATCGCTCGCAACACCTTGAAGCAGGGCGCCGCGCTGTTCGACATCGGCGCCTGATCGTTACGACGATCAGCCCGTGGCGCGGCGGACACCGGGCTTTGCCAGCGCGCCAGAGAGGATGCGGCGGGCAGGCTTGCGCTCGACGACCACCGCAGTGGGGGTGCGCCGACCGGTGATCATCTGGATCTGGCTGCGGCTACCACCGCGGGCCTTGAGAATGCCCTCGGCCTCGAGCAGCACGTCTGCGACCTCGAGCTGCATGAGTTCGGCGGCGAGTGCGACCTGCTCGGCCGGCACATCGCTCAGGCCCTCTGCTGCGCTCAGCGCCTCCTCAAGCGTCGGCGGCTCATGGCGGACGCGGCGCATTCCGTACTTTGTCATCCAAGATGCGGTGCTCATCGGACCCTCCGGTCTTTTCCGCTCGATCATACAGCAATTGCTGCGACGCACAATCAAATTTGTGCGTCGCAGTATCGAATTTGCGCCGTTACCCGCCTGCTTTTTTTCTGAGGCATGGCTAGAGTAAACGCGGCTACGCACCGATGCGGTGCCGGTTCATCCGAATTGCTCGTAACTGAATTCGTTCGAGGGACACCACGATGGCATTATGGTCGAGAAAGCCGCCTGCCCAGAACAACAGCACCGCCCCGGACGCTGCGCAGCCTGTGCCGCCGCCGGCATCGCCGGCGCCGGTCGCACCGCCAGTGGCGCCACCGGCCAGAGCGCAAGCCGCCGCGTCAGCATCCGCTTCGGCGAACGCAACGGCTGCGGCGCCGGCTGAGGCAGCGGCACTGTCGCCGGAGGAAATGAACCGCCGTCGCGCCTTGTCGAAGCACATTTCCGCGACCTTCGGCGAGATCGTGAGCATGCTCATGAAGCAGCCGGGCAGCAAAGGCCGTCCGTTGAATGATCTCGAGTGGATGGTGGTGCCGCCGTTGCTGGCCAACCAGTTCTCGCTGGCCGAGGCGCAGTCGAAGGCACAGGGCTTCACCGCACCGATTGCCCTGGTGCTATGGGCCAGGGTATCGGCGGAGGTCGATCGGCGTCTGGCGTCGTCGCTCGACAAGCCGATCCAACTGGCGCCGGCGGAGTGGACCAGCGGCGACACGTTGTGGCTGGTCGAGGCGCTCGGCGAGCCGCGCGCCCTGCAAGCGATGCTGCAGCGCCTTGCCAAGACCAAGTGGGAGGGCCGCGTCGTCAAGTTCCGCAACCGCGACAAGGACGGCCGCGTCGTCGTGAGCACGCTTTCAGCGGCGCCGGCGGCGACATGACGCATCATCATCTCCAGGCCAGTGGCCGAACCTGCCATTGGGGCTTTTTCGACGCCTCGCGCAGGGCGGTGCTGACGATCGCGAGCGGCGATACGGTCACCATCGACACGGTGACCGGCGGTCCCGAGATGCACCCGAAGTCGGAGGCCGGTTTTTCGACGCCGCCCGAGATCGCCGATGTCCATGCCAATGCCGAGAAGACGTTGCCGGGGCACATCTTGACCGGCCCGATCGCGGTCGAGGGGGCGCGGCCGGGACACGTGCTCGAGGTGCGGATCAAGGATGTGCAGCTGCGCCAGGACTGGGGCTACAACTTCATCCGCCCGCTCGCCGGCACGCTGCAGGATGATTTCCACGAATTCCACCTGCTGCACATTCCGCTCGATCGCGAGGCGATGGCGGCGCGCCTGCCGTGGGGCAAGTCGCTGCCGCTCAAACCGTTCTTCGGCGTCATGGGCACCGCGCCGCCGCCGGCCTGGGGCCGCGTCACCTCGCTGATCCCGCGCGCCTTCGGCGGCAACCTCGACAACAAGGAACTGGTGGCGGGCGCGACGATCTATCTGCCGGTGTTCAACGACGGCGGCCTGTTCTCCTGCGGCGACGGGCATGGCGCCCAGGGCGACGGCGAGGTCTGCGTCACCGCGATCGAGACGGCGTTGCAGGGCACGTTCGAATTCGTTCTGCGCAAGGATCTGTCGCTCGCCATGCCACGCGCCGAGACGCCGACGCACTACATCACCATGGCCGTCGATCCCGATCTCGATCGTTGCGCCGAGGTGGCGCTGCGCGACATGATCAAGCTGATCGGCGAGAAGGCGGGGCTGTCGAGGGAGCATGCCTATGCGCTGTGCTCGCTGGCCGCCGACCTGCGGGTGACGCAGACGGTCAACGGCAACAAAGGCATTCACTGCATGCTCGGCAAAGAGCACGTGTGAGACCCAGATATTAGACTGTGAGCGGAAGGACTTGATGTGACGGGCAAGCTCCCCTACTGGCCGGCCGATGAGCAGGCCGTCTGGCAGGCGGCACCAGCCGACGAAGCCGGTATCAATATCGGCCGTCTCGCCGAGGCGATCGCGTTCGTCGAGCAGAAGGAAGCGCCGTGGCCGCGCAGCTTCTACTACCCCGACGGCCGCTATGTCGGCATCGTCGAGTGGAACGAGATCGGGCCATGGAGCGAAATCGTCGGGCCGGTGGAGCCGCGCGGCGGCCCGGCAGGGCTGATCTTGAAGAGCGGACGCATCGCCGGCGCGTGGGGGGATACGCGGCGCTGCGACATGACCTTCAGCGTCGCCAAGAGCTATCTCGCGATCCTGGCGGGCCTCGCGGTCGCCGACGGACTGATCGCCGACATCGACCAGCCGGTCGGCGTCACGATCAAGGGCCACTGGTTCGAGAGCGCCCACAACGCCGCGATCACCTGGCGGCATCTGCTGCAGCAGTCGAGCGAATGGCAAGGCGAGATCTGGGGCAAGTCGGATCAGGTCGATCACAACCGCCAGATCGGCGCTGGCGCCGACAACAGCCGCAAGGGGCACCTGCGCGCGTTGCGACCGCCTGGCACCTTCTACGAGTACAACGACGTGCGCGTGAACCTGCTTGCCTATTGCCTGCTGCAACGCTTTGGCCGGCCGCTGCCGGAGGTGCTGCGAGCGCGGATCATGGATCCGATCGGCGCGTCCGCCGACTGGCGCTGGCAGGGTTATCGCAATTCCTGGGTCGAAGTCGGCGGTAGGCAGCTGCAGTCGGTGTCGGGCGGCGCGCACTGGGGCGGCGGCATGTTCATCAGCGCCCGCGACCACGCCCGGCTGGGACTGCTGGTCGCCCGACGCGGCAATTGGAACGGCCGTCAACTGCTGCCCGAAAGCTGGATCGACCGCATGCTGTCGCCGTCACCGACCAACCCTTCATACGGCTTCCTATGGTGGCTGAACCGTGGTGGCGCGCGCTACAAAAGTGCGCCTGAAACGAGCGTGTTCGCGCTCGGCGCCGGCGGCAATATCATCTTCATCGATGCCGAGCACGACCTCGTCGCGGTGATGCGCTGGATTGACGGCACTGCGGTCGATCAGTTCCTCGCGCTGCTGATCGGAGCGGTCGCATGAGCGACGCGGCGCTGATCTCGGCCGATTGGGGCACCACCGCGCTGCGTATCTATCTGTTGACCGCGGACGGGCGCATCCTCGACAAGCGCGCGTCGCTCCAGGGGATTACGAGCGTCGCCAATGGTGGGTTCGCTGATGTTCTGCGCGCCGAGTGCGCCGGCTGGCTCGATCGGCGCGGCGCGCTGCCGGTGCTGCTGTCGGGCATGGTCGGCAGCCGCCAGGGTTGGCTCGAGGCGCCGTATGTTTCGTGCCCGACGGGACTGGCGGAACTCGCAGCCAACACCGCCAAGCTCGAAGTGCCGGGGTTCAGTAGGGTCGAGATCGTCGCCGGCGTCGACAGCACCGATGCGATGGGCATTCCCGATGTCATGCGCGGCGAAGAGTGCCAGATCATGGGCGCGCTGTCGCTGATGGGGTTGACGCGCGGCACCTTCGTGCTGCCGGGCACGCATTCGAAGTGGGTGACGGTCGAGGGCGGCCGCATCACCGACTTCCGCACCTTCATGACCGGCGAGATCTTCGCCGCGCTGAAGGGGCACACCATCCTCGGCCGCATGATGGCCGAGCCGCAGGGCAATACCGACGGCGGCGCGTTTGCCCGCGGCGTCGATGTCGCGGGCCGCTCGACCGCGCCCGGCGAGTGGCTGCACCGGCTGTTCTCGGTGCGCACGCTCGGCCTGATGGGCAAGCTCGCCGACGCCGACGCGGCCGACTATCTCTCCGGCCTGATGATCGGCTGGGAACTCGCGAGCATGGCTGCTCAATCGAAGGACCCGTTGATCCTCATCGGCAGCCGCGATTTGACGCAGCGCTATCATCACGCGGCGAGGCTGCGCGGCGTTGCCACCGCCGAGGCGCCCGAGGATTGCGTATGCGCCGGCCATATCGGGATCGCCAGGGCAGCGGCGGTGCTGCCGGCGTCCATATAGGGGGCCTGATGATCGATCTCGACGCTGCCATCGCGCGCTGCCCACTGGTCGCGATCCTGCGCGGCATCAAGCCCGCCGAAGCCGAGGCGATCGGCGAGGTGCTGGTGGCGTCAGGCTTCGCGCTGATCGAGGTGCCGCTCAATTCGCCCGAGCCGATGCAGTCGATCGCGATCTTGTCGAAGGCCTTCGGTGATCGCGCGTTGATCGGTGCGGGCACGGTGATGACGACCGATCAGTCGAGCGCGGTGAAGGCCGCCGGCGGCCGTCTGATCGTGTCGCCGCATTGCGACCCGGCGCTGATCGCCGAGGCCAAGGCGCAAGGTCATGCCTGCATCCCCGGTGTCGCGACGCCGAGCGAAGCGTTCGCAGCGCTACGCGCCGGCGCCGACGCGCTGAAGGCGTTCCCGGCCGAGGCGCTCGGCCCGGCGGTGATCAAGGCGTGGCTGGCAGTGCTGCCGCCGGGCACCCGCATTTTGCCGGTGGGTGGCATCGGCGAAGGCAACATGGCTGCCTACTGGGCCGCCGGTGCGCGCGGCTTCGGGCTTGGCTCGAGTCTCTACAAGCCGGGCGACACCGTCGAATCGGTGCGGGCCAAGGCCCAGCAGGCGATGGCGGCGATCCGGCGCTAGGCCGACCGCGATTTAGCTGCAAGCGGACAGGCCCTAGAAATCGAGCGGCAGCACCGGTACCGGAGCGCCGGCCCTCAGCGCGGGCGCGTCAACCGGCCGGACCAGCAGGCAGTCGGCAGCGGCCAGCGGCGACAGCAGGGAGCTGTCCTGCGATCGCACCGGCCGGGCGGCGGGTGGTCCGTCGCCCTGCTGCTCGAGTGTCGCGCGCATGTAGTGCGCACGCGGGCCATTGGCATCGAGATCAACTGCCGCGACGGCTTGCGCGAACCGTTGCGGGCCGGCGTCGAGGCCGGTCAGCCGCTCGATCAAAGGCACCATGAACACGCGCGAGCAGATCAGCGATGACACCGGGTTGCCGGGCAGTCCAAGTATCCGCATGCCGCCGAGCCGGCCGTAGAGCATCGGCTTGCCTGGCCGCATCGCGATCTTCCAGAAGTCGAGCTTGAGCCCGCGGGCCAGCAGCACCGGTCCGATCAGGTCGTGATCGCCGACGCTGGCGCCGCCGATGGTGATCAGGAGATCGGCGCCGGCGGCCCTGGTCGAGGTGGGCATCGAGCGCGGCCCGGGTGTCGGCGGCGATGCCGAGGAAACGGGGCTCGCCGCCGGCGGCAGCGACCATGGCGGCGACGCCGTAGGGGTTCGAGCAGACGATCTGGTCGGTGGCCGGCGTCGCGCCAGGCAGCACCAACTCGTCGCCGGAGGCCAGGATCGCGACGACCGGCTTGCGCGTGACCGGCAGCGCGGCGTGGCCCATGGCGGCGGCCAGCGTGATCTGGCGCGCGCCGAGCCGCGCTCCTGGTCTCAGCAGCGTTTCACCGGCGCTGAAGTCGCCGCCGCGCGGGCGAAGGTTGCCGCCATCGGGCAGACCCTCGCGGACGATCACGGCGTCGCCGTCGCGGGCGCAATTCTCCTGGATGACGATGGCGTCGGCGCCGTCCGGCACCGGTGCACCGGTAAAGATGCGCACCGCCTGTCCGGGCGCCAGGGTACCCCTGAAGCCGCGGCCGGCGGCGGCCTCGCCGATGACGTCGAGGCGGGCGGGCAGGCTGGCGACGTCGGTCGCGCGCAGCGCATAGCCGTCCATGGCGCTGGCGTCGAACGGTGGTTGGGTGTGCTTCGCGGCCAGGGGCAACGCCAGAGTGCGCCCCGCCGCTGCCATCAGATCGACCATCTCATGGCCGAGCGGCGCGGCGTCGCTCAGCAACCGTGCCAATGCATCCTCGACCCGCAACAACGCCATGCTGGTCTCACTCCTTCGCCGGCGCGGCGCGATAGCTGCCGGAGCGACCGCCGGTCTTTTCCAGGAGCCGGATGTTCGAGATCGCCATGCCCTTATCGGCGGCCTTCAGCATGTCGTAGATGGTGAGGCAGGCAACCGAGACGGCGGTCAGCGCCTCCATCTCGACCCCGGTCTGACCGGTCACGCGCACCTGCGCCGTGACCTCGATGCCGGGCGGCGATTGGCGCAGCTCGAAATCGACCGCTGCCTTGGTGATAGCCAATGGGTGACACAGCGGGATCAGCTCGTGCGTTCGCTTCGCCGCCATGATGCCGGCGATACGGGCAGTGGCGAGCACGTCGCCCTTCTTGGCGGTGCCGCCTTCGACCAGCGCCAGTGTATCGGCGGACATCGACGACGAAGCCCTCGGCGATGGCGGTGCGCGAAGTCACGGCCTTGTCCGAGACATCGACCATGCGGGCTTCGCCGCGCTCGTTGAGGTGGGACAACTTGCTCATGCGGCGAGCCCCAGCAGCGTGCGGGTAGCAGCTGTTACGTCGGCCTGCCGCATCAGGCTCTCGCCGACCAGGAAGGTTGCGACGCCGACTTTCGCCAGGCGCGCGATGTCGGCGGGGTGAAGATGCCGCTCTCGCCGATCACGATGCGATCCTTCGGTACCTTCGGCGCCAGCGCCTCGGTGGTCGCGAGGTTGACCTCGAATGTCTTCAAGTTGCGGTTGTTGATGCCGATCATCCGGCAGTCGAGTTTCAGTGCGCGATCGAGCTCGGCGCCGTCGTGCACCTCGGCAACGGCATCCATGCCCCAATCCTTGGCGGCGCGCGCCAGATCGCGGGCGATGGCATCGTCGACCTGGGCCAGGATGATCAGGATGCAGTCGGCACCCCAGGCGCGCGCTTCCGCCACCTGATAGGTGTCGAGCATGAAGTCCTTGCGCAGCGCCGGCAGGGTGCAGGCGGCGCGGGCGGCGGTGAGGAATTCCGGCGCGCCCTGGAAAGACGGCGCGTCGGTCAGCACCGACAGGCAGGCGGCGCCGCCGGCGGCATAGGCCCTGGCCAGGGCCGGCGGATCGAAATCGGCCCGGATCAGGCCCTTCGACGGCGATGCCTTCTTGATTTCGGCGATCAGCGCCGGCTGCCTGGCTGCGAGCTTGGCTGCGATGGCGCCGGCAAAGGGGCGCACGGGTGAAGCAGCGCGTGCCAGCTTGGCAATTTCGGCGAGGGGACGTGCTTCTTTTGCGGCCGTGATTTCGGCGCGCTTGTAGGCGGTTATCTTATCGAGGATGTCGACCATGGTCTCGATATACGCGGGGGCCGCGGCGCAGGGAAGCGTTCGCAGCCGCCAAATCGCGGACAGTTTAACCGTGCTCATGAAATTTCGCTTGTCACGTGAACGATGATCACGTATTATGAACACAGTTCACATCATCATTTGAGGTGCGCCCATGTCGCTACCCTGGACCTATACCAGCCGCCTCGGCCGCGATGTCGATCGCTGGCACGCCGCCGGCTACATCGACGGCACCGGTCGAACAAAGATCCTGGCCGATGTCGCTTCGCGCCGCAGCGCCTTCTCGCTGCCCGGCGCACTCGCCATCCTCGGTGCCACGCTGATCTGCTTCTCGGCAATGACGTTCGTCGCGGCGAACTGGCAGGATATGTCGAAGCTCGCCCGGCTGCTGCTACTGGCTGCCGGCATGTGGACCGCCTATGGCGCCGCCGCGGTGCTGTTCACGCGGCAATTGCCGATATTCGGGCATGCTGCCGTGCTGGCGGGCACCGGAATATTTGGCGCCAGCATCATGCTGGTGGCGCAGATGTACCACATGGAGGGCAACCCGCCCGATGCCGTGCTGATGTGGGCGGCAGGCGCGCTGCTCGCCGGCGTTGCATTCCGATCGGGACCGGCGCTGGCACTGTCGATGCTGCTGGTCGGCCTGTGGAGCGGCTGGGAGATGCAGTCGATTGCCGGCGTGCACTGGGCCTTCCTGATCGGCTGGAGCGCGGTAGCGGGCGCCTTCCTGTGGCTGCGCTGGCGGCCCGGCCTGCACCTGTCGGCGCTGACGCTCTCCGGCTGGATCATCGCACTCGGCGACAGACTGCCGCATGGTCCACATTTCTGGCTGATCGCCACCATCGGGTTCGCCATCACCGGTGTCGCGATGGTCGCTAACCGAATGGCAGCCAAAGCGTTCGAAGGCCGGGTCGGGGCAGTGGCGCCGACGGCTGCAAGCTACGGTCTGGCGCTAGGCTTCATCGGCCTGATGCTGCTGCAGTTCGCGCGCAACATTCCACTTGGACGATTGTCGATCCTGGCGATCGTGACGCTGATCGTGGTGATCGCGGTGATCGCCTGGGCGATCAACACCGGTAACCGGCCGGCGCTATGGATCTCCTACGCCGCGTTTTCGGCCGAGATCCTGGCGCTGTACTTCAGGACGCTCGGCACCCTGATCGACACCTCGTTGTTCTTCGGATTGGCCGGCGTGCTGGTGATCGCACTGTCGACCGCCGCGTTCCGTCTGATGAAACGAACGCCAGATCTCATCGAAGGAGGCCGCCCATGAAGTTCGTCATGCCCGCTCGCAAATGGCTGATCGCCGGCCTTGCCGTCGCCGGTCTGCAGACCGCGGCCATCGGCTCGATGGTATGGGACCGGATACAACTTCTGCGCCACGGCCGCGAGATCGTTCTGCCGGTCGTGCCGGTCGATCCGCGCTCGCTGTTTCGCGGCGACTACGTGATCCTGAGCTACGAGGCGCAGAACGTGCCGGCACAGTTCATCACGCCCGAGTTGAACGCGGCACGTCCGCATGTGTTCTATGTGACGCTGGAGAAGTCAGGCGATGCCTGGAAGCCGGCGGGGATCACGGCTTCTGCACTGCCGGCTGCGCCTGAACGGATCTCGGTCAAGGCGCGGACCCGCCATGGCTGGTGGCCATCGCGCCCGCCGCGGCCGGTCGGCAGCGATCAGTCGCTACAGCCGGAGCCGGCGCTGCAGGTGCGCTACGGCATCGAGAGCTACTTCGTGCCGGAAGGCAAAGGCTTGGCGCTCGAGCAGACGGCGCGGGAAAGGAAGCTCGCGGCGGTGGTTGCTGTCGATGCCAAAGGTAACGCCGCGATCAAAGGCCTGATGGTCGACGGCCGACTGCAATATGAGGAGCCGCTGCTTTGATCTGCATAAAATGAGGGTGGCGGGGGGCACGAACGATCGCTTAAGTTGCCCTCGCTCACGAACAGCCTACGGTTTCCCAGGAGATACACAGTCATGTCGATCAAGCGCCACGAATCCAAAGGCATCCTGTCCAAGGTCGTCGAGGCCAACAACTTCGTCTACACCGCCGGCGTCGTCGCCGACGACATCAGCCAGGACGTGAAGGGGCAGACGACGCAAGTCCTCAAGGAATTGGACCGACTGTTGAAGCTCGCTGGCACCGACAAGTCGAAGGTGATCTCGGCCACCATCTGGCTGACCGACATTCGCCTGCGCGACAGCATGAACGAGGCCTGGAACGCCTGGACCGGCGGCCAGAACCTGCCTGGGCGGGCCTGCATCGAGGCCAAGCTCGCCGACCCGCGCATGCTGGTCGAGATCATGCTGATCGCGTCGAAATAGGTCTGTCACCACGTCTGCCTGCAATGGTGCCAGGCTCTAACCTGGCACCATTTTTCGCGAGATCATGCAATGAGCGGTCAACGCCGGCCACCGGCTTTGCGCGCCGAGTTCCTCCACTTCCGGACGTTGCCCACCCGCTGGATGGACAATGACCTCTACGGCCACGTCAACAACGTGACGTACTACTCGTATTTCGACACCGTGGTGAACCGCTACCTGATCGATCCCGGCGGTCTCGACATCCACAACGGCCACGTCATCGGCTTTGCGGTCGAGACCATGTGCCGCTTCCACCGCCCGTTCGCCTACCCGGAAGATGTCGAGGCGGGCTTGCGCGTCGGCAAGCTTGGCTCGTCCTCGGTGCGCTACGAGTTGGGGTTGTTCGGCCGGGGCGAGGACGATGCCCGCGCCGACGGCCATTTCGTGCATGTGTTCGTCGACCGCGCGACGCAACGCCCGGCGCCGATGCCGCCACAGCTGCGCGAGGCACTGGCGCGGCTCGTTCGTTAACGCTTCGTGAGTGTCGAGTAGCCTTTCGGTAGGGTTCTGTTCAGGCCTTCTCAATCTTCATTCAATCAATACCGCCTACAGTGCCCCGGCTGAATGGTGGGGCTGTCGGAGTATTGGTCGATGAGTACGGTTGCGTTGCGTGCGACGTTCGTCCGCGGATTATCGATTGCGCGCGACAACACGTCGATCATGGCGATGTTCGCGACGGCGTTGTTCTTGTCGGCATTGCTGCTGTTCTCGGTGCAGCCGATCTTTGCCAAGATGGTTCTGCCCAAGCTCGGCGGCTCGCCGGCGGTGTGGGCGGTATCGATGGTGTTCTTCCAGGCGGTGCTGCTGGCCGGCTACGGCTACGCTCACGCGCTCAATCGGCACTGCCCGCAGCGCCACGCCCCCCTCGTGCACCTGTGCCTGATGGCCGTGGCTGCTCTCGCCTTGCCGTTCGGCCTGCCCGCATTCGCCGACGAACCGCCGGCGGGTGATGCCTACCTGTGGCTGATTGGCGTGCTGACCATTGGCGTCGGCCTGCCGTTCTTCGCGGTCTCGGCCAACGCGCCGCTGCTGCAGTCCTGGTTCGCCCGCTCCGGTCATCGCCAGGCGAGCGATCCCTATTTCCTCTACGGCGCCTCGAACTTCGGCTCGCTGATCGCGCTGCTGGCCTATCCGGTCGCGATCGAGCCGGTGCTCGGACTGTCGCGGCAGGCGGCGGTGTGGACGACGGGATTCCTGAGCCTCGGCATGCTGATCGCGGTTTGCGGCCTGCTGGTATTGCCGGCCCGCAATTCGGCCTCGACTGCGATGCCGGCGGCGGCCGACGTCGATGCCTCGGCGGCAGCGGTCAGCTGGTCGCGCTGCCTCGCCTGGGTGTGGCTCGCCGCCATCCCGTCCGGCCTGCTGGTGTCGTTCACCAGCTACATGACGACCGACATTGCCTCTGCCCCGTTCCTGTGGGTGCTGCCGCTGGCATTGTTCCTTGCCACCTTCATCATGGTGTTCCGTGACCAGCCGATGCTGCCGCACCATCTCCTGCTGCGCGCCCAGCCGGTGCTCGTCGCCATGACCGTGCTCGGGTTGTCGACCTCGACCCGGCACAGCTGGCTGCTCGGCATCAGCGCCGGGTTCGCCGCCTTTTTCGTCACGACCATGGTGTGCCACAAGGAGCTCTACGACCAGCGCCCGGCCAGCCGCCACCTGACCGCATTCTACATGTGGATGTCGCTCGGCGGCGTTCTGGGCGGCATTTTCGCGGCGCTGCTCGCGCCGCAGATCTTCAATGGCATCTACGAGTTCCCGCTGCTGCTGCTGGCGGGCCTCGCTTCCCGCGCCGGCATCGCCAAGGCTTGGGGGCATGCGCCAGAGCGCCGTCAGGCGCTGATGCTCGCCGGCGGCGCGGTCGCTTTTGTACTCGCCCTGGCGGCGGCGATCGGCCTCGGCCTGATCGGCGCGGCGGTGGCGGCGAAGCTGTCGTCGATGGTGGCTGCGGCGTGCGCGGTCTACGTGCTGCTGTTCATCGAAAAGCCGCTCAGGCAGACAGCGATTGCGCTGGTGCTGGCGGTATCGCTGCTATCGCTGCCCTCGAACATGAATTTCGGTTACGCCGAGCGTTCGTTCTTCGGCGTGCACCGGGTGAGCATGAGTGCCGATCAGACCCTGCGCATGCTGTTCCATGGCACCACGCTGCACGGCGCCATGCGGGTCAAGGACGACGACGGCCGACCGGTCGCGGCGCCGCTGCCGGCGACCTACTACTATCCCGGTAGTCCGATGGCGCGCGGCGTCGATATCGCCCGCAAGGCGGCAGGCAAGCTCGACGGCGGCCTCGTCGTCGGCTCGGTCGGCGTCGGCTCCGGCTCGATGGCGTGTTACGCCCGGGCGAACGAGGACTGGCGCTTCTACGAGATCGATCCGGTGGTGGTGAAGCTCGCCCGCGATCCGAAGCTGTTCTCGTTCTTCTCGCGCTGCCGGCCGGATGCCACGTTCGTCATGGGCGATGCCCGCCTGACGCTGGCCAAGGAAGCGGCCGCCCGCTTCGATTATCTGATCATCGATGCGTTCTCCTCCGACAGCATTCCGGTCCATCTGCTGACCAAGGAAGCGATCGAGCTCTATCTGACGCGACTGTCGCCCAACGGCCTGCTGGCGCTGCACGTGTCGAACCGGCACATGGACCTGGTCGACGTCGCCTCGACGCTGGTGCGCTCGATTGCCGGCATCTCCGGCATGGTGGTGCATGACATCCCGGCCAAGATGAGCTTCGACAGCACCGATTCGAGTGTGATCCTGATCGCCAAATCGCACGAGGTTCTGGCCGATGTTGGCGGCTGGAAGGGTGCCCGCCCGATCAAGCCGGCCGACGCCACCACCAGCCAGCGCAAGCCGTGGACCGACGACTATTCCAACGTGCTCGGCGCCATCCTGCGCAACAACGGGTTCTGAACGGTCCGGACGTTCGGCGGAATTGAGGGCGGATCAGCGAAGGCTGGTTCGCTATTTGGCTTGCGGCATTGAATAGGTGGACTGAATTTGATATATATCAATGATAGCTATCAAGTTCAAACGGAGGTCCGGCCATGGCCAGGGATATCGCCAAGATCTTCATGCACGGCCGCAGCCAAGCCGTACGGCTGCCGAAGGAGTTCCGCCTTCCCGGCAAGGAGGTGCGCGTCAGCCGCGAGGGCAATCGGATAATCCTGGAGCCGATCGAGGAATTCGACGTCGACGCCTGGTTTGCGGCTCTCGATGAATTTCGTGACGTGCCATTCCTGCCCGAGGGACGACCCGAGCAGCCGCCCATGCCGGACGACAGCGATCTCATCCGAGCTCTGGATGGCGATGACGACTGATGTATGTGCTCGACACCAATGTTGTCATCGCGGTGATGACCGGAACTCCGGCAAAAGTTCGTTTTGGCTTTAAGGAGGCGTTGTCTCGGCAAGCGGTGGTCGCCGTATCGGCGATTGCACTGTTCGAGTTGAGATACGGCGTTGCTCACAGCCGCCGTGGTCTCGAAAACGCCGAACGGTTGCGGCGTTTCCTCGCCGGAATGATCAAAATTCTCGAGTTTGACGAGGAAGACGCAAGTGTGGCAGCAGAAGTGCGCCAATTGCTTGAAACCGCCGGCACGCCGATCGGCCCTTATGACTTGCTCATCGCGGCCCAAGCCCTGCGCCACGACGCGACGTTGGTGACGGCCAACGCGCGCGAGTTCGCGCAGGTGCCTGGGCTGAGGTGCGAGGATTGGGGCGGGTGAGCGATCAGGTGTCGACGCCGAAGTAGACTTGCGCCAGCGCGATCCCAAAATCGACGGCATCGAGGTGCAGCCTGTCCTCCGCTGATTTCAGCACCTCGAACTCGAACCCGGCTTCATCGCGGCGGTAGTGCTCGACCCGCATCTGGTCCTGATAGACCAGCGCGATATGGCGCACGGTTGGCAGTGATTTGTAGAAATCGAGCTTGGCGCCACGATCGACGTCGATGGTCGAGGGCGACAGCACCTCGACGATGACCAGCGGGTCGGTGATGTAGGTGTTGGCCGAACCGGGGCCGCAGCGGACGACGACATCGGGCCGCGTCTTGTCGGTATCGCGCGTGTCGTCCGAGCGCTGGACCCTGATGCCGCCCTGATAGGTGCGGCATCCTTTTGGGTCCATGGCGAGCTTGAGCGGGGCGCCGATGTTGCCGGCGATCTGCTCGTGCGTCTCGGTCGGGTTGGCCATCATGACGATGACACCCTCGACCAGCTCGAACTCGGCCGTATCCGCCTGCGCCTCGACGAAGCGATCGAAGGCATCGATGGTGGTCGGCGGAGGTTGGCGGAGTGCGGTGGGCATAGCGTACGGGCAGCGTACTACCAATCCGCGTGAAGGCGTCGAAGCCGCTTAATCAGGCCCTCGCCCTCTAGCTTGTTCGACTCCTCCGGCCGTATGCACCGCACATGTCGTCGGCGTGCATGGATCGCGTTGCGCGTCGGCAGTTGGAACGAGACCGGGGTTTAGCGAATTTCCAGCCCCTCAGGCCATTCGCGGAATCTGGGTGCAGCGGCGCCGACTTACAAGCGTCACGCGGCATTGCAGCGCGAGCTCAATTATCAGTCGATGCGGTAGTGCAGACGCATCCGGCTCTGTATCGGACAAAGCTATGAGCGCTCCGACCGCCGGTAACTGTCGAGGCCAGCTGCTTGGAGCCTTGGTCGATGGTTTGTGGAAGCGCTCTACGATCAATGCGATGAGTCGCTAAATATGTGATTCGAAAATTGAACGGCATGGATCTACGTAGAAAATGTTGCCCAATCGGGGTCCAGCACACGGCTTGGCCCCCGGCAGGTGAGTTATCGTGCCCATCAAAGCGGAATATTGTCGTGCTTCTTCCACGGATTTTGGACGTCCTTGGCCCGTAGCATGTTCAAGGCCCGCGCCAGCCGCCGGCGGGTGCCGCTGGGGTGGATCACCTCATCGATATAACCGCGCTCGGCGGCGATGAACGGATTGGCGAACCGCGTCTTGTACTCGGCGATGCGCTTTTCGATCTTCTCCGGATCGCCCAATTCGGCGCGATATAGAATCTCGACCGCGCCCTTGGCGCCCATCACCGCGATCTCGGCCGAGGGCCAGGCATAGTTGACGTCGCCGCGGATGTGCTTCGAGCTCATCACGTCGTAGGCGCCGCCGTAGGCCTTGCGGGTGATCAGCGTCACCTTCGGCACGGTCGCCTCGGCATAGGCGAACAACAACTTGGCGCCGTGCTTGATCAGGCCGCCGTACTCCTGCGCGGTGCCGGGCAGGAAGCCCGGTACGTCGACGAAGGTGACTATCGGGCACCTCGAAGCAGTCGCAGAAGCGCACGAAGCGGGCGGCCTTGCGGCTGGCGTCGCTGTCGAGCACGCCGGCCAGAACCATCGGCTGGTTGGCGACGATGCCGACGGTGCGGCCTTCGATGCGGGCGAAGCCGGTGATGATGTTGCGGGCGAACTGGTCCTGGATCTCGAAGAAGTCGCCCTCGTCGATCACCTTCAAGATCAGCTCGTGCATGTCGTAGGGCTTGTTCGGGTTGTCCGGGATCAAGGTGTCGAGCGAGTGCTCGACGCGGTCGGCTGGATCGCGGGTCGGCATCTCCGGCACACCGGTCTTGTTGTTAGCCGGCAGGAAGTCCATCAGCCGGCGGATCTGCAGCAGCGCCTCGAGATCGTTGTCGTAGGCGCGGTCGGCGATCGAGGACTTGGTGGTGTGCACCTTGGCGCCGCCGAGCTCTTCCGCCGTCACCGTCTCGTTGGTCACCGTCTTGACCACGTCGGGGCCGGTCACGAACATGTAGCTCGTGTCCTTGACCATGAAGATGAAGTCGGTCATCGCCGGTGAATAGACGTCGCCGCCGGCGCACGGGACCCATGATGACGCTGATCTGCGGGATCACGCCCGACGACAGCGTGTTGCGCAGGAACACCTCGCCATAGCCGCCGAGGGCTGCCACGCCCTCCTGGATGCGGGCGCCGCCGGCATCGAACAGGCCGATGATCGGCGACGCGGTTCTGCAGCGCCATGTCCTGGATCTTGGTGATCTTCTTCGCGTGCGCCTCCGACAGCGAGCCGCCGAACACCGTGAAGTCCTTGGCGAAGACGTAGACGACGCGGCCGTTGATGGTGCCCCAGCCGGTGACGACGCCGTCACCCGGGATCTTGGTCTTCTCCATGCCGAAGTCGATCGAGCGGTGCTCGACGAACATGTCGAACTCCTCGAACGAGTTCTCGTCCATCAGCATCTCGATGCGCTCGCGGGCGGTGAGCTTGCCCTTCTTGTGCTGGGCGTCGATGCGTGGCTGGCCGCCGCCCAGGCGGGCCTCGTCACGGCGCCGCTCGAGTTCCGCGATGATGTCTTTCATGGAAGTGCCCGTCGCTCTATCGCAAATGCCGGGAACTCCCGGCCACCGCCCGTGCCTTAGCATGGGCTCGCGGTGAGGCAAATCAGCCTATTGGAGCAGGTGGTCCGTTATCTGGCGAAGCGCTTCGCCCCGGCGACGCACAGCACCACGGCGGACGTAACCACGGCCATTGGAACGGTGACACGCTCACCGAGCAGCAGGGCCGCCAGGCAAAGACCGAAGAACGGCTGCAGTAGCTGCAACTGGCCAACCGCCGCCGTGCCGCCCTGGGCGAGGCCGCGATACCAGAACACGAAGCCGATCAACATGCTGAAGAGGGACACATAGCCGAGCCCAATCCAGGCCGGCAGTCCGATGCCGGAGAAGGTCTCGGGGGTAGTCACAAGCGCCAGTGGCAACGTGACCGGCAACGCCAGGGCGAGCGCCCACGAAATCACCTGCCAGCCGCCGAGTTTGCGCGACAACTTGGCGCCTTCTGCGTAGCCGAGGCCGCACAGAATGATCGCGGCCAGCATCAGCAGGTCGCCGGTCGTCGAGGCAGCATGGCTGCCGAGGTAGGCGAAGCCCGCGACCAGCGCGCTGCCGAGCCCGGAAAAGAGCCAGAACGCCGGGCGCGGACGGGCGCCGTCCCGGATCACGGCGAACAGGGCGGTTGCCAGTGGCAGCAGTCCAATGAACACGATCGAGCGGGCGGAATTGATATGCTGCAGGGCAAGTGCGGTCAGCAGCGGGAAGCCGACGACGACGCCGAGCGCCGTGATCGCCAGCGGCGCAAGATCAGTGCGGGTGGGGCGCGGCTCACGCAACACCAGGAGAAAGGCGCCGCCGAGCAGGCCCGCAATGCAGGCCCGCGCGGCGCTGAGGAAAATGGGATCGAAGGCCATCACCGCGACGCGGGTCGCCGGCAGCGAGCCGCTGAAGATCAGCACGCCAATCAGGCCGTTCAGCCATCCGCCCATCGATTTGGTCACGACATCACTCCGTCCGATGCCTGCATGGCCGGGCACCGGTGTTCGATTGGGCGCTTGGCGGTTTGAGTAGCGAAGCAGTGAGGGGTCCTGCGGCGCATCAATGTCGCGCAGGCGGCGAATGACCACTGAAGAGAGCGAACTCGGATCGATTGGGGCCTGCTGCTTCAAGCCGCCGGCTTGTCGCCACCGGGCTTGGGCTGCATGGCGGTGCCGGTGATGTCGTCGGGCCCCATGCGGTCCTTGGCGAACTGGCCGAGCAGGACGGCCGCAATCATCGCAATGGAGATCAGGATCACCAGGAACCACATCAAGCTCTTTGGAATGATCTTTTCCGCCGCCATCGCGCTCAGCGTCAGGGCAAGCGTGAAAAAGCTCACCGTCTGGACAAAATCGAACACGAACAACAGTCCATGTCGCGACGGCGACGGCTTGCCGCGCTTGACCGCGGTCCAGCGGTGCCAAAGCGAGATCAGAGCCACTAGCAGGCCGGCGATTACGCCGGCGACCAGGCTGTCACGGCCGAAATTTGCCCACCAGTCGATCATTTGCCGTCCTCTGGTTCCCGATTGCAGGTGTTTGCGTCACCGGCGGGGCGCCGTCCGCCATCACCAAGTGTTGTAGCGATAGCCGGAGCGATAACCCGGCGGATAGTAGAATCGCGGTGGCGGCGCATAATCGCGGCCCGACCATCGCGACGGCGGCGGCAGCCATTCGTCGTCGTCGCGGTCTGCCAGCTGACGCCGGCGACGCTCGGCCGCGTCCTGCTCATTGGCCTTGGCGTCGAGGCGGGCGGCCGGGTTTACATAGACGAAGTCGGCGACCTTGGTGTCCTTGAAGGCGCCGGCCTGCTGGCGCGAGTTGATCGCAAACACCGGCGCGCCGATGTGCACGCGTTCGAACAGATCGATCACATCCTCATTGAGCATGCGGATGCAACCATTCGACACGGCGGCCCCGATCGAGCCGCGCGAGGGCGTACCGTGGATGCGCAGCAGTGACCAGTCGAGATAGAGCGCGCGCTTGCCGAGCGGATTGGATGGATCGCCGCCTTCGACCGGCGGCTCGCCGTCGACCGGAATCCAGCGCGGATCCTCTTTCTTTTCGGAGACGAAGGTGCGGCCGGTCCAGCAGTTCGGATTCCTTGCCGACGGCGACGCCGTAGCGGATCGCCTTGCCGCCGCCTGTGACGTAGTAGACCTTGCGCTCCGAATTGACGATCACGATCGAGCCGGCCGGGTAGCCGAGCTCGACTGAAACCACCTCGGGCCTTGCCGCCGCCGGCCCGCCCGACGCCGAAACCAGGATCGCGGCAACACATGCCTTCGCGGCGATCGCCAGCCGCACCGCGTTATGCATCAGATAACCTCCGGTCCTCCATCCGCCCCCGCTCACAAGCTGCAAGCGTTTGACCAAATGCTAATACCCTCCGGCGGTTGAAACAATCAACATCGCCGGGAGTTGCAATTATCGCTGACGACGTTGACGCCGAAGTCATCGCGGCCGATGCTGCGGCGGCGCCAGCGGACCTTTGAAATGAGCTCCATGAGATGACGACGCCCCCCGAATTGCCGTCCCTGACCGCCGGCTTCGCGCCCGCCGGCCGCGATGCGTGGATGGAACTCGTGACCAAGGCTTTGAAAGGCGGCGACTTCAACCGGCGACTGGTGTCGAAGACCGCGGACGGGCTCGCCATCGAGCCGATCTACCCGCGGCGGCCCGATGGCGCGGTGACCGTGCGCGCTGATGGTGCGGCACCGTGGCAGATTACCGCGCGGGTCGATCACCCGGATCGAAAGGCCGCGGCCGCGCTGGCAGTCGCCGATCTGGAGGGCGGCGCCAGCGGCCTCGCGCTGGTGTTTGCCGACAGTCTCGCGGCGCGTGGCTATGGGCTCGACACCGCCAGCGTTGCCGACCTCGATCGGGCCCTCGCCGGCGTTATGCTCGATTTGATCGCGGTGCGTATCGAGCCGGGTGCGGCAGGGCGCGTCAATGCCGGGCTGGTGGCGGCGCTGGTCGCCCGCCGCGGTCACGAGCCGAAGCGGATGCGGATCAACTTCGGTCTCGATCCGATCGGCGTGCTGGCGGTGCGCGGCAGCTTTCCGGCGCCGTGGCAGGAGGCCGAAAGGCGGTTGTGCGAGACCGTCCGCGCCCTGACGCATAACGGCTTTGTCGGCCCCTTCATCGTCTGCGATCTGCGCCCCTTCAGCGAGGCCGGCGCCTCCGAAGCGCAGGAATTGGGCGTGGCGCTAGCCGCAGGCGTCGCCTATGCCCGCGCACTCGAGGCCGGCGGCATTACGGTGACAGTCGCGTTCCGGGTCTTGTCGTGGACGCTGGCGGTTGACGCCGACCAGCTGATGGGGTTGGCCAAGCTCAGGGCGCTCAGACGCCTTTGGGCGCGCGTCGAGGCGGCTGCCGGGGCACCGGCGCGGCCGATCACGATCCACGCCGAGACTGCCTGGCGGATGCTGACCAAGCGCGATCCGGCGGTCAACATGCTGCGCGCGACGACGGCGGTGTTCGCCGCCGGTGCCGGCGGCGCCGACAGCATCGCGGTGCTGCCGCATTCGAGCGCACTCGGCTTGGCCGACGCATTGAGCCGGCGCATTGCGCGCAATACCCAGCTCGTGCTGCAGGAGGAGACCAACCTGTGGCGCGTCGCCGATCCAGGCGCCGGCTCGGGCGCGATCGAAGGGCTGACGGAGGAGCTTTGCCGGGCCGGCTGGCAGCACTTCCAGGACATCGAGCGTGAGGGCGGGCTGGTCGCGAGTCTTGCCGCCGGCGCGCTGCAGGCCCGGATCGCGGCGGTGGCCGCAGCGCGCATGCACGATGTCGCCAGCCGCAAGGCGCCGATCACCGGCACTTCGGAGTTTCCGAACCTGGCCGACACACAGGGCGGCACGCTCGATGTCGCGCCACTGGCGAGGCCACCGGAGCAGCCGTTGCAGGCAGGCGCGCGGCTGCTCGATTTCGACGGGCTCGTCGCGGCACTGCAGGCAGGCGCAGCGCGCGCCGACGTGGCACAGCCGCCGATGCCGGCGTTGCAGGCCGCGCCATTGCCGTCGCGGCGTCTGGCCGAACCGTTCGAAGCCTTGCGCGCCGCCGCCGAAGCCGCCGGCGGGACTGCGAAGGTGTTCCTCGCCAATCTCGGGGCCCTCGCCGAGCATGGCGGCCGGGCGACATGGATCTCGAACCTGCTGGCGGCCGGCGGCATCGCCGTGGTCTCGAACGATGGCTTCGCCGCTTCCGGCGAGGTTGGTGCGGCGTTCGCCGCGAGCGGAACCAAGGTCGCCTGCATCTGCGGTTCCGACGAAACTTATGGGCATCTGGCAGAGGCTGCGGCGCAGGCCCTGAAATCGGCTGGCGCCAGCCACGTCATGCTGGCCGGCAGGCCCGGCGCCAGCGAGGCCGCCTTCAAGGCCGCCGGCGTCGACCAGTTCCTGTTCGCCGGCCAGGATGTGGTGGCAGCGTTGCGCCGCGTCCATGCAGCGCTCGGGATTAGCTCGCAGTGAACAAGATTGCCCGATGGAGCGAGTACCAGCCAATACACGGCAAACGTCGGTTCACCCGGGAAGCCGATACCGAGAAGGTGGCAGGTGCGGGCCAATACTTGCGACCGTCGCCGATCGACCACCCCGTGCTCGGCGGCGGGCTGTTCATTGCATAATAGCTGACAGTCGGTCAGCTGCTGGCGGCGGCTTTGCCGGACCTTGCGCATGACCTTGGCTCGATCCCGGGAGATGCTTTCATGCGGCAATTGAAACTCAGCAGGGCCTTCACCCTCATTGAGCCAGGGCCAGTGGTCCTCGTGACGACCTGCGATGGAAGCAAGAACAACGTCATGACCATTTCGTGGACCATGGTGCTGGATTTCACCCCGATGTTCGCCATCACCACGGGCGCGTGGAATCACTCCTTTGCGGCCCTGCGAAAGACCAGGGAGTGCGTGATCGCCATTCCGACCATCGATCTGCTGGATCGGGTGGTCGGGATCGGGACGTGCTCCGGCGCCGATACCGACAAGTTTGCCAAGTTCAACCTCACAGCCGTGCCCGGCAAGGTCGTCAACGCGCCCATGATCAAGGAGTGCTTGGCCAACATCGAGTGCAAGGTCGTCGACCTGATCCACAAACACAACATCGTCGTGCTGGAGGCGGTTGCAGCCTACGTGGATCCTTTGCGCAAGGAGAAGCGTACGTTTCACGCGGTCGGCGACGGGACTTTCATCGTCGATGGGCGCAAGCTCGACCGCAGGAAGATGATGGCCTCCAAGCTTCCTGGGGGGATTTAGGCCGCGTGATGAGATATGCCCTTTGGATTGGCGGCTTGACGCCGCGGCTTCGAGCAAATTCAGTGGGCGATACGCGGCCAGAATAGAGCGACCAACACGATAGCCCAAACGATGCCCCAGCCCACCCACGTAATAGTAGGATGCTCAGCTTGCCATTCTAGGACTCTCTTATGAAGGGCCACGATCTGCTTTCCTGATTGTCCTGCTATCGCGATGCGGCACAGGCGACATGCACCAAGCGCTCCCTACTTGGAGCAGCACGCTAACGGTCAGCGTCTTGGGTACCCTACCGTTTGAGACAATAGCGCTTGCTGATCGTGGGTGAGCCCCAAGGCATTTGCGATGGCCTCCCGATCGATCCAGGCCCGGATGACGGTCGAGAGGCCGGCGCTCGCCGCAAAGAGATAGACGTTCTGCGAGATTGCTCCTGCGGCGACCGATGCGTAGCTTTCACGCTGGCGCACAGGCACCATCGTCATGCGGCCATGATTGGCCACATACACGAGGTCCAATGGCGCCTCATCGACGAAATCTTGGTACCCGGTCACCCGTCGAAGATCACTCGCGGCTGCGAGTTTGAGGACGTTGGCGGATGCGTCGTAGAGATACGCGCCTGACGGAAGTGCCGCGTAGACGTCGATTTCCTGGCAATTGAGTGCCGTCGGCGCAGTCCGGTGGCCATCCGAACGGTTCACCCCGAAGGCCGCCCAGAGCAAGTTGGACAGGACCTGTAGCGGCAGCTCGGTTCGTGCGAACTCCCGTGCCGAGTGCCGTTGCGCGAGCGCTTCGAGCAGCGGCATCCCGCCACGCTTTTCCGGTGCGGGCAGCGGAATTGATGGTGCTGCGGCTCCGAGCGCTGGCTTCGGACGCAACTGCCCCATCATGCCGAGTGCGACCTTGGTCAGGGTGCTCATTTCCAATCCTATTGCCTGCAATCGGCGTGGCGCTGGAACCAGCATTGCGCAATCCAAAAGCGCGCGGATCAAATCTCTCCTCTTGGCCTGGCCGAGGGCGACCGTGGATGGAGAGCAAACAGGCTATGGCGCGACGCGACACCTGCATTGATCACCGTCAACAGCGCACACCAACCGCGGTTGCAGGCGAGGCGTGCCCCACACGGTCGGGTCGTCGGGTTGCCGATGTCTGCTCGAGATCGAGCCAAGGGTGCATCGGGCTACTTTATGGTCGGCGCAATTGCCAGCGTCATTGATGCTGCCAAAGCCGACATGCAATGGCCTCTTTTCCGCCGGGCGATCAGGTGTCGGTGGGATTGGCACTGCCATGATGGTGAGGTAAATCCGACCGTAGTCTGCATTTGAGGGTCCTGCAGACGGACTTGAGTCCGCGAGTGCAATGCCAGGTTCGGATGACCACCGGCCGTGCCCAAACTGCCATCCGGCAAGAACAAACCAGCGGCAGACGTGCGCCCCTACTGCACCAGCACCTCGACCTGCAGCGCATCGTTGTGCTGCAGCGTGAACTCGCGGCGGAACAGCCGGCCCTGTGAGCGCGCGTTGACGACGTAGCTCCCCGGCGCCAGCATATGCGTCGGCAGCGCGCCGGCGCTTTCCTTGATGACATCGCCCTGGGGGGTGGTGATCGTCCACTGGGTGTCGGCCAGCGCCTCGCCGCCCGAGCGCATGACAAGCTTGAAGGTAGCCTTGCCAACCGCGTGGGCGACGGTCGCTTCCGTCAACTTGCCGGGCTCGACCGACACATCGGTGCGGACCTGGGCATTGGCGTCGCCGTAGGTCGATACGACGTTATAGATGCCGGAATTGAGCCGCAGGATGACGCCGGGGCGGACGCCGCCGGCGACGCGGGTGCGATTCCCGAACTGGTCGCGCTCGTCGGAATAGATCTCCACCGAGACGGCGGTGGCCGGTGCCGGCGTCCCGTGCTCGACGAGTGCGGAGAGCCGCAGTCCGCCGGCATTGAGGACGAACTTTTCCGGCGGCTGTTCGCCCGGCTTGATCGAAATCCGCCGGGTGATGTTGGCCCGGCCGAACGCGGCATTGATCAGGTAGTCGCCGACCGGCAGCCGCAATACCGGGGTCGCCGCCCGGCTCTCGTTGACGAGCTTCGGTTTACCGTCCGGGGGCGATTTTTCGAGAAATACCCGCCACAGCAAACCATTGTCGATGCGCTGGCCGTCCTCGGTGAGCAGGGCCGAGAGCGCGATCTGTCCGATCCCGGCGGGTATTGGCGTTGCTGCGGCGGCGGGCGGCGGGGCAGGGGGCGGTGCTATGGCTCTCGGCACGACGGTGGTGTTCGCCTTCGGTGCCGGCTGATCGGGAATAGTCGTGCGCAGCGGCACGCTGGTGCTCCACGAACTCGGTGGCGCGGCAGGTGCGGGCGCCGCTGGGGCGGGCTGCTGGGCCTGCAGTGGTGCGCAGGCGACGAGTGCCACCATTGCCACCGATGCCTTGATCGTGCCGCCGTGTCTCACGCCGACTGGCTCCTCACTCGAGCTGGACCTCGACCACGCGAACCTCGCCGCCGCTGACCTCGATCTCGGCGCGGCCGCGCCGGTCGCGCGATTCGGCTTCGATCTTATAACGTCCGGCTGCCAGGAAGGCACGCGGCTCGGCCTGCAGCGACTGCCAGACGCTGCGGTCCTGGGCGTCGCGGATGTGCCACGACAGATCCCCCGCCGCCGAAGCCCGTGGCCCGGTTGCCTTCAGCTGGATATTGGCAGCCAGGTGCTCGAATGCGAGGTTCGACTGGCCGCCGGCCCTGATGTCGATCTCGCGGGTGATGCGGGCGTTCTGAGCGCCGAGCTGGCTGACGACGCGGTAGCGGCCGGCCGGCAGCTCGAGGCGCCCCGACTGACTGCCGAGGCGGATGGTCTCCCGCTTGGCATCGATGCGATCGACGACGTAGCTGATGCTGGCTGGCGCGACGCTGCCCGATCCGGCGAGCCGGCTCTGCAGATTGAGCTGTCCGAGCGCGAGAACCAGGGTCCGGGCCACGTCGTCGCCGGCGTTGACGAGCACGCGCTCGCGCACCTCGGCCTGACCCTGGCGGGCGGACAGATAGTAGGTGCCGGCGGAAAGCGTGAACTCGGGCTCTGCCGCCGACGAGCGCGCCACTTCGCGGCGGCCATCCGGGCTGTCGGCGTCGTCCTCGGTGACACGGAACGTTACCCGCTCGAGCGCCGCGCCGCCCTCGCGGTCGCTGGCCTTGACACGCAGGCGGCCGGCACCAAGCGTCAGGCCGGCGTCGATCATGGCGCCAGGTGTCACCATGACTTGCCGTTCGGCGCGGACACGGTCGTACTCGGCGCTGATGCGCCACGTGCCGACGGGCAGGAACACCGGCGGGGCGTCGGCGCCGCCGCTCCAGACGGTGCGCGGCAGGGCTGATCCTGACGGCACATCACTGATCGAGAACACCGCCTGCTCCAGCGGCGGCGTGCCGCGGTGGAGCGAGGCCGACACCCTGACGGCGCCGGCCGGCAAGGCGACGGCAGCGCGCGTGGCGCCACTGGCCTTGACCTCGACGGTCTCGGTGGTGTTGACGAGGCCGTGCTGGGCCTCGACCTCATAGGCACCGGCCGGCAGGCTGAGCTCGAGACTTGCCGCGCGCACGGCGGCCAGCGCCGTGCCGCCGCCGCGCCTGGTCACGCGCCAGGCCAGCGGCACGATAACGGCCGGTCCGGCCTGGCCCAGCGTGGCAGTCAAGATCAGTCGCGGTGGACCGGTGTCCTCGACCGGCGGCGTAAGGGCAGCAGCAGCGGGCTGCATCGCCGGCGCCGGCGCGGCAGCCGTGCCTGGCGCGGCGATCGCGGCGGGCGTGTCATCGAGGCTCGCGAGTTTCAACGCGTCCTCGACGGCAGTGGCGAGAGCCGTTGCATCCTGGGCATCGAAATGGCGGCCGCCGGTTAGGCGCGGCACGCACGCCATCTTTTGCGCCTCGGTGTTGGCGAGACCGATGCTGATGACATGGATCGCAAGCTGGGGATTGACCCGGGCGATTTCCTCGGCGGCGGCGCACGGGTCCTGTGCGCAGTTGTCGGGATCGTCGTGGATGAGGATGAGGGAGGCGGCACCCGACGCCCGCTCGAGTTGACCGGCGGCGTGCTTCATCGCTGCCACCAGCGGACCCTTGCCTTTGGGATTGAATTTTTCCAGTGGCGCCATGAGGCGAGCGAGGTCGAGTGGCTCGGGCTCGAGCATCAGCTCGGTATCGCTGCAGTCGCCCTTGCGGCGATGCCCGAATGCAGCGAGACCGACCAACGTCATTGGGTCGATCTTCGGCAGGGCGCGGCGCAGCGCCTCGCGGGCGCCGGCAAACTTGCTATCCTTGTCGCCGGCAAGCTTGCCCCACATCGAGCCCGAGCCGTCGAACACGACGATCGTGGTCGGTGGCTCGGCGGCCGCTGCCGCCAGCGGCGCCAGGCACGCAAATACCGCCGCCAGCAGCACCGACCTGGTCAGCCGACGGCTCGCCGTCGCGATCGCATCGAGCATCCGCTTCCCATGCCTCCCAGGTTTGCAAGGCCGTTGATTGTATACCATTCCATTTTGAGTTAGCGAGACCACTACAACTGAACAATTCGATGGCAGATCCAGCCGATGACGACGCCGACCCACGATTGCGCCGCAATGCTCGACCTGCTGCTCACCCGCCGCTCGGTAAAGCCCGCGGCAATGGCGGAACCGGGACCCACGGACGAACAGCTACAGCAGATCCTGACTGCTGCCTCGCGCGTGCCCGATCACAAGAAACTGGCGCCGTGGCGCTTCATCGTGTTCGACGGCGCAGCAAGGGCCGCCTTCGGCGAGGTTCTGGCCGAGGCATGCAAGGCGGAGGAGGCAACCGCGCCGTCGGCGGTCAGGCTCGAGACCGAGCGCAGCCGCCTGATGCGCGCGCCACTGGTGATCGCCGTCGTCAGCCGCGTCGCCGAGGTGGCGGGCGCGCCGCGCTGGGAGCAGGAGTTGTCGTGCGGCGCGGCAGCCATGAACCTGTGCCTGGCGGCCAATGCGATGGGCTTCGGCACCAGCTGGATCACCGAGTGGTATTCATACAGTCCCCGCGTTGCCGCGCGGCTCGGGCTTGCCGCCAACGAGCGCATGGCCGGCTTCGTCTACATCGGTACCGCCACCGAGCGCCAGCCGGACCGGGAGCGCCCGCAACTCACCTCGATCGTCAGCCGCTGGCGGCCTTGAGCCCGCGGCGCCGCTCAGGCCTCCTCGACCAACGACAACGGATCATCCCATGTTCTATGATGCGATCGAAAATCGCCACGGCCTGCCGCACGACCCGCTGAAGGCGCTGGTGGCGCCGCGGCCGATCGGCTGGATCTCGACCGTCAGCAACGACGGCATCTGCAATCTCGCTCCCTACAGCTTCTTCAACGCCGTGGGCGAGAAGCCGGGCTACGTCGTATTCGGCTCGGCCGGCATCAAGGACAGCCTGAAGAACATCACCGAGAATGGCGAGTTCGTCTGTTCACTGGCGACCTGGGATCTGCGCTATCACATGAACATGTCGTCGGCCGCGGTGCCGTTCGGCGTCGACGAGTTCCCGCTTGCGGGATTGACGGCCGCGGCATCGCATTTCGTCAAGCCGCCGCGGGTCAAGGAGAGCCCGGTGGCACTCGAGTGCCGGCATTTCCAGACGATCGCCCTGCCGGGTGCGGGGCGCTACCAGCAGAACTACAATCTGGTGATCGGCCAGATCGTCGGCATTCATATCGATGATCGCTTCATCAAGGACGGGCTGGTCGATGTCGGAGCGATGCGACCGATCGCGCGGCTGGGCTACATGGATTACGCGGTGGTGACGCCGGAGACGATATTCTCGATCACCCGGCCGGAAGTTGGCGCCGACGGCAAAGTCATTCCAGGCTCGGTCAAGGGATGAGCTGACGGGGTCCAAGCACGGCAAAATTGCCACTGCAAATCTCGAAGCCAGTCACTTTCGCGTCATGATCGCGCGGCAAGGCTGCGGCAGCGAACCAGCAACCGAGGCGGCGATGCCGGCAGATCCGAACGAATCAGACGAATCAAACGCGACATTGCCACCCGCCCGACATTCAATCACCCGGCGGGCGTTGCTCGGGCTCGCCCTCATGGGCACGATGACGGGCGGGGCGGCTTCGCTGCTGTACGGCTCGCTCGAGCCTGACGCAGAGTTCGCCGCCGATCCCGATGCCAGCCAGCGCCGGGCAGCATTGGCCTCGGTATTTTCCTGGCAGCGCTGGTCGGATCTGACGGATGGCGAGGCGTCTTCGGCAAACCCTGTTTCAGTCCTGGTATTCGAAGGTCCAACGGTGGCCGACCTGAGGCGGTCTGTGGCGCAAAAACGGGTCGAAGCGTTGCAGGAGGGCCAAGACGGCAAACGCCGTCCCGTCCTCGGCACGGTTCGGATCGGGCCGAAGAATGAACATTCGACCCTTGCCGATGAAAGCAGGCTTGTCGATGCCCTCATCGAGCGCGGCCTCGACGGCATTTTTCTCGACGGTGCCGCAGCCCTCGCCGATGCCAATGCACGCGGCCGCGCCGCTGCCGACCAGTTGGCGGTCGCGGTGGTCGAACTCGTCGGGCGGGCGCGCCAGTTGAACCCGAACTTCCTCGTAATCTTGGAGAATGCGGCGGAAATGGCGGCTGATCCGCGGGTCAATCGCGTCATTGACGGTGCGGCCAAGGAGAACGTGCTGTTTGGTCTTGACGGCGCCGGCATCGCCAATAGCCGCACCGATGTGATCTCGATGCTGCACGACCTCAATCGCGTCAAGCGCTCGGGTCGGCCGGTATTCGTGACCGAACATCTGCCGGTGGAGGCGATCGGCGTGCGCACCGGCGCCGGGCAGACCTTGTCGGCATTGGGCTTCGTCGGCCGATTCGCACCACCCAAGGGCGCCTCGTGAGGGGATCGGCGCGGGCCAATGCGCCATATTTCCGGCTTGCCCGGCTGCTAGGCGAGAACCTCGCGGCGGTTAGGGTTAACGTGACGTTAATCGCGGCGCGGTAGTGCTCAACGACGGTTAGTCGAGGTCTCGGCCGTTTCATGCGTCGTGTCGCGTTGTCAGTCTCGTGTGCAACTGCGTGCCTCGCGCTCATGGCGCTGGCTGTGCATGGCGACGCAGCGGCGCGCACCACGTCTCAGAGCGCAATCCAACCGGCCACGCCGCCGGTGCCGGCGCGACGGCCGCAGAATAGTCCCGCCAAGATATCGCCAGCACAGGCCCAAGCCGAACGTCTGCAACGCATCACCGGCGCGCGAAGCTGGGGCTACCAGCTCAACGGCATGTCGATCGAAGAGGCAGCGCGCTCGCCCTACGATTTGCTGGTCGTCGACGCCACCACCGGCCTCGCGTCGGGCAAGCCCTTCACCGCGGCCGAGGTCGAGCAGCTCAAGCGTAAGCCGGACGGCAGCCGTCGCATCGTCGTGTCGTATCTCTCGGTCGGCGAGTCGGAGGATTATCGTCCCGATTACTTCACGCCCGAGTACATGACCGAGGACGCGCCCGATTGGCTGCTGCAAGAGAACAAGGACTGGAAGGGCAACCGGCTGATCCGGTTCTGCAACCAGGGCTGGCAGGCGACCATTCTGGGCGACGAGGACGGTCGCAACGTCTACAACAGCATCGATCCCTCGCCGCTCTATCGCCTGCTCGAGCTGGGCTTCGACGGGATCTACCTCGACCGTGTCGACGTCTACAGCGAGATCACCAAGGAGTGCCCGGACGGCGCCCGCAAGATGGTGGATTTCATTGCCCGGCTCGGCGCCCACGCCCGCAAGCGCGATCCACACTTCATGGTGATCCTGCAGAACGCCGAGGAACTGCTGCAGCACAAGACGATGCTGCAGACAATCGACGCCATCGCCAAGGAAAGCTTGTTCCACGGCTGGAACGGCACCCAGGGTGACAACAGCGACGCGGTGCGGCTGCTGCAGACGGCGAAGGCGGCAGGGCGCGGCGTGTTCGTCGTCGATTATCCCGGCAGCCGGGCCAAGGCAGAACTGTCGGTGCGCAAGATCGAGGCTTTGGGGTTCGTGCCCTACGTTGGGCCCAAGGAGCTCAACAAGCTCTGGTTGCCAGGCAAGAATTTCTGATGTCGGGCGATCTTTACCGCAGGCGCCGGGTGCACCGGCCGTCGTAGTGTGGTGCTCGCGATCAACGGATTCTCGTAAACCAAGCCGGCAAGTTATCCACGCTTCGGTAGCTTGCGTGTATGATGACGCCTGGCCACGATTTGGGAGCTGCAATGCTGGAACAGCCGCTGTTTTGGGGTGTCGTCGTGTTCGTCGCCACGCTCGCCTACCTGATGGGGGAGAAGCGGCGCGGCCAGCCCGGCGCGCCGACTGCCGGCGGACCGGCACCGACCCAGCCTAGGTCCGCAGGCGGCACCAACCAGCGTCCCCCGGCGACGCGGCCTACCGCACGCACGGCTTCAGGCCGGCCACGGCTCGGCGATGTGCGCAGCTGGGGCTATCAGCTGCAGAACCTCGATGTCGCCCGCGCCGCCGCATCGCCATTCGATCTGCTGGTCGTCGACTACACCAAAGACGGTTCCGAAGAAACGCGATTGACGCCCGCCGAGGTCGAGCGCTTGAAGCGCAAGCCCGACGGCGGTCGGCGGCTGGTGCTGGCCTACGTTTCGATCGGCGAGGCGGAGAGCTACCGTCCCTATTGGGACAACTCGTGGAAGCGCAACAAGCCGGACTGGCTGCTCAAGGAGAACCCCGACTGGCCGGAGAACTACTCCGTCTGCTTCTGGGACCCTGGCTGGCAGCAGTTGATGTGCGGCTCGCCCGATGCCTATCTCGACCGGGTGCAGGCGCAGGGCTTCGACGGCGTCTATCTCGACA
Organism: uncultured Alphaproteobacteria bacterium; assembly: GCA_963741505.1. Lineage (GTDB taxonomy): Bacteria > Pseudomonadota > Alphaproteobacteria > Rhizobiales > Hyphomicrobiaceae > JAKFWF01. The sequence continues at coordinate 19,408 of CAVUIJ010000002.1, read as the reverse complement.
AGTGCGATGTGTTCGAGGATCTGCAGGCGCACGAGAAAAAGGTCGCCGCCACCCGGCCCGCGATCGAGCGCGACATGGTCGCCTTCGTCAAGGCGATCAGCGGCCACCTGAAGGCGCGCGACCTCGAGTTCCTCGTCGTCATGCAAAATGCCGAGGCGCTGCTCAGTCATCCCGATCTTGTCGAGGCGATCGACGGTGTCGGCAAGGAAGAGCTGGTCTACGGCATCGACGCGCCGGAGAAGAAGAACGGCGATGACGAGGTCGCCTGGTCGAAAGCCTGCCTCGATCGCGCCCGGCGTGCCGGCAAGGCGGTCCTGGTCGTCGAATACCTCAACGCGCGCGACAAGATCGCCAAGGCCGCCGAGGTTGTCGAGGGATTTGGCTACGTGCTCTACATTGCGCCCAAGGATCGTGAGCTCAAGCGGCTCAACTACGACGTGCTAGAAGCCTGAGCAGGGCCCAGCGCTGGTCGATCTTGTGCGAGGTCGATTGCCGGATCGTCGGGTTGTTGCCGATGAAGGTCAGAAAATTGAGGTTGGTAAAGGTGCGGTTGGCCAGCACGAGCGCGACGAAGCTCGACAGCAGGCAGGCCAGGAAATAGCCGACACCGTAGTAGTCCTCGCTGATCGAGATGGTGATCGTCGTCAGGACCAGGTTGAGGGTGAAGAACATTGCCTGCAATGCGAGATAGAGCCGGCGGCGATCGAAGAACAGCAGTATCGACGTCGAGGCGATGAAGATGAACTGGAACACCGCGCCGAGCGCGCCGTAACGCAGGATGGCAATTTGCCGAAACTGCAGGTTGAGGGCCTCGACGATCGCCGGGGCGCTCAAGATCAGCACGGCACAGATGCCGACCTGCGCCACCGTGATCAGCGTCAGGTTGTCGAGCGTGTAGGAGGCGAGCCGGGCGCGGGATTCCTCGATCTGGCCGATGGTGCCGTGCGTCTTGATGGTGGCATAGTAGTGCTGATAGCGATCGAAGAAGTCGGTCTCGAGCTTCATGACGAAGGCGGCGAGCGAGGGGATGATCACCAGCGACGAAATGAACATGGCGCTGTCGTAGAGCGGTGCGTGGATGAAGCCGGCGCCGACACGCTCGCCGACGGCTGAAACCCAGAACACCCACTTGTCGACCCACACGCCAGCGGTGCCCAACAGCGCGCCGGCCGCCAGATGCCAGTAGAGCCCTGCGCCGCTCCATAATTCTCTAACCCCCTGCCATGGCGAGAACACGGGTTGCGGGAAGGTGCGCAGGATGCGAACGGTCAGCCCAAGAAAGGTCAGCGTCAGGCCGACGAGAAAGCCCGCCGCCATGCCGGCCGAGCCGAGATCGAGCGTGGCCGCTGCGACTGCGCCGAGCAGCGCCGCGACGAGCCCCACCAAGAACGACAAAGTCACGCCCTTGTAGTCGCGCACCGCGCCGCAAAAACACAGCGCCACCCAGATCAGCGCGACCAGCAACGACATCGCCGCCAAGCTGATGGCGATCGGCGCTGGCGGCGAAAACATCAGGCAAAGCAGCCCGACGCCGATGCCGGAGGTGAAGAGCGACCAGATGAAGGCGCCGAACAGCAGCGGCGGCACGTTCTGCGGCTTTTTCAGCCACAGCGCGTCGGCCACGCGCCGGGTGGCAACGATCGTGACCGGCGCAGTCAGCACGAGTGAGACGCCGAAAGCGTAGATCACGACGACGCGGAAATCGGCGACGGTCGCGCGGCCGGCGATCTCCTCGGTCAGCAGCGTGATCGCGGCGAGCGCGAAGATCGTGAACAACCAGGGGCCGGCGGCAATCACGGCGGCATGACCGGCCGCCGCCACCACCGAGGAGATGGTCTCCTGTCGGCTCAATTTGCGCAACTGGAAGCCGATGCCGGCCATGACGCCTCAGCTTTCCTGGTCGAGGTCAGGGACAGCGGGGGCCGTTCGCGTCGGCATCGCCGCCAGGCGGGCATAGAGTGCCGTGTAGGCGTCGACCGCCTGCGTCGAGGTGTAGGCAGCGCGACACGCGGGTACGCAGTGCCGCGCCGTAGCGTTGGCGACGGGCGGGATCGAGCAGCAGGCTGCCGACCGCGTCGGCGATCTGGCCGGGTGCCACGAGATCGCAGATGATGCCGCCGGGGCCGACTGCCGGGCTCTCGTCCGGTCGGCCCTCGATGATTTCGCGGCACGAGCCGACGTTGGTGGCAACGAACGGGATGCCGGCGGCGCCCGCCTCCAGGATCACCAGCGGCTGGCTCTCGCTGAGGCTCGTCAGCACACAGACGTGGATCTGCGGCAGATAGTCGAGAATATTGACGCTGCCGGTGAACTCGACCGCGTCGCCGACACCGAGATCGGCGACGAGGCGCCGGCATTCGTCGTAGTACTCCGGATCCTCGTCGGTTGGCCCCAGTACGAGCGCGCGCAGATCGGGGATCCGGTCCTTCAACAGGCGGGCGGCGGCAATGAACGACTTCACGTCCTTGATCGGGACGACGCGGCCGATCAGCGCCATGGTCGGAGCGACCTCGTTGGTGGCCGGCGTGATATTGGCGAAGCGCGCGAGGTCGATGCCGTTGGCGATCACCGACAATTGCGGCTCGCGGGCGCCGAGCGCGCGCTGGGCCCGCTGGTTGTCTTCATAAAGCGTGATCACGTCGCTACAGGCTTCGTAGCAGGTGCGCGCGTAGGCCTCGAAAGCGTGGATCCACATGTCGCGCAGGTCGAGACGCGGGTCGTCGAGGGCATGGCCTTTGTCGACGGTGTCGGCGACCCAATCGGCCATCAGCAGCTCGATCCGCCGCTCGTTGGTATAGATGCCGTGCTCGGTCAGGATCGCCGGTCGGCCGGTTTCGATCGCGGCGCGGGCGGCGAGAATGCCGGCATATCCTGTCGAAATCGTGTGGTAGGCGCGGGCCGCCGGCAGCGGGAACTCGAGGGTGGCGAACAGGCCGCCGAGCAGCGCCCGCCAAGCCCAGAAGAAATCCAGAAACGAGCTGTACGGCATGGTGCGTTCGTACATGCGCCGCACGATTTGCCAAGCGGTCGGCGAGTTGAACATCACCTGCGGCGGCATGACTTTGCGCAGTTGCTCGAACTCGCCCATGACCGCCCGCAGCGCATGTGCGCCGCCGCGGCCGATCAAGCCTGCGAGGGCGTCGGCAAGGGCGTCGGTGTCGAATTGTTGCCGCTGCATGATTACCGGCCTGGCCCCGAAGTCCTGCAGGTAAAGGTGCTGGAATGAGGTGACGTTTTCAGGCAACCGGTAGCGCGGCGGCTGGCCGGTCGGGCGCGGCCACAACGTGACGATCGAGAAGCGGGTCGCGGGCTGGGAGCGGATCAGCCAGTCGAGCCAGGCGGAGACACCGCCGGCAACGTAAGGATAGCAACCCTCGACGATGATGCAGACATCGCTTGCCGGTGGGCTGGCACTGCGACCTTCGACCGGGGCTGGCACAGGCACGCTCGAGTGCTGCATCAATGGGCCTCCGCGGCGGCGTCGCGCCTGACCCGACGGATTCGATAGTTGCCGGCGGCGGTCACCGCGGCGATGCGGCGGCCGACGCGCAGCTCGGCGAAACGACTTTCGGCGAGCAGCACCGTCTCGCTCGCCTGGCGGTGGAGCAGGGGCACCGGCAGCAAAGCGCGGTTCGGCTGGGCGGAGCGCGCGCATTCGCGCAACCGGCCGGCGATCGTGACGGCGCGGATGCGGTCGCTCTCGTCCAGCAGGCCGCTGGCGATTGCCGCTTCGAGTTCGCTCGCTGCTGCGAGTGCGGCGGTGCCGGCAGGGCGTGCAGCATCTGCCGCGACGGCGTGGCGGTCGATTAGCCGCCGCAGATCACCGCGAATGCGGGTCGCAACCGCTGCGGCCTGGACGCGGATCACCGGCTCGCGGCTCTTCAGGGCCATCGTCAACACTGGCAGGTACTCGGGATGGAAATTTCGCGCGATGACGCCGAGTGCTGCCTGCCGCTCGTCGAGGGAACCGCGCTCCATGACGGCCGAGAACGAGCGCGGCGCGCGACCCGTCAGGTCGGACGTGCGCCCGGTCGAAACCTGTTCGCACAGTTGCGTGACCTCGTCGGCCTCGATCGCCATGGCGATGCGCTGGTACCAGTCGGCGAGCAGCGTGGCATCGTCCTGACGGCGGGTTGCGAGGGCCACGGACGCGAGTGCGGCGAGCGCGCCGAACGGACCGGCGGCTGCGACCGAGAGCGTGGCCAGCAATGCCAACGTGCAATCGCGCCCGGCACGGCTCAAGCCCCAGGTCCAGGCACCGAGCAGGGCGACGATAAGCAGATGCGCGAGTGCGAACCGGAGCCAGTCGAATTGTGCGGTGGTGTAGGCAAGCAGCAGGAAGGCTTCGATCACGGCAGCCGCAACCGCCGGCAAGGCGACAGCCACCCCCGCTGCGACGGCGCCGAAGCCGCGAGGGCTCGATCGCGCCGGCGGCGCGGCCGCGGTGGTGGGTGACTGTTCACGGGCAACAGCTGTCATTTCAGCGGGTCACCGAGGATGCTCGCCGGGTTGGCTGCGGCGCCGGCTGATCGGCCGCGGCGACGGCCGTGCCGGGTTGCGGTCCGCGCCACCACCGCAGATGGCGCCACAGCCTCTGCGCAGGAGCATTCATCAATGCAGCGGGTTCGGCCGCGAGCGGCATGGCTGCCGGTCGCGCACCATTGAGGCGCGCTTCGAGTGCCGGCACGAAGGCGTGCCCGATCGCCGCCAGCGCTGGCAGGCAGGCGTCATCGAGCGCCGACGGCGAAATCGCTTCGATCTTGAGCATGCCGATGATGCGACGCCGTGACCCGGTGACGGCGGCGGCGCGGATCGGCAGTGCCACCAGGCCCTTGCCGCCGAGACACTGCTCGCCCTCGCGGGTGAGCACGCTGACGGCGACGCCGTCGCCGACGATCGCGCGGTAGAGCGGATCGGTCTGGATTATCAGCGCAGGCGTCTTGCCGGTATCGCCGCCAGCCGTCGCTGCTGCCAGCCGCAGCCCCGGAGCATCGGCGGTATAGAGGCTCGCCTGTGCCCCCGGCAGCGCCGCTCCGATGGCGCCAGCGAGGGTCTCGCCGATGGCGGCGTCGCCGCGCGCGACCCCAGCTTCGTAGGCTTCGGTCACAGCTTTGAGGACGAGGATCGGATCGCCTTCACGGCGACCGGCGATCTGGCGCTCGAGGGCATTGCAATGAGCGCGCAGATTGCGCGCATAGTCGGCGATCGCGGCGCGCTGGCTCGACAGCTCCTGCACCTGGAAGATCAGCTCCTGCTTGCGCGCGATCTGGCGCATGCGGAACTGACCGATCAGCACTGCGGCGCCGAGCCACAGCGTCGGCTCGATCCAGATCTTCAGCAGGTAGGTGAAATAGGTCTCGGACGGGCCCTGCTCGGGAAAGCCGGAGCTCGCCGTCAGGCCGATGGCGGCGGCGGCTGCGATCAGGCCGCTCACCGTGCCGTACTGCAGACTGAGCAGTAGCACGGGGATCCAGAACGGGTGCGGACGGATGTCGGACAACTCGACGCCGGGATGCAGCCAGTCGCCCAGCATCAGGATGGAGTACAACACCGCGATCTCGAACAGCGCGGCCAGCGGCGGCAGTACCGGCAGCGACGTCGCCGCTGCTGCGTGTGCGGCGCGGCTGGCCTTGGTGGCGGTCGGCTCTTCCAATTTCTCGGCTCCGTTTGGCCGCCACAGGCAGGCCAGCAGCGAAGTATCGCACGCGACGATGGTTCGGTTGATACCAGACCCGGCGCGCGTCAAGCAACGCTGGTTCGAGACAATTGGCCTGAGATTAGTTACTGCCCTGGCCAAATGTACTGAACGGTGACTGCTGTTGCGGTGCCGGCACCTGCTTGCCGCGGATGGCGGCGGGTGCGGGCGGCCGCTTCAACCGGGACCGGGCGAGCCGCCTCGGGCGCCGGATCATCCTCGGCTCGACCGTTACGCGTTCCGGTTGTGCCTCGGCCGCGGCCTCGACACCCATCTGGCGCAGCGTCTCGGTTGCGACCTCGGTGCGCCCGGTGCGATCCATCAGCTTCGCCCATAGCGACAACCGCCATTCGTCGAGTTCGTCGACTTCGACCGTCGACAGCAATGACTGACCGGCTTCCGGCGCACCGCGTTGCAGTGCGACCGCGGCCCCCAGCAATGGGTTCTCATCGAATACATCCGGCCCGATCAAAGCCCGCACGGTGTCGAAATCGGCCTGTCGGCCGGTGGCGGCAAGTGCTTCGGCCAGTGCCACCAGGTCGGGCTGCGTGAGCTTTGCCAGGCCGTATCGGCGACCGGCGACCATGGCGAGTTCGGGATCCTCGGCATCGAGGGTGGCAACGATAAAGCGCGTCACCAGGTCCTCGCTGTTGAGGCGGGCCTTCTCCAGCCAACCGCGCAGATAGCTCTTGGCCGCCAGCGGCTCTCCGCGATCGAGCATCAGCTCGGCGACGGCCAGCGACACCGCGTCGCCCGGCACGGAAATCTCGCGCGCAAGCTCGATGCCGATGTCGTGCTGACTGGCGTTGGCAAATTGATTGATCAGGGACAACGCCAGTCGGTTCTCGCGCTGTCCGCGCAGCCAGCGCAGAGCACGGCGATAGGCTTCGCGCGGCTGCTCGAGTTCGAGCAGCGTGGCGATCAGCTGGGTCCGTTCCTTCTCGCTCTTGAGGCGACGCAAATCATCGACGCTGCGCAGCAGGGTCGATGCCTGGGCGAAGTCGCCATCGGCCGATACCAGGCTTGCCAACCGTACCAGATCGTCCGGCCGCCGGTAGCCGTGCTGTCGGCAGGACTGAATGGTTGCCTGTTCTTCGGCAACCTGGCCGCTGACGCGGAAGATCCCGATCAGTTCCTTGCAGGTCTCCTCGCTGTATTTCAATGTGAGCTGGCTGCGCAGCGTCGCTGCATAGGCATCTCGATCCTGCGTCATTTTATAAAAGCTGGCGGCGCGTTTCAGGATGTTTGGCTCGCGCGGCTGGCGCTGGACGAGCTGGCCCAGGACTTCACGCGCCTGCGCGAGCTTGCCCTGCTGCTCGTACAGCGACTGCAGTTGCATCATGGAACGGATCCCGCGGTCGCCTTCGGCATAGCTCTTCTCGAGCAATTGCAGAGCCTGCTGCGCCTGCCCATCGCGTTCGAGCATGGCAACGCGTTGCACCTGGCCTGGCAGCAGGGCATAGGCGATACCGATCGCGCCGGTGAACAATACCGCCATGATCAGCCAGTGGCCGACAAGCTTGGCCGGCGCCGGTGTGAATGGTCGCATGACGTCGGCGCTACTCATGGCAGTCGAACTTGAGCGTGACCGGCTCCTGAGCATTGAGTTCCGCACTGAGCCTGATGATACCGCTGGCGTCCGCCCAGCGCACCTCCTCGGTCAAGGTGCGCCCGTTGCGCTGGAGAGAGATGCGGAAGGCGCGGCCGGCAGCCGTCGACCACGTCATCTCGCCGGGGCCGAACCCTTGTGCCTCGACCTGGAAGCCGCAAACCCCGTCGATCCGGCCCGAGAGCGACCAGCGGCTTTCGATCAGGCTGGCGACCGGGTCGCCGGGTGCTGGCTTGCCGGTTTCGCCGACGCGGCCGCAAGGCAACCACGGCGCGCGGGAAGGCCGCGTCGAGGGCAACGTAGAGCGAGCCCTGGTGGCGATTGGCGCCGAGCACGCCACTGCTGCGGGCGCCATCGACCTCGAGGGCGTCGGCGTCGTCGAACCGCACCGTCGATAGCGTGCCGCGCCGCAGGATCGACCAGGCCGACACGTCGATCTGCTCGATCTCGGTGCCGAAGAAATCGTCGGCAATGCCAGCATAGCGCGATGCCGGGACCGGGATCACCGGCGCCTTGCGGGCGATGGCGACGAAATGCTTGACCGAGGCCAGCGCCGCGGCCTTTTCGCCGGAATACATATGATAATAGAGATTGACCGGCTTCAGGCGGCGCGGCGTCTCGGTGTTCTTCAGCGTCTCTTCAAGCATGAAGAAGCCGTAGTAGGGGCCAAGCCAGTCGTTGGTGTAGGTGTTCTCGTTGCTGTTGACGGCGAAAATCTGCCGTTCGCGTCCGATCGGACGCGAGATCGGCGGCACGTAGAAAACCGACGGGTATTCCTTGTCGAGCCGGCTGTCGCCGCCGTTGATATTGCGCACGCCGGCGGCCCGGGTCGCCGCGACTGCGGCCTCGAAAGGCGTCGTGTCGCCGCTCCACAGGTAGATCATGGCCTTCTTGCCCGGCGGCGCCAGGCTCTCGGCGACGTTGAGCGCGCCCTGGACCTCCTTGGCGAGATCGAAAGGCTGCTTGAGATAGGTACGCGGCAGAATATCCGATCCGGCGATGTACTTGTTCGACTTGTCCGCGGCCATTGTCTTGCCGGCAGTCTTGAACAGCACGCTGCGCAACCGGTCGGCGATCGAGACCAGCGGCTTTGCCGCCTTCTCGATCAACACCTCCTCCTCGGCGCGGCTGTAAGCCTCGAAGAAGCTCCAGTTGAACGGATGCGAGTGGGTGTGGCTTGCGACCTCGACTTGCGGCAGAGCGTAGATCTTGCGGGCACTTTCGGCGCCGACGAGCGCGCCACCGAGATCGGGAATGACGTCGCCGGCGATGACGCCGACCGACACCGGCAGGTCGGGGTAGGGCTCGATGACTTCACGACGGATCACTTCGGCGGAAATGACCTGGGCATCGCGGTAGGTCTCGATCTCCGAGACGTTGTTCCAGCCATCGCCGTCGATGTGGCTGAAATAAATGCGCCGGCCCATCAAAGTAGTCACGTCGGGCACGGGGTAGCGGTCCTCACCAAACACCTTCTTGAAGAACAGGAAGGGGTTGAGAATCCAGGTGTCCTTTTCCGAGTTGGGCGCGTGGTAGAGCGTGTACTCGTCCGAGGCATAGCCGCCGGCGGGGCTGGTGGTCACCAGTGCCGCTTCGAACATGCCTTCGCGGAGCGGAGCAGTTGCCGACAGATGCACTACCGCTTTGCCGGGGACGGCGGTGTAGATGCGGAAATCGGGCAGCGTCTTGTCGAGCGGCCGCTCGAAGCCCACCATTTCACGGTCATGCAGGCCGATCCGCACCCGATGCGTGACGGCGACGAACTGATTGGTCCGCTCGAGGCCGAGGCGAGCCAGGATGCGGGTCGCGACGCCGACCAGGTTGGCAGGCTCGTTCGGCACCATCTCGGACAGGAAGGCGAAGCGGGTGCCGGCCGCGGTCACCGCGTCGAGCCATGGCAGGTAGCTTTCGACGGCGGCCATCGGCTCGATGAACCAGGTCAGCAGGCCACGATAGCGACCCATCTCGGCGACCGGCGGCAATGGCCCGTTGACGTCGACGTAGGTCACCTTGTAGCCGAGCCAGTTGAGCGGCATCTCGGCGAACAGGTGGATGCGCGTCTTCTGCGGCGCCGCTTCATGGCGGCTGTCGTAGAGCGCCAGGATCTCGCGGCGCACGATGCGGCCGGAGTACTCGATATCGAGTGCCGCGGCCGGCCGCGGCGTCACCAACCCGGCGGCGAGGACCAGGATCAACAAGGCGAGACTGCGTAGCGGCACTTTCAGATTCATGGCTTCCAGGCGTGCGGGCAAGTCGTGTTATGCCCGATTTGCTTTGCGTTCGGAACAGGTTGCGGGCCACGAAGCACGATAAGCCGCAGCCACCCAACAGTCGGGCCCGATCTTGGCCGCGGCGACCGGATGGGCTAGGTAACTCTGGCGGCCGTGGATCTGATACGGAGCGCCCGGCGGCAGCCTCGCCCGGTTCCACAGCAGGTCAGACGGAGACAGGCATGCGGCTCGCCATGCTGGCGCGAAATCCCCATTTATATTCCCACCAGCGGATTGTGGCGGCAGCGAGGGCGCGTGGGCACCAGATCGATGTCATCAACACCCTGCACGTGCATATGAACATCACCTCGAACCGGCCGACCCTGCGCTATGGCGGTGGCACGCTGCCGCTCTATGATGCGGTGATCCCGCGCATCGGGGCGTCGATCACGCACTACGGTCTGGCGGTGCTTCGGCAATTTGAGATGCAAGGCGTCTACCCGCTGAACGAAAGCGTTGCCATCGGCCGCTCGCGCGACAAGCTCAGGGCATTGCAGATCCTGGCGCGGGAGGGCATCGGTTTGCCGGTTACCGCGTTCGCGCACGGGCCACGCAAGGCCGAGGAGGTGATCAAGGAGGTCGGCGGCGCGCCGGTGGTGATCAAGCTGCTGGAAGGCACCCAGGGCATGGGCGTGATTCTGGCCGAGACCGAAGCCAGCGCCAAGTCGATCGTCGAGGCCTTCAGCGCCGCCAACGTCGACATCATGGTGCAGGAGTTCATCCGCGAGGCCGACGGCAGCGACATCCGTGCCTTCGTGGTCGGCGGCAATGTCGTCGCCGCGATGAAACGGTTTGGCGCCAAGGGCGAGTTTCGCTCCAACCTGCACCGCGGTGGCAAGGGCGAGGTGATCGCGCTGTCGCAGGAGGAGACCGATACCGCACTGCGCTCGGCCCGCGCCATCGGCCTCAATGTCTGCGGCGTCGATATGCTGCGCTCACGCCGCGGTCCAATGGTGATGGAGGTCAATTCGTCGCCGGGCCTCGAGGGCATCGAGAAGGCGACCGGCATCGACATCGCCAGCAGCATCGTGGCGTTCCTGGAGCGGCATGCGCGGCATGGGGAAACGGAAACCAAGGGTCACGGGGGATAGCACGTGAATTTCATCGAGCATGCCGGCAAGGCGGTGCTGGCAGAAGCCGGGGTTGCGATCCCGAATGGCATAATTGTGGATTCGCCGCAGGCAGCGGCAGAAGCGGCGCGGCGCATCGGCCCGTGCGTGATCAAGGCGCAGGTGCCGGCGGGAAAACGCGGCAAGGCCGGCGGCATCAAGCTCGCGGCGACGCCAGACGAGGCGCGGGCACGGGCCGCCGAGATCCTGACGCTCGAGATCGCCGGCTACAAGGTCGACAAGGTGTTGGTCGATCCGCAGGTCAAGATCGCGCAAGAGTTCTACGCCGCCGTCCTCAACGATCCGGTGAGCAAGGGGCCGTTGCTGCTGTTCTCGTTCGAGGGCGGCATGGACATCGAGGAACTGGTCGCGACGAGGCCCGACAGCCTGATCCGCATTGCAGTCGACGTACGCAAGGGGATCGACGCGACGACCGATTGCCGCAAAGCTCGGGGCCGAGAGCCCGCGGCGGCCGGTGGCGGCGATTGCCGGCATCCTGGCGAAACTCTACGCCGCCTATGCCGCCAACGACGCCGAACTGCTGGAGATCAACCCGCTGGTGGTGACTGCGGCCGGCGAACTGATCGCGCTCGACTGCAAGTTGACCCTCGACGATGGCGCCATTCCGCGCCGCGAGGCACTGAGCCGCACCGGCACGCCCGACAAGCTCACCGCCCTCGAGACCAAGGCGCAGGCGCTGCACCTGAAATTCATCGAGCTCGACGGCAACGTCGGCGTGCTGGCGAACGGCGCCGGCCTGACCATGACCACCATGGACGCGATCAGCCACTTTGGCGGCAAGCCGGCGAATTTCCTCGAAATCGGCGGCGAGAGCTACACCAAGGCGAAGCCGGCGCTCGAACTGGTACTCGCCAATCCCAACGTCAAGGCGCTGCTGGTCAACTTCTGCGGCGCCTTCGCCCGCACCGATGTGATGGCCGAGGGTGTGATTGACGCATGGGAGCAGCTGAAGCCGAAGATCCCGATCATTTTCACCATCCACGGCACCGGCGAGGACGAGGCGATCGCGATGGTGAAATCCCGGCTCGGCATCGAGCCCTATGACCTGATGGACGACGCGGTCAAGGCGGCGGTCGCGGCGGCGAAGGCAGCGGAGGCGCGCCCATGATCATCCGCGGCAGCGAGACCGTCCTCGTCATGGGGATTACCGGCAAGCAGGGCACGTTCTGGGCCGACAAGATGGCCAGCTACGGCACCCGCATCGTCGGTGGCACCAATCCGAAGCGGGCTGGCGAGACGCCACCTGGACCGGCCGGTGTGGGCGACCGCGGTCGATGCCAGCAAGGCGGGAGCAATCGACGCCGCCGTGCTGTTCATTCCGCCATTCGGCGTCAAGGAAGCGCTGCTCGATGCCATCAACGCCGGCATCGGCAAGATCGTGTGCCTGACCGAGCACGTGCCGGTCCATGACACCATGTATGCGCTCGCAGCCGCCCGCGAGCGTGGCGCCCGCATCGTCGGACCCAACACCGCTGGGCTCGTCACCACGGGCGAGAGCTTCGTCGGTTTCATGCCGGCGTTCAATTCGCGGGTATTCAAACCGGGACGGATCGGTGTGGTGTCGCGGTCGGGTTCGCTCGGCACCCTCGTTTGCCTCAACCTGGTGCAGGCGGGCCTCGGCATCTCGTCGTTCATCGGCATCGGCGGCGATCCGATCATCGGCACCACCACGCGGGATGCGCTCGAAGAACTCGACCGCGACCCGGGCACCGACGCCGTGGCGCTCGTCGGCGAGATCGGCGGCGCCATGGAGGAGGACGCGGCGATCTATGCCGCGACGATGAAGAAGCCGGTGGCGGCCTTCATTGCCGGCGCCGCCTCGCCGCCGGGCAAGAAGATGGGGCATGCCGGCGCCATCGTCATGGGCGACAAGGGCTCCTACGCGGCCAAGAAGGGCGCGCTCGAAGCCGCCGGCGTCACCGTCTGCCCGACGCCGAACGGCATTCCGGTGGTGTTGAAGGAGGGGCTGGGGCAACGGGGATGATGTCATGCATCGCGGGTGCCAAAGCGCGTTCGTCCTGCTGTCGACGCTTGCATCAGCAGCGATCAGTCTGCCAGGGTTCGCGGGTGCCGAGACTCTCGTCTTTCATGCCTCGCAATCCGGCCGGGAGACGCTCGATCAGGGTGAAGGCGGCGGCAATCCCTTTGCGAGTGCGCTGATCGAGCTGCTGGGACAGTCGTCGGTACGGCTGGGTGAACTGCCGGCAGTGCTCAGGCAGCTGACTGTTGCCAAGAGCCGTAACTTCCAGTCACCTGATGTGCCGTCGCGGGTCGCGCCACCAGATTGGTCGGTCATTCCGCCGAACGCCGGGGAAGTGCGCAGAGCGCTGGTGGTGGTCGTCTCTGACTATGCGAAGTCCGGCGGCGCCCAGTCGCTGCCCGGCGCCAAGCTCGACGCGGACCGCGTCGCTGCGGCACTGACCAAGGCCGGCTTCGCCACCGAAATCGCGATCGACCTTGATCTTCCCGGCATGCGGCGGCGGCTTGAGGAATTTACTGCCCGGACGAATGGCGCCGACGCTGCCGCGATCTACACCACCGGCCACGGTGTCGAAGTCGGTGGCGAGATCTATCTGGTGCCAGGTGACTATCCGATTGCTTTGCGCAACAAGGGTTTGCGGTCGCGCGCGCTGCCACTGGCCGAGATTTCGAAAGCAGTGCAGGCGAAGCGCGTCAATCTTGTCTTCTACGGCGGCTGTCGCAACGATCCGCTGGGCGAATGATCACGTCCGGCCCTTGTCGAACTGGGTGACGCCGGCCGGCACTTCGACCCACGGCTGGCGCGAGCCGCACCAGATATGGGTGGCCGGTCTCACTGCCGATCGGTCGTCGAGCGTGCCTGCCTTGAGCACCGTCACGCCCGGCATTGCTTCCGGCTCGCTCGCGATCGAAGAGCCGCAGCGGCCGCAGAACCTGCGCGCGAGCTTCCTGCCGCTTTCCGCTGTGTCGGTGTAGCTCGTGAGCGCGGTGCCGGTGAAGACGACGCCTGCGCGCGGCACCAGGACATTGACTGAGAACGCCGAGCCGGAGACCCGCTGGCAGTGCGTGCAATGGCACACCGAAGTGGCCATGACCTCGCCACTGCTCTCGTAGCGCACCGCGCCACACAGACACCCACCTGAGAGTTTCGGCATGCAGGATCTCCTTTGCCACATGCAACGCCGCAACCCTATCGCGGGGCGGCGGCGATGCAAATCGCCGATGTCGGCTGCGCGGCGCGAGCCCTTCCGGCGGCCGGCACAATGTGCTTCGATCCGGCGCAGTGCAGCCGTCGATTGAACGCTGCCGACAACGACAAGAGGAATGCCATGACCGCTTCCAGCAAGCCTCTGCGCCTCGGTATCCTGGGGGCGGCCAAGATCGCCCGCGCCTTCACCACGGCGGTGGCGTCGGCCGACACCATCAAGGTCATCGCCGTGGCCAGCCGCGAGGCGGACAAAGCTGCAGCCTTCGCCAAGGAGCTCGCCATCCCGCGCTCGTTCGGCTCCTACGACGCGCTGCTCGCCGATCCCGACATCGATGCCATCTACAACCCGTTGCCCAACAACATGCACGCCGAGTGGTCGATCAAGGCGGCTGCCGCCGGCAAGCATGTGCTGTGCGAAAAGCCGCTGGCGGTATCGGGCGCCGAGGCCCGCTCGATGTTTGATGCCGCCGCCAAGCACAAGGTGCATCTGGTCGAGGCCTTTCCCTATATGGCCCAGCCGCAGACCCTGAAGGTGCGGGAGCTGATCCGCGGCGGCGCCATCGGCCGCGTGCAGCTCATTCGCTCGTGCTTCGGCATCCCGTTCTCCGATCCGACCAACATTCGCCTCAAGGCCGATCTCGCCGGCGGCTCGTTGATGGACGCCGGCAGCTACGCCGTCAGCTTCGCCCGTCTGGCGGCCGGCGAGCGGCCGTCGCGGGTGCATGCGGTTGCGCGCTGGGCCGAGACCGGGGTCGACCGCACCCTGGCCGGCACACTCGAGTTTCCCAGCGGGCTCATCGCCCAGATTTCATCTAGCTTTGCCACCTGTTATCACCGGCACGGTCTGGTCGCCGGCGACAGCGGCACCATCGAGACGACTTATCTCAACCATCCCCCGGTCGGCGGCCCGGCCAGCATCACCGTGCGCCGCGGCGCGCTGGCGACCGATCCGGCCGAGACGATCACGCTGCCTGACGGCAACGGCTTCCTGGCCGAGGCGCTGTCGTTCGCCCGACTGGTGGCGGATGGCCCGGCGCACTGGACCGGGGCGACGGCCGATGAATCGATCGACATCGCCTTGACGCTCGAAGCGCTGTTGCGGGCGGCGAGGTCGGGCAAGCCGGAGATGGTCGGCTGAACCGCTCGCGCCGGACGACGATCTGAAGCGGCACGCGGGTACAGCGCTCAGAACGCCACGCAGATCTCGCGCTCGGTCATCAGCACCGACTGCTGGCTGTGCCTCGCTTTGTAGATGGCGATGATCTCGCCGAGCCGGACGCGCATGGCATCGGTCATGGTGACGATCAGCAGCAGCCGCTTGCCGGGCTCGCGGACGATGCGGCCCGATACCTGATCTTTCCATTGTCCTTCGATGGCGGAGACGGTGAGGCCATCGGGAAAGCGCGGGGTGACTTCCTCGTCGAGGAACTTCGACCACGCTTCTTCGCCGACACCCAGCATCTCGCCGATATTGCGACCGAAAAACAGTTCGACCTGAACGCGCGGGCTCATGCCGGCGGCGCACAAGGAAGCGCGGGCCGGCAGCGAGAGCAGGCCAAATAACAGCAGACCGAGCGTGAGCACGCGACACATCGAATGCTGAACCTAGATTGCGCGCGGCACCGACGGAATTGCCGACGCTTCATAACCATTGTCCGAACGGCGGGCGGAGCCGAAGGCAATGTAGATCGGCCCGGTCGGTTCGGCCAGCCGAGGGATGGAGGGTGGTGCCGGCATCAGGGTTAACGTCCAGCCGGTCGGACTATCGCCCGGGGCCGTTGGACCATAGACACTGGGGGAGACGATTGGCACACTAATGGTATGACCGGGAGCCATCGAGGACCGACAGAAGCGGAGCAGAAGGCGCAAGATGCGCGGCGCCAATTCGCCGATCTGCTCGCGATGATGCGAGAGCTGCATGTGGTCGAGCTCGCAAAGTTGAGGGAAAGCGGCCGGCTATGCTTCGCTCCCCGCGTCGTGCGCGGCGCCGAAAACTTCGGAAAGCAGCCCTGACGATCGGCCGGCGATCACTTCAATGGAACGCCAGGCAGCAGAAATTTGCGCCGGCGCCAGCACGGCCTGTTCAATGCTGCGCGATCCGTCGACGCTCGAGCTCGGCTACGTCATGAGACGCGGGAAAACCGTGAAGCCAAACCGATCGAGCGCTGACGGAGAAGACCGGAGCGTAATCTGCGATGTCGTCGGCGGCGGCAATCTCACGCCGCAGGTTGTCCAGTATCATGAATTTGCCGTCGATACGGAATGCCAGAATAGCGTGCTGCGTTGTCAGATGGCGGCTGCGAACCACGACGACATAAAGGTTCTGGGGATCGACACCGAGGTTTATCAACAGCCACATCTTGAGAATTGCCAGATCCTCGCAGTCGCCCGCGGACCTCGCCATTGTTTCGATGGCCGGTGCCCAATAATCGAATTTGCCGTAGTTTTCCATGTCGCTGCGGTAGGCAACACTGGCATTGACTTCGGCATTCACGCGGCGGGCTTTGGCGATTGCCGGCAATCCCTTGAGTTGGCTGACAAACGAGCGCCAGCGATCAGGGATGTGCATGGCACAGTCATAGGACGACTGCAGTTCGAAGCATTGGTGGGGAAGTCTTTCATCCGTCAGTCTGGAGGTGGCGACCAGGGCTTTGATCGCGCGGCTCGAGGAAATGATCGGGATCGATGCGAAGACCTCCGGTCCGGTCAGGACTTCCGGCGGCGTGTCGGCGGGTTGACGCAAGGCAGGCGCGGGGCCGGTCAGGGTGGCATCGGGTGCATTGCCGCAGGATGGCGAAAGTCGACCGGCAATTGCGCAGTCCACCGCCAGTGAGACGCGTTCCAAATTGATGACCGGATCATTCGGCGCCGGGCCCTTCAATTCAATGACAGGCGCTATCGGCGCGGAAGCGATCTGGGTGTCGGTGATCGCTAGCCGATCGTTGCCGTTCTCGCCCAGTGAAGCGAGATCCTGAGGGATGCGTGACCGCGCCGTATCCAAGTCGTCACTCGGCGCGCGCCAATCAATGTCGGCATGTTTCGAATAGACGGCAGTGCCGCCAAAGTTACCCGACCCACTGATCAAAAACGCCGTCAAAGCGAGCGCAAAAAGACGAACAAGCGAGCGCCTCGGCCTTGGTGGCCGGACAGCAATACATACTTTCGCACCTGGACGAACGGAACACACGGCGACGCAATCCCTGTAGGCATTTTTTGCGATCGTCGCCGATAGTCATTAATGCGGGATGGAGCTGATCTTCGCGGCTCATATTGGAGTAAATGCCGGGTGAATAACCGTCGGAACTCTGATCCGCAATGCCCTCAAATATGCCATGCACGAAACATCGACAATGAGCGTCGCGCCGAAACCGGGCATACAAACATAGACAATAAAAATTTGCTGATCAGTGCTGGCGCCAACTCTCGTGGGGGATTGCAATGGCGCTATCGCATTGAGAGTCGGACGGGGCGTGCGGATTGGCCCGCAAGGGTTACGATTGGCTTCGTTCTTTAGACTTGCAGTTTAGCGGCTGCGCCCAAGCTCCGCGGTCGATGCGCGGCAGGTTGTTCGCGGGCAGACTAAAACGACAGTATACGGAACATCAGGCGGGGACTATATTTTGCGTCGAGTTCGAACCACGTGCGGGGCAAACCGGTCGATGCCAATTCGGATGGCACAGAGCAGAGCATGGAGGGGCGACTCGCCGGCAAAGGGATGCCAGCAACCGGTTGCGAATAGAACGCTGACAAAGCAGTATGATGGCCTTCTCACAAATTGTCGAACGTGCCAACAATCGGGGGTAAACTGCGGTTTCGTCGTTCAAGCCCAGGCCTGTTGCGGCTGTTCAATCATGGAGGCAAACATGGCGAAGTATCTCTTTGAAACCCGTTACACAGCCGAAGGCGCCAAGGGCGTCGGCCGTGAAGGTGGTTCGTCACGCCGAGCGATGGTCGAAGCCATGATCAAGGGCCTCGGCGGCAAGCTCGAGGCCTTCTACTTCGCGTTCGGCGATGTCGACCTGTATACCATCGTTGAGCTTCCCGACCACGCAGCGGCTGCTGCCGTCTCGATAGCGGTTAGCCAGGGCGGCGGCGCGACCACGAAGACGATTGTGCTGATCCCGCCGGAGGATATTGATCGGGCAGCCAAGAAGGCCGTGGACTATCGGCCGCCAGGGCCGCATTGAACGCGCCAACTCTGGTCATCGAGCGATTGCAGACGGGCGCGGCGGCGGCAACGACTCGTGCCGCCATCGCTATCGGCGCTTTGATCATGCGTTGGCTCTGCCGCGTCAGGCGACCGGCTTTGCGATCGAGCCCATATTGCTTCGCCGGTCCAAGATCTGGTCGTTCTCGGACTTTGGTGCGACGCTGCATGGCCCAATTCCTGTCAGTTTGAGCAAAACGGCGGGGGAACAGCTATGTCGGACACCGAGCGAAGCCGAAGGACGCCGCGGCCTGGCGCGAGGTTCGCAAAATGCTGGCGGAATCCAATGCGAAGAAAGCCGACCTGCTGAATGCCGCCGGCAGGCTGCAAGGCGCGCTGCGCTCGCATGGCACGAGCAATGTGTTTTTGCTTCATTCACCTCGCGGCATCAGTTAGTTCGCCGACCCTGGCATTGCTCGCGGTCGCGGCGGCGAGGAAGAAATCCGCAAACCGACTAAAGCCGACAGTTGCGCGCGCTGTGCCGCTTGCCGGTCAATCGAAGCCGTTGCTCAGAGTGGACCGACCGAGAATGTGTAATTGACCAAGCGGACCTCCGGATTGCCGGGACCAGATCCAGCCGTGTGCACGAAGACGGAGAGGATGAGTGGTTGAGGGGTGCCGACTGTATCCACGTCTGCGATCTTCATTTGTGCGGTCGTTGCAAGAGAGCTGTTCCAATTCACGAGAGATACGAGAAGTGCAAGACGGTCGGGATTAGGATCGGGAGGGGGACAAAGCTCGGCCCCGTTCTCGGGTCCGCCTTCGATGGCAGCGAAGGCGAGCTGCACGATGAATGGGGTTTCCGGGATCAGATCTATTGAAAGTGTCAGTGGCTCGTCACCAACAATGATCGCGCTGCCGGATGCGATGATGTTACGATTGCCAACTTTGTGCATGGGGGCAGATTACCATGCCCCTCAAATCGTCTCTATATTTCCATTTTCGACAGAGCGGACGGAGCCGGTGTCGGTTCGTTCGGTGATTTCGGTTTGGATCTCGCCTCGCGTCCGGCACAGCATGTCGGCGTGGTCGTCCTGGCGGATCGCCTCTCGCGTGGCTTTGTCAGGGCCTCCAACCGCCGCCGCCTGACCGATCCGGCCACCACAGGGATTTGGCGATAGCGCGTTTGGCGAGACATGCGACCAATCCGACAATTGTGTTTTTCAAGGCAACGGGTTGCGCAGCCGCACACCGGGGCCGCTGTTGCCATCCTGATCGATGAAGACGATCCCGGCCGCCTCGAGAGCACGCTGTAGTCTCGGGCTTGTCAGAAGTCTCAATAGGTCAATTGGGCGGTCAAATTCTTGTCA
>CAVUIJ010000001.1:0-34619 GCA_963741505.1 uncultured Alphaproteobacteria bacterium | reverse complement strand
CCCAAGGCCTCAAGCACCGGCGGCACATAGTTGCCGAAGCGGCCGCGCAGTCCCTTCTTCAATCCGTACCAGCCGCCTATCGGGTTCTGCGGAGACCGACCCCAGGCTTCGACGGTGCCATCGGCTGCAGGCTTCTGCTCGTCCGCATTGCCTAGTGGCATCCAGTCGCCGTGCGTCTTGAGCATCCTGTGCAAATCATCGATGCAGCGCGGGTTATAGCGCAGCTCGGTCTTGCCGACCTGCACCACCAGGGCCGGTGGATCAAGATTGCTCGTCGCGGAAGGCGACGAACTCGGAGGCCAAACTCGGCGTCTGCAGCGTCCAGGGCGCCGCACGCGTCCCTTGGCCCGTCACCGAGGCCGCAGCCGGCTTCGGCTCAGCTGTAGTGGTCTTCTTCGTCGTGCCTTTCGCCATGTTTTCGCCTCATCATTTCCGTTCTGCCTGCGCCTTGAGGTCGGCGGCAAATCGATCAAAATCTGGTTGCAGGTCCGGGATCGAGCGCGTGATGAGCGGCGCCATCAGCCCGCTGAACTCCTCGCGCATGGAGAACTCGACCTCGTTCGTGGATCGGGGCGTCAGCACATAGGTGCGCTGACCCTTGAACAGACCGAGCGGCATGCCACCGGTCCAGACCATGCGCTGGTTGGGAGCAAACTCGGTCACGGTCAGAGGGAAGGCGCGACCGGGTGACGCCTTCGTATAGACTGTGACCTTCTCGCCGGGGGCAATGGTGCCGACCACGCGTTCGACCGTCGAGTTCCATGCTGGATAGCCGCCGGCATTGGTCAGAAGGGACCAGATGCGCTCTGTCGGCGCCCGGATAATAGTAGTTGTCGCGAAGGCTTTCATACTCAATTGGTAACAGAAACGCGACCAATGACAAGTGCCGCTCACGGATGCTCCACGGACGGGCTTGCGTGACGTGCAAGAGAAGCAAGCACGATCGACCAGGACATTGCGTAACGCGGTGAGCGATCTTCCCACAGATGAGCGCTTTTGGGTTTGGGCGGTGGAGAACCGTGACGCATGTTTGCGGTCCTCGGCCTCGAAGCGCATCTCGACCTCGGTTGGATGGTCCGGACCGGTCGCGATATAGAAATCCAGCAGAATGACGTGCGGCTCGTTCCAGAGCGTGACCTTGCCGAGCTCGACCTCGCGCCCGTCGCTTGCGCGCTCGTAGAAACGGCCAGAGGCAAGGAGGAAGATGCGGCTGTTGCTGTCGCCGGTGTGCACCGTTCTGGAGGCCACCATTCACTGATCCGGCCGGTCACGAAGGCGAATGCCTTGGCCTTGTCCATGTCAACAAGCACTGAGTTGATGATCATCACCGTGAAAGCTCCTGCAGACGGTCGAGGGCGGACGCCCAGAAGTCGTCCATGAACTCGCGCACCGAGGCAAAGCCCTGCAGGCACCGAGTATAGGTTGCGGGTTCCGCTCTCCTGAGCCTGGACGAGCCCAGCCTCCTCCAATATCTTCAGGTGGCGCGAGATCGCAGGCCGGCTGACAGGCAGGCGGTCGGCGATCTCGCCGACGGCGAGCGGCCGGGCGCGCAATTCCTGCAGGATCGCGCGTCGCATCGGGCTGCCGAGGGCGTCGAGTGGATGCATCATGACGTAACGTCTATGTTACGTATCGCCGGCAGGCAACGCCGCTGGCGCCGTTGGCGAGGAGAAAATGGCCGACAACAAGACTAAGCCGACCACAG
Organism: uncultured Alphaproteobacteria bacterium; assembly: GCA_963741505.1. GTDB lineage: Bacteria > Pseudomonadota > Alphaproteobacteria > Rhizobiales > Hyphomicrobiaceae > JAKFWF01. Next base: position 32,914 of record CAVUIJ010000001.1, on the reverse strand, counting down.
TCAGCGTCGAAGCGTTTATCGGCAGCGTTCCAGATGCCAACAAGCGAGCCGATGCCCTGGTGCTGATCGGCATGATGCAGAGGGCGACCGGCGAGCAGCCGGTGATGTGGGGGCCATCGATCATCGGTTTTGGCAGCTATCACTATCGCTACGAGAGTGGCCGCGAAGGCGATAGCCCCATTGTGGGCTTCTCGCCGCGCAAGGCAGCGTTGGTGCTCTACATCGTCACCGGATTCCGCGGAGCAGAACCCTTGCTGGCCAAACTCGGCAAGCACACGACGGGAAAGTCCTGCCTCTACGTCAAGCGGCTCGCCGACATTGATCAGAAAGTCTTGCGCAAGCTGGTGGACCAGTCCGTCGTCGCCGTGCGCGCCAAATACCAGTGCTGATCAGAGCGGCATGTCCGCTGCACCTCAGATAAGGACCTACGAATTGATTGCGGCGGTTTAGATCGCGATGTCTCTTGCTGGCCCACCTCGAAAAAAGAACGAAGACGAACTCGGGTGGGAAGCTGCCATTGAGGCTACGAGACGCTAGAGTTCTGAATTTTTGCGGCGCATCACGCCGACTGAGCTGCTGACGGCCGAACGGCAACACCAGTGTTGAGCCCCGGCACGACGGTCGATATGGCACATAGGCGGGCTTGAGCGAAGTTCAACTCGCGTCCGGAATGCCTTCGGTCGCGACGGTTCGCGCGACGATCGGGCGACACCGACGCGATACGCCCGACACCGTCCGTTATGCCGCGGAGCAGCGAACCGTCGGACCGGGCCACGAGCCGACTAACGCACCGCAGCAAAGTACGCGTGCGGTTTGCATGCGTTGTTTTGCGGCATGGCGATGAAGGAATATCGTATTGTGCCGCTAGCCCATTCGCTTTCGTTCCGCCAACTCTCGTTGCACATGAATTAGGTCGTCGTCGGTAATTGCTCACCCCTCACCGCCCGCTGATCAGGCGGGAGCATCTTGGGTGCACGGCTAGGGCGGCGCGGATGGCAGCGAGCGGGCTCCGGCCGGTGAGGCGGCCGGTCGCGACAATGGAGCAGATGTCGGCGTAGACTTTGGCGCCCCAGCCCGAGCGGAAGCCGTTGGTCACCTTGCGGAAGATCACCGACGGGCGCAGCGCCCGTTCGGCTCCGTTGTTGGTCGGCTCGACGTCGCGGCGGGTCATGAACACCAGCAGCTTGTCGCGCGCGTCGACCTGCATGCTGGCTCGCAGATGGCTGCCGTCCGTCTGCGTTGGCTCGAGGTCGAGCAGGCGGTCGAGTTCGCGCTGCAGATCGCGCGCGTACGCCTTGATCGTGGCATCGCGAGCGTGGGGCGCCGCCGGCCGATGGCGCAGGCTTTCTGCAGGAATGCCTTGAAGCCCGGCGCGAACACGCTGTCGCCGGCATCGATGGCGTACTGCGCGTCACGGATGAGATGGGCGAGACAATACTGGTGCGCGTCCGCGTGATTGCCTTGCGCCGCGAGGCGGTCCGAGAGCCACACCTTCGGTTTGGCTCGGCCGAGGAACTCGACCGGCACGTTCTTGCCGCGCGTCGGCGCGATCGTGTGGAACACCGCTGTTGCCGCGACGAACACCCACTGCCAGTGGGTTTTTCCGCACACCCGCGCCGAGGTTTCGTCGCTGGCGATGACGGGCTCTGGCGCACGATGGCGGCGATCTCGGTCGCCGCGCGGCGAACGGTTTTGCCGCCCGCGACAGCATGTTGGCGATCGCGCCTTCCGAGAGTTTCAGGCCGAACAGGCCGTCGAGCACCTCGGTCAGGCGGTTGTAGCTGACCATCTGGCAGGCGTGCAGATAGGTCACGACCGAGACGATGCCGGGACCGAACGGACTGCCCGGCGCCATGTCGGCGGGTGGCGTCGCGGCGAAGCGTTTCTTGCAGCACGGGCACTGGCCCTTGTGCAGATTGATCCGTGTCGTGACGGGCCTGATCGGCGGCAGATCGACGTGGTCGTAGGCGAGACGTGCGGCTGGTCGCCGGGGATGAGCGCCGCGCCGCAGCCACACGCTCGGCATAGATTTCGCGGGTCTGGTCGGGATCGGGGCACAGCGCCCGCGCGACGCCGGGCCGGCCCTTGCGGCCTTTCTTCTCGGCGGCGTCTCGGGGCCTTGGCCTTCTGCCCGCTCGCTGGCGGCAGCGAGGAGTTGGTCGGCGTCTTCGGCGGCTGGCCGGTGCGCGCTTCGAGTTCGGCGATGCGCGCGAGGAGCGTCTTGATCTGCTGAAGCAGTTCGTCGTTCTGCGCCAGCAGCTGGAGCACCAGCGGCTTCAAGCTGTCCTTGTCGAGCGAATCGAAGGTCTCGGGCGCCATCCCGAGCTTGAATCAGACCGTCAGACCGAGTTCAACGTCGCAAGCCCGAGTCAAACCGACGCAGAGGGGTGAGCAATTACCGTCGTCGACTATCCGTCGCGAACTTAGGCCCGATGAACAATCGGATCGCATGCCATCGAACCAGACGGCGACACAACCCGCCTTGTCGCTAGGCGGACTGACCTCATAATCCGACGTTGGATGAAGTTCAGTTCAGCAGTCGCGCCCCGCATCGTCACTTGCGCCGCGAATAGAGGGTCGGGGTATTCGGCCAATTCTTATGGAACCCGCGGGCGAAGACGGAATTCCAGTGAAGTCCTCTCCCCCTCAGTAGCCGCTGGATTCAAACGGCTTTCAGTGACAGGTGATGGCGGAGCCCCCTTTTGGAGACACTTCTCCAGATCCTTCTTGCTCAAAGCCAGGGCCAGCTTCGCATTGGCGCTCTTAGCGTCGGCTTCCGCCGTTTCCTTTGCCTTTCGCTCTTGCACGAGCGAGGCCTGAGTATCTAAGGTGGCTTGCACTGCTGCTTCTCGCTGGCCCTGTTCGCGAGCCAGTTCCTCCCGCGCCTCCAATGCGGCCCGATCAGCGGCTTGCCGCGCACTCCGCTCATGATCCAATCGTACCTGTGTTTCCTTTGCTGCAAGTTCTGCCGCTTTCCTTGCCCTGCCCTCCTGGACGAATTGGGCCAGAGCGTCTGCGGTCGCTCTGTCAGCTGCTTGTCGCATACCCTGTTCGCGAGCGAGCTGTTCACGCGCCTCCAAGGTGGTCCGATCAGCGGCTTGCCGCGCACTCCGCTCATGATCCAGTCGTACCTGCGCTTCCTTTGCCGCAAGTTCTGCCGCTTCCCTTGCCTTGCCCTCTTGAACGATTTGCGCCAGAGCGTCTGCCGTTGCTCTTTCTGCTGCTTGTCGAATGTCCTGTTCGCGAGTGAGCCGCTCCCGCGTCTGCAAGGTGGTTTGAGCAGCGGCTTCTCGTGTGTTTCTCTCATGAAGCAGAGGTGCCTGCGCTTCTGTAGTCGCGATTTCTGCAGCCTCCGTTGCCTTGGACGATTGTACGAATTGCCCGCCCTGCGCGCGCAATTCTAATTGGGAAGACGCTCCGAATGACATGATCGGGATCGCTGCATGTCTAGGCTCCTGGGCGTTGTAAATTACCCAGCCAGCAAGAGCGACCGATGCGATTGATATGGCCCCCACCCCCCAGACTAAGGCAGTTGATTTCGTTTTGCCGTCCACGGGCGCAGTAGTCGATTGGAATACCTCCGCTGGAATGGTTTCGGGTCGACCTGGAGCGTAGGTTCCGAAGGTCCAGATGTGACTTTCAAGATCTCGGCACGTAAAGAAGCGCGCGCCATCGTCGTCGTCTCTGATATCCAATGCAATACCGGCACCTTCTGCTTTTGCTCGGTTGTAATAGGCGTCTGCGTCACCGACCACGAGGTAACAGGTTTGGGTTTCAACGCCGCCGATCTGGTCGGGCTGTGCCATCAGATCTCTAAAACTGTGGTCTTGGTCCGACCCCAACATGATCATGCCGGCGCCAAACGAAAGTTCGGCGTAGAGAACCTCTCCGTTCGCACCGTCTATGACTCGATGCCTTTCGAAGCCGAAGACCCTGCAGAGCCAGTCAACCGCTGCGGCCACATCACGGTACCGCATGAAGGAGATTACCGCTCTTGCGTCCTTCTCAAGGCTCCCATGCATGGTTTCTCCAAGTCGTTGGATAGTCGCCACCGGCCCCCCCCATCATTGCAGCGGCACCACCACGCTGGCGCGGCCTTGCCAGGCGCGGAACTTATCGTCGCCGATGCCATCGTAGGCGCCCGACGCCCGCAATGACAGGCCGGATGGCACGCGGAGCGTGGTGCCCGCCTCGAGCCGCCCGCGCCAAGCGTCACTGCCGACCGGCTCGCCAGCGGCCGTCGTCTCGGCAGTCCGTGCGAAGTCCCAGACGCCCTTCACGCCGACGAACGGCTCGAATATTGCGGCGCTACCCACCTCAATTCGATAGGCGACCTCCGGTCCAACCGCCAGCCGACCGAGGCTGACGGACTGGCTGTCGATGGCGATGCCGATGGTGCTAGTGTAGGCCTTCTGCTGTTCTGTGAAGTAGACTACCTCGGCACTCGGTCGGAAGCTTAGCGCGCCTTTGGCCCACTGGCCTGTCAGCTTGGCCGAGACCAGCGCCCGGCTGGTCTCGAACTTGTCGGTGTAGGAGCCGAGCGGATCGACTTGGTTAGTGGACCGGCCCCATAGCGCCCGCGCATCGAAGAAAATGTTCGGCGTCAATCCTGCGCTCATATAGGGGCCTGCCATCCAACCGTGTCCGTCGGCGTTGCGACCGCCGATCGACGACGAGTCGTCCATCCAGTCGAGCTGCAGCATGGTGCCGACCAGCAGCCACGGTCTCACCACGTAGTCGGCGCCAGCGAATAGGATGCCGCCATGGCCCTGGCGCTTGCCGTCGATGCGATCCTGGCTGTGGTAGGAGAACACGCCCTGGGCCCACACGTCGAACATCGGTGGCTGGCCTGCGGATCGCCCGGCCTGACCACTGCCAAGCCCCATGCGCGCCCCCCCGGACAATTCGACGCCGGTTTCCTCCTGCTTTTGGGTCTGCTCCACGGCGGCTTTGGCGCGCACCATGGCGAGGCTGGTGGCGAACGCGAACCGCCCCGCGCCTTCGTCGGCCGAACCGCTGAGCCCGAGCGAATTTGTCGCTGGCCGCGTGGCGTCGGAGCGTGTCCCTTCCCTCGCCAGATCCTCTCGATCCCAAGCCAGAGCCTCGCGCGCGCCCAATGCATAGGCCGCTTGTCCTGCGATGGCCGGGCGCAATGTACGTGTCTCAGTCTCCCGCGGCCCGCCGAGGGCCGCGGGGGGGGTGGAATCCACCGTCTCGCCACCAAACATCGAACCCGTCAGCCGATCATGTCCGCGGCCCATATCGGGGCTCGTTGATGTCAACATATCGGCCCGACGGCTCATGAAGCCCTGGATGGCGCTCTTGGTCGCCTGCCGTATGGCCACTACATCGATCTTCACCGTCGTGTTGACCGCGGCAGATAGCACGGCGGCGCCGTTGAATGTGCCGCGCGCCGCCGCTGAGCTGGAGATACTGGTGGCGTTCACGTCGGCGGCGGTGGTCGTGCGGGTTCCGGTGCAAATGGTGCTGGCGCCAGGTCCCAGTGTGCTCGCCAGGCACGTAATCGCACTTACATTGGCGTCCGTGACCGAGATCCCGGTGACTGTCACGTCGCCAGAGTTGGTCACGGTGTAGGAGTAGGCAATCGGTTGTCCGACGCCGCTAAACGTGGTCGGTGAAATGGCTGTCGTCAACGTCAGTGCTGGCGTGCCTATGATGGTGCCGCTGGTCGTCTGCGTCGCGGTCTGCTGCGGGCTGCCGCTGTCGGTGGCCTTGATCGTGTAGCTGAAGGCGCCTGCCGCGGTCGGCGCGCCGGATACGGTGCCCGTCGAAGTATTGATAGTGGTGCCGGCCGGCAGACTGCCGGCAGACAGCGAGTAGGAGTAGGCTGTCGTGCCACCGCTCGCGACATTGGTCTGCGAATAGGCCTGTCCGACCTGCGACATAGCCGATGCCGTCGAGGTCAACGTCAGCTTCGGCGCCCCCGGCGCGATGGCAATTGAATAGTTCTGCGTGCCAGTGGGGCCGCTACTGTCCGTTCCCACGATCGAGACCGTGTAGGTTCCCGCTGCCGATGGCATGCCGGACAGGGTGCCAGAACTACTCAATTTCACCCCTGTTGGCAGGGTCCCGCCCGCGACCGTGAAGGTTACGGTCCCAGCGGCGCCAGCGGCAGTCAGAATCTGGTTATAGGGCTGGCTCTGCGCGCCCGACGGCAGAGTTGCCGGGGCGATTGTCAAGGTGCATCCGCTGGCCGGCGCGGCGTTGACGAGGAGCTTTACAGAGCTTGAGCTGGCGTTGGCAGCCGCGTCCTCAACATTGACTGTCACTGCATAATTGCCGTTCCCGTCGCATGTTGCGCCACTGATCGTCCCGTCAGATGCCAGGAAAATTCCTTCGGGCAGCGCCCCCGTGGTGACGGTGAACGTATAGGGTTCTGTTCCGCCAGTTGCGGTCAGAAAAGTCAGGCCAGAGTAGGAGGCACCACGGTCTACGTGTGTATTGTTATCGCTGACGAGAAGACCTTCGGCCAAGCCCCGCTCGGCCAGGATCACTATGCCGGCAAGCAGGATCACTATTCGAAACAGCGCGGTTCCCCACATTTTACGCACCCACACTCTGCACTTGCGGTCGTCGGCCGACCACAACTTGTCCACAAACCTCTGAAATCGCGCCCCGATTGAATGCCCACAGACTATCCATACCAAGATATCCACAGACTATGCAGTTTATCAACCATAATTCATCATTCATGAACGCGCTCTGTGCCGCAATTTACTCAGGTGGTTGAATGCCAATGTTCCCATGCATCGTCGGCGCGGCTGACATGGCTTCCTGACGACCTGCATGGCTTTGATGTCATTGGAATATATTGAATTTGCGAACCGATTCTGAACGGCGGCAAAAGCAGTTCTCTACGACATTTCCGGGGCTGCGCGGTTCAATTTTGATCGAGCTTCGGCAGCGGGCGCGTCGTGTGACCGCCTATCCATTTTTGGGTTAATTCGCTTGTCTTGTGGTCCGTGGGCAACATGCTTCGCAATCAAGTTTTCAGCAACGCACGCTTTTCATTCTGAGGACGGGTCTTCCCATCGACGCAGGGCCATCGCGGCGGCATTGTTGCCCCGGTTTCAGCCACTTGGCGAAAATGGAGGCGCGGGGGAAGGTGTTTCGAAGTCGGATCGAGTGGTTCACACACTGTCTCCGGTCGGCGCGGTCGGGCTGGCTTCGTCATGCTGCAGTCGTAGCCATCCAACCGCCAAATGGACGAGCAGTGCCAGGAAGACCAATGAACCGCCGAGAAGCGTTCGAGTGCTCGAGATCTCTCCATGCACCATCCAAACCCATACCGGTCCAAGGGCCGGCTCGATTGTTCCGACAAGGGCCGCAAGGGCAGCCGGAATGAGGCGCACGCCAGTCACGAACAACGACAATCCGAATCCGAGGTTGAGCGCACCGAAGACGAAGAGGAGCGCGAAGTCTGCGGGTTCGACAAGCCGGGGAGACGTGATCAACCCAGGAACGCAAGAAGCAATCGTCATTGCCAGAAAGACGGCAGGCGTCATTCTGACGTGAGCGTGGCGACGCGTGATCACGGTGGCGGTCGCGAACGCAACCGAAATGAACAACCCCAACCCGTCGCCCAAGGGCGAAACATTACTTGAGAAAGAGCCCGATGCCATGACGGCGACGCCGACAATCACGGCGGCGATGGCGCACCATGTGTTGGGCGAAATCTTGTCGCCAAATAGCGTCCATGTGAGCAGCGCGGCGATGAGCGGTCCGCCCGCTTGCATCAGATGCGCGCGAGGCCAAAAATGAAGTCGACGCCGTTGGTTTCGCACCACGCCATCAACTCGTCGCAGGTATGGTGCGCCTCCGCCACAAGCGGTGCAATCGCGTTACTTTGTCCGCAAAGGGTCAGCCTCGCCCGGTAACGGCCAGATCTCATGAGGCTAAGTGATGGCCGGTGGTCACCCTAGACCGACCGTCTGCCGCCCCGATAGGCTTCTTTCAGTTGCGGTGCAGCGCAATTTGGACCGCGACACAGTCAGTTGGCACACACGAAAAACACACGCCGTCTGATCATCCGTGTCTCGGTTCGTCTGCACTTGTGGCCCTCCTCGTCGATGGCAGCCATGGCCCCGAACGTCAGCCCTTGGGGGCATCGCGTCGGGTTCGTGCTTTGTGCCGCGACAGGTCGCTGCTGAGGGTCGAGCTGCCGCAGCCGCCGACGGCAGCGAAGTGTGCCCTTGTGAAGGGTTCCGGATGCCGGCCCTCGCAAGCGCATCCTCGCACACGGGGGCCGGCGTACGGAAGCCTCCAGGGAAGGAACCCGCGAGAGAGTGGGCACCCGAAGGCGCCGCGAGCGCTATGGGGATTTGGCGGTCGCGCCGGGCGCAGCGGACCGAGTGGGGCCGCGGCTGGCGCTGATCGAGCAGGCCGGGCGACACGATGCGTCGCCCGAGGCCGATTGCGACGGCGACATTGACGTCGGACGAGCGGCCGCTGATGGCGCCCCGGCGCCTCATTCGGCAGCGATCGAGACAAGCGCCGTCGCGGCCGGTGCGTGACCAGCGACAGTGGTGATCGAAGATGCGGGGATCGATGTTGGACAGGCGGCTCATGACGTGTCGCCCCTCGGTCGCCGCTCGACGGTGACGAGTGCGGTCGTGGCCTGCAGACGCCCTCGAAGGTCTCGATGATGAGCATGCGGGCGCCGCAGCAGGGGCATGGACGCGGGAGCACGGCCGGCGCATCGGCGGGCTCGGCATCGTCGGCGCGACGCAACGCGTCGTCGGCCGGGTCGATGGTCTTCACGCGCAACAGCTGCCGCGCCTTGGCGAGGTTTGCCTCGCGCTGGCCGTTGGCGAGGAGGCCGTAGTGGCGGATGCGGTGCAGGCCTTTGGGCAGCACGTGGATCAGGAAGCGGCGGATGAACTCGTGCGGGTGGAGGGTCATGCGTCTTGTATCGGCCGGGGCCGTCGACGCGATAATCCTTGACCTTGAATGTCACGCCGTCGCGTCGGCCTTGATCAGGCGCCGGCTCGAGATCGCGACGCGGTGCGTGTAGCGGGCGAGATAGGCGAGCACGGCCTTCGGCCCGCCGAACGGGCGCTTGGCGTAGACGTGCCACTTCTTCGCCTTGAGCGGCTCCAGATGGTCGGCGAATGCCGCACCGTCGGCGAGAGGCACAAGCTCGTTGAAGAAACTGCAGCTTGCCGGCCTTGTGCGCGACGACGAGCGCCTCGATCATGCGCCGGCGGAACAGCGCCGAGAGCACGCGCACCGGCAGCAGGAACTTCGCCTTGGCCCTGATCCACTTCGCCCCATCCGGCGAGATCCCGCCGCCGGGCACGATCATGTGCACGTGCGGATGGTGCATCATCGCGCTGCCCCAGGTGTGCAGCACCGAGGTGATCGCGATCTTCGCGCCGAGGTGCTCGGGATCGGCGGCAATCGTCAGCATCACGTCGGCCGAGACCTTCATCAGCAGATCATAGACGACGGCCTTGTTCTGGTAGGCGATGTCGCCGATCTCGGCCGGCAACGAGAACACGACGTGGAAGTACGGCACGGGAAGCAGCTCGGCCTCCCGTTCTTCAAGCCACTCGCGCGCCGCCGAGCCCTGGCACTTGGCGCAGTGGCGGTTGCGGCAACTATTGTAGGCGACGTGCGTGTGGCCGCACGCGTCGTTCTCACAACGCGCAACGTGGCCACCGAGGGCTGCAGTCCTGCAGCTCTCGATGGCGCTCATCACCTTCAGTTGGCCAAGGCTCACATGGCCGCGGTTGGCGTCACGCCAAGCGGAGCCGTGATCGCGGAAGATGTCCGCGATCTCCAGAGCAGGTCGGGCCACGTGACCCGGCGCTACTTGCCCGGCTCGTCCTCCTTCTTCTTCGGCAGCAGCGGCGACAGCCGGTCGAGCGGGCTCATCACCTGCCGGATGATGTTGGTCGCCACCTGCGTGTAGCGCGCCGTCGTGTCGAGCTTGGCGTGGCCCAACAAAACCTGGATCACACGCACATCGATGTTCTGCTCGAGCAGATGCGTCGCGAAGGAGTGCCGCAGCGTGTGCGGCGCGACCCACTTCGGCAGGCCGGCGAGATCGGCCGCCAGATGACAGATGCGGTTCAGCTGGCGTGGCGTCATCGGGCCGATCTTGTCGCTGGCCGGGAAAGAAGAACACCCGGGGCCGCGCGATCCGGTACCAGTCCCGCAGCAGCTCCAGAAGCTTCGGCGACAGCATCGCGAAGCGATCCTTGCGCCCCTTGCCCTGCTCGACGCGGATCAGCATGCGCTGGCTGTCGATGTCGGCGACCTTGAGCGCCACGACCTCCATGGCTCTCAGGCCCGCGCCATAGGCCACGCTCAGCGCCGCCTTGTACTTCGGGGTCGGCGCCGCCTCGAGGAGCCGCAGCACATCCTCGGGCGGCAGGATGCGCGGCAGCTTCCGCGGCTCGTAGACGAACACCAGATGCCGCGTCGTCTCCGGCTTGTCGACCGTCACCTTGAAGAAGAAGCGCAGCGCCGTGACGACCGCGTTGATAGTCGGCGGCCGCACGCCGGTCTCGGTCATGTGCAGCTGGTAGGCGCGAAGGTCCTCGGCGGTCGCCGTGTCGGGCGAGCGCTTGAGGAAGATTGTCAGGTTCTTAACCGCGCGGATGTACTCGCGTTGGGTGTCGGGCACGAAGTTGCGCACGCTCATGTCGTTGATCATGCGCTGGCGCAGCGGGCTGATGGGCTTGCTCGTCATGGGAAGCTCTCGCTCCTGAGGTTGAGGTTGCTAACCCCTTGATCCTCAAGACGGGACGCTTCCCATCCCGTTACCGAGCCGCCGTGCCCATCAGGCACGGCCCATCCCTCAACACTCTCCCGCGAGAGCGGGTTCGTTCATTGACCCACAAGAGACATCGCTGCATCGCAGCAAATACCTCACGTTTTATTATTCGATTATCTCGTCGGCTTGGGCGAGCAGGAGGGGTGCGATCGTCAGGCCCAGCGCGCGCGCTGTCTTCAGGTTGAGCACCATCTCGAACCTGGTCGGCTGCTGGACGGCGAGGTCGGCGGGCTTGGCGCCCTTCAGGATCTTGTCGACATAAGCCGACGGCGCGGCGGACATGTCGGGATATGCTCGCTCCATAGGACATCAGCCCACCCGCCTCGACGAACTCCCGCGCGGGGTTCATGCCGGGCAGCCGATGCTCGGTCGCAAAATCGGCGATGATTTGGCGGTTGGCATGGTTCATGGGATTTGCTGCAACGAAAAGGCCGTGCGACCGGTCGCGAGCAATCAAGGCGAAAGCGTCGATATAGGTTTGGGGAGCGGGCTCCGCGCGGATCAGCGTCACGCCAAACACGGACGCAGCGGACCGGATGCTCTGTCCCTGCAGGCTAGTCCAATCGCTCCTCAGCCCGAGGTAGGCGACGCGGGTTGCCGCGGGAACCACTTCCTTGAGGAGTTGCAGCCGCTTGACCTCTAACTCGGTGCCGGTGTCGCTGGTCAAGCCGGTGATGCTCCCGCCGGGTCGGGCGAGACTTGCCACAATTCCAAGCTCGACGGGGTTCGAGCTGGCTGCCATGACGATCGGTATTGGGCCCGTCACGCGCTTCATCTCTTGGACCATGGCATTGTCGATCGTCACGATCACGTCCAGCTTGCGGCGAGCCAGATCCGCCGCGATCTCGCCATACCGCTCAACTCTTGCCTGCTGCGGCCAGCGCTCAAGGACGAGGTTTCGACCCTCCGCGTATCCGAAGCCGCGCATGGCCTCCACGAAGGCCCTGATGTCGGGAGCGATCGGGCCAAGCCCGGCGATATCGGAGGCAGGGGGCAAGGCCGTGAACAATGCTACCCGGTAGGTCCTTTCCGACGTTTGGGCGACGACGGACCGAGATGCCGCGAGCGCTTCTGCCGCCGCGCCTCCGAGCAGGGTGATGAACGCGCGCCGCCTCATTCGATCACCTTTCAGGCTCTCGGGTCGGGTCAAGGTGCCATCAGCACTGAGCCACCGATTGCGGCGATGACTTTGCGCGAAACGACGTTTCATCCCCATGCGAGCGAACGGGCAGCCTATACCTTTGATCATCCCTGCGATAGGGAAATACTGGGTGATCACTGGCTGCGCGAAAATTGATGTTGCGCTGCATACAGAAGCTTGCGGCGAGAGTCCGGAAGTGGCCCTCTTCGCCGGTTTCACTCGCCGGCCAGAACGTCAGCCCTTGAGGCCATCGCGTCGTCGTTCGCTGTTCGTACGACGAACGGTAGCTCTAGGGTGATCAGCGTGGGTGCTCGGGCTGGCTTGCGGTGCCTGCCCATGACCCAACTCGGACTCTGGGGACAAGAGGCCGAAGCGCTTGTCACCAGTCGGGCTTCCTTGTGTCTGAAGGCGGTTACGGCCTGGGGATATCCAATGCGGCCTTGCCGAACGATGGCGGTCGCACCACTTAAGGGGACGGCCCGTCGACGTGGAGTGAGAACATGCCAGACAAGATCCCCCACAATGCCCTTGTCGTTGTGGCCGACGGCACGGGAGCGCGCTTCTTCCGCAATTCCGGTCAGGAACACCGCGTAACATTGGCGGCCGACGGCGAGCTTCACCCGGCTCATCTTGAGAATGACGGCCCTTCCGGCAAGCGGCCTCAGGAGTCGACGCGGCAGGAGACCGACGAGGCCACGTTTGCGAAACAGTTAGCGCATGAACTGTATCGCCGTGCTCACCACGGCGACTTCGCGGCGCTTGTTCTCATCGCCGACCAGCAGACCTTGGGCCAGCTACGCCCGCTCCTGCACAAGGAAGTGCAGAGCCGGCTGGTTTTTAGAGCACGGCAAGACGCTGACGAAAGCATCGATCGCGGATATCCAGAAATCGTTGAACTGAGTTGCCGGCGGATGGTCGACCATCCGCACGCCTGCGGCCTACGCAAGAGGCGCCGCCAGTCTGATGCGCCAAAATCGTGTGCGAGCACCCTCGACACTGAAATCATTGTCTGTGACGAGGAGGAGTTCGGTCGGCGACAGCACGACCAATCCCTCTAGGTCGCGATCCAGGTCTGGTGCATCATCGGTCGTGATCACCAGTGACTTCGCAAGGACAGGGGCGGGTCGTGCCCCAATGCGTGGTGTAAGATTGGCGTCATGATCCGAGCCACTGCGGCTCGGGTTGTCAGGTGGCCGGGATGGCCGTTGGCCTGACGGCGGCATCATCGCTCAAACTGGCCAAAGCTTCCAGGCTCATGTAGCGGCGTGATACCGCCCACTCGTCGTTCTGTTCAAGGAGAATAGCACCGACGAGACGGACGATGGCGGCTTCGTTGGGGAAGATCTGCACGACGTTGGTGCGCCGCTTGACCTCCAGGTTCAGCCGCTCGATCGGGTTGGTCGAGTGGATCTGGCTCCAGTGGCTTTTGTGGAACGACATGTAACCGGCTGATCTGACGGCCGGAAACGGACCACATCTTCCATGGCATGGTTAGCGGCCGACGAGTTTGACCCTAAGCCGACTCCGTGCGCGCGCTCAACACTCGTGTTGCAGAAGTGCCCGACACAGGGGCGAGGGCTTTCTGCGCCGCAGCAAACTCATTATGCGGCCGCGTTCGGCATGTACGGCAGCCGACCCTCAGAGGCCCACACCTGCAGGGATCGGTTGCACGGTCTCGCAGGCGTTTCCTGGCGGCCACCAAGACCAAGTGATCCAAGGACGCGCCTTCGAGGTAGAAGGCATACGCGCAGGATCGGGTGGTGGCGGCGCGGAACGGGCGCCTGACTAGCCAGGCCTCCGACTGTCACCAACACAGGCCGCACCGTTCTCTTCGGAAGGCGCTACTCAAAATGCCCGTCAGACTGTCGGATCTGCTGGCACTCGTCGCCTTCCTTGCCGCGGTAACAGGCGTCGCCTCGCTGGGCGCCGTCTTTAAACCGGGGGCCTGGTACACCGAGCTGGCAAAGCCCGCTTGGACGCCGCCGAGCGCGATCTTCGCGCCGGTCTGGACGACGCTCTATCTGCTGATCGCAATTGCCGGCTGGCTGTCATGGCGGCGCGGCGGACAGACCGGACCACTCGCGGTCTGGATAGCGGCGCTGCTGTTCAATGCGGCGTGGTCGTGGCTTTTCTTCGGGCGTCACTGGATCGGCGCAGCACTCGTCGACATCGCAGTGCTCTGGTGTGCGATCGCTCGTGTTTATCATGTTGTCGTGGCGGCTGACACCTGCCGCCAGCCTGCTGTTCACGCCGTACCTGATATGGGTGAGCTTTGCAGCGGCTCTCAACCTGCAGATCTGGTGGCTCAATCCTTGACTTCATCAGGGCGGGGCAGCGCGGCAATCCAAATCCAGGTCGCGCGCGTTTAAGCGCTAACGACAGCAGGGGAATGCCACCTTGGGCTCACGTAGCACAATCGCCGTCATCGGCAGTGGGATCTCCGGACTTTCGGCGGCCTGGTTGCTGTGCACGCAGCCACGACGTTACGCTGATCGAAGGAGATCAGCGTCTCGGCGGCCACAGCAATACTGTCGACGCGCCCGGTAGAAATGGGCCCACCCCCGTCGACACCGGTTTCATCGTCTACAACAATGCGAGCTATCCCAACCTCATAGCCCTCTTCGATCACCTGAGCGTTCCGACAGCCCCGACGGACATGAGCTTTGCGGTGTCACTCGATCAAGGCGGCTACGAGTATGCGGGTTCCGGGCTGACCTCACTGTTCGGGCAGCCGTCCAACATCCTGCTGCCGGCCCATTGGCGCATGATCAGCGATACGCTCCGCTTCTTTCGCGAGGCGCGCGAACTTGACTTGGGCGGTGCCGATGGCGGTCCGACACTTGGAGAATATCTTTCGACAGCTGGGTACTCGGAAGCATTCACGGCCCGGCACATCCTTCCCATGGCCGCGGCGATCTGGTCGACGCCGTCGAAGGCGGTTCTGGACTTTCCCGCAGCCGCGTTCGTGCGCTTCTTTGCCAACCACGGACTGCTGCAGGTCAGGGACCGCCCACAATGGCGGACCGTAATTGGCGGCAGCCGACAGTATGTGAACCGCCTGCGCGCCGAGATCGATGGCGAGATCCTGCCCGGCGAGCCGGCGGTACGGATCGCCCGCTCAGGAGGCGGCGTCAAGGTCACCACGACTAAGGGGGAACGACGGTTCGATGCCTGTGTGGTTGCGACACACGCCGACGACGCGCTCCGTTTGCTTTCGGATGCGGACACCGAGGAGCGGGCTCTGCTCGGCGCATTCCAATACGCAAGAAACCGTGCCGTGCTGCATTCCGATGCGGTCGCTGATGCCGCGCCGGCGCCGTCTGTGGTCGAGCTGGAACTACCGGGGCGATGGACAAGGCATCGACGCGTCATTGTCCGTGACATACTGGATGAATAGCCTGCAGCCGTTGGGGGAAATGGACAGCGATCTTTTCGTGACGCTCAATCCGTGCAGGGACATCGCCGCTGAGCGCGTCGTCGCAAACTTCGACTATGCGCATCCGATTTTCGATGCATCGACCATGCGCGCACAACGTGACCTCTGGCGCCTGCAGGGCCGGCGGCGGACCTGGTACTGCGGCAGCTATTTCGGCTATGGCTTCCACGAGGATGGGCTGCAGTCGGGCCTGGCGGCGGCTGAGGACATCGGCGGGGTCCGCCGTCCCTGGAGCGTTCCGGATGAATCGGGCCGCATTCATTTAAGGCCAAGAGGCACGCGCCCTGACGCGAACGCACTTGAGGCGGCAGAATGAGCCAGCTCGCTTCATGCATCTACGAAGGCACCATCGTCCACAAGCGGTTGACGCCGCGCCAGCACGCCTTTGCCTACCGCGTCTTCACGCTCTGTCTCGATGTCGACGAGATCGAACGAATTGATCGGAGCTTGCGATTCTTCTCGCGCGGCAAGCGCAATCTTCTGGGCTTCCGGGACGCAGATCTGGGCGCGCCCGGACCTGATTCCGTGGGCGCGAAAGCGCGTCGGCTGCTTGACCGCTCGGGCCTTAGACCCTTCGGCGCCCGCATCGAACTCGTGTGCTACCCGCGCATTCTCGGCTTCGTGTTCAACCCGCTGAGCGTCTACTTCTGCCGGAACGATGCCGGCACGGTCGGCGCCGTCATCTACGAAGTGACGAACACGTTCGGCGAGCGCAAAAGCTATGTGATTCCGGTCCTTGGTGACTGCGCAGCGATTGCACAGGACTGTGGCAAGGAGATGTACGTCTCGCCGTTCACCGGCGCGTCCGGCCACTACGGTTTTCACTGCATCTCGCCATCGGACCGAGTTGTGATTGGTGTCAATTTCCGCGAGGCGGGCCAGCCGGTTCTGAAGACCTACTTCCGCGGCGAGAGACGACCGCTGAACGATCGCACGATCGTGCGGCTGATGGCCCGCTATCCGCTCATGACGGTCAAGGTCTTCGGAGCCATTCATTTCGAGGCGGCGCGGCTGTGGGCCAAAGGCGTTCCAGTCGTCACTCGCCACGCCTCGCCTGACTACTCATTCACCATTGTCGCTCAACAAGTGCGGGACGCGCGCCATGCATGACGACGGAGTTGCCGCTCGGGCGGCTATTGGCGCGGACGGCCGCAAGGCAATTCTCAGGCGTGGGGCCGCCGCAACGACGGGGCTGCTCGGGGCTTTGGATTGGCTCTTGAGGCGCCACGGTATCGGCCGTCTCCGTCTGACGCTGCCGTCAGGGGCCTCCGGCGTCATTGGCACTCCTGATGGGCCTGTCGAGGCCCAGCTGTCGCTCAAGTCATATGGGGCGTTGTGGAGCCTCGCTCGACGCGGCGCGCTCGGGTTCGCTGAGAGCTACATGGACGGAATTGTCGACACCGACGACCTGCGCTCCCTGTTCTACCTCTACCTTGCCAACGAGCCGTCGATCACGCGCGCTTTTCCAAGCCTCAACGCGACGTGTAGCCGTGACCGCCACTTCCACATGCACCGGCGCAACACGCATGCGGGCAGCCGCCGCAACATCGCCGACCACTACGACCTCGGCAATGCGTTCTATCAGCTCTGGCTGGACAAGAGCATGTCGTACTCGAGCGGGATCTACACAGGCGGCACGGCAACGCTGGAGGATGCCCAGCAGGCGAAGTTGGGGCGCGTCCTGTCAGCGCTCGACCTGTCGGACGGACACTCGCTGCTCGAGATTGGCTGCGGCTGGGGTGCACTCGCCGAGGCTGCTGCACGGCGAGGAGCCAACGTCCGAGCGATCACCATCTCCGAGCAGCAGTTGAGCGCGGCCCGAGAGCGGATCGCGGCCGCGCGGCTCACTGACCGCGTCGAAGTGTGCTTCGAGGACTACCGCGACACCACCGGCCGCTTCGACCGGCTGGTTTCGATAGAGATGATCGAGGCGGTTGGCGAGGAGAACTGGCCGCTGTTCTTCAAGACCGTTGCCGATCGATTGTGTCCCGGTGGCTTGGCAGTGATCCAGGCGATCACGATCCGGGAAGACGCCTTCGCGCAATACCAGCAGAACCCCGACTTCATCCAGCGTTACATCTTCCCGGGCGGCATGCTGCCGACCGTCGAGCTGATGCACCAGCGAGCTGCAGAGGCGGGGCTTGCGTTCGAAACCATCGAGCGGTTCGGCGGTTGCTACGCCCGCACGCTCGCCGATTGGCGGAGCCGCTTCGAGACAGCATGGCCGGAGATCGCAGCGCTCGGGTTCGACGATCGGTTTCGCAGGATGTGGCTCTACTATCTGACCTACTGCGAGGTGGGCTTCGAGCGCGGCTTGATCGATGTGGGTCTCTATCGCCTGAAGAAGCCCGCATGAGTGCGGTTCGATCAGCGCACCGGCGGACTACTGCGAATTCATTCGATCAAGAAAGTGCAGGACAACGATGCCGCATGACATGACGCCGAAGGTCGGTCCGCCGGCTTCGCCACTCTTCGAGCTGACGACGTTTCTGGAGGGCCATACCCGAGCCTGGGGCGTGTTCGAGGATCGCTTCGGGCGCCTCAGGCGCCGCTTCACCGTCGATATGCACGGGCGATGGCGCGACACGAGCTTCGTGCTCGAAGAGCGCTTCGTCTATGACACCGGCGAGACGGAGACGCGAACATGGCATGTCACACCCAGTGGCGCTGGCCGCTTTCTCGCGACGTGTGATGACTGCGTCGGCAGCGCCTCCGGCGAAAGCGACGCCGACAGCGTTCGCATGTCCTACCGGTTCCGGCTCAAGCTGAGAGCGCGGGTAATTATCGTTGCCTTCGATGATCGGCTCTATCGCATGGGCGATACGATCGCCGTGAACCGCGCGACCATGAGCAAGTGGGGTATCAAGCTCGGCGAGCTGTCGCTGTTCTTCCAGAATGCGGGAGGCGACGGAACCGATGGCGTAAAGAAAGAAGCCGCTTGAAACGTCGCACCGGTCAGAGGCGACCGGCGATCCGCAGATAAAGTGAATTGGGCATCAGACGCAGCAGCTTCAGCAAGGTGACCAGCTGCCACGGAAACGCGATCTCGTACCTGCCGCGCGCGAGGCCCGTGAGAATGCGGTTGGCCGCGTCTGCGGGCTTGATGATGTAGGGCATCGGGAACGTATTGACGGCCGTCATCGGTGTCTCGACGAAGCCCGGGTTCACGAGACTGACGATGATGCCGTGCCGTTGCAGCTCGAGGCGCAGCACCTCGGCGAGACTGATGACGGCGGCCTTGCTCGGAGCATAGGCCGCCGCCTTCGGCAAACCCCGATAGCCGGCGACGGAGGCAACAAGCGCCAGTTGCCCCTTGCCCGCCGCGATCATCGCCGGGATAAGAGGCTCAAGAGCATTGGCGATGCCGATGTAGTTCACGCTCATCGATTGGGCAACGCGCGTGGCGTCATACTCCGCCGCGTTCATCGGGTGCCATACACCTGCGTTCAGGATCGCAAGATCGATGGGGCCGATCGCCTCGACGATGCGCTGGTGCACGGTCGCGACATCCATCCGCGCGGTAACATCGAGTGGAAACGCAAGAATATTTTCATGCGTCCGCGCCAGTTCTTCAAGAGTCTCTGACGACCGGGCCGAGACAGCAAGTTTCACACCCTGGGCCGCGAGCTCGATCGCGAGCTCACGCCCTATGCCTGTGCTACCCCCTGTGATCCAGGCCGTCTTCCATGGCGTCGTCATTGGGCCAACGCTCTCCGGCTACATCCGGGTCCATGGCTGGGTGAGGCGGCCGATCAGGGTCTTGAAGCGGGCCGGATGCTCGCTGGCAATGAGGCAAACGCACTCCGCCCCCTTGTCGACGATGGGCTGGTGCTCGATACCCTCGTCGACGTCCTGAATGTCGCCCCGACGATACGTGCCGGTGATGTCGGTGTAGGCACCTTCGATGACCAGCGTCAACTCGGCGCCACCGTGACCGTGATCCGGCATCGTTCGACCGGGTGCAATTCGAAGAAGGCGCAGATCGCCGTCGCTTTCCTGCCTCAGCTCCAGGCGATGGTGCCACACACCGGGGCCGAGTCGCTTCCAAGGGATGCTTGCGAGCGACAGACCATAGGCGGCCGCAATGGGAGCTGGCAGCCGCTCGTGAACATGAGCGATCCGTTGCGCAACCGGTCTTTCGACGTCCGAGCGGCAGCTTCGGCACCTGCAAGGCTGCATCGCCAGCCTGACGGGGGGAAGATAGCATGATGGCTGAACCGAGGCGCTCGAGGTCGGCGATCTCAGCGCGGCAGCGCCGGCACATGGAGAGGTGCGCTGCGACGACCGCCGCCAGAGGCTCCGCAATGGCTGAGGCTGCATAGCTCATCAGCGTGGCGCCGTCCGGATGATGTCTGACTTCCGTGCTCATCGGAGATCCTCGAGGGCCGTCCGCAGTTTCTGGTAGGCAAGTCGGATGCGCGATTTCACGGTGCCCAGCGGCAACGCGAGCCGCTCCGCGATCTCGCCGTGTGGCAGGCCGTCCATGAAAGCGAGCCGCACCACCTCCACCTGCTCGGGTGGCAACTCCTTCAGAACAGCCTGTACCCGGGCTTGGCGTTGGCGTTCATCCACCACCTCGTCGGCCGGCGCCTCCTCCGACGGTATCGCTTGCGAATGCTCTTCCGTCAGCTCGTGCCAGACCCTCTGGCGGCGAATGTGATCGGTGCGCAGGTTGCGCGCGATGGTGTAGATCCATGTCGTCGCGCTGCCCTTTTCGGCCGAGTAGAGACCGGCCTTGCGCCATACCGTGATCAAAGTCTCCTGTGCAAGCTCCTCGGCGAGCCCGGCGTCGGCCCCTTGTTGCATCATGAAGTTGCGCACTCTCGGCCCGTACTCATCGAACAAGCTACGGAACGCGTCGTGACTGCGGTCCATCGCGATCCGAGACAGCAGATCGGACATGGTTCTCCTGGGAGTCCTTCGCGTCATCCAGCCGACGGGCTGGCTCGCGCTCGTGAGATCCAACATAGTCCCTCCGCTGTCGTCCGCAAGGTTACGCGGCGGGGACATCGCTGGATCACAGGGGGCGTCCGGCCACCCCGTGTCGCCTGGGCGTTGGCCGGACAAGCAACGATGGTGATCCAGATCGCGGGAGGAACCGTTCAATTCTCGTAGTCATCGACGCAGGGCCACGGCAAGCGGCCATTCATCTCACCACTTCGGCAGCTGCACTCTACCCCTCCCCTCGTGCAGATGTCCGACTGGCGGGTTTCCCCGGCCCGCCAGCCATTTCCATCACATTGACCGTTGAGGTACACACGCTGTCCGATCCGGTGATCATGTGGTTCCGGCAAGACTTGCGCATCAGCGACAATCCTGCGCTGTCGGCGGCGGCTGAGGGCGGCCGGCCTGTTCTCGCCATCTTCGTTTGCAACGACGACCCGGCCGATACCGAGGCGCCTGGCGGCGCCAGCCGGTGGTGGCTTCATTACAGTCTCCGTGCCCTCGACCAGAGCCTGCGTTCGATCGGCTCGCAACTGCTGCTGCGGCGCGGCGCAACCGTCGATGTGCTGCTGGCGGTCGCGGCCGAGACCGGTGCGCGCAGCATCCATTTCACGAGGGGCTACGAGCCGCACACAAAGACGCTCGAGCAGCGCCTCCACGACGCTTGCCAGAAGGCCGGCATCGAATTGCACCGCTACTCCGGCGCGTTGCTGATGGAACCCGAGAGGTTGCGCAATCGAAGCGGCGAACCGTTCCGCGTCTTTACACCGTTCTGGCGCACGCTGCTCGCCGGTGGGGATCTTCGAACGCCGATACCGGCGCCGCGGCATCTAAGCAAGCCGAAACGCTGGCCGGCAAGCGACAACTTCGACGACTGGCAGCTATTGCCGCAGAAACCTGATTGGGCAGGCGGTCTTCGCGCGACCTGGGAGCCAGGTGAAGCAGGCGCGGCCGGGCGTCTCGCAGTCATGATCGACGACAGGCTCACCTGCTATGCCACCGACCGCGATCGACCCGACCGGCCTGGCACGTCGATGCTCTCGCCGCATCTGCACTTCGGCGAAATGAGTCCCCATCAGTTCTGGCAGGCCGTGAACTTCGCGCGCGAGCGCGACCCCGGCCGGGCAGCGGGGGCCGCAGCACTCCTGCGCGAGCTAGGCTGGCGCGAATTCTCCTATCACCTGCTGCATCATTGGCCAACGCTGCCGGAGGCATCGTTCCGCCCGGAGTTCGATTCGTTCCCCTGGGAGTCCGATGAAGCCGAGCTGCGTGCAAGATTTGCGGCATGGTCACGCGGCCAAACCGGTTATCCCATCGTCGATGCCGGCATGCGCCAGCTCTGGCACACCGGCTGGATGCACAACCGCGTGCGCATGATCGCGGCATCCTTCCTGACCAAGCACCTGCTTGTGCCCTGGCAGATGGGAGCGCGCTGGTTCTGGGACACGCTGGTCGATGCGGACCTCGCAAGCAACTCCGCGAGCTGGCAGTGGGTGGCGGGCTCGGGGGCAGACGCGGCGCCATATTTCCGCATCTTCAATCCTATTCTTCAGGGGCAGAAATTTGACCCGGACGGCGACTATGTGCGGCACCACGTTCCCGAGATAGGACGGCTGCCGATCAAGTTCCTGCACGCGCCGTGGACTGCGCCGACTGAGGTGTTGGCGGGTGCCGGTATCACGCTCGGCGCGACTTACCCACTGCCGATCGTCGGCCATGAGCAGGCACGCCGGCGCGCGCTGGCCGCCTTTGCAACGATCAAGAGAGGCGGCGTGGTGACGGCCTCGGCAGACGGGCCTTCGGCGATGTGTGCGGCAGGATCGATGCGGCGCGACGAGCCGCAGGTATAGGGCAAATAGGTCGGACATGGACAACCCAAGAGCCATCGGACAGGCCTTTATGGCCACGCTCGTTGCCTTTGTCGTCATGGACGCCGCTTGGCTGACGCTGGTGGCGTTGAAGATGTTTCAGAGCCAACTCGGTGCCATCTTGCGACTGGAGCCGATGCTCGGGGCCGCGGTCGTATTCTATCTGATCTACACATTCGGTCTTGTCACCCTTGCCGTACGACCCGCGGTTGCCGCGCGATCGATGGAGGTGGCCGCGGCCAAGGGAGCGGTGCTGGGCCTGACGGCCTACGCCACCTTCGATCTGACCAATCTCGCGGTCATCAAAGGTTGGACGATCGGGCTGGCCGCCATCGATATCGCATGGGGTGTCGTGGTGTCGGCCATCGCGTCGGTGGCCGGTTGCGCCGCAGGCTTGCGAGCGGCGGCCTCGGTGCATGCAAGTTCAAAGGTTAGAGAATGACGACGCGCTGGCGGCCACTTGCGGAATGGGCGGGCTTCCAGGTCGTTTGGCTCGCCTGTGCCCTTGGCGCAGCACAGGGGCGGAACGCTCCGGGAGTCCTTGCGGCGGCACTGTTCATCGGCGCCGTGCAAGCAACGAACCGATCGCGCGCAACTGAGGCCCTGACGATCCTTGCCTGTGGCGCCGCGGGCTTGGTCGCCGAGAGCACGCTTGTGGCGACCGAGCTCATCCGCTTCGCTGCGCCCTGGCCGAGCCCGCAACTGGCACCGGCCTGGATCATCGCACTTTGGCTCGCGTTCGGCGCAACGATGCCGGCGATGGCGTCGTTGCTCGGAGATCACTTGGGCGTGAAGGCGAGCATCACCGGCTTTGTTGCAGGTCCGCTTGCCTATTGGGCCGGCGAAAGGCTCGGTGCTCTGGAGATTCTCGGCTCGGCCCCGCTCACTTATCTCGCCATCGCGATGATCTGGGCCGTCGCGCTACCTTCTCTGCTCATGTTCCGACAGCGAGTGCTTCCGTGAACCACGGGAATCGAACACGTTTGACTTAGCTTTGCCATCTCATTGTGTGACCTTCCGGTGCCCAATTGTCTCTGATTTTGGCATCTATTCCGAAATTTCTAGCCAGATCTCGTTGCGCCGCATCGGCCCTGGCGTTAATGGCGCGTTGTAGTAAGCGTAGGTCAGCGGCCCAGATGATGTGATGCCGCGCTTCGCGAGCCACTCGCGAACCCCCGACTCCTTTTCGGCGATCAAAGCGTCGGTCGCGACGCCCGAGAAGCGGATCGCATCCCGGCGGATCGCGGGAACTTTCATCAAGTGAACCTTCTCGGCGGCTGGCTTCGGTAAGCTCTCGATGGCATGCTTCGACGGCATGAAGAACCGGACAGTCCAGGTATTATCGCCCATCAGTTCGTTCGATCCGCATTGGGTGAGGGGCACTGTCATGGCGATTGTCTCGCGCGCTTGCGTCACCGGCGCCGTCATGTCGATCCGGTGTCCGCCGCGATCCTTGGCGAAGATGTAGGCGGCAAGCGGTCGGAACCCGCTACTGGCGGCCGACTTGCGGTCACTGGTCGTCGCAACCTCCGCCACCGTCGGCGACGACGACGCGGTACTTCGGCTGCTCGACATTGTTGGCCATATAAGCCCAAGCCACGACTACGGTAGCGACAAGGGTGAAAAAGATCCCAACAAACACAACGCCCATCCTGAAGGCTCGCATTTCTACCTCCGAACAAGAACGCCGCGAGGCCATGAGCCCCGCGGCACGACTTCGCTTGAGAACGCAATCAAGGTCGCCAATCGTCGTCAATGATGACGGCGTGGCGCCGAGGCCTTCTTCGCGGGCGGCAGAATCACAGTATCGATCACGTGAATCACGCCGTTTGACGTCACCACATCCGTCTTCACGACATTCGCGCCGGAGACCTTCACGCCATTGCGCAGATCGACCGCGATGTTGGCGCCCTGAACGGACTTCACGCCGTACTGCTTCGACTTGGCGCCGGTGATGCGAGCTGCATCGTACTTCCCGGCAACGACGTGATAGGTGAGAATCGACGCGAGCTTGCCCTTGTTCTCGGGCCTCAACAGCGACTTCGAGCGTTGCCTTCGGCAACTTGGCGAAAGCTTCGTCAGTCGGGGCAAATACCGTAAACGGACCCTTGCCCTTCAGCGTCTCGACAAGACCGGCAGCCTTGACGGCCGCGACCAGCGTGTTGAACGAACCGGCCTTCACCGCGGTGTCGACGATGTCGTCCGCGGCGCGTGCGGGGCTGCCGGCGAGGAAAAGGCTCCCCGCAATCGCCAAACCGGCAACGAGTGATTTCAGTCTGAGCATTGGAGTTCTCCTTCATCTGCTTCCCGATCCGGTTGTCACGAACGGCGCATTGGCGCCGGTCGTTTAAGTTCCAACTCACCGGTCGTGGTTAGTTAACGAGGCTGCCATCGGCGCAGATCACGCGAAGGAGAAATTTCGGGTTGCCGTTTGGACCAAGTAGAACCAACGCCGAGACAGCCCACTTCGATGATCGAAGGCCGCCCCTTCAATTCCGCAAGGTCGCGCGCAGCATCAACGCATCCTTCTCATACCGGGCGATAAGCCCCGTCAAAAGATCGGCTGTCACGACATCGCCTGCGCCCTCCGCCGCGGCGACCACCTCGCGCATGCAGCGTACGACGGTTTCGGTCTGGCGCACCAAGTCCGCAATCATGCTCTCAGCGGATTGCGTCATCGGCAGATTGGCAACGCCCGTGGGAAAGCCGTTTGCCAAGACTGCCGGTTTGCCGTTCAGCGCTCGCATTCGCTCTGCAATTTCATCGACCGCTGAGAAGTGTGCCGTGTACTGCGCCTCGGTCAGCTTATGGACCGGCTCGAACAGAGGGCCCTCGACGTTCCAGTGATACACTTGCGTACGCACCATCAGCGAGTAGACGCGATCGAGCACGTCGGCGAGGTGACCCACAAAGTGGTTGCGAGCCTCTGTCGTGAGGCCGTTGTTCACGTCCAGCGCCTGAGTCTCCGCCATTTCTTCATCTTCGTTTCTTCTCTGACGTCCCTCGGACGCCGAATCCTACTTTGGTATTGACGAGCATTGCTCGGACTTGCGTTCCAGCACAGGCGCGCGCCTGAGGGCACGCACTGCGACACGACATGAGAGGGACCAATCGCCAACGCCCGACGCCTGCAGCGGTCCATTCGATCGCGATCATTCCCGGCAGCGCGACCGAGTAAAGATCGTGTAGCTTGTTACCTACTACGCCCCGCTGCTGTCTTTAACGGCGCGGCACCACCGTCAGATCATCGGCCGACGGCCATCATGCCGCATCATGTCGCCGCGCTCGTCGATCGATACGTGCGCTAGCGGCGGTGATCCAAGCTGGTATAGTGACTTAGCCCGCAGCATCGAGGTTGCACCGGGTCAGGGTACGAGCCTGTGTATGCTGGCCCCTCTCGCGCTGACCACCTGGAACTAGGCACGCTTGTTCGTCACACCGTCCCACGGGACCACACCGCGCTCTGAGAGAACTGACGCGAAATGGCAGGGAAGATCTGGTCGTTAGAACTCGTCGGCATCCCATTCATCGTTATCTTGGGATCGCTACTTCACTTCGCCTTCGCGTGGTCCGGCTATTGGAATCCGGTGGCCCTTGTCGCCGCTGTGAATGAGTTTGTCTGGGAACACCTGAAGCTGGCCTTTTGGCCCGGGCTAGTGTGGGCCACTCTAGGATTTGCGGCCCTACGCCCTAAATCGTCGCAATTCTGGTCAGCGAAAGGATTTGCGCTTTTGATTGCGCCGGCGCTCATCATCCTGATATTCTACGTTTATACGTCGTTGCTCGGTCGAAACCTCTTAGCGCTCGATATCGCAGCATTCGTTGTTGCGATTGCGCTTGGTCAGATTGGTTCCGCAAAACTGACTATCGCTCGCAATTGGAAGCGCCAATTCGGCATCGTTGGAATCGGTCTTCTCGTCTGTCAGTTGATTGCCTACTCCACATTTACGTTCTACCCGCCACCGTTCGCGATCTTCGAAGACAGCGGAAATGGTACTCGTGGGATCCCTGCCGGAGTAGCAATTCCGAGGTAGTCTTCGGTAGCCGGTTTTCGTCAATCTCTCCCGACTACCGGTGAACCGCGGGGCACTCGGTGTTACCCTTGTAGCAGCGAGCGTCCATCTCCGAGAGCGGCGACGATCTGACTGCAGCGCAGCAATCTTCGCCCTGCAACCGTGGTGGCCGTTGCACAAAATTAGCACACGCCGTCTGATCATCCGCGTCTTCGGGCGGCAGGTCTTGGCCCACCTCGACGTTACGCTGCGGCGCAGCATGACGGACGGTATCGGGGCTACCGCGTCGGCGATCGTGGCTTTCGCCGCCGACGGTCAGTATCGGAGGCAGTGCGGGAGTTGGCTGAACGCTGTTGAAGGCTCCCCCTGACGCTGACCGGACGGGAGTTGGCTGCCCCACTCCAGAAGTTCCTTGCCCCTCGACGTTGCGCTGCAGTGCGGCAAGCCGACGCGCCCGTAGTGGCATCGAGTACCTTGGTCAAGGTAGCTCAATCGTTGACTTGCACGACTGCCAGGAAATAGGGTGACAGAAAGGTGTATTGTGAGCAATTGGGATGTGTGCCGTGAAATTGGTGAGCGAAAATCTAAGCGCACAGGGAGCGATTGTTGACGAAACCGGCACGTTCTGGGGTGAAAACTCAATCGAACTTAGGATGAAGCTTTTCTGCTTCAACTATCCTGGCGACCTAGCAACGGACATAATCCGCAACCTCGGCTATATCGGTGTCCGCTCAACACCGCTTGGTGCACATATTCGTCTGCACTCGGCGAATGTCTCGGAAACTGCATTGGCTTCTGTCATTTATTGGATGTCCGATCGCGCCTGTAGATCCACGGTTATCGAGTACCTGGATGACAAGCGGCCAAATGAAACGCTCCTTGGGAAGGATGTCGCGATCGCTCGACTTTGCAGTCTCAGTGATCTCGCCTGCCTCAACCGGCGTGTTTCGGTCAAGCATAATGACATAAGCAAGGTTCAGCCGCATTCCCAGCTAAGGGCGTTGACTGAATACTGGCGGGAAAATAGCGGTCAGTGCGCGCCGCACGAGTTGGAGCGGCTGGCGAACGAAACGACATCGGGGCGGTTCATTCGCATAGAACATGACGATAACGGCCAATTCATAGTTCAGAACCTAGGGCGAGGACTTCAGGTTCCAGAACCCAAGTGGGCAGAGTTGGCTGTCGGAAAGCCAGTCGGCGAAAAGGGTGATTTGATTTACTTCAAGTGGGTTCTGTCAACTTACGAAACCGCCTGGCGGTCCGGCCGCCCCGACCTGGCTGAAGTCAAGGCGACCGTAATGTGGCCCACGAGCGGCCTTGTTGAACGACACTATGAACGATTGTTGTTGCCGTGTGTGGATACTAGTGGCACTCGGTACCTCTTCTCAGCCAACGGCCGACCGATGGGCAACAGCGGTCTTCTCTCGAAGGTCGGCTAGGAAGTTCTCCAAGTCTTCTTCCATCTCGTCGGACTTGGTCCAGATGTAGGCAAACCTGATGGTGCCGCCTTGGCTCTTGACGACGTCTACGTCCCATTTGAGGTTGCGGTATCCATTGCGTGGAAATACCCCTTTCTTGACATTGTTCTCGGCCATGAGCGTTATCGTAGTTTCGGTACCCCACACGCCAGCGGCATAAGCGCGGGAAAGACGCGGTAGGTATTCAACGAGACCCTTCCCGCGATAGTCCGGCCGGTACCAGGCAGCTCCCGAATATGCCACTTTGCCGGTCGTGCCGCGTGCCGCGAGCGCGGACACGACCGTCTTTTCGTCCGGGTTCTTCATTGACTGTGGATCGTCGTACCAGAAGCGCAGGCTTTCGCATTCTTCTTTGAGTTTGACCCCTCCCAGTCGTAGAAGCGGCAGGCTTGGCATGCGACAACTTCACCCGTACTGTTGCGGCCGAGAATAAATACGCTGTTCTCGGAGGTCAGCGTACTGAACTTAGGATGAAAGAAGCTCGCCAGTGGAAGCCATGATGCTCGATTGGCCTCATTGACTGCCAGGAACTCCTTGGCGGTCGCGAAGGAGAGCCGAACGCCTAGCCCTTGGCACATCTGCTCCGCAGCAAGGATTGTCTTGCCCAGGAGGGTGAAGTTGCCTTTCGACAGGGTGATTTGCGAAAAGAGCGTTTGATGAAGAATCGGCTTGCGACATGTTTAGTCTCCGTGTTCATTGGGTTTGGACGCCACGTGTATGCGTCAGGGAGCGACTTTGAGTTGGACTGAAAGACGCAACGCGAGTGTCGCAGTTTTCCGTGTCTGTGAATTGGGTGCGCCATGGTATGAGTGGGCGTCATGACGGATAGGGCAGATGCGCCGCCGGATCGGCGTACGCAGACAGATATTTTGGTGGGATCGCGGGTCGCCGACGCCAGGCGGCGAGCTGCGCTGTCGGTAAGTGAGATTGCGGCAAGGCTGGCCATGGAGGAGGAGGCTTACCGGCGTGCCGAGAACGGTCGGCTGCGATTTTCCCCTGAGCAACTCGTCGCATGCAGCAGAATTACGGGTGTCGACCTTGCTTGGTTCTTCGCCCCGCCAATTGCGAAGGCAAACGGCGACGAAGGCGCGGTCGATCACGAAGGCCGGCCGAGAAAATCAGCAGAAGTGGTCTATCTTCGTCCTAGCCCAAAATCGTCAATCGGCTGAGATGAGGTTGGCGAGTGTATTGTTTGGCGGGCTGAATTGACCCTTCTCTGTCCAATAATTTCATGGGGTTAGGACGCCGATCGGCGTCGTTGCCCCGACTCCGATCCAAGCACAATCGCAAGGGCAAGCGCGGCCTCCCGCAGATTGGTGCAAGAGGCCAGCGTGTGGCGGGAGAAGGGTGAAAAATCTTATGCTGAGAACCTGGATCGGTCGGCGACTGCAGCAGTTTGAACGGACTTCGCGAACACGGCCGACCGATGTCATGACGCGTTCGCCGCCGCGGATGTGAACACCGGCCTGCGCCATAGAACCTAATCGGCGAACTCCCCTCGCTCTTGCAGTTCGCGGAGCACGTGCGAACGTCTGCAAGTGGCCCAGGGCTGCCAGTCGCCCTGCTCGGGCAACCTGACGTGATTGAGGGTACAGCGGAAAGTGGGGCCTGACGATGCTCGATTGGCAGCTGCCGAGGGTCGAGCGGCCGCCCTCGACTTCGGAGCTAACCGACCCTCATGACCCCAAGCTGCCCTGGCCGGCATCGGTGTCCGGACGCGAAAACGTCGGGTTTTAGGGAGATGAGCCGACCATCTGGCTTGTTTGGACGCTCGGGCTCATCAGCAAACGGCAACGACCAGCGGGGTTCAGGTCTTTGAGACGAGAAAGTCGCGCACGATTTGCTCGTTGCCGTGGGATTCTCCTCGATGATCCAATGGCCGGAGTCCGGGATCACGTCGCGGTCACATTACTCGCGGGGAGCGCATCACGTCGGCCATGGCCGTTCCGAACTATTTTTCGCCACCGATGGCGAGCACTGGCATCGAAAGCTTGCCTCGTGCCAGGAACGCCTTGTTGTCGATGGCGAAGCTGATGACTGATGACTCGCCCATGGCTGCCTCGAACGAGCGCTCCTGGCCGGGTTTGACGCGCCGGTGGACCACGACGACCAACGGTTCGCCTTCAATGTCAGCGGCAGTTGCCATGATGCATCCTCAAATGAAGCACGAGCAGCCGAGCGCGCCCCAGAAGCTGCGCGAATCCGAGACCTGAATGTCGGAGGCCCACGCGGCAGCGTGATCGTGAACGTGGAACTGACAGCCATGGTCGCAGCCGCATGACACCGGCTGCGCCGAGCTCTGCATGGCCGCGCTGGATTGGTAGCCGCCAAAAGCGCGAACGGGCGACCAGTCCGGCATGGCTGGTGGGATCGGTGGGCCAAGCGTTTTGAAGTCGCCGTCGGCCTCGGCAATCGCCACCGCATTACGCAACTTCGCCGTATCGATACCAACGAATGCTTCGTAAGATGCCCCACGATTTGCCCTCCTTGTGTGAGGCTCTACCCGGCCTATCCGGGCAACCCTCGAATGCACATCGGGGGTGAGCCGCCTCTTCGCAGGAAGGACATACGGTCTAGCGGAGCTATAGCTGAATTCGATCCACTTCAGGGGCCGCGACATCGAGATCGATTTTTCGATTAACGGCATTATAATAAATTTAAAACAAATATCTTTCGGCTTCAGAAATCATTCTTCTTTTCGTTTTCTTATCAGTCGCCATGCAACGATCCGACGCAAAGCAAGCAAAGGGTTCGATATAGCGCTCGCGACGGGGAACATAATGCAAAGAACCAACCAACTCGTTTGCTCACGTGTAATGCGACTCTGGCGCTCAAGAGATGGAGGCGTTGCGGTTCTGTTTGCCTTGATTATGGTTCCGGCAATGCTCATAACCGGGCTGGCGATCGACTACGGCACCTGGACTAAGGCTCAAAGAGAGATGCAGGGGGTTGCCGATGCTGCCGCGCTCAATGCCGTGGCCGAGTTTCGGAATCAGAGCGACAGTCGCAAGTGCCGATAAGGCGGCACGAGCGACCTTGGCGAAGTTATCAGCGGAAATTTCATCCAGCGTTAGCGTGGATGCGGGCGCCATGACTGCATCGGTGCAAGTCAGTGGTCCGGGCGCAATGGTATTCGCGAGCTTGATCCTCAGTGAACGCCCGATCATCATGGCGGCGGCGAGAGCGACGTTTGCCAAAAGCACCGGCAGCGGTGCTGCGGCGGCTGGGCTCTGTGTCCTGGCCCTGGACGGTGCGATGGATCGGTCGTTACTGGTCAGTGGCGGTGGAACGGTTTGGGCCAAGGACTGCTGGGTGCAGGTAAATTCCAATTCGGCAAAGGCCGTCACCTTCAGCGGCAACTCCAAGTTGACGTCGGCAAAGAATTGCTTCGTTGGCGGCGTTGATCAGGGATTGGCACTGATGACACCACAACCAGAAAAGTCATGTACCGCCATGGCGGATCCATTTGCCAATTATACGAAGCCATTGGTAGGCAATTGCGATCACAATGGGTTCAAGGTGAGCGGGGAACGCCAACACTGACGCCGGGTGTCTATTGTGGTGGCATCACGCTGAGCAGCGTAACGAAGGCAACGTTGCAGCCCGGCCTGTACGTGATCAAGGATGGTCTGTTCACCATGAGCGGTGGCGGCCTACTCGAAGGCGCAGGCATTACCTTGTACCTTACCGGGAGCAAGGCGGGACTGAATTGGAGCGGTGGCGGAAGCTACGATCTGGTGGCGCCGAGCAAAGGTCAGAGCGGAATCCCAGGGTTCGTCGTATTTCTCGACCCGACAGCCGCAGCAAATAGCAAGTCCGTCATTTCTGGCACGGGACAGATGTACTATGAGGGCATCCTCTACTTCCCCACCCAGCAGGTGGAAATATCCGGAACCGGAATGACAGAAGCGCTCGCATCACCCTACACGATCTATATCGCCAAGAACTTCGTGTACTCCGGCAGCAGCCAGATGGTCGTCAACGCTGACAAGTCGAAGACCAATGTGTACATCCCGCCGGAGTTGGGTGGATCAACCTCAATGGCGGGCAGCACAAGGTTGGTCCATTGATGATCGGTATTCTTGGTTCACTCGACTATGCCTCAGTCGCTTGCGCGGATACCCAGGCGACTGAGCAAGCTGCGGCATGAGTTCCGCGCAGAATGGGGCTAAGCTGAAAACCAATTCGGGCTCTCTTATTGAATGAGGTCATGTTAGGAGCTAGCCCGCCTTTCTCACCCTGGCTCGCGGACTCCTCTACCTCGTCCGATCGAGAGGTGGGCGGATCAACACGATGCCGATTGGCAAGCCGCGGCCGTTGCCGCCGTGGCAGCTTGGGCAGGCGCGGCGATGTTCCTTTGCTGTTGGCGATCGGCTGAGCGGGGCGGCGGTGCGCGGAAGCGTTGTTATAAGCGCGCGTGGGCGTGGGCGAAGATCGCCCGCGACGGGCACGCCGTCGCCATCGCGATACGCACCCGCCGTGCCGAGAGGTCACCTGCGCGCCGATCTTGAGGAGCTTCAGGCGAATCGTGCCGCAGGTCGCTTTCGCCAGCTCGGTGCCGGCAGCCCGATGCGGCGCAACGCGCACAGCAGCACGTAGGCCATGCAGGCGAACCACAGGCGCAACTGGTTTGCCCGCAGGTGGCGGTCGAGGTGCGATCGGCTAGAGATCGAGCTGGCACTCCTTGATCCGGTTCTCGTGCAGCGAGGCTAGCTGCCATTCCTGCGGGTGCAAGTCCCGCCAACAGAGGAGTCCAGTCACTGTTGTAGTCATATCCAGCGGCGGGAAGGGTGCCAACCCGTCGGAAGCCTGGATGTAAAAGCTCCCGCTGGCTGGCAAAGCCCGGTCAGATCCGTGCAGGGGAGCGAGCAACTGACAGGCTGTAGCAAAGTGCGAACCACTGAAGCCTCGAAATTCAAGGCCCGCGCGAAACGGATTGCGGGAGCTTCGGGAGCGCCGAGCCGCTGAGAAATCGGCGGAAGGCTACGTCGACATCGCTGCTCTGGAACTTATCGACGATCGAACTCCCCGGGGTCGGAGAGGACGGCATGCCAGGACGGAATGGACAGCGAAAGCCCGGAACCGCTCTGCAAAACTCCCCGACGACGCGCGCCACCTCCTCGACGCTCGCCGGCCGCCGCGTCGATGTTGGCCGGCCTCAGCTTGGCTGCCAGCAGGTGGCGATCCCAGAACACGAACAGCGGCAGGTAGCAGTAGCAATCGTAGTAGCCGT